>CAWALU010000012.1:0-546880 GCA_963782985.1 uncultured Bacteroidota bacterium
CTCGATTGATATACATCACTTCTATTCATACCTTAACATAGAAATTAAACTTTGAAAATTTGAAAAACAGGAAATTTGCAATGTTATACATAATAGCAATTGCTTTCGTTGTTCTCTGGCGTCTCGGACTAATCACCTCTTACACAATGGGAGGGACTATTCATGTGCTGCTTATAATCGCAATTATTATGATCACACTCAACTTTATTCATGGACGCCGTGTCTTTTAATCTGATTTAACATTTTCTGTTTTAACTTAATCGAAGGATAACATTTAGAAATTTCAAACAATATTTGCACTTCCTAAATTTTTATTTTAAGACAAAATAAAGCAAATAATGGATATAATAACATGAACAATAAAGAACAGAAAACAATTCTCCTTGTGGATGATGAAGTAACAGTAGCATTGAATGATGCTATGCAATTAACAAACTATGGTTATAATGTAATCACTGCTTATAATGGTAAAAAAGCAATCGAGGTTGTAAATTCAAATTCTCCTCCGATTGATCTTATTCTTATGGACATAAACCTTAGCGAAGAAATGGATGGTACTGAAGCTGCCAAAATAATTCTTAAAGATCATGATATACCTCTTTTATTTCATTCCAGTTATACCGACCGTGAAGTTGTTGATAAAACCGAAGATATAACTTCATACGGATATGTAGTCAAGAATGGTATTACAGTACTTGATGCTTCAATAAAAATGGCGTTTAGGCTTTATGATGCAAATCAGAAATTAAAAACTGAAGAGTTAAAAGCTGGTACTGAACAAAACAAACTGCAAATGTACGAGAAACGATATCGAAGGCTGTTTGAATCGGCTAAAGATGGAATACTAATACTTAATGCGGACAATGGAATGATCACAAATGTTAATCCTTTTTTAATTGAACTGCTGGGTTATTCCAGAGAAGAATTTCTTGAAAAAAAGATTTGGGATCTCAGTGCTTTCAAGAAGATTGATTACTCAAAGCGATTGTATAAAGAACTGCAGGAAAAGAAATATGTTAGGTACGAAGATTTGCCTTTGGAAACTTCAGATGGAAAACAAATACATGTAGAATTTGTTAGTAATGTTTATCAAGTTGACAATGAAAGCGTAATTCAATGCAACATACGTGATATTACAAACCGGGTAAAACATGAAAAAATACTATCGGATGATATAAATGCAAAAAATGCTTTGCTTAAAGAAATACAGCATAGGACAAAAAACAGCTTTAGTATGATAACAAGTTTAATAAATCTCAGAGCCGGTGCGGTAACATCAGAAGAAACAAAAAATGTACTTGAAGAATTAAGTTTAAGAGTTCAATCAATTTCCGATTTGTATTCATTACTGCATGATACGGATTCTTTTTTTAATGTTCCGCTTAATATTTACTGCGATAAAGTAATTGAATCTACACTTAAACTTTCAAATAAAGTAACACTCAATAAAAATATTGCTGAAATTACGGTGCCTTCAAAAAATGCCGCCACAATAGGAATGATACTTGTTGAACTAATAACTAATGCTATTAAGTATGCATTTCCTAATACTAATACCGGAATAATAAATGTGGATTTAAAAGTAAATGGCTTTCGAATATTATTAACCGTTGAAGATAACGGCATAGGATTAGGAAAGGACTTTGATATTAATAATGTAACCAGTTTGGGGCTGCATCTTGTAAATTTAATGGTCAGCCAGCTTAATGGTAAAATGAAATTCATTCTGGAAAAAGGGACTAAAATAGAAATTGAAATTCCTATTTGAAAAATAATTAAGGCTAAATGAAATGATTACTCAAAAAGGCGCTGCATTAAAAAAAATAGCATCCTCTACTCCTTCAATACTGGAAAATTGGTATATCAAAAAAGCTAAACTTAAACGGCGTTATCCAACTTTAACTGACAACGATTTACTTTTTGATGAAGTGAGAAATGGTTCAATTTGGGATAAGCTTAAAACAAAGCTTAGCATAAATAAAGAAGATCTACAGAAAATAATTTCATAGATTGAATTTTTTGAATTAGTATCGGAGTGAACTTTAACAATGTGATAGGAATAAGGAATTCGGGCTATCTCCTTTAATGCCCTAATGATATATAGCCAACTTAGGGGTTACTGCAAATAATAATAGTGTTAGATAACATAAACATGAGTTCAAATTAAATTGGGGGAATATATAGAAAGAATTATAATAGTGAAAAATAAATTATTGTTCGGAGTGGTTCTGGGTTTAATGCTGATTTCGGCAAAACCAATGACAGCACAGGATCATGGATTTGGTCTGGGAATTATTTTTGGTGAACCAACAGGGTTGAGTGCAAAACTTTGGACTTCCAAGGTAAATGCTTTTGATTTTGGACTCGGCTGGTCTGTAGGCGGTGACCGTATTTCAAAAAAGAATAGATACGAAGAATATGGCAGCCGCGTACATTTTCACATGGATTACCTCTGGCATTCATATAATGTAATAAGCTCAACCGAAAGATTTCCGCTTTATTATGGAATTGGCGGAAGGTATAATAGCGGAGGGAATTATGATGGTTCATTCGGAGTAAGAGGTGTATTTGGAATAGCCTGGTTTCCACATTCAACTCCCATAGATATATTTCTTGAGTTAGTTCCGGTATTACAACTTACTTCATCTACAGGATTTGGAATTGATGCGGGACTGGGAATAAGATATTTCTTTGAATAGCAGAATATAAATATTAATAGTTTGTGCTAATAAAAGATGGACAAATAAAATAAAAAAAAATCTAGCTCCCTTTTCATCCATTTGCTATCTGTCATGAATTAGTAGGTTACTAAATAAAGTTTATAGTTAAAGAATTTATGAATGTAGTTATTGAATACAAGTTTATTTAATAGCAATTCATAATTAATCGGGGCCAAACATTAAGTCTGAATCTATTCTAATACTTTTCATGATGAAATGTTTTAGTGGATGGCCCTGCCATTTTAATAATTGGCCAAGTCATATTGATGCTGGATTGGAAATAAATTTTTCTGATTAGATACAGTGCGGAAAATTTAAATTATTGTATTTCATTCCTCAATCTAAGCAGCTTTCTTTTCCATTAGATAAAACCAGCCTAGGAAATTGGAACCTGACGAATCACATAATAATTGGAATTATCTTATAAAATATTTTCAAACTCATCAGAGGTAATTTTGTTCTGCCTTATGGGAATTAAAAATACTTAAGATCACTTCATATTCTTTTATTTAATTGTTCTGTCCAAAGCTCATTAAAGAAACAAGAATATTCTGAGAGATTATCTGATAAAAAGATTTAAGGCTGTCACAAAAAATTAAATACCATAGTGATGAAATAAATTAAGAATTCAAATCTATGAAAGCAGTATTATTTTTTTGCAACATACAAGCCTCATAGATATTCAAACTTCACTACCTACCTCATCCCCTCCTGTAACCTGTCCCCCAATTTACTCGCCTATACGGCAATGATATTCTCGACCAAGAGATGTAGTCCATTTTTCATCCCTTTGCACGATTGGTTTATCAACTTACAATTTATAATTTCTTTTATGAAAAAAATTAAATTACTATTAATTGAAGACAACCTTCTGCTGCATGATGGAATTATTTCAATACTAAAAGAGCATAAGGATATTAATATTGTTACAGCCTCAGGAAATAATAAAAATACCCTCAAAAAAATCGGGCAACTGAAACCTGACATTATTCTTTTGGACTTAGGTTTACGAAACAGGAATAGTTTGACAATAGTAGAAGTAGTAAAAAAGGATTTTCCTAATGCAAAGGTTATAATAATGGATTTAACACCTGTACCGGGAGATGTAAATCTATTTATTAATGCAGGCGCTTCAGGTTTTATACTTAAGGATGCTTCACCCCTTGATTTTATAGCAACTATACGTTCAGTTGCTGAAGGTACTAAAATACTTCCGCTGAAATTGAATGAATCTCTTTTTTCAGAAATAGTAAATCAAGCTCTTAAAGGCGGAAAAGTAAAGTTGAAAGACGCTATATGTATGACAAAACGAGAGCGGGAAGTTATAGGATTAATTGGCGACGGGTTTAGTAATAAAGAAATAGGAAAAACGCTGCGTGTATCAAGCCTTACAATTAAAAGCCACATTCATAATATAATGCAAAAGCTCGCGCTTCACACTCGTTTGGAAGTCGCGAATTATTCATATTCAACCGGCACTTTAACAAATGTAATCGAAGATATTTCAATTTTCGATTGATAATTAATAACTAAATCAGAAGTGAATTACAATGAGCAAAACTCAAAACACCAAGAAGAATTCCAAAAAAGAACCCGTCAAATCTATGAAAGAAAAAAAGGCGGCAAAAAGAGATAAAAAAAATACTAAAAAGGGTCTGGGAATTCAGGATCAATAGTATTTGTGTAAAATAAGTTCAGGTTCTTCTATCTATATATAAAGGCTGCACCAACTATACGACTTCATTGTATATTCGGGATTTAATCCGGATTATTATTTTAAGTATTTTTGGAAGTTTAAGTCCACACTAAACAAATGTAAAAGATACTTTAATAGGGCTGACCTCCCTCCAATTATTTTTCAACCCTTTTATATACCACAAAATTTTATCATCAAACATTTAGAGTTTGAATCTACTATTTATATCATATATTAAATGTTTATAAACTGATTTTTAATACCTATAATTATCTCCGGATCCGGATAGAAACAGAATATTCCAAACAAAGTAAATAAAATTGCATACTAAAAATGAATCTATTAAATTGATGAAGTAATTTTAATTACATGAGATCAAATATTATTACTCTAAATTAAACATAGAACTACCGATCAAAAAGAAAAATATTTTAATCGTAGTTATAGAAGACAACCGTTTGTTACGGGATGGAATAACCGGGATGATTCAGGAACAACCGGATCTAAAAGTTACCGGTGCATTTGGAGATTGTACCAAAGCATTAAAGTTTGTTCGCCAATCACCACCAAATATAGTTCTTCTAGATCTCGGGTTACGAAATCAAAATAGTTTAAACATTGCAAAACAATTAAAAAGTGAATTTCAAAAAGTAAAAGTTATTATGATGGATCTTGTTCCATCGCAAGAAGATTTGTTAATATTTGTTCAAGAAGGGGTTGCGGGATTTATTCTTAAAGAAGCAACTGTTGATGATTTTTTAAAAACAATTAGGACTGTTGCAGGCGGTGCAAAAGCTCTGCCATCAAATTTAACCGGATCACTTTTTTCCCAGATTGTTGATAAAGCTGTAACCGAATCAAGTCCTTCAATATTAATTGATTCAGTTAGAATGACAAAGCGGGAACGCCAAGTAATTGACTTAGTTGCAGATGGTTTGACGAATAAAGAAATTGCACAAAATTTACATATCTCAACCTTCACTGTTAAGAGTCATATACATAATATACTTGAAAAGCTTGCACTTCATACTCGTGTGCAGATTGCAAAATTCGTTCATACTTCTGAGGATTATAATACCTCACTAAAATCGATTTCTGAAAAAGAAGATGATGAATAAATATCTAAGAAGAAAAACTATTATTATTCATCTTCTAAAAACCAAATAGCCACTTTCTCCATAGGATTAAAAAAAATATAATCGTTCTGTTTATTCATAATTATTTACACTCCACTATACTTTAGTTCACCCCTCATACTCAGCCGATTAATTAAGAATCTATTCTTATGAATTACCTTCGGGTCCTCAAACTGATGTATTACACAACTCGAATCAAAGTATAAATGAATACTTATTTAAACTTGCATTACCACTTTATACGATTGATAAAATAAGCGAACCTGATATTAGTTAGATTGCTTTAGTATTTATCTCTAAAGCTCAATATAAAAAAACGTTGGGTTGATGTAATTGTAGATTATATTAATTAAGTTTGATCATCGCCAACAAACTATTTCGATAAATGAACAGAACACTTCTAATATTTCAAATCCTAATTAATTCATTTCTAATTATTCTAACTTAATCAGTGAGGGACTAATGAAAAAAGTAATACTTTCAATTTTCGCAGCGCTATTCATCGTGAGTATTGGATACTCGCAGGTAACAACTCTTTGGGAAAAATCTGCAAACTCAGGTACAAAACCATCCTGGGAAGCAGGTAGTTTAACCCGTGGATTAGGCTATGGTTTAGTCGGCGGCAATCATAGGTTGTTTGTAGCTAATCGAAACGCGTCTTTAGGCGGCAAACAAATTTTTGTTTTTAATGCGCTTACCGGTGATTCCGTTGCAATGCTGGATACAACTGGTATTTCCGGAGGAACCTATCCTATAAACGATGTTGAAGTTTCTACAGACGGAATAATATTCGTCGGTAACTTAACGACTAATTCATCTACTACTGCATTTAAAGTTTATAAATATACCAGTGAAGGCGCAGCGCCTGTTGAAGCAATTAATTATACATCAGCTACTGGTTATAGATTAGGCGATAAGTTTACAGTTGCCGGTTCAACAACAGATAATTCTATAATTATTTGGGCAGCTAATGCCGCCGCTACCGGAGAGGTTATTAAATTTACTACCGCTGACAACGGCGCAACGTTTACTCCCGAAGTTATTAGTGTGGGAACGTTAGTTTCATTTTCATCTGCCGCTATCGGACCGTTAGCGAATGGTGATTTTTATTTCAATGCACATGGTGGGAATGCACAAAAATTTACTTCTACCGGAACATTGGTAGGAACCATTCCGGGTACTGCTCTTTCAACTTCCGGCAGCGCTTTGAGATTTTTGAATCTTCTTTCCGGGAATGAATTTGTAGCTGCAAACGATCTTCTCGTTTCTTCAAATAATGCTAAAATTCTTAAAGTGCCAGGAGGTTCACCCGCATCCGCAACTGCTTTTGCCTCTACGCCTGTATTAGGCGCTACGTCGGCAGCCGGACTGGGAGATTTATCAGTTCAAAAAGTTAGCGAATATCTTTTTAATATTTATGTGCTTTCTACAAATAATGGATTCGGAGCTTATCAAGTTGATTTAAGAACGCCATTAGCCGGTGATTTTTATATCCCTCAGGGAACTAATCCACAAGGATTTGCAACTCTTAACGATGCAGTAACTGCCGTTAATAACAGCTTGGTTAATGGAACCGTAAATCTTTTATTAGATGCGGATACATTGAGAGAAAATTCTTTTACTTTTAATGCAGATTTGTCTGCGACAAATAATGTTGTTATAAAACCTGCGCCCGGCAAAGATGTTACATTAATTGTTTCTGCAAGCGCTTCTGTAGGAAACGGACAATTTATGATCGGCTTTAATACCGGTCACGTTACATTTGATGGAAGTAATAACGGTACGGACAGCCGCAACCTTACTGTAACCACAGAACAAATAGCGCCTGTTGTGGATGTTCCTTTTTCATTAAACAATGGAAATGCCGATAGCGTTGTTCTTAAAAACGTGATGATCAAAAATATTTTTGATGGTCAAACTAATTTTAGATATGGTTTAGTGATTAACGACCTTAACGGAGTTACAAACTTAAAAGTTGAAAACTGCCAAATCGGAACCGCTTTACGTCCTGTTAGAAGAGACGGACTTGCTCCTTGGGGCACAAGCGCGCCGAACCAATTTAGTTTCGTGAATAATGAAATTTATTGCGGCACGCGCGGTGTGGCAACACTCTATCTTGAAAACAGCGAGATAATTGGAAACACTATTAACGTTTTACCAACTACTGCAGGAAATACTAATAATTACATTCATGGTATTTATATAACCGGAAATGTTGGAAATCTGATGATCAGCGATAACACGATCAACATTCTTGAAAAATCTAATGTTGCCAATACTTATTTAATAGGAATTGCTTTTGCAGGCAACGGAAACGCACCAACTGATATTACCAGCATAGTAAATAATATGATTAATGTTGGCGCTTCGGATGAAACTGGCAGCACTTATGGAATTGGTTTGCGCTCATCACAAACTATGGGAAATCTAAAAGTTTATTTCAATACAATTGTAATAAATGATAATGCTTCCACGCTAACAAGTTATGCGATCGGTAATCATACAAACGGAACGGGACCTGTAGATATTGATTTGGAAAATAATATTCTGATAAACAATCACTCAGGTAATACAGCTTCATCCGCTATTGGATTAGTTCCTGCGGCATCCGTTCTAACCTCAAACTTTAATGATCTTTTATCAAATCAGAATCTTGTAAATTATCAGGGTACGTTATATGCCGACTTAGCTGCTTGGCAGGCAACATCGCAAGACTTAAACTCGGTAAGTAAATCTGTTAATTTTGTTTCCGCTACTGATCTTCATCTAACCGGCGCATCGAATGGAGATATTGATTTGGCTGGAATGCCCATTGCCGGAATTACTACTGATATCGATGGCGATATAAGAAGCGGCACAGCGCCTTACATAGGAGCAGATGAAGCTACTAATTCTCTTCCGGTTGAACTAACTGCTTTTAGCGCGAGTTGTGTTAACGGCAGCGTTTTACTTAGCTGGACAACAGCCACTGAAACAAATAACCAGGGATTTGAAATCCAAAGAAAATCTTCTGATAATTTTGTAACACTTGGATTCGTTAAGGGGAGCGGAACAACTTCACAACTGCAATCTTATAATTTTACAGATAAAGAAGTTGATAATGGAACTTACAGTTACAGACTAAAACAGATTGATTTTGATGGAACATTCTCGTATTCAAATGTAGTTGAAGTGAAAATTACTTCTCCGTTATCATTTAGTTTATCGCAGAACTATCCAAATCCTTTCAATCCAACAACAAAAATAAACTACACAGTTCCATTCGATTCAAAAGTTACTATATCTGTTTACTCAATTACCGGTGAGTTGGTCACGGAGTTAGTAAATAATAATTTAGCTGCAGGCTCTTACTCTGCGGAATTTAACGGAAGCAGTCTGGCAAGCGGAATGTATATTTACAAAATGACAGCAGGCAGCTTTACGCAGACTTATAAAATGATGCTGATGAAATAACGGCTAAAGTAATAATGAAATAAATTGGCAAAAGTTCTCCCTTGTGGAGAATTAGAAGTCTTACTAATTCAGGCTCGAGAAATCGAGCCTGTTTTTTTTGGTGATTAGCAAAAGCATATTAGAAACTTTCCCTTCGATATTAATAAACATTTAGATTTAATCATAACCGCCATTGCGCGGAGGTAATGATTTGTACTGGGGTTTAGCTTCTATGGGATTTAGTATATAATATGATGAAATGGTCTTTCTTGAATATTCGTTTTTAACAAACCATCCTTAATATCTAACGACATACAAACACTATCGCTATGAATATTAATAAATAAAGTATCCTCAAAAACTTTAATATTTGAAAAAGAACTATCAATAGGGATTTTGAAATTATTTATCCGTTTATCTTCCATCGGCTGTAATTATTTGTAGATCAGTTCCGCCCTATATGGACAAGTTTTCAAAGAACTTTTTATAACTGTATCGAATAGCAGTATTTTATTTTCTTTTTCCCTATTGACTTTTTACTTATTAAAGAGGTTATACGCTATACCATACAATTTAATAATCGAATAAACTTATTTGATTCTGGTCTTCTTCAAAGTATCTATAAGTTTTTTCCGAGACAATTTCTATCCCACCATACTGATTACGGTTTCCTTAACATATTGAATCGTTGTATTAAATTTCTTCTAATATCTTCAGTAGTAAAACGTAGTATTGACCAACCCAAGCTTGAAAGAATATTATTACGGTTTTTATCCCGCTTAACATTGAATTCAGATAAATGAAATCTATCGCCATCAAATTCAATATTAATGTTTCGTTCTTTACAAAAAATTGCAAAATCCAAATAAAACATTTTCACATCAGTATAAATAGGAAACTGTCGTTCTGATTCTAATTTGCGACTTTAAGTGCATCCCAAAACTCTTCTTCAAGAGGACTTTCATAAAATAAGTCATTAATATTGTTGCTTTTTGGAAATGCCAAAGAGTGGTTGGAACGAAAAGTAATCTTCTCGGACGATTGCTAATAATCGGGGTTGAAAGTTCACTCAATGAATTAAATTCTATCTTGTAATATTCATCATTAGCTTTAGGGTCATTTTGAATTTTGGGAGAAGAATTTTTCTTGGAACAACAGAAATATTTTTAACTTCACTATTCCATCGAACACAATAAGCATCTTTGTTAAATGTTTTTGTATGGTGAAATGCAATATATTTTAATGTTTTATTAGCTACACTTTTAGGAATCCATTTTAGTTGAACAAGGAATCCGATACCAGTTTTGTTCTTTTGCAATCTGAAAATCAGACCTATTATTCATCAATCAACTAAAAAATCTCTTTTCTTATTTTGTTTAACCATACTTTTTATTTGTAGCGTATAACTATTAATTATCCTGATTTAGATTTGTACTTAAAAGTTGATATACAAGAATTAAATTCTCCTATAACAACTTATTTAATTTAATTGTTATCAGCATATAAATCTATATTCAAATAATTTAGAGTAGATTATAATATTAATAGCAGTTAATATCATTTACATTTTTGCGGCGCCAATTCCCGGCTTGGAAGAAATGTTTACTTTCCCATTTTCAATTACAGTTCCGTTAAAAATATCGTTGCTAATTAATAAAGCGCCGTCAAGGTCAGCCCAATCAACCATTGGCGAAAGATGAGAGGCGGCGGAAATTGCGCATGATGTTTCCGTCATACAGCCCAGCATAACTTTTAACCCCAGCGCGCGGGCAAGCGTAATCATCTTGTTTGCTTCGCGCATTCCTGTGCATTTCATCAGCTTAATATTTATACCCGAAAAAACGTCTTTGATTTTATAAATGTCGGCGAGCCTTTGCACTGATTCATCAGCAATTGTGGGGAGCGGACTTTTAGATGTAAGCCAAGCCATATCATCAATCTGTTCTTTGGGCATAGGCTGTTCAACAAAAAGAACATTTTTTTCTTTCAGCCATTCAATCATTTCCAACGCATAATTTTTATCGCTCCACCCCTGGTTAGCATCAACCGTCAATGGTTTATCAGTAACAGAGCGAATTACTTCAACCATTTCTTTATCATTGTCTCTGCCGAGCTTCACTTTTAAAATTTTATATTCTTCCGCCTCGCCAACTTTTTTTCTTATCACATCCGGTTTATCAATTCCGATTGTAAAAGAAGTGTAAGGCGCTTTTTCTTTATCATAACCCCAAATGTTATACCAGGGCTGGTTCATCATTTTTCCAACCAGATCATGCAGAGCAATATCAACCGATGCTTTGGCGGCGCCGTTGCCGGGAGCTATCTTATCTATGTCGTCTAAAATAGTTTCAAGCTCAAAAGGATTTTTGTATCGGCTCAAATCAACTTTAGATAAAAACTTTGTAACTGATTCCTGCGACTCGCCCAGGTAAGGCGGCATTGATGCTTCGCCGAATCCGCTTATTTCTTCATGCTCAATTTCAGTTAAGATTATTGGAGTTGTTGTGCGTGAATTTTTAGCGACTGTGAAAACGTGTTTTAGTTCGAGCGTGTATGGTTTAAAAGTAAGTTTCATTTTTTTGATTAGTATTTTTTTTGATGAGTATTTATTTTGAATAATATTTTATTGACTGCAATTTCCTAATTCCATTTTTATCAAGAGAAGTTAAAATTCTTTTTGCGCGGATGAATGAATTAAATCTATACTCGCTAAAGTTATATTGGTTTTTATCAAGACTATTAATTCTAACTCTCCCCGAAGCATGAATAAATTCCATGTTGCCGATATACAGCGCAACATGTGTAACTTTCTCTGAAGTTGAATCTGTAGCTTTTCTTCCGAAGAATAATAAATCTCCGGTTTGTAAATTTTCAAAACCGTTTTCAGTATTAACAATTTCGCCGGTGTGGACTTGCTGCGATGCGTCGCGCGGAAGCATAACTCCATTTAAATAATAAACTGTTTTTGTAAATCCGCTGCAATCAAAAGCTTTAGCGGATGTGCCGCCCCATAAATATGGAATTCCCATAAATGATTCCGCAGTGGAAAGAATATTTTTAGAAGTGATTTCCCGGCTGCTTAACCATTCAGCGTAACCTTGAATTTTATCCGATGAAATAAAAGCAATGCGTTTATCGGGATATTCAACTTTAAAGTAATTTCCATCTTCGCTTAAAAATTTAAATATGTCCCCTTCTACAATATCCGAAACCGGCAAAGATTTTTCATCTGGGCTTGTTCTACTGAACCCATAAGAAACTGTTACGATAGCTTTTTTAGAATTCCGCCAATCTGTAAATTCATTATCATCCATCAATTGCACGCCGTCATTATCAATCCAGCCAATGTAATTATCCGGCGTTTGCGCCAAAAACCAGCCGTGAAATTTTTTATAAATTTTAACCGGCGTTCCCATTAAAGCCTGCGTAGCCATCTCCGCTGAATTTTCATGAGCTGTTCTAATATTAGCAACGGATAAATTTACAATACCAAAAATATTTTCACCCAAACTTTTTTCAGGCAGCAATTCTATTTCATCAATTAAATTCTTATCAATAATTTTAGAAAGTAATTTTTCTTTCGCTTCGGGAAGGTTAGTCTCGCCTTTTAAAATAATTTTATCTTCCGCCTGGGTTACTTCAACATTGAAGATAGCGGTTCGTTTGTCAGGCGCGAATTTAGTTTTAACTTCATTTACAATTTTTTTGTAATTATCAATTGAGTTCATTTCTTGTGCTTTTAAATTTGTTATTAAAAAAATGGCGGTTATTAAAATTAGTTTTAGCATTTGATTTTGTTGATTTGTTAAAAAGTTTATACGCACAAACATAAAAATATTTTGAGTGAATTTATACTAGCAGCCGCAACTTTCAAGTTGCGTTTGTTAGAAGAATCGCAATCTAACGCTCGCGGCTACATTTTAAAAAAACTTTTTTAATTGTTGATATTAAAAAATTTAGTTATCATATTTTAGTTCCAATTACACAAATTCCTTTTAAATAAATTTTTAACTTGGAGGATGAATGCCGCAAACTGGCGAGCGAGAACAATGGGCAAGTAAAATCGGATTAATTTTAGCTGTTGCCGGTAATGCAGTGGGGCTTGGTAATTTTTTAAGATTCCCCGTGCAAGCCGCGCAAAACGGCGGCGGCGCCTTTATGATTCCCTATTTTATTTTCTTTTTAATTCTTGGCATTCCATTAATGTGGATTGAGTGGGGCATCGGAAGAAACGGCGGAAGATATAAGCATGGCAGCGCTCCCGGAATGTTTGATGTAATTTGGAAAAATAAACTTGCAAAATATTTCGGCGCAATCGGACTTTTCATTTCAATGACGATTATGATTTATTACACTTACATTGAATCATGGACTCTCGGCTTCAGTATTTTTTCCATCAACAAATTATACTTTGATGAAACAACTTTTTCCGCAATGAAAAATTTTCTGTACAGCTATCAGGGCAGAGAAGCGGGAATTCATTTTGACGGATATTGGGTTGCATATCTTTTAATGCTTGTAACTTTCGTTTTGAACTTTTGGATTTTATATAAAGGAATTTCTAAGGGGATTGAAAAGCTTGCTAAAATTGCGCTGCCGCTTTTACTTGTTTTTGCCGCTGTTCTTGCGGTAAGAATTTTAACTCTCGGAACTCCCGATCCCTCCATTCCAGAAAACTCCGTTTGGACTGGGTTAGGATTTATTTGGAATCCTGATTTTTCTCAGCTTGGCGATCCTAAAATTTGGTTGGCTGCTGCGGGACAAATATTTTTTACTTTGTCTGTTGGGATGGGGACCATTCACGCTTATGCAAGCTATCTAAAACCCACAGACGATATTGCTCTTTCAGGATTAACTACTGCCGCTACAAATGAATTTACCGAAGTTGTCCTTGGCGGCACAATCGCAATTCCTGTTGCCGTTGCTTTTTTTGGATTAACCGCCACGCAGGAATTTGCTAAAGGCGGCGCTTTTGATCTCGGTTTTGTTTCAATGCCATTAATTTTTCAGCGAATACCTTTTGGCGAATATTTTGGATTCATCTGGTTTCTACTTTTGTTCATTGCGGGAATAACTTCTTCAGTTGCTATGGGGCAGCCGGTCATCGCTTTTTTAGAAGATGAATTTGGAATGAATAGAAAAAAAGCCGTGGGAACGCTTGCCATTATAGTTTTAGTTTGCGTGCAGTTTGTAGTTTTCTTTCAGCGTTTTGGATTTTTAAATGAAATGGATTATTGGGCCGGCACTTTTGGGCTTGTAGTTTTTGCTTTGATGGAAACTATTTTATTTATGTGGGTCTTCGGCGCTGACAAAGCCTGGAAGGAAATGAACGCCGGCGGGGATTTTCAAATACCAAAAATATTTTATTACATAATGAAATATATTACTCCATTGGTTTTGTTTGTGATTATGATTTGGTGGTTTATTAATGACGCTATACCAATTTTATTTTTAACCGGGGCTAACCCAGCCGATGTGCCTTACATTTGGGGTTCGCGATTATTAATGGTTCTTTTATTTGTGGGTCTTGCTTTTCTAGTTCATAAAGCGTGGAAAAATCACGATGAAAATATTGCACAAAGTTAAAATCAATTTAAAAATGTTTAAAGGAAATTAAATGGGACTTACTACAGGCGGAATTATTTTTTTATCAGCTGCATGGGGAGCAATTTTTATTTTAACGGTTTATTGTTTCATTAAAGTTTTTAAATCTGAAAGAAAGAAAAATTAACAATTATTAATTTGTCTTATTCGTTTGTAGACCATTTTATTAATATTCTCTTTTCATATTTATTTTTTAAAATAAATAATTTCAGATATTGACTTATGAATTTCCAAACACTATCTTTGCCCAACTATTATGAAAAATCAAAAACAAAATATTAACTTAAAAAAATCAGCAATGATGATGTGTATCTGTTGTATGATGTGTGGAGCATCTTAACGGAAGGACATTGTTAAAATAATTTTACAGAAAATGCAGCCCTTCCCAAATAAAATCGAGAAGGGTTTTTTATTTTAGATGAAATAGAATTATGACATAAGATTAAAATAAATATTATAGCTCTTATCGAGAAAGGTTGAGGGATCAGGCCCGTTGAAACCTTAGCAACCGCTCCGACAAAAATCGGGGGTCATTGGTGCTAACTCCTGCCCCGTCCAATTTATTTGGACAAATGGGAAAGATGAGAGAAGAAGTTTTTACTAAAAACCTCTTCAGGCAATCTTTCCAGAAGAGGTTTTTTCGTTTTAAAACGCCCTCGCTTTAATCCTCTCCCTAAGAAAGAGGAAAGAAAAAAGGGCAAGCTTATAATTTATTTTAGTAAAAAAAGTTCAACTTAATTTATCACAAAAAGAAAGGTTACTACAATGAGCACAAATGGAAAAGAGAAACGCTACAAATACGAAACGCTTCAACTGCACGCCGGGCAAAAACCGGATTCGGCAACTAACGCTCGCGCTGTTCCTATTTATCAAACTACATCGTATAATTTTAACGACGCGCAGCACGCCGCTGATTTATTTGGGCTGCAAAAATTTGGGAATATTTACACAAGGATTATGAATCCCACCACAGATGTTTTTGAACAAAGAATTGCGGCGCTTGAAGGGGGAGCGGCGGCGCTTGCAACCGCGTCAGGGCAATCTGCGCAGCTTGTTTCAATTACTACTGTTGCGCAGGCCGGCGAAAATATTGTTTCTACCAGTCATCTTTACGGAGGAACTTATAATCAATTTAAGGTTACATTTCCCCGTTTAGGAATCAATGTAAAATTTGTGGAAGGCGATGACCCCGCGCAGTTTGAAAAATTAATCGATCCTAAAACAAAGGCTCTTTACATTGAAGCAATAGGCAATCCAAAATTAAACGTTCCTGATATAAAAGCAATTGCCGATGTCGCCCACAAACACGGCATTCCATTAATTGTCGATAATACTTTTGGAGCCGCCGGATATTTAGTTAGACCTATTGACCACGGCGCCGATATCATTACCGCTTCCGCAACAAAATGGATTGGCGGACATGGAACTTCCATCGGCGGCGTAATCGTAGATTCCGGAAATTTTGATTGGGGAAACGGCAACTTCCCGATTTTTACGGAACCTTCGCCGGGCTATCATGGATTAAAGTTTAACGAGGTTTTCGGCAAGGGTTCTCAATTCGGAAATATCGCTTTTATAATTAGAGCAAGGGTTGAGGGACTTCGAGATCTCGGTCCAGCTTTAAGCCCTTTTAATGCTTTCCTACTTTTGCAAGGGTTAGAAACATTGTCTTTAAGAATCGATAGACATAATGAAAATGCTCTTAAGTTAGCGAGATGGTTGGAAGCAAACCCTGCAATAGATTGGGTTTGGTACCCGGGATTAGAAAGCCATCCTTTTCACCAAAGCGCAAAAAAATATTTAAGAAAAGGATTATTCGGTTCAATACTCTCCTTTGGTATTAATGGCGGAATTGAAGCGGGAAAAGCTTTTATCAACAACGTAAAATTATCAAGCCTGCTTGCAAATGTAGGCGACGCTAAAACGCTAGTAATTCATCCTGCGTCCACAACGCATCAGCAGCTATCAGAGCACGAACAAAAAGTCGCTGGCGTATTACCGGAACAGATTCGTGTGTCTGTGGGCTTAGAACATATTGATGATATTATTGATGACTTCGATGAAGCAATAAAAGCCGCTGTAAAATCTGAAGCGACTGTTTAACTTAAATAATTCTTTAAGCAGGATGAATCAAAAATTTATCCTGCTTATATTTCTTGAACAAAAAAAAGTTTTTTTTATGGAGATAATTATTAAAGAGCAATCGGAATTAATAGCGCTTACAAAATTTGAAATTCTATTTTCTAAAAATGATCCGTTAAAATTGGAGTTAGGCGGAAGTTTAACGAATGTGGATGCGGCTTATCAGACTTATGGCGCTTTAAACGAAGAAGGAACAAATGCAATTTTAATTTGCCATGCGCTTACAGGTAATTCACATGCCGCTGGAATTATTTTCGATGAAGAAATTAATAATCCACAAAACAATTCCTTTCTTAAAAAATATAATCAAATGTTTCTCGGCAAAGCGGGATGGTGGGATGCTTTAATTGGACCCGGAAAAGTTTTTGACACTGAAAAATATTTTGTCATTTGTTCTAATTTTTTATCGGGATGTTATGGAACAACAGGCTCTACAAGCGTCAATCCCTCAACTAATAATGAATATGGTTTGGACTTCCCCGCTGTAACAGTTCGCGATATGGTAAAAGTTCAATATGAATTGTTAAAGAAATTAAACGTCAATCAGCTTGTTACTATCGCCGGAGGTTCGCTTGGCGGAATGCAAGTTTTGGAATGGGCAATTATGTTCCCGGATTTTGTAAAAAGTATTATTCCAATTGCCACCGCTTCCAAACATTCGCCCTGGGCAATTTCATTAAATCAAGCGGCGAGAGAAGCGATTAAAAATGATTTGGATTGGAATAATGGAAATTATAAAAATCAGCCCCAGCGGGGATTAAGTCTTGCCAGAAAAATTGCAATGATAAGCTACCGAAGCGATATTTCATTTAATCAAAAATTTGGGAGAGATATTATTGATAATGAAATTCCTCATTCAAATTTTAATTCAAATTTTCAAATAGAAAATTATCTCGATTATCAGGGTGAAAAACTTGTTAAACGTTTTGACGCAAATACATATTTATATATTACGCAAGCTATGGATCTGCACGACGTATCCTATAAAAGAGGAACATTAAACGAAGTTCTCGGCAGCATTAATTTTCCCTCTCTAATAATTGGCATTTCTTCCGATGTTTTATATCCGTCGGCAGAGCAGATTGAAATTGCATCCTCCATTCCAAATTCAAAATATGCTGAGATAAAATCGATATACGGGCATGATGCTTTTTTAATTGAATTCAGTCAGTTAGAAAAAATGATTGGCGGATTTTTACAAAACATTTAAAAAGAAAGCACGAATAAGTTCTATTTCATTCGTGCTTGGAAGGTAAAAAGAAAGGATTTAAGTTTTAAAGTTGTTTCAGTAGAGTTGAAATAACCTATCTAACAATTTCTGAAAGATAGTTTATACACTCAATCTTTGTTCCATTCAAAATTCTGCGTTTTTATAGCTCCAAATCTTAAAAAGGATGTATATTTTTAGATGAAAAATTTTCATTTTCATTTCAATTTTCTCAATTCTAAGAAGATATTATAATTGCTTATTGCTATTGAGAAATTTTGTGAATTTAAAATATTATATTTGAACCATCTCAAAAAAAAATCTTTAATTTCTTTATGGGAAAAGAATAATCTTTCATTTTCCTTTGGCATTATTTTCTATATCATTTAAGGCGTCTAAAAAGATGTCTTATAAATAATTTTTTCATTCATAAAAAATAAGAGTAAGATGTCTAAAATGACGAGCGCCAAAACCATTTTTAATTTTGATCTATTTGATTCATTTCCCGATTTGTGTTTGCTGATTTCTAAAGAGGGCAAAATTTTAGAAGCAAATTCCTTAGCGATTAAAACGTTGGAAAAAAACAGAACCCAAATTTTAAAGCGGAGTTTTTTTGATTTTGTTTTAGATTCGGAAAAGAAAAACGCTAAATCAAAATTTGAATCAGCAAAAAAAAATGGCGGCTCTGAAAAATTCTATACAAAATTTAAAACCGATAAAAGCCTCCTTGATATTAGTCTGTTCTTTGCAAATTTTGAATCGAATTCTGCTACTGATTCCGCTAAAAAATATTTTGTATTTGCCCGCGATATTTCAGAGCAAATGCAGAAGGGACGCGAGTTAAATATTTATTACAGCGTCGCTGAAAATACAGTAAATCCTTTGCAGATTACTAATCTTGAAGGTGAAATGATTTATGTAAATAAAGCTTTTCAGCAAGCTAGCGGATACGCTAAAGAAGAATTAATTGGCAACAGCCCCAGTATTTTCAGCAGTAAAAAACATTCCAAAAAATTTTGGAGCAAGATGTGGGCAACTATCAACAGCGGCAAAGTTTGGGCGGGCGAAGTTGAAAACAGAAAGAAAAATGGCGAGCCGTTTTTTACGCATTTGCTAATCTCCCCTATTATTGATGAAGACGGAAAAGTTACCAGCTTTTTTGGAATTCATCGGGACCTTAGCGAAAAAAAATTTTTAGAAAAACAATTAGTTCATACCCAAAAAATGGAAAGCATTGGAACGCTTGCCGCCGGTGTTGCGCATGAAGTTGGAAATCCGCTTGCTTCAATTTCGGCTTTGGTTCAAGTTATTCAGCGCTCGACTAACGATAATTTTGCCAAAGAAAAACTTGACCTTGTTAAAAGTCAAGTTACAAGAATATCTAAAATTATTAGGGACCTTGTAGATTTTTCCCGACCATCAAATTATGAATTGCAATTGACTGACGTAAATAAAAATCTAGAAGAAGCAATTGAAATAATAAAAGTAGGCGCCAAAGCTAAAAATATAATTTTCAAAAAAGAGCTTAATAAAAATCTGCCCGTGCTTCCGTTAATAGCCGATCAAATTCAGCAGGTTTTTGTTAATATTCTTTTAAATGCCGTAGATGTTATTATTGAAAGACCAAGATTAAATGGCGATGAAATCAGCGTGGAAACGGATTTAACCGAAGACACCATTGAAATAACATTTAACGATACGGGCAAAGGAATTCCTGAAGAAAATTTCATAAAAATATTTGAGCCGTTTTTTACTTCAAAAAAAGAAGGCAAAGGAACGGGATTAGGTTTATGGGTTAGCTACGGAATAATTAAAAGTTTTCAAGGCGACATAAAAGTATCCAGCGTTTTGGGCGAAGGTACAACTTTTGTAATATCTTTGCCCATTCATAATTAATAAAAGGAAATAAAATGGCTGAAAGAATTTTAGTTGTTGATGATGAAGAAATAATAAGAGAATCTCTTTCTTTTGTTTTAAAAAAGGAAGGATATTCGGTCCAAGAAGCCGAAAACGGAAAAGCTGCTTATGATTTGCTTTTACAAGATTCGTATGATTTAATTATTTCCGATATTGAAATGCCCGGAATGAAGGGAACTCAATTACTTGAAGAAGTAAAAAAAGTAAATGTTCAAACTCTGTTTGTAATCATCACAGCTTACGGCTCGCTTGAAACCGCAATTTCAGCTTTGCGCAACGGCGCCAGCGATTATATTTTAAAGCCTCTTGAATTTGACGAGCTGCTAATTAAAATCAGAAGATTATTTGAAATGAAAAATCTTCTAATTGAAAATAAAATTTTAAGAAAAGAACTTCAGCGCACTTATGATTTTGAAAATTTTATCGGAAAAAGCAACGCCATAAAAAGAATATACGAAATGATTAATACCGTCGCTGGAACCGATAGCACCGTTTTAGTAACGGGCAAAAGTGGAACGGGAAAAGAACTGGTTGCCCGTGCGCTTCATTATAAAAGTAAAAGAAAAGATAAATCATTTATTGCCGTTAATTGCGGCGCCATTTCTGAAACTCTAATTGAAAGCGAACTATTCGGTCATAAAAAAGGAGCGTTTACGGGGGCTGTTGCAGACAAAGAAGGTTTAATAAAAGCTGCTGACGGCGGCACTCTTTTTCTTGATGAAATAAGCGAGCTTCCTCTTCAACTTCAAGTTAAATTTTTGCGCGTAATTCAACAGAGGGAATATACGCCGGTAGGCACTACACTTTCGCTCCCCATCAACGTTCGATTTATTGCTTCAACAAATAGAAATCTTAAAGACGAAATTGCCGCTAATAGATTTAGAGAAGATCTTTATTATCGCCTAAACGTAATTGAAATTAATTTGCCTTCATTAAAAGAAAGAGAAGAAGATATCCCGATTTTGGCTGACCACTTTTTGGATAAATACCGGAAAGAATTAAATAAAAATATAAAAGGAATTGACAACGAAGCGATAAGGTCTTTAATTAGTTACGAATGGAAGGGCGAGGTGCGGGAGCTTGAAAATGTTATTGAACGCGCGTCTATTTTTTGTAAAGGAGAATTCATTTCGCTCGATGATTTACCCAACGGATTTAGCCGCGTTCAGCCAACTACGGATTTTACTAAGCTTGGCTCGTTAGACGAATCAGTAAGAAAATTTGAAAAGAATTATCTTCTCAGGGCGCTGGAAACAAATAATTATGATAAAGAAGTAACCGCCGATCTTTTGCAAATTGGTCTATCAACACTCTATCGAAAGCTAAAAGATTTGGGAATTTCCGATTAAAAATACGGCAAATAATTGTTTAATAATTAGTCTATAGCTTTCTCAATAATTGAAATCAGCCATCTTCAATTTCCATTAGAGAGAATAAAAACTGAATTTCTCCCCCTTCAAAAACCCTAATCATATAATATTTATAATATTTATCAAGATTTATGCTTCATATTTATTGGCATATAAATAGAATATAATTAGAGGGATAAACTATATTTTATCGTTTTAATTCAAAAAAAATAGAAGACCAAAGTTACTTTATAGGGAGTCTTGTTTGGTAAGCAGCAGAAAAAAAATAATTTTTTACAGTAAGGATATTAATCTTGGTTACAGCTTTTTGCTATACCTCCAAAACATTTATGATGTAACTGTAACTACCGATTTAAATGTAATTAAAATGCTGACTCAAAATTCAGACGTTGATTTAATTATTATTGATTCAGATCCCGATAAAGAAATTGAATCTTTCTGTGAAAATTTAAAATTCACTAATACAAAACTACCTGTAATTATTTTTTACGTTTATAAAGATAATATTAAGGAATTAGACAGCAGCATCAGAAAATATGTGGATTCTATTTTTTATAAGCCTTATGATTTTAACGAGGTTTCAAAACTTGTTAGCTCATTGACAATGTCTTAGCTCATTGACAATGTCATAATATTTCTTTACCATCCCTTAAAGTTTTTTGGTTAAATAAATAGAAGGAGGTATAAAATGATGGGGATTAAAAATGTTCTCATCCCGACCGACTTCTCAGATAACTCCGTTCACGCTTTCGATTTTGGTTTATATATTGCAACGCAAAATTCTGCGTCGCTTCACTTGCTGCACGTGGTAAGTTCTAATTCTGCAAATGCGCTAGTTTATAATTCACAAGTAACCGATGATAATTTGCACAGCAAAATTATGGAAGCCGAAGAAGAACTGAGAAGGTTTATCGCTAAAATCCCGCCATGTAATATTGAAATTATTGAATCATTAAGAGTTGGAGATCCCGTTGAAGAAATTATTAGCTATTCAAAGGTTAATAGCATTGATTTGATTTCGATTTCATCGCATGGATGGAGTAATCATTCGCACCTGCCAACCGGAAGCGTTACGAGTAAAATCCTCAGTCTGGCGGAACCTCAGGTTATTTGTATTAAAGCCCATTCACATAAGCCTATAACATCCCGAGCAAGATTGCGTTCGACCTGGGCTGAGTATTGGGTGGGTTAATATTAAATTATCAATTAAAAATTTAATAGAAATTTCTTAAGATATCTTCATTGGGCGGTTTAGAAAAAACTTCGAGTAGATTTTCTTTTTGAAGAACCGCCTAATCCTAACACTCCTAAAATTCCTCTCGTTATTTCTCGCGCCATGGTTCGCCCCACTTGTTTCGCTAAAGGGCTGTTAATAATATCTAATAATCCGCTTTTTTCTTTTGAGGTAGATTTATTACTTTCAACATTTTCAGCGCTTTGCTTGGCGGCAATATCCAGTTTCTTATTTAAAATTTCATAAGCGCTTTCACGGTCAATAGACTCGTTATATTTATTTACAAGTTTAGAATTTGAAACAATATTATTTATTTCTTCTTCATTTAAAATATCCATACGTGACCGGGGAGCGCGTAAATAAACTGCGGCAAGCGGAGTCGGAATTCCTTTTTCACTTAAAGCGGTAATAGCAGCCTCACCAATTCCTAATGAAGTTAAAAGTTCATCGGTCTTGTAATATTCTGAAATTGGGTAATTCTCTGAAGTCAGCTTTATCATCTTTCTATCGTTAGCTGTAAAAGCTCTTAGCGCATGTTGGATTTTTAACCCAAGCTGGGCAAGGACGCTCTTAGGTATATCCATTGGATTTTGGGTGCAGAAAAATATTCCAACTCCTTTCGATCTTATCAATTTTACGATAGTTTCAATTTGATCTAAAAGCGCTTTGGAAGCCTCATTAAAAATAAGATGAGCTTCATCAATAAAAATTACCAGCTTTGGCTGATCGGCGTCTCCTTCTTCAGGGAATGAAGAATAAATCTCAGCCAGCAGAGACAGCATAAAAGTAGAAAATAATTTTGGTCGGTTTTGCAAATCTGTTAATCTTAAAATTGAAATTATACCGTAACCGTTTTCATCAATCTTTAATAGATCGTCAACCTCAAAAGATTTTTCGCCGAAAAATAAATCAGCGCCCTGCTGCTCAAGTTCAATTACTTTTCTTAATATTGTTCCCATAGATGAAGTAGAAATTTTGCCGTAATCTTTTTCAACTTCCTCCTTCCCTTCATTTGAAATGTATTGCAGAATTTTTTTGAAATCTTTTAAATCTAATAAGGGAAGTTTATTATCATCGGCATATTTAAATATTACAGAAACAATTCCAGCTTGCGTATCATTCAATTCTAAAATTTTCGAAAATAAAATGGGACCAAATTCCGATACAGTGGCGCGAAGCCTTACTCCCTGTTCATCGGAAATTGTTAAAAGTTCCACCGGAAATTTGTATGGATGGTAAGGCATTCCAATTTTATTATGCCGTTCTTCTATTTTAGAATTACTTATTCCCGGCACAGCTAAACCGCTTAAATCGCCTTTAATATCCATAAGTAAAACCGGGATACTTTTTTCAGAAAGCGCTTCGGATATTACTTGCAAAGTTTTTGTTTTGCCTGTCCCGGTAGCTCCGGCAATTAATCCATGCCTGTTCAAAGTTTTAAGCGGAAGGTTAATTAAAGTTTGAGGTAAACAATCGCCGTTGTAAATAGCGCCGCCCAAAGTAATTGACTCGCCTTTAAAATTATTATAACCTTGATTAATATCTTGAATAAATTTTTCTTTTAACTCCATACTAAAGCAACTCCCGAAAAATTTCTAAAATAAACCTTTTAATTTATCGCCGAGATCTTTTTTCAGGGTGTCGCCAATATTATCAATGCTTAAATCGTGAGTTCCAATAAGTCCTGTTAATCCTGATAAAATATTCTCAGAGCCTCCGCCAATTTTTGAAGAAATTTTGGAAAGAATAAACTGTACAATTGTGTTTGCAATTGTAGCGGCTATTGAACTTGAGATTCCCAATTTTTCAGTAATTTTTTGTACGGCGTTATTAATAATATTTTTTATGATGGGATTTCCATTATCAACGCTATCTTTCCCACTGAACAAATTTAAAATGCCGTCAAGGTTTCCTTTTTGCGCCTCTGTTTTTAATCCATCCGAAACAGATTCCCCCACTATATTTACAGATTTATCTAATTGTTCTTTTGATAAAGAGGCTTCGCCAAGTTTTCCGCCCAACTGAGTTTTTGCAAGGTTTAAAATTTCTTCTAACATACAGACCTCTTAAATATATTTTAGTTATGATAATTAATTGACATAAATTCTTTGGTATGGTCTCAACAAAAAATAAGCGCCTCTAATTTTAGAGGCGCTGAATAAACTACTATTATTTTATTCGCTTGAACTCGATGCGACGATTCTTTCTTTTATTATCAGGGGTGTCGTTCGGAGCGATTGGGTTTTCTTCACCAAATCCTTTGGCAATAATTCTTGATCCGTCAATGCCATGAGAAACAAGCCAGTCTTTTACTGACGCAGCGCGGTTTTGGGATAGAACTTGATTATTTGATGCGCTGCCAACATTATCCGTATAGCCGGCAATTTCAACAACCATATCGGGATAAGTCTGCATTGTCTTTAATGATTTTTGAAGCACTGATTCAGACTCGGGTGTAATTTCGTATTTACCGGAAGCAAAAGTAATTCCGTCTAATACAATTGGAACTCCAATTTTTACTACGTCGTCATCCGCATTTGTAGGATCAGTTCCGCGGTTAACTTCCACGCCGTCATCCACAGTTCCGCCGTCAGTATCTGTTTTATTCGGATCGGTTCTATATTTAACCACTTCATCGTTGTCGTTCAAACCGTCTCCGTCAGTATCAGTATTTAAAGGATTAGTTTTATAAGTGTTAACTTCGTCGCCATCCTTTAAACCGTCGCCGTCAGTGTCAGCTTTAAGAGGATTAGTCTTATAAGTATTAACTTCCTGACCATCATTAAGCCCGTCGTTATCAGAATCGGCGTCATTAACTTTAGTTTTATATTGGTTTATTTCATCGCCGTCATTTAAGCCGTCATCGTCAGAATCAGCATTTGTAGGATTAGTTTTATACTTATAAATTTCATCGTTGTCATTCAAACCGTCTCCATCAGTATCGTTATTTAATGGATTGGTTTTATATTTATTAACTTCTTCGCCGTCATTTAAACCGTCGCCGTCTGTATCGGCGTTTTTAGAATCTGTTCCCAAAGCTTCTTCCTGATCTTGTGTTAAGCCGTCTTTATCATCATCCGAACCTCCTCTATCGCTTTGAAAAGTTAATCCTATTCCCAAGGTAAAATAAGCGTCGTTGGGGGTTTCATTATTTTTATAATAGTTTAAATTTTCAGTCAGCGAATAAGAAATTCCTCCGCTTATTTCTAAAAGCGTATTTTCACCAACGGCAAATTGAGCGCCTATACCTGCGGGGATAACGCCAGTCCATCCATCTTTCTTTACTCCAGCATTCTGAGGGTTTTGAACTGTATAAGCTAATGGAATTTTTTGAACTGAATAATGCAAAGCGCCAAATCCAAAATAAAAAAATGGATTCCATGTTTGCGCGTTAAAAGGGCTTAGAACAAATCTTAACTCAAGCGGTATTATATCTGTGCTGTAATAATCAGACAGATAATCCAGACCTTTATACTTTCCGTAACCTCCGCCAATTTCAACTTCAAGATTTTGGCTAGCGTCAAATCTTAAAAAACCCCTAGCTAAGTAGCTTATCTTTATTCCGTTATCATATCCGAAATCATTATCCGGCACAAGACCGTTTATTTGTAATCCAAATTTAGTGCCTTGAGATCTAATTTGACTTTGCGCCGGTATGCAAAATGCAAGCGCTATAATTATAGTATAAAAATAAAAGTTGAACTTCTTCATATATCCATCCTCCAAATGTTTTCAAATAGTAACACGTTATTTAGTTTTAAGCAAATCGCGAATCTCTGTAAGTAAAGTTTCTTCTTTGGTAGGCGCAGGCGGAGCCGATGGTTTTGCTTCTTCTTCTCTCCTCATCTTGTTGATAGCATTTATTACCATAAAAATTGCCAAGGCTATAATTATGAAATCGATAACTGTATTTATAAAAACTCCATAACTAATCGTAACTGCTTTAGTAGTTTCGGTTGCTTCTTTTAAAACGATAGCGAGACGACTAAAATCAGTTCCGCCTAATATTAAACCAATTGGCGGCATTAAAATATCAGCAACAAATGAGCTTACAATTTTTCCGAATGCTGCGCCGATAATTATACCAACAGCCATATCAACCACGTTGCCTCGCACTGCAAATGCCTTAAATTCTTTAACTAGCGACATTTTTTCCCTCCTTGTATTTTTGTTTAGTTATTAGAATGAATAAGTTTTAAATTTTATTTTATTGTGTAAGTAAAACCTAACTGCAATGCTTCCTTAACTTGAGTCTTCAGTGATTGACTCTTCTCATATATTATAAGAATATTTAAGTTAACATTCACAACATCATTAACCTTTGCGGTAATTGTGTTATCCCATCTCACATCCCAAACATCAAGCATATTAAAGCGGGTAAACAATCTTAATTTAGAATTGAACAACATATTTTGGGCAAATTCAACTTCGCCTTCTGTTACAGATTCTAAACCAGTTTCAAATTTAAATTTTTCAATTTCATTTGGCGTATCGGGATCATCAGAATATTGGTTAAAATTTTTGGTTATCGTTTCCTGAATAGCCAAGCCTAATCTAGTTTTAAATCCCTTCATCTGGTCATAATTTAATCCTAAACTTTGGGTTATATAACCGGGATCAAAAAAGTTTGAAGTTTGAACTGCAGGTTCAACTTTGTAATCATATCCCTTGGAAAGAACGGTTCTTACTGTATTACTGAAATATGGATCTACCGCCCAGGTTTTTACATCATAAGTTAAAACATCTTCAAGGTATAATTCGTTGTCATTAGTTCTAAAAGAATTTTCTCCCAGCTTAGTTCTTCCGTAAGCGAGCTTTAAATTATTTTCTAACTTCCAGGGCATCGCATAATAGTTTGCGCCAAGTAAGCCGAAAATTGTAAACGCAAGAGAGTTATCTCCCCCTTGAGACCAATCGCTAAAAGCCACCTGACTTAAATTTAAACCGGTTACCGCCGACTCTTCCCAGCCGACCTTAATAGTATCTTTTTTCTCTTGTGCAAGTAGATTGAAAGAAGCGGACAATAAAATTATAATGAGAATATTTCTCATACTTTCTCCTACGTTATTTTGGGAAATTAATTGACGTTAAAAAGTTTTGATATTACTGAATTAAAATTATTTGCTGGTTTACTCCTTCTATGGTATAGGTAATTTAAATAAATTAGTTTTATGAAATTATAAATCAAAGTTATACCAACGAAACAAAAAATTATTTTAAAAGTTAGCTTGATCTTTAATAATAGAATCGAAAATAGAAATAATTTTAAATCCGGATATTGTTTATTTTAACGGAACCTAATTTAAAGAAAAGTTATGCAACCAGATATTAAAATCATCAATTATTTTTCTAATGAATATTTTAGCGAGCTTGCTTTAAGAAGCAAAGTTTTACGCGAGCCGCTTAATCTAAATTTTACTTTAAAGAATATTGAATCTGAAAACATTGCAGTACACATTGGCGGTTTTTATAACGATGTATTAATAGGATGCCTCGTATTGAAGCCGATTAACATCAACATAATTCAAATGACGCAAGTAGCCGTTGAAGAAAATTTTAGAGGTAAAGGATTAGGTAAAATGCTGGTTATTTTTTCTGAAGAACATTCTAAAAAATTGGGCTTTAGTAAAATGAATTTACACGCCAGAATACCCGCTATAAAATTTTATGAAAAATTAGGATATAAAAAAGACGGAGAAGAATTTATTGAAGTGTCTATTCCGCATTGGGAAATGAGCAAAAATTTAAAATAAATTGAATTAATATTAATTTTTATTTAAGGCGTTAATAGATATCCCGTTTTAGGAGAATCTATTTTCGTACTTTGCTTATGAGCGTCAAATGAAATTACGAGATACAAAAGAACTCCTATTAATACTAATAACACCGCCGCAAAAATAATTATAATACCGCCCTCATTTTTCTTGTAATTCATAACTTCCTAAAGCCGATCACATAAATCTTCACATTAATAAAATATTCAGGGGGTAATATAAACGTTGGGGAAAACCATAACAACAAAAATATTATTATTGTTTGCTGCCGCACAAAATAATAATAATATATTGGGGGGAAATATTGAAATATTTAAACCCGCGAATGCATTTCTACTTTGTATTTTGAAAGCGCCTGTTTTACAGTTTTATTTAATTCGCCTTCTTCAAAAGGTTTGCCGATAAAAGCAAAAGGATTTGTAGTGTGGGCGTTCAAAATTGTTTCATCGTCGGTATAAGCTGATAAATAAATTATTGGAATGCGTCTTTTCTTAGAAATTATCGACGCCACATCAATTCCGTTAAGCTGACCTTTGAGCATTATATCCATCAAAATTAAATCGGGCTGTTCCTTTTCAGCTTTCATAATTGCATCTAATCCATTACTTGAAATAGACACATCTACGCAGTTTTGTTTTTGAAGATTTTTTTTTAGATCCAGCGCTGTAATACTTTCATCTTCAACAATCAAAATTTTAGGCTTAAAATTATTCATACGTATCTCCATAAATTAAAATTATAAAAAACATTAATTGTATTGTTCTTTTTCAGGTTTTGGAAAAATAATATTTGCCTTAGTTCCTTCCGAATCTAAAATTTCAAACTTCCCTTTTAACTGCTTTGTAAATGCTTCAACCAGTGTTAAGCCTAAAGAATTATTACTATTAATATTAAAGTTTTCGGGCAAGCCGATACCGTTATCATCTACGCTTAATATCAATTCGCTGTTTAGCTCATGTAAATTTATATTAACCTGCCCAAATCTATTTTGGGGAAAGGCGTACTTGAGAGAGTTAGAAACTAATTCATTAATAATTAAACCAAGATTTATAGCTATATCCATATTCATATAAACGTCGTCAATATCGGTATTAAATAATATGGCGTTGTTATCTCTTTTATACATGGAAGATAAGTATGAAATTAAATCCTCTAAATAATCAGAAAAATTTATTCTAGATAAATCCATTGGTCTATAAAGTTTTTCATGAATTAAAGCCATAGATTTAATGCGGTTTTGGCTTTCCAGAAAGTACTCAAAGGCTTTTTCATCTTTTATGTACGAAGATTGAAGATTTAATAGGCTGGAAATTATCTGTAAATTATTTTTAACTCTGTGATGTATCTCTCTCAATAAAACTTCTTTTTCTTCCAGCGAGGCTTGAAGATTTTCTTCAGCTCTTTTTCTTTGAGTTATATCCTGAATAATTGCGAAAAATACAGGCGGGGCTTGAAGATTAGAATACTGCAGATGAACCTCAACATCGTACAAAGAACCGTCTTTTCTTTTTTGTTTAGTAGTAAAATTTATTTCTTCCTTCTCGCCGCTGAGCAGAGGGTTAATTAATTGTTTGTACTCTTCAATTGTAAAATCCGGTTTAAGATTAACGGGGGATAAATATTTTAATTCATCCATTGAATAGCCGGTATTTTTTCGCGCGCCGTGATTAGCCAGCGTAAACAAAAGCGTAGCGGCGTCGTAAATATAAATTTCGTTTAATGAATTTTCCAAGATGCTTCCCAAATGCTGGACTCTCTCTTCATGTTTAATTCGTTCTGAAATATCCATCGTTACGCCGCGCATACCAACCGGATTACCATCGTCGTCAATTATCGGCGCTACATGAGATTCTACCCATAAAATTTCGCCGTTCTTTTTTATCCACCTAAATTGACTGCCGCCTGGTTCTTTACTTTGAAATGTATTTTTTGCTTCTTCCGCAGCGCTAACTTTATCATCAGGATGAACAATGGTAAGCCAAAAATTAGTATTTGATAACCATTCCTCAACTGAATAGCCGAGCATTTCTTCTACATACCCGCTAACAAAATCAACTCTTTGATTAGCCGCATCCGGCGCGCCCCAGGCTTCCCAAACAACTCCGGGAACATCCGCTACCAATTTATTTAAACGATCTTGCTGCCTTTCAATTTCAGCCAGTAGTTTTAATTTTTCCTGCTGAACGTTTTTGCTTTCAGTGAGGTCGATGCTAACCCCGTCAAATCTTATGGGATTGCCTAAAGAATCGTATGAACATTTGCCCAGACTTTTAATCCATTTAATCTCGCCGGATTTTAATTTTATCCAAAATTCATGGTCATAAATTATTTTTTCTTCAATTGATTTTTGTATCGCTAACATATCCGATGCGACATCTTCCGGAAGCATATATTCATAAAACAAATCAAGATTAATTTCATCTGAAGGCGATAGCCCGAATTGAGCTTTGGTGGCATCAGTCCAGTTAAGCTTATTATTTGTGATATCCAAAGACCATATTCCTACATTGGTAGCGTCCAAAACCAGGCTAAGCCGCTGTTCGCTTTGCAATAATTTTTTTTGATGCTCTTCTGATTCTTTTTCAGCGCGCTGTCTATTTTGAATCTCTGTTGTTAAATCCTGAATTTGATTATCTAACTTTTGATTTAACTGGCTTTGTTGTTTATACAAGGCTGCATTCTCAATAGCAATGGCGGCTCGCGACGCTAAGTCCTCGGCAAAAGTTAAATCTTCATTTGAATAGTTTAATTTTGATTCTGCATTAATAAAAATTAAAACTCCCAAAACTTTATCTCTTATAATTAAGGGGACGATCATTGCAGAATGTAACTTTAAAAATCTAAGAATTCTAAATTGTTCGTCAGTAGTTACATTTTGTTTTAGATCTTGTAAGGTTAGCTGAGAAAATAAAATCGATTTTTTGGATTTCACAGCTTTATAAATTGCAGTATTCTCTTTCCCAAAGCTGGGCAGCGTTTCCATAAATTTTTCGGCAAATTTGTACTTCACAAATCTTTCATGCGAAACCGTTATACGAACCAATTTATTATTCTCATTAAAAATATCCACTGCAAACCAATCAGCTAAGCTGGGTGTTACCAGCGTACCCAAAGCGGCAAGCGTTTCTTCGTAATCCAAAGATGAATTTAAAAGATTACTTGCTTCCGCTAAGAACTGTAGCTTAATTTTTTGATTTTCCGCCTTAGTCAGCGCAATTTTTTCTCTCTCAAAAGCTTTCAAAACTTCGCGTTCATTCTTTTTACGGCGCGTAATGTCGCGCGAAATAACCGCGCAAGCCGTTAACTCCCCTTTTTCATTTGAAAGAGGAGAGAACGTAATAGACACATAAACTTTGTCATTATTTTTTTTTATTTGGAGAGTTTCATATTGTCGTACTTTTATCCCCTGCTTTATTTGGTTAAGAATTTCAAATGATTCTAATTCATTTTCCTGCGGATATAAAATAGTAGCATTTTTCCCTATTATTTCCTTTGCCGTATATCCATAGATATTTTCAGCGCCCTTATTCCAGCTTAAAAAAATATTATTAAAATCTTTACTATAAATTGCATCTTCGCTGGTCTGCACAATTGCCGCAAGCTGCGCTCTATTTTTGTCAGCTTCTATTCGATTAGTAACATCGGTTAATAAAACCACGCGTCTTAATTTGCCGTCATAGTTAATATCATTAGAAGTAACTTCTACGCTAATAACTGAGCCGTCTTTTTTCTTATGAAGCCACGGTCCGCTTTTTTCAAAATATGGCGGAGTTTTTGCAACATTCTCAAAAAACTTTTCTAACTCTTCTTCGGGGCGCAAATCCATAAGGCTTTTGGAAAGGAACTCATCTTTTGTATAGCCGTACATTTGCACGGCAGATTTATTTACCGCAAGAATTGCCAACGTATCTTTATCATAAATCCACATTGGCTGGGGGCTGTTGTCAAATAAAATATTGTATTGTTCTTCCGATGAATTATGCATGTCTTTTAAATTAGGTTGGAAAAAATTAATTCGTAAGCAAGTTGAATTAATTTTTCGTGTAAAACAAAAAAGTAGAAATTTTTTATTGTAAAATTATTACATTTACAATTTATTACCACAGCCGATACAGAATTTATTTCCCGTATAAATTCTTGCGCCGCAATTAATACAAAATTTTAAATCGCCGTTTGCGGAACGATTTATCTTTTGCTTACTTTCAAATAAGCTATTAATAATAGGTTTGGGGGGCTCTTCTTTTTTGGATTCCTGAAGCAGACTTTGAAACTCAATATATTTCTGCGCAGTAATTTCACCCCTGCAGAGGAAATCAATAAATTTAATAAGATCTTGCTCTTTGTTAGATAAGGAGTAATAAGGTTTTTTAATTAATGTAAGAGCCTCGTCTAATAAGGGCTGCGGAAGCGTTCCGTATAATTCTAAAAGTTTGATTCTTTTTTCTTGATAAGCTTTATCTCTTTGAAGTCTTAACTCTTCAAGAATTTTCATATTTACGGATAATTTAATATCGCCCGAACCTTCGCCGCTCCAATAAGGAATTTGTTCTTCGTTAGCAAATTTTCTTGCGCTCTCAGGTACTTTTCTTTTAAATAATCAATCACTTCCCAAACAGTTATCTCCCCGTTTTTATCAGTATCGGCATCGCCGTTCAATGCTTCCAGCAAATGATAAGTAAAAATTCCATGACCCAGCTGATCAAACTCCCATGATTTCTGATTTGGCTGCGAAGCCGCAATTACAATCGTGCCTTCGCCTTTTCCAAGATTGTCATACGGGTTATCAATTATATTTAAATCCCTGGCGCCTTGCTTTGCAATTCCACCGGAGTAGCAGGCATCCATAAAAATTACTTTTCGTTTGACGTTAATCCGGTTTAGCAATTCGTTAAATGTATTGCATGAAATTGCCGACGCGAATAAGTTGGTAATGCGAGTATCCCAGGGAAGTAAATATTTATCGCTTTTATCAGAATCAATCGGCGAAGATTCGCTGCCTCCGTGACCCGCGAAATAAATTAATGTCGTTGAGTCAGAGTTTACTTTTGTTCTAAGCCAACCGCTTACCGCATCTTTTATGTTGAAACAAGTTGCATCTTTGCCGAGCAGCAGTTTCATATTTTCTGCCGGCACCCCGCATTTATTATCGTCAAGCAGAAGATTATAAAAAGACTCGGCGTCGGCATAAGTATATTTTAAATGCGAAACTGTAGTATCCTGATATTCGCTTATACCTATAATAACCGCATAAACATTATTGTTTTTCATAAAGCATCTAAATTATTTTTTAAATTGAAGGCGTAAAACAATTTTTTTTTAATATTTAATAAATCAAATAAGTTTAATGAAATTTTTAAGATTGCAATTAGCCATCCGAAAAAAGCCGCATAAATAAAAAAGTTAAAAATCAATTTTGAATTAATATTCATAAAAAAATAAGTTGAAATGAATCCAATAAAAATCGGGACTACCAAATCCTTATAATTAATATTTAAAGAATATTTACCCTTCATTTTCATAACGTTAGGAATTGAAACTAAAGTTAGGCTTAAATAAATTCCAAATAACATCCCGCTAATTAATCTAATCATTTCCGATGAATTCCATAATGCGCAAGCGTTTCCAATTCCGTCAACTGAAATTGGAATAATTAATAAAGTCAGCAGTAAACCTTTTTTCCTATCGGGAGCAATTTTGTTTATTCTGCCGGAAATAAAATAATAAACATAACCGATAAATATTCCCAAATAAATTCCACTACATCTAAAGCATAATGGAAAAATTTCACTTTCAAAATGAAGCGACCTTTCGGGCAGTTGATGACAAAAAAATTGAAATATTTTTAAAGTAAATGATTCCATAAAAATAGATTTCAGTAGCTATAATTGTTGGCGCTGCTTATTCCAATAAAATATAAAACGCAGTAAAAAAGCGTTACGCCAATTCCAACATAAAGCCACTGCTTACCAACTTTCTTTTTTTCAGGATTTGGATCGGTCATATAAATCCATCCCATAATAATTCCCACTAAAGGAATAATTACAGAAAGTATTGTAATACCGATTTTTAATTCTTTGGTAACCGGCTGAACATTATGCGGCGGTTGAATATGATTTGCAGTATGAGGAACGTTATCCTGCTTAATGACCATTAAGCCGCCGCAGCTTCCGCAGAATTTTGCATTATCAGGATTTTCAGCGCCGCATTTGGGACAATACATAAATCTCCTCTTAAAGTTGAATAAAAGAATTAATATACGGCGGGCATCTGGCCGGAACCGCTTTTAATTGTTTTCAGCGTTCTTAAATAAGCGTCCGTTAAATGCACTTCTACCGGTTTATTATTAAATGCATGCGCGCTTAAATAATCCGCCGTTGCTTTAGCATTGTTCAAAACAGTCCGGTCATTTTCCAAACCGCTTAATACTACAAACCTAAATTGAAAAACATTTCCATCCTTTGTTAATTGAACGGTCTTGCGGGTTCCATCAAAAAATCCTTCATCAATAAGCATTGTTCCTAATTTTTGAGCCTGCATTCTGGTTACAAGGTTTGTGTAATAAAGCTCGCCGCCGTTAAAAGTAAGCAGTTTGCCGTATCTATTATTTGTATAATCGGGGGCGGTAGTGTAAGTATCATTATTAATATTGCGCGAGTTTTGATCAACAACTTTTAAAGTTTTAAATCTTGTATCCGTTAAATGAATTTCCACAGGCGTATTATTAAAAACATTTTGTGAAACTTCGTTAGCCATCTGATTAACTATTTTTAGATACTCCGGATCATTTTCGTAGCCGCTAATTACGACATATCTAACCAGATATTTACCGCGGCTTTTATCTATTTGCAGTGAGATTTTTTTGCCTCCAAAAAATCCTGACCTTACCAAATATTCGCCTAATTTTTCCGCTTCCTCGTAAGTTATACTTGAAGTGTAAAATAATTCGGAGTTGTTAAAATCAAGCCGCGTGCCGTAAACTGAATTAACATTCTCAGTTGTTACTACATCTCTAGTGTGAATGCCGCTTTCATTTCCATCCAAAGAAAAAAACACAACAGGCAGCATAATTAAAAGTATAATGCCAAAAGTTATAATTAATTTTCTTTTCCCTCCGATGGAAAATAAAAAATTAAAAAAGCCTGGCTTCTTTTTTTCGATTTCATTTTTTTCTTGTTTGTTTTGATCTGCTGGCTGCTCAATTATAGCGGATAAATCATCGCCGCATTTTCCACAAAATTTTGCTTCTTCCAGATTTTCACTACCGCATCGGGGACAAAACATTTTGTTCGTTTCCTTAATTTGATTTTAGAAAAATTTAATCAACAACTGAAAATTCAAAATAGGCTTCGTTCCATTTATGATCGGGAATATTTTCAACTTTCTTTTCAATAATAGAAATATCTCTTGCGGCGGCTTTGGGCTCAAGAGTTTTAAACAAGGAGCCGTCGGGTGAAAATTGAGATTCCATTAAATTTATTTTTTCTTCCGTTACAATTGCTTTTAATTTTTCCTTGCCTGTAGGTCCATTCAGTTGATATTCAAATCCGTAATCATTTCCCGGAATTTCATACAGCTTATTTGCTTCTACAAAATTATCAGAGTGGGTTTTATTAGGGAATAATATTGTAAGCTTTCCGCTGGTTCCGATATTCAGTAGAGTTAAATAGGAAGGTTTTGAAACTTTAAAGTTGATATTAATTTTATCGCCAATTTTAAATTTGTCGCCGGATGAAGCGGGTACTAAACTAATATCGCGGCTGCCTGCCGAAGAAGATACTTTATCGACTCCCAATTCAATATTTAATTTTGATTCGCCATTTGGCGCTTGAGAGGTTAGGTTAGATATATTGTTCATTTTATTTTCCAATATTTTATTCATCACTTTTGGCTCGCCCTGTTCAGCTTTATTTTTTTGCTCAACAAATAAATATCCGACTGCGCCCACTAAAAAAATAAACACAATAATTATTGCGGGCAGCCAACCATCGATTCCCCAAATGGAAAAAGAAATTAATACTAAGATGATAATGGCGATACTAAAAAGAAGAATTTGACTGGTCAATTTTCCAACTACCAGCTTTAAAATATCTTTTGTATCAATGAAACTACCCAATCCAATGCTTGCTTTATCTTCAGGCATAATACTCCATCGATGTTTTTTATGAATTATTTATTAGAAAATTAGCAGCGTCTTATTTAACTGAAATAAGTATATATTTTTTAACGGAAATGAATCTTTATTTTCTAACGCCCATTATGTTAGAATAATTTTAAGATTTACAAAATAAGAATTGAATACCGCGTTTTATTTTACTTAAAATTTGAAATTAAATCAAGAAAATTCTAATTCTAATTTATTTTGAATTAATTACGTTAATTAAAAGTTAAGCGTGAGTTGAGAAGAAATTTCAGTTGTTTGATGATCATTTAAATTAGAAACGCCAACGCCAATAAGTCTTATAGGTTTTTTAATTTTATGCGGAACAGTTAACAAATCATTAAGCGTTTTAATTAAAATTATTTCGTCGTCAAATTCTTCGTGTAAAGTTCTGCTTCTGGTTTGAGTTATAAAATCAAAATATTTTAATTTAAGAGTAACCGTCTTTGCGGAAATATTATTTTTTTTCATTCTTTTAATTACAGATTTGGAAAGATTGAGCAGCGTTTCTATAAAAATATTTTCATCTAAAATATCTTCGTCAAATGTTGTTTCACTGCTGATTGATTTTATTTTTCTTTCTGCTTCAACCGGATCATCATTTAAGCAATGGACAATATTATAAAAATGTTCGCCGGACTTGCCAAATTTTTTTATAAGAAATTCTTTTTGCATTTTTTTTATATCGCCTCCGGACTTAATTCCCAAAGCAATCATTTTTGATGCAGTTACTTTTCCAATTCCGGGGATTTTTGCGATAGGAAGTTTTTCAATAAACGAATCCGCGTCTTCGGGGCGGATTAAAGTTAAACCGTCCGGCTTATTTATATCAGAAGCAACCTTCGCTAAAAATTTATTTATTGAAACACCCGCGGATGCCGTTAAACGCAAATCTTTTTTAATTTTAATTTTTATTTCTTTAGCTATCAATGTAGCCGAAGGAAAATTCATTTCGTTTTTAGTTACGTCAAGATAAGCTTCATCGAGCGATAAAGGTTCCACTAAATCTGTGTATGATTTGAAAATATTCATTACCTCTTTTGAAACAGATTTATAAACTTCCATTCTCGGTTTAACGAAGATAATTTGCGGACATTTTAAGAATGCCATTCTTGAAGGCATTGCAGAATGTACGCCGAATTTTCTGGCTTCGTAGCTTGCAGTCATCACCACTCCCCTTTTTTCAGAACCGCCAACCGCGATCGCCTTCCCCTTCAATTCCGGATTATCACGCTGTTCAACAGAAGCATAAAATGCATCCATATCTAAATGAATTATTTTTTTTATTTCGGATTTAATTTCAAGCATGTTTATAAAAATAATATCATTGAATCAAATTTAAAATAATATTTTTATTAAAATTCATGATCGAGGCATCAATACTTTGCACAAATTGAAAATTGATTAATATTTCTAAAACTACAATTCAATAATAAATGTTTTTAAAATTATTATTAAATATCGTTCATAGAGTAATGATTGAAGTTTAAAGCTAAAATATTTACTGAAATTTATTTTAAGAAGAAATTTTATTTTGATAAATTAGGCATCTCATTTTAGAAATTAATCTATGTTTGTCGAAATACTTGTTAAGGCTCTAATTGCGGTAATCTCTGCCGTGGGCGGGGCAAGCGCTCTTTTTTTAATAAAGTTAAATCATAAAAAACTTTGTTCATTAATTTCATTTTCCGCGGGAGCTTTATTCGCCGCGGCGGCAATAACTCTTATTCCTGAATCAGCTCATAGCCTTTCTATATTTGAATTATCTTTAGGCATCCTATCAGGTTATTTTTTATTTTGGTTTATCAGTAAATATTTTTCACACGTTTGTCCCGCTTGTTCAGCTTCCCATTTTGACGAACAGACAACTAAAAAATTTTCTGAAATTGTTTTGACATTATTAACGGCTTTATCAATTCATTCGTTACTTGATGGAGTTGCAATTGCCACAGGCGGCGGTGATATGCTCGGCAGTCAATCGGTTTTTTTTGCAATCACAACTCATAAATTCCCTGAAGGTTTAGCTTTGGCTGCTTTAATGGTTAGTTCAAATTACAGCAAACAAAAAATTTTAATCTACGTAACTCTAGTAGAATTAGTTACAGTTGCCGGCGCGCTGCTGGGATTATTTGTTTTTGAGTCCGGAATATCTCCAATTATAATGGGGATGATTATGGCTCATGTTTCAGGAGGATTTATATATCTTGCTCTTCACGCAGTATTGGGTGAAATGTTAAAAAATCACAAAAATCTTGTTATAGTTTCATTTACCACAGGATTACTTTTAATAGTTTTTGTTAATTTAATGTTTGGATGATTAAATAATTCGGAGAGATGGCAGAGTGGTTAAATGCGGCAGTCTCGAAAACTGTTGAGCTGTTTTTGCGGCTCCGAGGGTTCGAATCCCTCTCTCTCCGCAATGTTTCATATTAAATTGTTACTTTAAAAATAAGGCGGAGTTCAAATGCAAAATGATCGTTCATCATTCCCTCCCGTTTTCTGGATAGCTAACACAATTGAAATTATTGAGAGATTTTCATATTACGGAATCTACATGGGTTTTGGAATATACATGGAATATCTCGGTTACTCAAAAGGACAATTAGGAATTGTTCAAAGTATATTTCTTTTATTCTCTTATGTAATACCAGTTTTCTCAGGCACTTTTGCAGACCGTTACGGGTTTAAAAAAATGTTAATCGTCGCATACATTGCTTATTTGCCTGCGATATTACTTTTACTTTTTACCAAATCATTCAGCGGAATTGCCTTAACTATGTTGACTATAGGTTTTGCGGCGGGAATTTTTAAGCCCCTTATTTCCGGCACTGTAAGAGCGGTTACAGATAAAACAAATAAAACTGTAGGTTTCGGTATTTTTTATGCAATGGTAAATATCGGCGCTTCTTTCGGACCCATCGTAGCAGGCAATCTAAGAGCGATTTCATGGAACTATGCGTTTATGGCTTCTGCTATAGGCATTGGAATTATGCTGCTCGTTACTATTTTTTTCTACAAAGAACCGCCCCGCGAATTAGAGGGAACAACCCTAAAGCAAAAATTTAAAGATATGGGCGTAGCTCTTTCTGATTTTAAATTTTTATTATTTTTAATTCTATTGGGAGTTTTCTTCTGGCTACCATTCTGGGCATTTTTTAATCTGCTTGCAATTTATATTGATAAGAATTTAGATACAGTAAGTTTATATAATTCGCTTCAGGGAATTTTTGGCACGTGGTTTACAAGTTTCTTTTCTGAAGCCAATAGTAACGGAACTAGAAAAGTGCTTGGTGAAACTATTGCCAATACAGGATATGTTATTATTATTTTTCAATTAATTATTTCCAGAACATTTGAAAAATTTAAAGCTCTGCCTTCATTTTTAATTGGATTATTTGTGGCGGGTATTAGTTTTTTGGTTATTGCTTATTCAAGAATTGGCGCGCCTGAATTTATATTTTTAGGGATTTTTCTTTTCGCTATAGGCGAGATGATTTCTTCTCCGCGAATTCAGGAATATATTACCTGGATTGCTCCAAAAGAAAAAGCCGGATTATATATGGGATCAAATTTTTTAGCGACTGGTTTAGGCGGCGTTCTAAGCGGATTAGTTTATACTTCAATGTATGGATACTTTCGAGAAATGGGAAATCCAGAATATGTATGGTACGTTTTAGCGGCTAATATATTTTTAGGTATTGCCGCGATATTAATATTTACAAAAACGTTAGGAGAGTTTAAGGAGTTAGAAGCTTAGTTCTTTTTTAACGAAATATTTTTAGAAATATTTAGCATTCCATCACGCCAAAGTTGGAATGCTTTTTTATTTTAAATTGAAATTTCTATCGCCTGCTTTACATAAAGCGTCTTCCACAAATACCAATTTTTATTTCTCCTAAATCAAACTCAGGTAAAATATCGTTCTATTCAGAAATTCCCCTATGTAGCCGGCTAATTCAAAATTTTAGTTTAACACACGTTAATGTAAAACTAAATGTTGGATTACGAATACTCGTGGAAAATTTTATGAAACTTGCAGCTAATATTATATTTGTTCTACTTTTCTTTTCTGCAACCCCGGCTCAATCAACTTACTTAATGAATTTCACTAATCCTCAGCAAGCTAATGACAAAGCAATTGAATTTGACATTAACATAAAAAGTACAAATAATAATTTCATATTAACTTCTTATCAGTGCGCCTTTATCGTAAATCAGGTATTTGTTAATGATACATCTTTTTGTTTTGAATATATTCAATCAACTTCACAGCTTACCAACCCACCCGCATTTGGAGTAGGCTGCACAAATTTAGATGGATCGCGAATAATACATTTTGCTTCCAGCGCTGGAAAAGACAGCATAACAAGTATCCCATTAAAAGTAGGGAGATTTAGAATTAAAAAATCTTCTTCCATACGTGTCGATTCATTACAGGTAAATTGGTCTTTCGATGGGATTTACAGAACTATATTGACAGGGGAAAATTTTCAAGAGATAACGATTATAAAAAATCATACAAATCTTTTTTTTATTAACCCAACTACTACCTTAAACAACTTTATAATTCTAAAAGCCGAAGATGGAATTCTAAATGGGAATGTTCACTTAAAAATCAAAGACGGATCGATAAATTCTCAAGTTGCATATTTTTTAAATTCATACAGCACAATTACTTTATCTGTTGACCTTGATAAGACTGGAGAATGGTACGCTTGGGGAAGAATGTTTTTTGATTCCGAAAAAGATTTGAACTCATTTTATATTCAGATTGATGGCGGGACAAAATTTACTTTTGGCAATAGCAACACATTTAATAAATGGCATTGGGAAGGAAGCGGATTAAAAAAACTTTCCCTAGGATTATTAACTCAAGGTCTTCATGCAATTACCATATTTGGCAGAGAGCCTTCGGAGACGGTAATGTTAGATCAAATATTGCTGAGTACAGATGAAACTTTAATTGCCTCAGATGATCTTTTGCAAACAACAACTCCGGTTGAATTAGTTTCGTTTAACGCAACTAACTCAGAAAATAATAAAATTGAATTAAGCTGGATAACCTCAACAGAAATTAATAACTATGGATTTTTTATTGAACGATCTGTTGATAATAGTTATAATTGGAGCAGCATAGGATTTATTAAAGGAAACGGAACAACTACACTTGAACAGCATTACTTTTATTTAGATAAAATAACTTATACAAAATTATTTTATAGAATCAAACAAATTGATAATGATGGGAGTTTTCAATACTCACAAACCGTGGAAATTAATAATGCGCCCCAATACTTTTTCCTTTCTCAAAATTTTCCCAATCCATTTAATCCATCAACAAAAATAAAATATACAATCCCTTCTATCGAATCACATCATACTTTGTCAGTACAATTAACAGTTTATGATATACTCGGAAATGAAATAGCAACTCTTTTAAAGGAAGAACAAACTGCTGGAAATTACGAGGTTAACTTTGACGCTTCGAATCTATCCAGCGGAACATATTTATATTCTTTAACAGCAGGAAATTATTCGCAAGTAAAGAAAATGCAATTGCTTAAATAATGATAAAGGCAGTAAAAACTAAAAACGATTCTAAATCTCCTATACTAAATCCCAACTATTAAGTTAAAACTACTAAGTTTATTGGATGAGGGGCTATAGTAATATCCTCATATCCAGCCTAAAACACACTTTTCATCTCAGGTAAATTGGTAATTCATTTCAGGGACAACCCGATGTTTAGCCTTAACTATAAAGCATAGTTTAACGTCAGGAATTAAAGATTATGAGTTTAATTTTTTTTGAGGTCTGAAATGAAAACATTACGAATAACCAGAAACATTATATTTACTTTATTGGTCTTCAATTTTTTCTGCATAACCCAAGCGCAAGATTATACTCTTTCAATTGAAAATGGGACACAATTAACATCAAATAAATTTCAATTCGAAATCAAAATAAAAAGCAACGCTGATGATTTTGTATTGGAGGCTTACCAAACGGCATTAAATTTTAACGAGAAAATAATTAGCGAGGGCGAAATAAATTTTGAATATGTGCCCGAATCTTCTGAATTAAAAAATGTTCCAACATTCGGTATCGGAATATTTGCATCGGATGGACAAAAAGAATTAACCTTTGCATCAAATCCGGCGGGAAACGACACGATAAATGGAGTCTCTAAACGCATCGGCAAATTTGTTATTACAAATTCAAAACCTTTTGCGGAGTTTAAACCAGAAATAAAATGGAACTTTGCCGGAATCATAAACACTATCTTTATAAAGCAAGTTGCCGTTGATATAACTCAATCTGCAACAAGCATTGATTTAAATTTTGATAATAATCTTACCGCCGTAAATGAAGAAGATAATTCATTACCTAAAAACTTCGAGCTCTATCAAAACTATCCAAATCCTTTTAATCCAGCTACAAAAATCAGCTACTCATTAGCTACGGAAAGCGAAATTAATATTAAAATTTTTAATTTAATTGGCGAAAGAGTTTTTGAAATAAACAATGAGGCGCAATCTGCAGGAGTACATAAGTTTGAATGGAATGCAAACAATTTAGCTTCCGGAATATATATACTTGCAATGAACGCGGATCCGATAAACGGAACAGAAAAATTTACTTCAATAAAAAAAATGACTTTGATGAAATAGTCGCCTTGAGACGGTTAGAGATGATGTCTACATGGGGAGAAAGATGTCATCTCTTAACTTTAAAATCACCTCTTGATTATCACTTTTAAATTTTCGAAACAAAATCTTATAAAATAAACTGACCAGGTTACTACGCCAAATATTTTAAAGCTTGCCTCTAGTTCGTCTTCTTTTCCTAAGTTAACAATATTCCCATCGCTTAATAAATCTAATAGTACTGCAGCTCCCAATAATAAAAAGGCTAATAGAAATATTTTATATTCTGATTTAAAAATGATTACTTTAAATTGATAGAAAATATAAAACACAAATAAAGCATAACCTAAATACACTATGAAATTCGGAATATGAAAAATAATTCTAAGCGCGAGATGAATTTGAAAGTAATCATCAACAAATAATAAAAGAGTGAGTATTCCCGCGAATAGAATATAGTTGGATACTTTGTTCGAGGGAGAATAAAATCGTAAAATTAAATAAGTAAAAAAACAAACGCTCATGCTGGCGGACCATAAAATTACTCTCAGCTTCTGTAGTAAACCAGCGTAAAGAGGAACGCCGTATTGAGACTCAGGATTGTTGCTAATGTATTCGAATGGAATACGAAAAGTTCTTCCTAAAAAAATGATCGAAATTAATAAAAGCCCAACGGCTAAATACGAAAGCAATAAAATATTTGTGGAGGAAATGGAAGGCGGATTAAATTTATTTTTCATTTTACAAAAAAATTGATTTGCAGAAAAACATCAATTAAAAAAAATATTATTGAAATGTTGAAATTTCAGAAGTGACTATTTTTGTTTTTGAAAAATTGCCCAAAACAAATCGTCGCCGGGATAAGGAATAGAAAAATTATCAGGAATTAAATTGACAATTTTGTTCAAATATTTTCCACCTTTAAACTCTGAAAATTTATATGAAGCCAAAGATTTTGCGTGCGAGCTTGAAATCCATTTAATAGTTTTATGTTTTTTTAGAAGTTTAAAGTTATGGCTTTCCACTAATTTTGTTAATCCCTGAACCGAGAACCACCTAACAACGCTTGGCGGGCTATACTGATGCCAATTTTCCCCAAATAACTTGGCGATAAAACTATCCTTATTCCAGGTTTCAACTAAAAGAAGACCGCCGTCGTTTAATAATTTATGAGCATTATTAAGAGCTTTGTTTATATCGTTGAAATGAGAAATAACCTGAATCATATTTACTAAGTCAAACTTTACATCAATCTCAATATTTTCAAAATTACCTGTAATAATATCTAGACCATACTTGGTTCTGCCAAAGTTTGCCATTGTATTATTAATCTCAATTCCTTTCCCTTTCCAGCCGGATTGAATGAAACCATTCATGGTAAATCCTGCTGCTGAGCCAACACATAAAAATTTACCTGGCGTAGTAAAATGTTTTAATAATTCAGAATAGTATATCCCTCTTTTAGTGAGCAATTTTTCTTCAGCCAAATAATCATCATACCCATCTTTCCCGCCAAAAAAATAATTATCGCTATAAATATCTTTTATTTGAGAACTGTCCATTTCAGTTTCGAGGCGCATATAGGAACATTTACTGCAACTCAGTATCTGATAACCTTGCTTCATCTGTATTAGTTTTGCATCGCTCAAGCATATATCACAATTTTTCATTTTCTTTTTCTTTTTCTTTTTTTTCTAAATCATTTTTATAGATGTTTGTGTTGAGATGAAAAAGTTCTTCAAAATACCTTTTGCTTTGTAAAGAAAGAAAACCTAAACTTAAAAATTGAAGAGCAATTATTAATGTTAGCCCGCCGATAAAAAAAGTTTGAGGTCTTCTTTGAAAAATAATAGCCACCGCTGCAGAAAATTTATCATCCAAATAAGGGCTTAATGTTTGTATATCAGGATATACTCTAAATGTATTAATGACTATCCAAATAATTACATAAGCGGCTACAACAGAAAGCAACAGACCCACAATGATAAAAAAGATATACGGTCTGAAAATAAAGCCGGACATAAATCCCGACATAATTCCACGAATCATTTTCAAGCTTGATTTTCTTTGTACCCCTTTTTGCTTATGGAAACTCCAATTTAAATGAGCGGGTATTTCAACGATTCTTACCCTAAGCAACAGTGATTTATAAATAATTTCCGGGTTAATTTCCGTATCACGCGCTTTAAGATTTAAATATTTTAAGTATTTAGCATTATACGCGCGAACCATGCCTGTAAAGGTAAAAATCTTTTCGCGCACTACAATAGATAAAAACTTGTTTACAATTTTACTTAAATGTTTTCTGAAAAAAGGCACATTAGATACTTTTCCCCCTTTCATATAAGGGGAAGCGATGACTACCTCTGCTTCCGTTTCATGAATAGTGTCCAGCAATCTTTTAATATGATCTGTGGAATAACTAAGGTCAATATCTAAGGGAATAATATAATCGCCTTTACTGTGTTTAAAGGCCGTGCGCAGGGCATGACCCAAAAATAAATTTACTTTGTGGCTATAGACATAAACATTTTTTCTTGTGAGGGCAAAATTTTCGGCAACTTCTTTGGTATTATCGTTACTTCCATCATTTACAAAAATTAATTCCCAATCATATTCTTCCTGAATAGTTTCCATATAGTCGCATATAATACCAAGGTTTTTATCAATAATTGATGCTTCGTTATAGCCGGGGACTACAAGCGAGACCATTGGCTTATGATTAATATCCATTCATTTTACCTTTGTTAGTAAGTTAGAAATAATTTCATATCTATTTCTTTTAAACGAAAATTAATATAAATAAAAATTATAACATACTAAATTACTGAGGATTACAGAGTAGAGAAACGATTTTTTATTTTTGAAAAGAAGCAGCGATTAACTAAGAATATTTTGTGACTATATTTTTTAACTGTGGGTCCTTTAACGTTTGAAGTTCACTTTGTCGACATTTGTCGAAATAATAAGTTGACTGGCTCATGTTTCCTTCCCAAAGTTCTAATTCATTTAAATCTGCGCTGCCGGGGTGAAGCAATATTTCTATTTCCATTTGTAAGGAAGATTTTTTTTTCATAAGCAATTCCAAAGGTTTTTTTATTGATGGGATGCTCATATTACCTGTATAAAGTACGCCGATTAAATAATCATTATAGGATATCATTTTACTCTTTAAATATTTCTTTCCTCTTTTAGATAGGAAGTTTAGTAAAAAATGCTTTATAAGATTTGGTGAAAATATATTTTTCAAACTATAAATAAAATTTTCTGTAATATAAAATTTTTCACTTGCCATACGCACTGATATTTGATTTTGATTAGAAAATTTGTCGCTCAAAATTTTTAATATGAATGGCATTAAATGGAAATGCTGATGACTGTCAATTTGAAAAACTCTATCCTCAATTCCAGAGTCATAAATTTTTTTTATCTGAGCCTGCATTTCTAATCCAATTTGTTTTTCTATGCTCTTCTTTTTTTCAACTCCGCTGAAATAATAACCTAATGACAATCTTAAAAAAGATTTATTAAAATATCCTAATTTATTAATTAAGTATGGGATATTCTGGGGATTAGAAATAGGTTTCCCTTCTACAAAATTTAAGTGAATGGAAATTTTGAGATTAGGATTCTTTTTGATTAGCTCCACCGCGTAGTTAAAACCAACTCCATTTGCTATAACGCTTGTAGAATGCAATAAGCCCAAAGTATGAGCTTCCATAATTCTATCTGTTATACCTTTTGTAAGTCCAAAATCATCTGCATGAATTCTTATAATCATTGCTTTGATTTATGTGTGGATTGTTAAGAGTTGATGTAACAATATAATTTTTTCTTTTTTTAGATTCTAAAAACATTTTGCCAACATACTCGCCCAACAATCCGATAGATAATAATTGAACGCCGCCGAGAAACAAAACTGAAACTAAAATTGAAGTCCATCCTTGAACAACTTTTTCAAGAATAAACTTATCATATAAAGCGGAAAGGATATATATAAAAGCAAATAATGAAATTGAAGCTCCCAAAACCGAAGCAATCCTAAGAGGTTTGATACTAAATGACATTATGCCATCAATGGCAAACTTAAGCATTCTAATAAATGAATAAGTAGTGCTTCCGCTGAATCTTTTTTCCGCAACATACTTTATGCTTGTAGATGAAAATCCAAGCCAGCTGACTAATCCGCGAAGAAAAAGCTGGCTCTCATTAATATTTTTTAATTCATTAACCACTTTGCGGTCGAGTAGTCTAAAATCAGAAGAACCTTCGCTCAATTCCAATCCGGAAATAAAATTTAAAAATTTATAATATAATTTAGAGTTTAGTTTTTTTGCAAATGAAACGCCGTTTGTATCTTCTCTAAAAGTTGAAACTATTTCAAAACCCTCGCGCCATTTTTCTATCATAGCAGAAATTAATTGAGGCGGATGCTGCAAATCGGCGTCCATTGAAATAACGGCATCGCCTGATGATATATCTATTCCAGCTTTTAAAGCATTTTGATGCCCAAAATTTCGAGAAAGTCTAATCCCTTTCAGATTATTATTGTTGCAGTGAAGCTTACTTATTTTCTCCCATGTATCGTCTTTACTCCCATCATCAATAAAAATTAACTCGTAGTTAATATTTTCGATTTTATTTATTACACCAATAATCTGTTTATACAGCTCTTCAATATTTCCTGATTCATTATAAGTTGGGATGACTAAAGATAGTAGTTTAGTATTCATCACAAAACCTTGATATTTAAAAAATCTAAAAATTAAATTGACAAACGCATTTTATGTTTATTAAAAAAATCTGATTTAATTATTAGAAAAATGCTAAGTAAAAACCAAATTAGTAAATGAGTAATAAAATAAACATCAATATGATAACTATCTAATTGAGGTAATCCGTAAATAAGAGCAATGATGAACGCCGAAGTATAAATTTTCCCGGGTAATTGCTTGAAATTTTTATATAATAAAAATATTAGGGGAATTAATAAAATTATGTAGAACTGTTGAGTGGCAGGATAAATTATTAAACCCGTTACTATAATATAAGCTAATCCCCAATTTTCTAATTCATTTTTATTTAGATAAATCAAAAGAAGCGATATTAAAAAAATTGCTCCACCCGTCACAAGATATATTGGGTTGAATAATGGCGGATGCATATTTATATCATAATTAGTAGTTCTAAGAATTGTAGCTAATAACGAGCAGTTTACACTTTCAATATAATTAAGGCTTGGAACATCGGAGTTTGGATTTTTAGTAAAATAACTTGTGAAAATATTTGATCCGAAAAATAGTTCAGCTGATCCAAATAAAAGTATTAAAAAAACAAACGTTAAAAGAGAACCCTTCCAATTTCTTTTTATTAATAAGTAGCCTAAGACAATAGCCACTATCGGTTTAATAATTATACCTAATGCAAGCCACAATCCAACGCGGGGGGAATTAGCATCCTTCCATACAAGTATTAACATTAAAAGAAGAAGAATTGTATTTTGTTCTACGCCTAAAGTCCATCTTGTTCCTTTATTCAAAAAGAAAAAAATTAAAACTAAAGAATAAGCAATAATATTTTTTTGAGGTAAGTAGATTTTCCACAAAAAATACAAACAAAACAAAATGACTAAAATGTTAAATGATACCCATAAAATATGAGCTTCTTTATAACTTAGATAACCCAAAGGCATAAGGTAAAACATTGAAGGAGGAGGATATTTAAATCCAACGTCAACAATATTAGAAATAAACACTTTACTTGGCTTGTAAGGAATTGTTAGTGAATGGAAAACTTTATGGTAGGATGCGGGTTCATAAAAATTCAACCCTTCAGCGGCTACAGAGCCGTCTAAATACCAACACAAAAAATCCCACTCGTGCGGTTTTTGAAAATTTCTATATAAATAAGCAGATGACCATAATACTGAAAATATAGCAATAAGGGCAAAATATATGTTAAGGTAGTACTTCCATTTATCTTTAAATTTATAAGTAGAAAAGATAACAATAGAAAAAATTATAACGCTAAGTAGTAAAGGGAGCATATTTATTTATAATCTTTAGTTAAAATTCTATTCACGTAATCATAAAAATAAAATTTATCAGGGATTATTTTTATCTAATTTAATAAACTTGCATGTGTACTCATATTAACTAATGAAAAATTTTCAGATAGTTTGTTTATTACTTCTCGAAAAACTTTTAATTTACTTTCCGTGCTTAAATCCATTCCAGGGAAAAATGCTAATCTCGGCGCTTGATCACCCCCCACTAAATCTAATGGGTGAAGTAAAAAACTCGGTTGTGTGTTCGTTATTTTGCACGATGCAATTGCTGTATTCAAATAAGCATGCATAAGCATATTAGAAAATCTACTTAGATATAAAAGATAGCTTAAATGAAAAGGAGTTTTTATGAAAGGTATGGTGCTGACAGGTATTTCTAATAATTCTTTACCATTATCAAGATTCCATTTATATGGTTTGGTTGATCGCAACCCATCTTTAAATGAACCGAATAAATTTTTTCTTAATTTTTTTTCTTCTTTAGAAAGATTGGAAGTCCAAAAATAATATGTTCTAGCAAGCGGTCCAATAAAAGTAGGTAATGTTGAAGCGTCGTACAAATAATTATTTTCCTGCAGAACCTGTAGAACTATTTTGCTCCAGCTAAAACCCGGTCCTCTAAAACCAATAGTTTTTTGCCCGGTAACATTTTTAATTAATTCTTCAGCTTTAAGAATTTCAAAATCAACCTTTTCTCTCTCAAATTGATATAACCAAGATTCGTGCGAATAGGAATGGTTCCCAACTTCGTGTCCCCTCTCAACAATTTGATTTAAATATTTTTGGTTAGCTGAAATCTCGGCATCTTTCCCCACAACAAAAAAAGTTATTTTTAGATTTAACTTATCTAATTCATCCAAAACCAAAGGCACAAACTTATCAAAATAAGATGGGTAGTTTTCCCAATCGGTGTTGCCGTGAATTTTTAAATATGACCATTCATTATCTAAATCTAGCGATATGCTGCTATAAGGTTTCGGAGTATTCATAATTTTTATTTTTACTCAAACTATCATTTTGTATTAAAATATTCTTCGTTACTTTTTCAGCTAATTGAATTGTTTCATTAACATTTAAAGTACCGTTTACAATGTGTGAAGAGTTAATAATATGAACGCCTTTTATAGACGTATGAACGGGCGGCAAATTTTTTGAATAATTAATTGTAGATAACGCAAATACATATTTTGCTCTCGCAATTTTAAAACTTAAAATATCATTCACTCTTATTGAAGGATACATCTCTAATATTCTATCAAGAAATATCTGTTCAATATCAGTATCCGAATATTCAAACCATTCATCGTCAGGAGTTAAATATTTTGGAAGATAAATTAGTGAATTCCCATTAAAGTTTTTCTTATCCACTAAAGCAGACATTTCAATTATACCTGTGAAAGGAACATTTGCATCTGTTATATTGGTAACATAAAAATTTGAAATCGGTTTTTTCAAAACAACAGATGCGCAAATAACGCCCAGGTATTGAACAGAGTCAATTTTATTTTTTTCTTCATCGGATAATTGGGGACAAAGTTTTTTTGCTATAGGCGAGGCGGCAGTAATTACAACTTCATCAAATATTTCTTCTTCCCCGTTTTGGAATATTATTTTCACTTTTCCGTTTTTAAGAGATTCAATTAATTTTACGGGATGATCGGTTTTTATTTTAACTGATTCATCAATTAAAACTTGCTTGAATATTTCCAATATTTTTGCGTAGCCGCCGGAAACATAACCAAACATTTCTTTCTTTAAACCTGAGCGTCTGGCAGCGTACATGCGCTGTATAGTTGCCCAAATAAATGCAGCAGAAGTTTTTTTATAGCTCTCGCCTAATTTAGCTCTGAGCAATGGAAGCCAAATTTTTTCAAAAGTATTTTTACCTGATAATTTGCGCAGCCATTTCTCTACGGGAATTTGTTCCAGTCTTTGCCAATCTTTTACTTTAGAGGCATAAAAAATCGTAAACCCCAATCTAAATTTGTCAATTAAATTTAAAGGAGGAAATTTTAAAAACTCAAGAGAATTAGACATAGAATAAAGTTTGCCATTAGTATAAAAACCTGTTTTAGTTTCTACCCAGTTAAGCTCATTTTCTAAGCCAATTTCTTTTAAGATTTTTATTAGATGAGAATCTGAAAGAAGGATAACGTGATAAAATTTGTCCCAAATTATTTCATCGAGTTTCCAAGCGCTTGCTAATCCCCCAACATCTTTTCCCGCTTCATAAAGAAAAACTTCATTATCATCGCCCGCTAGTCGGTGCGCCAGCGTCATGCCAAGCATACCGCCGCCAATTACAGCCCATCGCCGTTTACTATTTTGCATTAATTTTACGCTAACACTTTGTTTGCGTTTTCAGATAAGCTAACTAATGACGATTTGAAACCATCAAAAGAATTATAAACTTCAATTATACCAGTATCAGAAATTTTGCACCCTGTTCCACAGCTGCCCGCTAACCTCTGCACTTCTTTAAATTCTACTTTATTAAAATTTGTATCAGCATAGTTCGCATTTAAAAAGTCAATCAAGGATTGAACCTCATTTGCAGTTCCCCTTTCAACAATTTCAAATTGCTCGTAAACCGAATTTACAAATTCATCCGATGGCATTTCAGTTCCGCGGCCAATACCCGTATAACCAATATTTTTATTTTTAAAATCTTCGTGTTTATAGATATTGCATCCGTCAACTATTCCAAGAAGATTTTTATTTGTATTAGTAATTTCTTCTTCTTTATCGATGTATAATTTATGAGCTGTGCAGACAATTATTATTTCGGCATCCGAAATAGCTTGTTGCAAATCATTAGTAAAATAATTTTCAAGTTCAAATTTTGATAAGTTTTGATCATCTTTTTTAACATAGGGGTCGTGAATTACAACGTTACACTTTTTCTCTATTAATAATTTTGCTAAAGATAAAGTCGGTGAGTTTCTTGTATCCTCTGAATTAAATCTATATGCGGCGCCAAGCAAAGCGATATTTTTATTTGATAAATTCCCAAAAGTTCTTTCTGCTAATTTAATTGTTTCTGCCGGCGACTCATCATTTATATTTCTTGAATTAATTATCAAGCTATTGGAAGTATCTGCGCCGCCTTCAATTTTTCTCCACCACAAAAGAATTCCATCTTTCGGCAGACAATGCCCTCCCACCCCTATCATCGGAATAAGAATTCCACCGCTGGGAACGACATTTGGATTTTCGGTGGCGGAATCAGCTTGAGCTAATTTATTATTTACTTTGTCGCGTACGCTATAAAAATTAATATTATTTTCGTCGCAATATCTCACAACCTCCGTTGAGAAAGCAATGCGCACATCTCTATAAGCATTCTCCAAAGTTTTCACTACTTCAGCCGTTAAACTATTTGTTGGATGCAACTCTCCTTTAGTAACTATGTTTGAATATAAATGTTTAATCATTTTAGGAGTATCGGGATGAAGACCGGCAGTAATTTTATCTGATGAGACAACTCGCTCAACTAACCTGCCTGGCATAACCCTATTCGGGCTGTTTCCGAGAAGAATATTCTTTCCTTCAACCAACCCAAATTTAGCAAAGTGATCTTTCATTAAAGTAGCCATAGAAGAAGGAGCTAATGTAGATTCAAAGATAATTAAGGGAATTTTTTCTTCGGGTTTATTTTGAAGAGCTTGAGCTAAATTATTTAAAGCTTCAAACATAGGAACATAATCCGGTTCCAATTCTGTTTTATCTGTTTGAACACAAACCAGAATTACATCGGCATCGCTTAATACAGAATAATCATAACTAGCGCTCAATATTTTATTGCTAACAGCTTCCTTTACAATTTTATCAAGAGATGGTTCTATACCGCCAATGGTGGATTTGCCATCATTTATTGCATCCACTTTCCATCCTGAGTTTTTAGAATTTCTTTGAACAACTATTACTTTTGCCGGTTCGTCGGTTCCAATTTTTATTTTAGCGTCAGCGAGTAAAGCCGCCATAGGCATACCTACAATGCCTGGACCAATTACTCCTATTTTTTTAACAACCCAATTAATCTCATTTCCATTAAGATTGAACTTCATAAACTTCCTTTTTTTTTACTTTAATATCTTGATCAATAAATTGTTGAAACCATAATTCTAAACAAAGAATTCCCCAAAGTTTTCTACCGTAAGCTCTTTCATTTTTAATTAAGCCGCTGATATTTTCGGAATTAAATATACCTCTCGATTTACAGCTTGAAGATAAAAGTACGTCTTCAAAAAATCCCGATGCTTTATTTTTTGCCCAAATATGTAATGGGACTGGAAATCCCATTTTATCTTTTCTCTCCATAACATTTTTAGGAAGAAGATTATTTGTAGCTTTCTTTAAAATGTATTTCATCTCAGCGCCTTTGAATTTCATAGCGGCCGGCATACTTGCAATTAAATCAGCAATTCTTCTATCAAGCAAAGGAACGCGTGATTCAATTGAAACAGCCATGCTTACTCGGTCTTCAACTTGCAGCAACGCTGGCAAACTGCTCGTCATATCAAAGTGCGTCATCTTATTATAAAATGATTTTGTATCAGGATTGTTAAATAATTTTTTAAACTGACTAAGTATTTCTTCTTTTTTATAAGTCGAAAGAAATTCATTAGTGTAAAGATCACTCGAACCATTTCTGCGGTCAATCAGCTTAAAATATCTTTCATCCATTTCACCGAAAGCATTAGTCTTCATAAATTCCCGCATCATGGGCATATAATTATGAAGATAAGGAAGATTGGGTATGATTGAATTTAATGAAACTATATGCTCATCTTCTTCAGTAGATTGATAGATGGCGCCTTTAATTGCCTGCTCAAGATATGCAACAACATATCTTGCATAGCCGCCAAATATTTCGTCGCCTCCCTGTCCGCCTAAAATAACTTTAACATTTTGTGCGGCAAGTTTTGAGACCATATATTGCGGAAATAAACCGGGACCGGCTGCAGGCTCATCTAAATGATAAATTAATTTTGGAAGTAAACTTATAAATTCATCTTCGGTTGGATAAATTTCAAGCAGCTGGGAATTACTTTCTTTAGCTACTTCCCTTGCATATTTTGTTTCATCAAATTCTTCGCCTTCTTTAAAGGCTCCGGTGAAAGATTTAAAATTTCCCTCAAACTTTTTAGATGCAAGCATAGTAACAATGCTTGAATCCATACCGCCGCTTAAATAAGAACCAACCGGCACATCGCTTCGTAATTGAATATTAATAGTGTCATTTAAAAGACTTTTTAACTCATGAACAAAATATTCTTCGGTATGATGATCATCTACTTTGAACGATGGTTCCCAATATTTTCTAACGCTAATGTCCATAGAATTTAAATTTACGGACATCTGATGACCGGGCAACAATTTGAATATATTTTTGAAAAGAGTATCGGATCCTAAAACATATTGAAAAGTTATGTATTGATTGACGGCATCAAAATTCGGCTCAGCTTTAATTTCGGGATGCTGAAGGATGGCTTTTATTTCAGAACCAAATATTAAGTATGATTCATCATTATGAAAATATAAAGGTTTAATTCCGAAATGATCTCTGGCAATAAATAATTTGTTTTTATTTTTATCATAAATTATAAATGCAAACATTCCATTTAATTGGTTAACACAATTCTCGCCATACTCATCATACATTTTCAAAATAACTTCAGTGTCTGAAGTTGTATTAAACTTGTGCCCCTTATTTTGAAGTTCAAGTTTTAGCTCTTTGTAATTATAAATTTCTCCATTAAAAACTATAGTTTTTTGATTTGAAGTCATCGGCTGATGACCGGTTTTTAAATCAATAATTGATAACCTTTTGTGAAAGAAACCAACATTTTTATCAACAAAATAACCTTCGTCATCGGGACCGCGGTGATTAATAGCCGCCGCCATTTGAGACAACAAGCTTACTTCAGCATTTTTTTTATTTTTATTTATTAACCCGACTATTCCGCACATAAAATATTAAAGATTTATTGAAAAAAATGAAGTTCTATTACCTTTACCAAATATTATGCCCTAATAACTTATTTGAAATATCAAAGTAAACCCTAATAATTACTAATAGTTAGAGCAAAAATTATTAAAATGAGATTAAAACAAAGAACTGAATAAGTTTGCAACAGTAAAACACAAACCTAAGCGCACTTTTCGAAAAATAATTTAACAAAAAATTAAATATATTTATTTTTAGCGGCGCTATTCGGGAGACCGGGGGGAAATTAGTAATCGTTTAATTTAATAAAAGTTATTAAAGCAGCGTTATTTATTTTATAATACTGACATTTTTGCGAAGTTATCTTTAAGTATCTCTTTTTTTTTCCACCATTCTGCCATTTCTTTTGGCAAGCAATGCCAAAGATTGGTTAATGATTTTAAATAAATCAAAAACTCTTCATATAGTCTAAAAGTCTCTTCTTTTATAAGATAATCAGGATGAGTTAATGCCAAAATAACTCCACTATTTTTTAATAGCCAATCAACTTTATTTTTCCAAATATTTATGTCCTTTTTTCCCAGGACATAAAATAAAGTATGGTCTTGAGGCAACGTATATGGCAGCTCGACAAATTTTCCGACAATAAAAGGCCATATACTTTTAGTTCCCCCGGGGAAAGGCTGAAAAGGGTCATAATCAAAACAAGAAGCGTCGTAAGCTATATCTAATTTTTGAAGCCAAATAAGATTTCGATGAACTTGAGGTGATCGGAAACCAACTGCATTATATTTTTTTATAGCTTCATTAATTAATGGAACCCGTCGGTTAAAAATTTGCTCGGTGTAATACAACTTGCCATCGTGATTATAACCGTGTATTCCAATTTCATGTCCGGATTTCTTTATATAATCAATTATTCCTAAATCAATGGGATATTTATAGGGAACAATATTCCATGAAGCTTTAAATCCATATTTCAGTTCAAGATCAATTATTTTGGGAATATTTTTAAAGCCGGACAATTCCTCAACATCATGAGTTAAAATTAATGCCGCCCTATTGTTATTTGGATAAAGAACTTTTTTTAATTCTTTAAAATCTTTTTGATCTCGCAAAAAATTAACTAGCTCGTCAGAAATAAAATTTTCTTTTAACTGAATTTTGGAATTATATTCTCGCTGAAGTCTTTGTCTTAATTTTATTGGAAGAATAGGGCGAATAAAATTATAATAAATTTTCTGTCTTAAAAAGAATGAGGAAACAGAATTATTTTCCAAAAGAAATAGATTAATTAATTCATCATTAATTGATGGGAATGGTGGGATCACTTTAGGATGGTCTAATTGAATTGAAAAGTTTTGGTTCATCATAAATAATCTAAACTTTTATTTTGAAATATAAACTATTTTTTTATTAAGACAACAAAATATAGATCAATTATTTTTTATGTGATGTAATGCAGGGACTAATTAAAAAGTTTATGATAAAGACCTAACAATTTTTTTTCTGAAAAATCCCAAAGATACTTAGTCATTATTATTTCGTAACCTATTCTTCCCATTCGGTCAGCTTCAACTTTATTATCTAATAAAAATAAAATTTTATTTTTATAATCCTCAATATCGGTGGCATAAAATCCTGAATCCATTGCCATATTTTTAGTTTCCTGAAGGTCAAACGCAACAAATGGTTTTTTAGCTTTCATATATTCTAACACTTTAATTAAGGTTAAATATTCATTCAATCCATTTGGTAAATCAGGAGCGATACAAACGTTAGCGACATATAAATATTCCATTACTTTTTCGTAATCAACCATCCCTACAAATTCAACATTATTTGAAACGTTTAATTTTTTAGAAAGTGATTGCATCTCTAATTTAACATCGCCGTCACCGAGTAAAATAAAAACACAATCTTTCCTGTTAGCATCAATAATAATTTTTTTGGCTGCTTCAATAACAACTTCAATATTATCAGTAACTGTCATTAAGCCTACATAAAGAATTATTTTTTTGTTCCTATATTTATCTATAAGTTCTTCATTCTTTTTGGGTATAAAATTTTCATTTGGTCCATTATAAACTACTACACACTTTTCGTCCTTAATATTATAGATTTTAATTAATTTTGCTTTGAAGGATCTATTTGCAGTAATAACAGCGTCAGAAAATTTGATGGTTAATTTTTCATTAAGTTTTAAAATATTGTAAATAAAATTGATAGTTGTACTTTCAGATGGATGAACACCGAATCTTATTTTGAACATTTCGGGCGCTAAATCATGCTGGTCATAAATAAATTTAATACCTAACAATTTTGAGACTATTGCAATGGGCCAAAAGAAATCTGGCGGATTAGATATATGAATTACTTTTATATTTTCTTTAATTATAAGAAAAATAGTAAGTGAAAATATTTTTATAATGGATAAAAAATATTCTAAAAAAAATCCGATGAAAGAGCCATCGGATAAATAATTTTTATACCTGTAAACTCCAATGCCGTCAACGTTCTTCCGCTTTTCTTTATCATAGATTGAAGTCGGGCTGATAACAAAAACCTTGTAGCCATCATTCCTTAGACTTATTGCTTCTTTAGAAACCCTTTTATCAAAAGGAAAAGAAGCATTTTGAACTATGAAGAGAATGCTTTTTTGCATAAAATAAATTATTTTTTTACAATATCTACTTTAAGAATATTTGAAAAAATATATGCTATGCCTAAAAGTAATATTGGGACAATAATAGCAAAGTGTCTCGCCTCAGCGTCTACAAGAGAAGCCCCCCAAAAATAAGTAGCGCCAAAAAGTAAGAGTAAGTTAATCTCTGTAGGAATTTGCTTAATTCTCAGGAAGTATATGGGTAACAAAATAATTGCGAAAACAAAAAGGAAACTATTTGGGATAATGTAGAAAAAGGTTCCTGGTTTCTGCAGCGTGTGTGAATAGGGGTAATTAAAAATCATCCTTCCCATATTATTTAACCAATTAAAAATATATTTAGCTGGATGTGCTTTTATAATTTGTACAGCTTTTTTTCTAAATGCCTGATCACGTTCATACTGAGATAAATACCTTAATGAGTCAACAAATGCAAAATGGTTTTTAGAGATTGCTGTCGTAGTATCATAAATATCAGGACCAATTATATAATCCCCATATTCATTTGGATAAGGAGAAACCGAACTGTACAATATATCTCCCCCATTTGTTGACCAATAAAAAACTTTACCTGTTAACGTAAATGTATAATACAAATATGGCAAACAAAATATTAAAGCTAATAAATAAATACTCATAGCCCTTCTATATATTTTTTCTCTCGTAACAATGTAGAGCAATAAAGAAGTCAGAATTGAAAAGGTAATAACGTAACCAAAAAAAACTTTGGTCATTGCTAAAAAGCATAAAAGAAAAGCAGCAATAAAGAAATTAGAGAACTTTAAACTACGTGAGACAAAAACTGCAGAGAAATAATAAACGAAAGCAGATACTAAAAAGAATGTTAACATTTCAGTTTCTAAACGAGTAATATATTTAAAAATGGGAATATAAAGTCCAAGGAAATAAGCGAAGAGTAAAGATTTTTTTGTAGAGGTAAATAAAAGTAATGTTTTATAAAAAAATAAAACTGCAAAAAACATTAAAAAAATATTTAAATACTTGGGAATAGCGATCGGCGATTTTAATATGATAAAGGGAAGTAATAAAATAGGATATCCCGGTCCATTAGTTAAATCAATATCGTTGATAGGAGAATACATCCCATTTGAAATATTATTAGCAAACCTCCAATACCTTGACTCATCATCTCCGCCAATTTCGTTTTTTATGAAAAACAATCCAACGAAAAGATAAATAATTAGTAAAGGTAATAATACTTTATATTTACACATAAATTATTCAATAGGGATAGGTCATACGTTAAAGAATTAGAGGTCTAACTTACAAAGTGATATTGGGTAATTAAATTAAGTAGACCACTATATTATTCAACTGCAATTTCGGGCTGCACTAAATTTGGTTTATCAAGTAAATCAATAAGGTGAAAATATTGAGGCCAATAATGACCTTCGTGCCATTCTAAATTAGAATCCCAATAGCCTGGACAATTATAGACAAACTTATCGACAAATGTATAGCTGATTTCACAAATTTCAGGTTCTTTATTACTATTAAGAATGAAGTCATACGCCATTGATTGGAAATTTAGTTTTGCAGAAATCTTAAAAGCCATCTCAAGCATTCGGTGGTCTATGCTATCCCTATCATAATTTATTTTTCCGCTTCCAGATGCCCTAAAATCGTTGTTTCTTGTAAATCTTCTATATGCAAAAGCTCTATTGCCAATTACCGTAACTCTGGTATCGAATTCATTACTTGGTAGAAATTTTTGAAAATAAATATAGTTTTTTTCTGTATGCCAATATGAATCAATATCTACATTTTGCAAAGTTCTTTTTCCTATTCTTGCAATCCTTCGTAATTCTTTTTTAAGACTAAAGTGCTGAAACCTTATATTAGATTTATCGGGCACTCTTCCCAATTTTGCACCTTCGCCAAACATCATTGAAGTCAGTGTTTTCGCATGAATTTTATCTTTTACCAAAATAACATTTTCAGAACCCGCCCCACTTTTTAATTTAAATACAACCGGATAACTAGCTGTTTTTATCCAATTGTTTGCGGATTTTTCATCCCAAAAAATAAAACTTTCTATCATCGGAAACTTATGGTTTCTTAAAAGATAATATTGCCTAATTTTGTCGTCAAAATGCCACCATGTTTCTATATTGGGAAAGCATTTTATATTCATTTCCTTTTCAATAATGGGCAAAAGAGTTTTAGCCAATTGATGATGATCAGATAACTGGCCCCATCTAAAGATAAATAATTCTAAATCAGATAACTTTGTCCAAAAATCTTCATCATGAATGTCCATTCTCATATGCTCAATTTTATTATGAGTCAAAATTTTTTCATATTTTACAAGAAATCCTGAATCGAGCATTCGTTTAAATCCTGTGTATATACCGATCATGTTATCCTTTGATTGATAATAAATTGCTAAATCTTTAATGCAATTAGAGGCAAAAGCAGAATACTAGCTGCAAATGGCAACGGATCCTCTTTTTCCCAAGTACATTCATACATGTTTTTAAATTGATATGAAAATATTTTTCGTTCCCTTATCATTTGAGAAAGGTCTGCGAAAATATCTGTCCAATATTTATCGATAGAGTAAATATTGCTTTTGTTATATTCATTGCCCATAGCAAAATCAATATATTTCTGAACAATATTTTGTTCGCATTGTGTTGCAAAATTAATAGATTTCCAGGTTCGTGGATTCATTTCAATTACTTTAAATTTATCATCTTCCGGGTCTAAGATAAACTCAATTTCAGAAATTCCTGTATAGCGAAGTTTATTAAGTATATTTTCTGCTAAAACTAATACTTCATTGCTTTCAATACTTCTTAAATAAGTACCAGTTCCAAATCTATTTGGGTGCTGTCTAAGTTTTTCATAAATGAATAAACCATCAATCCTTCCTTCCACACTAAAAGCACAAACTGATTGCACATGAAAATTTCCATCAATAACTTTTTGAATTACTAAGTTTTTAGTGCCCAACTTATTGATAATATTATTATGAGTATCCTCAGACAATTCATTTAAAAATATAGCTTTTTTACCCAATAAATTTTTGAAATTGTTCCCTTTTCTTCCTTTAAGAATATAATTTGAATTTCTATAAAGAGAAAATATTTTAGATGAATCTAAATAAGTCTCGATTTGATTTTCTTTATTCAATGAATTGTTAAATAAGAATTTGTCAAAAATCACTTCATACTCATTTTCAGGGATAAAATATTTGGAAGATAATTGTACTTTATTTGTACAAATAAATTCATTTATATCTTCATTTGTCCCCATCAAAATGGAGGGATATTGAATATTAAGATTTAGCAAAATGCTAATCAAATCTTCAGAACTTTGAAGATCATTTCCAATTTTTGTAAAAAAATTAGAATCAAGTTTAATATATTGGGATAAATATCTAGAAAAGCGCGCAGCAGAAATATATTTGTCGTTAATTTGAATTATCTGCATGCCTGAACTATGGGCGGAGCGAACAATTCCTAAACCTTGGGATCCATTACCCAATATAACTAATGCTGATTTTTTCATTCTATTATTTTTGCTAGAAATTTAATAGATCAAAGATAATAATATTTCATTAATATCAAGAGTAATCTTTAATTTAGCAGCGAATTAATAACGCCGCTATACTTTTCCATTTCAGTTGTGTAATTATATTTTTTTGTAAAGCTTGATGCATTTAAAGTTAAATTATTTCTCAAATTACTATCGTTATATAATAAAAGTATCTTGCTTGCCAAATCACTAACATTTTCAGGTTCATAATAACAAACCATATCTTTACTAAAATAACGTGAAATAATTTTATTTTGAGGCACAATAACAGGAATATTTAGACTGACATATTCTAATAATTTTACTGGCAACATATAATCAGATAAAGGTTCATTTCTGTTTCCAATTACTCCAGCATCCATTTCATATAATAACTTAGGCAGTTCTTCATAGGCTATATATTTATTATAAATTAAGATATATTTTTGAAGATCATATTGTTTAACAAGTTCCGTAGTTTTTGTTAAATAATCGCCCTTTCCAACTAAATGAAATCTTAATAATGGAACTTTAGCTTTAATAATTTTGATAGCTTCAATTACAAAATCTAATCCCAATCGATATGAAATAGTCCCGTGATAAACAAGATTAAAAAAATTATCTTTGTTAATTTTCTCAAATGTATAGTTCATTAATAACTTATTTGGAACGTTTAAAACCACAGTTATTTTTTTAGCATCAATATTGTGCTCTATTAAATATTCTTGCTGATTATGATCTGCGCATAAAATTTTATCTGCGAAATTCATTGAAAGAGATTGTTCTGCCTCAGCCAGACTAATTAAAAATTTATTTTTAAACTTTGATTGAACCATTAGCGGGACTATATCATGGTTATCTAAAATAATTTTTTTTCCAAAAAGCTTGGAAATTAATGATGCAAAAACTATAAAATTGGGAGAGTTATTATAATGAATGATACTTATTTTATGCTTAAGTGTAAGATAAGGTATCAAAAAGAAACTGATAGAAAAAAAAAGAAAATAAAAAGATACATACCCAATTTTCGAATTGCCTATGTATCTTTTGGCAATCTTATAATTTGTAAACGATTCTTTTTCAACAAATTTCTCATCGTCAGTTTCTTTCAGGCTAATGACAAAAACTTTGAAGCCCAAACTAAGCAATTTTTGAATGTAAGTTTTAATTCTTCCATCATGGTAAATGGTGGAAATTGAAATAAGTAAAGCAGCCTTCATAGTTTATAATTCACTGTTAATAATTTTTAATTTAAGATTTTCATCAAAGTTATAATTGTTATTGAAACCATTTGGAAGCAATTTAGCATCCCATACTTCATAATCAATATCTTTAATATTTTTCTTTTTTGAAAAATTGTATTGAGAGTAAAGTGAATTTAAAAAATATTTTTTAGACAACGCATACTTTAAAGGATAGCCGCGATTTGATTGAATGTCCAATAGCATAGGGTAAAGATAATTTATTAACTCAGCATAAAATCTTTGACTAAGCAATCTATAGATATTTTTCTTCTCAATAAAAGGGAATTTAAATATTGAGTATTTAGAATTGGAAAGAAGTTTTAAATAATCCACATCTAAAAAGGGTGTGTAGGTGGGTAAAAAACTGTTTTCAGAGCTAATCTCACTTCCGAAATAATTTAACACACGCACTATTATTTTTACATAGTAATGTTTATAATATAAGTCTTTTCCATTTAAGATTTGAAATAATGAATGTAGATATTCAGAGGCTTCTTTTTCACTTATTCCAAATTCGGAGAGATATATCTTTTTCTTACTCACATAATTTTTAATTTCAGCCTTTATATTCGTTGTAAGACTTAGCTTATAGATAAATTTTTCTGACTTAGAAGTAGTTGAGATTCCATCGCGCACAAATGAATCCCCGCAAATTCCAGTAATTACTGCAGAATCCAAATAAAATTCTTTTAAAATTTCAGACCATACATAAACATAGTGATACCTATGAAAATTCAATTCGATATTTTTAGTTTTACTTATATACTCAAAATAAGTTGAGCAGTAATTTTCATATACACCATTCAGCAAAAATTCATTAAAACTAATGTTTATTTTCTTAGCAATCTTACGAGATATCTGTGACTCTAAATTGTTTTCTACTCCAAATGTAAATGTTCTGACTAGGTGATTATTTGAAAGAATCGCTGCAATAACAAGACGAGAATCAAACCCACCAGTTAGAGTTGCAAAAATATCATAATCTTTTGTATAGTTTCTAATAATTGATTTTAATGAGTCTCCTATTCGCTCAATATTTATATTATAATTTTTATTCTCTTTGCTTTGATTAATCAGAAAATTGAAAATTGAAAAATAATTATTTTTTTTAAGTTCGCCATCTTTAAAAACCAAATTGGTTCCACCTGGCAAACTATAAACATTCTCATAAATTGTAAGTTCATCAATATAGTGGTCCAATAATAAATATTGCATTAAACCGTTTTTATTTATTTTCGCATCACCGATAATTTCAGATATTTGAGTTGAAAAATAAGTTTCACTCTTAATATTTTTATAATAGCACTTTAATTGACCAATTGAATCTGAGGAAAGTGTCAATTCTTTCGTATTCAAATCTATGACAACTAAAACATATGTTCCTCTAACATTTAATAAATAATTTTCTCCACTAATTATATATTGATCTATTATATATTTTAGATTTTCATTCGAACCTGTAGTTGTTTCAGCGTGAATTGAGGAATTTAAAATTACAATTCCAAAACAAATTATTATTATGTTTCGATCACTGTCAAAAATATAATTTTTTAGATCTAATTTATTTTCAGAAATAATATTAACGTTCAAAAAATTATTAACTATTTCAACTTTGTTATTTTTAGAAAACACTTCCAATTTTTTACTGCTAGTGTTCGTCCATCTATCCCATTTTATATTACCTGATATATATCGCAATTAACTACTCTTCCCTTCACCATGTTTTTCCAAAACTTTTTCATAAATATTAATTATTCTTTTTGCGATAACTACATCATTTAAATGCGATATTTTTTCTCTTCCATTTGAAGGTAAACGATTATCGTATATTATTTTTAATCTTTCTGCAATTTCATCTTCGGAATAATTTATCAGAAAGCAATTAAATGTATAATTAATAACTTGCTTAACATCTCCAACATCAACGGAAATAATTGGTAAATTGCATGCCATTGATTCTTTAATTACATTTGGCGAGCCTTCCCAATAAGAGGTCAATAATAAAGCATCAGCAGCATTCATATAATCAATAACTTTTGTTTGTGAGACACCAAAAGGAGAAACAATTGCTGCCTCTTCAATATTATTTCTTTTGACAAACTTATCAAATCCATTTTTAGCAAGCTTATAATTTTTCCTGTTTAATTTGGGATCTCCTAAAAATAAAACCAAAAATTCATTTTCATTAATTGCCAATTTCAACTTACTTTCCTTTTTATTTGAGGGTTTAAATAAATCGAAATTGACACCGTTTGGTATTACATCTATTGGAATTCCAAATGGAACATTTTTTTCCATTTCCGAAGATTTAACAATAATTCTATTAACTTTTTTTGAAACTGTTTTAGTTAAAAATCTGTCGAATCTTCCTCGTAAAGTAATTTTACCACTTTCATCCGGGCTTCCCAAAAGATCACTACCCATTAATGATAGAACAATAGGCAATCTTGTTTTTGCAAGCAATGCGGTAACTCCACAATAGCCATAATGAGCATGAATTAAATCAATCTTTTTATCCTTAACAATTTCCCTGACTTTACCAGAGTAAGTTATATAATTAAAAACTGAATCATATCCCTTCAAATCAATTATCTCAATTTTAATACCTGAATGAAGTAAAGAGTTTATTTGAGACTTAATAAATGGCTGGAGAAAAGGTTTTTGAGGAGTTGGCAACCCGCCCGCAATATGCAGTACATTCATAAATTAATTATTAACACTCCTATCTACAAATAGTTTAAATTTTCCATTAGATGAATATATAATTTCATTATTAAAAACTAGCTCAGTAGTAATTTCCTTCGGGATGTAATCAGATAAAGTATCTTGAATTATTTTCTTTGAATCGGATGAAAGTTCTCCATCGATGATTAGATTCACGGATATCTTATCATTAAATTTTATTATCTGGTACTGTTTAATTCCATCTATATTCTTTAACATTCTGCTTCCGAAAAAGCTGGGTACCACAAGACTTCCGCCATTAGGTAATTTTATTATATCCGAAATACGTCCATCTATTGTTTTAAACTTAGAATATTTAAGCTTAGAACTAGCGAAATCATTATTTTCATAAGGGGCAGCTAAATCGCCATTTTCATACCTAATAAAAGGAAGTATCCTATTTTGCAAGTCTGTGATAATTATTTTTTTGACATTGTTTATTGGATCTACTACCTCGCCATATTCAACAACAACATGCGGATCAAGAACAGAATAATATTCGTCAAATTTTGTTTGAACTGCGATGCCATTTATCTCACTGCACCCAAATTGGTCATAAACTTTTCCTAATCTTTCCTCAATTTTATTTTTTTGAAAAGGCTGTAAGTTTTCTGCAGTAGTTAATACGCCCTTTACAAAATCTAATTTAACAGATTTTTCTTCCAGATATTTTGAGAAAAGAAAAATCGCATTAGTATAACCATAAATGAATTTTGGCTTTTTATTTAAAACTAGTTCATAAAGATTTTCGAATTGATTAAGGGTGTTTAATCTATAAGCCGGGAATCTACTTTCATTACTAAAAAATTTTTTAAGTCTTGAACCAGGCTTTTTCCAGTCAACATTTACAGCAGTGGGGTTGCCCCAAATATTAATCCATGGATCGCCTAAATTATATCCACCCAAAAATTTCCCAAAAAGTACTGCCGCTTTATTAGCGCTTGTCCCAATTTTATCATGATAATATAAAACTGGATGTCCGGTTGAACCACTCGAAGAACCTTTAGAGCATTTAGAAAGATCTAATTCAGTGGTTATAATTTCTTTTAAATTATTTTGAAGATCATTTCTTGTTAATAACGGAATGTTTTTGAGCTCATCCAAATATTTAAACTGTTCAAAATTAAAACCAGCATCATTAAATCTTTTTTCAAAGAAGGGAGAATAATGATAAGAATATTCTAAAAGCTCTTTTATTCTTTTAACTTGAAAAGATACTAATTCATCGCGTGACCAATTGATTGAATCAATAAATAAATTATAAAAATGTTTAACCTGATGATTGTTTAATTTATCGGAAACATTAAGCGCAAAGTTTTCTGCCAAAAATTTTCTAGTCATATTTTACCATCTTCTACTAAATTAGGGCTCGCTAGCAGAGACATTTTATCCATAGTAGTAATATAGAGCAATCCTTTTTCTCTCAAATCAGCTGCGTACTTTAACACCACGGGAAATAATTCATTTACAACCCACGGGTTTTCACTTGGATGAAACCAGGCATGACAAACTGTACCGGTTTGGATTGCTTTATCAATATACTTTTTATAGCGGTACAAATAGTATTCTTTGCTCCAGTTAAATCCCATATCTTCAATACTAAAACTGCTCGGTAATCTAACCATGTTTTCTTCACCTATTTCTGGGTAAAAGAGATCAAATTTATTATTCTGCCTGTAGTTTGTAAACCCATACTTAGCAAGGGCTTTATAATTTCCGTTAGTGCCGCCTGGGAAGACCATTGATTTCAAATTAATATTCCATTTTTTTGCGGCATCAACACAAGCTTTAATATCGTCATCGGCAACTTGAGAAGGACAAATATTATTTTTGAAATGCAAATGAGAAAACGAATGACAGCCAATTTCGTGTCCTACTTTTGAATTTAAAATTTTTTCTATTAAATCCGGAGCGTACCATTCGGGTGAACTTTTAAAATTTGAATATGGATCATGATCATACCAATCACCTTCTTTAAAATTCCAGTGGTCATCAAAATTGGGAATTTTCGCCATCCAATCGTGCTCACCTTTATAGCAGCTTTCCAAAAACAAATGACCAACAGTTGCCCATGTTATAGGGATATCATATTTCTCAAACATTTCTAAAAGCAGAGGAACATTTTCTCTTGATTGTCTTGCTTTTTTCAATCCATATTCCAACGGATTTTTGTTTTTTTTACTATAGCGCCAAGCCCAAGCTAACTCAAAGTCTGCTGAAATAACGAAGCCTCCCTTTGCACCATTTGGAAAGTAACTATTAGTAGGAATTTTGACAATAGGTTTATTATCAATTTGAAATGCAATCTTAGACAACGTTCCTTGAATTGATTTTGGAGATTTGGAATAAATATTATTATAAATTTTTTTTAGCATAAGATAGTTGAAAATATTCTATTAAAATATTTAAATAACTTAATCGTTTAATATTGAGTTAATAATTTGGGTATAATTCTGTTGCATTTTTTTTACTGAAAATCTTTCTTTAGTTTTATTTTGAATAGCCTGGCTTTCCAATGATTTTTCGGTGGAAGATTTAATTGCATTTTTCAGTTTGTTAACAAAATCTGTTACATTTTTATACTCAAATAAAAAATCTTCGTCTCCTAAAATTTCTTTTGTTCCCCCGGTATTTGAGGCTACCACTCTTAGCCCGGCAGCTTTAGCTTCAAGAATTGCATTAGAGCATCCTTCTCCTAAAGAAGAATGAATCATTATATCGGCAACTGAAAGCAACTCAGGAATATTTGGATTATTATTATAAATTGTAATATTCTTTTCCAATCCCAATTCGTTTATATTATTTATAATATCACCCTCCATTTCCCCTTTGCCAATAATATTATAATGAAACTTGATACCATCATTTTTTAATTTTGCTAAACCATTAAGGGATGTAAAATAATCTTTAAAGGGTACGAAATTGGCTATTGAAATAAATATGAGAGCATCATTAGATAAATTATTTATTTTAGTAAAAGTAGAGCGTTTGTCTTTATCCCGCCCTATAAAAAATTTCTCCTCTATACCATTGTACAAAATAAAATGGTTTCTAGTATTAAATTTAATTTTATTTGCCTCAAAACCTGCCTTCGAATTCCCAATTATATATTTTGATTTTTGCAAAATGAAAGACCTAAACATGTGATTAAAACTAAATTTTCTAATACCATGTCTTATAGAGCCATTAATCAATTTAATATTTAACAAACTTGCTATCGGGAGTGCATAAATGAATTCATTATTACCCCAAGCATAGATCAAATTAATTTCTTGATTTTTCACAAAATTATATAATTCTAGAAATCTTTTAAATTTGTTTTTTGATAAAAATAATAGACTTGGAAAATTATATTCATTAACATAGCTATGCTTTATGTTATAGAATGATATTATATGCTGATTAATATTAGGAATTTTATAATGAGAAAGAACCGATAATTGCCTTTCTCTTCCGCCCCTTCCTAGGCTTGATACGACATGCAGAACATTTATATTTTTGTTAATAACTTGCATCTAATTTAATTTATTGGCTTTTATTTATGGGGTCTAGAAATTAAGCGAGTCAACTTTTCCGTCTTAAGCATTAAGTTGTAAAATAAATTTGGTTGGTATCTGTAAAATAATATATTATTCAATTTTGAAGTTCCATATAATCTCCCTTTAACACTAACATTTCCGCTTAAAGGTTTCCGAGGAATTCTTTTATATTTCTTACCGGAATTATTAAACACTTTATCTTTTTCTTTAGATGAGATGGTGGATGCCCTGTAACCTACATCTTGAGAAATTTTTAGACTATCATCATTGTAGGAGCCACCTGGCCAGCATAGAATTTCAATTTTTTTCTTTAATCGTTTTTCCAGAATCTTTTTGCTTTCAGCAAGTTCATAATTATATCTAAAAAATTTTTCATTCTTTGTTTCAAATCTTCCAATGTTCACTCTATTTTTTATTATTAGATAGTATTTATCTTTTAAGTCTTCCGCCAATCATCATTAAAAAAAATATCTTCATTATTTTTAACATACTCAACCATCGAATTTTGTATCTCTTCATCTAAAAAAAATCGTGTGATGCCCAATGATCTACCATTCTCCATAATTGGTTGACCTAAATTTTTTGAGAAGTAGAAATTAGAACTATAAGTAAAGGGTTTGAAATCAGGCTTTTCATTCCAAGAAATCCAAGGATATTTTCGTGAGTGGGGCATTTTGCTTTGATAAGAAAAAGGGGCAAAAAAATCTTTTAATTTAGGTCCACAAAAATACCAGGTGTGGCTCATTGAATGCGATTGAATATCTACTAAACCGGATTTTTCCATTTCTATTATTTCATTCCAAGAAAGGAAACCAATTGATTTAAATTGATGGATAGTGTCTAGTTCTTTCAAATATTGCTCTCTAATTATTTCTCGAGAGTCAATAAATTCTGGGTTTACAAAAATGGTCGCTTTAACATTATATTTTTTCAAAAGCGGAAAAAGATAAACCCAATTATCTAAGTATCCATCATCAAAACTCAAAGCAACAGAATTTTGGGGAGTAACAAAATCAAAATCATACAAATCTTTTATAAAAAAAAATTCAGTTTTCTTCTTAATTAATTTCTTTAGTAAATTTTCCAAATGAATTAATTTGACGGATAAGAATCCTAACGCCCAATTAGAATGTGTATTCCCCACACTATGAAGCATGTAAATCATATATTATATAGTAAAAATAATTACTTTATTAAATTATACTTTAATTACTGTTTTAGACTCAGGGGAATGATTACCTGCTAAGCGAGGAACTTCTTTTTCCATATTATCTGCTTCTATTATTTTTTCTGTTATGAATTTTGAAAGTCTTCGCCTATTCATTACGGTATCTTTATTATTTCCTATAATCCCACCAAAAATTATAAAAGATAGCGAACTAGTTATTTCAGCATTATGGGAAACAGCGTACACTCCCAGAAATATAAGTAAATAAACAATCGGAGTATTGAGAGAACTATTTCTCGAAATCTTTAAAGACTCGAGAATGATAAACAAAAGAACACCAGTAAATAAAATAAAACCAATTATTCCCCTCTCGATTAGAATTAGAACATAACCATTATGAGCATTCCCCCATTTATCACTACTGTATTTTTCTATAATATAACCATCTTCGCCTAATCCAAATGTTTGATCAATAATGCTAGATTTGAAAAACTTTTCTATGTCTCCTGAAGATTTTTCATATCTTTGGCTCATAGTCCCATATTTTACATTAACACTATAATCATGACCTTCTACATCTACCCCAAATAAACTTAGTGGTTCCTGGTATAAGCGCCAGTATATGTTATCAATCAATACTGATTTATTTACTTGAGACAAAATTGAATTATAAATTAAATAGAACGCAAAAAAGAAAAAGATTAAAGCAACTAAACCTAATTATTTTTTTAAGCCAAATTTAATTTCCTTCTGAGTAATCTTCATTATTACGAATACAATAATTATTGCAAAGATAGCGCCTCGGGAAGTAGTTAATACTATCCCTAATGTAAATACTAGCATTAAAAGAAAGAAAATATATTTAGAAATTTGCTTCCTAAAAAAAAGCAACAACGAATAGACTAAAGAAATACCTAATAACATTCCATGATAATTGTAGTTTATAGATGTTGTATCATTATAAAATATAACATTTAAAACCCGAACAGGACTATTATCTCCGTAAACTTTATAAGTATAAAATAAATCTAATGCGAGCAAACAATCCTGAAGTGATAATGGCAATTATAAATACATTTTTCCCTTTAGGATTTATACCTACCAAAAATCCAAGCAACAAGCTTCCTATAAGAATTAAATTATTTTTAATAAGCAGCAATTCGTCAATACCATAAAAACTTGTAATAATATAGCAAGACTATAAAAAATAAAGCAAAGGAGTAAATAAAAATATTTATCCGTGAAGAAGAACTTAGCAATAAACTTTTGATTTTCTTCTTCAAAGAGTAATCTGCCAATCATACCAATTAATAACAATCCCCTAAAATCAAATAGAAAGGGTAACTTCAAATTAAAACCATATAACAGCATAAACAACAATATGGATGCTAATACATATGGCTTTTTAATGAATAGATAGAAAAATGAGATTGCAATTGTTAGAATGAAAATTTTTATCATTTAAATTTAACTTAAATGGTTTTAATAATATTAAGATATTTTTGGGTAATATTATCCCACGAATAATTTTCCATACCTTTAAAAGAGTATACTTTCTTTTCAACAAGCATTTTATATAAAGCATTATAAATTGAATCGCAACTAGTATCAGCCTTTTCTCCACAATCCAATTCATCCATAATATCAGTCATAGCAGATTCTAAAGATGATACGCTAAGAATAGGTTTTTTTACGCTTAGATAATCAAAAAACTTATAGGCTATAGCATACTTTAAAGTGTCCCCTTGCGGTAAATATAAAATATCCGACCCTTTCATATAAGATAAAATTTTGTCATGCGTTACTTTCTTATGTTCAAAAATCATATCTTCCAGACCTAATTTTTTAATACTTTGAATGTCTTCATCAATTATTTTTCCAAAAACATGTATTGAATATTCCGCGTTTAAGTAATTTATTATCGTACAATTTTAAAATCGGTTCAAATAAATAATTTAATTTTCTTCCTGAATAAAAGTTGCCAGCATACAATATTACAATTTTATCTTTTTCTAAATAGAATGGGTCTATTCTAATCTTATTTAGTTCTAATCCATTTGGAATGATATGAATTTTATCTTTGATTTTTTCGTTGCGATAAGCTTGCGCCGTCCGAGAAGTATTAAATATAATTAAATCCGAATAATTTAATAAAAAATTTTCAATCCGCTTTGATAATATTTTTCCCAATTTAGTTAGATTATTATCATGCAACGACCAAGGATCTCTAAAATCAATAATCAATTTTTTTTTAAGTATAGAACTTAGGAAGTAACCGATTAAAAATGCACTAAAGGGGGGACCTGTTACTACAATTACATCTATCCTATTTTTTTTTATTATAAAAATTCCTTTTAATATAGCCGGCGCCATCCATCCAATATAAGGATCAACAAGGGTATGAGTTATATTTTCCCAGACTCTCATAAAAACTCTATTTGCAATATTTTTTCTCTCTACTGGAAAAGGAGGGATCATGTTAGTTCTATATATATTCCCAGAATATTTTATACTATCGTCTAATAAAGCATGATATTTATTTTTTACGGTTAATACACTAACATCATAGTTTTGTTTGGTGAAATAATAAGAAAGGATGCTAAATCTTTTTCCTCCTACCTTAGCGCTAGGAGCAAAAGAAAAAGATACCAATAAAAGTTTTTTATTATTTACCATATTATTTTTAACTTTAATAGTACTTTACTCATTAATAGATCTACTTCTTCCAGTCTAAATTTTTTAAATATTATTAAATATGTAAAAAGTAAATAATACTGGAAAAAATTATTATAAATAAATTATGAGGAAAGAAAATAATAACAAAGATTAAAATCGGCACTCCAACAATACCAATAATTGATATTTTCATTAATTTATTCCACTCTAATAAATTGGATAGTTTAATATTATATATATACATAACTTTATTACTAAGATAAACAGTTTGGATGATCTCTGAGGCGACTGCTGCAATAGCGGGACCTAAAAATCCCATCAATGTAAATAGAAAATATATTAAACTGATATTGGCAGCCAAGTATAGAAGATTTGCTAATACAAAAACTTTGTTTCTATTCATTGCTCTAATAGGCATACTCATTTCAAAACATTTACGAAGCAACAAAATTAAATAAATTCTAAATAATGGAATTGCAGAAATATATTTTTCAGTAAACATAATTTTAATTAAAGTATCAGCGAAGATCATCAGAATAAAAAATATAGGAACCATTAAAAAAAAATACATTAAATTATTTTTTTGCCAAAGTTTTAAAGCTTCTTTAGGATTATCTTTTATTCTTACTGCCATTTCTGGGAAAATAACATTCGATACGGAATTTCTTACAATATTAAAAAAAGGTAGGTTCTGACTACCGATGGCATAAATTGCTAGGGATGCAGGTCCCAAATTTGAAGAGATCACAATCTTGCTTATATCTACGTTTATTCTATTAATAACGCTTGAAAACCCCAATGGTAAAATATAATTTAATTGTTCCTTTAAATAAACAAGATTGATTTTCCAAATCATTAATTTATGTTTAAATACAATAAATAATGTAAATATAGATTTTATTATTTCTAATATTATAAGTAAATAAATAATGCTCCATATATCATGAGTTAAATATGCAACTCCAATTAATGCAAAAGTTCGTATGATTGCATTACTGGAAGCCCAATACAAAACATAGTCAGATCTTTTAATGGATAAAAAATAATTATCGAGTAAATCTACATTTTGGAAGCAAAAAATGTATAGCATCAACAAATAAATGAAGTTATATGAAAAAAGTGTATCTATGTAGGATCTTAAGAAGAAAATAATTATCAACCCAATTACACTAAATATTAATAAGAGATATATCGTGTTTGTAATAAATATTGATTTGTTTTTTGGATCTTTGGAAATAAAGTATAGGAGGTTAGATTTAATGCCAAAACTTACAAAAGAAACAGCTAAGCCCGCATAGACCATAAACTCCCTATATTGCCCGTAAGTTTTTAGGTCCAAAATTCTTACCAAAAAAATAGGGCTTAAAAAAATTACTGCATAATTAAGGCTTTCGCTCAGCACTAAAGTTAATATGCGTTTGGTAATAGATGCCATTTAATACTTTCTTAAAACAAAAATTAATAAAACAATTTGATTTTCTGAGAAAGCTTCGCCTGATTGGTTACAAAGTACTTTTTATCAAATTGAAAATAAACATTTAGTACCAGTGTAAAAAAGACTTTAAACTAGATAAATTCAAGGTCTAAAAAGTAATCAAATAATATGCCTTTGCAAATACTAATTAGTTGGATATAATATCTTCAATTTCCTACTTAATATGATTCACTTAATAATAAAGAGACATTCATTGATTATCATATGGACGGTTAATAATTTATTTAACATTTGATTTACTAAAATATTTGTCCTTAAGGAAATCAAGGGGGTAAATTAGGGAATATCCTTATTTCAAAGCTTATTTATTCACATATATTTGCACATAGATTAAATATTTTATAAGGATATATTATGAAAACTATGTTGAAATTTATTATTCTTGGTCTCGCTTTAATCAATTTAAATGCCACAAGTTACTATTTAGCTAACTCCGGTTCCGATTCAAATACTGGAACTTCAGTTTCTACTCCATGGAAAACAACTTTAAAGCTTAGTAAAATCAATTTCAAACCTGGAGATAAAGTTTTGTTTTGTAAAGGTGATATTTGGTTTGAAAGTTTTGACATTTCGTTTTCTGGAACAAATGAAAGTCCAATTTATTTCGGATCGTATGGAGAGAAAGTTTCTAATCCAATTCTCGATGGAAATAATGAATTGCAATATTTAATACAATTTAAATCTGAAGTTAATAATATTACCATTGAAAATATTGAATTTAGAAATTGTAATCCTCAATTTTCTGGAGGCGTAAGGGGAATTCTATATGGAAATTTAAGTAATTCAAATATTAATATAAAAGATTGCACATTTCACCAAGAAAAAATATCAACTAATTCGACCTTTGCAGTATTTTATGCAAAAGACCCAAGCTTTATTACAATTGATAGCTGCGATTTTAGTGGCGGCTCTCAGATGATCCATTTTCGCTCAAATAATTCTAATCATAACGATGTACATCACATCGTAATAAAAAATAACAATTTTCATGATATTAGCACAAGAATGTATAACGGAAATCAGTATGATGGAGGAAGTAAGTGCATAAGGATGTCTATGGAATCAAGCAATGGAATTGGAACAATAATAGGAAATGAAGGGATTCTCAGAGACATAACTATTTCAGATAATTATTTCTATAAATTATCGGGAATAGCAATATTTCATGAAGATGTAAGAGATACTAAAAATAAAAATTCTGATTTCCCAGAAGGAGTACCCATTTGGCTAGTTGCAGATAAAACTTCATATAACATAAATATTTTAAGAAATAAAGTTAAATTGGTAGAATGGTGCTTTATTGATTGGGGCAGAATAACAACTCGAGGTGATATTTTCCCCTGGAGCAATTGCTCAGAAAACATAATTGATTCTTGCGGCTTTGATATGGAAGGAGTTCCGACATCTCGATATCCAACAAATGCAATAAACACTCATGCTTGGAAACAAGTTTATATTGAACAAAACATCATTAGCAATGTGGCAAATAAAGGTGGAGATGGAAAAGGTATAATATTAGACTATTCCACTAATTCAAAAATTTTCAGATGCGATAGTACAATTGTTAGAGGAAATATAATTTCGGGAACGGGAGTTAATAGTACTTTAGATTATGCAGGCGGTATACACATGAGTTCAGCAGAAAGATGTTCTGTATATAATAATATTTGTTATAATAATAAATCCGGAATATCTGTCGAAAGAGTTACTTCTTCCCATAATTTTATTTGTAATAATACCCTTGATAATAACAATTATGGGTTCTGGTACGGTTGTTATGCTGATGGAAACATTTTGAAGAATAATGCCTTAACGAGTAACAGAACCTACGCTATAAAAAATAATGCAAATTTAATCTATGATAATAATGCTTTTTTTAATAATGGAAAAAATTATTCTTCAGGTACGACTGGCTTAAATGATGTTGGCGGGAACCCGCAATACATCGATAGTAAAATACACGATTATAGATTAGCTTACGGCTCCGCATTTATTGATAAAGGCGCGGATTTAGGAATTAATTTCGATATAACTCATTACCCAAGAAATTCTAGAATTGATATAGGCGCTTATCAATATAATAATGAAGAATCCAAGATGGCTTTTAATTTATATGTAAAAGTATATTTGCAGGGTCCGTATATTAATGATGGAAGGATGTCTACTATCTATAATGAGAAAGATTTGCTTCCGCTAATAGACCCATATAATGGAACGGTTTCAGTAAAATCAATTCCAGAAAATATCGTGGATTGGATTTCACTTGAAATTAGAAAGGACTCAAATTCGAATTCAAATGTTATAAACAAAATAGCATTTCTCAAAGATGATGGCAGTATAGTAGAAACTGATGGCATTAGCCCTTTATCTTTCTCTGAGGTAGCACAAGGAGAATATTATTTAGTTATCAAGCATAGAAATCATATTAGCATCATGAGTAGAAACAAAATTTCTTTAACGTCTTCTGATTCCGTTTTCTATGATTTTACTAAAACGAGCTTTTCAACCTATGGCAAAGAAGCTTTGGTTGAATTAGAGACTGGTATCTATGGAATGTATTCAGGCGATGGAGATAATAATGGAGTCATAAACATTTGGGACTATAATTGTGTCGGTAGTAAAATGTTTAGAACAGGATACGAATCAGGTGATTTAGATTTGAATTCAGTAATAAATGTACTTGATTTTAATAAAAGTAGTAAAAATTTATTTATAAATACTCAAGTACCTAATTAAATTATTATTAATATTGATTTAGAATTAAAAATCTTGATAATAACTATCGCGTCGCCATATTAAGTGGATAAAATTACCAAAATTTTTTCCAGCCATTATCAATTAAACGCAAAATAATTTCCAGATTTAATAATTTACCCAACATACTTCTCTCTCTATTTATCTTCAGTTTCTGGAGAAATTCTTTATTAAAAAATTCATTAATCAAAGATCTTTCATTAAATAGCAAATCATCTACAAAGTTTTTATGCTTTTCATTAAGCCAGTAATTCCAATCTTCTGGAGGGATATGTTTTGATAAAGTAATAGTTTTATTAATCCTATTTAATAACTTTCTATAGAGTTTGTACACTTCAAAAGTGTAATCTCCTTTTAAAACGATAGTCGGTTTCGTAAAACCAACAGTGCCAATTGGAACCTTCGCGAATAACGGGGATATTTTATTAATAATATAAGATTGGAGTACCATTTCATCTCTACTAAGTCTTTTATGATTTGAAAGTTGAGAAAATGATAATGTGCTTTCTTGAATAGAGTAAGCAACATCAATAATTTGGTTATCATAAGAAGGAGCCCTAAAATTTGAAAATGAATTGGCCAGTTTCCATTCACCCAAAAAATATCGCGTCCCAGAAATATAGGTGGAAAATAATAAATGGGTTTCTGTGGATTGAAATTCACCAAATTTATTTTTTAGTATACTATAGCATTTGTTAATTTCATTATTAAATTCATCCAAGCTCCCTTGAAATATTTCACAGTAATAATCTGCACCTAAATCGATTTTGCCCGTTCTAAATGTGTTTCCTACAAACGGAGAATATTGACTGGCAATACCTAAATGACCTCTAAATAATCCATCATATCCTACCCCACTTATTATCATAGGAAAATCAGAAAGAATTTTATATACATAAATCAAATAGGCTCGCAGTACTCTCTCTAAGCCTTGACTTCGATATACAGTTTCTAACATTAGATTCGGCAAACTCTCAGCCACATTATCGTCAAAGGGTATTTTTATATGCTTTAAATTAGTTTTATTTGCTACTAAACTTGCAATCTTCATATCTTCGGAACCCATCATGCCATACGTATAAGCAGTTATATTTTTCCCTTCGGGAGCTAAAGCTATATTCGTACGCCCATCCCATCCGCCAGTTAGGGCGCAAGCAAAATCTTTGCCCGATCCAAAATATTTCGAAATTCTGTCTTGAAATATTTCCTTAGCAAACTCATAACTTTCTATCCCCTTTAATAAATGCTCCTTTTTATGAAAAATTTCTATATAATCCTTTATTGTATTTTTTTTTGAAATCAAATCATAAATTAAAATTGAACTGGCAGGTAATCTTTTTACGTCATCCAAAAATGTGGATTCGTTTACTGCAAATCCAAAGTACATATATTGATAAATCCATTTCTTATTAACCTTTATGTTTTCTAATATCTTACAAAATAATGATAATTCAGAAGTTATAATTAGGAAATCATCTTTTATGTAGTAAAATATTGGAAAGAAACCAATGCGATCGCTTAGGATGTGCAGTTTATTATTACTTTTATTATAGACTACTATACAATAAATACCATTGAAAGTTTTTAATTTGGCAAAGTTTGCATTATTAATATCTTCGATTATTAATTCAAAGGGAGCAACATCAAAATCAATTAAATCCCCTATTATCAATACTATCCACTTATCATTTTGGAAAAGATTTTTCTTTAATCTGTGGCTTTTAAATTTATCGTAAGCAATTATCAACCGATCTTCCTTTTTAACCAATGTTTCCTTTTGATCGGATTGGATAAAATATTGGCTTAAGATTTCTAATATTAAATTAGTAACTCTTGTGTCTAAACATAGAAAGAAAGAAGACATTATGGACCTCATTATTAAATAATAATAAGCTAATAAGAATTATTGAAGCGTATTAATATATAATAGATAATATCAAATTTTACTGAATCACAATGAACTTTCTATAGAAGTGGTTTTTTTATTGTGACTGCGTCTTTAAACATAACAGAATTATTATATATAAAAAACTTTAAGAACTATGTGTCAAATCCAAATTTAATGGTTAAGGTGGTTGTTAAATTCTAGTAAAATGATAATATCATTTTAAGTAATGTGAGGGGAATACGAATTATCTTCATGTCAGCGAAAAATTTTCCGCTAGGCTTATTAAATAGGTACAATGACACTCAAAATTTAAATATTTCTATGGCATTATTAATGACCAATCCAATCACGTTACTATGTGATATTAATCACTATGTCTAAAACGTGAATTTAATCCAAATTTAAGAAGTGAGGCACCGAGCAATGAATAACAAGTTTAATTTTTTTCGCAAAAATGTCCTTTATCTGGTAATTTCCCTAATATTTTCCATAAGCCTATTTGGACAAAGTACTTATTATATATCTTCATCGGGCGGTAATGATTCAAACTCAGGGAAATCTACGTCATCACCCTGGAAAAATCTAAGCAAAGTGAACTCCACGAAATTTAATCCGGGAGATAAGATACTATTTAAAAAAGGAGATACTTGGTCTGGTCAATGGACTATAAAGAATTCTGGAACGTCGTCAAGTTTAATCTCAATTGGTAACTACGGATCTGGAAACTTGCCAATTTTTGATGGAAATAATTCATTGCAATATATATTGAATTTAAGCTCAGATGTTAACTATATAGAAATTGATGGTATTAATTTTAAAGATTGTAATCCAAATCATTCAAATGGAAGTCGCGGGATAATCTATGGTAATTCAAATAATCAAAACATAACAATTGCAAATTGCATTTTAACTCAAGAAAAATCCTCTTCAAATTCAAGCTACTCTATAATTTATATGAATGATCCCAGCTATTTAAATATAGATAATTGTGAATTTAGTGGAAAAAGCCAAGCCTTGCATTTCCGTTCGAATAATGAAAACCATCGAGACGTCCATCATTTGGTAATTTCTAATAACAATTTTCATGATTTAGTAAATGGAGCTTTAGCAAGGGCGATAAGATTGAGTTCAAATACTTCCAGTGGAATTGGCAGCAATATTGGCTCTGAGGGTATATTCCGAGATATTACAATTAGTGATAATAATTTTAATAAAATATCTAGCCAGGCTATATATCATGAAGATTCCCAAAAATCAGGCGTTCCAATTTGGCTGCAAGCTGGCAGAACCTCATATAATATAAAAATTAAAGGAAATACGGCATATCGAGTTGAATGGTGTTTTTTAGATTGGGGAAGGATTACCGATAGAGATGGTAAGTTTGAGTGGAGTGTAGTTTCTGATAACAAAATTGATTATTGCGGTTTTGATATTAATGGGAAACCAACTACTAAATTTCCTACCAATGCAATTAATACACACGCCTGGAAAGAAGTTTATATTGAAGATAACGTAATTAGTAATGTAGCAAATTGTCAAGGTGATGGTAAAGCCATAATACTCGATCATTCCGTGGATAAAACAAAATATATATGTGATGGAGTGGTTGTAAGAAGAAATATACTAAGTGGGATACGAAATACCACATTGAACTATGCTGGGGCTATTCATGTTTCTAAAGGAACAAATTGTAAAATATATAATAATGTTTGTTATAATAATTTTTCGGGGATTACTTTAGAAGGACCTTATACATCAAATAATCAGATATATAATAATACCTTAGAAGGAAACGATACCGGATTTTGGTACGGTACACAAACCAACGGAAACTCAGTAAAAAATAATATTTTTTCCAATAATAAAAATTATGGAATAAAAAATAATGCTAATTTGATTTATGACTATAATTGTTTTTATAATAATGGTAAAAACATTAATTCAGGTAGTTCCGGTTCACATGACGTTATAGGAGATCCTAAATTTAAAAGCGTTTCAAATCATGATTATAGCATTAACTCTGGATCAGCAGCTATAGATAAAGGAATAAATATATCGGGATTATTATCTGATATTTTAGGCAACTCAATTAATAATAAAGTGGACATAGGGGCTTATGAGTATAGCAATACATCATCTTCTTCTGCTCCCTCCACAGTCGTTTTAAATTCTCCAGCAAACAATTCTCTCGATTTAAATGTATCTCCAACCCTTTCATGGAATAATACCAATAAAGCCACTTCTTATTCACTGCAGGTTTCCTTAAGCTCAAGTTTTTCTTCGTATATTCTTAATCAGAGTGGTCTAACTTCAACTAATAAACAATTAAATGGATTATTATCAGATACCAAATATTATTGGAGAGTAAGTGCGAGCAATTCTAGTGGAACCGGATCTTGGTCGAATGTTTATAATTTTACAACTCAAGGTACTGTGCCACCACCAAGCTCCGAAAATTACAGCATAGTAAAATTAGAAAATAGTAATTTAAATGGAGACGTACATTTAAAGACAAAATCAGGATCAATCAGCTCAAAGGTTTTATATTTCCTAAATAGTGTTAGTACAGCTAAAATTAATATAAATCTAAATAAGTCCGGAAATTGGTATGTATGGGGAAGAATGTTTTTTGAGTCTGCAGGAAAACCAAGAAATTCCTTTTACCTTCAAATAGACAATGGTCCAAAATTTATTTTCGGAGATGATGACAATAGTGGTTATGATAAATGGCATTGGGAAGGGAACAAAAATACAAAATTAAATCTCGGTAATATTTCTGCAGGTAATCATACTATCACAATATATGGTCGAGAAATAGGTTCTGGAACAGTGTTGCTTGATGAACTCCTTTTGACTTCAGATGCTTCTTTAATAGCATCAGACAATATGGGGCAGAGTACTGGAAACAGCAGCAGTGGTGACCTAGTATTAAAAACTGAGAATACCATTCTAAATGGAGATGTTCATTTGAAGAGCAAGACAGGTTCATTGGGCAGTAAAGTATTATATTTTTTGAATAGCTCTTCTACCGCAAAAATTAATTTTAATGTTCCTTCTACGGGACAATGGTATGCATGGGGAAGAATGTTTTTTGAATCCGAAGGTAGCCCTAGAAATTCCCTATACATTCAAATTGATAATGGTGCAAAGATGGTTTTTGGTGATGATAATAATAGCGTGTTTGATAGTTGGCATTGGGAAGGAAAAGCAGACGCTAAACTTAGTTTAGGCAATCTGTCGGCTGGGAATCATTCAATTACTATATATGGAAGAGAAATTGGTAGGGGGACTGTATTGCTTGATCAAATTTTACTTACTATGGATCCAAATTATATTGCTACGGATAATTCACCAAACGCAAACAATGAAAATAATATAATAAAAAGCACTGAAAATCTATCATTAAAAGGTGATGTTCATTTAAAATCAAAGGATGGTTCGCTAAGCCCAAAAGCTCTTTATTTCTTAAATAGTTCAAGTACTGCAAAGCTCACAGTTAACTTTAAGAGTACGGGTGAATGGTATGCATGGGGACGAATGCTTTTTGAATCAAAAGGCAGCCCTAGAAATTCATTATATATACAGATTGACAATGGCCCAAAATTGGTTTTGGGAGACGATGAAAATAGAAACTTTGACAAATGGCATTGGGAAGGAAATAAATCGGCTAAACTTAATTTAGGCAAACTATCTGCTGGAAATCATACAGTAACTATATATGGTAGAGAAATTGGAAGTGGGTCAGTTCTTCTTGATCAATTATTATTTACTTCTGACGCATCCTTAATACCTAATGATGATATAGTGAAAGGTTTAAATAAATCAGTAACAGAAAACGAAAATAAAACATTAGCTAAGTCAAATAGTGAACTGAATAAACCTTTAACTTATGAACTAGCTCAAAATTATCCCAATCCCTTTAATCCATCTACCACTATAAATTTCTCTATTGCAAAAGAAGGTCAGGTCTCATTGAAAATATATGATATTTTAGGCGCTGAAGTTGCATCAATTGTTGATGAATTTAAACCTGCTGGTATATATAGTATTCAATTTAATGCAAGCAACCTAACTAGTGGAGTGTATGTTTATAGATTGGATACCCCTAATTTTACTCAAACAAAAAAGATGATGTTGGTTAAATAGTCCTCTTTTTGCCAACATAAAAGTACTACAAAACTAAAAATGTCAGTCAATTCAATTTGACTGACATTTTTTTGCATTAATTCTTTCAATTGTTCTTTTTAAAAATACTATATCCTTTCACTCAATTTCAGTAAATTATATAATTATTTTTATTGGTATAGCCATATTTCCTATTATCTTAATAGCTATTTTATTCTACAGGAGATAACTTCATTCCATCAACCCATAAATTTACTATTCCACCAATACTTTGTTGGGCTTTAGTACTTATTTTAAGAATTAGATAGGAGGTGTTCTCGGGCATTACGAACGGTACAACTTTGCTCGTCCATCCAAATTCGCTAGGTCCGAAATACTCTGCTACTCTGATTGTATCACTCGAGGTACCTATTTTCAATAATCTTATTTCTGATTGACCTTTATTCGATTTAATCCAGAAAGATAAATTATAGGACTTACCTGCTACAAATTCATTTGAAAAAACTCTTTGACTTATTTCAGAGTATTTAGAACCGCGAAAATTGGGGGCAATTAAAGAATCCACATAATTTACTTTTAAACTCATTTTACCATCTACATATTCACTCCCATCAACGGTAAAAACGTTATAGCTGGGAACGCCATCTGAATATGTTTGCCAAAAATCTGGTTTTATACCATCCGAAGAAATTTCAAATCTGCCATTGCTTATGTAATTTATTTCATTGATTGAATTTAGAGTTACAGTAGTGCTTCCGCCTAATTTACCATCATCCGCTACTACATATATTCTATAACTATATTGTAAACCATTTGTAAATTTGTAGTCTATAAATGAAGTATCATTTTGAGCCACGCTATTATATATTAATTCACCATTATTATTATCCACGCCTAATCCTTCATTTCTATAAACTCTATATCCTTTAAATAATGATGAACTTGATTTTTCCCAAGAAAGAGGAATAGCTGATACTGTGGGACTACCGTTATTAACTTTAACCGGCTTGGGGAAATCAATAGTACCTAAATCAGTCTCACTCTGGGTAAGATTAATACTCGTTTGGTAAGTAATAACTTCACCCGAAGAAAGATTTTTATCTATATATAATGCATGTGCTCCTTCGGTTAAAGTTGAGACTTTAAAATTTCCGTTGCCATCTGTATTCGTTTGCCAATTGGCTACATCATCTACCCTTATAATGGCATCTGTAACCAATACTCCTTCTATAGTAACTTTACCTGTAATTTTATCGGTGCCAAGCGCTTCAGCGCCTGAATCTACGCTTTTGCATGAAACAAAAAGTCCTGCAAAAATTAAAATTGCAAAAACACTATTATATATTTTGTATCTCATTTTTTCTCCGTAATAAATATTATTAATAAACGTAATTTATAACTCACATTAATACTTCAATTGAATTCCTTTATGGAAGTAAGATAGATGAAATTTTAGGTATTTCTAAATTTAAAATTAAATAAATTCTAACAAAAAAAATATTATTCGTTTAGGATTAAAAATTATTTTTCAAGAATATGTTTTCGAATACCTTTTTTTCTTCTTTACTCCCTTTTCCCCATTCTCATTATATCCATAATAATAACCATATCCATAACCATATGTATGCTTAAAGTAAGAATTTTTAATATCACATGCATTAACTACTATTCCGTCCACCTTTACTTCTACCCTTCCGAGTTCTTTTATAGCCCAATTTACACTTTCTTTAATAGTGTGGTCGGGTCTAACAATCATCACAACGTCATTAATTCGTCTACCGAGCACTAACACATCAACTACTCGTGTAATAGGCGGAGTGTCAAGCAATATATAATCATAAGACGAATCGTTAATCATTTCAATAAGCTTATCCATTTTTTCAGAACCAAGAAGATCACTGGAATTTTCATTAATTCCGCCTGATGGTAATATATTCAGAGTTTTTAATGAATTATTATTTCCTGTTTGTGTTCCCTCAGGCAAGAAATTTTTATTTAGATTATAGATATTTGGAATATTAATATCTTGAGTTAAATAATTAATTAAGCCGGGAGAATCTTTAGATATCTCAAACTCCTCAGTTAATCTTGATTTTCTAAGATCGCAATCAATTATCAAAACTTTTTTCTCTGCCTGAGCTAACGAGATTGCAAGATTGGCAACAACAGTAGTTTTACCGGTGTTTTCTTCGCAACTCGTAAACATTATTATTTTTTTCTTCGCATTAAAAGTTGAAGCTAATTTTGTTCGCAAAACTCTATAGGATTCTCTAAAGCCATCCTGGTTCTCCATTAGAGTTACAAATCTATCTTTATAGTTAGCGGCATTTTTAATATTCTGATTGACTGCCTTATCATAATTTGGAATAATGGCAAAAATAGGCAAACCAAAATCTGCTTCAATATCATCCGCATCAGTAATTTTTTTATTCATTGATTCTAAGCCTAAAATAATTCCTACCCCTAATACCAAACCAAACAATAGACCAAAAATAGGATTAATTTTCCTTTGCATATTTGTAGCTTCATAAGCCGGTTCAGCAATAATTATATCTTGCAGCTTAGATAACTCTGACATTCTCATCTCTTCGCGTTTGCTCATAAGCATATTAAACACTTGTTCGTAAGTTTCTTTGGCGCGCGTTAGTTCAGCTAATTTTGTTTCCTGACCCGGCAGTGTTTTAATTTTACCTTCATATCGTGAAATTAATTTATTTAAATTATCATCTTTATGTTTTAGCGCATTTATATTTATTTGATAAGCGCTAAATGTATTCTGGTTATAACTTGATAATTTATTCTTAAGCTCCGCTATTTGGTTATCTAAGTTCATAACCTCAGGATGAGTATCTGTTCTCTTTTGTAAAAGTTCGATTCTCTTTACTTCTAATGATGATAACTTATTCATTAAATCTGCGAATGGGGATGTGCTACTTGAACTATTCGATCCCTCAGTTGATATTGTCGTTTGATCGAAATATCCCTGATCATTAAATTGTTTTTTCATTGAAGCTAATTTGTTTTCATAATCGCTCAGCATCAGTCCAGTATTTATTTTTTCAGCTTCAAGCTTACTTAAAAAGTCCACAAGATTAGTGGAGTTTTCATCAATCTTAACAATTTGATTACCCGATTTATAAGTACTTAAATTACCTTCAGATTCTTTTAATTTTTCATCTATTTTTTGCAGCTGTTGATCAATAAAATTATATGAATATCTAATTGATTCTTTTTGCTGATCTATTCTTGTTTCCCTGAACTTGTCGGCAATAGTATTAGCCAAAGTAACAGCCGCGGTAGGCGTTTTAGCTGTGGTCGTAATTGAAAAAATATCTGTGGTTTGCTTATGATCCGTAGTAATTTTATCCTTTAATAGATTGACCACATCATTGGTTCCCAAAAAATCAAGATACAATTTACTGTTCACTTGAGCATCAGGCCAGTAAAGCAGTATTCTCGCTTTTTCAAAATTAATATCTGCTGTAGAAGGATCATTAATTTTTTGAATTAACTTGGCTGAATTTTCATCATATACTTCAAATGTATTTTGAGATGCTTTCCTAATTAAATAGTTATAAGTATAATTAGACGGTTTAGTCTCAACTTCTAAAAATTCAGGAAGCTTAATTTCTGAATTATTACTAGATGAATAAATATCATTGTAATCCAAAATGTTTTTATTTACCTCTATTGGGTCCCCTTCCGGTCTTTCAATACGATTAATAACTAAATTCAAATTAAGTTCAGTTACAACCTTTTCTACCACGCCTCTTGTAGCCACCAATTCCATTTCAGTTTCAATTTGATCTTGAGTATTGATAGCCAAAATTCTATTTACTTCATCTCTGCTTGATTTCTCGCTGTTTTCTTTCTTTAAAAGAACAGTTGCAGAATAGTAAGGTTTGCTCATAAAATTAAAAGCTAACACTCCTAAAATTGCGGCGATAACGGCAATTATAATTATTTTTTTACGCCGATTAATCATCTGCAAAAAGTCTCCCATACTTTTTTCAGATTTATTTGCACCGCCCTGCAAAAGATTTAATAGATCATCACTATTCATTTTTTAATTCCTATGGCTTATCGATTTAAAACTATTTTAAGAATGTTTACAATTTATTTTTTAATAATAAGACTAATTATTGTAATTAGAACTGCAATTCCTGAAAAAATAAAGGATGTATTTCTCGCATCTACCCACCAGCTTCTTGTTACATAAAGTTGATCGCCAGATTTTAGTCCCCAATCTGTAAGGCGATTTCCTTCTTGAATAATTTCTTCACCGTCAAGTTCAATTTGTTCGTTATTTCTTATTAAATAAATTTCACCAAGATCCGCATTCTCGGTTTGTCCTCCAGCTAAAGCTAAAATATCAGAAAATCTTTCAATTCCGGTAGCATAATAAAAGCCGGGGCTTTTAACCTCGCCAAAAATATTTATTTTAAATAACGGTAAAATTTTTAATTCCGGGTCTTTATATAACTTACTGTATTTATCAATAATTTCATTTTGTATGTCATCTAATTTTCTATTTCTTGTTTCAATTATCCCAATAAAAGGAAATTGAATATTTCCATTCTGCTGCACAAAATAATCGCCGGAAATTTGATCTTCAAGATTATAAAAAGTTAATCTTATTCCATCACCTGGATTTAAATCTTGCGCAAAAACTGAAACAGCGCTAATTAAAAAAAAAGATATGAGAGCTATAAAATTAGATTTCATTATTCCTCAGAAAAAAAAGATATAACGTTTACCAAAAAATAGCATCGCTACTTTCAAATGGAAATGTAATAATCTTTAATTAAAATTTTAAAATTAATATAAAAAAATCATTCAGCATTTGAATGAATTGCTTCCCGAACTATTCTTGCCGGAACTCCCGCTACAACAGAATTGGGAGGAACGTCTTTAGTTACCACAGCCCCCGCGCCCACAATAGCGTTTTCACCAATGGTAACTCCGCATAAAATGGTTGCTGAAGATCCAATTGAAGCGCCTTTGTTCACGAAAGTTTCAATTACCGACCAATCTTTTTCAGTTTGTAGGGTTCCGCCGCCAGCAGTTGCCCTGGGATAGAGATCATTTATAAATGTAACATTGTGCCCTATGAATACATTGTCTTCAATATGAACTCCTTCACATATAAAAGTATGAGACGAGATTTTACAATTTTTCCCAATAAAAGAATTTTTTTGTATTTCAACGAATGTTCCAATTTTGGAATTATCGTCAATAGAGCAGCCATATAAATTTACAAAATCAAATATATTTACATCTTTGCCAAGTTTAACATTATTGATATTTTGTTTTTCAGACATATTAAATTCCGGTTAATTGATTTTCGGCTAAAATCGATTCATTATTAAAATTTTCAATGGCGGTTTGATCCTTCAATTTAACAAATAATCCTAAATTTTTTATTGATTCATTAGAAGCTTCCAAAATTTTTACAACATCCAAACCGTCTTTACCCGATGTTAAGGGTTGATTATTATTATTGATTGCGTTAATAAATTCGATTGCGCCTAAAGCTAAGGCTTCCGTTTGGATTACTTTTGGCGAATACATATCTCCCGTTCGATATTGAATTAATGTGTTATGAATATTTTCCTGCGAATCTATTTGAACCCCGCAATCATAAACTTTTATTTTTTCAAAATTTTCCATATCATCAAACACAAGCATTTTTTTATTACCGGCAACAATCATCCTTCTAATTTTTAAAGGAGATGTCCAGTTTACATGAAAATGAGCCAGACATGAATTATTTTCAAAATGCAATGAGAGATGCGCTATATTTTCTTGATTGGTTTCGTAATTTGAAATGCCGGTTGCAGTAACTCCCAAAATTTTCTTATCCGGAAGAATGTACTTCATTATTGATAAATCATGCGGAGCTAAATCCCAGATAACATTTACATCATGCTGAAACAAGCCTAAATTTATTCTTACAGAATCAAAATAAATTATATCTCCTAGTTCCCCGCTATCAACTAATTCTTTTATTTTCTGCACTGCGCCAGTATAAATAAAAGTATGATCAACAAATATTTTTAGATTTTTTTTATCTGCCAATTCAATTAATTCTTCACCCTGCTTAGATGTTGTAGTAAAAGGTTTTTCTACCCAAACATGCTTGCCCGCTTCCAAAGCTTGTTTAGCTAGATTATAATGAGTAAAAACAGGAGTGGCAATAACAATGGCATCAACATCGCTTTTTAATAAATCATTATATTCGTCCGTTAAAAAAGCGCTTGGGAATTTTGATTTAATAAAATTTAATCTATTAATATTTTGATCGCAGCCGATTACTTTAGTTACATCTTTATGCGCTAAAAAATTTCTTATTAAATTTGGACCCCAGTAACCAAGACCAACAACTCCTATTTTCATTTTATACCTCCGTATTAACTAAGTATATTTATAAAAAAAACTAAAAAATTATTTTCCGCCTCTAGCAAATACCATAACCGGCAAAGTTTTGAAGATTAATTTTAGGTCCAACCAGGGCGACATATTATTAACATAATAAAGATCTAAAATAATTGAATCCTTAAAAGTAACTGAGCTTCTTCCAGAAACTTGCCATACGCCAGTACATCCCGGCAAAACGCTCACTCGTCTTTTCTGCCAATTATCATAATGGTTATACTCATAAGGCAAGCAAGGTCGGGGTCCCACTAAACTCATATCGCCTAATATTACATTAAAAAGCTGCGGCAATTCATCTAAAGAAGTTTTACGTATTATTTTACCGATAGTGGTCAGCCTGCTGTCGTTAATCACTTTTGTATTTTCTTTTTCAGTTCTCATAAATTCTATCATCTGCTGTTTACGAACTTCATCCTCGCCATTTGAAATATGCATTGATCTAAATTTATAAAATTGAAAAGCCTTACCATTTTTACCAATTCTTGTTTGCTTAAAGAATACAGGACCCTTTGAAGTAGCTTTTATCAATAAAGCGATAACTAATAAAAGAGGAGAAAGAAAAATAAAAGCTAAAAGAGAAATTAGTATATCAGACGTTCTTTTGGTAGCAATTGCTATTTTAGAATTATATAAGGGGGTAGCTTCAACAACAGGAATTGACGCATATTTTTCAGTTGAAATTTTTTTATGTACAATGTCAAATAATTGGGAGGCGATCTTAACATCCTTTCCTAATTTTTGGCTGCGTTCCACTATGTCTAATAATTTTTCATAATCTTCTTCATCCGATGCAATTAGTATTTCGTCTACTTTATTATTGAGCATTATGGTTTCAATATCTCTCATTCGCCCTAATACTTTTTTATCTTCGATGATCTCTTCCCCTATCTCTAATGTTTCATCAATAAAACCTAAAATGTTAATTCCCAATGGGTTTTCAAAATATAATTTGGATGCCAATGTTCTTCCCGCTCTTCCGTTACCGACAATTAAAATATTTCTTTTAAATTGTTTTGAATTAAATTTTAAAAAAACATTTCGCAAAATTACGATCCTTCCTATATACAAAAGAATCATGGAGGTTACAGCGAAAACGAATAACCCTAAAGTGGAATGAATTATATTGGAAGATTTTAATAGAAACGAAAAAATAATTATGTAAATCATCCCAAAGAATAATGATTTTATTAGGGCATTAAAATGGGCGGATTGACTTAAAATTAAATGGAGTTTATAAAGACTATTGAATTCAAATATTATTACAAACGAAAGAACAAATAAAAAAATAATAAATGTTTGAACTGAAAATAAAGAACTGCCAAGTGAAAATTGGTTTAACGCGTTAAGAGCAACGCCTGCAAAAACAAATGAGAGAGTAAGAAATATTACATCAAATGCAGCAAAATAAAGTTTATACTTTGGCAATTTTAACATTCGTATTTCTCATAAATTTAATTTTAAAGTTTAAGATTAGCTTGTAAATATTTTACTATTTTCTAAAATAATTTTCAATTGAATCACAAACGTATTGAATCATCGAATCTTCAAGTTCCGGATACATTGGCAATGACAAACCGTTTTCCGCGATCTTTTCTGTTATTGGAAACTCGCCTTTTTTATAACCTAAAAATTCAAAACATTTTTGTTGATGCAACGGGATAGGATAATGAAGACCTGTTGCTATGCCATTCTCATTCAAATATTTTGCTAAGTTATCTCTTTCTTTTTTCCCGCCCTCTTCAACTTGAATAACAAATAAATGATACACATGTTTAGCATAAGAGGCTTCTTTTGGTAAAATTATTTGCTTAACATCAGATAAAAGTTCATTGTACATTTTTGCCACTTTTCTTCTAGCAGTTGTCCAATCATCTAAATGGTTCAACTTAACTCCTAAAACAGCGCCCTGAATTCCATCCATTCTATAATTATGTCCAAATATTTCATGATCATATTTTTGTAAAGCGCCGTGGTCGCGAATCATTTTTACTTTTTTTGCAATTTCATCGTCATCTGTTGTAACAGCTCCGCCTTCGCCATACGCTCCTAAATTTTTACCGGGATAAAAACTGAAGGAAGCTACTTTACCTATTCCCCCAACCCGTTTCCCTTTGTATTCTGCAATATGAGCTTGAGCGCAATCTTCAATTAAATATAAATTATACTTCTTCGCAATTTCATTTAGCGGATCCATATCAGCAGGCTGCCCATATAAATGAACAGCAACAATTGCTTTTGTTTTGGGAGTAATTGCAGCTTCGACTTTTTGAGGATCAATGTTATATGTTTCTTTATCAACATCAACAAAAACTGGACGCGCCCCGCAAAGCGTAGCGCCCCATGCCGTTGCTATAAAAGTATTAGCGGGAATTATTATTTCATCACCAGGTCCAATATTTAAAGCCCAAAGCGCGAGATGATTTCCGTCTGTGCCTGAACTTACGCCAAGACAGTGTTTAACTTGGTGAGCTTTTGCAAAATTATTTTCAAAATCAAAAACAGCTTTGCCGAGGACAAACGCTGTATTTTCAATTACGTTTTGAATTGAAGGATTTATCTCTTCTTTTATTGTTTTGTATTGAGCCTTTAAATCGAGAAATGGTACTTGCATAATTGATATTATTTTTAATAGTTATGAAATAAAAATTGATTAAGCTAACTCAGTTTTTTTTAATACAATAGAAGGCTTGCTAAAATTCTCAATAGCTTCTTCGCGCGAAGTATATGTTTCAAAAACCCTAAACAATCTTGCAAGTTCAAATAACGCTCTTGCAGCTGGATGAAATTCCACTAATTTCAAATCGCCATTCAATGCATTCACTTTTCTTAAAGATACAACTAACGACCCCATAAATGTCGAATCAACAAATTCACACATAGACAAATCTACGATTATTTTTCTTTCCCCAATGTCGATTCCGTCATATAGAATTGTTTTTAAATCTTTAGCTTCTTTTAGAGTTGCCCTTGTAAAATTCACTTTTACAACCATTATATCTTTAACTCTATCTACAGTAAAATCCATTTTTATAACTCCACATTTATTAATTTATCATTTGTAAAATGTTGCAAGCCTTTTGCTCAATTATTCATCCTATACCCAATTTGAATGCCAGTAATCCAAAGTTTTAATATGACGAACAAAATTAAACTTTTATTAAAAAAATCATTTATTTTCGCTTTATTTTTTGTTTCAAAATAGAACATCATTTTTATTTTTTAACTTTTTTGATTGCTATTTTTATATGATTCTATTATTAAATGTATTTCTTCGATTAACTTTTTATTTAACTCTTCAATACTATTTAAATAGGATAATACTTCATTAGGGATTTTTTCTTTTTTTATAATTGAAATATATCCCAAGATTTCAAAAATGCGGGAGTGAAGACTATGAGAAATTGCCTCATCAAATTTGAGATTTTTAATTAATTTTAATAGCTCTTCACTTGATGAATTCATAAATGCTTTTGTTAGTTAACGGATTCTGCTATTAGTCTATTAACATCCGGAAAACTTAATTGCCTGCCTTCATACTTTAATTTGCCGATTAGAAATGAGTTGCTTGTTTCAGGTAAAAACTTTAATGCGTTGGTTTTGAATTCTACGTCGATGGTTATAATCTCTTTTATCTTATCTACATAAAATCCAACTTTTTTATCAGTTAATTCTAATATCAATATTCTTGTATCTTTGTCTATTTTCAAATTAGCATTTTCAATTCCTCCAAATACTTTATGATCAACAATGGGAATTAAAAATTCGTCTATTTTAATTTTATTAGATTCAAAAGGTTTTAAACTTATACTTTCTTCCAATTCGTTAGGATTAATAATTGCGGAAATGTCATTTATATCTAAACAATATTCGTCATTATTAATCTCGAAAATAACTAACCCCGTTAAAGATTCCACTTTTGCGGCGGTGTTAACCATACTCAGCCTTTTTAGAAATTTTATTTTTTGATTGATTGAAGCGTAAGCGCTTAATTTTTGTTAGAAATGACAATTAAAGTGCCAATTAACTATCTGATGAAAATAACAATTAATTAGGCTTTTTTTTAAGGCGGGCTAATATAGCGTTAAATTTCTTTACCAATTAAAAAAAATGATTACTTTGGTAATTAATATATTTTAATCACTAAAAATTTGAAGCAATGAATTTTAACCGCGCTTATATTTAAAGCTTTTCGGTGAGACCATAAGTATGTATTTTGTTATACAATGTAGGTTTTGATATTCCCAAAATTTTGCAAGCCGTTGGCTTATCCCACTTTAGTTTATCAAGTACTTTTTGAATATGTTCCTTTTCAACATCGGCTAAAGTTAGTTTTAAAACATCTTCTTCAGCTTCAATTATATCAGAAGTAGGTTTATTTCTCAATAAAATATTTTCTTTTTCTAATACGTCTCCCTTAGAAAGAACAACCGCTTGAAGAAGTATATTTTCTAATTCCCTAACATTCCCAACCCATTCGTTATTTTGCAGCATCTCCATAACTTCGTACGGAATTTTCTTTACATTTTTATGAAGTTCTTTATTAATTTTTTTTAAGAAATAAATTACTAAGCTTGGAATATCATCTTTTCGTTCTCTTAAAGGGGGAATATCAATAGTAAAAACTTTAAGCCTGTAAAATAAATCTTCACGAAACTTTCCCTCCTTTAACAAATCGCTTAATATACGGTTTGTAGCCGCAACAACTCTTGCATTCATCGGGATTGTTGCTTCGCCTCCGACCTTTTCAAATTCCCTTTCTTGAAGCACTCGAAGAAGTTTTACTTGAAGATTAGGCGAAATTTCTGAAATCTCATCTAAAAAAATTGTACCATCGCCGGCTAATTCAAATTTACCCTTTTTATCTCTAACCGCCCCGGTAAATGAACCTTTAACATGACCAAACAATTCGCTTTCCAACAAAGATTCAGAAAGCGCAGTACAATTTACGGCTATGAATGGTTGGTTTTTTGTAATGCCTGTGTAATGAATAACTTTTGTAATTAATTCTTTTCCGGTTCCGCTCTCTCCTTCAATCAAAACATTAACTCTAGTGGATGAAATTTTGCCAATCTTTTTAAAAATTTCACGCATCCCCGCAGTTTTTCCGATCAAACTATTTTCATAATTAATTTCTAAATCATCTTCTGAAAGCGCGGTAACAAGTCGGTCGCTCAAACTTCTACTTTCCAGCGCCCGTTTTACAACTGCATTAAATTTAGAAAGTTCAAGCGGTTTTTCAATATAATCATAAGCGCCCATTTGCATTGCGGTTATTGTTGATTGAATATCTTCAAAAGCCGTCATCAGCACTACTTGATTATGGGAATCAATTTCTTTTGCCTTTTTTAAAACATCGATGCCGGTCATTCCAGCCATTTTCAAATCCGATAAAATCAAATCGGGTTTGTGCATCTTAAGTAATTCTATACCGGTTTCTCCGTTGTTAGCGGCTATAACTTCGTACCCAATTTCAGCAAGATAAAGCTGCAAAGTTTCGCGGATAGAATCGTCGTCGTCAATTACTAAAATTTTTTCCATATTTAATTATAACTGTTAAATTTGATTTTAAAAATTGTAGAGCCGGGTTTTGAACTTATTAATTGCAAGTCGCCGTTATGCTGTTCAATTATTTTTTGAGCTATCGGCAATCCCAAACCTGTGCCGGAAGATTTTGTAGTGAAGAATGGTTCAAAAATATTTATTGTTTCATCAAAACCCGGACCGTCGTCTGTTATTAAGATAGAAACTGATTCAGTTAGTTCGTCCACATTTATTGAAATTTCAATTATGCCGTTTTCATTTATAGATTCGATGGCATTTTCAATCAAGTGTAAAAAAGCTGATTGTAATTTTTGATAATCCCCCATAATTATGCAATCATTTAAATATGTATTAAATGTAATTTGTCGTTCGGCTAAAATAGGCTCAAGAAAATCTTTTATATTTTGAATTAGGTTCGACAAATTTACATTTGAATTCATTAATTCAACTTGACGGGAATATTGAAGCACGTTTCTTAAAAGTTTATCTAACCGTTTTACTTCTTTTTGAATAATTGAAAACGATTTCTTTTTTGATTCAGGCAGTTCCAGGCTTTTTGAAAGCATATCAATATTCATATTAATAGAAACTAAAGGAGTTTTTATTTCATGCGATAAAAACGCAGCCATTTTTCCAATAGCGGCAAGCTTTTCAGAATTCCGCAAATCTTCTTCGGCTTTTATTTGAATAGATATATCTCTAAAAATTCCCAGCAGCAAAGGGCTTCCGTTTTCAAACTGAATTAGATTATAAGAAATATCAAGTACAATTGTTTTTCCCGAGCGCAAAGTTCTAACAGATCTTTTATTGGAAGCAAAATTATTATTGAAAAATTTTTTTTGATAATCGAGCATCATTAAAGCGGCTTCTTTATTCGTCTTCTCTGAATAAATTTCGTAGTAAGCTTTTCCAATAAGTTCATCTTTACTGGTTTCAAATATTTTAGTGAAAGAAAAATTAACCGCTGTAATAATTCCTTTTGAGTCAGTTAATCTCATCCCGTCATTTGAATTTTCCCAAATTGAACGAAACTGTATTTCAGAATAACGTAAAGCTTCTTCGGCTAATTTTTTAGTGGTAAGGTCTCTTATCATCCCAATAAAAGCGCGAGGCTTTTTATTCCTATCATAAATTAATGAAGCGCTTAATTCCGCCGAAAATGTTTCGCCGTTATTTTTCATTAAAATATATTCGCTATTTCTAACATTTTTGTGGCGCAGCGTAAACAGCCAATCCCTTTAAATTTTCTTTTATGCTCAGTTTGAATAAAATTATTTACGTTTAATCCTATAGTTTCATCAACAGAAGTAAATCCAAATAAAGAGGCAACGTGATTATTACTCATTAAAATTTTTCCATCTACGTCAATTAAAACGATAGCGTCTGAGGAAGTTTCAATTAAAATTTTATACAACTCGACGCTATACTGCTTTTCTTCTTCCGCCATTATAGCGTCGGTAATATTTCTAATTACTACAAAAATTTTATTTTCATTAAAATGAAGCAGTTTGGCTTCATAAAAATTTATCTTTTCATTTTTAATAATTGAATATTCAAAGGTAAAGGATGAATTATTTTTAGATGAATTAATTGCAGCGTCGCTAAATTTTTTACTCGCTTCAGAGGGAAATATATCTTCAATCTTTTTACCGATTAAATCATCTTGCAAAAAATAAAAATTATCAGTAGAACTGGATTTAAAATCGATTACAATTCTTTCATTGTTTAAAACTAATAACGCGTTTGGAAACATTTTTAAAAACGCTTCAAGCAGTAAATCGGAATTAATATTTTTATCAAAATAATTGTCTGGCGGTTTTTCGCCTTTATTAGAATTGGATAAATCACTTTTTATTTTAAGTGAATTATTTTGTTGTTTCATTAGTTGTAAAATAGAATTTTAAAAGATTTTTATTTTAATCTTTATAAAAAATAAACGCAAATACAATTATTTATAAAAAGTAAATTTCAATTTTAGCTTCGCATAATTTACCAAAAAAATAAGACTGTTTGAATAAATTTAAATTGAATATTTAATTTGGAAATGCGAACTACGAGCGTAATGTTTTATAAAAGAAATTTGCGAGGGAAAATATGCAAGCGCCGCGTTCTGATTTCTTCAAGTACACTTTCAAGTGGGCGCTATCCAGTGTACGCTATGCGGTATGAGGGGTTTAGAAATCTTAGCGGCGCTTGCAAAATATTGTCGATTAATTATAGACTATAAATGAGGCGACTTTACGAAGCATAAAAAAAATTCAGTTGTTAAAATAATCTTTAGAGGGGAATAAGCAAAGGGCAGAAATAAATAGAAAGATTTTAGTTAATACTTTTAATCAAATTTTGCTGAAGTTGTTTTTTAATAGTTACGTCTTTTATCATTACAACTCTTACATTTTTTTCAGCCAAGGTTAAAGAGTAACAAGTAATTTGCATTTCATTTAAATTCCCGCTTTTATCATAATGCTTCCAGGAATTAATATAATCTACATATTGAGTAAGTTTAGGTAAAATATTAATCATACAATTCTTTTTTAATATTGCAGATTTTTTTTGAGCGACCATAGAAATACAATCATCTTTTGAAATACCATAGAACCTTAGCGCGCTGCTATTAGCGTCTAAAATTTCCAACGTTTCTGTATCATAAATTATAGTGGGAATATTTAAGCCGCCATATACAATATTAAATTTTCTCGTTAAATCCTTAGCTAAAAAAGGATTCTGCTTCTGATCTTTTTTTACTCTGTGGTTTATCATTTAACTAGCTTCCTGAACGAGCAGTGAGCGATGAAGATTTTTAATTAGCGGAACTAATTTTGTACCAAAGTCGGACTTAGGCAAAAATCCGTCTGCGCCGGCAGATTTTGCGAGGAGTGAATATTCGGGTGTGTCATATAACGTAACAATAATAATTTTTGCTAAAACATTTTGAGATTTTAGCATTCTGGTTACTTGCAGACCGCCTATGCCTGGCATAGATAAATCCATAATAACAAAATCGGGAGTTAATTCATAAAATTTTTCCAAAGCTTCTTCGCCAGATAGCGCTGAGCCAATTATTTTAAATGAGTTTTGAGAAATTAAATATTTTTCAGCAGAGTTTAGAAATGCTTTGTTATCATCCACCAATAGAATTGTAGGTTTAATGGCTGGCCTCTCAGTCTCAATAATTTTATCAACAACTAAATTATTTATTGATTTGAATGTACAAGTGGAAGTAGGACTGTTCAATCGGGGATTCCCTGATTAAGTATTAAATTTTTAAATTACCGCAACATCGAATCTTTTAAATAAAAATTTATCGCTCTGACGAAACCATTCCCATTCGTATAGCATACCTAACTAAGCCTGCAACATCATGAATTGCAATTCTATTCATTAGTTGGATTCGATGAGTTTCCACAGTTTTAACGCTAACAATTAATTTTGATGCAATTTCTTTTGTTGAATTTCCTTCTGCAATAAGCTGAAGAATTTCTCTTTGACGCGGCGTTAATTGCGTGTACATATTTGGAGCTACTTCGGTTTCTATATCAACGCTGGCAACTCTTTTTAAATAGTCATGAACCACGTGCTTTGAAATTGCCGGACTTAAATAAGTTTCGCCGCGGGCAACTGCATGCACTGCAATATCCAATTCTGTGGGCGCAGAATCTTTTAACAAATAACCTGAAGCTCCCGCTTTCAACGCTTGAACCACATACTCTTCATTAGCGTGCATAGAAAGTATCATTACGTCAACATCCGGCTGCTCTTTTGAAAGCCTTGCCGCAACTTCAAGTCCGTTTAATTCCGGCATCGCAATATCTAATAAAACTAAATCTGGATTATGCTCTCCGACTAATTTTAAAGCGTCTCTACCATTATCAGCTTCGGCAATCACTTCAACATTGCTAATATTTTGCAGAAGATTTCTTATTCCCGCTCTTACTAAAGTATGATCATCAGCTAATATTATTTTTATTGGTTTCATTTTATAATCCTATTTTATATCATCCTATTTTTATTTTTCACCTAAAGCAAAACTTGCAATTATTTTTGTTCCGGTCTCAGGGGAAGAATATATAGATAATTCTCCTCCCGCTAATTCAACTCTTTCCTGCATTCCGAGTACCCCAATGCTATTTCCATTTAATGCTTTCTTTCTAACTTCATGAAACATTAAATCCTTTTCCGTCATCATGCAATTCCAGCCTTAATTCATTATCGATAATTTTTAATTCCACTTTAACATTTTTTGCTTGAGAATGTCGTATTACATTATTTATAGCTTCCTGAACAACACGATAACATGTAACTTCAATTTCAGGCGAAAGCTTTTTCTCAATGTCATCCGAGCTTAATTTTATTTTTATTCCTGATCTTTGAGACTGCTTATTAACATACCAGCCTAAAGTTGGCGTAAGACCTAAATCGTCTAACATTGACGGACGAAGGTCTAATGATAAATTTCTTACCAGTTGCAAAGAATGCTCAACTAAGTTCAACGCTGTCAATTAAATGTGATTTTAATTTTGTTGATTTGGTTACTTTGTTTGCCGCTTGAAGATTTATTTTTATTGCTGTTAGAGTTTGGCCAATTTCATCATGAAGTTCGCGTGCAATTATTCGTCTTTCACTCTCCTGCGCTTCGATCAATTTTCGAGAAACTATTTTTAATCGATCTTGACCTATGGTTATTTTATTAAATAATCTTTCCCTTTCCTCTTCAACTCTTTTTCGCGCGGTAATATCGCTGCAAATAAATTGAAATGCGTAATCTCCTTTATAATAAAAAGGCATGGCGGCTGCTTCAATATAAATTACAGAGCCGTCTAATTTTTTAGCTTTCAATTCCATTAAAGGAGTTTTTTCGTTGGTTGATAAATTCTTTAAATCGCGCGAAATAATTTTTTGATTTTCAGGATGAATAAAATCATAAAAAGATTTGCCGATTATTTGCTGTGGATTTTCCCCGCCGAAAAGCTGCGCGCCCGCCGCGTTAATAAAAACAATTAGTTCATCTTTTAAAATTCCAACCGAGTTTGGCGAAAGCTCCACTAACTGTCTGTATCTTTCTTCGCTTTCTTTAATCGTTTCGCTGGATCTTTTTCTTTCAGTTATGTCGTCAAAAGTTGTATAAACTTGATAAGGCTTATCTTCCCCGCCTTTAAATAAAGGAATGGCATTTACATTTATCCACCTGTAATCTTCGTCGTAAGGAGTTAAAATTCCCATTACGAAATTTTGCATTTCCTTCCCCATTTTTAATGCAACCATCGCGGGATGCGAGTCGTCAATAACTTCTGTGCCGTCTTCCAAAATTGATTTGTAGCCGGAGCCAAAAGAAAACTTCCCTTGCATTTGCTCAAGGGTTAATCCTAATATTTTTTGAGCCGCGGGATTAGCCGACAGAATTCCTTTTTCTACGTCTTCATAAATCACCCCTTGCGCCATAGTTTCAAATAAAGTTCTATGCTTTTGCTCGGAATATTTTAAAGTCTCTTCATCGTTTTTTCTTTTGGAAATATCGCGTCCCACGGCATAAAAATGATCGAAATTTTCCGATTGAGAAAAGCGCCATTCAGTCCACAGATAAGTACCATCGCAGCAGCGTAATCTTCCTTCAAATCTTTTTACTTTATCGCCTGCTTGTAAATTCATTAAATTTATTTTTGCAGATGTCTGATCGTCAAAATGGAAAATTTCTGAAAATGAAATGGAAGCTATTGATTCATTATCAAACCCTACGCGTTCAAGAATAGAAGCGCTTGCTTTTTCTATTATTCCCTGAAAATTAGATATCAAAAGAAGGTCTGTCGATAATTTGAAGAAATTGTTAAGGTTAGTTTCTAAACTGGAAAATTCAGAAATATTATTTCCTATTTTTATTTTTTCTTCCGTCAACATTTTTAAAATCCGTGATTAATAAAATTTTATTTTAATAACAGTTTAACTGCATAATAATTTTAAAAATCTTCAATAAAAGTTTTTTTACTGAATGAGCTACAATCGAAATAAATTGTAATTCCTTTTTTATTATTATCGAAAAAATGATTGAAAGTTGAAGTGAAAATTTAGGAATGGTTACAATAAATTTAAGTGAAAACTTTGTTTTTGTTTTCCCTTAGATTTATGGACAGATAAAAGTAATTTTTTATTTTTTAGTTTTTTCTTCTTTAGGCGCTGGATCCACAACTTCTAAAGGTAGAGTTTGATCATGATAATTCATAAAATGACTTGTAGGCATAATTCTCTCTCCTAATTTTTCCACATAAACTTGTGTAAATTCGGCGCCAAGAAAAAGTATTTGTGAAGAATAATAAACCCACAAAAGCAAAACTACAAGAGAGCTTGCTGTTCCGTACGTTGAGCTTAATGAACTCTGTCCGATATAAAGGCTGATAAAAAATTTACCGATTACAAACAGCGATGCCGTAACCAAAGCTCCCACCCAAACGTGCCTCCATTCCAAATGCACATCCGGCAATCCTTTAAAGATCATTCCAAACAAAATAAAAATTATAGTTAATGAAATTATTATATCAACTATATCAAGTAAAAAAACCGGCACTTCAACAAATTTTTCAGTTATATAATTACTTAACGCTGAAGTTACCGCGCTGATGATCAATGAAACTAAAAGCAAAAAACCGGTTCCGATAACCAAACCAAAAGATTTTGCTCTGTCTTTGAGCAAACCTTTAATAATACTTCTGCCAGGTTTTGGCTTTACTTTCCAAACCATATCCAATGAATCTTGTAATTCTACAAACACAACGGTGGAACCAATTATCATGGTTATAACGCTTATAACTATTGCAATAATATTTGCCGTTGAAAAACTAACTTGCTTTAATGCGCTTTGAATTAAAATTGCGCTTTCTTCCCCCACCATTGACTTTATTTCACCAAAAATTTGTCCGCGCGCGGCGCTCTCGCCAAAAATTAATCCGGCAACGCCAATTGCAATTATTAATAAAGGAGCTAAAGAAAATATTGTATAAAATGATAGTGCGGCTCCTAACTTTGGACATTTGTCGTCAATAAATTTATTAAAAACGTCAACAATAAAACTCCAAATGGATTTTACTTTTATTTTCATATTTCTACTTTTTTTGATTATGAAAATTGTATTGAATAATAACCTAATAAAATTTTTCGCAATGTCATTTTTTGGAAATCACATAATCATAAATCATTTTTGAAGCATCAGCTTGAGCGTTAATAACACCTTCCGTATCTTTTACATTTTTAGAAAGCAAAATTAAAATATATTTTGTTCCATCAGGTAAAAATACAATTCCCCCATCATGCCCAACGCCCGTGATTGAACCGGTTTTATGAGCAACTTTTACATCTCCCGAAAGAAGGGCTGGAATTCTTTCATTAAATTTTTGATGCAGTAAAATATCTATCATTTCATTGCATGATTTTTTTGTTAGAATTTCATTTTTAGCAAGCGCTTTAAATATGATCATCAAATCATAAGCGGTTGTAGTATTGTTCAATCCAAGTTTAAAAGCTTTAGAATCTTCCACTCCTCTTAAAACTTTTATATCGGCAGCGCCAATTTGTTTCATAGTATTCATTACATTTTTTGCGTCAACTATTCCAATCAAAATATTTGTGGCAAGATTACTGCTCACCGTTATCATATCAAAAACCAAATCGCGAATAGTTTTTTTATGACCGATAAATTTATAAAGTCCATCGCCGGAATCCTCGCCGATATCCATTGAATACTTTGAACTATCCACAATACTTTTAAATTCATTTTTAATAATTATGGAATCATCAAGATTTATTTTGCCCTGTTCAGCTTGTTTAAATACTTCAATCATAACCGGCGTTTTCATTGTGCTGGCTGCGTGAAATTCTTCCTTTTCATTTATAAAAATATGATCTGATGTATCAGTCAAGTTTAGATAAGCAACGGCAAAATCTCCTTCATACTCACTAAAGTATTTACTAATTTCTGTTTTTAATGAATCACTTTTAAATTGCTTCTGGATTGATTGAGCCATGATAAAACTCCATGAGAAAAAAATTATTGTAATAAATATTTTCATATTGATAATACCGTTCCTTTATTTATAAAAGATAACATGGTTTTTAAAATAAATAATTATTTTCGTTTTAAAATTTATTTTTGAAATCAAACCTTTTTATTTAATTTCACCCATCAAATTACTAAATGTTTGAAAACATAAAAAAACATTGAGAATTATATTTAACAAAGGAGCCAATGTGATTAGAGCTGAAAAAGATTTTGAAAATTTAGTTTATGTAAAGGAATCCGGTATACATGGTTTGGGTTTATTTTCTTCAATAAAAATTTCAGCAGGCGAAACTATTATGATAATTAAAGGTGAAGCTATTTCCGGCGATGAATGTGAAAGACGCGAAGAAGATGAAAATAATGTTTACATTTTTTGGAACGGCGATGATTGCTATATCGACACAGCTATGACGGATAAAATAAAATACATTAATCATAAGTGTGACTACAATTGCGAAGTTGCCGACGGTGATGAAACCTCTTTACTTCTTGTTGCAACTAGAGATATTGAACCAAATGAAGAGTTGACAATTGATTACGGTTATGAAGAAATCTATGTGGATATGCAAGTGCGAAAAGTGCATGTGCTTAAAATTGCAGTGTGAAATAATTGCAAACAAACTAACCCAATTTTTTTGAGAAATTGGGTTAGTAATTTTTAATTTGTCAAGTAACTTTTAATTTTGTTTTGCCACTTCTTTCGAAATTTTTTTTAATAAATCTGATCCACTTCGATAATTTTGTTTGCTTAATATTTATTTTTTAATAGAATTATCATATACTTTTTCAGGGATTATTTTTAGCAAAAGAATTTAGATGCTTCTAAAAAAATTTTTAGCTTAAAAAACAAATGGGAACAAGCATATTAAATAATACTGGCACGATTTTTACCCCCCCCCACTTTTTTATTTTCCTTACAAATTTTTTAATCTTCCTTTCTTATTTTGAAGGAAGCGGCTCTAAAAATGTTCATCACTTTAAATGGTATTACTGCGGTTTTGTTTAATAAAAAAATATCAGACAAATTTTCTTCCCCTAAGTATTTTAAAAAGGTAAAATATAAATGACCAAAATATTTTTCTGTTGTATTATAATTGTATTAAGCCCCTTAATTGCCGCACAAAGTAAGCTGCAAAAATTAGAACTGTTAAAGAACAAAACGGAATTAAAAGCAACTGAAGTTGAAAAAGATTTGTTTCGAATAGAATATCCCAACGGTGATGTAAAAATTAAAAATACAGCCGAATATTTACCCTCGCTTAACAAACAAAATTACTCCCCAACTTTTGATAGTACCATTATAGATTTAAGTACAATTGATACGACTCTTTATAATACTAAATTTAAATTCTGGAGAGAATTGTTTATCGCCGATTTTCCTTATTTGCTTATTGGGGATTTGAACAACAACGGAAAGACTGAAATATATGGTTTCAGAAAAAACTATACTGATAAAGAGTGTATCAAATATTTTTATTTATGAGTATAACGGTTCTAATTTTCAATACGCTTTTTACACCTATCCGCTTTCACTAACGCTAAATGCAAGAGGCATTTTTGATATTGACGGCGACGGCAATGATGAACTGCATTTAAGAAGAGTTGTTTTTGAACCCATTGATTCTGTCAATAACCGCGTTACCCATAAACAATTATTTTATAAAAAATCATCCTTCAATAGTTTTGCCGATAGTTTGTTTTTTCAAGCTTGAGTATTATAACCCCTATCACACAAATTAATGATGTTTATTACGGCGATTTTGATAATGATAACAATTCCGATATGATTTTTATTTTTCCAGCAATATGGCTGTAAGAATATCTGAATATAATCCTTTCACTACTACTTATGATTCTGTTTATGAATACAATTTAAGACAATTAGATTCATATTTCGGCGGGTTTGCTATTGGGGATTTTGACGAAGATGGAAAAACGGAATTTATAATGTCTAGCATTAATGGAAAAGTTGCAGCGATTGAAAATATTGGTAACAACAGCTATAAAGTTTCATGGATTGGAGAAGTATCCTACCAATAATGCCTATATGCTTTTCACTACAAATGATATCGACAAAAATGGGAAAAAGGAATTTTGGATTGGCGGAGACGCTTATTATAACGGAATAGGAATAACACGCTTTACTTGTTTTGAGGCTAGCGGTAATGACCAATATAAACAGGTAGGGAGAATTGATCTATCCAGGAGTATTTTCATTTTTTGCAGGCAACGCTTCGGCTGTGGATTTTGATAACGACGGTAGAGAGGAGCTTTTTATTTGTATTGATCAGCATGTTTTAATATTAAAATTCATTGGTTCATGAAAACCACCAACATTATGAGCTTTTTTATATAAAACAAAATGAGCTAAGCAAACAGAACAGCGTTTATTATGGAGCAACCACTTACGACATTAAAAACGACGGCAAGAAAAATATCCTTATTACTTTGGATTTAATTAAAGAAAATATTGGAATTAAATACTTCTGTTATATCTATGCTCAAGATTTTACATCAGATATTCAAAAGCGACCAAATATTTTAAGTGAGTTTATATTAAAACAGAATTATCCAAATCCATTTAATCCATCCACTAGAATTAAGTATACTTTACCGCAAGATTCTAAAGTTCAAATAAAAGTCTACGATATTTTAGGATCAGAAGTAGCTAAATTAGTTGATGAATTTAAGCCAGCAGGTGAATTTGAAGTTAACTTTAGTACAAATGAACTAACTAGCGGGGTTTATATTTATAGAATTACAGCAGCAACCAATGAAAAAATTATTTTTAGCTCTTCAAAACAAATGATATTTCTTAAATAGCTTTTTACAAAGGAAATTAACAGTGTATTTTTCTTTTTTAGTTTAAAAATAACTAACCCAGTTTCTAAGAAAAATTGGGTTAGTAATGTTTATTAGTTAATAATTTTAATTTTGCTTTGCCACTTCTTTCAAAATCCCCTTCAGTAAATCATAAAACTTTTCCACTGTTTTAATATTTATTCTTTCATTCGGCGAATGCGCACCTTCTATAGTTGGACCAAATGAAATCATATCCAAGCCTGGATTTTTATCTCCCAAAATACCGCACTCCAATCCGGCATGAATAGCTTTTATTTCAGGCTCTTTGTTGAAAAGTTCTTTAAATACTTTTTTAGATGTTTTAAGTATAGCGGAATCCATATCAGGTTTCCATCCGGGATAACCATCCGTAGCATTTATTTTAGCACCTGCAAGTTCAAAAATTGCCTTTATATTATTAGCAGTATTTTTTTTGGCACTTTCTATTGAACTACGCTGGCTCGTCCCAAAACTTAAATTGTCACCGCTCATTTTAACTGTTGCAACATTAGTAGAAGTCTCCACCAAATCTCTAATATCCTGACTCATAGTAATGACACCATGAGGTAAAGCAAGTGATGTGTTTATAATTCTTTTTGTAAATGATTTTGAAAATGATTTTTCAGATTTGAAATCTGATTTTTTAAATTCAATTTTTAATCCCTCATCCGAAGTTTTAAACTCATTTAATATTTTTTCCTGCAATTCCGAAATTTTATTTGAAATTTCCTTTTCATCCTTACTATTAATTAATATTACCGCTTCAGCCTCACGAGGAATTGCATTACGCAAACTGCCGCCGTCAATTTTAGAAACCGTAAAATCAAAATCGCTAATCTCTTTTAAAGCTCTTCCTAAAATTTTAATTGCATTTGCTCTGCCCGCTTTTATATCCAAACCAGAATGACCGCCTTTTAATCCAGTTACAATTAAATCAAACGGAACAAAATCTTTATTTGCTGATTCCCATTCAATTTTAAATTCGCCAATAGTATCAACGCCGCCGGAACAACCCACGTAAAAAGCTCCGTCCTCTTCTGAATCCAAATTCAACAAAGTTTTTCCTGAAATAAATCCGGGTTCAAGATTAGTAGCACCTGTAAGTCCGGTTTCTTCATCCACTGTCAATAAAATTTCAATTGGTCCGTGAACAACTTCTTTATCAGTTGCTACAGCTAAACCGGCAGCAACGCCAATTCCATTGTCACTCCCTAATGTAGTCCCATCAGCGGTAATCCATCCGTCTTCTCTCAATAATTTTATAGGATCATTTTCAAAATCATGTTTAGTGTTTTTATTTTTTTCACAAACCATATCAACATGCCCTTGCAGTACAACTGTGGGAGAATTTTCATAACCTTTTGCTGCGGGAATAAAAAAACAAGGTTTCCCACTTTGTCTTCTTTGTATTTTATATTTAATTCTTTTGCAAGATTTTTTAAATGATTAAGAATTTTCTCTTCTTTTTTTGATGGTCTTGGTACCTGGCTAATTTCATAAAATCTTTTCCATATAATTTCCGGCTTCAAACCATCTATTGCTGATTCTGACATTTTTCCTCCATTAATTAGAAATCTTTAGTTACAAATATATAAAAATCTATACTTTGTTATTGTGGGAAGTTTGAGGTTTGGGAATGGTTCTTTGTATTCAGCTTCAGCTAACAAACAGAAACAAAAAATAGATAAGCAGCTAAAACTAAAAACCAATTTTAACCGTAAACATTTGATTAGAATTGAACCTGGATGAAACCCGGTAAGCGTAGTCAACTGAAATATTAAAAATTGTTTTTAAATTTATTCCGGCACCGAATGAAGGTCCGAATATAGTTCTATCGTCATTTACATTTTGTGAATTAAAAAAATATCCGCCTCTTACAAAAAACATATTATCGTAAGAAAATTCTCCGGCAAATTTAATTTCATTTTCAAAATAAGAACTTGATGAAAAAGAGAATGTTGCGACGTATGAGTAAACATTTTCAAATTGATTTTCATAAGCTAAGCCAAAATCAAATTGAAGCGGTAACTCAAAAGCATCGGACTCAATTTTATATAATTGATTTTCTCTTCGGGTGGTTGTGTCAACTGCTGTTCTTAATAATTCGGGACCGTCAAATTTCATATTAGGTCCAAGATTTTTAACAACGCCTCCAAACATTAAACCTTCAATTCCAATATTATGATATTGAAACCCGAGATCAAAAGAGACGCCGGTAGCGCTGGTTTCAATAATCTTTTCATGGATGATATTTACTCCTATTCCTAAAGAAATATTGTCTGAAATATTTTTGCCGTAGCTTAATCCAGCTACCATTAACGTCGGTGAAAAATTCTCACCTGTGCCGTAAGGCTGCTGAGTTGTAGTTACAGGGATATCTCCAAGGTCAATGGTTTTTAAGTTCAAAGCGAGCGTACCACCTTCGCCGAGGTTAGCCGCCGCCGCCGCATAAGATAAATTTATATCGGCAATAAAATTCATGTAGGTAAACATCGCATCAATGTCATTTACATTTGAAGCTAATCCGGCAGGGTTATAATAAATTGCTTCAATGCCTGAGATACCCGCGACAAATGAATTTTGCATAGCAAGACTTTTAGCGCCTACAGGCAGCAGCAATTCCTGCGCTCCGGCAGTTCCATTCTGCGCATGCGAGAGCGTAGAAAATATTATTACAATTAAAAGAAGTAATATTTTTTTCATTTGATATTCCTCATTCAATGCTTCTAAATATATTAAATGTTTTTATTTGATGATATGCCATTCTCATCTATTCAAATAATTTTTACCCATAACCACGGCAATTTTTAATATCTTCTCGCCGATGCCGGGCATTTCTAAATGAGCTATGTATATTCCGCCGGCTACGGATTGTCCGTCTTCATTTCTTAAATCCCAATCTACATATTGGTTTAGTTCTGTTTTGTCTATTCTTCTTACAAACACTCCGGCTATAGTATAAATTCGGATGGTTGTTTCTGTGGGTAGTCCCGCAAATCGAATAAAGCTTTGTCCTTCCCGCTCTATTCCGCTGTTGCCGTAATAGGGATTCGGGAATACGGTTATTTGTTCTATGTTTTCTTTTCCTTTTTCTTTATTCGTTAAGTCGGCTTTCTCTAACACTATTTCATATTTGTTTTCTTCGCTGAATGGCTTGAAGGTTTCTATTCTGATTATGGAGCCTATCGATGGAATCTCTCCTTTTATTTTTACTTCACCAAATTTATGTTCTTCCGCTGATGTTATTCCAGATCTATCCGGCAATGGCTCACTGTAATTGCCGGCGTATGCATATATGGCTTCCCATATCCCTTCACCGCTCTGGCTCCACATCGTATCCCTTTGATTTCTATCCATAGTTTTTATCAGCATTCTTTCATTAGTCCTTACGTCCCAAATCTCAAACGGAACTCTTCCTTTCCCTTTCGGGTCATCTCTCATCGGCGCATTTAATGGACTGTATCCGGTGGTATAATATTCACTTCCTTGCTCTGTAAATCTTATCTCATAATCATCATAACCTATATTATCTTTCCAATTTATTCCTTGCTTTTTATCGATTCCGTTGCTTACTGCTTCTATTTTATTCCCTATCAAATCTATCCCATCCATAGTTATGCTTTTTACTGCTGAGTTCCCTCCCGGGTTATTTCTTTTTATGGAATCTCTGCCGTTATCTATTATTTGAAATATAAATCCTTCCATTACTTTTTGGTGAAGACTATCCGATCCATAATCCCCGCTGTTCTTTATAAGAGTATCTCCTCTGCTTTCATTTATTAGATTATATTTGGCGCTGTCATTTCTTTCTATAAATGTTACTGCATATCTATCTCCCGTTAATGACTTCGGGTCTATTACTCTGAACCACACCCTACCATCGCTTTGTCCAGATGTTAACTGTGCATATACATTGTCTTCATAATTATAAGCCGAGGAGTAATCTATCTTCTCTCTGCCCGGTATTACTTCTATTATTTTCTTCTCACTTTCTAAGTAACTGGGCGAGCTTTCTTTGCTATAGGCATATGCTGTTACTGAATAATAATAGGGATTGCCGTTATACAATTTATTATTTGTGAAGGCGTCTTTCTCAATTGTTATATATCTTCTCAATCCCTCGTTATTACCAAATATTACCGGAAGCTTTACGCTTACTCCGTTTACTATTACATAATCTTCTATTACTGAGACTTCATTTTCTCTATCATAGATGGCTATTATTTTTCCTTCTCTGTCGCTGCTGTCCCGATGCTGTCTTACAATATAGCCTTCAAATGTGTAGCTGGTGTCGGGTAGGTTTTGATCCAATATCAATGGGTCTTCTTCCTCATAGCTTTCCGCGTTTGTATCCCACCAAAGCGTTACTTTATCTTCCCCGGGATTTGACGTTACTTTTGGTTTTGGAGGAGGCGGGGTTAGCTGAAAATTAAGGTTATACGCTTTCTGTATTATTCTGGCTTTCCGTTTCAACTCTGTTACCGAGTTGAGATTATCTGTGCCCTGCGCTGCTATTGTAGCTATTACTACTTCCTGCGTGTCGTAAGGAGCTAAGGTAAAGGGGCCGGTGGACATTAAAGCAGAAGAAATTTTCAATTTACCAGGAAATATTACGGTATCTTTACCTGGCCAACCATCACCGCCATACCAGCCGGTTTTTTTTGCCGGATCGCCGGACAAATAATATTTGGTTGGTTGATTTGTAACAGGATTTATTATTTGCTCCCCGCTCCAATATAATCCTTTTAAAACGTTATAAACCTCTTCGGGTGTAATAGGAACCATAGGATGAAATTCTTTATTTGAAATAGGAGGTGAAGATAAAAATGATATAAAAAAATTATGAGCAGTCATTTTAATATCATCACAAAACATTAACCCAAGCGAGGGCGATGGATCGTGTAAGTTATCTTCGATTGTATCTAAAAATGCGTAAGACAAATTTAAGGTTGTATCACATGCATAAAAAGAATTAGCAAGGGGAAATACCCAGCTTTTACCGACGTACATATTTTCTAAAATATTATTCCCTTTGTTTATCATTTTTAATTTTGTGAATACTACATCGCCTAATTTACCTGCGCGGGCTAATCCAAAGATAGTCGTTTGAAATTCCAAATTAAGAGGAATGTATTCATAAAGTTTATTATCAAACGAGAAATTCCACAAATCATTCGTTACATACCAAAGCGCTTCATCTCCTAAGAAATTTGGTTGGTCAATTCCTTGTGAAAAAATTCCATCGCCATTCATATCTATCCATGGCGCTCCGTCTTCTACAGGCCATTCATTATAATCCTTTTCATACTCATCTCTTTCCGAGCCGAAAGGAAGAGTTTCCCATCCTTTTTTTATATGAAAAACCCTATACTTATCTTTTTTATAATAATCGGCAGAACCATCATCATTTATTTTTCCCGGTAGATATACTATTACTGTTTTAATATTACTGCTATTTGCAAAGACTAAATTATTTTTTTTGCAGCCCCATAATAAGCCATCATTAAAAAGTATTTGGTTTGTTCCGTATTTACCTCCCGGCCAGACGGCTATATTTCCATTGGGCGCTATAGAGCCAGGATAATTATTAAATACAGTTGTATTAAATTGATTCACATAGAAATCGGTAGAATCTCTATCCCAAAAAGTTTGCGAATATGAGAAACCATTGAATAAACAAAAACCAAACAATGGAACTATTAAAAATTTTATTTTAACCATTATATTCATATAGAGTATTATCAGTCAAGGCAACCATTTCTAAAGATATATTAATTGGTAAGATGTAGTTTTTTTTCTTTTTAGTTTATATTAAAGTTTAATTTACACAAGGATAATTCGTTAATTCACAATTGTCCCAATACCATTCCCAAGCGTCCCAATGACAAGCAAGCCCACTATTATCACAATTCATAGCAAAGAGTAATGAGGGATCCGTGCATGATTGGTAATTTGGACAAGCGGTTGTGTTGCTACTTGTCGCTTCAGCGAAGCCATAACTTAATATGATAAATAAAATTCCTAAAAAGACCAACTTTATTGCTTTCATTTTATTTCTCCTTACTACATCTTACCTTTTAATTCTGTTAATTGTGATTATATTTTGCAGCTTAACAATGAGCCTTCTCATCTACTCAAATAATTTTTACCTATAACCACGGCAAGCTTTAATATTTTTTCTCCGATACCGGGCATTTCCAAATGAGCTATGTATATTCCGCCGGCTACGGATTGTCCGTCTTCGTTTAGTAAATCCCAATCCGCATATTGGTTCACTTCTGTTTTGTCTATTCTTCTTACAAACACTCCCGCTATGGTATAAATGCGGATTGTTGTTTCTGTGGGGAGTCCCGCAAATCTTACAAAGCTTTGTCCGCCTCCTTCTATCTCACTGCTGCCGTAATAGGGATTCGGGAATACGGTTATTTGTTCTATGTTTTCTTTTCCTTTTTCTTTATTCGTTAAGTCGGCTTTTTCTAATATTATTTCATATCTGTTTTCTTCTGTAAATGGCTGGAAGGTTTCTATTCTGATTATTGAGCCTATCGATGGAATCTCTCCTTTTATTTTTACTTCACCAAATTTATGTTCTTCCGCTGGTGTTGTTCCAGATCTATCCGGCAATGGCTCACTGTAATTTCCGGCTGTATGCGTATATCGCTTCCCATATTCCTTCCCCGCTTTTACTCCAACTGGTATCCGTTATATTGTCTATCTCTTATTTTTATAAGCATTCTTTCATTTTTTGTTACGTCCCATATCTCAAAGGGAACTCTTCCTTTCCCTTTCGGGTCGTCTCTCAATGGCGCGTTTAATGGACTGTAACCCGTGGTATAATATTCGCTCCCCGATTCGGTAAATCTTATCTCATAATCATCATAGCCGATATTATCTTTCCAGTTTATCCCTTGCCGTTTGTCTATTCCGTTGCTTACCGCTTCTATTTTATTTCCTATCAAATCTATTCCATCCATGGTTACGCTTTTTATTGCCGAACTCTCTCCCGGATTATTTCTCTTTATGGAATCTCTGCCGTTGTCTGTTATCTCAAATATAAATCCTTCCCTTACTTTTTGGTGCACGCTGTCCGAGCCGTAATCTCCGCTGTTCTTTATAAGAGTATCTCCTCTGGTTTCATTTATTAAATTATATTTTGCGCTGTCATTTCTTTCTATAAATGTTACCGCATATCTATCTCCCGTTAATGACTTCGGGTCTATTACTCTGAACCATATCCTTCCATCGCTTTGTCCAGATATTAACTGTGCAGATACATTGTCTTCATAATTATAAGGCGAGGAGTAATCTATCTTCTCTCTGCCCGGTATTACTTCTATTATTTTCTTTCGCTTTCTAAGTAACTGGGCGAGCTTTCTTTGCTATAGGCATATGCTGTTACTGAATAATAATAGGGATTGCCGTTATACAATTTATTTTTTGTGAATGCGTCTTTCTCAATTGTTATATATCTTCTCAGTCCTTCGTTGTTACCGAATATTACCGGAAGCTTTACGCTTACTCCGTTTACTATTACATAATCTTCTATCACAGAGACTTCATTTTTTTTATCATAGATGGCTATTATTTTTCCTTCTCTATCCCCGCTGTTACGGTACTGCCTTATTATATATCCTTCAAAGCTGTAGCTGGTATCGGGTAGGTTTTGTTCCACTATTAATGGGTCTTCTTCCTCATAGCTTTCCGCGTTTGTATCCCACCAAAGTGTGATTTTATCTTCTTCGGGATTTGCTGTTACTTTCGGTTTTGGCGGAGGCGCGGTTAGCTGAAAATTAAGGTTATACGCTTTCTGTATTATTCTTGCTTTCCGTTTCAACTCTGTTACCGAATTAAGATTATCTGTGCCCTGCGCTGCTATGGTAGCTATTACTACTTCCTGCGTGTCGTAAGGTGCTAAGTTAAAGGGACCGGTGGACATTAAATATGTTCTTTGACCTTCATAAAAAGGAGGGGCGATTGTATCATTGTTATTCCAACCCTCTCCTTCATACCAGCCAATCTTTGTGTCTGGATCGCCGGGAACAAAAAATTTTGTTTCTTTTAAATGAATTAGGATCAATTATATTGTACCCACTCCACAACTTACCCTGTAAGTTATTATAAAAATATTTTGGATAAGATAGAGATGAAAAATCAGGAAAGAGAGATGATCTTTTGCTAGAGTCGATATTAGAAACCTTATAATAAAAAATGAAACTTGTCATTCCTAAATTTTTATTACCAGTTTTCCATTCACCATTAAATTGAGCACTATCATTTAAACTTCCTTGTATAACAGGTGTTTGTAAAAATAAATGCCCTTCCGCAGGAGCAGGCGTTCCATATATCTCATCTCGATTGGAAGCATTATAACCATATCCTAAATTTATTAAAGTGTCACATCCTACAAAATTATCATTGGGATTTCCAATAACAACAAAATTATTAAGTCCAATATACATTTGGCTTATATATTTTCCGCTTTTATTTATGATCATTACTTTCTTAAATATTGTATTTCCCATTATAGCTGAGTTATTAAGTCCATACAAAGTTGTTTGAAATTCCAATCCAATCGGTTTCTGCCCTGGAAGAATTCTTGCTTTATTCATATCATTTGAAACAAACCATAAAACTTCGTCTCCTAAAAATCGGGGCTTATCAATACCTTTTGTAAAAATTCCATTGCCATCAATATCTTCCCAGGGGGCGCCATCCTCTGCAGGCCATTCGTTATAATCCTTTTCATATTCATCTCTTTCCGATCCGAAGGGAAGCGTCTCCCACCCTTTTTTTATTTTATATATTCTATACTTATAAAGATTTGGATCATCTGCAGAACCATTGTCTAAGATTTTGCCAGGCTGTAATACATTATTAAAATAAATTATTCCATTTATGAATAAGCTATCATCTATAACTCCTCCCCATATTAATCCATCTTCTTGTAATAGAGGTTTGGAGGCATATATTCCCCCGGGCCATAAAAAGCCTGGCTTGAAAGGAGGATTTACTGAACTGCTGCCGTTGTTTGAAATATACATTTTTATAGTATTGACAGAAATGTTTTCATAGTCTTCCTGAGCCCAAAGATTTGAAACAGCAAAAAACCAAATAATTAAATCTAATATTAAAGTCTTAGTTAAATAATTACAATATTCGGGATAAACAATCATTTTTTAATAATTCAGTTTTTATTCACAATATGATGGGCAATTTGGCATATCCGAGCCTTTCAGAGGGCTGCAACAATCATGCGTAGCATTTGGGACATAATTATAACAATATGGATAGTGATTATACTGAGAACAGTCGATTGCGGCTATAGCTTTATTACTAAATAAAGTTAATGAACCGGCAACAAAAATTATTACTATAATTGCACTAAAAATAAATTTAATCATTTTCATGATATGCTCCTTTAATTTATAATTGTTTACCCCGATCAAATTTTCAATTTTCTTATTTGTTCAAATAACCCTTCCCTATAACCACGGCAATTTTTAATATCTTTTCGCCTATACCGGGCATTTCAAAATGAGCTATGTATATTCCGCCGGCTACGGATTGTCCGTCTTCGTTTTTAAATCCCAATCTGCATATTGGTTCACTTCTGTTTTGTCTATTCTTCTTACAAACACTCCCGCTATGGTATAAATGCGGATTGTTGTTTCTGTGGGGAGTCCCGCAAATCTTACGAAGCTTTGTCCGCCTCCTTCTATCTCACTGCTGCCGTAATAGGGATTCGGGAATACGGTTATTTGTTCTATGTTTTCTTTTCCTTTTTCTTTATTCGTTAAGTCGGCTTTTTCTAATATTATTTCATATCTGTTTTCTTCTGTAAATGGCTGGAAGGTTTCTATTCTTATTATGGAGCCTACCGATGGAATCTCTCCTTTTATTTTTACTTCACCAAATTTATGTTCTTCCGCTGATGTTATTCCAGATCTATCCGGCAATGGCTCACTGTAATTGCCGGCGTAGGCATATATCGCTTCCCATATTCCTTCACCGCTCTGGCTCCACATCGTATCCGTTATATTATCTATCTCTTAGATTTTATAAGCATTCTTTCATTATTTTCTTACGTCCCAAATCTCAAAGGGAACTCTTCCTTTCCCTTTCGGGTCGTCTCTCAATGGCGCATTTAATGGACTGTATCCGGTGGTATAATATTCGCTTCCTTGTTCTGTAAATCTTATCTCATAATCATCATAGCCTATATTATCTTTCCAGTTTATCCCTTGCCGTTTGTCTATTCCGTTGCTTACCGCTTCTATTTTATTTCCTATCAAATCTATTCCATCCATGGTTACGCTTTTTATTGCCGAATTCTCTCCCGGATTATTTCTCTTTATGGAATCTCTGCCGTTATCTGTTATTTCAAATATAAATCCTTCCATTACTTTTTGGTGCACACTATCCGATCCATAATCTCCGCTGTTCTTTATAAGAGTATCTCCTCTGGTTTCATTTATTAAATTATATTTTGCGCTGTCATTTCTTTCTATAAATGTTACTGCATATCTATCTCCCGTTAATGACTTCGGGTCTATTACTCTGAACCATATCCTACCATCGCTTTGTCCAGATGTTAACTGTGCAGATACATTGTCTTCATAATTATAAGGCGAGGAGTAATCTATCTTCTCTCTGCCCGGTATTACTTCTATTATTTTCTTCTCGCTTTCTAAGTAACTGGGCGAGCTTTCTTTGCTATAGGCATATGCTGTTACTGAATAATAATAGGGATTGCCGTTATACAATTTATTATTTGTGAATGCGTCTTTCTCAATTGTTATATATCTTCTTAGTCCTTCGTTGTTACCGAATATTACCGGAAGCTTTACGCTTACTCCGTTTACTATTACATAATCTTCTATCACAGAGACTTCATTTTTTTTATCATAGATGGCTATTATTTTTCCTTCTCTATCCCCGCTGTTACGGTACTGCCTTATTATATATCCTTCAAAGCTGTAGCTGGTATCGGGTAGGTTTTGTTCTAATATCAACGGGTCTTCTTCCTCATAGCTTTCCGCGTTTGTATCCCACCATAGCGTTATTTTATCTTCCCCGGGATTTGACTGTTACTTTTGGATTTGGAGGAGGAGGGGTAAGCTTAAAGTTTAGGTTATAGGCTTTTTGTATTATCCTGGCTTTACGCTTTAGCTCTGTTACTGAGTTTAGGTTATCTGTGCCTTGCGCGGCTAAACCGGCAATTACAATAACCTGCGTATCTTGAGGTGCGAATGCAAAAGGTCCTATTGACATAAGATTTAATCCTTGAGCGCCTGCCTGACCTACCCCCGGCTGCCATCCTTGAATATGATTCCATCCTGTGTTAGAAACCGGATCGCCAGTAAATAAATATCGAGTAGGTTCATTTGTTACCGGATTAATTATTGGGCTTCCATTTTTCCAGAATCCATTCATTTGATTGTAAAGCTCCTGTTGATGGGTAAGATTAGAATCGGGAAACAACGATGGAGAAAGTATTACTTGGAAAGTTGTAAAGCTATAAGAACTTAAATTCTTAAATCCGTCTATCCAAGAATTTTCAACAAAGGCACTGTCACTTTGAACAGATTTTATAACAGGTCCCTGCACCAGCTTTAAGCCGAAAGAAGGCTTTACTTCATAGCCTGTGTCATAATTTCTATCATAGTAATATTGCAAGTTAAGGGTAGTATCAAAGCCCATTTTTGCATTAAATTCATAGCTTGGAAATAATGGTAAATATAATCCGCCAAGACCGGGAGCTATTCCCAGAAACATTTTATCAATAGTATTATTCCCCTTATTAATAATTTTGTATTTCATAAAGATAGCATCATCTAAAATGCCTCTTCTATTTTGTCCATAAATAGTAACCTGGACTTCAAAACCAAGCGGATCATTCGGTTCATAATAGATAATCTGTGTTGGATGCAGATCGTTACACACAAACCAAAGAACTTCATCACCTACATATTTAGGCTTATCAATACCTCTGGTAAAAATTCCATTGCCATCAATATCTATCCACGGGGCGCCGTCCTCTACAGGCCATTCATTATAATCTTTTTCAAATTGATCTCTTTCCGGTCCAAAAGGGAGTGTTTCCCAGCTTTTTCTGATCTTATATATTCTATATCTTTTTTAAATGGATCATCCGGTAATCCATTATCAAGAATTTTACCCGGACGGCAATCATAGCCAGCCATCAAAGTACGTGTAGAAACAGTATCCCCATTTAAAATTCCTCCCCAAACAAGTCCATCAAAAACCCCAAAGATTTTGTCTTTGTACTTAGGCCAGTAGCCGCCTTTTAATCCATAATTATAATTGTTAAACCAGTGTTTTATTTGGTTTATAGATATATATTCTTCATCCATAGGAATTATAGGAGTTTGAGGATAGCTACTAGTTGCAAGCAAACTTAAAAATGTTATAACCGTATTAAGCAGTCCAAAAATTTTAATCATGGCTCATAATTTTATTATAATTAATAATACGGGCGGCATTATTAAATTTTTATTACCAGTTTTCCATTCACCATTAAATTGAGCACTATCATTTAAACTTCCTTGTATAACAGGTGTTTGTAAAAATAAATGCCCTTCCGCAGGAGCTGGCGTTCCATATATCTCATCTCGATTGGAAGCGTTATAACCATATCCTAAATTTATTAAAGTGTCACATCCTACAAAATTATCATTGGGATTTCCAATAACAACAAAATTATTAAGTCCAATATACATTTGGCTTATATATTTTCCGCTTTTATTTATGATCATTACTTTCTTAAATATTGTATTTCCCATTATAGCTGAGTTATTAAGTCCATACAAAGTTGTTTGAAATTCCAATCCAATCGGTTTCTGCCCTGGAAGAATTCTTGCTTTATTCATATCATTTGAAACAAACCATAAAACTTCGTCTCCTAAAAATCGGGGCTTATCAATACCTTTTGTAAAAATTCCATTGCCATCAATATCTTCCCACGGTGCGCCGTCCTCTACAGGCCATTCGTTATAATCCTTTTCATATTTATCTCTTTCCGATCCGAAGGGAAGCGTCTCCCACCCTTTTTTTATTTTATATATTCTATACTTATAAAGATTTGGATCATCTGCAGAACCATTGTCTAAGATTTTGCCAGGCTGTAATACCTTATTAAAATAAATTATTCCATTTATGAATAAGCTATCATCTATAACTCCTCCCCATATTAATCCATCTTCTTGTAATAGAGGTTTGGAGGCATATATTCCCCCGGGCCATAAAAAGCCTGGCTTGAAAGGAGGATTTACTGAACTGCTGCCGTTGTTTGAAATATACATTTTTATAGTATTGACAGAAATGTTTTCATAGTCTTCCTGAGCCCAAAGATTTGAAACAGCAAAAAACCAAATAATTAAATCTAATATTAAAGTCTTAGTTAAATAATTACAATATTCGGGATAAACAATCATTTTTTAATAATTCAGTTTTTATTCACAATATGATGGGCAATTTGGCATATCCGAGCCTTTCAGTGGGCTGCAACAATCATGCGTAGCATTTGGGACATAATTATAACAATATGGATAGTGATTATACTGAGAACAGTCGATTGCGGCTATAGCTTTATTACTAAATAAAGTTAATGAACCGGCAACAAAAATTATTACTATAATTGCACTAAAAATAAATTTAATCATTTTCATGATATGCTCCTTTAATTTATAATTGTTTACCCCGATCAAATTTTCAATTTTCTTATTTGTTCAAATAACCCTTCCCTATAACCACGGCAATTTTTAATATCTTCTCGCCTATACCCGGCATTTCTAAATGAGCTATGTATATTCCGCTGGCTACGGATTGTCCGTCTTCATTTCTTAAATCCCAATCTGCATATTGGTTCACTTCTGTTTTGTCTATTCTTCTTACAAACACTCCCGCTATGGTATAAATTCGGATTGTTGTTTCTGTGGGGAGTCCCGCAAATCGAATAAAGCTTTGTCCTTCTCCTCTCTATTCTCACTGTTGCCGTAATAGGGATTCGGGAATACGGTTATTTGTTCTATGTTTTCTTTCCCTTTTTCTTTATTCGTTAAGTCGGCTTTCTCTAACATTATTTCATATCTATTTTCTTCGCTGAATGGCTTGAAGGTTTCTATTCTGATTATGGAGCCTATCGATGGAATCTCTCCTTTTATTTTTACTTCACCAAATTTATGTTCTTCCGCTGATGTTATTCCAGATCTATCCGGCAATGGCTCACTGTAATTTCCGGCGTAGGCGTATATGGCTTCCCATATCCCTTCACCGCTCTGGCTCCAACATGGTATCCGTTATGATTTTTATCCATAGTTTTTATAAGCATTCTTTCATTTTTTGTTACGTCCCAAATCTCAAACGGAACTCTTCCTTTTCCTTTCGGGTCGTCTCTCAATGGCGCGTTTAATGGACTGTAACCCGTGGTATAATATTCGCTCCCTTGACTCTGTAAATCTTATCTCATAATCATCATAACCTATATTATCTTTCCAATTTATTCCTTGCTTTTTATCGATTCCGTTGCTTACTGCTTCTATTTTATTCCCTATCAAATCTATCCCATCCATAGTTATGCTTTTTACTGCCGAATTCTCTCCCGGGTTATTTCTCTTTATGGAATCTCTGCCGTTATCTATTATTTGAAATATAAATCCTTCCATTACTTTTTGGTGAAAACTATCCGATCCATAATCCCCGCTGTTCTTTATAAGAGTATCTCCTCTGGTTTCATTTATTAGATTATATTTAGCGCTGTCATTTCTTTCTATAAATGTTACTGCATATCTATCTCCCGTTAATGACTTCGGGTCTATTACTCTGAACCACACCCTACCATCGCTTTGTCCAGATGTTAACTGTGCATATACATTGTCTTCATAATTATAAGCCGAGGAGTAATCTATCTTCTCTCTGCCCGGTATTACTTCTATTATTTTCTTCTCACTTTCTAAGTAACTGGGCGAGCTTTCTTTGCTATAGGCATATGCTGTTACTGAATAATAATAGGGATTGCCGTTATACAATTTATTATTTGTGAAGGCGTCTTTCTCAATTGTTATATATCTTCTCAAACCTTCGTTATTCCCAAATATTACCGGAAGCTTTACGCTTACTCCATTAACTATTACATAATCTTCTATTACAGAGACTTCATTTTTTCTATCATAGATGGCTATTATTTTTCCTTCTCTGTCGCTGCTGTCCCGATGCTGTCTTACTATATATCCTTCAAATGTGTAGCTGGTATCGGGTAGGTTTTGTTCTAATATCAACGGGTCTTCTTCCTCATAGCTTTCCGCGTTTGTATCCCACCAAAGTGTGATTTTATCTTCTTGGGGATTTGCTGTTACTTTCGGTTTTGGCGGAGAAGCGGTAAGCTGAAAATTTAGGTTATAGGCTTTCTGTATTATTCTTGCTTTCCGTTTCAACTCTGTTACCGAGTTAAGATTATCCGTGCCTTGTGCGGCTATGGTGGCAATTACTACTTCCTGCGTGTCGTAAGGAGCTAAAGTAAAGGGACCCGTGGACATCATAAATGTTCCAGCTTCGGTTGAATTTCTTTTTATACCGGCTGGAAATCCTAAATCGCAATACCATCCATTTTTTTGAACCGGATCGCCGCTGAAAAAAAACTTCGTGAGTTTTCCGTTTGCTACATCTATTATATCAGCCCCATTGCGGTAAAAGCCTTTTAAATAATTGTACCAGCCTTCATCAAATGATACATTAGAAGGATATAGAACCGGATCATAAGAAATTGCGGCGGTGGTAAAAGAAGTCATATTTATATTTCTGTATGATTTCTTCCAGCTTCTATTATAATAGGCTGAGTCGAAATCATTTGTTTTAATTATTGGTCCTTGAAGCAAAACTTGTCCCCCGGCTGGCGGAATATCATAAGATATACTGCTGTTATCCTTATCGTATCCGTATTGCAAGTTAAGCGCTGAGTCGCAGCCAAGATAATTTTCCAATCCTACATCTATATTTATTCCTGTTTGCAAGCCAAGATACATTTCATTAATAACTCCGGAACCTTTATTAATAATTTTATATTTCTTAAATACGGCATCTTTCAAAGTTCCGCGCTGAAAAGCATAGGCGGTAACTTGCACTTCTAAACTAATTAGAGGAATGTTAGACTGCATGGTTGATGAATCGATTTCATTATATACGAACCAAATCAGTTCATCGGCAAAATCATCAGGCGAATCAATACCCCTAGTAAAAATTCCATCTCCATCAATATCTATCCACGGAGCGCCGTCTTCAACGGGCCATTCATTATAATCCTTTTCATACTCATCTCTTTCCGAGCCGAAGGGAAGGGTTTCCCATCCTTTTTTAATTTTGTATATCCTATATTTTTCTTTATTTGAATTATCCCGTGTTCCGTCATCCAAAATCTTTCCGGGAAGAAGATTTCGTTTTTTTGTTACATGCACCTGGCCGTTAATCATTCCCCCCCAAATAAGAACACTTGATCCGTCAATATGTTGAAATGCATTTAGCCCGCCGGGCCAAAGCCCACCTATAGGCGAGATATCTCCGCTATTAGTAAACCACATTTCCCACTGATTAGCAGCTAAATAGTTTTCATTATTTATTATATTTATTTTTTCATTGCTTTGAGCAAATGAAAAAGTGATAAACAATAATGAAATGATTAATTGTTTCATATAAATTTTTATGTAATGGGCGGTTGGCAAATTCTTTAACAATATAAAATTATGCTATACTCAAAAAATTTTACCAACACCAACCAGATGAAGCATCGGGACATCCTTTGTTAAGATTTTGAGTATATACACAGCAATCACCGCTATTAGACCAACAATAATAGAAGGATTGATTTTCCACAATACAATCGCAATATTCTGATGTGCCTTGCTGTATGCCATCGCAAGGTCCCGAGGCAAAAGCCGTTTGAGTTTCAGCTATACCGAAAAATAGAATTACAATAAGAAACGATATGAACGTCACTCTTGCTATTAATTTTTTCATTTGTTGCTCCTTTTAATTATTTATGATTTTAAGCAGCCGCCCATTTAAAATTTATTAGATATATCAGTTTGCAATAAACCTATATAGATTTTTTCTATCTTTGATTTATCAAGATATATAGTCTGAGGCACACCACTAATTTTATTCTTTTTTCTAAAATCTTTATCTTTTGGTACCAAGACTTTATACGGTAATTTGTTGGCTTCAACATACTCTTGTATTTCTTCAGCATCATCGCAGCCAATGCCAATTATTTCAAATTCATTTTTCTTGCTATCATATAGTTCTTTCCAATGTGAGATATTTTTAGTGCAATAAGGACAGGTAGTAGTAAAAACGAAAAGCAGCTTATTTTTACCTTTCTTAAAATCAATTAATATTTCATTTTTATTTAGATCATAAGCAGAAAAGTTTTGGATTACATCTCCTTCTTTTAACTGCCCTATATTTCCGCCGTTGAGTTTTTCTGATAATATTTTATTTTTATTTATTAACAGAATAACTGATAAACTTAATCCCACCAACATTATATGCAGAAAAATATTGTACCAATTATACCGCTTTAGCATAAAAATCTACCTCTTTTAATTTAAGAATGAGAAGAAGAAGCGCCAGATTAATTATATCAATAATTAATATCGCGGAAGCATTAACTGAAAATATTTCTCCAAAGCAGCCGCAATTACTATCCCCGCTTTGGATGATCTTATAAATATTAAAGAAAATAAATATTAGATAAAGAAACGCTGAAAAAAGGATTGGGTACAAAGCGTCTTTTTTTATTACTAATATAGCGGCTGCAAAAAGTTCTATGGCTATTAAAAAAAACGTTAGAAAAATTGAAATGAAATTATTATTTATTGAAAATAAAAGTAGAGAAGATGAAACAGATTCCACAGAAACGCGGAATGAAATTATTTTGCTTGACGCAGCGATGAATAAAACTGTAGATGGGATTAAAACTAATAGTCTAATAATATTATTTTTATGTGACATAATATGAGCCTTAATTTATATGTCCCTTAAAAAAAGCTCTCTCTTTTTTTCCGTCTATTTGAAATATAAAAAAAAATAAAACTAAATTGCAATCAGCTTAATTTTAGTTGTTGCGGCTAAAATAAAAGGTAACTAAATATTGAATAAAAAATTGGGAAATATATTACGATGAAATTTATATTTATAGAAAGTAAATTATTTTCATGAAATTTTTTCTGTTTATGGCTGCATTATTTTTAATTACATCTTATTCAACGGCGCAAAATAACAGCCGTATTTTCGGAAAAGTAACAGATGAAAAGAATCACCTGCCTCTTTTAGGGGTTAATATTTTGTTATATACAGACAGCCTTAAAACCGAAGCGCCCGTTAAAGGAACGGCAAGCGATAAAGACGGAAATTATTCTCTGATAAATTTAACAAAAGGCGTTTACTGGCTTTTTGCCAGCAGCATTGGATATGAAAAAATCAGTAAAAAAATAATTCTCTCCGGTAATTCTGTTTCAGTAGAATTTGATTTTAAAATGAATCCGAAGGAACTTCAGCTTGACCAGATTTTAATTGAAGCCAAAAGAGATACATTTAAAAATATAAGCGTTATAGATATTTCCCCAGAATTTATTAAGCAGCTTCCCAGTTTAAGCGGCGAAGCTGACGTATTCAAAGCTTTAACATTGCTGCCCGGCGTAACAACTTCGTCCGAAATTTCCAGCGGCTTATATATACGCGGGGGCTCGCCGGACCAAACTTTAACTTTAGTTGACGGCGTAGTTATTTATAATCCATTTCATCTAGGCGGTTTTGCCAGCACTTTTAATTCCGACGCCATAAATGATTTAAGATTAATTAAAGGCGCCTTCCCTGCTGAATATGGAGGCAGGCTGGGAAGCGTTTTAGATATTACTTTAAAAAATGGTTCTAAAGAAAATTTTAAAGGAAAGCTTGGATTAGGAACAATTAGTTCCCACGCTACTGTAGAGGGTCCTATTTCAGATAAAGCGTCTTATTTAATTTCCGGAAGAAAAATGTATTTTGATATTCTTCAAAAGCAATTTGTTAAAAGTAAAATAATTCCGTTGTATAATTTTTTTGACGTTAATGGGAAGTTTGATTATAACTTCAGCGAGCATGATAAAATTTCAATTAGCGGATACACCGGCGATGATAATCTTTATAATTCAAAGGATAATAAAGACGCCGCTTATAATATTGGGTGGAGTAATACTATTGCAAATTTAAATTGGATCCACCTCACTGAAGAAAAAAAATTCACAAAAGCTGCTCTTAATTTTACACGTTATAATTTTACGACTTTAATCACGGATAAAAATCCCACAGCTTTTAAAAATGATTTTTATTCATCTTCAACTATTCAAGATTTTTCTTTAAAAATTGATGGGCAGTATTTTGGAAATAATCTACATACCGTTAAAAACGGCATTGAAGTTACGCTCCATAATTTTGACGTGGTAAATAATAATTTTTACACACAGGCATTGGAAACCGATGAAAGAGTCGGGGCAAAATTTGTATCAGTGGAAACAGCTTTATATCTACAAGATCAGTGGCAAATAACGCCGCTGTTATCATCCAATTTAGGATTGCGTTTTTATTATTTTCCGGATGCAAGATACTTTGATATTGAACCCCGCGCATCTCTAACTTACGCTATTACCAGCAAGATTTTTTTAAAAGGCGCTTTTACAATTTCAAATCAATTTCTTCATTTGATTGTAAGAAATGATGTTGCGCTCCCCACTGATATTTGGTTTCCTTCAACAACGCTTATCAAGCCCAGCCGGGGCTTGCAAGGCGTTTTAGGTTTGGAGGTTGAATTAGGAGATAAAGATTATGTTTTTTCCGCTGAAGGATATTTTAAAGAGATGAAAAATTTATATGAATATGGAGATACGGCAACTTTCACTATTGAATCCCCAATTGAAAAACAGCTTACCAATGGAAGGGGCGATGCCTATGGTTTTGAATTATTTTTTAATAAGCAGAAAGGGAAATTTAACGGATGGATTGGTTACACGTTATCATGGACGAGGAGATATTTTGACGGAATAAATAACGGCAATTCTTTTTATCCCCGTTATGATAAACGACATGACATTAGCATAGCATTAACTTATAAGCTGAATGAAAATTGGGAGTTCGGCGCTGCATGGAATTATGGAACAGGACAGGCTTATACTATGCCCACCGGACAGTATTACTTTCCCGGAGTGTTTTCTGCCAACAATGGTCCCCAAATATTTTTAGACTATAAGGGTATAAATGAATATCGGCTTCCCGCTTACCACAAGCTTGACGTTAGCGCATCATATAAAATGCACTGGATAAATTTTCCAATTCAAATTACTCTAAGCGTTTACAATTTATATAATCATCAAAATCCTTTTGCGCGTTATGTTAATTTTTACAATGATGGCTCTAATTTTATTCCGCAGCTCAAGCAGTTCACTCTCTTTCCGGTTTTTCCCGCATTAAGCCTTACAATGGAGATTTAAAAAATGAAAATATTTAAAGTTCTAATAATTTTTTCATTGCTCATTTTTGGATCCTGCGAAACTGATATTGTTGAAAATGATCTCTCGTACAACGAGAGATTAGTAGTAAGGGGAATTTTAGAAGCGGGTAAACCAATACAAGTTTATTTTGGGAAAACTCTGCCGCTTCAATCGGCTTTCGATTCTTCCAAAGCAAATCTTAAAGATGTAATAGCTTACATAAAAAATAAAAATAAAATTGATTCTTTAGTTTACATTTCAGATGGAATTTATAAAGCGAAAAACCTTATGGGACAAAATGGAGAAACATATTTTTTATTTGCTGAATGGGAAGGACGAAGCATAACTGCTGAAACACATATTCCTTTTTCCACAACTTTTCAAGGGGGACGCCTGGACACCACGATTCAAAACGGTGATACAGTAATTACTATAAAAGGAATTTTAACTCCGCGTATGGGAGCTGTGTACGGAGCTACCTGGTCGATAATAAGCGCAAATCCGACTTATGTTTTAGAGGATGATGTTATTCCGGAAATACAAAGAAGCGCTGATAAAGATTTGCTTGGAAATTTAACGCTGCACACCAGGCGCATTCCAAATGATTTATTAAAAAATTGGCGCCGTTCACTATATATAAGAATACACGCCTTTGACGAAGCGTTTTATAATTTCTTTTTAACGCAAGACGCCAATGCTGCCACTAATAATATTTTTACATCGACCGGGATAAATTTAAGATGGAATATTGAGGGAGACGCAATTGGGCTGTTTATCGGAACTTCCGATTTTATTGTAAAAATTCCTTAAAAGTAAATTGCTGGATCTCTTCCGAAATAAATTCAAATTAAAATAAGATTATAGCAGCCAACTTCAGATTTTACTTTGATACATTTTTAAAGAGAGAAAAAGTTATGCCTCTTCAGCTACTTTTTTCTTCTCAGAAATACGCGCGTTCTTTTTATCCATTTCAGTTAAATATCTTTTCCTTACTCTGATGCTTTGCGGAGTAACTTCTACATATTCGTCTTCGGTAATCCATTCTATTGCCTGTTCAAGAGTTGGAATTGTTGGAGGCTCTAATCTTATTGCTTCATCGGCGCCGGATGAGCGCATATTTGTAAGCTGTTTTGTTTTTGTAACGTTCACTCGCATATCAATATCGCGGGAGTTTTCACCAACCACCATTCCTTCATACACTTTGGTTACAGGAGCAATAAAAAATATAGAACGCTCCTGTAATTTAAACATCGCGTAAGCTGATGATATTCCTTGTTCCATTGCTACCAGCGCCCCTTTGCTTCTATGTGATATTTCTCCTTTGTACGGCTCGTATCCGTTAAAATTATGATGCAAAATTCCCGCGCCTCTAGTGTCTGTCATAAATTCAGCGCGATAACCTATTAAGCCTCTTGCCGGAATTAAAAATTCAACCCTCGTATTTTCATTGAAGGTAATCATATTTTTCATCTCGCCTTTTCGCTTGCCGAGCTTTTCAATTACAATTCCCACATGCTCTTCCGGCACATCAATTATAACATGTTCAACGGGTTCGCACAAAACATCGTCAATTTTTTTAGTGATAACTTCAGGCTTGCTAAGCTGCAGTTCAAATCCTTCACGCCTCATATTTTCTATTAATATTGCAAGGTGAAGTTCGCCCCTTCCGCTTACTTTAAAAATATCCGGAGAATCAGTCATTTCAACCCTCAAACTAACGTTAGATTTTAATTCTCTGGAAAGACGTTCGCTTATATTTCGAGTGGTAACATATTTCCCTTCCAATCCCGCAAAAGGAGAATTGTTCACCATAAAATTCATTGTTATTGTCGGCTCATCAATTGCCATAAATGGAAGCGGCTCGGGATTTTTGGGATCGGCAATAGTATCGCCTATATCAACGTCTTCAAGTCCGGCAATAGCGCCAATATCTCCGGCTGAGAGTTCGTCAATTTCAATTCTTTTAATATTTTCAAAAGTGTAGAGCTTAGTGATTTTTGAATTTGATTTTTCTCCCTCTTTCGTAATGTGAACAATATTGTCTCCTAATTTTATTTTCCCTTTATGAATTCTGCCAATTCCAATTCTACCCAAATAATCATTATAATCAATCGCGGAAATAAGCATCTGCAAAGGCTCGCCCAAAATTGCATGAGGCGCGGGAACAGCGCTCACAATTACTTCAAATAAAGGAAGTAAATTATCACTTTCATCCTCTACATTTTTCTTTGCAATTCCCTGTTTAGCAACAGCGTATACAAATGGAAAATCTAATTGTTCATCGTTTGCGCCGAGCGAAACAAATAAATCAAAAACTTCATTTAAAACTTCGTTGGGACGAGCATCTTTTCTATCAATTTTATTTATAACAACAATTGGTTTTAAGCCAAGCTCTAAAGATTTTTTCAAAACAAATTTTGTTTGAGGCAATGGTCCTTCCGCAGCGTCAACTAAAAGAAGAACGCCGTCAACCATTTTTAAAGTACGCTCAACCTCGCCGCCAAAGTCGGCATGACCCGGCGTATCAACGATATTTATTTTAATATTCTTATAATGAATGCTGCAATTTTTAGCTAAGATTGTAATGCCGCGCTCTTTCTCAATTGCATTGGAATCCATAATTCTTTTTTCAACTTGCTGATTTTCCCGCCATGCGCCGGTTTGCTTTAACATGTGGTCAACTAAAGTTGTTTTACCGTGATCAACATGCGCTATGATAGCAATATTTCTAATATCGTTTCTTACTTCGTTCACATTATTCCTAATTTTTATTTTGCATAATTTTTTAATTGAAGATTTCAAATATAAAAATATGCCGTTGGATAAACAATTTAATTTGGGTGGAATAAATCGGGGAGATTTTTGATTCTAAGTAATAATTTGAGTGTTCAAAGCTATCTCTTCCAAAATGGAAGTAACTTTTAAACATTGATTTAATTCGCCGTTGAAGACTATGCTTTTTCCTTTAACATGCACTTCAAAAGCAAACCCTCTTGCTTGAATAAAAGAGCAGCGTGTTGCTTTTATAAGTTGAATAATTACTTCGTCAAAAGTATGCCAATCATCATTATATAAAACAACCCGGCTTGCTAAACCAATATCTTTTTTTTCATCGGATATTACTTCAACATTGGGAGCTTCGAATATTAATTGTTGTTGGCTTTTCATAATTTCAATTTAATTATTTCCAACAAAAATTAAATATAAACTGAGTCATTAAAAAATAAATGAAAAGAAAAAGTTTTTTTGTTTGATGAGAAATATTTATTTGATGAGAAACAATAATTCAATTACAAATTTTGGTTTAAATGCTTTTGTTTGATTTTAGATAAGCCTATAGTTATATTTTTTTTCAAAATAATGATTATTAATGGAGGAATAATGAAAATAGCAGTATGTGTAAGCCATGTTCCTGACACTGCTACCAAGATTAAAATTGCAGCAGATGAAAAGTCGATTGACCCCGCAGGCGTAACTTATATTATAAATCCGTATGATGAATTTGCGGTTGAAGAAGCGCTGAAAACAAAGGAAAAATTTAACGGCGAAGTAACTGTAATTAGCGTGGGAAATGACGCAAGCAAGGAAGCAATTAAAAAAGCAATAGCGATGGGATGCGATAATGGCGTGTTGTTAAAGGATGAAAATGAACGTGATTCAATTGGTATTGCAAAAGCTTTAGCTGATGAAATCAAAAAAGAAAATTATGAAATTGTTTTTATGGGAAAGCAGTCCGTTGATTTTGACAACTCCATTACTCCCCAGCTTACTGCGGAAATGCTAAATTATAATTGTGTTTCAGTTGTGGTTGATTTAAAAATTGACGGAAAAAAAATTACCGCTGAACGTGAAATTGAAGGCGGCCGTGAAATTGTGGAAACAGAATTACCGGCAATTATTGCAGCTCAAAAAGGCTTGAATGAACCAAGATATGCTTCACTAAAAGGGATTATGGCAGCAAAGAAAAAAACAATTGAAGAAAAACCCGCCGTTTCTGCAGACCTTTCAGTTGAAATATTAAAAATGTATAAGCCTCCCGCAAAACAACCGGGACGAATACTCGGCACAGACGCTTCTGCTGTTCCGGAATTGGTAAGATTACTTCACGAAGAAGCAAAAGTAATTTAAATTTTAAAGGAAAGAAATATGCCCAATAAAATTGCAGTCATTTTAGAACAAAGAGAAAATAAAATAAAAAAAGCATCGCTTGAAGCAATTAGCGAAGCGTCAAAATTAGCCTCGCAATTAAATTTTGAAAGTGAAGTAATAGCTGTCGGGAATGAAATTGAAAATTTAGATTCTGCCGCTAAATATGGGATAAGTAAGATAATTCATTTAAAGAACGAAAATTTAAAAAATTATAGTTCAAGCGGATATGCAGAAGCTATATTTAATTATTTAAAGGATTCAGATTTTAAAATTATTTTACTACCAAATACCGCGCTGGGAAAAGATTTAGCTCCGTTGATTGCGGTTAAATTAAATGCCGGCATTTTAATGGATTGTATAAAATTTAAAGTTGAAGGCGAAGAGATAATTGCTACGAGACCCATCTATGCTGGCAAAGCAATTATTGACGCAAAATTAAAAACTGACATAAAAATCTTTTCTTTACGTCCCAATGTTTTTAAAGCGGAAGAAATAGAATCAGCTGAGCCGTCAAAAATTGAAGCAAGGGAAATACCGGATGTAAATTTAAAATCTAAAGTTGTTGAATTTAAAGTTTCCAGCGGAAAGATGGACGTAGCTGAAGCTGATATTATCGTTTCTGGCGGAAGAGGATTAAAATCTTCTGAAAATTTTAAATTGATTGAAGAACTTGCAGAAGCAATTGGCGGAGCAGTCGGCGCGTCTCGCGCAGTAGTAGATGCCGGATGGAGATCTCATCGGGAGCAAGTGGGACAAACCGGAAAAACGGTATCTCCGTCATTATATGTGGCTTGCGGAATTAGCGGCGCAATTCAACATTTAGCCGGAATGTCATCTTCTAAATATATTGTAGCTATAAATAAAGATAAAGATGCGCCAATTTTCTCTATCGCTGATTATGGGATAGCTGGCGATGTTTTTGAAATCGTTCCTAAATTAACTGAAGAAATTAAAAGGCTTAAATCGTAATAAGTTAAGAGGTTTTACTTGCAAAAAATTAAATGTGAAATATTGGGATTATCTTCTAGTCCATCAACCGGCGGCGCCTATGCAATTTTGTTAAAAGAAGTAAACGGGAACCGAAGACTTCCTATAATTATTGGCGCCTTTGAAGCGCAGGCAATTGCTTTGGAACTCGAAGGGATAAAGCCGCCCCGCCCCCTAACTCATGATTTACTTAAACAAATTATTGATAATTTGGGAGCAGCTATCCTTGAAATAATTATTGATGAACTTCGGGAAAATACCTTTTTTGCGAAAATAATTTTAGAAGTTTCTGGTTTGTCAAACGAAATTGACGGAAGACCGAGCGATGCAATTGCTTTAGCTGTTAGAGCGCAGGCTCCAATATTTGTCTCTGAAAATGTTATGGATTCGGCGGCTTTTATTCCTTCCGAAGAAGGAGAGGAAGATATCCAATTTAAAGAAGAAGAGATGAAAGAAGATAAACCAGTAAAGACGAAAGAGGCCAGAGTTGCTGCTTTACAAAATAAACTCCGCGAAGCAATTGAAGCTGAGGAATATGAACGAGCGGCTAAGTTAAGGGACGATATTAAAAAGCTGACGAGTAATAACTAATATTTATTCTTAGGCGAAAACTTTTTTACCAATTTCACATTCATTGCATTTTTTCTTTATGCAGTAATTTCTAAAAAGTTCAATCATACCCTGATATATTACTGTTTTCTTCCAAGCGCCATTTAAATTTAGCGAATCGCTAACCTCTTTAACCATACTATTATCACTTTGCTGATAGAAATTTATATAAGTTTTTGTCACTTTCTTGGCTAAATCTTTCATTCCAAAAATCTCATAATAGACTGAAGCAATCGGTAAAATAACATTTACAATTATTTCATCAGCTCTTGAAACGCCAATGAAATAATTTATTTTTGAATTAGATGGTTTATCAAAAATAAAATGTTCGCTCCAAAATCCGTCACCTTTAACAACAACAAGCGAGCGTAACTCATTAATTATATTTGAATAAGATTTATCGTCTTTAAAAATTGAGATAATATCAAATATAAAATTATGATGAATTATCTTGTCAATAATTTTAACCCCTCCCGCTATTCTTATAGTTGGAAAGTTTTGCGGTCTAAGCTTAAAGAAATGCCATTGCGCAGCGTTATAAATTCTGCCGTCGTAAATTAATTTTATTTTGCCCCAGGCGTCAAATAATTCTCGCGTATAAACGGAAGTCTCGCTGTCCGGTAAATTATAAACATCGGGCATAAGTCCGCTAATGTTGAATAGCGCAGCCTCTACGTTTTTTATAAAATTTTGGGGATCAATCTTTTTTAAAAAATTTATATCAGCCGAATGAGCCAACTTTAACATAATCTCTTTATTTTTTGAATAGCCTAATGCTTCAAAAATTTGCTCGTACATAAGCTGATTCCAAATATTTTGATTTTTAAAATCGGCGATTTCAAATTTTCTTCTATGGAATTCTTCATTTAATTCATAAGAAATAATAGGCTCTTTCAGTTTCAATTCATTTACAAAGCTTAACTCCTTTAATCTCTCAAACATCTTTTTACATTTATTTCTAAACCTTTTAATCCCCAAATCAAAAATTATTTTTGTTTTTTCATCCTTGCTAAGCAATACGTTTACTTCGTCGCAAGGCATTTTACTCATTCGCTTTTCTCTCTCGCTTAGAATAGCTTTTTGAATTTGATCTTTAATATTTATTTCAAGCATATCTTCGAAAGAAATTGAATTTACTTTTCGCCCTTCCTGCGTATAAACATGGGTTTGATTCTCTTTTTTGAAAACCAAGTGTAAAACTACTTTATTATATTTTTTGTTGAGGTTATGACCGTGAGTTCTCCAATCAGAATATTGAGTGTCAATTTCAACATCGCCGACATAGGTTAAATTACCAATTTTAATTCGAGCGTTTTTAAAATCAGGACCGCCGAGCTCGTCATTTTGAACTCCCGGATCGAGTATTAAAATTTTTTCATCATCGGATATCGTAAAATTTTTATTAAACTTTTGCCCCTTCCAAATTTCATATAAAAATTTTTCATGATACTTTAATGATTTATTCATAACTCCCGCCTATAGTTCTAATTTTACTGAAAGATAAACTGACGTAGATCGTTTGTTAAAATATTTGTAAAATATCTCAAATAAATTTTTGCCTTCGCTTAAATAAATACTATTGAATGAATAATTACCTTCCGATATTTGATAAAACATATCGAATCTATTTTTATTTAGAAAAAGAAATAAGTCGATTTGAGATTCAACAAAGGGAAGGGAAATATGGATGTCTAATTTATTTTGCTTTAAAATAATCTGATCTTCAAAATTAATTATTTTAGGCAAAGGGAGTGAATGATCTACGGGCAGATCTGAAATATTATAAATTTCCGGAAAAAGATTTCTATTGGTAAATCTATTGATGTGTAAAGGAATATTTTTATTTGATTCTATGACTGAAGTTTCATGCAATTTAATTTTACCTCTATCTTAGAGGGTATTTAACTACGGCAAAATTTACAAAGAAATGTTATAATAGTAAATCTGTAAATAATTTTAACTTACTCCATTATCTACTTCATCAACTCTTCTATTTTTTTAATATATGAAATTAATTCATTCATTGCATCTTCCGCAAAATCGAAACCGTTGGATTTATAAATTATACCCCGACTAATATTTATTAAAAAGTTATATGGTTTTCTTTTTTTTAGAATTTCAATTACTTCAGTCAAGCTACCGCCTTGAGCGCCGATTCCAGGAAGTAGTATGGGAAGTTTTTCTAACGCTGAAATATTAACTTTCAATTCATTACTATTGGTAGCGCCGAATACTACTCCGCAATTATTATTGTAATTCCATTGTTTAATTTTTTCGATAACTTTTTGATAAACAAATTTTTCATCTGCGGTTTTAAGTTTTTCAAAATCAGAAGAACTTTGATTTGAAGTAAGCGCTAAAATAAAATTCAACTTTTTATTATAATCCAAAAAAGGTTTAACAGAATCAATTCCCATGTAAGGATTTATTGTGGAAGCATCGCAATTAAAATATTCAAAAATAGATTTAGCATACATTTGAGAAGTGTTTCCGATGTCCCCTCTTTTAGCGTCTCCAATTATTAAAGTATCTTCAGGAATTAATTGGATTGATTTCAGCAGAGCGCTAAAACCGTCAGCGCCGTTCACTTCATAAAAAGCAAAATTAAATTTATAGGCTGCTGCAAAATCTTTTGTGGCGGAAATAATTTCTTTATTAAATTCTAAAATAGGATTTGAGTACGATTTTAAATGCGGTGGAATTTTTTCTAAGTCCGTATCTAAACCAACACAAATAAATTTTTTCTCGTTATTTTTTTTTTGAAGTTTTTCTAATGCAGTCATTTTAATTTAATTTTATTAAGTGTAATTCTTTTTTGTTCTATGAATATTTGCAACAATGCCCAGCATGAACATATTAACAAGCAATGAGCTTCCGCCGTAGCTTACAAATGGCAGCGGAATTCCAATCACCGGCATTACGCCCACCGTCATTCCAACATTAACTAAAAGATGAATAACATAAACTGAAAGTATTCCAATTGCGGTGAGACTTAAAAATTCATCTTTAGTTCCTGCAGCAATTTTTAAAATTCGAATAAATAAAAAAAGAAAAAGTAAAAGCGTTATAAATGATCCGATAAAACCAAACTCTTCGCCAATTACGCAATAAATAAAATCCGTCCATTGCTCAGGAATATATTGCAGCTGCGTCTGATTGCCTGCGAGAAATCCCTTCCCCCAAAAACCGCCGGAACCGATTGCAACTTTAGCCTGAATTGCATTATAGCCAGACCCTAAAGGATCCGCCATTGGATCGATAAATGATTGAATTCTTTTTTGCTGATGCGGACTTAATGCGTTGTAAACATAATCGGCAAAAAATCCCGCGCCCAAATTTAACGCAAGTATAGAGCCGTTAAAAAAAATATCTTTTTTAAAAAAGAATAATCCGATTACAACTAAAAGCAGCGCAATAATAAAATATATCATTCCAAACAATGAGGACACGGCAATAAATCCCGGAGATAAAACTATAAACAGACCAAACAAGCTTATGCCTTTCCAGAAAATCATAGTTAGCAGCAATCCAATAAAAACTATTCCGGTGCCCATATCCGGTTCCAATAAAATTAAACCGATAGGAATGAAGCCTATTATAAGAGCAAAAATTATATCCTTGAAAGATTCTATGTTTGTATTTTTTCTGCTAAGAAAAGAAGCTAAAGCTAAAATGGTTCCTATCTTTGCAAACTCGGAAGGCTGAAATCCCAGCGGTCCGAAATCAAGCCAGCTTTTAGCGCCGGAAATTTTTCTTCCTAAAACTAAAACAAAAACTAAAAATGCAATTGAAATTAAATAGCTCGGGATAGAAATTAATTTAAAAGTGTTGGTGGGAATTGAGTAAGTAATAAAAAATATTATAAACGCCGCTGCGCCCCATACTAATTGTTTTTGAAAATTTCCGCTGGCAGCTGGATTATTTAGAGTCGAACTATATATTGCAGCCAGTCCAAAAGCAATTAAAAAAAGAACAGAAAAAAAAAGTATCAAATCAAATTTGTCTTGAAGCTTATAATCAATGCGCAAGTACGGCTCCAAGAATTTTAGTATTAATTTTAGGGATCAAATCCTTTTCATCTTTTTTTATTTCATCTTTTTTCAGATAAGCTTCAAGCATCTTTTGTGCGATAGGAGCGGCATAGGTAGCTCCGAAACCAACATTTTCAACTACCACGGCAACCGCTATTTTAGGATTTTCAAACGGCGCAAAACAAATAAACAAAGCGTGATCTTTGCCGTGAGGATTTTGAGCTGTTCCAGTTTTGCCTGCAATGTTAATATCTTTTATTCTAATTCGCGTTGCCGTACCGCTTCCCTGAACCACTAAAAACATTCCATGTTTTACAATATCTATTGCTTTGGGGTCTATGTTTGTTTTGATTTCCGGGAAAGTTAATGGAACAAATTTTTTAGTTTTATCATCAGTGTAGCCTTTTACAACATGCGGAACAAAAGACTTTCCGTTGTTTGCAATAAGTGAAACATATTTAGCAAGCTGAATAGGCGTTGCGCCAACTTCGCCTTGCCCGATTCCCAACGAAGCCATAATACTTCGGGGCCAATTCTCCCCGTACCTTTTCTCATAATATTTGGAAGTAGGAATTAATCCCGATGACTCTTCGCCAATATCAACTCCGGTTTTTTCGCCAAACCCAAAGCGATGGGAATATTCCGACCATCTATCCAAACCAATTTTATAAATAAGATTATAAAAAAATGTGTTGCAAGATTTTTCAATCGCATGAACTACGTTTAAAGCTCCGTGCGCGCCGCCGTGGCATTTAAAAAATCTGCCGAATGTAAAACCGCCGCCGCAATAGATAGTCGAGTTTTCATTAATTACTCCTAAATCCAAAGCAGCCATTGCTTCAAAAGGTTTGAAGGTTGAGCCGGGCGGCTTAACCGACATTGTCGCTCTATTAAAAGACGGCTTAAGCGGATTTTGATAAAGGTTGGTTAAAAATTCTCTTGACGTTACATAAGAAAATTCATTTAAATCATAATCCGGTTTACTTACTAACGCAAGAATTTCACCGGTAGCTGGCTCGATAGCAACGGCTGCTCCTGAAAATTCACCGAAGCCTTGCTCGGCTGCTCTTTGCACGTCAGCGTCAATTGATAAAACTAAGTCGTGTCCTTTAATTGAAGGTTCATCATTTTTCCCATTTTTATATCTGCCAATTTCTTTTCTTTTAGAATCAACTAAAATATATTTGTAACCCTTTTCACCGCGTAATAATTTTTCATAATTTTTTTCAATGCCGTTATTGCCCACATAATCCCCAGGATTGTAATATTCATTTTCGGCTTCAAGCTGTTTGGGAGAAATTTCTTTTGTATATCCAAATACATGCGAGCCGACTATTTTAGCGGGATAGCCTCTCTGCATTTCAACTATATAATCTACGCCGGGTAAATTTTCTGAATTTTCTTCGTACCAAGAAACAACTTTAAAATCAATTCCTCTTTTAATTCTTATCGGGACAAACTTTGAATAAATTCTATTGTTGAATAAAATTTTTGAAATGTAGCCGGAATCAACATCCAGCACAGCTTCTAAAATTGAATTCAATTTTGGTTCATAGTAAGCGGGAATAATGCGAAGCGTGTACGCAGGAACATTATTAACTAACACTTCCCCATTCCTATCATAAAAAACTCCGCGCAAGGGAGTTTGCTCAATCGCTTTTATACTATTGCTTGCCGATTTTTCATCGTAAGCTTCTTGTTGAATAATCTGCATTTGAAATAATCTAAAAACAAGAAATGAAATAATACCGACAATAATAAAATATAAAATTGATTTTCTTTGGGAGGAAGCAAAATTTTCTGTTCTCAATTAAATCGGCTCCTTGGATAAAAAACAACTACAATCAAACTCAACACTGCCGTGTAAAATCCGGGCAGCATTCCCTGCTCAAATATTAAAAATAAAAAATTAGAATTAAAATCTATTGTTGAAAAGAAAGAATACACAACAGAATCAATAATGGCGCAAAGTAAAACGATCAGACAAAAAACTAATGACTTAATATATACTTCTTGTTTTTTTTCGCTGTAAAAATAGCCAGCGACAAACCCGGCTATAGTTTTTGCCAGCATTGTACTGCCAAGCAAACTACCAGTTATAATGTCGAATAGAAATCCAAAAACGAATCCCAAAACGGTTCCATAAATTTGTCCGAATCGCAAAGCATAAAACACGAGGAGAATTAAAATCAAATCCGGGATAACGCCGTTGATGGCTATCAGCGGAATGATAGTAGTTTGTAGTATTAGTAATGGAAAGAAAAGTAAAATGGGAATTATAAATTGAAGCCGCATTTTATTTCCGCTTATAAAAGTTTAATTCTAAATTTGATTTTTCTCGGCTCTCAACTTTTTGCAGCACAAAAACATTTTCAACAGTTGAAAAATCTACAAATGGTATAATCTTTACTTCATTAAAAATCCCGGTTTCAACTTTTGACAACTCTTTTACCACTCCCACAGATAAAGGCGAAGAAATAAGCGTGCTAATTTCTGAAGTAATAATTTTATCGCCCGGTTCAATATCGTAAGTCTTCGGCACGTCAATCATCACTAAATCATCGCCGTTCCATTTCATTATTGCATCAACCCTGCTTCGTTCATCTTTTACCGTTAATTTTAAATCTCTATTTTTTAGCGTTCGCGCAATTGAGTAATCTTCAGAAACAGCCTGTATAACTCCAATTAAACCGTGATCATTTAAAACAGGCATTCCCGGTTTAACGCTGTCTTTTAAACCGACATTTAATGTAATTGTGCTTTGAGATTTTGTTTGAGATTTTGAAACAACTTGCGCAGGCAGTAATGGGAGATTAGTTGAATCTTTTATATCCAACATTTTTTTTAACGCGTCATTTTCATAAGAATATTTTCTAAGCATATTCACTTGAAACATAAGTTCGGCATTGGTTTTTCTTAAACTTTCATTTTCATTTTTAAAGTTTGATGAACTTGTTAAATCAGAAACCACGGAAGTTACCGCCGCAAAGGTTCCGAATGCGGCAGCCCGCACTTTTTTAATTTTTGAATTTTGATTTAAAGGTAATAATAGCAGGCTGGCAACTAAAAGAATTACAAGAATTATATATTCTTTAAAGTTATCCCACAAGCGGGTTAAAAATCTAAACATTAATATCTTCGGTTACGAATTAACACTTTTGAATAATGATTCAAATTATCAATTACTTTTCCCGTTCCTCTAACAACAGCAGTAAGCGGATCATCGGCAACGTGAACGGGCAAGTTAGTTTCCATTCTTATTCTTTCATCTAATCCTTTAAGAAGAGCGCCGCCGCCGGTGAGCATAACTCCGCGATCCAAAATATCCGCCGATAATTCGGGAGGCGTGCGTTCCAATGATTGGCGAACCGCGTCAACAATCTGCACGACCGCTTCGTTAAGCGCCTCTCTAATTTCCACCGAACTTACTTCCGTGGTTTTAGGAATTCCGCCGACCAAATCGCGACCTTTAACTTGAATGGTAATTTCTTCTTTTAAAGGAACTGCCGAGCCAACTTCACATTTTATAGCTTCCGCAGTTCTTTCCCCAATTAATATATTATGATTTTTTTTGAAGAACTGCATAATGGCATAATTCATTTCATCGCCCGCAATTCTAATTGATTCTTCATTAACAATTCCTGATAAAGCAATTACCGCAATTTCCGTAGTGCCGCCGCCGATATCAATAATCATATTTCCAACTGCGGCTTCCACGTCAATTCCGATTCCTATTGCAGCCGCCATTGGTTCGGCGATTAAGTGAACTTCTTTAGCGCCTGCATGTTCAGCGCTGTCCCGTACAGCTCTTTTTTCAACTTCAGTAACTCCGCTGGGAACGGCTACTACAACCCTTCGGCTTGACAAAGCGCCGGCGCGAACGCTTTTTATAAACGCTCTAATCATTCCTTCCGCAATTTCAAAATCGGCAATTACGCCGTCTCGCATTGGTCGGGTAACTCTTATTTCCTTATGCTCTCTGCCTTGCATTTCCTTGGCTTTATTTCCAAGGGCGATAATGCGTTTTGTGTTTTTATCGAAAGCAACAATGGAAGGTTCATTCAGAACAATCCCTTTGCCTTTAACATAAATTAATGTATTTGCAGTGCCAAGGTCGATGGCAATATCTGCGGAGAAAAAATCAAAAAGTCCCATAAAACCTCTCAGTGTTTAAAATGTCTAACACCAGTAAAAATCATTGAAATATTATTTTTATTAGCAGCTTCAATTACTTCGCTATCCCTAACCGAACCGCCGGGCTGAATCACTGATACAACGCCGTATTCTATTATTTTTAAAAGCGTATCTGGAAAAGGGAAAAAGGCATCGGAAGCCGCAACCGAACCTTTTAAATTTAAACCGTGTTCCTGCGCTTTCATATTTGCAATTTTTGCGGAATCTAATCTCGACATTTGTCCCGCGCCTATTCCCAAAGTAACTTTATCTTTCGCAAAAACTATCGAGTTTGATTTTGTATGTTTTGCAACTAGCCATGCAAAATACAAATCTTCTAATTCAGCTTCGTTTGGTTCTTTGTCCGTTGCATTTTTAATTGCATTTTTATCTAAAGAAATTCTGTCTGAATCCTGAACTATAATTCCGCCGGGAATATTTTTGTATGATAGTTTATCATCGGAAACTGATTTTAATTGTTTCAATAAACGGCGATCTTTTTTCTTACTTAAAATTTTAATCGCGCCTTCAGTATAATCCGGCGCTGAGATAACTTCTAAAAAAATCTCATTCATTTTTTCCGCCGCTTGTTCATCAACGGTAGAAGTAAAAGCAACTATTCCGCCGAATGAAGAAACCGGATCGCACTTCAAGGCTTTAACGTAAGCATCAAAAGAATCAAAACCAATTGCGGCGCCCGCCGGATTTTGATGTTTAATAATTGCGCAGCAGGTTTTATTCTGCGCATCCATATTTAAATCTAAATCTTCAACTAATTCAACAGCGGAAACTAAATCTAAAATATTATTATAAGATAACTCTTTGCCGTGAAAAATTTTAAAGTAAGAATTAAAATTTCCATAAAGAGCCGCTTGCTGATGCGGGTTTTCACCGTAACGCAGCGAATGTTCTTTGGCATAATTTAATCTAAAATTATTTTTGGGAAGTTCAAATTTATCTTCTAAAAAATTTGCAATGTAAGTATCGTAATCAGCGGTATGAGAAAAAGCTTCAACCGCTAACTTTTTTCTGGTCTTTAAATTTACTTTACCTGACTTTAATTCTTCAACAAAAGGATCATATTGATTTGGGTTTGTGAGAATAGCAGTAAACCTAAAATTTTTAGCGGCTGCACGAATTAAACTCGGTCCGCCAATATCAATATTTTCAATTATATCTTCCAAAGATGAATTTTTATTTTCAGCGGTTTTAACGAAAGGATAAAGATTAACGCAGACAATATCTATAGGAATAATTTTATTTTCTTCGGCTTGTTTTAAGTCCGCCTCATTATCTCTTCTAAATAAAATTCCTCCGAATATTTTTGGATGAAGAGTTTTCACTCTGCCTTCAAATATTTCCGGCGATCCCGTCAGCTCGCTTATTTCAGTAACTTTTAAATTTGATTGTGAAATAATTTTTGCAGTGTTTCCAGTCGCAATTATTTCATAATTGAATTCAATTAGAGATTTTGCTAATTCAACTATTTTTGATTTGTCGGATACGCTTAGCAGGACTAACTTTTTCAATTCAATCTTTCGGAACAAATTAGAAATTAATTTTCAATAACAATTCTGTTATCAACTTGTCGGATTTTATTTTCAGCAAATTTTTTTATAACGAACGGAAGAATTTCATGCTCAACGTTTAAAATTTTTTCGGCAATTTCTTCCGGAGATTTAGCAGTAGTTATATCAACGCACTTTTGAGCAATTATCTTGCCAGTATCATAGGACAAATCAACAAAATGAATTGTAGCGCCGGAAACTTTAGCCGAAGATTCAAATACAGCTTTATGAACATTCATTCCATACATGCCTTTCCCTCCGAACGATGGAAGGAGAGCCGGATGAATATTAATAATTTTGTTTTCAAAATTTATCAATAAACTAACCGGAATCATTTTCAAATATCCGGCTAATACAATCAAATCAATTTGAAAGTCCCTTAAATGTTCGCTTAAATCATCAACCTGAATTGCGCCGGGCTTATTGCCAATACTAAAAGTTGGTATAGAATATTTAGCGGCAATTTCAAAAGCTTTGCAGTCCAACTTATCGCTGTAAACAGCTTTTATTTCAACAAAATTATTTGGGAAATTTATCCCAACTTTGTTAGGAAAAGGCTGGGAATCAATTATGGCTTGAAGATTAGAACCTCGTCCGGAAACAAAGACAGCTATTTTCACGCAAACTCTTGGGAAAAAAGTGGTTAAAATTACCTAAAGAAAGAAAAACAATCAATCGAACTAATTTACTGTGATGTCAGGGTTTAGCAGTTTTTTAGATTTAAAAGCGCTTATTAAATTTTTAAGCTTATTTTGATAATCAAAATCAGAATAATTATCGGCTTCATTTAAATATTCATCTGACTTCTGAAAATCTTTGAGTTCATAATATGCCCGCGCAAGATAAAAATTAGCAAAAGGTTTTATCCACTGTTCTTCAGAAATATTTAAATTCATTAAACTATCGGCGGCATTAATTGAAGAATCAAAATCATTTAAATAATAATTTACATCGCTTAAATATAAAAGCGCTTCAGCTTGTAGTTTTTCAGATTTTATTTTTGTTAAAACTGAATCCAACATTTGCTTAGATTTTTTGTACTTGCCTGCATCAATTAAATTTGAGGCTTTCAAAACTTCAATTTCATTTTCAGAAAGACTTCGCTTTAAATAAATATTGCTTCTTCTTTTTGCAAAAATGTCGTCGTCCAAATCCATATTTCCGGATGAGGCAAGAGCGAAATATTTTTTTGCGTTTACTCTATCATTCTTTGCTTCAAAACAAAGAGCCAATCTGTAAGATCCGATGCCGGTATAATCATTATCAACGGCAGTGTTTAAAAAATTTGTATAATAAACCGTAGCTGAATCAAAGTTATTTTGTTTAAAGAAAACATCGCCCATCAAAAAATTTGAGAAAGAAATTATCTGTTTAAAGTTTTCTTCTTTTTTATTAACAATTTTTTTTAAGAATTTTTGTGATTCATTTAGATTTCGCTGCTTTAATTCCAGCACAGCGGAACCATAACTAAATAAAAGATTATCAGGATATTTTTTGTTTAATGATTTTAAATATTTTCCCGCCGCATCATACTCAAACATTACCTCGGATAAAATTTGCGATAGATAATATTCCGCCTCAATCTTGCTTCTCTTCCCTTTTTCAGCACCCAGCTTTATATATTTTAAACCGATTTCTTTATTGCCGTCAAAACCCACCAGGCTTAAAGCCCAATTAAAAGCCGATGGAATATGACCAACTGCAAAATTATACAAACCCAAACCAAGATAAGCATCGTATTGAAGCGAATCAATTTCTAAAAGATTAGAGAGATAGGATTCAGATTTTTTCGTTGCCCAGGCGGCGTCTAAATAATTACCGGCGTTTGAAAACACAATTGCACGATATGTATAATTTGCGCCGATGGTATAAATTATTTTTTTATCTTCAGGTTTTTCATCTAAAATTTTTTCTGCCGCTTCAATTGCTGAATCGGAATAATCCACAAACAAATCAAAATTATTTTTGTCTTTACTTCCGAGATAATACCATAAATAAATGCCGGAAAGGTAATGATAGCCGCGGGGATCGTCAGGATATTTATTAATTATTCTGTGAAGCGTTTCTTCAGCGCCTTTCCATTTAAAATTATATGATTGCTCTAACGCGGTGGAAATTTTTTTTTCAATTTCGGTTTGCGCAAAACCGTTTGAGGAATTAAATAAAATAACAAATAGAAATAATAGAACAGGATTAATTAATATTTTTTTCAATTGAATAATTTCTGATGTGAATAGTGAATATGATCTAATTAATAATTACAATTTTCTAAACATCTTTTGAAACAGTTTGATTTTCTTCAGCGTATTTTAGCGAGGCTTTAACAAAATCTCTAAATAAAGGATGAGCTTTCGTCGCTCTTGATTTTAGTTCAGGATGAAATTGGCAGCTTACGAACCAGGGGTGCGAAGGAATTTCAATTATTTCAACGAGTTCTCTATCCGGCGACAAACCGCTGAACAACATTCCTCTCTCGCTCAAAATAGTTCTGAATTTATTGTTCACTTCAAAACGATGCCTGTGCCTTTCGGAAATATAATCAGATTTATACGCTTTCATTGCTTTGCTTCCATCTTGAATGATGCAAGGATAAGCGCCCAGCCGCATTGTTGCGCCCATGTTTTTAATATTTTTTTGATCGGGCATTAAATCAATTACGCTAAAACGATTCTTTTTAAATTCGGAACTATGAGCTTTGGAAATACCGCAAACATTTCGCGCATATTCTATAACGGCGCATTGAAGCCCCAAACAAATTCCAAAAAAAGGAATATTATTTTCACGCGCATATCTAACAGCGGAAATTTTTCCTTCAATACCTCTTTCCCCAAAACCGCCGGGAACAAGCACTCCGTTTACGCCGGCTAATAATTTTGCGGCGTCTTCCTTTTCATATTGCTCGGCGCTAATGGAACGCACAATTACTTTTGCATCGTTCTCCGCCCCCGCATGGATGAATGATTCCATAATGCTTTTATAAGCGTCCATATGCTCGACATATTTTCCAACAAGAGCTATTTCAACTTTTTTAGTGGGGCTTTTTATTTTTGAAACTAAGTTTTCCCAGTCATCTAATTTTATTTTTTTATCATTTAAATGAAGTTTGTTCATTACAATTTGATCAAGCTTTTCTTTGTACAGAACAATTGGAACTTCATAAATTGAAGTGCAGTCATAAGCGGAAATCACCGCCTTAGAATCAACGTTGCAGAATAGCGCTATTTTATCTCTCAAATCTTTGGCAATTCTTTTTTCCGATCTGCAGATTAAAACATCCGGCTGAATTCCAAGCTCAAGTAAATTTTTAACGCTGTGCTGGGTGGGTTTGGTTTTAACTTCGCCTGCAGAGGCTATGTAAGGAACCAAAGTTACGTGAATAGTCATCGTATTTTTTTTGCCGTACTGCATCATCAACTGACGCATCGCTTCAATAAAAGGCAAGCTTTCAATATCGCCAACCGTCCCGCCGATCTCAGTAATTATAACATCGTACTCGCCAAGCTCCGCCAGCTTAATCATGCGCTGTTTTATTTCATCTGTAATATGCGGAATTACCTGAACTGTGGCGCCGAGGTAATCCCCTCTTCGTTCTTTTGTTATTACATCGTAATAAACTTGACCCGTAGTAGTGTTGTTAGCTTTGGTCATGTTTACATCTAAAAACCTTTCATAATGACCAAGATCTAAATCTGTTTCGGCGCCGTCGTCAGTTACATAAACTTCGCCGTGCTGAAACGGATTCATAGTTCCAGGATCAACATTAATGTAAGGATCAAATTTTTGGATGGTAACTCTGTAACCGCGCTGCTTGAGAAGAAGCCCTAAAGATGAGGCTGTAATCCCCTTCCCCAATGAAGAAACAACGCCGCCCGTAACAAAAATAAATTTAACTTTTTTCCGTGATGCCATAGATTTTTTTGCTCTCAAATATAGAGTAAGCGCCTAAGAAAAACAATTTGAATTATCGTTTTAAGATTTTTTTTTGAAAAATAATAAAATAAATTATTGAGATTTATTTATTGAATTGAAAATTCAATAAACATTATTCTTAATTTTAATATAAGTTATTTGAGGTATGTTGAATTTTAATTATTATAATTTTAATCAGTTGCCAGTTGGTTAAACTGCGTGAAGCTTATGAAATTTTAGAATTAAAAATGTAAATTGATTTTTAGCATTTTCAAAATATTAATCTAACTTTATTCCTATGAAAAATTTTTTCCAAAACTATATCGGACTATCGCCGGAAGTTCAAGTAAAACTATTAGAATCCATAGTTGCAATTCTTATAATAATGTTTATTCAAAGGATTGTAAGAAAGGTTCTTGTAGCAAAAGTTGTTGATGTAAAAGTACGCTACCAGTGGCAAAAGATTTCACTATACATAGCTGTCTTTTTAATCATTGTTTTTTTGTTAAATACCTGGCTGCAAATCTTTGGATCGATTGCTACTTTTTTGGGACTAATTTCTGCGGGAATTGCAATTGCGTTAAAAGACCCTTTAGTGAATATGGTCGGATGGGGATTTATATTAATTCGTCAGCCGTTTAAAGTAGGCGATAGAATCCAAATTGGAAAATCCGCCGGCGATGTAATTGATATTAGACTTTTTCAATTTTCAATAATTGAAATCGGCAATTGGGTGGACGCCGACCACAGCACGGGACGAATTATTCACATACCAAATGGCGTGGTTTTTCTTGAACCGCAGGCAAACTACACTGCCGGATTTCAATATATATGGAATGAGATCCCAATTCTTTTAACGTTTGAAAGCGATTGGCAAAAGGCAAAAAAAATATTAACTGCTATAGCTAATCATCATGGACTAATGTTAAACTCAGAAGCTGAGAAACAAATAAAAGAAGCGGCAAAAAGATTCTTAATTTTTTATTCAAAACTTACGCCTATTGTTTTTACGTCAGTTAAAGACAGCGGCGTTATGCTTACGATAAGATATTTATGCAACCCGCGTGAAAGAAGATTAACCGAAGAGAAAATTTGGGAAGATGTTCTAATTGAATTTGCCAAACACAAAGACATTGATTTTGCTTATCCCACGCAAAGATTTTATAATAACCTTAATGAAGGCAAAGGGAAGATTGAAGGAATGCCCAATAAGGGAAAGGATGATTGAATGTATGGCTGAATGGGGAATAGTCTGAAGGATTTTTAATTAAAATTAATTCATAGAGTTTTTTAAACCAGCCACATATTTTTCAACAATATTAAGTCTGTTGACGGCTCTCTTTAGCGCGTTTTCTGCGCGCTCAACATCAATATATTCTTCAGGATTTGATTTATTAGCAAGCCTTTCTTCCGCCCTGGCTTTTGCTTGTTCGGCTCGTTCAATATCAATCTCATTGGAAAGTTCAATAGCATCCGCTAATATTATAACTTTATTATTAAGTACTTCAATTGTGCCGCCCGTTGAGGAGTAAAAGTCAACCGAGTTATCAAGCTTTTCAATTTTGATTAAGCCAATTTCCAGCGTGCTAATTAGTGGCGCATGATTTTTTAGAACCTGAAAACTGCCTAAAGTTCCCGGAACGGTAACCGATTTTATTTCACCCGAAAATGAAATTTTTGACGGAGTTATAATTTCTAAATTTAAATTTGCAGCCATAATTATTTCATCGACTTTGCTTTTTCAACCGCTTCTTCAATTGTACCAACATATAAAAACGCGCCCTCGGGAAGATCATCATGCTTGCCGTCCATAATTTCTTTAAAGCCTTTAATAGTGTCTTCCAGTTTTACATATTTTCCTTTGGTGCCGGTAAACTGTTCAGCCACGTGAAATGGCTGGCTGAAAAATCTTTGTATTCTTCTTGCTCTTCTAACTACAATTTTATCTTCGTCAGAAAGCTCGTCCATTCCAAGGATACTTATTATGTCCTGTAAATCTTTATAATGCTGAAGAATTTCTTTAACATTTTTTGCTACGTTATAATGTTCATCGCCCAAAATTCCCGGCTGAAGAATTCTTGAAGTTGAATCTAAAGGATCAACAGCGGGATAAATTCCAAGTTCAGAAATTTGACGGCTTAAAGTTGTAGTTGCGTCAAGATGCGCAAAAACAGCCGCTGGAGCGGGATCAGTTAAATCATCGGCGGGTACATAAATTGCCTGCACTGAAGTAATCGATCCTTTATCCGTAGATGTGATTCTTTCTTGAAGCGCGCCCATTTCAGTAGCAAGATTCGGCTGATAACCAACCGCAGAAGGCATTCGTCCCAACAACGCGCTTACCTCGGAACCGGCTTGCGTGAATCTAAAAATATTATCAATAAATAAAAGTACGTCTCTTCCCTCTTCATCTCTAAAATATTCAGCAATAGTTAAACCTGTTAAACCGACTCTTAATCTTGCGCCGGGCGGTTCGTTCATCTGACCAAAAATAAGAGAGGTTTTTTCAAGCACACCCGATTCTTTCATTTCAACCCAAAGATCATTTCCTTCGCGGGTACGTTCCCCCACACCTGCAAAAACCGAATAGCCGCCATGTTCCTGCGCAATGTTATGTATTAGCTCTTGAATTATAACTGTTTTGCCTACGCCGGCTCCGCCGAACAATCCGGTTTTACCTCCTTTAGAATAAGGTTCGATAAGATCGATAACTTTAATTCCTGTTTCAAACATTTCGCTTTCAGTGGAAAGGTTTGCAAATTTAGGCGCGGGTCTGTGAATAGGATATTTTTTTTTAGATTTGATTTCACCGAGATGATCAATTCCTTCCCCAATTACATTTATTAATCTACCCAAAGTTTCTGGACCAACCGGCACCATTATCGGTTCGGTTGTATCAAAGGCATCCATTCCTCTAACTAAACCGTCGGTAGAATCCATAGCGACCGCGCGAACTCTATCTTCGCCTAAATGCTGCTGCACTTCGCAAATCAAATTTTCATCTACGCCTTCTGTATTGGTTCGTGGAATTCTAATTGCATTATAAATTTTTGGCAAATGCTTGTTTTCAAATTCAATGTCAACAACAGGTCCAATTACCTGAATTATTTTTCCTTTTACGTTGCTCATTATTATTCCTTTAGGTTAAAAAATAGAGCTACAAAATTAAAGATATAGCTTCGTTTTTACAAATATTTTTATTTAAATATAACTAACTACTTCATCAAAATTAGCTTTTTAGATGAAATAAAATTACCTGCCTTTAGCCTGTAAATATAAACTCCGCTTGCCAAATTTGATGCATTAAAATTAACTTCATAACTTCCAGCGGCTTGCTCTCTATTTACGAGCGTGGCAACTTCATTTCCAAGAATATCATAAACCTTTAATTGAATCAAAGTCCCGCCTTGGGAGGGATTTAGGGAGCCTGCTTGACCGGTAGGCAGGGCTGGAACTGCATATTTTATTTTTGTTTGCGGATTAAATGGATTCGGATAATTCTGATAAAGCATAAACTCATCCGGCAAAACATTGCTTGCAATTTCCTGCACGGCTGTAACTATGCTGTCGGTTCCGCCTGCTTCTAAATATCTTGCTTTAAATTCCTGCAAATAAAGATTTGTAATTCTTTTGCTGTGGATGATGAGCGTGTTTTCATTATTTGCAGTTTCCGCCGCGTTAGACCAATTGTGAGAGCCCGTTATAGTTATTTGATCCGCGGAAGTATTTTCTGCATCAATGAGCGCGTATTTATGATGGAAGAATCCGGTTATTGCATTTCCTTTCAAACGAATATCAACGCCATTATTCAATAAATAATTAAATTCGTTTCCGGAATCAGAATTATTATCTAAAATTACTCTTACTTTCTCACCTGCTAATTTTTTATTTACTAACTTCTGAGCAAGAATATCCATGGTAAAAGTTAGCATAGCAACGTTCACGGAAGTCTTTGATGAATCTATAGTTGCGCCAATGTGAAATGTAGTTTCATCTGAAGGATCAAAATAAAGCTCGATTGCAGTTCCGGCGATATTAAATTTATGCGGAGTATTATTTGTTTTGCGCATTCCAAATCTTGAGTTTGAAGAATTTGGAGAATCAGTATCGCTTCCCCACATCTCATTAAATTCTAATGTGTACGCGTTTGCTAATGCTTTGTCTTGAATTTCAATAGCATTTTGCGCATCGTTGTTAGTGCCGGGATCGGTAGCATTCCACGAGCCGCTCCAAACCCAGTCATCTGCAAAAGAACTTGTATCGCGAAAATCAAAAACTGCAAATTTATTGTGCATTAAACCAGCTCCTGCATTAACGGCATCGTAGCCGTCATCAATAACATTAATACCGTTACTTTTTAAAGTGCTCCATGGAGCCGTTCCTTGATTATCTTTTTCTCCAACAACTCTAACTTTAACGCCGCGCGCTTTTGCATTGATGAGAGCCGTGGCAATATTTGCGCCGACGATTCCACTCAAACTATATAGAGCTACATCAACTGAATGTTGAGCGGAATTAATTTGCTCGATAAATTTTTGTGAAAGATTTACAGTCTGCGCATTCTCGCCAAGAGAGACTGAAGTATTAACAGACTTATTAAAAAATACATTAATAGTTCCGCTCGTTCCGTAAGGAGAAGCGGTAGAAAAAATTGCGTCGCCTGTGTAGTTAGTATCTACGCCGTCAGTTATTCCAACTTGATAATGATAAACTGTTGCAGGAGTTAAACCTGATAATAAAATTGAATGCGACGTTTCCGAATCTAAAATAATAATAGAATCAGAATACGATTTTGTCTTTCCATATTTAATAATAACTTGCGATGGAATGGTTGTTTGAAAAACTATTGTTATAGAATCCGGACGAATATTTTTTTCTGTAGGTTTGGTTAAAAAGCCAGGCCCCAAGGCAGCAATAATATCAGCTTGGGAGCGAATACTTATTTCGTAATCAGAAGTAAAAGGAGGAAACGGCGTTCCAATTCCAGGTTTGTATTGCTTTAAAATTCCGACAATATCAAAAGTTCCGCTCGGCGGTGTAATGCCTCCAATAAATGCTCCTGTTGTTCCTGTTTCATCCGTAATGGTTTGGTTGGAAGAATTATAATTAACGCTATTAACTCTAATTAATCTTCCCTCATTTACCTCGGTGAAGCTTACGGGATTAAAGGTTTGATTAATTTCTTCGGCTGTTAAAACGAGAGGCTTTGGCAATTCATTATTATGCGAGTGAATAAAAAATAACGCCGAATCAGGTGAAATTTCCGTCAAGCCGCGGAACTGTAAAATTGATCCGCTAACAGTAACGCTGTCGCCAAGTTGATAATCAAAAAATCTTGAGAAGCTAAAAATATTTATTCCCGCAGTTTCATCCTGCACATAAATATCTGTTCGCGTATCGTTAAGATCGGCGGTGATAATTCCGCTGATAGTTACCACACCGCCAATTCCGTATGGTGAAACGGGAATACCCTGCGCGTCATTAATATGAATATCTGCAATGGGAATTACTTTTAAAATATTGATTCGCGGCAATGGGGAAACAGGCAGTGGAATTCCATTCTCTAAAGATGTTTTAATTAAAAAGTCAGTGTAGCCTGAATTATTAGGCGCGGTAACATTTGAGATTTTAATTATTAACGAATCAGTTGAAGTTATAGAAATTGAACCGATGTAAATTGTGTCAGCTTCAACGGAAAGAGTTTGAGAAATTGCAGCGCCGCCGTTAATTATTATGTCAGATAAATTTCCGCTCCAGTTCCATCCAGCAGCGGAAGGAATAACAACTAAAACACTATCGAGAGTATTTGTACCATCTCCGGCAATTTTAAAAATTAGGTCAGTTGTTTCCGAAGCGTCTAAAATATTAGGTTCAACGGAAACTTTGCCGGTTCCGTTTCCACCGTTATCAATTGCCGGTTCCGCGGCGCTTGTTGAACTTTGAGGCTGCGCCGTTGTTCTTTGTACAAAATCATTTGCATTATTATTTGAATCAAAACCATTCCCTTCAAACTCATCTATTCCGCCAATCCCCATTGTAACTGAAGCGGAAGCGTTGTTTGCTTTTCTTTCCAGTGAAATATTTTCCGATGGAACGGATGCAGCCGAACTTTCATAATTTCCTGAAACAGCTGTTCCCCATCCAACCAAATCAATTGCATTGCCGGAAGAGTTTCTTAAAAATATAGCTCCGCCGGAATTACCAAGTCCTAAAAGTTGAGACTCCGTAGAGTTGTCGCGATTGGCAACTCCCCCTCCGCCAACTAAATAAAATTTATGAGATTGAACAATTATTCCTGATGGGAATGTATATTTTGTGGAGAATGAATTTGTGTTGCCGGAACTTCTGTAATCAATTGTCCAATTGCTTACATCAATGGGAGCAGAAGTAGGATTATAAATTTCTACAAATTCATCGTTGTCGGTACCGGATGATTCATTTTTCCCATTTATTAATATTTCACTAATGACGAGATGGTCTGCTGTTTGCGCAAATATAAATTGTGAAAATAAAAATAGAGCGCTTATTAAAATTTTTCTTAAAATCATTTTAGCCTTAAGATTTGTTTAAAGAAGTAAACTGTGAATTTGAGAAGTATAGAGTTTAAATTCAGTATTTAAAAAAATATATCATCTTAAATCTGTAGATAAAATATATCTAACAATTCTATTATGACCTGTATCAGCTACATAAACAATCCTATCAAAATATGCAACTGCATGAGGCTCGCTTAAAATTGGATTCACTTTGGCTGTAGTTTCAAATCCGCCTATAGCCTGAAGTTCATCGCCAAAAGCATTAAATTTAAAAACGCTGTCAAGCCCGGCGTCAGCCACATAAATATTTCCTGAATTATCTATGGTAACGCCTTCGGGCATTTTAAATCTTCCCGGCTTAACAAAACTTACTCCATCGCTCGCTCTAAATCTGCTTTCATATTTTGCATCAAGCGGCGTAACAATATACTGAAGCCATTGAGTTTTAAAGCTGTTATTTCCGGTTAGAGTAATTATAAAATCAATATTTTTTTGGTTGAAGGCGGAGATAGAACTAATTTGATTTGCCGACACTAATCCCGAACTAAGCGGATCTATATTCGGAACTCTTCCAATTAAAGTATCGCCTTCGCCTTTGCTGTAAAATTTTTTAGGGTGAAAAATTAAAATTGAATTATCTGGATCAACAAAACTTGTATTGTTAGATCCGGTTCGAGTTATGTAAAAGGAGTTGTCATAAAAAGCAGCCGCCCCGGTATATTTTAATTGAGGGCGATTTAAATCAGAAGTTCGGGGAAGCAATCTTTTAATTGGAGCTTGACCAATTTGATGATTGGCTGAAACCAAATCAATTTTGTAAACCGCGGCATAAGTTTTTGGCGCGCCGTTTACAAGCGTATCAAATTCAGCGCAGACAATTAAATTCAATCTATAATCTTGAGTGATTGCAACTGGCTTTTTAACGGATTTAAATCCAAGAATTTGCCCCGCCCTATTCATTAAAACCACTCTATCATTTTGAGTATCGGCAACATAAATAAAGGGATCAGGTTCTTTTCCGATTATTATATCTTCGGGATGATTAAAGCCTGCTATCGCCTCGCCTGTTTGAACATATAATGTGTCTCCCGCAATATTTGTATTTCCAGTGTTAGCGTTGAATTGAGTAATGTCAAATTTATTTTCGCAGCTGCTGAAAAATATCAACAAAAAAAACGATAGAAATATTTTGTAAAATTTATAATTCATCATAAACCAAGAATGATTGAAAATCTATGCGCTGATCCTAATTTTGTAAAATTTGAGTAAGCATAATCAAAACTTAAACGGGCAATATTTAACGGCACGTCAAAGCCGGCGCCGAGAGAGAAATTTTGTTCATCAACATTAAACTTGTAACCGCCGCGTAAATAAAGTATTTGATGCCAAGAGTATTCGGCTCCGGCGGAAACATTTTCGCTATTGTCATTAGGATGATTAAGCTGTACTGAAGTTGTTAATTTATTATTTTCATTTTCAATCGGCTCAAATGCAAATCCAATTCTAAAAATTGTTGGCGGTGAAAATGATTGCCACTCAGATTGTTTTCTTTTTCCAACCAAAATAACCTCGCCGTCAGGCGCTAATTGATTTCCAAAATTTGAGACTGCAACCGCGAATCGTGTTGAGCCTAATCCGGTCCAATAATAAGTGCCGAGGTCAATCATCACTCCGCGCATTTTTAATTTGTCTAAAGTTTCTTCAATGTAGCGCACCGTTCCGCCAAAGCTGAATTGGTCAGTCATTCTTCGAGAATAAGTTAAAGCCAAAGCCATATCGCTAAAGCCAAAATATTCTCCCGTTCCATTGGGCGCAAACTCGGTAGTTACTTCCATATCTTTCATTGAGAGAGTGGTGAGCGAAACTCCAAAAGAATTTGTAGGATCAAGATGATATACGGCGCCGATAAAATCATGATTGATGTCAACCACCCATTCATTGTGTGAAAATACAATTTGATTTTCTGTGAATTGCGAGAGTCCCGCAGGATTCCAGTAAAGAGCAGAAGCATCGTTAGCAATAGCGACAAAAGCATCGCCAACAGCTGAGGCTCTTCCGCCAACTCCGATTTTTAGGAACTGCGCGGTGGAAATACCAGCGCGCTGCCCGCCAAGCGTGGGGAATAATTGCGCGAAAGAATTGTTTGACAAAAGCATTATCATAAATAAAAAAATCCAAACGAACTTGTCATTTCCGCGAAGACGGAAATCTATTGAATAATTAATATTTTCTATAAAAAGTAATTTCATTTTTTTTATTAAATATTTTGGGATAGATCTTTCCACTCAGGGTTTTTTGATTCGATTAATTTTATCTTCCAATCTCGGTTCCACTTTTTCAATCTTTTTTCTCTTTGTATAGCTGCATTTATATCCATCACATGCTCAAAATAAGCCAGCTTATTTAAATAATACATTTTTGTAAACCCTGCAATAGTCCCACCTTTATATTCAAAAAACCTTCTCAGTAAATTATTTGAAACACCAACGTAAAGTGTTCCATCCTTTTTATTCGTGAGTATATAAACATAATAGTCATTCATAATTGTTTATGAGATTCCCACCTTGGGAATGACATCCGATGTAACGCTTTATATTCGATTAACTTCGTGTAACTATTTCGCTCAAAATTAAAACCTCAAACTTACGCCAACTTTAATATTTCTCCTCGTCAAGTAACGAGCGGGATTAAAAGGATACGGAGAGATAGGCGCCTGCAAATCTGGGTAGCGGGGATCATTCCACGATAGCGGCACATCATCGCCCAACTCATAAGCCTTGCCTGTAACGGGATTTATTATTGCCGAGTTTTTTGTATCGAGCAAATTATTTATTTCCATAAAAACTGAAAATTTAAGTTTACTCAACTCAAAATATTTTTCAATATTCATATCAATCCAAAACCAGTTGTCGCCAATTTTAGCATTGCGGTTTGCCTGGTCAGTTTCATACTCGGCTCTTCCCTGCTGATCATAACTGCCTGTAAAAACCGACGCCGTGTATCTTTTGCCTGATTGAAAAAATATACGCGTATAAATATTAATATCATCTAAAATTCCCGCGCCGAAATCAAATACAGGTTTATCTTTTTCGATATAAATGTTACCCGTAAGCGAAGCGGTTATTGGTCTGTCCCACGATAAATATTCTTCTTTAATTGATTCGGAAAGATCGCCTCGCAAAACCAATACGCCTTCATCAGCCGTGGAGCTTTTGCCGGTTACAATTGCATAAGCAAACGAAGCTGAACCGTTAAACCATTTATCAATTCGCTTTTTAAATTCAATTTCAACTCCGCGCGATCTTGCATAATCGGAATTTACGTAAGTAATAAAACGCTGAGTAGCAAATCTGGCTGATCTAATTAAGGCGGTTCGCGTGCTTACATAATCAAAAATATCTTTGTAATAAGTTGTAACGGTTAAAACATCATTTTGAGTGAATTGAGTTTTTAATCCTAACTCATAAGCAACTGTTGTTTCGGGGTTTAAATTTGGATTTCCGAAAGTTTGAAATGAAGACTGTGCATTTAAAGGATTTAACTTTGCGTAAACAAATTGAGGTTTGGGCCATTTGCTAAAATGTCCGTAAGAGAAAAATAAAGTTTGATTATCTGATACGGGATGAGAAATTCCAAGGCGTGGACTAAGTCTTGCTTTCCATCTTCTATTGCCAAACCAGCCGAATGAATCGTCTAAGTAATTTTTTCGAGTTTCATCGGGAATTGTAACTACATCAGGGTTGCCGACCGCATCGTCGACATATTTGCCGGGGAACCAATAATCCAAACGCATTCCAAAATTTAAAATCATTCCGCTAAAATTAATATTATCCTGCGCATAAAAAGCTCCCACAGCCGGGTGAACTTTATAAATATCATTATTTAAACCAAGCTCGCCAACCCAGGGTTTATAAATATCAATTACCTGCATTTCCTGAAATTGAACATTAAAGCCCGCTTTAAATTTATTTTTTTCATCAAAGAAACTTGTAAGATCGCCGCGGACAGAATACTCTTCCACATAATGATCGCGCCAGGTAAAAGGATTTCCAATATCCCAAAAACCATCGCCCGGAATTACGCCGATTGTATCTCTATTTAAATTATAATATTCAACGGGAAAGGTTGTTATATCTTTCGGTTCAAGATATTGATTCCATTTTTTGCCGTTAGCATCGGCGCGCAGGTTTGTATAAAAATAATTAAACTTTAATTCATAAAAAGTTTTAGAATTTAAAGTGTGCGTAAGTCCCAGAGTTTGATATTTATTGTTGTGTGTGAAAGTATTAGCATCGTCTAAAATATTTTGAAATTCATATTGATAACCGGGACTTGGTTCAACATATTCCAAATTAGATTGAAGCGATTGCGAGTTTTGATTTATGTTTAACGACTGATTAAACGAATAAACAAATTTAACTGTGGGAGAATATTTATACGTTAATTTCCCCAGCCAGAACCAGCTATTTTCAGCTCTCAGCGCAAAACTTTTCCCGCCGAAAGTTGAGGAGTATAATTGATCGGCGGTGTTTTTGTTATAACCTTGGGTAATGCCGTCGCTAATTCCCATATAAAAACTTCCGAAGAAAGAAATCTCGCCGGGAATATTTAAACCAAAAATTGGAAGCAGAACAGAAGTAATTGGTTCCGGTCCGCTAAAATTTGCTTCCAGCACGTCAATGTTAAAAACATGATTGGAATTTTTATCTCCAATATTATCTTTTTTATAAGAGAGATAACCGGAAAGTTTATCGCTTCCTTCTCTTGTTTTTACGTTTACAATTCCGGAAGTCGCCTGCCCAAATTCAGCGTTAAATCCTCCGGTAATCACTTCAACTTCTTCAATTGCATTGGCGCTTAACTGAAGCCCGAAACCAGTGCCAGCCAAAGGATCCTGTACAGACACGCCGTCGAGTAAAAAAGCATTTTCATAAGATCTGCCGCCGCGAATATGAATTTCATTATTAGATTTTACTACCCCTGCCTGCTGAGTTACAAGATCGCCAATATTTTCAACAACGGCAATATCAATATCTTCTCTTGAAATAGTTTTTTTACTTTGCGTTTCTTCAACGTCCATCAGCGGCTTATCCCCAACCACTATAACATCCTGACCCAAAGTTAAAACCGATTCTTCCAGCTTAACATCAAGTTCTTTGGTTTTATCAGCGGTGATTTCAAATCCGGTGTATTGAACGGTTTTATAACCAATGAATGAAATTTCAATATTGTAAGTTCCGGTAGAAATATTATCAATTTTAAATTTACCGTTAATATCTGTAGCGGCTCCGTAGTAAGTTCCTTTAAGAATAATATTAACGCCGGGCAAAGCCTCGCCGTTAGCGGCGTCAGTAACTAAGCCGGCAAGATTTCCAGTTTGAGCAAACGCAGAAAAGCTTAATAATAAAATGATGATTATTGAAACTGAATATTTCATAGCGTTAATCCGAAATCTCCAATAAACACTTTCTCCAATAAATTTTTAACGTTGGCATTACCGCCATTACTTTTGTGCAAAGGAACTCCGATGAAAAATAATTTTTTATCTATGCTTGATAATCCCACAAAGCCATCCAATTCTTTATTTGGAAAATAGTAGATAGGAATTGCAGCCAAAGCGTTAATAAAAAATGCACGCGCTCTAAAAATTCCCGAGGACAATTCTAAATTAGGATATGCAGGCTGAGTTGAATCCGATGAAATTTTTGTCCCCGCCAATAAAGATGTTCTGAAACTCCCGCTGTCGCTATTTACAGGTAAAAAACTGGAGATTAAAGTAAGATCAACCGTTTGTGGAAATTGAAGAGAGAATGCGATTTTACCGCCGTTGTCTAAATACTTTTGTGTTGCGATACTTGCTAAATCTAATGAAGGATTATTATCCGAATACCAAAAAACGTAATCAAACAATTTTAGAGTTTCCAAAAAAGTTACATTAATATACGGCGGAGATTGAGTTTTAAAATTAAAATTATCAAACTTATTTGCTAAACCGATTTCGTTAAACGCAGAATTGTAAAAAGAAGCGGCGTTATCCGATACCGCATAATCATCTACAATTAAAAGCTTGCCAGCAGGTTTTTTTACAAACCAATGTTTATTAGTATCGGGCAAAACAATGAAATTTGATTTGGCTCCAGAAATATCAACAGCTTGAACGTAAAGCTTGTTGTTGTCGTTAAACTTTAGCCCCGGTAATTTTTCTTGATTAATATTTGAAGGAGAGCCGTCAATTAAAATTTCCATCATTGGCGATTGAGAATCAAATTCTTTTGTTCGAAGAGTAACTCTTCTTATGCTGCCGTTAAGGGAGATTACATTTGCCGGATTGCTTGTATCATTTAAAGCGATATTAATATTTTGAATTGATTCATTGCCGTCTATATCTTCAGCTTCCCATCCAAACGACATCACCGGAAAAGATGTGTCAGGTAAAAAGCTAAGCTTATTCCAAAAAATAGTTGGCGCAGAATTTTTAATTGGGAAATCAAAACTTGCAGGAGTTGGATCAATCAAACCAATATCAAAAAAAGTTTCACCCGCATCATAACTTCCGTTTGCGTTTGCGTCAACAAAAGGTTCGGGTCCAAAGTTAATACCATTTTGAGAAATTTGAGAATCGTAAATTCCATTGCCGCTGTTATCAACCGCAGCAACCATAAAAGTATAGGCGGTATCTTTTGCTCCAATCTGCAAAGCAAATAAAATATTATTGGAACGCGTTACAGACCAATCAGTTCCGTTCCAGGTATAATAATATCCAACTACAATTCCATCGGGATCGTCTCCCCACCAGTGAATATTAATTTTACTTGGCTGGCTGCTGATAGAACTGTCGGGATATAAAAATAAACCTGTATCCGGCGGCTGATTTGCAATTGGATTATCGGTTATTTCATTATTGCATGAAATAAGAAAAAAAGAAATTAAAAGTATAATGGTTAAAAATTTTATCATCTTTTCAATAAAATTAAACTCCGGCGTTTTAAGAAAACACCGGAAGTTTAGTGAAATCTATTTTAAAAAATTTGTCCTGCTAAATTAACGAAGGAGAACCATCTTTTTAACTTGATTAAAATCGCCGACGCTAATTGAATAAAAATAAATGCCGGAAGTTAAACTCTTCGCATCAAAATTAATTTTGTGAATTCCAGGAGACTGATATTGATTTAATAATGATTGAACTTCCTGACCAAGTATGTTATAAATTTTAATAGTAACTAATCCTTCTGTTGGAATTGCATAAGAAATTGTGGTGGAAGGATTAAATGGATTTGGATAATTCTGCTCTAATTTATACGAAACCGGCTGCCCATATTGATTGTCATTAACATCAGTTGAAAAACCGATGAAATCATTATTGGTTCTCGGCGTTAATTTGTAATTGCTGAATGAATAATACATTATTCCAACAAGCGTATCAAATTTTGCATTCTCTATAATTTCCGTGTATTTCGGATTTGCTAAAAGAGTCGAGTCCCAAAGGTTATGATAGTAATGATTTCCATCCTGCAGCTCTACCCGCGTTCTACCTGAGCCATCATCGATAAATATTTCACCAAAATTATTTGGCGGTCCATCAGCATTGGCATCAGTAACAGTAATGTTTTCAAAACCGATTAAAACAGATTCCCATTTTTCAGCTTCAACCACGTCATTTCCTTTTGTGTCAATTGTCCCGGTGGTCAATATCATCGGGGATGGTAAAGGATTGTTTGAGGAAGTTACTGTTATGGATGTTATGCTGTCAATTTCTGTTACATTAAAATTTTCCGTAACTAAGCCTGAGACTGAAACATTATCCCCAAGCTTTAAATCAAATGTAGGAATAGCTGATGAGTTATTTAAAGCGCTAAGCCAAATACCGCTCCAAGCGCCTTCTCCATTTTGCATTATTATTCTATTAGTAGCGTTGCCTGCCCTATCGGATAAACCCGTTGTATCGGCGGTAACTATTCCGCTTACGCTAATTCTATAACCTTGGAACGAACTATATCCCCCGCCCTTTGGCGAGTATTGAACGTCTTGAATAGTTATAGGTCTGTTTAATACTAAATAAAAATAATTTGATTTTATGATATCCGCCGGAGTTGTACCAACAAAGCCGTCATTATCAGTGGATTTAATATAAAAATCTACTAAAGCAGAATCAGCGACCCCGGGAATAATACCTGTGTAAATTGAATCAGATGAAGTCATTACAACCGAATCGCGCGCACCGCCGTTAACACTGTAATATATTTTGGCGTTAGAAACAGTACCATCAAGGTCAACAATTTTTGCAGTAACAGTTACATCTTGATTTGGACCCACAGTAACAGGATTTCTTCTAACCGAAGAAATAATTGGAGGAGAAGTAACAGCTTCGCCAACATCGCCAGGATAAACCGGAACAATCCAATAACCCTCAGTCCTAGTAGTAACAATCCCTTTTAAGTAACTTATATGGGAACCATCTAAAGGAGGCTGATACCCTGGAATTTCTCCTGCAGTGCCTGTCTTAAAATATCTTGATTGGTTATATATAAAAGCGAAATGTCCGTTTTCGTCATTTATTTTAAAGTTGCCGTTTGGATTTCGATCTGAAGAAACCACGTCTCTAAAAATAACGTACATACCTTCATATTTTTCGGCGTCAAAATTATAGCTGCCGCCTTGAGTAAATAGATCGGAAAGCGATAACTCAATTGGCTGCGGACGCGCTGGTTTTTGCTCCACAATTATTACCGGAACAGGCTGAGGAGCGGTAATTAAAAGAATTTCAGTGGTTGTATTATATTCGGTTACCACGCCTGTAAATTCCACAACCTGGGCAGTATCAACTAAATCAAAAAATGTGTCATGCGCTACCCCAACGGTATCATTTTGAATGATATTTAATCCGCCATATAGATTTCCATCAGGGTCCTGAATATAAGTTGCCCATCTAGCTCCGGCTGAGATTATTACATTTCTATTTGAAACCGGATCAATAATAGGACTTGCCAATACTAAGCCTTGAACTCTAATAGTATCGCCATTTAATGGCGAAGCCGGATCGGTACCTTGCAGCGAATCAGGAACGTTTTGAATATCCTGAATGGTTACCAGCGGATAAGGACCTTGCCCAAAAGCAAAAGCAGCGCTTAAAAGAAAGAACGCAAAAAATAATTTAATTTTCATTTTGTACTCCTAATATTATTTAACTATTAAAAATTTTCCTGTTTTGATGTCGCCGGTTAATTGGTTTTTAACTGTGAACAAATAAAGCCCGGTTGCAATAGCTTGATCAAAATCCGAAATTAAATCCCAGGCATGTTCGCCGCCGGACATTTGCTGGCTGCCGGATGAAAATTGTTCAAACCATCTTAAATCCGATCCATTGCTGTTTTCATCATGCTGCATTTTTTTTACAATATCTCCGGCAAGCGTGTAGATGGTAATTTCACATTGAGCGGGTAAATTAAAGAAATAAATTTTTCTCAACCGCTCGCTGCCGCCGTCCCATATTGCATTAGAGTAGTATGGATTTGGATAAACTCCAATCTCAACATCCTTATTTTCCTGCGGTAAACTTCCCGGAAGAATTCTTTGATAATTTGCCAGCGAACTTGATTCAAGACTCGCCAAATTATTTTCAGGATCGCCTTCATCAAAGGCAGTAACAGAAAATAAATATTGCCACCCGTTTAAAAGGTTATCCACAACAAACTTGTAATAATATTTTGTGGTGTCGCCAGGGAAAGTAACCGGCTCACTCAGTCTTACATAATTAAAACCGGAATTATATCCGTAAGAATTATTTGTGCTGTCAAATTCGGCAAGCAAAACTAATGAAGACCTTAAGTCTTGATTAAGCGAAAGATCAAATCCGCTTTGTGTTCTGTATAATCTATAACCTTCAAAATCTTTTTTACCTGAGATAGGATCGATAGAATTTTCCGCGCGGTTATCCCAATATATTTCTGCTCTTTTATCGCCCGGAATTACTTTTACCGTGGGAGTTCTGGGTGGAGCCGGCAAAATATATCTTGTAATAATTCCGTTGCCATCCGAATCTTCACCGGAATCAAGAACGCCGTTGCGATTTCTATCTTCGCCAAAATAAGCGCGCAAAGCCCACTCAGCGTTTGAGTATAAATTAAGCTTTTGTTCTTTTGTATCTAATGCCGCCGGATCAGAGCCGAATTTTTTAGCGCATACAATCGCAAATGCAACATTGATGGAATCGCCCGGAGGAATGGAACTGAATGAGCCGGTGGAAATTAAAATGGAACGATTCGACGGCGTAAGTAATGAAGAAGGATTAACTCCTTTCTTCCATCTATTATTCCCGCCGAAATATCCCTGCAATTTTCTGTATCTATCAAAATCATTTTGGGGAGCAAAGAAATTTGGATCGTCAGTATTTCTAAACTGCCAGCTAACAAAATACGCTGAAGAAGTATCGCCGTTAAATACTTCATATTCCGTTGGAGTTGAGCCTAAGAATTGAATTCCCACATAACTATCGGTGTAGCCAACGTCTCCCGCTGCGTCAAATTCATAAGCGATATTTAACGAATCGTCAAATCCATCGCCGCCTTTATTAAAAAAAGAAGCTCCGGTTCTGGGGGAGGTTATTTTCGTATTGCGCACCACCGCGTCCGTCCATAAGCCAACGTAAACGCTGTCGATATATTTGCTACTGGAATTTTTAATTGTGTAATTCATTATTACAAAAAAATTGGCGAATGGAAAATCCCAGGCGTAAGATTCTTGATGAACCGTAATACCAAGCGGGTTATGGTTTTCAATTCTTTCCCCATTAAGAAATACAGTATTTGTATCCGTGTAATCCATAATTAAATCTTGATGTGAAATTGCATCGGGGCTGTAAAAACGCGAATCAGTTAAAGATGATCTTTCAATTACACTGCTGCCTGCCGCGTTTGTAAATTCAAATCCCCCGCCGCGCGAAGAAACAGATGAAGCGTCAACAGAACCTGTGGTAACAAATGGACCAACTCTTCCTCCGCCGTTTGCATTATTGCTGATAAATCCGCCGACGTACAATCCGCCGTCAAAAATATGTTCAATGCCGCTGCCCAAAGGATATTCGCAGCTTGGCTGATCGGGCCAAAAAGCAAAGCCGTGACCGTAAGTTCCAAAGTTGGTAACAGTTAAACCAATGTTGCCAACATTTGTGTAATGGGAGTTATCATCATCATTAATTTTATTTAATCGATTTGAATCTCCCTGTTGGCTCTGTGCAGAAGAAAGAACTGAAAGGATTAAAAAGGATAGTAAAAGTTTAAATTTCATTAACAGTAAAATTGTTGCAAATAAAGCCGCTTGTAGCGCTGATTATTATGTTTATAATTTCGAATCAAAATTAAAAAATCGAATGCCAATTTACTAACAGAAAAGTATATAGTAAAATTTTTTAATATTAATTTTTTGTTATGAAGGAGAAAATCAATTACCTTAAATATTAAAATTAAAATTTCGTACTGCATCACGTTCCCTCAAAATCCTATACTGTAAATATTCAGATTATTTATTATATTAACTGCCGTCAAGATTATTCCTCCCCATTAATTTAATAGGCAATTATGAAAGAAGAATTTCACAAGTGGTACACTGATTATCTCAGCCGCGAGTTTCGAATGCTGGTTTTTGGACATAGCGGCTATCCCATAATTTTGTTTCCCACTTCGAAAGCAAAATATTATGAAAATAAAGATTTCAAATTAATTGACTCCGTCTCTCATCTAATTGACGCCGGCAGGATTAAAATTTATTGTCCCGACGGTATTGATGAAGATAGCTGGTACAATTATTCAATACATCCGGCAGATAGGGTTAAAACTCATATCGCTTATGAGAATACCATTTTAAATGATGTTGTTGAATATGCAAAACACGACACAGGCAGAAATAAAGTCGGCGTTGCGGGATGCAGCTTCGGCTCATACCACGCGCTAAATTTAGCCTTCCGTCATCCCGATAAAATTGGATATGTAATTAGCATGAGCGGCGCTTTTGATATTAAGCAATTTATTATGGGTTATTATGATGAGAATTGTTATTTCAATAATCCTACCGATTATATGGCTAATTTGCACGATCAATGGTATTTGGATAACATAAGACAAATGGGGATTATTCTCGGCACAGGCGAATGGGATATGTGCCTTGATGAAAATATTCGAATGTCCCAAATCTTAGCTGATAAAGGAATTAATCATTGGTTAGATGTTAGAAGCGGCGTTGGACACGATTGGCATTGGTGGAGAGAAATGTTCCCTGCCTATCTTGAAAAAGTGGGATAACATAAAATAATATTTTCAAAGTTATTATTTTGAACTTCAAATAATAGTTAAAATAAATTTTCAGGAGTTAAATGAAAAAAATTGGAATTCTATTCGGGCAAGAAACTACTTTTCCGAAAGCCTTTGTAGAAAGAGTAAATCATAAAAATGAAAAAGGAATTTCCGCCGAGTTTGTGCAGATCGATAAAGTAGTGCAGGGCGAACCATGCGGTTATGATGTTATTATTGATAGAATTTCTCAGGACGTTCCCTTTTACAGAGCGTATCTTAAAAACGCAGCCCTTAGCGGAACTGCGGTAATTAATAATCCTTTTTGGTGGAGCGCCGATGAAAAATTTTTTAATAATGCTTTAGCGACTAAAATTGGAGTAGCCGTTCCGAAGACCGTGATACTTCCTTCAAATCAGCATCCGCCAGATACAAATTCAGCTTCGTTCACAAATCTTTCTTATCCATTAGATTGGGAAAAAATTTTTGATTACGTAGGCTTTCCCGCTTACTTTAAACCCTTTGCAGGGGGAGGATGGAAGAATGTTTATAAAATTGATTCTTCGCAGCATTTCTACAGAACTTATCACGATACCGGACAGCTTGTAATGATGCTTCAGGAAGAAATTATTTTTACTGAATATTTTAGATGTTATTGTTTGAATCGAAAAGATGTCCACATTATGCAGTATGATCCAAAGCAGCCGCATCATCTTCGTTATGTTAAAGGAGGAATGAAGACTGAAAAAAAACTTATTGAAAGAATTGAACAGGACGCCATCAAACTAAATAAAGCCCTCGGTTATGATTTTAATACGGTTGAGTTCGCTATTAAAGACGGCGTTCCCTACGCAATTGATTTTTGTAATCCCGCTCCCGACGCTGATATTAATTCTGTCGGTGAAGAAAACTTTGAATGGATTGTTGAAAATGCGGCAAACATGGCTATTGAACGGGCAAAGAATCATAAAGACGGACAAAACAATTTAACGTGGGGAGATTTTGTCACTTCATTTGCAAATAATAAATCTTTGTGATACTTGATTTTTCTTTATCATAATCTTACTGTTATTCTTTCTTAACTTATGCTAAGTTTAGATTTCGGAGCGAGATAAGGATTAGGATTATGAGTAAGATTGAGATGAAGATTAAAGTTAAGAATATGAATTGACTAAAATTATATACGCATATAGCGGCAACTAATTAAAGTTTTATCTATGCAAAAAAAATTATATACGCTTGGCATTGAAGAGGAGTTTCAGATAGTTGATCCGGAATCGCGTGAATTGCGCTCGCACATTCAGCAGATTTTAGAAGACGGTAAATTAATTTTAGCTGAAAACGCAAAAGCAGAAATGCACGAATCCGTGGTTGAAATGGGCACCGATGTGTGCGAAGATATTCATGACGCTCGAAGACAGGTTTCCAGATTGAGAAGAGACCTTGCAAGCCTTGCTCTGAGCAAAGGATTAAGAATTGCGGCGGCGGGCACTCACCCCTTTTCACATTGGAAGGATCAAAAAATAACCGCACATCCGCGCTATGAAACAATAGTTACCGATATGCAGCAGGTGGCGCGCGCCAATTTAATTTTTGGGCTGCATGTTCACGTTGGAGTTGACGACCGCGAAACTGCAATTCATTTAATGAACGCGGCAAGGTATTTTTTACCTCATATTTTCGCGCTCTCCACAAATTCTCCTTTTTGGCTGGGAAGAAATACGGGATTTAAATCTTACCGCAGCAAAGTTTTTGATAGATTTCCGAGAACGGGAATTCCCGATTATTTTAGCAGCCTTTCTGAATATGACAACTATATTAATCTACTTGTAAAAACAAACTGCATTGATAACGCTAAAAAAATCTGGTGGGATATTCGCGCTCACCCGGTTTTTGAAACTCTTGAATTTAGAATTTGCGATATCCCTATGCGCGTTGATGAAACAATCGCTATCGCCGCTATATGTCAAGCCATTGTTGCCAAGCTGCATAAATTGCTGAAACAAAATTTAGGATTTAGATTATACCGGAGAGCATTGATTGCAGAAAATAAATGGCGCGCCGCGCGTTATGGTATTTCAGGGAAATTAATTGACTTTGGGAAAAAGCAGGAAGTTCCGTTTAAAGAGTTAGTGATTGAACTGCTTGATTTTGTTGACGACGTTGTGGATGAACTTGGCAGCCGAGAAGAACTAAAATATATTCATAAAATTTTAGAGCAAGGCACAGGCGCCGATAGACAGCTTGAAATTTGGGAGCGCTCTTTCGAACCAAAAGACGTAGTGGATTATATTATTAAAGAAACTCATTTTGGGTTAGGCGTAAATGTTTAAATGATATTTTTGGTTGATAAAATTATTCAGCCATGAATTACACGAAATTATTTTTAAATAAGATTTAGAATCCCTTTATGAAAAAAAATGAAATAAAAGTTGCAATTGTTGATTTGTATAATAATGAAGTGAACGAAGGCATACGATGCATTAAAGAAATTGTTGCCGATACAAATAAAACAAATTCAGTAAAAGTATCTTTTGATTTATTTGAAACGAGATACAAAAATGAAATTCCGACTTTGGAATATGATATTTTTATTTCCTCGGGCGGACCGGGAAGTCCTTTTGAAGACGAAGGCAAGCCCTGGGAAAAAAAATACTTTAATCTTTTAGATGAAATTTGGAACAACAATCAAAAAAGAGACGCAGAAAAAAAACACATATTTTTTATTTGTCATTCATTCCAAATGATGGCTCGCCATTTTAAATTTGCCGATATAACTGAACGCGAATATAAATCCTTCGGTGTTCTTCCCATTTTAAGAACTTTTGTTGGCGAAGAAGATCCTTTGCTAAAAGATTTAACAAATCCATATTACGCCGCCGATTTTAGAAGGTTTCAAGTTGTTAATCAAAATAAAAAAATTATAAAAGAATTAGACGCGGAAATAACTTCTGTGGAAATAGTTCCGCAGGGCGAATCTCACGCTCCCGCTTTAATGGCGATGAAAATTTCCGATGAAATTTACGGCACTCAATATCATCCCGAAGCGGATGCGCAAAGTATGATTTATCATTTGAAAAAAGATGAAAATAAAAAAATGATTGTGGATAGGTATAATGAAGCGAGATATTTTGAAATGCTTGATTTTTTAGAGCAGCCGGATAAAATTAAATTAACGCGAAGAACTATTATCCCAACATTTTTAAATAACGCAATTAAATCTTTAACCATCAATTGAAAAAAAACGTAAACCCAATTTCCCAAAGAAATTGGGTTTATGCGCGAAGAAACATTATGAATATAATTAATAGCGCGTCTTTTATTTATCAAAATAATGTGCATAGGGTAAAAGATCATTCAGCAGGAAACTTTTTTTAATTTAATATCTCGCCAGCGAAATCCTGCATGTGCGAAGCTACACTTCACGAAATGTTTCGTATAGAGAACGCGCTTCGGCATAGGCAGGCAAGATACTTACTGAATGACAAACGGTACTAGACTTACATTTTAATTTTTCTGAACTTAATAAAAAATATGATACCTGAAATACGAAAAAAATTTAATTCCGAATTCACTCAAAATAAATACGATAATTTTCTTGAAGATATTAATTCTAGCTTAAAATATCCTTGTGATTTTAGAATTTCCGAAACTCCTCTTTTCCTTTCTGATGAGTTCGCGATGGAGTTAATTATTGCCTGCAACGATCTTGTTGAACAAATTCAATCAAAAGAATTTAAAGAAAAATTAAAAGGAGCGATTCCCAACGGATTAAATGTTCCGAATGAAAATGAACATCCGCTCTTTCTTCAAATTGATTTTGCGATTACTAAGAACGAGTACGGACAGTTTCTCCCTAGATTAATTGAACTGCAAGGCTTCCCATCTCTTTACGGATTTCAATATTTCTTTTCTAAAAAAGTTAGAAATCATTTTAATATTCCAAAAGGTTTTACTCCCTACTTTAGCGGGTTAACCGCCGATACTTACGCTAAGAAGCTGAAAGAAATAATTGTCCGCGATAAAAATCCTGAGAATGTAATTCTTCTTGAAATTTATCCTGAAAAACAGAAAACCAGAATAGATTTTGCCGCAACTGAAGAATTAACTGGAATTAAAACTGTCTGCATAACTAAAGTGAAAAAGAAAAACAAACAATTATTTTATGAACGCGACGGAAAAGAAATTACAATTGAAAGAATTTATAACAGGGTAATTTTTGACGAGTTAATTCGTTCGGGAATTAAATATGATTTTGATTTTACGGAAGAACTTGATGTTGAATGGGCAGGTCATCCAAATTGGTTTTTCAAAATCAGCAAACATTCGCTTCCCACGTTAAAAGGTAAGTACGTTCCCCGTTGTTATTTTCTAAATGCTATTGACGCTTATCCGCCCGATCTTCAAAATTATGTTTTAAAGCCATTGTATTCTTTTGCGGGATTAGGAGTTGAAGTTGATCTTACCAAAGAAAAACTTGATGAAATAAAAAATAGAGAAAATTTTATTCTTCAGCATAAAATTGAATATGCGCCATTGATTGAAACTCCCGATGGTTTTTCAAAAGCAGAAATTCGAATGATGTTTTTGTGGGATAAAAAACCAATGCTGGCAAATAATTTGGTTCGTATGAGTAAAGGGAAAATGATGGGCGTGGATTTCAATAAAAATAAAACATGGGTTGGATCAAACTCCGCATTCCATAGGGTGAAATCGTAAATTATTTTTGTTACCTTTAAAACAATTATAATTCAAAATTCATTCTGCAATTCAGCTTTCTTTTTAATGTACGAAAAATCTAAAACTACTATTATGTTATCATCAATTAAACTTACCAAAAACATTAGAAGTAAAATTAAATTTGATTTTCACGTATCTAAAAATTCGCGTGAGAAATTTCAGCTTGACAAATCTCTATTTTCAATCGTGGGCGATTTAATTATTGCCGATTCTTATCAAGCAAGATTATTAAGCGATAAAATAAATTCTAAAAGAAAAGAAGAAGGCGTGCATGATGTGTTTGTAACTGCGGGAATGTTAAACGCGCTGGGCTTATTGCACGAGATTTTTCATTTTTTAATCCGCACTTATGAAGAAAATGAAAACCCAAATGTTTTTGAAAAAGCTATTTCCCATTTAATATCTAAACTTGGAAATGAAAACCTTCAAAAAACTTTGCTCAAATTTATAGAAGAATTTCCGCCGCTGCCTGTTTATAACAATAAAATTTCAGCGGAAGAATATTTAAAAGGTTCCACTGAAAATAAACCTAACGCGGAAATTATTCTTGAAGAATTAATTTTATTAAATCTCGAAAATATTAATCCCGCAACTTCTCCGCTTGAAGAATTGTATTCTGATAAAGGGTTTGCCGCAAAGTCAAACTACGTAAATATTATTGATGAAACAGAAAAATTCTTTTTAACGGAAAAACCTTTCGGCGCGGAAAATCTTTCGCTCATTCATTTTTTAAAAAAGCCAATCATTTCCAACCCTTATAATATTGAAGGACAGCTTGATTTTATAAGAGAAAAATGGGGCGTATTTATTTATGAAAAGTTTGCCGACCTTTTATTAAAAGGAAAAGATCTAATTTATGAAGACGTAAAGCTTTTCGTTCAGCATGGCGGCGGCGAAAAAGCTACTCCCCCCGTCCCGGATTATAAATTTGATCAAAATTATTTTGAATCTTTAAAACAAAAAGTCGCGCGCGGCGAGCAATTAAGTGAAGACGAAAACAGATTTTATTATTCCGAACCAGAAAAATTTACAGCCGATATCGAATGGATGCCCAAAGTTGTAATGATAGCTAAAAATATTTTTGTGTGGCTCGATCAGCTTTCTAAAAAATATCAAAGAGAAATTAAAAGACTCGATCAAATTCCCGACGAAGAATTGGATCAGCTTGCAAGATGGAATTTCAGTTCGTTGTGGCTGATTGGAATTTGGGAAAGAAGCATCGCTTCAAAAAAGATAAAACAACATACCGGCAATCCCGAAGCGGCTTCCTCGGCATATTCTTTATATGATTATATAATTGCAAACGAGCTTGGCGGCGAGGATTCTTTTTAAATTTAAAAGCCAGAGCCTGGCATCGCGGTATTCGCTTAGCAAGCGATATGGTTCCGAATCATACCGGAATATTTTCTAAATGGATGGTTGAAAAACCCGATTATTTTTTAGGTTCAGATCGCCCCCCTTATCCTTCTTACACGTTTAACGGTCCCGATCTTTCAGAAGACTCCAGAGTCGAAGTAAGAATTGAAGATAAGTATTATTCAAAAACCGACGCCGCAGTAGTGTTTCAAAGAAGAGATAGTTATACGGGAGATGTAAAATATATTTATCACGGCAATGATGGAACAAATATGCCGTGGAATGATACCGCCCAGTTGAATTTGCTTAACCCTGAAGTACGTGAATCTTTAATACAAACTATAATGCATGTGGCGCGCAAAACTTCAATCATTCGTTTTGACGCTGCAATGACGCTTACAAAAAAACATTATCAACGGCTTTGGTTCCCCCAAGCGGGAAGCGCCGGCGCCGTTCCATCCCGATCAGATTATTCTATGTCGCGCGCTCAGTTTGATGCTTTAATGCCCGATGAGTTTTGGCGCGAAGTTGTTGACCGCATAAATAAAGAATTGCCCAACACGCTTTTGCTTGCCGAAGCTTTTTGGCTAATGGAAGGTTACTTTGTTAGAACTTTAGGAATGCACCGCGTTTATAACAGCGCGTTTATGCACATGCTGATGAAAGAGGAAAACGATAAATACAAACAGCTTATAAAAAATACTTTGGAATTTAATCCGGAGATTTTAAAACGTTACGTAAATTTTATGAGCAACCCAGATGAAGAAACCGCGGTAAATCAATTTGGAAAAGGAGATAAATATTTCGGCGTTGTGGTTGTGATGGTAACTATGCCCGGTCTGCCAATGTTTGCCCACGGACAGATTGAAGGCTTCTCTGAAAAATATGGAATGGAATACAAACGCTCATATTATAATGAAAGTATAGATGAGAATTTAGTTAGAAGACACGAGTCGGAAATTTTTCCGCTGACAAATAAAAGATATTTATTCAGTCAAGTTGATAATTTTGAGCTGTATGATTTTATTGATGATTTTGGAAACATAGTGGATTCAGTTTTTGCTTATTCAAATATGGTTAACGGAGAAAGATCATTTGTGATTTTTAACAACTCATATACTGAATGCCGCGGTTCAATAAATTATGCAACTGGTAAAATCTTAAATGGAAATTTACAGACAAAAAAATTATCGGAAGCGCTTTCAATAAATTCAAGTTCAAATTTCTTTTACATTATCAAAGAGAATAAAACTAATTTGGAATTTCTTTATTCCGGTAAAAGCATAAATAATGAGGGATTATTTTTTAATTTGATTGCTTATGAATACAAAGCGTTCATCAATTTTAAAGAAGTTTTTGACGACAGCGGAAAATATTGGGAGCTGCTACATCAGCTTAACGGCAGAGGCGTTTCTTCGGTTGAGAATGCCGTTAAAGAATTATCATTAACTCCATTTCTTAATACTGTAAAATATATTTTAAATAATGGTTCGGCGGCGGAGTTCAGCAGAACATATTTTTTGTCGTCCTCAATTGATGAAAAAGAAAATGAAGATAGGCATAAAGTTTTTCTAAATGAGTTTACTTCAAAATTTGAAAACGTAAAAAATAATTTAAAACAGTTATCTTTTTTTGAAGAAGAAAAAGATTTTGGGGCGGATCAATTTTCAAATGAGTTAGATGCAATTTTTAACCTTTCAGAAAAATGGAAAAATGAATTAGGGAAAAAAATAAAATTAAAATGGTTTGAAAGCGCCGAAGATGTTTCAGTGGAGTTTGATTTTCAAAAAAGAAATTTAAATAATGATTTATTATTTGCGTATTTAATAATTGATAAAATAATTTTGCTCGCTAAAAATTCCAAGACTGCTTCTGAAATAATTGACCAACTCTTATTAAAAAAAGTTTTGTATGATTTTATTGCCTCAACAAATTATGAGCAAAACAATATTAATAACAAAATAAATTTAATATTTGTTTTAATGGATGAAGAAATAAAGAATATTTATCAGTCAGATTTTGGTTTGATGAAAAATGGAAAGAAAGAAATAATTTCTAACTTTAAAACTATAAAGACAGATAAAGAAAATATAAACGCTCGCTTCATTCAAAAAATATTTAATAATAAAGCGGCAAAATCTTTTTTAAATGTTAATACTTTTGAAGGCGTTGCTTATTTCAATAAAGAAAACTTTGATGAATTATTACGATGGATTTATTATTTAACGAATTTGAATTTGATAAAAGATAACTCAAAACTTGTAAAGCCGGATTCGAAAAAAAATAAAATAAAAACTAAAAAAATTAATAAAGCAACTTCAACTAAAATTGTAAAAACCGAAAAAGATTTTATAAATGAAAAATTGAAAACCACAGCGGCTGAAGCGCTTAAAATAAAAGAAGCAGCTGCAAAATCTCAATATAAAGTTGATGAGTTGATAGGTTTGTTGAATCAGAAAAAGAATAGAGCGGTTAAAACAAAACCAGTAAATAAAAAAGTTAAATCTGCAAAAAAGCCTAATTCAAAATTGTGATAAATTTTGCGCAGGCGTCGGCGCAGTTCTCGCCGTCTATCGCCGAAGAAACTATACCTCCCGCGTAGCCCGCTCCTTCGCCGCAGGGAAATAATCCTTTAACATTTGGATGCATAAACGTTTCTTTATCTCGCGGGACTTTTATGGGCGAACTTGTCCTGCTTTCCACCGCAACTATCTGCGCCTCTTCTGTAAAATATCCCTTCTTCTTTTTATCAAAAATAATTAAAGCTTTTTTTAACGCTGATGAAATAAATTTTGGAAGCTCATCGTGCAAAGGCGATGAAGTTAATCCGGGAATATATGAAGTCGGCGAAAGTGACGATGATATTTTATTCTCAACAAAATCAGTAACGCGCTGAGCCGGTGCGCTTAATGTTTTATTGGCAAGTTCAAAACATTTCTGTTCAATTTCCTGCTGAAGAATTAACCCCTTAAAAGGATTTGATTCTTCATTTTTTCCCCAATCATTTTCATTAACCGTTACCACAAATCCGGAATTAGCAAAAGGTGAATCTCGTCTTGACAGCGACATTCCATTAACGACAATTTCTCCGGGCGCAGTTGCGGCGGGAACTATTATTCCGCCGGGACACATGCAAAACGAATACACTCCTCTTCCGTCAATTTCGCAGGTTAAAGAATAATTTGCCGGTGGTAAATTTTCGTGTTTGGTTTTTGTATGATATTGAATTTCATTTATTAAAGCCTGCGGATGTTCAACTCTTACTCCCATTGCAAACGGCTTGGGTTCAATTAAAATATTTTTTTTGTTAAGAAGATAAAAAATATCCCGCGCCGAATGCCCCGTTGCAAGTATAACTGCGTCTCCCAAAAATTCATTTTCATTGTTAATTAATACTCCCTTTATAATTTTATCATCAACAATAAAATCAGTTACTTTAGAATTAAAATGAACTTCGCCGCCATTCTCTATAATTGTCTCTCTCATTTTTTTAACAACTTCCGGCAGTTTGTTTGAGCCGATATGCGGATGAGCGTCAATTAATATATCTTCATCGGCGCCATGCTGAACGAGAGCCTGCAATATTTTTTTTACATTTCCTCTTTTATTTGAACGTGTATAAAGTTTGCCGTCGCTGTAAGTCCCCGCGCCGCCTTCGCCAAAGCAGTAATTTGAATCGGGATTAACTTGATGGAACTGTTGAATCTGCTTTAAATCTTTTCTACGCGCTTGAACATCTTTCCCTCTTTCAAAAATTATGGGCTTAATACCTAATTCAATTAATCTTAAAGCGGCAAACATTCCCGCCGGACCGCAGCCCACAATAATAATTTTTTTTGAACCGTTTACTTTTTTATAAATAATTTCATTCTTTTGTTCTAATGGAAATTCATTTACATAAACTTCCGTAAGAATACGAAAGATTGGATTAGAACTTCTCGCATCAATTGATCTTCGAATAGGAATTACAGCATTAATTTCAGCGGCGTCTTTACCGAGCTTATTTGCAGCGGCGCTTTTGTAGAAGTTTTTATTGTAAAGCTTTTCGGGAGGAATAATTAATTCAATTTCTTTTTTCATTTATGTATGTCCTCTATTTATGAGGAAAATTAATTTAAATATATCCTGTTAATAAATTCCTTTTACTAAACCGCCGTCAACATGAATAGTATTGCCGGTAAGATAGCCCGCTTTTTCTGACGCTAAGAATGTAACGGCAGAAGCTATTTCATCGGGTCTCCCCAACCTATTCATAGGAATTTCTTTGGACAAATCAGCCAAAATTTCTTCATGCGATTTTCCGCTTTGCTTTGATTTATTTATTGCCAGTTCATATAATCTATTTGTTAATGTGTAGCCGGGCGCTATGTTATTTATGGTAATATTAAATTTTGCAACTTCATTGCTTAGTGATTTTGCAAACGCGACTAAGCCGGTACGCAAAGAATTGGAAAGCATTAAATTATCAATCGGCTGTTTAACTGAAACGGAAGTAATATTAATTATTCTTCCCCACTCGTTCGCTATCATATCCGGCAGCGCTAAACGGGAAAATCTAACGGCGCTCATCAAAACTTGTTCAAACGCGTTCTGCCAATTTTTATCGCTTAAATCTGAAAACATTCCAGCCGTTGGTCCGCCGCAATTATTTACAAGTATATCCACTAAACCAAACTCTTCTTTTGCAACTTGAAAAGCAGCTTCAATATCTTTGTTTTTATTTAGATCGCAGACGCACCACACCGGTTCAATATTATATTTAGATTTTATATCGCTCGCGGCTTTCATCAAATCAGTTTTGCTTCGCGAGCAGATTATAACTTTTGCTCCTTCTGCAATTAGCGTTTCTGCAACCGCCAATCCAATGCCTTTGCTGGAAGCTGTTACAATTGCCGTCTTACCGCTGATTCCTAAATTCATAACGCTCTCTTTTTATTCAATAAATATTTAGAGATAATTTAATAAATTTTTATTTTGATGAGAATTGCGCTCGTCAAAAAAAAAATTAATTCTATGAAACTTATCTAAATAACAAAAGTTAAATTCTTCAGGTTATATTTAAATAATTTATCATCTGAGCAGCCACAATTTTAAAACTATTTTTATTGAAATTAGCTTTTTATAACTGACTCATATATTTTTATAGCGTAAATTTTGATAAACAAAAAATTATGCAACTCAAGTTAAATAAAAAATGGGAGGATCGATGAACTATCTAAAATCTTTTATTAATTCCGTTATGATTTCCGGCTTAATTGTCTTTGCGGTTAATGCACAAGACTCCCCCGACGCAAATGGCTACGTTGGCGTGGATGCCTGCGGGATGTGTCATAAAACTGAAAAGCAAGGAAAGCAGTTGGATATTTGGAAAAGCAGCAAACATGCGGAAGCATTTAAAACCTTGCAGACCGATACCGCTAATGCAATTGCTACTAAATTAGGATTTACTACTCCAGCCGCTGAAACCGAAGAGTGTTTAAAATGCCATGCGGTAGGTTATAATCTTGATGCATCTCTTCTTGGAAAAAAATTCAGTATGGCTGACGGCGTGCAATGCGAAACTTGTCATGGAGCAGGTTCAAATTATAAAAGCTTAAAAATTATGAAAGACAAAGCTGAAGCAATTAAGAACGGTTTAGTGATTTATGAAAATCCGAATGACCTTTGTGTAAAATGTCATAATTCAGACAGCCCGACTTTTGTTTCTTTTAATTTTGAAGAATCGTGGGAAAAGATAAAACATACGGTTCCTGCCGCTAAATAATTATCTTTTTTGTTTTAGAATAAAAACCCGCTTCATAATTTTGGAGCGGTTTTTTTTTGCTATAATAATTATTGCTTATTTAATTGGAGAGACAAACCCACACCGTTGTATCGAGGTGAGTTTATTTTATAAAGACGTTTTGCCTGTCGCTACGTGGCGAACTTCTCAAATATGTTTAAAGAAGTGAGGCTCGCCTCCAAGGAGAACCTCACATTATCGAAGATTTATAATTCCAACTTTTAAATTTATTCTTCCAACTCGAAGATTTTCCCTTCCAATGTTTAAATTTACTCTTCCAACTCGAAGATTTACCTTTCCAACTTTTAAATTTACTCTTCTAATTTGAAAATTTATCTTTCTAAATTTTAAATTTATTCTTTCAACTCGAAGATTTATCTTTCCAAATTTTAAATTTATTCTTTCAACTCGAAGATTTTCCCTTCCAAATTTTAAATTTATTCTTTCAACTCGAAGGTTTTTCCTTCCAACTTTTAAATTTGTAATTCCAATATGACGATTTACTCTTCCAATGTTTAAATTTGTAATTCCAATTTATAAAAAGTCATTTCGAAGGAGCCTTCGACTGAGAAATATCTCTGAAATGCGAGTTTTCTCCCTCTAGTTGAAATGACAATGGGAGTTTTCACACAGGCTCTTAACACAACTGTTGAAAAATTTGAGAAGATGGCGGATGGAGCACAACTTCATGCTGCTGATGCTGATTTTCCGGGGACTATTACGGAAGCGGGCTTAAGGGATAACAAGACTGCGGTTGAAAATGCGCGCGAAGCTTATGAACAAGCGGAAAATGCAGCGCGTATTAAATTTGACGAATATCAGTCCGTGATAAAAGATGCTAATTCCAAATACTCAAATTTTGCTACACAGTTATATGGTTTTTATGGAAAGAAAGGCCAGGTGGTTGCAGACTTTGGTCTTGAGCCTTATAAAACCGGCGGAAGAAAAGGACCGCGGGCAGCTAACGAAGGGGAATGATAGTTAGTTAGTTAAAAATATACACCCCCCCAATTGTTTGGGGTGGGCTTGTTTGGAATTGTTTTAAAAAAGTGAGGCTCTCTTCCAAGGAGAACCCCACCTTATAAATATACCTCACGTATTAAATTCTTACTTAGTTAATACCATCTTTCTTGTTTGATGAAAAGCTCCGTATGCTTCACTAAAAAAAGGTAGTATAAAAAATATTAGAGTTATAATTTTACTAAACATTTTATTTCTCCTTGAAGGTATAATAATATTGGAAGGATCCCGTGAAGCGGGAAAAGTTAAAGGATAGTTCAGATGTTTGAAGGTTAATCATCTTTAGTTTCCTATTTTCCTGGCAGCCGTGTAAGTAAATTAAATTTTAAATGCAATGCCTATTATTAGGGGTGAACGCGGCTATTTGCTTATTCAAAACTTACTAATAATATTTATTACGCCCACCCTAATCATCATTACGGCTATTGAAGCGAGAAACAAAGATGCAATTTTTGCGAAGGCTTTGGAGCCTCCATCCCCTATTAGCTTTATCAGTTTATTAGCGTTAAATAAAACGATTAGTACAATTACAAAATTTAAAACCATTGATAATATTGTAGCTAAATATCCGTGGTTATCAATTAAAATTAAAATTGTGGTAAGCGCTGCTGGTCCCATTATAAGCGGAATTCCCAAAGGCACAACGCCAATGTTTGTACCCGGATTTCTTCTCACTTCAGAGGAAGACATTATATCGGAAATAGAAATTATTAAAAGAATTATTCCCCCAGCAATTCTAAAATCATCGATTGTAATTCCTAAAAACTCCAGCACCAGCTTGCCGCCGAGTAGAAAAACATTCGCCACAATAAACGCGGCAAGCACGGCTTCAATAGTTAATTTTTTTCTTTCGGCGCTGGAAATGTCCTGCGTGTAGCCTATAAATAAAGGCGCCGTGCCTATTATGTCAATGGCGACAAACAGCGGAATAAATGAAAGCAAAAAAGTTTCAAAGGTCATAAAAATAATTTCTGGAATTTTGATTTGTAAAATAATACAGTTGAGGGAAATATCTGAATTTCCCTCATTTGTATTTTAGAATTTAAGAGAAACGCGATAACTGTCCAAAATAATTTGAATAAGAAATTACTTACAATTCTTGAAAACAATACAGAACTTTATACAAGAATCAGAAACTCATCCCTACCCTTTTCTTATCAAAGAGAAGAGGTTTATTAGCAGTTATACTTTAACCTCAAAAGTTCTGTCAAGAAATATTATATACTGTTTTTCTGAAAAAAAGTCTCTCTCTTTGTAAGAGAGAGATTAGAATGAGTTCATTTATTTTGGACAGATAAGAGAAACGTAATTAAGTTTGTTCTATTTTTTTGCGGCTAATATCTCTTCTACGATAGTGTTGGTATCTAAAGCGATTACAAGCTCTTCATTTGTGGGTATGCGCATAACCTTAACTTTTGAATCATCTTTGGAAATTATTAATTCCTTTTTATTATTTTTTTCTTGATCCAATTCAATACCTAAAAATCTCAAATCTTCGCAGACCATCTCTCTAATTAGAGGAGCGTTCTCTCCAATTCCGCCTGTAAAAACGAAAACGTCAATTCCGCCCATTGCCGCGGCATAAGCGCCGAGGTATTTTTTAATTTTATAAGTAAACATTTCAAGGGCATATTTTGAGCGCTTATTATTTTCGTTTGCCGCTTTAATAATTTCGCGCATATCGCTGCTCTCTCCGCTAACGCCAATTAAACCGCTGTGTTTATTTAGCAACGTTCCGGCTTCGCCTAAAGTAAGACCTTCTTTTCCCATAATGTAAAGAATTAAAGATGGGTCTAAATCGCCGCTTCTGGTTCCCATCATCAACCCTTCTAAGGGAGTAAATCCCATAGTAGTATCGACTGATCGTCCGTGCAAAACTGCCGCCATACTGCATCCGTTGCCGAGATGCGCGGTTACAATTTTTAATTCGCTTACATCTTTGCCCAGCAATTCCGCCGCTTTGTTCGATACAAACAAGTGTGAGGTTCCGTGAAAACCATAACGTCTAATTTTATATTTTTTATAAAGCTCGTAAGGGATTCCATATAAATAAGCTTTGGGAGGCATCTTTACATGAAAAGCTGTATCAAATACTCCAACTTGGGGAGTGTTGGGCAGCAGTCTTTTTGTAGCTTGAATACCTTTAATGTTAGGGGGATTGTGCAATGGCGCCAGCTCAATATTTTCTTGCAGCGCCGCCATTACTTCATCAGTAATTAAAACAGAGCCGGAAAAAGTTTCACCGCCGTGAACTACACGGTGACCGACGGCGTCTATATCATCTTTGTCGTCAATTACGCCGTGATTTTTGCTAAGCATTACGCCAAGCACATATTCAATAGCAATTGTGTGATCTAAAATTTCACCGACAATTTTTATTTCGTCATTATCATATCTGGAATGAGTTAAAACAGCGCTGTTCATTCCTATTCTTTCAACCATCCCTTTGGCAAGCGCAAATTGTTTTTCCGTATCAATAAATTGATATTTAATTGAAGAACTTCCGCAGTTAAGAACTAATACTCTCATAAACCCCTTTGCTCCTTTTTACAAATTTTAGTTTAAATAATTTTACCATTTTCATCATACCTATAAAAACCTTCGCCGGTTTTTTTACCAAGCTTTCTTTCTCTTACTAATTTCCGCAGAATGGGACAAGCGCGGTATCGCGGTTCGCCCAAAGTTTTCCATAAAGTTTCCATCCAGGTCAGCACTTCATCCAAGCCCATCATATCAGCCATTTCCAGCGGACCGGATTGAAAGTTATAACCAAGCTTCATTGCGGTATCAATATCTTTAGCCGTGGCAACTCCTTCAAGCAAAATATACATTGCTTCGTTTAGAAGAGGAACTATCGCGCGCGTAGTTACAAAACCGGGATATTCATAAACTTCAACCGGAGTTTTGCCGATGGACGCCGCAAATTTCTTTACTACTTCCACTGTGTTGTTTGACGTATGAATACATTTAACTAATTCTACCAAAGGAATTTTCGGAACGGGATGAAGAAAGTGCATTCCTATAATTTTATCGGGTCGGGAAGTTGTTTCCGCAATTTTTGTTAAGCTTAAAGTTGAAGTGTTGGAAATAAAAATTACATCTTTGGGCGCAATAGCGTCTAACTTTTTAAAGATATTTTTTTTCAATTCGAAATCTTCTTCCACTGCTTCAATAATTATTTCGGCGTCTTTGATTTTATTTAAATCCATTTCCCATTTTATTCTGCTGAGAATTAATTTTTTTTCAGCTTGCGTTAAAGCCCACCTTTTTATTTCACGCTCCAGCGAATCAGATAAATTCGCAGCGGCTTTCTCACAATGCTCATTATCCTTTTCAATAATAGTTACTTCAATTCCCGCCGAAGAAATAGTTTGAGCAATTCCCTGCCCCATAATTCCAGCGCCGATAATTGCCACGTTATTTATTTGTTGACTGTCTTCAAATATTTTTGACCTGCCGAGCAGATCTTCTAATTTTAATCCTTCTTCTTTCATAATTGTTTCGAGTTTTTATTTTGATTGTTATTCTTTGATAATTTATTTAATTCTTTAATTTCATTTTTACTTAACTGCAAACTAAGTTCCACCAATTTGCTGCCGGCGCTAACTTTCATATTTTTTGTAAGCTGACCCAGGAAATAATTTTTATCAGAAATAATTCCCATCGCAATTGCGCTGGTTATGCCTGCGGTAAGAAGGTAAGCATTTTTAGAATTGCTGCAAATTAAATCAGATTCAATTTTAATCCCATTATTAAAATCCGCAGAAAGGGTAATTTTATTAATTGAATTGAGCGCTTCATGACCGGGAATTTTATCAAAACCGCCTATTATTTTTTTGATGATTGAAGCTGTAATTTCCTGATCATTAACGGCAAGCCAGTACTGATTTTTAATTTTTATCTTTTCAATTAGATCTATAAAATCAAAGTTGAGTTTTAACGATTCATTTTTATTATTAATAACATCGTTTGCATATTGTTTATCGTTAAACATCGCCAGAGTAGAATCGTTAAAAAAAATGAACCGCTCGTTTTCCCAATTCTTTAATTGATAAATCGTTTTACCGGATTGAACTTCGGCTGTAAATTTTTCTTTATCATTAAAAAGAATATGAATATTTTTAATCTCTTTTTTAAAACTTATAGCTGCAAAGTTGGTTCCATTTGATGAAGAAGCCGATATAATTTCCGAGGCATAATCGGTAAGTTTTAAACCTGTTCGCTTCCTAAATTTATTTAGCCAGGCTTTAACTTCGCTTTGATCAAAATATGGTTTGAAATGCGAGTTCCAAAAATCGCTCTCCTTTACGTCGTCATAATTAATGTACATAACGGCTTGTGATTCTTTTGGAATAAGAGAAAATATTTTCCACTGACTTTTGCTAATCGGGCTGTATTCATTGTGCTTGGCGCATCCTATAAAAGAAGCGCCGCTTAAACATAAAATCAAAATTATTACAATCCGTTTCTTCATTATTAGAAATCTTTTCTCGTAAATAAAAAAATACTATAGCCTAATATTATTATTAAAAATATCCCAGATGATATTACCGGCTGAAAATCAACAACTTCTTTGCCTGAGGAAACTTTAATTAAAATATCCCCCATTAGCTCGGAAGTCTTTGGAATTATATAATATAGCCCGCGTAAAATTTCCTTAACAAAATCGCTTACAGAAAACATATCAACGCGTAATTTTACAAAGAGTAATACCGGACTTAAAATTAAATAGATGAAGTAAGCAATCATCATTCCAAAAATTGAGCTGCGGGTACTTATTCCGAATAATACAATTATCGAATAAAGAACTGCGAATGTAAAGGTGATCATAATTATCGACCATAAAAATGAACCATCCCAATAGGAAAATTTAAACGAGATCATCAGCCAGGCGCCGAATATTAATAACCCAATATTTAAAAAGATAAATAGAATTCCGCCGATATATTTTCCTAAAATTAATTGAGGGCGGGAAATTGGTTTTGAAAGAAGAAGATCAATATTCCCCTTCTCAAGCATGTTAGGAACAAAGCTGGCTGTAGAAAAAATTGCAAGAAGCAAACACAGATTTGCCAGCGGCGAAGCAATTGCAACTTCCAGCAATCCGATTGCTTCACCCAATATAAATTTATCGTTTGAAGGATTGATTGCGGTTATAATTGAGCTTGTATCCACCAGCGAAAACACTATACCTAACCCGATTAGAAACAAAGCGGTAACAGCCATAAAGAATATAAATACTTTTCTTGCCAGAGCTTCGCGAATTGTAAATGCAATAATTATTAAAACGTTTTTCATTCCACGCCCCCTTTGTTTGATTCATTAATAAGCGAAATGAATATGTCTTCCAAAGAAGTTTTAAGCGGCACCATTTCTTTAATTGTTATATGGTTTGACCTAATCAGATCAATAACTTTGTTTAAATCGTTCGCATCATTCATGCGGATTGAGTAAGCTCCTTCGCTAATTTTTTTCGAAGAGAACCCGCTTATTTCGCTAAACGAAATACTATCAAGGTTATCATTCTCAATAGTAATTTTATACTCTTCTTTTTTTTCCGTCAACTCCTTAACTGTGCCTTCGCTTAAAAGTTTTCCCTTATTCAAAATTGCAACCCGGTCAGTAATCATTTCAACTTCAGAAAGAAGATGGCTATTTAGAAAAATTGTTTTGGATTTATTCTTTAACTCTAAAAGTACATCTCTAATTTGCTTTCGTCCAATTGGGTCAACGCCGTCGGTGGGTTCGTCTAAAAAAATCAAATCGGGATCATTCAACAATGCTTGAGCCAAGCCCAATCTCTGCATCATTCCCTTTGAATAAGTTTTAACTTTAGATTTTTTCCATTTAGATAGATCCATTAGTTCCAACAGTTCGTCAATTTTTCTATTTAATGTTCTGTCATCAAGTCCGCTTAAACGCCCAAAAAATTTTAGTACATTTCCGCCTGTTAGGTAAGATGGATATTTATGATTTTCGGGAAGATAACCTACCCTGTTTTTAATTTTATAATTTGAAATATCTTCATTTAAAATTTTTGCATTACCATTTGTAGGGAAAGTTATACCGAGAAGAATTTTTATTAGCGTAGTTTTGCCTGCTCCGTTAGGACCTAAAAGCCCAAAAATAGTCCCCTCGGAAACATTTAAGTTGAAATCATTTAAAGCCTGAACCTGTCTCTTCCCGAAAGAATTAGAGTAAATTTTTGTAAGATTTGTTGTTTCAATTGCATTCATTTTAAAATAAAAATTGTTAAAATAGTTTTGTAAATATAATCAATTTTAAGATTGTAATTTGGATAGATTTGGAGTAACAATTTTAGAAATTTGCACATTCAATCGTTTAAGTATTAGACTTAGCTTTTTTAAAATTTTTTATTAGTTATTTAACTTTAATGACCATTCAACAAGCTCTTCAAAAATATTTTGGGTTAAAAACTTTTCGCAATGCCCAGCAGGAAATTATTGAATCAATAATAGACGGAAATAATGTTTTAGCGGTACTTCCCACAGGCGCCGGCAAATCGTTATGTTACCAGCTTCCCGCATTGATATCAGAAAATTTTTCAATCGTAATCTCGCCATTAATTTCTTTAATGAAAGATCAGGTTGATGCATTAAATAATAATAACAGACTGGAAGACAGGAGTGAAGAGTTAGCTGCTTTCATCAATAGCACAATGACTTTTTATGAAACCGAAGAAGTTCTGCGAAATATTGAATTCGGAAAAATAAAATTATTGTATGTAGCCCCCGAAAGATTGGGAAACAATTCATTTGCAGAACGCATTAAAAAACTTTCACCGACTTATTTGTTTATTGATGAAGCTCATTGCATCAGCGAATGGGGGCATAATTTTCGTCCAAGCTATAGCAAGATAAAAGAGTTTATCGATTTTGTTGAAATTAAAAATGTATCCGGTTTTACCGCCACCGCAACACCAGAAGTGATAAAAGATATTACAAAACAGCTTGGATTTAAAAATCATAAATTATTTGTAAAAGGTTTTGAAAGAGACAATCTCCATTTAAATGTAATCATCACAAAAAAGAAAAAAGAAAAATGCCTTGAGTTAATTTCCGTTTACAAAACTCCGGCTATAATTTATACTGCTTCACGAAAAAACGCTGAAGAGATTTCTGAATTTTTAGTGATGAATAGAATTAATTGCTCATACTATCACGCCGGCGTTCAGCCTGAAATTAGAAAAAAGATTCAAGAGGATTTTATTGAAGATAGAACCCCAATTATTGCCGCTACTAACGCCTTCGGAATGGGGATTGACAAAAAAGATATACGATTAATTATTCATTACAATACACCAGGTTCTATCGAAAATTATTATCAGGAAATTGGAAGAGCAGGCAGAGACGGGAAAAGCTCGCATGTATTTTTGCTGCACGAAGATTATGATATCAACATTCAAAATTTTTTTATTTCAAATTCATATCCGGATAAAGAATTAATTCAAAATATATATTCTGCCATTTGCGACTACGGAAAAATTGCGGAAGGCGTTTTGCCTGAAAACGAAATTCCTTTAAACATGGAATACATTAACGCTTATTGCAAAAAGAAAATCAGCAAAGGTTTACTGCACGCAGCTTTAAGATTTTTAGAGTCGGCAAATTATTTAAAGCAGTTATCTGAATACGAGAGAAATATTTCGCTTCAATTTATAATGAATAAAAACCGGCTAAAGGAATTTACAAAGCAATCATCGAATGATCTTTTAAAAGAAACTGTTTTGCAGCTGCTCCGCGAGTTTGGCAGTGAAATTTTATCGGGTAAAATTAATATTTCGATAAGTCAACTTTCTAAAAAGTTTGATTTGGACGAAGATAATTTGGAAGAAACTTTATTAACGCTTGATAATTTGGGAGTTCTTTCATTCAACAAAATTTTTTCAAAGGACAACATAATATTAACCTCGCCGCGCGTAAGCAAAAATCAACTTATCATTAATTATAAAAAAATAAACGAGAGCTATTTAAATCTGCGTTCCAAAGTAGATAGAATGGTTAATTATGTTTATTCGCTTGACTGCCGCTTCAAATTTATTCTTCATTATTTTGGCGAAGACGTTAGCGGCTACCAGTGCGGCAGATGCGATAGATGCACTGCAAAACAAGGGCTGTCAGCAGATACGGTGAATTATGTTAAAGAAATCATTTTAAAAACTTTAGGCGAAAATAATTTTAAATTTACTGAAAATTCTTTGATTCAATTGCTGCGCGGTAAATCTAAAAAAACTGAACTAGCCGGCGTTTCATCATTCGGAGCATTTTCAAATTACGCCTCGAACGATTTAAAGTTAATTATTCATCAAATGATTTCGGAAAAATCATTAATAAAAAGAATAGGTAAAACCGGCGCCTTATCTCTCTCTACTGAAGCCGCGGCTAAATTCAAAATTCCTAATCAAACTGAAAGCGACATTCTTTTTTTAGATTACGAAGAAAATTTAATTTTATTTAATACGCTAAGAGAAGTAAGAACAAAAGCCGCAAAAAGATTTATGCAGTCATCTTACTTAATTTGCGCCGATGAGATTTTAAGAATTATCGCCGCAAAAAAACCTAAAACTAAAAACGAGTTATTATCCATCGAAGGATTTAACAACCGGATGTTTAACAAAATTGGAGAGGAAATTTTAGAAGCAATAAATGAAATGCAAAATGAGGAAATTTTTTCAAATGAAACAAAAAATTCATCAACTAAAGATTTACAAAAAGAAATTCCGCAAAATATAATTGAGACTTTTCATCTTCTAAAAAAAGGTTACGGTTTAAAAGATATTGCTTCGTTAAGGAAACTTTCGGAACCCATTATTTCAATGCAGATTGAAACTATAATTGAGTTTAAACCTGAAGTTGACGTTTCGCATTTATTCAATGACGGAATTTATGATTTAATAATGGGGGAGATTAAAAAAGGGTTTTCAAATTTAAAAGAAATTAAAGCAACGCTACCGAATGAAATTTCATTTTCGCAAATAAGAATTGCAGCCGCTAAGTATCGAACGTCTGTTACAAAGCGCTATTGAGTCGGGGGTTCGGTTTTCATCTTTTCAACTTCGGCAAAAACTTTGTCAAAAAATTCCTGCCACCTAAGCGGCTCTTCATTATAATAATCAACCGTCCGCTGATATTGATTTAAACTGACATTAAATTTATTTAAAATAGAATCGCGTATTTGCGTGCGTATGTTTTTTGTGAGTAAACTATCTTTTGGAAAAACTGAAATGGAATCTTGAGCAATTATCATCTCTGTATAAACATTAACAAATTTATCTTCGTCAATTATTTTATCATTTTGACATGTATAGAATAACATTGGAAATGAAAAAAGATAAGCAAATTTTAATAAATATTTATGAGTAATTAAATAATTCATTTTTTATTTATTGCGGAATTGATTGGTTGAATTAATAATCGAATGAATGCTTGAATGAATGCAAATTAATTTTTTGCTTTTTTATCTATTCTAAAAAGCAACCTAATGAATTTTGACTTTGGATCCGCCACGAGGATTGACCTTTGCCAATTTCCTCACTTCATCTTTTTACTTGCTTCAAAAAGGATTCTCTTTTCTTTATCGGATAAATTTTGGTAACCGGACTGACTTATCTTATCTAAAATTGCGTCAATTTCTCTTTGTGAAACTGGCGATTCATCTTTATCAGTTATATCAAAATAAGTTGCGTCTTCAATATCCTCCTTCTTTTTCTTAAAAGGATTGGGAACATTTTTGAACCTATTTGACATATTATTGTAGTTGCCAACCGAGTTTTTATTTTGAAAAATATTTTTGAATGAAGCATTTGTTTGAGAAGTGAAAAGCATGTAAAGCAAACCGAATAAAGCTCCGCCGAGATGAGCAAAGTGAGCGACATTATCGCCTCCGTTAACGGCAAATAAATCAAGTAGAATTAAAAACCCTATAAAATATTTTACCTTTACGGGAATTAAAAAATAAATATAGATATATCTGTTGGGGAAAAGCATGGCAAACGCAACCATAACGCCCATTATTGCGCCGGATGCGCCAACAGTTGGACCGCTTAATCCGCCGGATAAGATTGGCATTAATAAAATTTGCAACAAGCCGCCCACCGTTCCGGCAAGCAAATAAAAAATTAAAAACTTTTTTGAACCCCATAAATTTTCAATTTCCATTCCGAACATCCAAAGTATAAACATATTGAAAAAGATGTGGAAAAATCCGGCGTGCATAAATTGATAAGTAATTAATTGCCATGGGTAAAACGGACTTGGTCCGTTAAGCGGCATAAGCGCAAAATATTTTGTAATAAAATAAGCGATGGAATAATCAGCCGTTAAATAAATATTTTGCCCCAGCATCTGAAAAATAAAAACAGCGCCGTTAATAATTAATAAGTTTTTGATGACAGGAGGAAAAACGCTAAAGCCGCCCAAACCGCCTGGTTTATAATAATTGCTCAATATAAAAATTCCTTAATAAAACTAATTCAAAAATAAGTTTAAGCGTTATTTAAAAGCTGCGACGCCTGGCAAAGTTTTTCCTTCTAAAAATTCTAATGAAGCTCCGCCTCCGGTTGAAACGTGAGAAACTTTTTTATCCAACCCGGCTTTTGTAATTGCCGCGGCGGAATCGCCTCCGCCGATAATAGTAGTTGCGCCTTTGGCAGTTGCATCCGCTAAAACCTTCGCAATTTCAAAAGTACCTTTGGCAAAATTATCCATTTCAAAAACTCCCATTGGTCCGTTCCAAACAATTGTATTTGATTTTAAAAGTTGTTGTTTAAAAAGATCAATCGTCTTTGGTCCAATATCCAAACCCATTTTGTCCGCGGGAATGTTATCAACGCTTACAATTTGAGAAGGCGAATCATTTTTAAATTCATCTGCCACAACAACGTCAACTGGAAGCAGAAGATTTAATTTTTTATTTTTTACTTTTTCTAAAAGTTCTTTTGCAAGTTCGAGCTTTTCCTCTTCTAACAAAGACTTTCCAATTTCTTTACCTTGAGCTTTAAAAAAAGTAAAAGCCATTCCACCGCCAATAATAAGCGAATCTACTTTATCGAGAAGGTTATTTATCACATCAATTTTGCCTGAGATTTTTGCGCCGCCTAAAATTGCACAATAGGGGCGCTCAGGATTTTCAATAGCGCCGCCGAGATAATCCAATTCTTTTTGCATTAAATATCCAGCCGCAGAAGTTTTTATAAATTTAGTTACTCCTTCAGTTGAAGCGTGAGCGCGATGCGCTGTGCCGAAAGCATCGTTGATATAAACATCGCCAAGTTCAGCCAGCTGCTTTGCGAATGCTTCATTATTTTTTTCTTCTTCTTCATGAAATCTTAAATTTTCAAGAAGAAGAACGTCGCCGTCTTTCATTTCGTTTACCATCATTTTAACTTTATCGCCAATACAATCAGGGGCCAGCTTTACATTTTTATTTAAAAGTTCGCTTAGCTTTTCAGCGGCGGGCTTTAAGCCGTATTTTGAATTCACTTTCCCTTTAGGTCTTCCCAGATGGCTCATTAAAATTGCCTTACCGCCGTCAGAAATTATTTTTTTTATGGTTGGAAGCGCCGCTGAAATTCTTCTGTCGTCAGTTACATTTAAGTTTTCATCTAAGGGCACGTTAAAATCTACGCGCACCAAAACTTTTTTATTTTTTAAATTTACTTTATCAATTGATAATTTGTTCATGACTTTCCACTTTTATTTTATATTTAATAAGATGACAATAAAATTCAATTAGTGTAACAAAAAAAACTCTGAAGTTTTAGAGAGGACAAAAAAAGGAGATCAATTTATTTTGATCTCCCTAATTTTTTTTCTTAATTAATTTTTAGCAATCTTAGCGAGAAGGTCTGCCACCCGGCATGAATAACCCCATTCGTTATCATACCAGGAAATTATTTTAAAGAATCTTTTTTCATCTTTAAAATTATTCTGCATAGTTGCTAATGAATCATAAATAGAAGAACGATCGTCGTGAATAAAATCAGTGGAAACTAATTCTTCATCTGTGTAGCCAAGAATTCCTTTTAAATAAGTTTCAGATGCTTTTTTTAACAGTTTGTCAATCTCTGCAATTGAAGTATCTTTTTCTGATCTGAAAGTTAGATCAACAACGGAAACATCCGCAGTTGGAACTCTAAATGACATTCCAGTTAGCTTTCCTTTAGTAACCGGAAGAACTTCTCCCACAGCTTTTGCAGCGCCGGTAGTGGAAGGAATAATATTTATTGCTGCGGCTCTTCCTCCGCGCCAATCTTTTTTAGAAGGACCGTCAACAGTTTTTTGAGTTGCAGTGTATGAATGAATTGTGGTCATCAAACCTGTTTCAATTCCTATTCCCTCTTTTAAAAGTACGTGAACCACGGGAGCCAAACAATTTGTGGTGCAAGAAGCGTTAGAAATTATATCGTGTTTTTTAGGATCATACTCATTATCATTTACGCCAAGCACAACAGTTTTTACATCGCCTTTGCCCGGAGCGGAAATAATAACTTTTTTAGCGCCGGCTTCAAGGTGTCCTTTGGCTTTATCTGAATGCGTAAAAATTCCGGTTGACTCAATAACATAATCAACTCCCAATTCCTTCCAGGGCAGCTGCGAAGGCTCTTTGGTTGCCATAATACATTTTACTTTGTGTCCGTCAATTACAAAAACATCGTCAGCTTCAACGCTGTCGCTGCTTTTTTCCGTTGTAATTTTCCCTTTAAACTTTCCGTGAATAGAATCATATTTTAATTGATATGCAAAATACTGCGCATCGGTCGTAACATCTACCACAGCCACAACATCAATTTCTTTTCCCAACAAGCCTTTATCTGCAAGCGCGCTAAATACTAATCTGCCTATTCTTCCAAAACCATTTATACCTACTTTAACTGACATTTGTAAACTCCTTTAATTGAAAATTTATAGAACACAAACGTAAAATTAGCTAAAGAGCAGTCTAATTTCAAACCAAATGGAAAGTCACAGAGCTATGTTTAATGGAATCTTCGACAAAATAATTAATTGAAATCTCGAAAAAATTAAAATCAAAAAATCTTGTTTCCCTATTTTAAAATTGTAATTTTAAGAGCAATATTTTTTCACAATACTTTTTAAAATGATGAAAACTGTTCTCTACCCCGGAACATTTGATCCGGTTACATTTGGTCATATCGACATAATAAAAAGAGCCAAAGAATTATTTGACGCTGTGGTTGTAACTGTCGCAATCAATCCGGGCAAAACTCCCCTCTTTTCAGTTGAAGAAAGAATTGGTTTATTAAAAGAAAGTTTAAAAGAATTTGAAAATATTACGGTTGATTCTTTTGACGGCTTGGTGGTAGACCATGCTCACAATGTAAATGCAGTTGGAATAATCCGCGGACTTAGAGCAGTAAGCGATTTTGAATATGAATTTCAAATGGCTTTGATGAATAGAAAATTGGCAAAAGATATCGCTACAATTTTTTTAATGCCACACGAAAAATACACATATTTAAATTCTTCAATCGTAAAAAATTTAGCAAGCTTAAATAGCGATGTGGGAGATTTTGTGCCAGAGATTGTTCATAATGCTTTGAAAGAAAAGTTTAGTAAAAAATGATAAGATAATTCTTATTAGAGTTTTATCCTTCCTTTAAAAATTAAAATTAATTATGAGTGAAGATTACCAAAATATGATTGGCAAAATTTGTATTGTTACCGGCGCAACTTCGGGTATAGGAAAAGCGACTGCCAAAGCGCTTGCAGAAAAAGGAGCAACTGTAATTTTAGTCGGTAGAAATAAAAATAAATGTGAAGCAGTTTTAAACTTAATAGTAAAAAAAACTTCCAATAAAAATGTAAGTTACTTTGTTTGCGATTTAACTTCCCAAAAAGATATTCAAAATTTATCAACTGAAATTCATAAAAAATTTAAGCGCATAGATGTTTTAATTAATAACGCCGGCGCAAGATTTATGCGCGAACAAAAATCAGTTGACGGAATTGAGATGACATTAGCGTTAAATCATTTGGCTTACTTTTTACTTTCAAATTTGCTGTTAGATTTATTAAAGAAGAGCGGCTCTTCAAGAATAATAAATGTTTCTTCAAGCGCGCACAGTAAAAAAATAAACTTTGAAGATATACAATTCACAAAAAAATATGACGGCAAAAAAACCTATCGACAATCAAAACTGGCAAACATACTTTTTACTTTTGAGCTCGCAAAAAAATTAAGCGGGACTAACGTAACTGTAAATGCTTTAAACCCGGGCGGTGTTGCGACAAACTTCAGCCGAAACAATGGGATTTATTTTTGGGCAAAACATTTGTTGTCGCTGTTTTTACATCGAAGTTTTTTAACCGCTGAAAAAGGCGCGCTGACTTCAATCTATCTTGCATCGTCAACTGAAGTTGAAGGAATTACCGGCGAATATTTTTTTGAAAGTAAGAAAGTAACATCAAAAAAAAATCTTTACAATGAGGAAGAATCGCAAAAACTTTGGAAGATCAGCGAAGAATTAACAAAAATTTAATTAACATTTTTGGAATAATTATTCATTTAATTTTATCGGATATTTTTTTTTATAGAAATCCCCATTTCGAGAAATAAAATCTAATGTATTTAATATTAGCTTTATTTAAATTAGCCCTTCAGAAAATATCATTTCAAATTATCTCAATTAAAATATAGGAAAGTAAATTGCAAAAATATTCAGATTTAATTTCATCAATTGAAGAAAGCAAAACGTTAGCTATAACTGCCTTATCAAAAAAATTAAAGGCTGAAGGGAAGGATGTTTTAGGCTTCAGCGCAGGGGAGCCCGATTTTGACACTCCTGATTATATTAAAAATGCAGCCATAGAAGCCATCAATAAAAATTTTACAAGATACACAGCAAACGAAGGCTACGCTGATTTAATAAATGCAATAATAAATAAATTTAAAAGGGATAATGATTTAGAATTTCAACCGATAAATATTTTGGTGTCAAGCGGCGCCAAACATTCAATTTATAATTTGCTGATGGCGTTATGCAACCCCGGCGATGAAGTTATTTTTCAAGCGCCATATTGGGTAAGCTATCCCGAAATGACTAAGCTGGCTCAGGCGACTTCTGTTGTAATTGACGCCGGAGTTGAGCAGGGTTATAAAATTACTCCAGCCCAATTAGCAAAAGCCATTACACCGAAAAGTAAAGTTTTTATTTTTAACACGCCTTCAAATCCAACCGGAGCAGTGTACAGTAAAGCTGAAATTTTGGCTTTGGGAGAAGTCTTAAAAAATAAAAATATTGTTATTATAAGCGATGAGATTTATGAGAGAATAATTTTTGACGGCGAAAAACATTTCAGCATTGGCAAAATTGATTATTTACAAGATTTAACTTTTACCGTAAACGGCGTTAGCAAAGCTTATGCAATGACAGGCTGGCGCATTGGGTATGCCGCAGGAGAAGCAAGTATAATTAAGCTTGCCAGAAATTTACAGAGCCATTCTACTTCCAACGCCGCTTCTATATCGCAGGCGGCGGCGGTTGCTGCGTTAAATCTTGAGTCTGATGAAATTTCTGAAATGGTGGTTCAATTTAAGGAACGCAGAGATTTTATTGTAGGCGAGTTAAATAAAATTAAAGGAATTAAGTGTCCAACGCCGCAAGGAGCCTTTTATGTTTTCTTTGATGTCAGTGCGTACTTCGGTAAGGGCGTCAATGGAAATGAAATTAAAGATTCAACGTCATTCTGTAATTATTTGCTGGACAGCCAGTACGTTGGGTTAGTGCCGGGAATAGCATTTGGAAATGATAATTGCGTTAGAATGTCTTACGCATGTTCAATTGAACAAATTAAAAAAGGAATTGAAAGAATTAAGAAAGCGCTGGCTTTGCTAAGCTAAATCTTTTTTTTGATTTATGATATTTAAAATGATAAAACCCAATTCTTAGTGATTGGGTTTTTTATTATTCAAAATAAAAGGTTCAAAATTCTTAATCAGAAATAAAAAGCTGTAAAGATTTATATATACTATCAACCGGCATTTTTTCTCCAGTCCAAAGTTCAAAAGATTTTGCCGCTTGATGAACCAGCATTTTCAAACCATCTAAAGTTACAGCCCCTTCTTTAGCCGCAATTTCCAACAGTCTTGTCTGCGTGGGATTATAAACTAAATCAAAAACAATTTGGTCTTTAACAAAGGACTTTGAAAGCGCAGTTATTACGTCGTCGTTTTCGGGGAACATTCCCACCGAAGTAGCATTAATTATTAATTTAGAATTATTAAAAACATTCACCAAATCCGGGGGAAATAATTCGTGCGTTTTGAAAGCGTCAAACTTCATTTTATCGGAAAAATATTTTTTTAAACTCTCCGCTCTTTGTTCGGTTCTATTTATCAAATGAATTTTTTTTGGTTTGAAGTGGCGGATTAAACAATAAATTACCGCGCGGGCAGCGCCGCCAGCCCCAACTACGCTAATTTCCTGCTGCGCAATTTTATCTTTATAAGGGAGCAGAGTTTCTAATATTCCATTAACATCAGTATTGTAACCGGTTAATTTACCCAGCTCATTAGCAACGGTATTTACAGAGCCGATAATTGACGCCTCTTCAGAAACATTATTCATCAGTTGAATTATATTTTCTTTGTGAGGAATAGTTACATTAAATCCTTTTATACCCAGCGCCACCATTCCTTTAAGCGCATTTTTTAAATTTGCAGCAGGCACGTCAAAAGGAAGATAAATGTAATCCATCTTTTTTAATTCAACGGCAACATTGTGAATAAAAGGCGAATAGGAATGTTTAATGGGATGACCAATTAATCCAATCAAACGGGTGTTAATGTGAAAGGTATTTTTCATTTCCAAAATTATATCGCGCCCGGTAAAATAAGTTTATTTTATGAAGTTTTGTAAGATAAAAAATTCAGTCTTAATTAGAATTGATGATAAAACTAAATTTCGCCCAACAATTTTTTAAAAAGTTTTGAAGATTTTATTTCAGGATATTCTTTCGCAAAATCTGTTTTCATTGCCGGATTAATAATAAATGCTGATTTCAAACAGTCAACCGCTTCCTGGGTTCTACTCAATATAAAATTCACTTTAGCTTTTCCGTAATGCGAGCCGGCGTGGTTTGGATTTATTCTTATACATTCATTAAAAGCATTTAATGCTTCCAGCCAATCGCCTAATTCCAAATATGCTTCGGCTAAGTTAAACCAGACTTCAAAATTATTTTTGTTAATTTTTAAAGCAGAAGTATAACTTTGAACCGATTCCCGTAATTGCCCCAGCGAATATTCAAGCTCGGCTTTTGCGTACCAGGCGTCTGCATTATCCTGCGAAAGTTCAATTGCTTTATTAAAATCTTTTAACGCTTGATAATACTTTCCAATAGAATCATAACAATAACCTCTGGCAAGATATGACTCGTAATAATTAGGATTTATTTTTAATGATAAAGTATAATATCTGATAGCTTTTGTGAGATCGCCCATCTCTTCATAAATGTTGGCAATGTTGTAACAAGCGGCTTCATCTTTTTTATCAATCTCATGAACCTTATTAAAACACTCTAATGCCTGCTGAAGCCTTCCTAAATCGGCTAAGGCATTGCCTTTATTAAACCAGGCGCTTGCAAAGTCATCATTTATAGCAACGGCAAAATCATAGCTGTCAATTGCTTTTTCCAGCTGTTTCAATTTTGTTAAAACTATACCGCGGTTATACCAACCGTTGAAACTGTAAGGATCAAGTTCTAAATATTTATCATAGGTTGCAAGAGCGTTATTAAATTCTCCGATACTTTCAAAGCAAAATCCCAATTCATAATATGCTTCTTCAAATTCCGGATCGGCTTCAATAGTTTTTTTATAGCAGTTTATTGCTTGTTCAAATTTTTCCTGGTTTTGAAAAATTAAACCCAAACTAAATAATGCTTCTTCATTGTTAGGTTCAAAGTGAAGAGCTTTTTCGATTGATTCTTTTGCCTGCGAATACATTCCCAAATTTTCTTCAGTCGCCGCTTTCTCAATTAAAGTTTCCGCATCGCATGGGTTTAAAGATATGGATTTGTTAAAACTAATTAATGCTTCGTCAAATTTTAATAAATTATTTTCGAGCGTCCCCTTTTTAAGCCAGTACTCTGAGTTATAAGGCGAGATTTCAATTAAGCGTTCAACAAAATATAACCCGTCTTCATTCTTTTCATTTTCTAAACAAAATTGAATTATATCTTCTATAGTTTCAATGCAAGTATAAATATTTCCAGTTTCAATTAAATTTTTACATTTATTAATTTCTGTAACAACGCTTTCTTCGCTTTTAAAAAAATTTTGTTCGCTGCTAAAATCGGAATCAAAAAATGACATCAGTTCTCCACATAATTATTTTGATGGAAAAATCTATTACTAATAATATCCAAAATCAAGTTGATTTATCATTGACATTAATCTCTTATTTTTTAAGAGTAACAAAAAAAATGCCGTAAAAATTTTATGTGAATACGGGCATAAAAAACTCATTTTTACTATTAATAAAAATATTAATAATTCGGTAAACTTAATTTCTTAAAACCGAAGTAACTTTTTCTGCTGCATCTTTTAAACTTTTAGCAACTTCAAAATTTAACCCGGAATTATCGAGAAGTTCGCCCGCCTCTTTTGCATTTGTTCCTTCAAGTCTCACTACAATTGGAACTGTAACTTTCATTTCTGTTGCGGCATCTATTACGCCTTGCGCCACTCGATCGCAGCGAACTATTCCACCAAAAATATTTATTAAAATTGCTTTAACATTTGGATCAGTTAAAATAATTTTAAAGCCGTTTGCGACTGTTGTTTTATTTGCCCCGCCTCCAACGTCTAAAAAGTTTGCCGGTTCGCCGCCTGCTAACTTAATAATATCCATTGTTGCCATTGCAAGTCCGGCGCCGTTCACCATACATCCCACGTTTCCATCCAGCTTAATATAATTCAAATCAAATTTTGAGGCTTCGGCTTCCAACGGATCTTCTTCATCAATATCTCTATAAGCGGAAATTTCTTTTTGTCTGAATAAAGCATTGTCGTCAAAATTCATTTTAGCATCCAGCGCTACAACTTTATTATCGTTTGTAATTACCAAAGGATTAATTTCGAGCAAAGATGAATCAGTGGAAGCATATGCTTTATAAAGAAGCGAAATAAATTTTACGAAACTTTTAAAGGCGTCGCCTTCCAAACCCAAAGCAAAAGCAAGTTTGCGAGATTGATAAGACTGCAAGCCCACCGCGGGATCAATCCAAACTTTAATAATTTTTTCAGGCGTTTCGGCGGCAACTTTTTCAATTTCAACGCCCCCTTCAGTGGAAGCCATAATTACATTTTTTGAAACTGAACGATCGAGCAAAATGCCGAGATATAATTCTTTGGCGTAATCCAATCCTTCAGTGATAAAAAGAGTTTTTACAATTTTGCCTTCCGGTCCGCTTTGATGCGTAACAAGCAAATTACCCAGCATTTTCTGAGCGTAATCTTTTGCCTTATCCGCTGAAGTTGTGAACTTAACTCCGCCTTCCAAAATTAATTCTTCTTTATTTTTGGAATTATATAATTTCCCCTTGCCTCTTCCTCCGGCGTGAATTTGAGACTTAACAACAAATTGATTTATCCCTCTTTGCTGAAGTTGTTTAATTGCGCTGTCAACATCTTTTAAATCCTTTACAGCAATTCCATCTTGAATAGGAACATTAAATTTTTTTAGAATTTCTTTAGCTTGATATTCGTGAATTTTCATTTTTACCTTTTATTAATGTTGTTAAAATTTGAATAAACATATAAACTACATATAAGCGCTTATCTATAGCCTTCTTGTTTTTTAATTAGTGCATCCAACTATACGTCTGAAGAAAATTAGGATTTTTCATTTCAATTTCTCAGCCTCTTTATAATTTGCAGCTTTATTAAAATTTCTATCCATAGTTTTAATTTTGATTATTATTATTTATTAATCTCTCCTCTTCCCTTTGGGAAGGGGCTGGGAGATGGATCTTTACTTTTCATTCATAAAAGGATAGCGCCAATCTTTAGGCGGATTAAATGTTTCCTTTATAGTTCTCGCCGTCATCCATCTTAAAAGATTTAAATCACTTCCGGCTTTATCGTTAGTGCCTGAAGCTCTGCCGCCGCCAAAAGGCTGCTGACCAACAACTGCTCCCGTGGGCTTATCGTTAATATAAAAATTACCCGCCGTATTTCTTAGCTTGTTTGACAACATTGTGATGGCTTGACGGTCATTTGCCCAAATAGCTCCCGTTAAAGCGTAAGGTGAAGTGGAATCGCATAACTCCAATGCCTCATCAAGTTTTTCATCTTCATAAACATAAATGGTTAAAACTGGACCAAAAATTTCTTCCTGCATAGTTTTGAATTTAGGATCCGTCGTTACAATAGTTGTTGGTTCAATAAAATATCCTTTTGAATCATCAAAATTTCCGCCGGTAATTATTTCTGCGTCGGATGAATCTTTCGCAAATTTTATATAATCAGTTATCGATTTGAATGCGCCTTCATCTATTACAGCCGACATGAAATTAGAAAAATCTTCCACATCGCCCATTTTAATTTTTTTAACTTCGCTTACATATTTTTGTTTGAAATCATTCCAGATTGATTTGGGAATATACATTCGCGAAGCAGCAGAACATTTTTGTCCTTGATATTCAAATGCGCCCCGTAATGCAGCGACAACTAGCGAATCAACATCGCCGGAGTTGTGAACAAATATAAAATCTTTGCCGCCGGTCTCGCCCACAATACGCGGATAGTATTTCGTATTTTTTAAGTTATCAGAAATCGTTTTCCACATTCCCTGAAAAACAGAAGTGGAACCAGTAAAATGTATTCCGGCTAAGTGCGGACTCTTCATTGCGGGGTCGCCAACTTGACCCCCGGAACCAGGAACAAAATTAATTACTCCTTTCGGAAGACCGGCTTCTTCATATAATTTCATTAAAAAGTGTGCGGAATAAACTGAACTTGAAGCAGGTTTCCATAATGCCACGTTACCTACCATAGCGGGAGCTGTTGGTAAGTTCCCTGCAATAGATGTAAAATTGAATGGAGAAACAGCAAAAATAAAACCTTCCAGCGGACGATATTCCAAACGGTTCCACATTCCGCTGCCGGAATAGGGCTGGTTAGCCATTAACTGAGTCATATAATGAACATTGAATCTCCAAAAATCTATAAGCTCGCAAGCTGAATCAATTTCCGCCTGGTAGACAACTTTCGATTGTCCCAACATTGTTGCAGCGTTTATTGTTGATCGCCAGGTAGTTGAAAGCAACTCTGCCATCTTTAAAAAAATTGACGCTCTTTGTTCCCACGGCATTTCCGACCATTCTTTTCTCGCTTCAATTGCTGCTTCAATTGCAGACTCAACTTCTTTTTTTCCGGCTTTATGATAAAATCCTAACACATGACTTTTATTATGAGGAATAACTATCTCTTCAGTGTTGCCTGTTTTAACTTCTTCACCGCCAATAATTAATGGAACTTCAATTTTTTTTGATTTTAGTTCGGCTATCTTTTTCTTTAATTCTTCTATTTCAGGGCTGCCGGGCAGGTATGTTTTAATTGGTTCATTTAAAGGATGGGGTACTTTGAAAATTGCATTTGACATTATAAAACCTCGTTAAAACTATTTATTGTTTATAATAATTTCTTAAAAAATAATTGAAAAATTAAGTCTTTTGGTTTAGAGAAGCAATTTTGGAATAAGCGCAGCTTGATAAGAAAAACCCAATTTCGAAATGAAAATATTTTAAATTATAAATTCTCTGCAATAAATTATGTTTGATTATCAAAACATCTGAACTATCTCCTCTTGTATTTAACTTCTTCACAAACTATTTTCTCTTAACTTATTTGGAGAATTTATAAATGGCGCTGCTTAAAGAAAACAAAACCATCCCCGAACTTTTCACTTTTCTCACTGAAGAATACGGCAAGAATTTAAGCCGACCTTTAATGAAGGTTAAAGTTGATAAAGAATATACCGGCATATCTTATGAAAAATTTAAAGAAGAAACAGAGTCCCTTGCTTTTGGTTTAGCCGCTCTTGGCGTAAAGAAAAATGATAAGATTGCTATCATTGCCGAAAACCGTCCCGAATGGGTTTACTCAGATATGGCGATTTTAGGTTTGGGCGCTGTTGATGTTCCGCTTTATCCATCGCTCACCGCCGATTCAATTGAATTTATTTTAAATAATTCCGAAGCTAAAGGAATTATTGTTTCTAATAAATTTCAGTTAAATAAAATTTTAAAAGTCCGCGAAAACTGCAAGTATATTAATTTTATTATTCTGATGAATGAAAAGGATATAATAAAAGATACTCACGGTCTTTATTCTTTTAGCGACGTTAAAGAGATGGGGGAAATTTTTAAGCATAATCATCCCAATCATTTTAAAGATAGTATGAAGAAAGTTTATGAGAATGATTTGTGCACAATTATTTATACTTCCGGCACTACAGGGGAACCTAAAGGCGTAATGTTATCCCATAAGAATATTTTGTCAAATGTAAACTCAGCGTTAAAAGCATTTCCTATTGGCAGCTCCGATGTTTTTCTTTCTTTCCTTCCTCTCTGTCATATCTTTGAAAGAATGGGCGGATACTATACCGCATTTTCCAGTGGCGCAATGATTTGTTATGCTGAAACTATTGAAACGGTCGCGCAAAATTTAATGGAAGTTAAACCGACAATTTTAACTACTGTTCCTCGCCTGTTTGAAAGAATTTATTCCAAAATTATTAAAAATGTTGAAAGTCAATCATCAACAAAACAAAAAATTTTTTACTGGGCAATTGAAACCGGGAAGAAATATGCAAACGCAAAAAGAAAGGGTTTTGTTTCACCGGTTCTTTCTTTTAAAAATAGTGTAGCTGATAAATTAGTTTTTAGCAAACTTCGCGAACGAACAGGGAACAACTTAAGGTTTTTTGTTTCAGGCGGCGCCGCTCTTCCCATTGAGCATGGAGAATTTTTTAAGGCGATCGGAATTCAAATTTTGGAAGGCTACGGATTAACTGAATCTTCACCGGTAATTTCAGCTAATAATTTTAACGATTATAAGTTCGGCACTGTCGGCAAGCCTTTCCCAGGCGTTGAAATTAAACTTGCAAGCGACGGCGAAATTCTTGCGAGAGGTCCGAACATTATGCAAGGGTATTTTAAAAACAAAAAAGAAACTGAAGCCTCTCTTAAAGACGGCTGGCTGCACACAGGCGATATTGGGGTATTTGATGATGAAGGGTTTTTAAAAATAACCGACAGAAAAAAACATTTATTTAAAACTTCCGCAGGAAAATATATTGCCCCGACTCCAATTGAAAATTTATTCACTTCAAGTAAATATATAGACCAGTTTGTGTTAATCGGCGATAGAAGAATGTTTTTAAGCGCATTAATTGTCCCCGATTTTGAAGCCGTAAAAGAATATGCTGATTCTCATAAAATCAAATATAAATCTATGAATGATTTATTGGAGAATGAAGAAATTGAAAAGCTGTTTGATAAAGAAATCGGTCAGTTTCAAAAGAAGCTGGCTAATTATGAACGAGTTAGAAAATTTAAATTGTTAGATAAGCCTTTCACCATTGAGACCGGCGAAATTACTCCCACCCTAAAAGTTAAACGCAAACTCATTGAAGAAAGATTTAAAAATATTATTGAAAAAATGTACGAAAGTTTTGAAAGGAATTAATTTAGCTGATTATAAAAGCTTTTAGCTTATTTATCTATTTTCAGTTACCCGTTTCAAAAGTCAAAACTAAAAAAAACAAATTTTGTAAATGTCAATTTTACTATTGAATTTCAACCTTGAATTTATCTAAATCGTTCTTCCTATTAAATCAATCATCTGCTGATGAATGAGTTTATTGGAACATAGAATTTGTTTTGAGTAAATATCAATTTCACTTCCTTTAAAGTCGGTAACAATTCCTCCGGCTTCTTCAAGAATTAATTTGCCCGCGCACAAATCCCACGGATGAAGCGAGTTTTCCCAATAGCCGTCCATGGCGCTTTTGGCAACGTAACACAAATCCAATGCAGCCGAACCGAGCCTTCTTATTCCACGAGCGTTTTTTGTGAAGGCTTCAAAAAGCTCAAAAATATTTTCGGGTCTTTCTGCAATGTTATATGGAAATCCGGTTACAAGCAGACTATGTCCCAGTTTATCTTTTTTACTGACGGTAATTTTTTTTGAATTAGCAAAAGCGCCGCTCCCCTTTTCAGTCGAGTAAATAATATTTTGAATAACATCATAAACAACGCCGGCAATAGTTTTACCGTATTTCTGTACGCCGATTGAAACTGCAAAAATAGGCAAGCCATGCGCAAAGTTAGTGGTGCCGTCAAGCGGATCAATCACCCAAAGGTATTCGGCATTTTGATTTTTATACTCGCCGCTTTCTTCCGCCAAAATACTATGAGTTGGATATTTCTTCTTAACAAAATCAGTAATTAATTTTTCTGAAGCTTTGTCAATTTCAGTTACTAAATTTATTTCGTTTGTTTTGTATTCTATATTAAAATTTTTACCGAAGCCTTTTCTTATAATTTCGCCGGCTTCTTTTGAAATATTTATTACTTCGTCAATTAAATCAGTCATAATCTTTCCTAATAAATTTAAAATGGTTTGTAAAAATAATTAAAAAATTTATAAGGTATTTTGACGTGGACGGCTAATTCAATTCCTTGAATGCCCAAACGAATTTTGGTATATTTCACCTTACTGAAAAAAATGAAATTTAAGGAGTAATTGCTTGAGTCAATTTAATGAAACAGAAATAACCACCGCTAACGATCAAACCTTAGTTGATAATTTACCCGAAGTTTTACCCATACTTCCTTTAAGAGATATTGTAATTTTTCCGTATATGATTTTCCCGGTTTTAGTGGGAAGAGAGCAATCAATTAGAGCCGCTAACTACGCGTTGGAAAACACAAAATATATTTTTCTTGCAGCCCAAAAAAAATCAAATATTGAAGATCCAAAAAAGGATGATATTTACCGCGAAGGCACGATTGCAAAAATTGTTCAGATATTAAAGTTGCCAAATGGATTGATGAAAATTTTGGTGGATGGTTTACTGCAAGGCTCTATAGTTGAATTTACAAAAAAGGGAGAATTTTTTGAAGGAAAAATTAGAGTAATTCTTCCCGACCTAAAGATTGATCATGAAATGAACGCGATGATTAGACAAATGTCGCAATTGTTTAAAGAGTACGTTAAGATTAGCCGCAACATTCCAAACGAGGCTTTGGCGGCGTTTGAAAATATTGAAGAGCCGGATAGAAAATTATTTTATGTTGCCGCAAATGTAAATCAATCAATAGACGTTAAGCAGACTATTCTTCAAAAGGAAAATCTAAAGGATCAATTTTATGAAGTTATAAAAATCTTAAACTCTGAAATTGACATCTTAAAAATTGAAAAAGAAATTGATAATAAAGTTCAGGAAAATATTGCAAAGACACAGCGTAAATTTATTATTCAAGAGCAAATAAAAATTTTGCAGGATGAACTTGGCGATGACGAAGATTCAACCCCCGAATTTGTAAAGATAAAAGACACAATTAAAAAAGCGAAAATGCCCAAGGACGCTGAGACAAAGGCTTTGGAAGAATTAAACAAACTTAAAAAAACTCCTCCCATGTCTCCCGAATCAACTGTAATAAGAAATTATTTGGATTGGATGACGGAAGTTCCATGGTCAAAAACCACCAAGGATAATTTAAAAATTTCTCACGTACAGAAAATTTTAGACGAAGATCATTTCGGGCTGGAAAAACCGAAAGAAAGAATTATTGAGCATATTGCCGTTCTCAATCTTGTAAAACAAATGCGCGGACAGATTTTATGTTTCGTGGGACCTCCTGGAGTCGGTAAAACTTCTCTCGGCAAATCTATTGCGCGCGCGCTTGGAAGAAATTTTGTACGCATTAGTCTTGGCGGCGTGCGGGATGAAGCTGAAATTCGCGGTCATCGCCGAACTTACATTGGTTCCATGCCGGGCAAAATTATTCAGTCTATGAAAAAAGCCGGTTCAATAAATCCCGTTATGCTTTTAGATGAGATTGATAAAATGAGCATGGATTTCCGCGGCGACCCTTCTTCGGCAATGCTGGAAGTTTTAGACCCCGAACAAAATCATACTTTTAATGATCACTATTTAGAAGTTGATTACGATTTGTCTCAAGTAATGTTTATCACCACGGCAAATGTGCGTTATAATATTCCTCTACCGTTGCAGGATAGAATGGAAATAATTGAACTCTCCGGTTATCTTGAATATGACAAAATCGAAATTGCAAAACGACACATAATTCCTAAGCAGCTTGACGCGCACGGCTTAACAAATAAAAATGTTACCTTAACCGACGGCGCCGTTAAAAAAATTATAACGGATTATACGAGAGAAGCAGGCGTAAGAAATTTAGAACGCGAGCTTGCGTCAGTATGCAGAAAGATTGCGCGCGATATTGTTTTGCATGATTCTACCAATGGTAAAATTAAAAGTAAAGCCGGCTTTATTGTTGATGAAGATAAAATTGAAGACTATTTAAAAGTTCCCCGCTTCAGGCATTCAGCACACAGCAAAGAAAAAAGAATCGGCAGCGTTACGGGTTTAGCATGGACGAGCGTTGGCGGCGAAATTTTATCCGTTGATGTTACAATTATGAACGGCGCTGAAAAACTTTCTTTAACCGGGCAGCTTGGTAATGTAATGAAAGAATCGGCGCAGGCGGCGTTAAGTTATATTCGCTCAAATGCAAAATCGCTGGGCGTTAGTCCAAATTTTTTTAAGGGAAAAGAAGTTCACATTCATCTCCCTGAAGGAGCTATTCCTAAAGACGGACCTTCAGCCGGAATTACAATGGCGATGGCTTTGCTTTCGGCAATTAGCGGAAAGCCGGCGTCTAACGATATTGCGATGACAGGCGAAATAACTTTACGCGGAAATGTTTTGCCGATTGGCGGTTTGAATGAGAAACTAATAGCCGCAAAAAGAAATGGAATTGGAACGGTTTTAATTCCCAGAGAAAATGAAATTGATTTAAAGGAAATTCAATTAAAAGTTCAGGAAGGTTTAACAATAATTCCCATTGCAAAAATTGAAGATGCAATTCAATATGTATTTCCAAATTCAAAAACTGCAATAAAAAAAACATCTCATAAAAAAGTAAATAATAAATCTTCAAGAAAGAAAAAATAATAGAAGAGTAATTAACGTTGTCTGAAACTTTATTAATTGAAAAAAATCTTTCCAAAGAAGAAAGATATCTTTTGCTTTTTAAGCAGATAAAATCTTTGTTAATAAAAGATGATAATCTTCTCTCCAATCTTTCTAATTTTACCGCTGCGTTAAAACAAACTTTCGATTCTATTAGCTGGGCGGGTTTTTATTTATTTGATGGAAGGAAACTTTATCTCGGTCCTTTTCAAGGGAAAGTTGCCTGCGCAAATATTGAAGTAGGCAAAGGAGTTTGCGGAACAGCGGCTTTAAAACGTGAATCTGTAATTGTAGATGACGTAAATAAATTTCCCGGTCATATTGCCTGCGACGCCGATTCAAATTCAGAAATTGTTATCCCCATTTTTAAGGATGAAAACCTTTTCGGCGTTTTGGATTTAGACAGTTATGAATATAATGCATTTAATGAAACGGATAAAAAACATTTAGAAGAATTGTGTAATTTCCTATCAACAGAAATCTTATAATCAACAAAAGATAATTTTATACTTTTATGTCCACTTACAAAGTAACAGCGTTAAAATGGCGCCCCCAGCAATTTAAAGACGTCGTTGGTCAAGAGCATATTACTCTCACTTTAAAAAATGCAATCAAAAATAATCGCATAGCTCACGCTTACATTTTCACGGGTCCGCGAGGCGTAGGTAAAACTACAACAGCAAGAATTTTGGCGAAGACTTTAAATTGTTTGAACCCGAAAGACAACGAGCCTTGCAACGAATGTGAAATGTGTAAATCAATTTTAAATAATCAATCTTTGGATATTATTGAAATTGACGGCGCTTCAAACCGCGGCATTGATGAAATCAGAACTCTGCGAGACTCAGTAAAATACGCTCCCACAAAAGGCAAATACAAAGTTTACATTATAGATGAAGTTCACATGTTGACGAAAGAATCTTTCAACGCTTTTTTAAAAACTTTGGAAGAGCCGCCCGCGCACACCATATTTATTTTTGCCACCACTGATATTCATAAAGTTCCGCTTACAATTATTTCCCGATGCCAGCGATTTGATTTTAGAAGAATTCAACTTGACGAAATTAAAAATCTTCTTTCTGAAATTGCCGAGGAAGAAAAAATAAAAATTGACGATAAAACTTTAACCATCATTGCAAAAAAATCCGACGGCGCTTTAAGAGACGCTGAAAGTTATTTTGATCAAGTGGTTTCTTTTTGCGGAAGCGATATTGATTCCGAAACTGTTTCCAAAATGCTGAACTTAATTGACGATGAAATTTATTTTGCTATATCCGACGCCGTATTAAATAAAAATTTTAAATCTGTTTTTGAAGTAACTGAAAACATTTATAGAAACGGCTGGAGTTTTATAGATTTTATTGATGGATTGGTGGAACATTTTAGAAATATTATGACGGTTGTTGTAACAGGAAAATCTGATTTAGTTGAATCGGCGGATATTTATAAATCAAAATATTTAGAATATAAAAATGAGTTTTCCGAAGGAGATTTGCTGCGCTTGCTGAACTTCTTAAATAAAGCCCAGCAAGAGTTAAGGTATTCGCAAAATCATAAATTAAAATTAGAAATTATTTTAACTCATTTAGTTGGATTGGAACGCTCTTCAACTATTTCAGAAATATTTTCACAATTAGGAAATGGAAATTCAAAACAAAATTCTTATGCGGTAATTAGCGAATCCAAAAATACTAAGTATAATTCAACTGACAGTAAAAAAGAAAATCAATCATCGTCAAAAAGAATAAATTCTACTATTGATGAAAAATTAAAACCTGACGATAAAAAAAAAGCTGAAGAATTAAATCCGAATTCAGAGTTTAATTTTGAATTCATAGTTTCAAAATGGCAAAACTTTGTTGATGAAGTTTCTAACGAAAAACGATTTACGCTCGGGCATTTTATTGGCGGCGTTGAATTGCAAAGTTTAAATGGAAATAAATTGACTGCCTATTTAAATGATGAAGAGGGGAAGAAATCTTTTAATCTTCATAAAGATTATATGGAGAAAAAAACGCTGGAATTTTTTGGTCGTAAATTATTTATCAACTTTTCTAAATCAAATTCGACATCATCTAAAAAAGAAAATGAAATGCCTTCCGAAGCCGCCCCGCTTGAAATCAAAAAAACAAAAAAACAAAAAGTATCGGCGTCTGAAGAACCTATAGTAAATGCAATTATTAACGAGCTTAGCGGAAAAGAGTTGGCGTAATTTTTTTGAGAAAATTAATTTCTTTTAAAACTTCAACTCCGCTAAGCGCTAATTATATTATTATGAAATAATTTTAAATAGCTTCTTGAACGTTAAAAAGTAGTTCTGTTAAATCGATTGGTTTTTGTAATATTACAAAAGGTTCTAAGTTATAACTTTCTATTAACGGAAGATATTCTTTATACCCGGTGATAATTATATAAGGTATACTGCGATCCTGGTTAATTCTTTCAATTGCTTCTACCCCGTCTAATTCTCCCGCTAAAGCAATATCGAGTAAAATGAGTGAGGGAGATTTTTGTTTAGTGCATTCAATTAATTCTTCTCCGGATTTTATAACTTTTAAATTATAATATCCGCTTCTTTGGAGCATGATATTTATAGTAGCTGATATAATTGGATTGTCTTCGCAAATAATTATATAGGGATTATCCTTCTCCATAGTTCCTCTTTCTGTTGTTCCCATTATCATTCCCAATTTTTTAAAAAATGTAAGATTTTTCAAATTAATATGTGTTGATAATTAACACAGTTTTTTGCTTCGACGCCTGTTTCCGGCTAATTTCTTTTACTTATTTTTTATATAAATGTTTAATTTTATTCTTTAGGGTTGCTAAGTGTAAAGCTTAAAATTTCAGTTAATTTGGTGGCATAAAACAAAATTTTTTATTATAATTATTCCTATGGTTTATTAAACGATTATGTGTGTTATTTCGTTTAAAAATATAATTTGAATAAAGGGTTACTTTATGAGTAAAAGTAAAAGTCCTGACCAGGCTTCCTCGAAACTTTTTTCTAATTCAAAAAATAATTCGATAAAAACTTCCCCGGAAAAAAATACATTTACCCGAAAAGAAGAATGTCCGATTGTAGCTATTGGCGCCTCGGCTGGGGGGCTTGAAGCTTTTTCAGAATTATTAAAACATCTTCCTTCTAATACCGGAATGGCTTATGTTTTTATTCAACATTTATCTCCAAACCACGAAAGTATACTCTCTCAAATTCTTGCAAGAATTTCTAATATGCCGGTAAAGGAAGTGCAGGATAAAGTTAAAATAGCAGCAAATAATGTTTATGTAATTAAACCCAATACTAATATTGAACTTAGTGATCATATTGTAGAAGTATCTCCCCGTGGAGAAGACGGAAAGCCTTTTTATCCTATCGACTATTTTATGAAATCTTTAGCCGATATTATGAAAAATAAAGCTATCGGAATTATTTTATCGGGTACCGGAGCTGATGGAGCTTTAGGAATGAAAGCAATAAAGAACGAAGGCGGCCTTACTTTTGTTCAGGATTTAGAAACGGCTAAATTCCCCGATATGCCAAACAACGTTTCGTCTTCTGGTAATACAGATTTTATTCTATCGCCAAAAGAAATGGCAAGAGAATTATCACGTATAGGCAAACATCCTTACATAGCTTTTCCAACAAACAAAACGGATGGAGAGAGTTTTAAATTTAATGAAGATGAAGTTGATAGTATATTCAGAATTTTATTGGATAAAAATAATGTGGATTTTTCTAATTATAAGTCTAATACTATAAATAGAAGGATTGATAGAAGGTTAGTTTTAAATAAAGTTAACTCAATAAAAGAGTACATTAAATATTTGGAAGAAAACCCCAATGAAGTTGATTTGTTGTTCAATGATTTATTAATTAATGTTACCGGATTTTTTAGGGATAAAAGTCTTTTTGAAAATATAAAAACTAATATTTTCCCAAATATTTTTCAGTATAAAACTAAGGATGAACCATTGCGCATTTGGGTTCCCGGCAGTTCCACCGGCGAAGAAGCTTATTCAATTGCAATATGTATTATGGAATATTTTGAAGAAAACAAATTAAAAAACCCGGTTCAAATTTTTGCCACCGATATAAACGAAACTTCAATTGAGAAAGCAAGACTGGGTATTTATCCAGGTAATATAGTACAAAATGTTTCCGAGGAAAGGCTGAATAAACATTTTGTGAAATCTAGTTCCGGTTTTCAAATTTCAAGAAAAATTAGAGAACTTTGCGTTTTTGCCAAACATAATTTGGAAAGAGATCCACCCTTCTCAAAAATGGATATTATTAGCTGTAGAAATTTACTTATTTACCTTTCCCCTAACCTGCAAAAAAAAGTTATTCCCACATTTCATTATGCGCTTAACAATAACGGATTTTTAATTCTGGGTCTTTCTGAATCTATTGGGAGATTTGCAGATTTATTTAAACTTTTTGATAAAAAAGATAAAATATATTTGAAAAAATCCGCTTCATCAAAATTTAATTTCAATTTTGCAGTACCGCACAATAAAAAACATCTTTCCATCAAACATAATATTGATGGCAGCTCTGATAAAAACTATGATGTGGAAAGAGAAGTTGAAAAAATAATGCTCTCTGAATTTTCACCCCCGGGAGTTTTAATAGATGAGGAAATGAACATAATAAAATTTTTAGGAAACACTAAAAAATTTTTAGAACCTGCTTCCGGCCTGGCTACTTTTAATTTATTTAAAATGCTGAATGAAAGTTTACTTTTAAATGTACGTTCATCTATTAAAAAAGCTAAGGATACACAAACTATTATTAATAAGTATGATATTTCGTTTGACTCCAATGGTATTAGTACCAACATAAACTTGTCTGTAGTCCCCATCTTCAAAAATAAAAATACAAAGCCCCAAAATTTTTTAATTCTTTTTAGAAACAATCATAGATTTGAATCTGACGGTTTCCCAATAGATGGGCATTCAAACGACGGAAAAGGTGAAAATTCAGATGATGGGAAATCAAGTAAAACTGCAGCCGATTTTAATTCAGCTACATTTATTAAAATAGAAAAGCTGGAAGAAGAATTAATTGCCACTAAAGAATTCCTAAGCACTTTGCTTAACGAAAAAGATGCTGCCAACGAAGAGCTTCATTCCACTTTAGAAGAGCTGCAGTCCAGCAATGAAGAAATGCAAAGCAACACGGAAGAAATGGAAACAGCTAAAGAAGAATTACAGTCAACTAATGAAGAATTAACCACGGTAAATGACGAGCTGGAAAACCAAAATGAAGAACTAACAAATGCAAATAATGATTTATTAAATATACTTTCCAGCGTTAATATTCCTATTATAATGCTGGATGGCAGTTATAGAATAAGAAGATTTACTCCTGCCTGTGAAAAAATATTTAATCTTTTACCAAATGATGTAGGAAGAGTTTTTAATGATATTAGATCGAATTTAAAAATCAATAATTTAAATGCGCTGATTAAGGATGTTATAAATACACTTCAAACAAAAGAAACTGAAGTGCAGGATTTAGAGAACAACTGGTTCATATTAAAAATAAAACCTTATAAAACAGTTGAAAACAAAATAGACGGCGCCATAATACTGCTTACAGATATTGATAAAATGAAAAGCCAGATAGATAGACTTACATTACTTAAAGAATATGCCGAAGCAATTATAGAAAATATAAACCAGCCGTTTGTAATACTTGATAATGAACTTAGAATAAAAACTGCAAACCATTCCTTCTGCAATAATTTTAAAGTTCAGAAAAATGAAATTGAAGAAAATTTAATTTATAATATAGGCAATGGTCAATGGAATACTCCCCAATTAAAAAAAATGCTTGAACAAGTAATAACTAATAACGAGAATTTTTCAAATTACACCATTGAACATGATTTCCCGAATATTGGTAAAAAACGAATGAAGCTGAATGCACGGAAAATTGAGAAGTATGACGACTCTCTGAACTTAATTCTCCTTTCTTTTGACGAAGAAAAATAGATTTGTTGCTAAATATTATTACTTGACAATAATCACTTCCTAAATTATTTTTACGCCCTATTTCAATTATAAAAAATAAATCTTACTATTAATCCTCAAACCCAACAGTAAGAATAGACTTATGAGTGATTAAACCTGATGCTGAAAATACCAACATTTTTAAGAGGAAAAGAATATGGAATTTGAAGAATTAGACGACGTCCCCAATATGGAAATGTCTGCTGAAAAAGAATTACAGTATTTAGAAATGCAAAAAGCCATTAGGGACCTTGAAGCATCACTTGATTATTATGCTGATTTTTTTGATTTCGCCCCCATTGGATTAATTTCACTTACCGATAAAGGCTTAATAAAAGATATTAGTCTTATTGGCGCGGAAATGCTGGGCTTCGACAAATCTTACCTAAAAAACATGTCCCTTGTTAATTTTATTGATAGCGATGACCAACAAAATTTTTACGATCACTTAAAGAAATGTAAAGAATCTAAAAGTAAAGTTATAACCGAGCTTATGTTTAAAACAAATGAAACAATGTGGGTTGAACTTCAAACGATTGCAATTTTTGATTATACAAGCCACAAAGTTAGTTTTAGATCGGCATTAAGCGATATAACATTAAGGAAGAAAGACGAAGAAGAAATAGAAAGACTTGCTGCTATTGTAGAGAATTCGGACGATGCCATTTTTTCAACAGATTTTGAATCGACCATTACTACCTGGAACGCTGGAGCAGCAGCAATGTATGGTTATTCGGAAGATGAAGTGATTGGCAAATCATTAAATATTTTTATGCCTGAAGAGAAAAAGAGTGAGCAGCATTTAAATTATAATCAAATTAGAAAAGGCAAAAAGATTGATCATTTTGAAACTGTTAGAGTTAGGAAAGACGGCACAAGAATTAACGTTTCCAAATCAATGTTCCCTGTCAAAGATAAAAAAGGAGAAATGATAGGGGTATCAGTTATTGCCAGAGATATAACAAAACAAAAATTAGCTCAGGAAGCTGAAAGTGTTAACAATGAAAGATTTAAACAATTAGCTGAAAATATTAAGGCAATATTTTATATAATTGATGCTGAGTCGCCCAGGATGATTTATTTAAGCCCGGTATTTAAAGACATTTTTGGAGTAGATCCTGAGGAAATCATTCAAAATCCTAAAAAAAGATTTGAAATGATTCATCCTGATGACAAAGAAAGAATAACTAAAAAAGTAGATCAACGATCTATAACATATTCTTTTGATGAAGAGTACAAAATAATTGATTATTATGGAAATGTTAAATGGATTCATTCCACATCATCGCCTATAAGAGATAATTCCGGAAAGGTATATCGTATTGCAGGCTTTATGATGGATATAACTGAACGGAAAAAAATAGAAGAAGAATTAAGCGCCTCTGAAAGTAGATTTAAAAAAGTTGTTGAAAATATTCCTGATGTTTTATTGCTATACAATTCTGAATCTCAAATAGAGTTTATTAATAAAGCCGGCGCCAAGCTTGTAGGTTTGCCGCCAAGTAAAATTTTATCTCTTAAAGATGAAGATATATATCCCCCGGAAATGACGAGCCAATACATCCCTTTATTAAACGAATGTATAGCCACAAAAAATATTCAAGCAGGTGAGTGTACTTTTATTAGAGATAACCAAAATTATTCTTTTGATTTTAAATATGTTCCTCTTTTGGATTCTGGGGGAAATATTATTCAGGTTTTAGGTATTGCTCATGATATTACCGATAGAAAGGAAAGAGAAAAACTTATAAATGATAATTTGCGGCAAAAAGAAATTCTACTTAAAGAAACACATCACCGCGTAAAAAATAATTTGCAGGTTATCCACAGCCTTCTAAATCTTCAATCAAATTCTTTAAAAGATGAACAAGCAAAAGAAATTTTTGCTGAAAGTAGGAATAGGGTCAGGGCAATGTCGCTTATCCATGATAAGCTCTATCATCACAGCAGCCTCGATGGAGTTATGTTCAAAGAATATGTGGAAGATTTAATTACAATGTTAATGAAGACCTATCAATTAAAGCCGGATTTGGTGAAGCTGGAATTAGATATTGATAATATAAAACCCGATATGAGTTTAATTGCCTCAGTAGGACTTATAATAAATGAAATTGTTACTAACTCATTAAAGTACGCTTTCCCTGAAAATCGAAAAGGGAAAATTTATCTGCGTATTAAAAAAACCGATGCAAATACTTTTGATATGATTTTAGGTGATGACGGAATCGGTCTGCCGGATGGTTTTGATGTTTTGGATTCCGATACATTAGGGCTGCAATTGGTTGATTCTTTAATTTCACAGCATGAAGGTAATTTGGAAATCATTCGACAAAATGGAATTGAATATAAAATGAGATTTTTGCTTGGCGATTAGCGCTTTATAATTAATATGTCATTTTTTTACAGTAACTATCATACTGCAGAAATCTTTTTATTTTTTAGCTGTTTACCATTAAATATTCTCTTTTAAATATTCTCTTCTAAATTTTTAATACATTTCCCCATATCAATTCCCTTTCCTAAAACATCTTTAAAAATATCCCCGACTTGCCCAAGCCTCCGAAAAATATTTTTAATATTGTAATCTAAAGGAGTTAACCCTTTTTTAACTTCCTCCCACTGAAGAGGCGTTGCAACAGGCGCGCCGTTTCGGGGCCTTAAGCTGTAAGGCGCTGCCAGCGTTTGTCCTTTTCTATTTTGCAGAAAATCTAAATAAACTTTTTTCTGTCTTTTTGATGGGCTTCGTTCAACACTTGTAAAATCCGGAATTCTATTATGCACAATATTTGCAATTAACTGGGCAAAATCTTTGGCTTCATCAAAATTATATTTAGCATTTAACGGAACATAAACATGCATACCTGTTGCGCCTGAGGTTTTACAATAGCAGGAGGCGCCGGCTATATCAAAAACAGCTTTTACTTCCAAAGCAGTTTCAATTACCTTTTCAAAACTTATATCTTCAGGATCAAGATCTATAACAAGATAATCCGGATTCTTAATACTGCTTATCTGCGAAAACCAGGGATTGATTTCTATACATCCCAAATTAGCCATGTATAAAAGAGTATCTTCATCATTGCAGATAAGATAATTTATGCTCGCATCATTGTGTTTGGAAAATATTTTTTTTGTTTTAATTCCGCCGGGCAGTTTATAAGTAAAATCTTTTTGGAAAAAACTTTTCCCTTCAATTCCATTTGGGTGACGCAGCAACGATTCTGGTCGGCCTTCTAAATAAGGTAAAATATAATCAGATATTTTTCTGTAATATTCAATTACATCCCCTTTAGTTAAACCATCTTTTGGAAAATAAATTTTGTCAAGATTTGTAAAACTTAATTTTTTATTTGAAGAAGAGTTTTTCGCCTTACTTTTTTTCTCTTCGCTATTTTTTTTATTCTTCTTCACCTTTTTTGGTTCGCTTTTCGCCGTTACATTTGTTTGTTTTGACGGTATTTCTTTTACCACGTTCTCAGCCTTTTTGTCCTCTCTTAATCCTAAAAAAATTGGATGCCGCATACTTCCATCACCGGTCCACTCAGAAAATTTCACTTCACAAATTAATTTAGGAGTAACCCAAATTGCCGGAGTATTTGTTTTAGGTTCGTCTTTAAAGGGCGAAGTTTTTCTTTCCAGTGGTTTTAACTTTTCGTAAACAAAATTTAAATCGTCATCGGTAAATCCTCCGCCTGTATGCCCAATGTAAATTAATTCATCTCCCTCATAAACTCCCAAAACCAGGGCGCCGAAATTTTTTCTACTTCCCTTTGGTTCAGTATATCCGCCGATTACAGCTTCCTGCCTTTTTATAGTTTTTATTTTTAACCATTCGTCAACCCTTTTGCCAAACTGATAAACGCTTTGGGCATCCTTTGCCATTACACCTTCAAGATCATTTTCTTCTGCCGCTTTAAAAAATTCAATACCATCCTTTTCAATATGATCGCTGACTTTAATATTGTGAACATCAAAAGGAATTTTATTTAAAAGTTTTTTCCTGTCTAGAAGAGGAAGAGATGTAATATCGTAACCATTTATGTAGAGCAAATCAAAAACATAATAAATTAAATTGCCGTCCCCGGTTTTCTGATAATTTTGAAGTAGCTGAAAACTTGACCTTCCATTCTCATCGATAATTACAACTTCACCGTCAAAAATAACTTCCCCCGAAAATACTTTTAAAGATTCAGCAATAGGTGAAAATTTTTTATTGAATGATTTATTGTTTCTGGAATGAAGATTTACTTTGCCGTTTTGTATTTCGGCGGCGGCACGATAACCGTCCCACTTAATCTCATAAATCCAATTTTTATTATTAAAAGGTTTATCAGTAAGGGTAGCCAGCATTGGTTTAATATTTTTGGGCATTTCCCGCTGCTCTGCATTTTTAAAATCTTTTTTGCTGAAGAATTTATCTAAAAGGATTTTTTTTTTACTTCTTTATTTGGAGTCTCCTTTTTTAATTTTGTTTTCTTTGATTTTACATTTTCTTTTTTGTTATTATCATTTTTTTCAACATCATTTTTTTTATCATCATCTTCTATATCATCAAGAGTCCTATCAGATATTACAGAGGCATCTTGTTTTAAAATATCTTCTGATTGGGCAAATTCATCTTTCTTTTTAATTAATAACCAGGCGTTTTGTTTTGGCTTTTTCATATTAACAAGAGCAAATTCGCCTTTAAGTTTTTCACCCTGTAATTTAAATTTTAAATCTCCTTTTTCTAAACCATCCCTCAAAGATCTCACATTTTCACTTTTAGTTTTAGCGTTTATAGATTCATAAGATCCCTTATCCCAAACAATAACTTTTCCAGCTCCATAATTACCTTTTGGAATCGTTCCTTCAAAATCTTTATAATCATAGGGATGATCTTCCACCATCATTGCCAGTCTCTTGTCTTTCGGATTTAAGGATGGTCCTTTGGGAACAGCCCAGCTTTTTAACACACCATCAAGTTCCAGTCTAAAATCATAATGCAGATTTGTGGCATCGTGTTTTTGCACCACAAAAATGAGGGAACTTTTGCTGCTCTCTTTTTTCCCTTTGGGTTCTTTTGTTTTATTAAAGTCTCTTTTCTCTTTATATTTTTTTAAGGTCATTATTTTAATATCTTAAATAAAAATTAAACTCTTTAAGCAGCTGATTTATTCTTTTTCTGATCTAAACTTTTCTTTAACAAAGTCATCATATCAATAACTTTTGCCTGCTTAGGTTCCTTTTCTTTTTTAACAGGCTTTTTACCTTTGGCTTTTGCTTCAATAAGTTTTTTCAAGTCTTCAATATATGTATCCTCATAATCTTCAGGTTTAAATTTTGAGGTTGACTGCTTGATAAGTTCTTCTGCCATTTTCAATTCCTGGGCTTTAATTTTTTTAGAATCAGGCAGCTTTAAATCTTTATGGTCTCTTATTTCATCGTGATATCTTAATTGATTAAACACTAATAAATCGCCGTAAGGTTTTATAACTCCGATGTGTTCGCGATTTCTAATTACAACATTTCCAATGGCAACTTTTTTAGTTTTCTTCAATGCTTCGCGCAAAAGAGCATATGGTTTTGAGCCATTTTTATCAGGCTCCAGATAATACGGCTTTTCATAAAAAATTGTATCAATTTCAGCTTCTAAAACAAAATCATAAATATCAATGGTTTTAGTCTTTTCCACATTCGCTTTTTTAAAATCTTCTTTATCAAGAATTACATAATCACCTTCCCTGTATTCATATCCTTTAACTATATTTTTCCAGGGGATTTCTTTTCCATCATTTCTGCAAACGCGCATAAATTTAACAGGGCATAAATCACCACGCCTTAACATATCTAAATCAAGCGTGTTGTTCTCCGAACCGCTAAACAATTTTACCGGAATAGTTACTAAACCAAAACTAATTGAACCTGACCAAATTGCTTTCATTATTATCTAATTAATTTTTTATACAAAAAATAAGCCGCCATTAAATTGGCGGCTTAAATATTTACACCTCTATTCTTGTTCAGCTTCTGCATTAACCTCGGATTTAGCAATCTTGGTTAATTTTTCATCTGCGGCTCCTTCTTCATCAAGATTTTCTTGAAGAAGGTCAACAGAATCTGATAACCCCAAAATTTCTGCAAAAGTTCTTAATGTACCATATGACCCTATTTCATAATGCTCAACTTTTTGGGCGGCAGAAATTAACGCAGCATCCAAAACATTTTCATCTTCCACTTCGTCCATCATTTCTTTAGCTTCCTTCACTAAGCCTGCCATTGCTTCGCATTTTTTACCTTTAGGCTCCATTTCTAATTCTTTAAATACTTTGTCAAGTCTTTTTATTTGATTTTCAGTTTCACTTAAATGGCTTTCGAATGCATTTTTTAATTTTTCAGAAGTGGCCTTCTTTGCCATTTGAGGTAGAGCTTTTGTAAGCTGGTTTTCTGCATTGTACATATCTTTTAGTTCATCTACAAATAAATCTTTTAATGTTTTTACTGACATCTTCGTCTCCTAGATTTGATTATTAAATAATTATATCGTTTTTAATTCACTATTACATATATTTAAATTTACACTAAAATATAAGCTTGGTTTAAACTGCCTCATTCTCCTTTCTTTTGATGTTATTTGAAAAGCCTATTTATTTTATTTCCACAATAATTTTTGAAATTTTTGATATTTACCTCCTATTTATGTGATTGAAAATTTAAATCGGTGGCAAAGCTAAACCTGCTAAGAAAATTTTCAAATGAAGGATGACACATTGAACTCATTTATCTATACGGAGTTTAGCAATTGTGATTTATAAAACAGATTTCTAAAATTTAAGGTTAATAGAAGTTTCCTCATATTTATTGTGAAGCCAAACAATTCTTAAAAATTATATTTTTATAAATTTGCCTCGATTAAAATTACTGTAATACAGTTTTGGTGGTGATGGATAATATATAATAATAATATTGAAAGGGTTATAAATATGAGTACACAAAAGAAAACTGAAAATGCAAAAGACATTTCTACAAATAAAAAGCCATCCAAATTTCCTTCTCAATCGCAGCCAATTCCTGGTGATGAATATAAAATGCAGCCGGAACCTGAAGTAATAAAAAAGAATTATAAATCTGCCGATAAATTAAAAAATATGACTGCCGTAATTACAGGCGGGGATTCAGGAATTGGACGCGCTGTGGCGGTTCACTTTGCACACGAGGGGGCTGATTGTGCTATCATTTATTTGAATGAACACAAGGATGCAGAGAAAACTAAAAAGTTAGTTGAAGACGCTGGAAGAAAATGCATTCTTATTCCCGGTGATATCGGCGATAAGAAATTTTGTAAAGAAGCAATTGAAAAAACTTTTACGGAATTCGGAAAAATTAATATTTTAATTAACAATGCCGGCGAACAGCACCCCGCTGATAATTTAGAAGAGATAGACTTTAATTTGATGGAAAAAACTTTTAACACTAATATTTTTGCAATGTTTTATTTATCTAAAGAAGTTTTAAAATATATGCACGAAGGAGACAGTATAATAAATTCTTCGAGCGTTACAAGTTATAGAGGCAGTTCACATCTATTAGATTATTCTTCTACTAAAGGCGCTATTACAGCATTTACCAGGTCATTAGCTGAGAACCTTGCCAAAAGAAAAATTAGGGTGAATGGAGTTGCACCGGGTCCAATCTGGACACCTTTAATTCCTTCTACTTTTGACGATGTAACCAAATTCGGACAAGATACTGCATTAGGCCGAGCAGGTCAGCCAAGCGAAGTTGCGCCGGCTTACGTTTTTCTTGCATCCGATGATGCATCGTATATAACAGGTCAATTTATCCATGTAAACGGCGGCGATTTTGTTAGTTCATAAATTAATGGATTGGTGTGCACAAGCTGGCCTATTGAATAAAAAATAAAATATTTATTAAAAAAGTTAAAAGTCCTATTTAAAAAATAATACCCCAGGAAAAATCATGAAAAATATGAATAGGTTTTTTGATAAATTTTCTACTAGGATTACTCATTTTACAGGAAGCAGTTGGGCTTTTGGATTAGCTTTTTTATTTATTGTTATTTGGATCGTCACGGGACCCGCATTTCATTTTTCAGATACCTGGCAATTAGTAATAAATACCAGCACTACAATTATAACTTTTTTAATGGTTTTTATTATCCAGCGGTCGCAAAATAAGGATTCAATAGCTAATCAAATCAAGCTAAATGAATTGATTAAAGCAACTGATGGTGCAAGTGATTATCTAATTGATATAGAGGATTTAACGCAAGAAGAGCTGGACGTTTTACACAAATACTATGAACTAACCGCCAATCAAGCCAAAAAGAAAACAGATATGATAAAGAAAAGAAGGCAAAAAATAACTGAACTTTCAGCGCAGTCAAAAGTTGAAAAAGTATAAATTACTAGTAAATAAAAACTTAAATATTATTTATTGTTTGGAATTTACTTTTTTATTTTTTAATCCTTCTTTAGTGTGCTTTAATTTTAATTTCCCTTTTGGAGGTTTTCGTAACTTTACAGGAACATCTTCACCGGCTGGACCTCTGCCTATTGAGATTCCTCCATCAACAAAATACAAAGCTCCAGTTACAAAACTTGCTTCATCAGAAGCTATAAATGCGAATACATTTGCTACTTCTTCAGGGCCTCCATGCCTTCCCAGGGGTGTCCCTTTCACTATATCTTCTTCCATTTTTTTTGTCATGGGGCTTACATCAACATCGTGCCATTGGGTATCTGTAGGACCGGGACACACGCAATTAGCTCTTACTCCATTGGCTGCCTGTTCAAGGGCACAACCCCGCATAAATGAAATAATCCATCCTTTAGAACCGCCGTACGGGGCACACATTGGCTGTCCGATTGTTCCTGCTTCAGAACCTGTTGAAACAATATTCCCTTTAGTTTTTTTAAGATGAGGAAGTGCATATTTGGTCATCAAAAAACAGGAGCGCACATTCATCTTAGTCATATAATCAAAATCTGCCACAGAAAATTTATCGATTGGGGCAACGGTTTGAAATGTTCCGGCATTATTAATTAAAATATCTACTCTCCCGTATTTTTTTATAGTCTGCTTCACACAATTTTCAGCAGTTTCAGCATCAGAAACATCCCCTATAAAACCTATGGCTCTGCCGCCACTCTTAATAATTTCTTTTACCACCTTATCCACAGGATCACCTGGCAAACCATTTACAACAACTTTGGCTCCTTCCAAAATAAATTTTTTGGCAATCGCTTCCCCAATGCCTGTAGCAGCGCCTGTAATTATAGCTACCTTATTTTCTAATCTTCCAGTCATACCGCCTCTATTTTATTTTCATACTGTCTTGTTCTGAATTTTTATTTGAATCAAAATCTGAATTTGAATTATAACCGTTTGAATTGTTTCTGCTCCACTGATTTTTAATAGAATCCCTCAGCCTTTTAAGGACAGGACGCATTTGTTTATCGTCCTTAATTTCGGTCATTATCTCATTCAATTTATTCTCATCGCTGCTAAGGTTTGTAAGTAAAAGTTTTATCGCGTCAACATTATTGTAAACTTGATCTACGCACTCTTTTACGTCTTCTTTAAGCACAATTTTATTAGCTGAGGTGTCTTCCATATTCTGAGCAAACAGCCCAGCAGTAACTACAAGAAACATTAAGATAAATTTTTTCATTTTAATACCTTTAATTTTTTTTATTTGACAAATCATACATTATTATTTTTTTCTATTACTCTTTTTTCTTTTGCTTATTAGATTTATCAGTATTATTGGTTTCTAACTCTAATGCAACTTTTATCCAGCCGCTTTCTCTTTGGTCAAATGACTCATAAGCATCAATCGCGGAACTAAGAGGTTCTTCTTGAGTTAGAATTTTCTCAGGATCAATTTCACCTGTATTTACCATATCTAAAAGCAGAGGGATATAAGTTCTATGGTTACAATTCCCGGCATTCATGCTCAAATTTTTATTCATAAATTTTCCTATGGGAAAACTTTCTACCGTGGGCGGGTAAACGCCGATGATAGATAAAGTGCCGGCTTTAGCAAGAGCTTCAGTCCCCCATCTTAATACTTGAGAAGGCGCACTGCCCGGAACCCATAGATCTCCATCTGGATTTGAATTCGGTGCAACTTGCTCAACTTCTTTTTAAATTTTTTATTCTTTTCAGAGTTTCCCTTATCATTTTTTCCATGGTGCGGATGTTCTGCATCAACGCCAACCGCATCAATCACCCTATCAACACCTATTCCGCCAGTGAATTCTCGGATAACCTCAATGGGGTCTTCATCTTCAAAATTTATAATTTCTGCACCTTGTGCTTGAGCCATACTTAAACGAGATTTAATTCTATCTACCGCCAAGACTCTGCCAGCTCCCATTAAAAAAGCGCTGGCGATGGCAAATTGTCCCACAGGCCCGCAGCCAAAAACTGCTACTGTATCTCCGTCATCTATCTCAGCATTATCGGCTCCGAAATAACCAGTTGGAAAAATATCGGAAATCATAATGGCTTGATTATCAGACACAGCTTCCGGAATTTTTACTAAACCGATATTTGCAAAGGGGACCCTAACCTTTTCTGCCTGCATACCATTAAACGGACCAGAAGATTCGGGACCTCCAAAAAAACTAGTGCCGGCAAGCTTTCCATTAGGATTTGCATTATCGCATTGTGCATAATATCCAGCACGGCAGTAAGAACAATATCCGCAGCCTATTGTAGAAGGAATGACTACTCGATCTCCCGGTTTAAAGTTCCTAACTTTTTTCCCAACTTCTTCAACTATTCCTACAGCCTCATGACCCAAAATAGTTCCGGATTTCATTCCGCCCATGGTTCCTCTAATCATATGTAAATCAGTGCCGCAAATTGCGCTGGTAGTTATCTTAACTATTGCATCAAAAGGATCTTTAATTTTTGGTGTTGGAACATCCTCTAATCTTATATCTCCAATTTTATGAAACACTATAGCTTTCATCGTTTCTCCTCGATTCTTTAAAATTTATTATTAGTTTTACTTGTATTTTCTCATATATTCGTTTACAATAAAGAAATATTTCATTTAAAATGAAATGAGAGCTTTAACATCGATGGATACTTTGAAAGGAATGTGACAGTAATTACGTCCTTCTTTTGCGATTAATTTTTCACGAAAGCTTTTTTTTACAAATTATATAATTTTAATTTTTGTTCTGAAACAAATTTAAAAATTACAGTATTACGTATCTTTATTAGCGCTAAATAAAAAACTGCGAATAACTTTATTCCAAAATGAAAATCAATTTTTCAGATTTAAAAAATTACTACATAATTGGAAATCTGCATACCTGCGCTTTAGTTACTAAAGGGGGTTCTATCGATTGGATGTGTCTTCCCAACTTCGATTCCCCTTCAATATTCGGACGCATATTGGATAAAAAAGCCGGCTCATTTTCAGTTAAAGATAAATCTTATACATTAAAAACAAATTATTTTGAAGATACGGCTATCCTTGAGCATCATTTCAAGAAATCGCAAAATGAATTTTTACTAAGAGATTTTATGCCTCCAAATCTAGATGTAAAGGGGACTAATCATTTTTTAGTTAGAAAATTCCAGTGTTTAAAAGGTAAAAATAATATTCATCTTCTTTTTGATCCTAAAGGAAATTACGGTGAGGTTGAACCTGAAATAAAAAAAATAGAAAACACATTAACTCTGGAACTTCATGATCATATTATCATTATATATCTGCCGATAGACACTACAGTTAAAATTAAAAAAGGAAAAGCTGAATTAATTTTTAACCTGAAAAGTAATGAAGAGAAAACTTTTGTAATGGAATATTTTAATAGACTTAAAAGTCCCAAATACGAAAGTGAAAACTTTGAAGAACCAACAAAGAAATTTTGGCATCAGTGGGTGGAGTCAGGAAATTATTTTAATTACAGTCATGATGTTTTGGTCAGAGCAATGATAACATTACGTCTACTTCAATATTATCCCAGTGGTGTATTGGTGGCAGCGCCAAGTTGTTCACTGCCTGCCGAGATTGGAGGCGTGAGAAATTGGGACTATAGATACGTTTGGATTAGAGATGTAACATTTACGTTGTTTGCTTTTAATATTTTGGATTGTGAAGAAGAGGTTATAAGTTTCTTCAATTTTATGTATAAGATTATTGAAAAACATTCCGATAAAAATTTTGATATTAACACTGTTTACACTATCAAAGGAGACAAAGCGCCTAAAGAAAATTTTTTAAGAAATCTTAGCGGTTATAAAAATTCTAAACCGGTAAGAGTCGGCAACAATGCCACTATGCAATTTCAAATGGACAAATATGGGGATTTAATTAACGCTCATTATTTTTTGCTTAAGCAGGAAAAAGATTTTAAATACAATAAACAATTTATTATAGATCTAGCGGACAAAATTTGTGAAATTTGGAAAGAAAAAGACAGCGGTATTTGGGAGATGCGGGGCGAACAACAGCATTATACTTATAGTAAAGTTATGTGCTGGGTAGGTTTGGACAGAGTGATTAAAATGGAAAGATACATCCGTTTAAATAAATCAAAAGTGGAAAATTATAAAAAAGTCCGTACTGAAATTAAGGAATGGATATGGGAAAATTGCTATAATAAAAAGAAGAAATCTTTTGAGCAATACCCTGGTGCTGATTACCAAGATGCTACAAATTATTTATTTGTTATTTTACAATTTCTTGATAAAAATGATAAACTCACAAAAACTATTGTGAAAAATACCAGCAAGGAACTTTGCGAAGATGAAATATTTGTTTATAGATATAAGGTTGATGACGGGCTGGAAGGAAGCGATAATTCATTTTTACTATGCAGCTTTTGGATGATTTCCGCCTGGGCAATTTTAGAAGAGGTTGACAAAGCAGAAGATTTGTATAAAAAACTGCTTGAGAAATTTGATGGTCATTATCTTATTTCCGAGCAGATGAAAAAAGATAAAGGAGAATTAACAGGTAATTTTCCGCAAGCATATTCTCATTTAGGAATAACCATGGCAGCTTACTACATAAATAAATACAAGCAAAGGAAAAAAAATAAATCTGAATTAATTATATAATTCTGTTTCTTAAATATTTTTTTTATTAATTATTCCACAGGAAAAGCTATGGTAGAAAGTAAAGCATTTTCCGACTGCCTTGAATCTAACCTGGAATGCTGCACTATAATTGGTATATCCGATTTAATTATGCTTGCATAGTCTGTATTTTTAGGAATTGGTTCCGGAGCTTTAAGGTTATTAAATCTAATATGTTTTGTTCTTCTTGCTTGCACTGTTTCTTTATATGGCCCCACCGGATCTTTGTCAGAGTAGTAAATCGTTACTTCAATATTAGCATCTTCATTGTTGGGATTTAAAACACACATTGTTTCGTGACTTAGCATTTGAGGTTCAGGGCCAGTACTTGCCGGAGGAATATAGCCTTCAGCAATTGCCCAAATTTTTTTTCCTATCATTTTATCTCCTTATTTAATTTTTTTAGCATATATTTTTGAAAAAGGTGCATCAGTTATACCATGAATTATTATTGACGAAAAAATTAATAAACTTGCAAATATCCACGGCTCATTATTATTTATATGTCGTGATGCATACATTGAATAGTATAAAGCCGCCACTCCAATTGGTCCAAACCATCCGGCAAATAAAGCATCATTGTAACTTCGTAACATTTTAATAAAAGGAAAAAGAGTCAGCATTATGGGAAGTCTTCGCAAAATCAGAATAGCTGCAATTAAAATAAATGCAGCAAAACCTAAATTAGACCAATGCCCCCAGGGAATGATCATTCCAAAAATTATAAAAATAGGCAGATCAATAAATCGTTTAATTACTGACTGAATTCTTTCAGATTTTTCATCTGATTCTCTATGAATTATAATATTTAAAATTATTCCGGCAGCAAAAACTGCCAGAAGTCCGTCACTACCAATTAATTTAATTAATCCTAAAACTGCTAATGAAAGCGCCAGAGTGGTAGATAATAGAGGCGGCTTTTCTATTTCAGTTTTTTTCATAATCCAGTTAGTGGTTTTTCCTGTTAGATATCCTAAAAATAATCCGCCTGCAATTGCTCCTAAAGTTTCCCATAAAAATATTTTTAAGATAAAATAAGTGACCATTCCCTCTTTAAAAGTTAGAATAAATATTGGCAGCATTATAATAGGAAATGCAAAGGCATCATTTAATCCTGACTCTGCCGAAATAAGATGCCGCAAACCGGCAGGAATATGTTTCTCGGCAATTTCACTAGTTACTATTGTGCTTGCTAAAACCGGATCGGTTGGTGATATAACTGCACCTGTTAGCAGAGCAATCCAAAACGGAAGACCAATTATAAAATATATTAATAAGCCGCTTACCAGGCACATTACTGGTAGAACAAATCCAATTAAAATTAGAAGATCGCGCCAATATTTTATAATAAAGTTCTTCGGAAGTCTAAATGATACACCCATTAAAGTAACTGCTATTGTAAGCCTCGCCAGTTCCTCTGCTAATACATCAAATGTTTTTAGGTTTTGAATATGCATTATATTTAACACAGCGGGACCAATTAAAATTCCCACGGCCATAGCAATAATTGGTTCTGATATATATAGATAATATTTTATATAACCAGCAGTTAATTCTAAAATTAAAAGTGTACCCCCCACTGCAAGTAAAAGTACATTAAGGTCTTCAAAATTCATTTTGCTCAAGTAAGATTTATTAATGGAAGATTAAAATCTTCATTAAATTCTCTGTGAAGATAAGCCGGAGTTTCACTTAAAATAATTTCGAGAGTCGGTCTCACATATCCTTCCAAAAGATGTCCGCCAAGCGCTTGTCCGCTTTTTATACCCACAACTAAATGGATGTGTACCTTAGGTTTATCTTTGAACCTTGAAATGTTGCCTATTAGAGAAACGACTTCAACTTGCTGGTCTACTTCGTTTTTCAAATAATCTTTTTTATCAATATCAAAATAACCAAGCGTTAACTTTTTAAAAGCGCCTATTCCTGAAAGGTGGCTTCCGCTTAATTTTTTTTCTTTTGCGAAATTTTCAATTAAGGATAAAACTTCATCACCTTCATCAAAAACTAAAACATAAGTTTTTAGTTCACTGTCATTTATTAATTTTGATTTCATTTAAACCTCTATTCTTTTGCTATTTTTTTTAATTCGTTTAAAACTTCATTTTCATCTTTAAACTTGCCTTCATTACTCCCCATATATAAAAGCTCAGCTAAGTGAAGCGCCCTTCTATCAGTTAATTGTTTTATCTGTTCCCGGCAGCTAAAACCGTCAGCAATAATTAATGTTTCTTTGTCAGCTTTTTTAACTTCGGGAATTAGAACCCTTTCACCGCATTTTACAGACACATCATATTTAGAAGCTTCAAAACCGAAAGAACCGGCCATTCCGCAGCAGCCTGTTTCGGGCATATCAATATCAAGCCCTATTTCTTTTAAAACTTTTTTATCTGAGTCAAATTTCATAATTGATTTATGATGACAATGTCCGTGTACTAAAGCTTTTTTATTAATTTTAGGAACCGGAATATTTTCTTTTTCAATAAATTCGGCAAGCGTATAAACTTGTTCGGAGAGTCTATAAGCATCTTCATCCATAGAGAATAATCCTTTTAGTTCATCGCGAAAGGTAGCAATGCAGCTTGGTTCCATTCCCACAATGGGAGTTCCTTTTTGAATATCATCTTTTAAAACATCAATAACTTCTCTAAGTAATTTTTTTGCTTTATTTAAGAATCCATAATCATAAAGCGGTCGTCCGCAGCATAAAATTTTTGGGGGGAGAACAACATTATATCCGGCATTTATTAAAAACGTGGCTGCCGCTACTCCGGTTTCAGGCAGTAAAAAATTATTAAAAGTATCAGGCCAAAGAATAATTTTTTTACCCTTTTCATTTGGATTTTTATTGTGGTTTTTAAACCATGCTCTAAAAGTCTGCTCAGCAAATTTTGGAATTTCTCTTTCCTGGGCTAAGCCGGCAAGCCTTTTCATAATTGTGCTGATAAACGGAGCAGACATTATAAAATTTGTAAACCTCGGAAGCTGAGATGCAATTCTTGCCCACCAATATATTAAGCCCATGGTGTAGGCAGGCATCTCTCTAATTTTTCCTTTATAGTAATGAGAAAGAAATTCAGCTTTATAAGTTGCCATATCCACATTTACAGGACAGTCACTTTTGCATCCTTTGCAGGCAAGACAAAGGTCTAAAGCTTCTTTTACCGGTTCGCTATTCCATTTATCTGTTATTGCGTCCCCCTGTAGCATTTCAAAGAGCAATCTTGAGCGCCCTCTAGTTGAATGCATTTCTTCGTGGGTAACCATATAGCTGGGACACATAGTTCCCCCGCCCTCTCTTCTGCATTTGCCCACGCCAACACAGCGCAATGTTACTTCAGAAAAATTTCCATTGTCTTCAGGAAATTGGAAAGTAGTTTCAGGAATCCAGGGCGAATAATTTGTACCCATGCGTAAATTAGCATCAATGGGATACGGATCGATTACTTTTCCCGGATTCATTTTCCAGTCCGGATCCCAGGCAGATTTAAATTCCTTAAAAGCTTGTATAAGTTCTTCACCAAACATCTTAATAAGCAAAGGACCGCGAGCTTGCCCGTCTCCGTGTTCGCCGGAAAGCGATCCGTTATATTTCAAAACAAGGTCGGCAGCTTCATTTAAAAACTTTTTAAAATTTTCTATTCCGTCGGCTGTTCTTAAATCAAAAGGAATGCGGCAGTGAATGCAGCCTTGTCCGAAGTGTCCGTAAACCGCGGCGTCATAATTATATTTGCTGAAAAGTTTTTTTAAATCTCTTAAATAATTTCCCACTTTATCGGGAGGCACCGCGCTGTCTTCCCACCCGGGCCAGGTAGATTTTTCACCGGGGATATGAGCCGTAGCGCCTAAGCCTGATTCTCTAACTTCCCAAACTTTGTCTTCTTCATCTTTATCATCAAATAATTTAATTGAGGGTCCATTGTCGTCATTTTTAAATTTGTCAATTAATTCATTTGCATATTTATCAGCTTCTTCTTTTGTATCGCCCCCGAATTCAACCAGCAGCCATCCCTTCCCTTTTGGCAAAAGCTTTAAATCGCTTATGTTCAGTCCCTTTTTTTCCATATATCCAATCAGCTTATCATCAATTCCTTCAAGTCCGATTGGTTTAAATTTTAATATTTCTGGAACATGATCGCCGGCTTGAAATACATCAGGGTAACCGAGAACTACCAAAGTACGTCTCGGCGGGCTTTTAACTAATTTTAATTTTGCGCGCAAGACAATAACGCAAGTTGATTCCGTTCCAACTAAAGCTTTAGCAATATTAAAATCATTTTCGGGAAGAAGGTCGGGTAGATTATACCCAGAAACTCTTCGCGGAATATCAGGATATTTTTTTTTGATTAATTCAGAATAGTTTTTGCCAATATTTTTTAACGCTTTATAAATCTCGGCTTTTCTTCCGCCTTCATTAATAATTTTATTATAATCTTCTTCGGAAGTTTTGCCGACAGTAAACCTTAACCCATCATAAGTTAAAATATCAAGCTCTAAAACATTCTCAACTGTTTTGCCAGCCATAACCGAATGAATGCCGCATGAATTATTTCCAATCATTCCCCCCAACGTACAGTGATTATGTGTTGCAGGATCGGGACCAAAAGTTAAATTATATTTTTCCGCTTCATTTCGTAAATCATCCAGCACAAGTCCCGGTTCTACCCAGGCGTATTTTTCTTTATCATTTAATTCGAGAATTTTATTTAGATATTTTGAAAAATCCATTATCACAGCAGTATTGCAGCACTGCCCTGCTAGACTGGTTCCGCCGCCGCGAGATAATAAGGGAATTTTATTTTGATGACATAATTTTACCGTTTCTATTACATCGTTTATTTCTTTAGGAATAACAACGCCGATTGGAATTTGCCTGTAGTTTGAAGCATCGGTAGCGTATAGGGCACGGCTGCCGTCGTCAAATCTTAATTCCCCTTTTATTTTATTTTTTAATTCTTTTATCAAAGACTCCGTATCAAAATCTATTTCTTCTACTGCTGTCATTTTTAATTTTTCCTTTCAACAGAATTCCATTCAAATAAATAGAATTCACACCTTATATTTTTCAGCATCTTTTCTTTTTAATTCGATCCCTAATCCGTGACGCGTAACATCAGGATAAATTTTCCCTTTCTCCTGAACCGGAAAACCATCAAAAAACATTTTCTCTATCCGGACATGATCAAAAAAATATTCAATATTTCTTAAAGGCTTTGAAGCGCAGCAGGGATGGAGATGAATCGATGGAGCCGTGTGCGCAGAAAAAGGGATATGATAAGCCTCGCATAAATTTGAAGCTTTTAAAAATCCGGTAATGCCGGCGCAGCGCGTTGCATCCGCTTGAAGCACATCCACAGCCTGGGCTGACAACATTTGGTTGAAGTAAGAAATATCATAACCATACTCGCCTGCCGCAACTTCAATTTTATTATTAATAGAATTTTTAATTTGATTTAATCCATTTAAATCATCGGAAGAAACCGGTTCTTCAAACCAAATAACATTCTGCTCCGCAAATTTATCAGCCATGGCTAACGCCTGTTTAACAGTATAAGCGCCGTTGGCATCTACAAATAAATCTACATTTTCGCCAATAGCTTTTCGCGCTTCGGTAACTCGTTCAATATCATTTTCCGGCTCTCTTCCAATTTTCATTTTAACGCTTTTAATTCCTTCTTCAACCCAGCCGGACAATTGTTCTCTTAATTGCTTAATTGAATAAGAAGTAAAACCTCCGCTTCCATAAATCTCAATTCCTTCATTTATTTGTCCGAGTAATTTGACAAGGGGAAGATTCGAGCAGCTTTGACTTTCAAATCCCAAAGCGCCGAATCAACCGCTGCAATGGCACAAGATGCAATTCCCGGTCTTCCTAAATTTCTTATTGACTTTACCATTTCTAACCAGCAATCATCAACATCTAAAGCATTATTATTTTTAATAACTTGTGATAATTTTTCTTTAATGAGAACTGCCGCAGCTTGATGTGAATATGTGTAGCCGATTCCTTTTTTATTTCCGGCAGAGATTTCTACAATTATTATTGTGGTGGAATTCCATTCAAGGGTGCCGTCTGATTCAGGAGTTTCGGTGGGAATAGTGTATAGCAGAAACTTCAATTTTTTTTATAGAGAATATTTTCTTCCATTTTATTTTTATGAGTTACTTTATCATTTTATTCCAGGTATCATAAGTTTCTTTTATAACACCTTTAGGAATGACTAAAAACAATTACCATCAAACCTATAATCAAATCGTTGATAAATCCGGATGTTGTATAACCATTAAGGAAATAACGCAGATGCTATAATTATTAATCCTATTATAACATTTAAAAATCTGCCGGATCTGATAACTTCGCCCATTGAAATTACAGAGAAAGTAAGTATTAGAGCTCCTCCAAGGTGTTCAATATCAGCAGCGGTTTGATAACTGCCAAACAAAGTTGGAACAAACATCATCCATAAACCAAGAAAAGAAGTTAAAATTAAATTCCAGGGAAAAGTCATTCCCCAAAAAGAGGCTTTAATTACTTTTGTTGGATTTTCATAAAAATCTTTTAGTTCAGGGGAACGATGATCGTCATTACCTTCTATTGTATCACCCTTCCAGAAAGTTCTCCAAAAAGGTTTTCCCTTTTTTAAAGACTTTTTTAGGAACTGTATCATCGCCACAACTTCATCAACTTCTAAAGGAATCATCGGCAGCATACACAAAGCTGCAAGAAGACAAAATGAACACCAATGCCCAACAACTACAGGCTGAGATATTACAAGAATTATATGTACGAGTCCCAGCGGTATAACTAAAATACCAAATACAGTTACCATCCAGGGCATTGTTCGCCATCGTGATGGAGCGCCCATCCAGCCCATAAGAAATTCAAAAGTATATGCAAAGGCGCCCAACCCACCATCAGAAATAGGCAGTGATTCAGACATTTTTGAATGAAGGACCAATCGGCTGCCGTCACCAAAAAAGGGATCCCAAATACTATTTATAAATCCCATTTGGTATGCTGCAAGATATCTTGAAACTATAAAGCCTGCGAAACCAAGCGCTATTAAAATTGAACGCTGTGACCAGGAAGAAGGATTATAAGACCAACCCGGGGGCACTTCGGGACCCATCTTCATGTAATTAATCATGTTAGGCATTCCGGGAATTAGAATTGTTAAAGAAATAATTAATATTCCACAAAATGTTTCATTCAGATAAATCATTGAAGAAGGAGCCCAAAATATTAAAGGAGCAGCGTTTAGCCATACTCCGATGAAGCAGGCTAACCATAGTGAGATGGGACGGTTTGGTCTTAATGAACGGAAGCCGAAAATAATTAACATCACTCCGCATATCAGGTCGCTCCACATTAAAATTGAAACGCGAAGATTTAAAGGAAGCCAAACTGATCTGCCGCCGGTAGGAGAAATAGTTCCCCGGCTATAATCGAAAGTAAGAGGAGCAAGTAAAAGCCAAACGCCAATTAATATAATTGTCCAATAAACCCATTGTGTTTTGTGATGATGACTCACCAGCATTTTGAAATGATCCTCTTTGCTCATTTCATTTTTACCGCTTTCATCATCTTTCATTTTCATTTGAGGGCGAGTAACACCGCGATCTTTCATCTTCATAATCGTACCAAATATTCACACAAAAAAAACTATATTATTATAATAAGCAGCAAAATTATAATCACTAAAAATAATGTTGAGCCAATTACAAAAGCCGTTCTATGAATATCTACAAAAAGATATTTACTTTCTTTTGTTGCTTTATCATCAAATTCTCCATGCACACCAAAATCGCCTTCCACAGGTTCCCATAAATTAAACTTTCGGTTTTTATCTTCCTTCTCATCCGTAAGTTGAGAATCGTAACCATTCTTTGCAAGGTATCTATCACCAATACCCGGGAAAAATTTATTTCCTATAATAATAACCGCATTATTAAACCCGATATACATTTCTCTTCTATTATGATATGCTGCATAATAAATAGCTTCGGCAGCTATTTCAGGCTGATATATAGGGGGGACAGGCTGTGGTTTTTTATCAAAGTTTGATTTACACCAGCTGAATTGAGGAGTATTTAATGCCGGCATTTGTACCATAGTTAAATGAACGTTTATTTTGTCGTGGAGTAGTTCTGACCTTAGCGATTCCGTGAAACCTTGTATAGCATGTTTACTGCCGCAATAGGCTGTTTGTAATGGTATGCCTCTGTATGCCAAAGCAGAACCAACCTGAACAATAACACCTTTGTTTCTAAGTTTCATTCTTTTAAGAGCGCTCATTGTTCCGTAAACAAATCCCAGATAAGTAACTTCTGTAACTCTTCTAAATTCATCGGGTGTAATTTCAAGAAATGGAGAGAAAACCGTAGTCATTGCATCATTTATCCAAATATCAATTGGCCCTAACTTTTCTTCAATATAGGCAGCGGCATGTTCAATCTCTTCTGCATTTGCGGCATCGGCTTGAACAATAACAGCTTTGCTTCCAAATTTTTCTACATCTTTTTTGGCGCCTTCTAAACCTTCTTTCCCACGTGCTATTAACCCAACACTGCACCCCTCTGCGGCAAATTTTTTAGCAGCAGCCCTTCCAACACCCGCCGATGCTCCTGTTATTACAACTACATCTTTATTATTCATAAATTATTTTTCAATTAAATTAATTCTCTCACTTTGTCAGAAGTCACCGTCCATGCAATCTTTTCTCTATTTGGTTCTCCTTTAATAAGAGACTTAGCAAATTGTTTAGCTTGTTTTACTGTAGCTTTTGCCGGCATAGGCGGTTCAAATGGATCAACCACTGCTTCAACAATAACTGGGCCTTTTGTGCTTAAGGCTTCTTTTAAAGTACTGCCGCATTCTTTAGGATTTTCAATCGTAAATCCGGTTCCGCCGCATGCATTGGCAAACGCCGCAAAGTCAATCGGTTCTAAATCAACGCCATATTCAGGGTTACCATTAAACACCATCTGTTCCCATTTAATTTGTCCGAGAGTATTATTTTTAATGATGATAACTTTTACCGGCAATTTATATTTTACACAAGTTGAAAACTCAGCCATCAGCATAGAAAAGCCGCCGTCTCCTACAAACGCCACACATTGATTTTCAGGGTAAGCAAATTGTGCTGCTATTGCATAAGGAAAACCATTTGCCATTGTTGCAAGGTTACCAGATAAAGAAAATTTCTGACCACGTTGAACTTTAATTTGTCTTGCCCACCAGGTAGCAATTGTTCCTGAATCACATGATACAATAGCATTCTCTTTTAATAGCTTTCCTAATTCCCAAGCTACTACTTGAGGTTTCATAGGTTTGTCTTTTCGTGTCCCTCTTTCTTCCATCAACTCCCACCAATCTTTCATGCCGTTTTGAGCTTTATCTAAAAAGCTGCGGTCTTCTTTTTTTATCAGCAGGGGTAGTAAACTTTTAAGTACTTTTTTAGAATCACCAGCAAGGCCGCCATCAATAGGATACCTGAGCCCCAGTCTTTCCCGATCAATATCAATTTGTACACATTTGGCTTGACCGGGTTTAGGATAAAACTCAATATAAGGGAATGAAGTTCCAATCATAAATAAAGTATCGCATTCTTCAATTGCTTCTTGCGAAGGTAGAGTGCCAAGCAACCCTATTCCACCGGTGGTGTATGGACTATCGTCTGGCACGGATGCTTTACCAAGTAAAGGTTTTATAATAGGAGCAGCTAAAATTTCCGCGGCTTGTTCCAATTCCGCTGTTGAATTTAATGCGCCGGCGCCTGCTAATATTGCTATCTTCTTTCCCATATTTAAAATTTGCGCACATCGCTGCAGATCATCGCTGGAAGGTTCGCCCGGGGTTTGTAGTAATAGTACTTGCTGCATGATGCGCAATATTTCTTTTTGATCTTTCCAACACACCTTCAACTTCCTGTAAATCAACCGGAAAAGTTATGTGAGCCACTCCCCTCCGGCTTAGCGCAGTACGGCAGGCAAGGTTTGTAATGTTCTCAATATGTTCCGGCCCCATAATTCTTTCGTTATAAACTGCAACGTCTATAAATAATTTGTCCAATTCCACATCCTGCTGTCCATAAGTATTTATTAAATCATGAAACTGACAACCGGTAATAGCTAAAACCGGCTGCCCATCAAGCTTTGCATCATACAACCCATTTAAGAGATGAACACCGCCAGGGCCTGATGTTGCGAGGCATACACCCAGCTTGCCGGTGTATTTTGCATAACCGCAAGCCATAAAAGCTGCAGCTTCTTCATGTCTTACATGTACAAATTTTATTTTATCTTGTTTTTGCCGCAGGGCTTCCATAATTCCATTTATACCGTCCCCCGGTAAACCGAAGATAGTATCGACTCCCCAATTTATTAATGTATTTAATAGTTTATCTGCAGCTGTATTTTTCATTTGGTTCCTCACAAATATGTTATCATAATTACGTTTAATTTTTTCCCCAATGTTCATTATAAAATAAAATTACTTTTATAGTTGTGATTTTATTTAACTTCAATATATTTAGTGTCAGGTATCATCACTTGTTAATCATTTAAAAATAATCTAAAAGATTACTCCTCATTTAAACCATACTTTACATATAAAACTATATACCATCGGTAATCAGCCGAGATTACTTTTTCTAAAACGGGGTAATGTCCTTCACCTGTTAACATCTTATTATAAATTTCACCATCGTTCATTCCATTAATTTTTTTTGAAGTTAGGATTGAAGGTTTTGGAATATAGCTTTTACCGACCGGACCATTTCCATCTCCATTTTCACCATGACAAAAAACGCAGTAGTATTTATAAAATGTTTTTCCAGCGGAAATATTTTTTGTATTTACAATCAATGGATTATGTGTTATAAACGGTGGGAACTTTTTAATATTTTTTATCGGTACTGAACCAACAGGAGGCATATTTACTTTTCTTTCAAATGCTTTTATGCTAGGCTGGTTTACCATGTGCGGCCCCGATAGCAATAAATAAATAGCTATTGGAATTATTACCACTATTACAAATAATACGCTTCTTAAAAAAAATTTTCTAACCATTTTTATTTTTTGTTCAATGAATCTTTATACGCTGCTTTTTTACTTAATGTATCTTCTTCAATCGGTTTAGATTTATCTTTATCAATTTCATTCTCATTTAGTTCAGGGAAATTTTCAATTTGCTGTTTAATGCTATCGTCAATGCTGACTCTTTCTGTGGTGTAAATATTTTCAGCCGGTGCATCAATCACGGTTCCGTAATCCCATTTTCTAGGAACATCTTTTACTTCAAACATTAGTACCATAGCCCATCCTATTACAAAAAAACTTAACAGAAATAAATATATCCATCCCCATTTATTGCTATATGATGTATTCTCTTCATATTGTTTCATAATTGCTCTAAAGTAATTTTACCAATTAGGTGGATTAATAATTCTATAAATTCCGTACACTAGAGAAAAAATTATAGAGAGTGCATAAGTAATTTTTAATATCCAGGGAATGGCTCTCCAGATTGTAATTATTTTTTCTTTTATAGATTTTTCTTCATCAGGCTTCCAATTAAATTCCTCTTCATTCCTTGGTTTCCACATATCTAAATAAGTAACTATAATAATCAGCACAAAAAATATTCCTCCCAGCATAGCAATAATCAGCCATTGCGAATGTTCAACATTTAAATTTAGCATAGTTACTTCCTCAGTTTAATTTTATTTTTTTCTTCCGGGATATAACTTTCAAGCGGCAGATGATTTGCTTTTTTTTGATTGCTGAATTGTTTATTTCTTATCGCCCAAATAATCACAACTAATATAACAGCGCTTACAATTAGGGTAAATGAAATCCAAATGCTTAAAAAAGGTGATAGTCCTAAACGTATCATTACTGTTTTCCTTTTGAGATTATTTTTTTATTCAAATCATTTTTGGGAAATGAAATTGAATCGAAAGATTGGACGCCTGTAGATTCAGGAGTAGAATATTTATAGGAATAAACCGGTTCATAAGCAGCATCTATTCCTTTCGGTTCAATGTCGCCATCACTGTAACCGATAAAATTAACAGCTATATAATTTGATACATCCCAAATTTTAGCTGATTCCAACGCGCGTTTGAAATACGGCATTGCAGTTCCTGTTATACCGTTCATTATTTGATAGTATAAAATTCCTCCAATATATTTGCCGTCTATTAAATGCCTCTTCAACAAAGTAAAGTTGAGCGGCGGCGGGTCTAAATATTGTGCAGCAGGACCTCGTCCATCTCCAACTAAACCGTGACATCCAACGCAAAAATCTTCATAAACCTTTTTGCCCCTCTCAAGCGATGCTTCAGTTGGAGGATAGGGATTGGGCATTTGCCGCCAAACTTTCGGTACGTTTGTATGAATCCAATTTATATTTGAATCGGGACCGGACTCATAAGCCTTTATAGCAAGTTCCTTCCAATACTTTTGGCGCGCAACTCGTTTATCAGCATCTTTTGCTCCAAGATATTGAACGTAAGCGGTAAGCTTTTTAATATTTTCTTTACCTAAAAATTCCCACGAGGGCATAACACTTTTGGGGCTTGTATATCTTGGATTAGTAAAATGCGCCTTGTGCCAATCATTAGGGTGTTCCCCGCCTTCTTGTGAAAGATCAGGCCCAGTTCTTTCCGATCCTAAAATGGCCGGCTCTTGATCTACGTAGTCACCTTTTTGAGCTATACGTTCAGAGCCAAGCCCCCAATCATTTGTTCTAACATACAAAGAATGGCAATAGCTGCATCCATTACTTACATAAAGTTTATGCCCTTCTTTTTCTAACTTTGTCATCGGTCTCCAAATATCTGAGGGAGTTTCTTTCATAGTTAAAACCGGAAGTCCGACCATAATTGAAATGGAAACAATAAAGACGAGCAAGCTTCCAACAATCAATATTTTATAATACATTTTCATTTTTTATCAATTTCTTTTTATCCAATACCGATCTTAATAATTTATATTGGCGTTGTTTCTTCAATAGGCAAAGGCTCAAAAGGTTCGCCGTATTTAATCGTCATAAATAAATTATAAATACCTATAAAAGCTCCCGCAATTATCAAAATACCGAGAGCAGCCCGCAGAGCCATATAGACAGATATTTCCGGCAGAACCCTATAAACAACTTCACCGTTATTCCAGGCTTCACCTTGAATTAATCCTGCTATTGTTAGGACGATGAAAAAACCTGTCAGCCCAATCATTATTAGACCAAACTGCAGATTAACTAATTTTTGAGAATATAATTTTTTCTTAATTATTAATGGAAGGATATGCCATACAGCGCCAATAGCAATAAATCCAGAAAAACCTAAAACTGCAATATGCGCATGCCCCACAACCCAGTTATTAAAGTGAGTTACTCTTTGTATTGATGGTAAAGATTGGAGAGAACCTTGTATTCCCACAATTATATACCAAGCCAATCCTAATATTACCCATCTTGCAGCAGGATCGTTTAAAACAGATCCGCCCCTTCCGCGAGCTGTAAGCCAAATATTAATTGTTGCTGTGAAAACAGGAATAATCATTAGAATTGAATCAATGACTGTTATGGTTTTAAGCCAGGCCGGAATAGGAGTTTGAAGTAAATGGTGCCCGCCTATATGTGAATACAGAGCAACCAATGTCCAAAACCCAATAAGAGATAAAGTATGTGAATACAAAGGCGTTTTAGTTACACGCGGTATAACAAAATATGCAGCGCCAATTGCCAAAGGAGTTAATAATAATCCGGGTAAATCATGACCATAGAACCAAAGAAAAAGAGAGTCTATTAAACCAGGCATAGCCCCGGTGGCTGGGCGCCACATTACATTGCCTAAAAAATAAGTAAATGTAGTCCACATAACTGCAGAAACCATATACCAAACAGAAACGTAAAGAATATTTTCTTTGCGTTTTAAAATTGTCATTACCGAATTAACAACAAGCGTTATTAATGATAGCTCCAGCAGAACATCAAAAGCCCAAATATATTCTGTGTATTCTCTGCCTTGTGTAACTCCAAAGGAAAAAGTTAAAGGACCGCTAAGCACAGTTAAGTTCCAGCAAACAAAACTAAACCAAGCCAGAGGCTCAGACCACAAAGTGGTTTTTAAAAGCGCGGGTAAATAATACAATCCACTGCCAAGTAAAGTACATACTACAAAACCATACAAAACGGTATTAACATGTATAGGACGGGCGCGCCCAAATACAAGCCACGGAATATTATTAAAAAATTCCGGCGCCATAAGATGAATGGCGGAAATTAATCCATATATAGTTCCAACTATAAACCAAACTGCTCCGGCTACTATAAAAGCAAGTGCAGCGCTTTGCGGTTTTCTTATAAAGTTAAACAATTATGAACTCCTAACGATGACAAGTAAAACAATCATGTGTTGCATTATTTTGTTTATGACAATCAATACAAAATCCCATTGTTAATTCTTTCGCTTGTACTATTCTATCCATCTGATCAACATTGCCATGACATTTACTGCAATCTATTCCTTTGTTGATATGCACAGAATGATTGAAGTAAACGAAATCAGGTAGATTATTAATTTTAATCCATTCAACAGGTTTATTTTGATAATAATGATTTCTTAATTTTTCTATTTGTGGATAATGAATAATTATTTTTGAATGACAAAGCATACATGTTTCTAACGGAGGAATACCGGCGCGGGCATTTTTAACTGCTCCGCTGTGACACATAAAGCAGCTGATATGTTTTTTGTTTACATGAAGTCTATGGCTGAAAGGGATTGGCTGCTGAGCTCCCATAATTGAAGGGAAATAATAATTATAATCCCACACAGCAAATAACAGAATTATAATTGCCGCTAAAGAAATTATTGCCGAAATTATTTTTAGACGCTTTGTCAAATCTTCTCCATCTAAAAAAATTATAATTTATTTTAAGAACTTTGCCATAAATTGTGGGGCATTCTTTTAGAAAAAAACTCAACTGAAAAAATAAAAATTCCTAAAAAGGCAATGGTCATTGAAATGTCGGGCAGACCAAATAAAAGCGATTTTTCAGAAAAGCCCGCCGACACCAACCACCATCTTTCAATCCATAATGAAATTAGAAGTATTGATGAAACAATTCCTAAATACCAATAATTTTTTTTTGACCATTCAGTTAAAAGCAAAAGCAAAGGACCTAAATAGACTAAGCCGAGAATTAAATATGACACTATTTTCCATGGCATATAATTGAATCTCGGAATAAGGAAACTTGTTTCCTCAGGCATATTTTCATACCAGATAGGCAGCAGTTGGCTGAACATTAAGTACGCAGTTAATATGCTAAACGTTACAATTAGTTTTCCAAAATCATGCATGATAGATTTTTCTGGTTTGTAATATAGGATGGAAAGCAGCGCCCACATTGTAACTGCGGCATAAAATCCAGTGATAAAAAAGTATGCTCCAAAAGCCTGGCTTTTCCAGGGAGGATGTAACCCCATTATTAAATCAAAACCTATTAAAGAAAAAGTTATACAGTAAAATATTATTAAGACGCCCGAGTATAAAAGTTTATTTTTCTTTCTGCCCGAATAAAAATACCAAACAGCAAACACCCAAAACGCAATTAGCAAAAATAAATCGCGAATAAAAATAAAATTATTATTCAACCAAAAACCTTCTTTATAGGAATGAGCAGCCCAGGGAGACCAGGCGCCGCTTCCAATCCATAAAGCTGTTAATGCAAGTATTGACGGAACAGCAAAGCCTAATGCGGCGAATGCAATTTTATCTACTTTGTCAGACCAGTTGCCATTGGAAGCCTTTACCACGGCGGGCCAAACAAACATTCCTCCAGCTAACGGCGCAAAGAAAGAGAAATTAGTTAGCAGCGACAGCCAGACTTCCTGGCTTTTATAAATGGAAAATGAAATTATCCATAGAGCAATTCCTATCAAAAATAAAACTATCCAAATTGCAGAATATGATTTATGCTTCAATTCTATATTAAGCTCCGGTTTCATAAATCTCCTCTGATTCAAATTCATTTAAAAGAGATTTTACTTCTGAGAATTGATTTTCATCTTCATAAATTAAAAGCCCAAACTTATCTCTGCTAAAGCGAGCGTCGTACCCTTCCATAGTGTTTATGCGATGAAGCTTTGAATTAATAATTAAACCGATAAGATTTCCGATGGAACCAAAAAGTATAGTTAGTTCAAACGCAATTACAGTATATGGAATAATTGCCACGGGTGATTTTCCTCCCACGATGTGATTGTTAACGAGCGCGGTTAAAATTGCCAAGGCGTAACCTGACGCGCAGCCCAATACGGCGCCCGCTAAAGTATAAAAGCGCACCGGGCTTTTAACGTAACCCAAAAGCTTATTTACGCCTTCAACTTTAACAGGCGAAAATGTTTCTATATTGTTAAAGCCTGATTCTCTAATTTTTTTTACCGCTTTAATTAATATTTCTGGTGAAGAGAAAATAAATCTTATATAATTCAAACCGCTCCCTTTATTTGCTTCCGTTGACGACTCATTTACTTTCAGTTTCATTTTCTTTTCAAGCAGCTGCTTTTTAAAATCTGCAAGTGGAATTGTGGGGAGTGATTTGCTGAACGCCATAAAACTGAAAAGGAAAAAACAGATGGTGCCTGTGGCAATGCTAATCTCAACCCAGCTGGGCGAATAAATGCCCCAGTTGTGCGGAAGAAAATCATGTGAAGTGGAAGCGATTACAATATGCAGTCTTTCAAACCACATACCTACATTAACTAAAATTGAAATAACGAAAAGATATTTTAAGTTCCTTCTTAACTTTTTGAAAATAAAAGTAAGCGGAAAAAAAATATTTAATGGAAGCAGCATCCAAAAAATCCATCCATAAGAGCCAAATTCTTTCCAGGTTTCAAATTGCCATTCAAAAATATTTCCGCTATAGCCTGAAATGAATGGCTCAATTATGTATGTGTAAGCAAGTATAGAAGTTGTAACCAGCATTGTTCTAGCAAGAAGATCAAAATGATCTACGGTAATTAATTTTTCTAACTTTAAAATTTTGCGCAGCGGAATTACTAAAGTTAAAACCATGGCAAGTCCGGAATGAATTGCGCCCGCCACAAAATATGGGGCGAAAATAGTGGAATGCCAGCCCGGCAAAAGCGCCATTGCAAAATCCCAAGAGACAATTGAATGGACTGAAATTACTAAAGGCGCCGCTAACGCAGCAAAATAAAGATAAGACCTTCCGTAGTGCCTCCACTGGCTTGCGGCGCCGCTCCACCCCAACGAAAGAAATTTAAATATTTTTGTTTTATAATGATCTTCTCCAAGCTCCTTTTTAAATCTGTCTCTTGCAGCCGCTGCATCGGGAATTAAACCCACATAGAAAAAAATTATGCTTACGGTTAAATAAGTGAAGACTGCCGTTAAGTCCCAAACCAAGGGACTTTTAAAATTCGGCCAAATGTGTCTTTCACTTGGATAAGGAATTATATAATAAAAAACCCACAAGCGACCTAAGTGGATTAACGGATACATTCCCGCACACAGCACTGCAATAATAGTCATAGCTTCGGCTGAGCGGGAAACTGCGTCGCGCCATTTGGCTCTGACTAAATAAAGTATAGCAGAAATTAATGTTCCCGAATGCGCAATTCCAATCCAGAAAACAAAATTAGCAATGTAAATTCCCCACCCCACCGGATGAGTAATTCCCGCAACGCCCATTCCGGTTTTAACTTGATAAATCCATGCCGCCATTCCCCATAAAACTCCAATGCCAAGCGCCGTAAGAATAATATAATAAATAGGAACAGTTGGTTTTATAGGATTAAGAACAGCGTCATTAATCTCACCGTAATCTAATTTATTTAAGTACTCTTCATTCATTTAGATCTCATCCAATTCAATTCTCTTCAAATAAACTACCGCAGGTTTTGTATTCAATTCTTTTAAAACTTGATATTTTCGCGGATCATTTTTAAATGTATTATGAACTAATGAATTTTTATCGTGTAAATCTCCAAACCTCAATGCTTGAGTCGGGCAAGATTGAACGCACGCAGGTTGAATTTCTCCCTCTTCAATATTTCTTTTTTCATTCATTGCTTTGTATTCAACATTGCGGATCCGCTGAACGCAGAAAGTACATTTCTCCATTACTCCACGGGTGCGGACAGTTACTTCGGGATTTAATTGCATGTTAAGCGGCTTTTCAAATTCCGGCGTGTACCAATTAAAACGTCTAACTTTATAAGGACAATTATTAGAACAATATCTTGTCCCAATACAACGATTGTAAATTTGGGCGTTCAATCCTTCTTCGTTATGAACAGCCGCAAACACAGGGCAAACCGGTTCGCAAGGCGCGGCATCGCAATGCTGACAGGGCAAAGGCAAATATCCAATCTTATTTTCAGATCCTTCTTTTTTATAAGGCGTAACTTTTAACCATGCCATCTCACGACCCTCTGCGCAATGTTCGGGACCAACAACCGGAATATTATTTTCAGCATAGCATGCAACCGCACAAGCCCCGCATCCCGTGCATGAATGAAGATCAATTGTCATAGACCAGCGGTGATTTTTATGATTATGAGGTTCATATAAATCTCTATCGTTTCTATAACCTTCAGACACAGGCATAATTATTTCATCTGAACCCTTAAGGTTTTTAATTTCATGTATTGTTGTCCATTTTAAAATATCTCTATTATGCTGCTCGGTTGTATCGGAAAGATTAATAATTGGAGCTGTATCGCCTGTTAAACTTATTTTAACTTTGCCAAAGTGAAAATAATTTCTTTCAATAAGATTGAATGGATTAGCCCCTCTTCCATCCGCATTCCTTCCAAGCTTTTTATGCCCTTGCCCAAAAGGAATAGCAATAGTTTTTTCTGCTACTTCATTTGTTACTCTTGCAGGCGCTTTTATTTTTCCGTAAGAGGAGTGCAATTCAATAACATCTCCATTTTCTATTTCAAATGATTTTGCATCGATTGGATTTATATCAATCCAACTCCCCCACACAATTGTAGATATTGGATCCGGGGCTTCTTGAAGCCAGCCGCGGTTAGCGGTTCGTCCATCGAAAAAGAAAATTGAAGGATAAGTCCATAATATAAATTCATCTCTACCTAATTGCTTTTTCGAAGCGTCGATTTTTAACTCATCAAATTGCGAAACATACTTTAAATGATTACTCCCCTCGCCTTCATAACCGCCATCTCTTAATGAATCATTCCAAAATTCTTCAAATGATTTTTCACTTTGCGATCGGTTATAAATTTCTTCCCATCTTAACTTCAGCCATTCTAAAAAATTTTCTGGTTGAATATCATTTCTTTTTAAATTGATGCCGGCAGCGTCTGCAATTCCAATTAATATATCGCCGGTTGAATGTGTCTCGTACAGAGGCTGCATAGTTGGTTGGATTAATTGATTAGTATTTTGCATCGGTTCATAATCGCCCCAGGTTTCTAATGAATAATCAATTGGCAAAACCCAATCGGCAATGGCTGCCGTTTCATTAAACATATTTCCGAGGTAAACAATTAATCCGGCTTTATTAAAATAATTTTCTGCATAATTTTTTGTGAAGACAGGATTTGTATTATTAATTATTAAAACATCATCGCTTGAAATATTGGCTAACATATTTCTAAACTCCATCTCCGAAGCCGTAATGGAAAGAGCGTGGGGATGATCAAAATCTATTATCTTTTTTTCGCTTTCAACAGCCTTATTAATTAAAGCCGCATAGTAAGCATTCTCATCGGCAAGGCTGCCAATGCTGCCTGAAGGGGCGCCAAGAGCAACGACAGATTTTGCGGTTTTTATTTTTTTTACAATTCTATCTATCTCGGAATCAGAAATATATTTTTTGTAGTCAGCATTGTTTTCAGATAGCTCTGAATAATTTGAATTATTTATTTTTTTTAAAATCTCTTTTTGAATTGATATTTCAACGCCGGGAGGCATCAAATAAAACTTATCCGCATTTGCGGCGGTCATTGATAAGCGGGGACCGAAATAAATAAATTCTCCCATAAGTCCATTTTTATATTGATGCATTTTCTTAAACTGCGCGGCATACTGAACTGGAGAAATCCAGGTTTCTAAAAAATCAACGCCAAAACTCAAAATTAAATCCGCTTCATCTAATTTATAATTAGGGACGACGCTGTTATTAAAAACTTTTTGATTTGCTTTTCGCAAGGGTTCGTAATTAAACGCTTCATAGAAAAGAGGCGCGGGTGAATTGAAGGCGTCGGCAAAACTATTCATCACTTCAGACAAAGCTCCTGTTTGAATGTCTGAAATTAAAATTATCTTCCCTTTTAAGTTTTTGAGTTTATCTGCAATTTCATTAATGGAAGTTTCCCAATTAGAAATCTGATGATTTGTTTTATCTTTTTTTCTATAAACATTTTTTAATCTATCCGGATCGTACAATCCTTGGAGAGAAGATTGTCCCCGCGCGCAAAGTCCCCCTAAATTAATTTTGTTATTTGGATTGCCTTCCGCTTTTGTAACGCGCCCATCTCGATGCCATAGATGCATTCCACAGCCCGCTGGGCATTCACGACAAGTAGTTGCATAATATCCCCACTCGCCGGGTTCGGGATAATTTGGTTGGTTTACATAAGGAATTAATTTTTGAACTGGCTTTTGGCAGCCGGCTGTTAGTAGTGCGGCGCTTACTCCCCCGGTTATTAACAGAAATGATTTGCGAGATATTTTATTGTTCATTAGTCCTAGAATATAAAATTTAATTTTCCTTTTTTAATAAAACCATACAAACATTTAAATAATAAGATTTATAAGTGGTGATACTTCGCACCATCAACTATTGATAAGTTTAACTTTCTGACCTAGTAATCTTCATCACTTTTCTCATCGGGATTATAATCAGGCGCGTTGTTTATGTCAGGCATTGGATTTATTTCAGTTTCATTTAAGTTTTCTATATTTCCATCTTTATCCATGAGAATTAACTTGCCGCGGCTTGCCATTGCTATTTCTTTAGCCGCATCAATAGCTTGTTTCTTAGAATCATGCACAGAGTTGGGGTTTTCTGACCTTCCCGTTTTTACAGCCCATTTATTTTCATAAGGCATTACGTAAACTTTTAAATTTCCTTCATTAACTTTTTTGAGGTCCATTTTTTTCTCCGATTTATTTTAAAAAATAATTTAAAATTAAAATAATAAATCAGGTTTTAGTTTAAGGTGATGTAATTCATTTTTGCGTGTGATAGGCTTCCTCTAAAAATTAATTTCTCTTCTTTATCTTTATGAAACTTTTATTGACAATATAATTTGTTGAAATGGAAATGTTTAAATGGTTATTAGGTATTGATATTAAAGATTTTAACGTTTTACAAACGTCAATGCGAGCCTTAGTAATTTATGTTTGCGGATTAATAATGATTAGAATTGGGGACAAGAGATTTATCGGCAAAACTACCGCCTTTGATTTTATTTTTGGTATTATGATCGGCTCGGTGCTTAGCAGAGCAATCAACGGCAGCGCAGCCCTATTCCCGACGATTGTTTCGGCAATGGTTTTAGTGGCTCTGCATTGGTTGTTGGGCTACCTTGCTCTTAGTTCAGATTTTTTAGGGAATTTAATTAAAGGCAAACCAAGACTACTAATAGAAAAAGGCAAAATAAATTGGAGCGAAATGAAGCGCGCTCATTTATCAGAGGAAGATTTAAAATTGGAATTAAGATATAGAGCGGGCAAAACTGATTTTACTAATATTGAGACTGCTTACCTGGAACGAAACGGAAGAATAAGTTTTATACAGTATTCGTCTGACTACAAATAAAAAATTTTAAAAATTATTTTAGAATTGTAATTTTTCATAAAACACTAACTCATAAATCTTATAGGAGAAAAAAAATGAAAGCGAAAAAGGTAGATAAAGGATTGAGCAAGCTAAAAAAAGCGGCGGGATATATATCCACAATTGCAACGGTGGGAATAATACTTACGCGTTTTTTTAAAAGAAAAAAAGTTAAAATATTTGAAAGCTTTAAAAATATTATTAATAAACTAATTTAGATTAGAAGAATTTAATATTCTTTTCAGCTCCCTAATATTTAATTCTGTGGCAAAGCCTGTTTTATGCCAATGCTTTTTACAGCCGCAATAATCAAGCAGAACGCATTGAGCAGGCACATCATATCTTTTTAATTCCCAGCCCCCCTCAACCAGAGTAGTAAGACAAGCAGAAGCAATTACTCCCCGTTTTATTTCGTTTGGTTTAGGAGACCATAATGAAAGATCAGAAGCGTGCGGAATAATGTAAACATCAAAATTATTTTTTTTCCCCATTTCACAAAGCTGATTTACTTTGCAGGAAGTTTCGCACCCTTTGCAAATTAATCCTTCCTTAACTTTTACTGCTTCACATATATCGTCTCCATGCGTTCGCATACAGCCGGGAATAAGAACCGCTTTTTTTTCGGTCGAAATAAATTCATTTACAAAAGCTCTATTCATAAGCTCTGCGCCGACCATATTTAAATGATATTCAATTCTTTTTCGCATACATGAAATTCTATCTTCCCGCCATAAATATTTTTTATATGAATTTTGAATAAACTGATCTACATTTTCTGTGTATTTTCCCAATATTATAATTGATTCTTCGCTAAACCAATTTGTGAAAGATTCAATGCATGAAAATATATTTTGTAACTCCTCATTGTTTTTTGTTCCCCAAAATGCCCGCCATCTTATAAATCTTAAAGCTTGTTCTTTAAATTCACCGGAGGCTTCAAACCATTTGCAGACATGATCAATCTGCTCCAATGTAGGTATTCCCGGTTGTTTATTTTTATTTTTTTTAGGGAGAATAAAAAGCGTTAAAGAAATTCCTCTAATGAAATCAATGTATGGCTTAAGTCGCTGATGTTTTTTTCTCCACTCAGCCATTCGCATCAAAGTAATAAATGGAGCATGTTTAATTTGCAGAGCTTGGGAGGAATAAACAATCCACAGTATGCCGAAGCTAAGCAACTCTAAAATATACTCCTCGTTTTCACGAACTTCTTCCAACTGGTTTACTTTTAAATATTCCTTATATTCTAAAACTATAGGAGTAAGGGAAGTTTCAGATTTTGATACGATAACTACGGCAAAACCTCGGATATCTTTATAATATCCCTGCGAATTTGCTTTACCGTTTTTTAATGAATATGTAATTGTCTCCATTTTATTTTCCGCTTAATTTTTAGCGTCTATAAATTATCAATGTCAAATTAAAATATTGGCATTTTACTTACAATAAAAATTGTTATTCTATTTTTCCTTTTAATAATATTTCATATTTTCTAATCAATTCCCCACAAAGGTTTTATGTAACACTTTTTATCGGTAACTCGTAAGGACGAATAAAAGTATTCATTAATAACGATTCGTCGCGGCGAAATCGAGTGGAGCCTTTCCGACGTATGACTTTGGAGGGCGGGCAATCTTAAAATTAAAAGTATGAGATTGCTCGGTTCATCCAATCACTCAAACGAAGTTACGCAGCGCCTTTGGCGTCAAATGCAAATGAAGAAGGAAGAAAAAAGAACAGGCGAGTAGAATTAGTAGCGAAGTAAAAGGGATTGAGAAATGAAATATTGGAAGATGAAATTAAATTTTCTTTGCGGCTTTGCGCCTCTGCGGTGAAAACATTAGCTTTTGATTGATTTAATTGAATACATCATGGGAATAATGTCTTCCAAACCTTTTATCCGGAAATAGCCGTCATCACCTTTTACGGTGTTGTTAAAACAATCATAAAAACTGAAAGATAATTCTCTAAAAGATTTAATGGTTAGTCCATGCTTCATCAACGAAGTGAATACTTCATCCAGGGAATGATTCCATCCATATTCCTTACCACTAATATTTGCATTTCTATCAGCATAAGTTCCCGAAATAGTTTCTTCAATAACTTCGCGGTTGAAATATGAGTATTTGAATTTTTTCACCTCATCATCAAACATCCATATAACAGGATGAAACTCGGCTATAAAAAATATTCCCCCAGGTTTTAGAAAATGTGAAATAATTTCTCCCCATTTATTTAAATTCGGCAGCCAGCCAATTACTCCGTATGAAGTAAAAACAATATCATATTTTTTATTAAGATTTTCTTTAAGATTATAAACAGAACTGCAGATAAATTCGGCGTCAAGTTTAAGTTCGTCATTCAGGGCTTTCGCGGTTTCAATTGCGTTCTCTGAAAAATCTATTCCCGTAACTTTAACTCCCATTCGCGCAAGCGAAAGTGAGTCCATTCCAAAATGACATTGAAGATGAAGCAAGCGATTTACCTTTAACATCCCCAAGTTCTTCAAGCTCAAGAAAATTTAGCGAAGATTTTCCGCATTTAAATTTTTGTCACTCCGTAAAACTCGGAGTTTATATGAACCTCAGTTCGGTCATTCCACAAGTTTTTTATTCGCTTCAAAATATTTTTGCATAAACGGTCTCTCGGTTGATGTTGCTTAACTGAATGCCTATACAATTGTATTTCATTTACTTACCACAGGTAAAAAACTTTTTGAATTCTACTTCAGCAATAAAGCTTTTACAGTTTTAGTATTGTTCCCGCTAATAGTTCTTATCAAATACATGCCGGAAGAAAGATTTGAAGCGTTCCAGGTAAAATTGTGAGAGCCTGGTTCTATTTCACCTTGGAATATACTTGCAACTTCCCGTCCGGAAATATCGTAAACCTTAATCTTAGTAAAGCTCTTTTCTGTAGTTGCCAATTTAATAGTTGTTTGGGGATTGAAAGGATTTGGATAAATATTTAATTGGTAGCTGCTGACAATCTGCAATGTATTTTTATCGTCAACTGAAGTAGTACCTGTCGTGTCTCCCGGGAAAAAAGTATAAGCAACTCCGCCTTTATCAAACCATGATTGTGAGAGAGATGTTTTATTAAATTTATAACTATACCCATTTGACTTTGCAGGATCATGTACAATCGGATTACCCTGCGCATCAAATCCTGCAAGCATCATTAAATGTCCTGCATATAAAGGAAGCCCCACGGACATAACAATTCTTCCACTATCTGCTAATACTTTACGAGCCTGACTCCAATTTCTATAACGTGTTACTTCCCCGTTAAGACCATGCTCGGCTGCATTTTGAACCGCTTTGGGCCAAATTCCAAAGATGCCCCAGTAATCGTCATAATTATCTCTCGCAAATTGCAGCGGATCAACATTAATATCATAGCTTCGCAATACCATAGAAACAGAAGTTGGAGAACAAATATCTCCGCCAATTCCCGGATCAAGTCCATATTGATAAAAATGCTGGGTAGGAATAAATATTGCAGCCGGCTTATCATTTACGATTGAAGCTATATCAACGTTATCAGTAGTTTTATGATCGCTCACAAAAAAACTTAATTTTCTTAATGTTGGTGAAGGTTCGCTAACGGCGGTTCTTTTCATTACAACTTGGAACTGCCATTTAGAGTAATAAGAATTTAACACAGCCCAATCAATTTCAATTTTACCACCGTTGAAACTTGTTGAACCATAAGAGGGGAAAATATTATTTTTCCAATAGCCGACAGTTAGCCAGGGTGACCAACCGTTTTTATAAAATCTCATCAGTACTTTAAAGCTGCTTTTATCATTCGGCGTATGCCCGTTCCAGGAAGGCAAGCCTTGATCAAAGGGATGCGCCGAAGAATCGGGTTTAAAAATTACAGAACCGTCTTTAACCCCGCTAGACAGAATTACATTTTTTCCATCAGAAGAAATTTCAGTTCCATTCATACTTTCAATTTTAGTAATCAAAGAATCTTTTTGATAAGAGTAAAATTGATCGGGATACGGCTGGCTGCAAGCTGAAACAGTGAAATATAAAAGACAAAAGTAAAAGTTTCTTTAACATAGTATTCCAGTTGTTGTTGTTATGAAAAATTCAATTTGGTTAAGACAGAATTGTTTGATTTTAAATTTCAATTTAATGCTTTGTAATAATAGAAACAATTTGGAATTAAAGTATTGGAAATTACAGGATTATAGAGTACAAGATTTCAAAAGCGTTAAGCGAAAATAGAATTTGAATGCTGAGTTGCTTTATTATGAATGGTTGCAATAAAAAATTACTGTTAAGGGATATAATTTCGAAATTAAAATAAGTGATAATCGCTAAATGCAAGTATTGGTTATTATTATAGAAATTGAAATAAAATAATTTGTAAATAAAGATTAAGCCTGGAAAAATTCCAGGCTATAAAATGTCTAGATAATGGAAATTAGATTTTTACCATCTTCTTCCGCCGCCGCCGCTTCCGCTGCCGCCGCGATGTCCACCACCGCTGCTTCCGCCTCTACGGTTACCGCCGCCTCTATTAGGTCCGCCTCCCGAACGTTTATCCGTTTTAGGTCTAGCTTCATTAACAACTATCTTTTTGCCTTTTAAATCAACGGCATTTAATTCGGCAATAGCTTTTTGAGCTTCCGCTAAACCAGGCATTTCAACAAAGCCAAAACCTTTTGATTCGCCTGAAAAAAGATCTCTGATAACTTTTACACTTCTAACGTTTCCATACTCTGCAAATAGATTTTGCAAATCTTCATCGCTGGCTTCCTTTGATAGGTTCCCTACGAAAATATTCATAACATCCTTCCTTTATTTTTAACTGATTATTTATTTTACCAGAATACTTATAGGATTTTACCGGTTAGGATATACCTAAAAAAGTAAACCGATTGTGGACTTAATGAGGGGAGAAATAAAATATTAAGTCAATTTAACTAAACTAAAAAACCACCATAAAGGTGGTTCAAAATGCGGGGCCGACGAGACTCGAACTCGCGACCTCCTGCGTGACAGGCAGGCGTTCTAACCAACTGAACTACGACCCCGAATATTTTATAAGAACAAAATTAAAATTTTATATTTTTATTTTACTTGCGACCTTCCCGACTTGTCGGGACGTTCTAACCAATACCATTGGGACAGGCTGAAGTACGGCAACCCATGTGATTTTAATTTTAAGAACTTAGTTTTTTGAATTAATCCGGAAAAGATTTTATCAAAAGAGAATTCAAATATATACTAAGACTCCGCTAAAATCAATAATCTATATCATCAAAAAAAAATTATTGTTTCTTGGATTCTCCAAATGAGATACCAACCGATTTGGCGGCAAACACCGCTTGCGTATCCGGTTGAACCAATTTTTGATGTGAAATAGCGTCTACTATTTTTACATTTTTAATTTCATTTCCTTTTAAAGAAACCATTCTGCCAAATTTTTTATTTGCAGCAAGATCAATTGCAAACGCGCCAAATTTTGTAGATAAAATTCTATCAAAAGGAGTTGGGCTGCCGCCTCTTTGCACATGCCCTAAAACAGTAACTCTTGTTTCTCTGCCAGTGTTCTCTTCAATTTTTGCGGCAACAACTTCAGCAATTCCCCCCAACTGCAAAGGATCATGTCTTTTTATATCATGACCTTTTAAAACCATTTCACCGTCAAGAGGTTTGGCTCCTTCTGCAACGCAGACCAAACTAAATTTTTTCCCCATCAATTCCCTTTTTAAAATTTTATCATAAATTGATTCATACGAAAATGGAATTTCAGGTATCAAAATAATATCCGCCCCCCCCGCTAATCCGCCGTTCAAAGCAATCCATCCGGCGTATCGTCCCATTACTTCCACTACGATAACTCTGTGATGTGAAGAAGCCGTAGTGTGAAGCCTGTCCAACGCTTCTGAAACAACAAACACTGCGGAGTCATGTCCGAAAGTAAGATCTGTCGCCTCTAAATCATTATCAATAGTTTTAGGAACACCGATTACATTTATTCCCATAGCGCTTAATTTATTGCAGATGTGCATTGTGCCGTCGCCGCCAATTGCTATTAAAACATCCAATCCCCAAGCTTCATAATTCTTGATGGCAGATTCTGATTTATTTACAATTTCAATTTTGCCGTCTTTTAAAACCGGCCAATGAAAAGGATCGCCTTTATTTGACGAGCCGAGTATTGTTCCGCCTCGCGCTAAAATTCCCGAGACGTCAGTATTTTTTAATTCTCTTGCTCGTCCTTCAACAAATCCTTCAAAGCCGTCTATAATTCCGTAAACAGACATTCCATAATCTTGCGCAGGTTTTGTAACTCCTCTAATCACAGCGTTCAAACCGGGGCAGTCGCCTCCGCCGGTTAATATTCCAATTCTTTTTACTTTTGATGTTACAGCCATTTGTCTTTCCTATTAATATCCAATAAAATTATGATATTTTTTTTGTTGTTTTAAAATGTAATTTTACTAAAGAATCCAATACATTATCGCCAGCTTCCCTCTTTATTTTTATAGCAGCCTGCTCCACTTTTAACGAAGCGCCTTTGGGTATATTGAATCCAATTTTTTTTGAATTTTCTTCGAACCAAATATTAAGTCTATTTCTCGCTAATATTGACGCGGCTGCAACAGCTGTATATTTTTCTGCTTTTGTAAATTGATGCAGCTTTATCAGTTTCCCTTTTTCCTGCAAATAACTTTTTATTAATTTTTCATCGCCAAATTTATCGCTTATTGCTTCGCTAGTTAATTTAGATGACAGAAGATTTTCAATAACTTTTGCGTGTCCCCAGGCTAATAATTTATTTAAGTTGCCAAACTTTTTGTAAAGCAAATTATATTTTTCAGGCGAGATAAAAACGAGGCTAAAATTATTATTTACAATTTTTTTTATTTTAATTGATAAGTCATTAATTGTAAGATCAGTTAATAGCTTACTATCTTTAACTCCAATTTTTTTTAATTCAATTTTAACTTCATTATCTACAAACACGCCGGCAATAATCAGCGGTCCGAAATAATCTCCTTTACCTGATTCATCTGTCCCGATATATTCTTTTGGTTCAATAAAATCGTGAGAATGGTTTTTAAATAATTTGTCGCCAAAAAATTTAGAATCTATAAGGGAATATAATCGTGAGTTTTTATTACCTTGAAGAACAGTTTTGTTGCCGTTTTTTCCGAAGTAAACTAAAATTTTTATTTTATCAGAATTATCGGAAACAGTAGTTTCGTAGCAATATTCTCTTTTTATAGGTTCAGAAATGGAAAAGTCATTTCCGCTTAAATTTTTTATGTATGAACTAATAATTCGTTTTGCTGAATCTTCTAATAAAATCAATTTTAATTTCAGAATTTTGAAGTACAAAGATATATAAAAACATTAAATTTCTAAAATAAAATAGATTTTTGTTTTTAACTCAAAAAAATTTATGATGTCTAATAACACGGCATTATAATTGTTTTATATACTGGGTATTGCTTTTTCTAATTCATCATATTACATTCATTGAAACTTAAAAGATATTATTTAGGAATATAGAGGAGAGAGAAAATGAACAAAGTAAATTATAAAACGAGTATATATTATTGCGTATTGATAATAACAATGTTGGCATGCAGCGTAAATTTATTTGCCCAAAAGGATACTCTTGCAAAAGATATGGCTAAAAAGCTTAAAGAAAAAGTTTTGTTAGAAGATAGCCAAGCCAAAAACATTGAGATTATTTTAGATGATTACATTTCCGCCAAAGCAGATAATAATGCAGCTGAACTAAAAAAAATTAAAGACAGCGTTTCTGATTTGCTTGATAAAAAACAAAAAATGAAATTTGAAGTTATTAAAAGCAGCTGGTGGAATGAAATTGACGCAGGCGCCGGCGCAAAAAATGCGCAATAGTCAGAGCTTTTTTAAACTGAAAATTCAATCTTAAATTCAGTAAAACCATTTCGATGTAATGATAAATTTCCACCGAGTTGCTCTGTTAAAGTATTCACTAACTGCAAGCCTAACGAATCAGTATTTTTATAATCAACGTGAGCAGGAAATCCTATTCCATCATCCTTCACCACTAATAAAAATTTATTAATATTTTCTTCCTTCATTATAATATTTACTTCGCCGTTTCTACCGTTTGGAAAGGCATGTTTAAAACAGTTTGTAATTAATTCATTTATTATTAATCCGCATAATATTGCGGTGTCAATTTCCAATTTTATTCCTTGTAGGTCGCTATTCAATTTTACTTTACTTGCATCCTGATTATATGATCTGAATAAATCTCTGGAGAGCGATTGTATATATTCTGAAAATTCAATTTTATTTAAATCTTTTGATTGATATAATTTTTCGTGAATCAACGCCATTGATCTTACTCTATTTTGGTTTTCTCTAAATATCTCCAAAGATTTTTTATCTTCAATGTAACCCGATTGCAGATTTAATAAACTTGAAACAACTTGTAAATTATTTTTAACGCGATGATGAATTTCCCTTAACAAAACAACTTTTTCCTGCAGCGATTCATTAATTCTTTCCTCCGCTTTTTTTCTCTCTTCAATTTCATTCAACAAATTTTTGTTCGCCTTTGAAAGCTCGGAGGTGCGCTCATCCACTCTTTTTTCCAATTGCACCTTGGATTTTTGAAGAGCTTCCAATGCAATTTTACGGCGAGTAGTATTCCTTATAATGCTTAAACCGCCAACGACTTCGTTAAGCTCGTTTTGTATCGGCGAATAGTGAGCTTCAAAATATCCTTTTTTCCCAGTTTCGGGTAAATCAAACCACTTATCTTTTGAAATGGGGTACAATCCTTTTAAAACATCTCGAATGTTTTTATCTTCGCCAATTTCTTTTAGAAAAGGAAAAATTGAAAACAAGGAACTGCCGATTGCTTTTGATCTTTTTATACCCGTCATTGATTCTAAACCGGGATTCCAAACTAATATATTTGAATTTTTATCAAATGCTAAAATCCCGTCAACGCTGCTCTTTAAAAGCCGTTCAGTAAAGTCGCTGGTCTTTCTAATTTCTTTTTCAATTTTTTTTCTCTCGCTTATTTCATTATTTAAAACATAAAACCCGCTAAGAAAAATTAAACAGCTTACTAATGTTCCGACTAAAATTGTTATGGAGGCGTTCTTAACCATTTCCAAAACTTCTTTATCTCTTCCAATAAGAGATTCAAATTCCTTCATCTCCATATCATTCGTCAGCCGCCTAATATTATTCATATACTGCTGCCAAATTCCTTTGCGGAGATTTTCAATTTCGCTTTCTAAGTCATCATCTTTTTGAAGAGTAATTTTTTGCAGAAGGGTTTCGAAGCGGTACATAATAAGGCTTTCTAACGTATCAAGCCGGGCAATTTGTTGTTTTTTATTTTGAAATAAATTTTTTAAAATATTTATTTCTTTGGCAATATCCTCCTTTTCATCTTGAATTGGTTTTAAAAACCTATCTTGATTAGTCAGCAGGTAGCTTCTTTGGTTTTCTTCAGCCAACGCTACACGAGTAAGTATTGATTCTATATGATTCAAAATACGATATGAATTTTGCCGCCATTCAGATGCAGTAAACACTTCAGTTATTGATCTGTACGTAACAAGCCCAATGCCAATTATTACTATCAGCACTAATATTAAAGCGCCGGAAATAGTTTTTATTTCAAGAAATTTTTTCATCAAATAATTTTATTATAATAGAGACAATTATAAAAAAAAATAGCGCCTTTGTGGTTTGAGCGATATCACTTTAATGGAAAAGTTTTCCTAAGAACTATGCGGCTTCAATAATTTGTGATGCAACTAATTCCGTATAAAAATTATTTGTAAGATTTTTTATAATAAATTTAAAGGAAAAAAATTATGGAACATCCACATGAAATGACAACTTTATCAGAAGCGATGAACTCAATGCGTAATAAAGGATATGTAAATGATTTTGATGTTTATGAAGAAGGTTTAATTGTCAAAAAAAATAATAAAAAATATTCCCCTGAAAATGTAATTATTAAAAAAGTTTTTAGGTTTGAAGGCGACTCGAACCCTGATGATATGTCTATACTTTATGCGATAGAATCAAACGACGGCGACAAAGGGTTATTGGTTGACGCTTACGGTCTTTACGCTAATAATGAATTAGATGGTTTAACAGTTGCAAAAATTCTTAAAAAAATAAAAATAGAAGAATAATTTTAATTTTTTTTATGAGTTGCTTCGGCATATTTTTCAACTTCGCCCCAAACTCTAAATAAATTTCCCGAACATATTTTTTGCATATCTTCCTCCGAATAACCGCGTTTTAATAATTCATAAATTAAATTGGGATAACACGAAACATCTTTAAGCTTTTCGGGTACCAAACCTACGCCGTCAAAATCAGAACCAAAGCCTACATAATCAATTCCGACTAATTTAACTACGTGATCAATTTGATTAACAACATCCTCAATTTTAGCGTTGCTTACAGGAAATTTTTTATTAAAATCTTCTCTAGTTTCTGTGGGATGTTCACCCATATAATTATTTCTTAAAGAATCTCTCCTATCGGATTCAAGTCTAACTTTATTATTCACTAAATACGATCCAAAAAATATTTGAATGACTCCGCCATTTTTAGCGAGAAGTTTTATCATATCATCGTTCATATTTCTCAAATAGCCCGGCGTTAAAGCGCGGCAGCCGGAATGTGAAGCTATAACCGGAGTTTTCGATAATCTCATAACGTCATAAAAAGTTGAATCAGATACATGTGAAATATCAATCATCACTCCCATGTTATTCATTTCATTAATTAATTTTTTTCCGAATGGACTTATGCCATTCCACATTAAACTATCATCGCCCGAGGAATCGCATATATGATTATTTTTTGTATGGCATAAAGTTATGTAGCGAATTCCCTTGTCATAAAAATATTTTAGATTACTTAAATCGCCTTCCATAGGCGAGGCGTTTTCCATCCCCATAGGAAAAGAAATACGAGGATTTGAAAATTGTTTTTTAACTTCATCAGCAGAATTAGCAAGAATAAATTTATCCGGAAATTTTTTTGTCAAATCATAAACTGAATTTATCAACGAATCAGCTTTAGCTTTGGCGCCGTTGCCTTCATAAGAAGCCGGAATATATATTGACATAAACGCCGCGTTCAATCCGCCTTCAATTGCGCGCTGATAATCAAATTGTCCTTTAACGCTTCTGCCGGAAACATCGTAATATTCTTTGCCTAATTCATAAGGCAAATCAATATGAGTATCAATTATTAAAAATTCTTGAGCCAGCTTTTTTGCTTTCGTTTTCAATTGTTCATTCGATTGTGAAAATGTTTTTTGTAAACTTGCAAAAATAAATATCAATGAAAAAATAAATAAACTAATATTAGCAAATTTCATTTCAGCCTCGAGATAGTATTTCAAAATACAATTAATTTATTCCCCATTCTAAAATATCAATTCTAACTTTTGTAATTCCGCTTTGTATCATATCTAATTTTTTTGCCGCTCCTAATGAAAGGTCAATGTCTCTTCCATTTGTATCCGGCTTGCGGTCGTTGATTTTTAGAATTACGAATTTTCCGTTTGTTAGATTTGTAACTTTTAATATTGTACCAAAGGGATAATTAATATGCGCCGCGCTAACGCCGTTCATATCATAAATTTCACCGTTAGCAGTTTTTCTTCCATTAAATTTGTCAGCGTAGTAGGAAGCTGTTGTATATTCGGTTTGAAGAATATCAGCGTCTTCATAGTTTATTTTTTCGTCTATGGAAGAAGAAGCAGACCCCGTGTTTTTACTAAAGCGTGTCGTGCTTGCGCATCCGCTTAATATTAGGGCGGTTAAAAATATAATAGCAAACTTTATCAATTTAAATTAATTTTATAATTTTCCCATCTCAACTAAGCATTGACGCGCATTTAATAATTGCAGTTTCGCTTCTTAAGCGATTTGAAGATAAGCTAAATTTTTCTTCGTCAGAAAATAGATTTAATTCATTTTCACTCAGTCCGCCTTCGGGACCAAAAATAAAATAATAGTTTTTTGAATAATTATTTTCAAAACTTAAAAATTTTTTAGCAGAATTTTGTTCAAAAATAATTTTATCGCCATCTAATTCCAGAATTTCAGCTAAAGAATTTGCGATAGAAATTTTAGGTAAAAAACTTCTTAAGGATTGTTTCATTGCTGAAATTAGAATTCTTTCCCAGCGTTCAGTTTTATTTCCTTTTGTAATTGTTCTTTCCGAATTAAAAACAATAAAATTTGTTATTCCCAGTTCTACGCATTTTTCCAAAGCAAATTCAAACCTATCTTGACTTTTTAACTTTGGAATGCAAAAAGTAATATTTGAAAACTTATTTTTATACGAAAAAGTTTCTTCTATTTCCGCTTCCAAATAATTTTTATTTATGAACGATATTTTTGATTTAAATATCTTTCCTACCCCATCCGATATATAAATTTCATCGCCAGTTGAATGACGCATTACTTTTACAATATGCTTATAGTCTTCATCCTCCGAAATAATAATATTTTTTGTAGAAGTAATTTGCGGCGAATAATAAAGTTCAATATTTGAAAAATTTTTAGTCAAGCAAGATTTTAAAAATTAGCAAAATTAATTTACGTTGTAATATATTTTTTAAAAATCATATATGAAAAGGGATGAAATAAAATTTGATTTACTTTTGCTTATATAATTTCAGAATTGTTTAAATGCGGGCTTTTGATCCGCCACGGCGGATTGACTTTTGACTTTAAAAAGATATTCCGTAATCAATAATAAATTCAGATTTAAATTGTTCATTAAAGGCAAGATCAAAACGGATAATATTATAAGGTAAAATTAATATTGTGGTGCCAAATCCGAAACCAGAATGAAACTTATCAAAACTAATCGGTTCATTTTTTAATAACGCAGTTCCCGTGTCTCCAAAAGCTCTCAGGTACATTGCAACTCTATATGAAAGCAACTGCTTTGGAATAATAGGAATAAAATCGAGGCTAATATCAAAATTACGCACCACCGGATAATTAAATTCAAGCGAAGCAAAATAAGAATAGTCGCCTTCTAACTTATCGCCGAGATATCCTCTTATGTTTGATCCAACGGATGAATAGTCGTAAAAAGGTATTAAGCTGCCGAAGGCGAACCGGGAAGATAACCTCCATTTGGCGCCAAGCTCATCAATTATTATTCTATATTCTCTAAAGTCCAAACTTAAAACTTGATAATTTATATTATCAATTCCCATCCCCTTGATATCTAAATTAACCACGCCTAAAATACCCTCTCTGGGAAATTGGGCAAGATCTCTTGTGTCGTATGAATATGATGTTCCGATAGAATATAAATTATCGATTCTGTCATCAGAAGCGGAAACTTGTTTAATGTAAATGGGAGTCTCAATGTAATTGTAGCCAAAGCTGATCCCTGCTCTATGATACAAGCCGAATCGCTTTCCAAATCCGAAACCAACGCTTGCATTCTTTTGTTCAAAATCTCCATTATATAGATATCTTGCGTATCTGCTTTCATTTTTTGAACTGCCGTACGACATGCTCATACTAAAGGAAATGCTTTCACTCCAAATTAAATATGGGTTGCTATAGGATAAAATAAAATTGTTCTCATAGCCAAACAAAGCTTTGGCATGTACGTTTTCATTTCTTCCGCGAAAGTTTTTTATTTGTCCATCGAAACCGTAAGAAATTTTTTTCCAATCGCCGTCTTTAAGCATAAACAGGGGAATGGGATAAATATACCAACCCTCCTTAACGTTTATAGTTACAATATTTTTATTTTCTACTATGTTTACATTTGTAAAAATTCCCATACTGTAAATTCTTTCCGTATTATAAGAAAGGTCATGTTTAGAAATTTTATCTCCCACTCCAAAAGTTAGTTCACGAGTTATAACATCTCTATCAGTAATCTCGTTACCAACAATTACAATCGAATCAACGGTGGAATAATTTGCTAATGGAATTTTAGGGAGATTTTGCGAAGCAATATCCAACAAGGGCATTAATAATAAAATGAAAAATATTTTTAACATTGAAATAAAAGAGATGACTTATTGATAAGGAAATATAAATAATGAGTATTGAATTTCACGTGATAAAGATTTACCCGATTAGCTCTATAGCATAGGGACGAGGAATGCCTTGTCCCCAAATAAATTAAGAAACGCCTTCTTCAATATAATCTTCAATAGGGTTGCAGGTACAGATTAAATTTCTGTCGCCGTAAGCATTATTTACCCTTCCCACGCTTGTCCAGAATTTATTTTCCTTTACCCACTTAACAGGATATGCGGCTTTCTCTCGTGAGTATTTATGTTCCCAGTTACCAGAAATTACGCTGAACGCTGTATGCGGCGCATTCTTTAAAACATTATCCTTCTGATCAGAATTACCATTTTCAATTTCCCTTATTTCTTCGCGGATTGAAATTAAAGCGTCGCAAAAACGATCTATTTCTTTTTGCGATTCGCTTTCAGTCGGCTCAATCATTAGAGTGCCTGCTACGGGAAACGAAACTGTCGGGGCGTGATAACCGTAATCCATTAATCTCTTTGCAATATCTTCAACTTCAATACCAGCCGATTTAAAATTTCTCATATCAAAAATTAATTCGTGCGCTACTCTTCCTTTGCTTCCGGCATAAAGAGTGTTAAAATATTTTTCCAGTTTAGCTTTAATATAATTTGCATTAAGGATAGCCGCTTTAGTTGCTTTGGTTAAGCCCGGTTCTCCCATCATTTTTATATAAGCATAAGAAATTACCAGAATGCTTGCGCTTCCCCACGGCGCAGATGATACAGCCGAAATCCCTTTTTTATGATTTAAATTTACCACTGCGTGATTTGGAAGAAAGGGTAAAAGTTTTTTATTAACTCCGATTGGTCCCATTCCCGGTCCGCCGCCGCCGTGAGGGATGCAAAATGTTTTGTGTAAGTTTAGATGGCAAACATCGGCTCCAATATTTGCGGGACTCGTTAGCCCGACTTGAGCGTTCATATTAGCGCCGTCCATATAAACCAAGCCGCCGTTACCGTGAATTAATTCACAAATCTCTTTTATGCTTTCTTCAAAAACTCCGTGAGTTGAAGGATAAGTAATCATAAGCGCCGCTAAGTTATTTTTATTCGCTTCAACTTTTTTACGCAAGTCTTCTAAATCAACATTGCCTTGCGGCGTAGAATTTACAACAACCACTTTCATCCCTGCCATTACAGCGCTTGCGGGATTTGTGCCATGCGCGGACGAAGGGATTATTGCAACATCGCGATGAGCTTCATTATTGTTTTTATGATATTCTCGAATAACCATCAAACCCGAATACTCGCCTTGCGCTCCGGAATTCGGCTGAAGTGAAACTGCATCGAAGCCGGTAATTTCAGCTAAATCATTTTCTAATTCTGAAAATAATTGTTTGTAACCCAATGTTTGCTCTGCGGGAGCGAAAGGATGTATGTTTGAAAATTCGGGCCAGGTTAAAGCAATCATTTCGGTTGCAGCATTTAGTTTCATTGTACAAGAGCCAAGGGGAATCATAGAATGAACAAGAGATAAATCTTTATTTTCAAGTCTCTTTAAATAACGAACCATTTCAGTTTCTGAATGATAGGAATTAAAAACTTCGTGTGTTAAGAATTCGCTTGTCCTTAAAAGATTTGAAGGATAACCTACTTCAATGCTGTTTGAAAACTCTTCTATTCTCTGTTCGTCAAATTCATTTCCGGAAACTTCGGCAAAAATATTTAAGATTTCAAAAACATCGTGATAATCGGTTTCTTCATTAATTGAAATTCCAATTGTGCGGTTATCAATAAAATTAAAATTAATTTCTTTTTTAAGCGCGGACTTATTTATTTTGTTTGTTTGAGCAGCGGAATGAGTTTTAATTAATAGAGTGTCAAAATAATTATTATTCTTTTGCTCAAATCCAAACTCTATTAAACCGATTTCCAATAATCGCGCAAATTTATTAATTCTCTCAGCAATTGCTTTTAAACCTTTACCGCCATGATAAACAGCGTACATGCCAGCCATAATAGCCAGCAGAACTTGCGCCGTACAAATATTGCTCGTTGCTTTCTCTCTTCTAATATGCTGCTCTCTCGTTTGAAGCGCCATTCGATAAGCGTCGTTTCCGTTAGCATCTTTTGAAATGCCGATAATTCTACCGGGGATTATTCTTTTAAATTCTTCCTTAGTCGCAAAGAAAGCCGCATGAGGTCCGCCAAAACCCATTGGCACGCCAAACCTCTGCGAACTGCCTACCACAGCATCCGCGCCAAACTCTCCAGGCGGAGTTAATAATGTAAGACTTAATAAATCAGCGGCGACAATTTTATAAATATTTTCATTTTCCAATTCTAAAAAGAAATTTTTATAATCATAAACTTCGCCCAAAGCAGAAGGATATTGGACTAATACGCCGAAAACATTTTCATCTAATTTTACTTTTTCATGATTGCCAATTTGTATTTCAATACCTAAAGGATTAGCGCGCGTTTTTAACACATCAATCGTCTGCGGAAAAACTTCTTCAGAAACAAAAAAGATATTTGCATTTTTATTTTTTCTTAGCGAATAAAACATGCTCATTGCTTCAGCGGCGGCGGTTCCTTCATCTAAAAGAGAAGCGTTTGCAATTTTCATTGCCGTCAAATCAGAAACTACAGTTTGAAAAACTAGTAAAGCTTCAAGTCTGCCTTGCGAAATCTCCGCTTGATAAGGCGTGTACTGCGTGTACCATCCGGGATTTTCAAGTATGTTTCTTTGAATAACCGAAGGAACGCGCGTTGGGTTATATCCCATCCCAATGTATGATTTAAATACTTTGTTTTTTTTGGCGAGCTTTTTTAAATTTTCAATAAATCTATATTCGGTTACTGATTCATCAAGATTCAATTTATTTTTTAATCTTATTTGTACAGGTATTGTTTCATCAATTAATTTATCTAAAGAATCGACTCCAATCACTTTTAACATTTCTTCAATTTCATTATCGCTAACTCCAATGTGCCTATCTACAAATTTATCCGGGTGTTCAAAAATCTTCATAAAAATCTTTCAATAATTAATTTTATTAGATAATAATTTTTTTACTGTTTAAATTTAAACAAAATATTTAAGACTTTTTTTCTGTTGAGAAAATTAGAATTAAAAAATAGGCGAGTTATACTTTGGGATTATTTTTTTAAAAGAACCAAAGCATTTTGAGCGGCTTTTTGTTCAGCGCTTTTTTTGTTTTTCCCTTTTCCGATTCCATATTCAGCGTCTTTAATTAGTACGCGAATTGTAAAAGTACGGCTGTGCTGTGGACCTTCTTCCCTAATAACTTCATAAATGGGATTTTCTAATTTGTTAGCTTGCGCAAATTCCAAAAGCTGACTTTTAAAATTTTCATCAATTAAATAAAGACCTGCTTCAGTATTTGGAGCTATTAAAATTTTATCAATAAATTTTTTAGAAGCTTCCAATCCGCTGTCTAAATATACCGCTCCAATTAAGGCTTCCAGCGCGTCGCTTAAAACCGTTTTGGATCCATTAGAAAAAGAGTTTGAAAGATTTTTGCTCATCAATAAAAAATCAAACAAATTTATATTTTCCGCGGCATCCGCAAGCGCAAATCTATTTACTAATTTGGCTCTTACTTTAGTTAAAAAGCCTTCATCTTTTTCAGGGAACGATTTAAATAAATATTCCGCAACTACCAGGCTTAAAACTGAATCGCCTAAAAATTCCAACCGTTCATTTGAAACTTCATATTCTTCATTTTGCTCAAGAAAGGAACGATGCATTAATGCTTGAATGAAATAATCTTTGTTGCGAATTTGAAATCCCACTAATTTTTGAAGCTCCCTATATTTTTGTTCAGTGAGAAGATCAGAAATGAATTTTGAATTTTCTTCATGCTGAGGTTTTTTTATTTTTTCAGCAAGCCAATTTATCACCCTATTCAATTTTATCCCTCAAATTTTTTAAACAGAAGAGAAGCGTTATGCCCTCCAAATCCGAACGTATTGCTGATGGCGTAATCTATTTTTTTTGCGCTTGCTTTTAGCGGACTATAATTTAAATCGCATTCCGGATCAGGGTTAGTTAGGTTTATTGTCGGAGGAGCTAAATTATTATAAATGGCAAGCACAGTTGCAATCGCTTCGATGCCTCCCGCTGCGCCAAGTAAATGTCCGGTCATCGATTTAGTTGAACTAACAATCATATCATACGCATGATTTCCAAAAACATTTTTAATTGCATTAGTTTCATTAATATCATTGTATAGCGTTGATGTGCCATGGGCATTAATATAATCCACAAGTTCAGGTTTAACATCCGCGTCTTTTAAACATTCCTTCATTGAACGGACTGCTCCCTCGCCTCCGGGAGCGGGAGCCGTAATGTGGTAAGCGTCTCCGGTTAAACCGATGCCGATAAGTTCTGCGTAAATTTTAGCGTTGCGATTTTTTGCATGTTCGTATTCTTCTAAAATTAAAGTAGCGGCGCCTTCTCCCATAACAAAACCATTTCTATCTTTATCGAACGGACGGGATGCTTCCCAATATCTATCGTTCCAGGTGGAGAGCGCTCGCATTGCGTTAAAGCCGCCGATTGAAAGTTCAGTAATGGCGGCTTCGGAACCGCCGCACATCATTAAGTCGGCGCTTCCTCTTTGTATGTGCATAAAAGCGTCGGCAATTGCGTGTGAGGCTGTGGCGCAAGCTGAAGTAGTGGCGTAGTTAGGACCCTTCAATCCGTATTTAATTGAAATTTGCCCCGCAGCAATATCTGAAATCATCATTGTAACAAAAAAAGGGCTGAGTTTTTGAGGAGATTTATTTTCAAAATAAACTATGTGCTGCTTGGTCATGGTATCCATGCCGCCAATACCGCTTCCATAGATCACGCCAAACTTTTCTTTATCCACGCTATCGCCATTTATTTCCGAATCATTATAAGCCATATCCGAACTGACAATAGCAAATTGGACAAAGGGGTCCATTCTTCTAACAGATTTTTTATCTAAATAATTTTCTGGATTAAAGTTCTTTACTTCTGCGGCAAATTGGGTATCAAATTTTGAGGGATCAAATTTAGTAATTGGGGCGATCCCATTTTTACCTTCAATAAGACCTTTCCAAAATTCATCAACGCCAATTCCAATAGGAGTAATTGCTCCCATCCCGGTTACAACTACTCTTCTTTTGTTCATAGAATACCCCTATATATTATTTTGGGAATTGGTAATATAAAATTATTGACACAATATTTTAATTTAAGATTAAGAAAGAAAAGTCGAGAAATAAAATTCATTTCCCGACCTTTATAAATTAACCTAATTTTTCTTTAAGATATTTTGTAGCGTCTCCAACTGTACCAATTTTTTCCGCATCTTCATCAGGTATTGATACTTGAAAAGCGCTTTCAAAACCCATAACTAATTCAACTATATCAAGCGAATCAGCGCCTAAATCATTCGTGAAAGAAGCTTCGGGCGTAATTTGAGATTCTTCAACTCCAAGTTTATCAATTATAATCTCTTTTACTTTAGCTTCAACGTCCATGTTATTTACTCCTATATATATTGTTTGTGATTGTGAACTATAAATTTAACTTTACATTACCATTCCGCCGTCAACGGAAATAATTTGCCCGGTTATATATGATGCTTCTTCAGATGCTAAAAATATAACTGCATTTGCAACGTCTTCCGGGGAGCCTAATTTTTTTAAAGGGACCTGGCTAACAATTGCGTCCTTTTGTTTATCATTTAATTTATTTGTCATGTCAGTAGAAATAAAACCGGGCGCAATTGCGTTTACATTAATATTTCTTGATGCAAGTTCTTTTGCAGAAGATTTTGTGAACCCGATTACGCCGGCTTTGGAAGCAACATAATTAGCCTGACCGGCGTTACCAATAATTCCAACAACGGAAGTAATATTAATAATTTTTCCTGACTTCTGACTTATCATTGTTTTTATGGAAGCTTTGGTGTAGTTGTAAACACTTTTTAAATTTGCATCAATAACATTATCAAAATCATCTTCAGACATTCTTAAAAGAAGATTGTCCTTAGTTATGCCTGCATTGTTTACTAAAATATCTAAACCATTTATATTTTCCAAAGTAAATTTAACAGTTGATTCTGCTTCTTGATATTTAGCGGCATCGGCTTTAAAGCTAAAAATTTTTGTTTGATATTTTTTTAATTGGTCTTCCAACTCTTTTGCTGAGGATTCTGAACTGTGATAAGTGAATACAACATCGCACCCATTAGCCGCAAGCCGTTCAACAATAGCCCTTCCAATGCCTCTTGAACCGCCGGTTACAAGCGCTTTTTTTCCTTTTAATTTCATGCTACGTCTTGTGAATTATTAGAATTTAAATATTCTATTTTATAAGATTCTAAATCTTCGAGACCATCTTTGCCGAGAAAGTATAAAAGTTCTTCTTTACAAGCGTCAAAAATTGAGTCGCCGGAATTAAAATTTTTATTGCAAGTTTTTAAACGATCAATATGCTCATCGTCAATAGTTAAAGATCCTTCGTAAATTGTTAATGGAAATAGGACGCAATAAATTGGTTTGTATTTCCATTTATACTCGCCTTCTATATTTGCAAGTTTTTGTAAGGAGCATAATCCATTTTTATCTAAGAAGGTACACTTGCCGTTGATTACATTCGTGCCAACAGCCACGCCTGAATCAAAATCTTCATCATCTTCCGGCGCTTCAAACCATTCAGTAATATTTTTGGATTGAGTTTCATCAAGAATAGGAAGAATTTTTTCCTTTATATCCATTATTAGATCATGCTCTTTCAAATCAGTATAAACGCCGTAATTACAGCACTCTCCCGAACATTTGCACGAAAAAGGAAAAGTGAAAATTTGAGGATCGATCTTAATGCCATTAATAACTTTAGTAAATTTTTCTACCGGAAAGTTTTCGCTCATTATAAATATTTCTCCACGTCCGAATATTTATCAATTCCAAAACAGTTCACATCAGGATTTATTCGCTTTAATAAACCCTGCAAAACTTTGCCCGGACCAACTTCATAAAATTCATTTATGCCGTCAGCTATCATATTATTTATAATTTCTTCCCACGGAACAGGCGCGGTTAATTGATCAATTAATTGATTTTTGAAATCATTTTTATTTGTAACAGGTTTAGCGGAAACATTTGTGTAAACAGGAACTTTTGCATCATAAAAGTTTGTTGATTCAATGGCATTTTTCAAATCATCTTTAACCGATTCCATTAAAGGCGAATGAAAAGCGCCGCTGACAGTTAATTCTTTAACTAATTTCGCCCCGCCGATTTTACACAAATCCATTGCCTTTCTAACGCCCTCAATTGATCCTGAAATAACCGTTTGTCCGGGAGAATTAAAATTTGCCGGCTGCACAATTCCAAATGATGAAGCGGCTATACAGAGTTCAACTACTTTTTCACTTTCAATTCCAATAATAGCAGCCATTGTTCCGGGATTTTCAATTCCGGCTTTCGTCATTGCTTTTCCGCGTACTCGCACTAACTTTATTGCTTCGTGAAATTGAATAGCCCCGGCGGCAACTAAGGCTGCGTATTCTCCCACAGAATGACCAGCCACAGCTTCAAAATCTAAAGTTCTAATAATGCTTGATAAAATTACGCTGTGAAGAAAAATTGCCGGCTGTGTATTTTGAGATTCTTTTAATTCAGATTCCGGTCCATTGAATAAAATATATGATAGGTTAAAACCCAGCGCATCATCGGCAGTTTTAATCATCTCTTTAGCTTCAGCCGAATTTTCAAAAAGATCTTTTGCCATTCCCACATATTGCGAGCCTTGCCCGGGAAATAAAAAAGCTTTTTTAGACATTTATATTTTTTCTTTTTTAACTAAAATATTATTTAATCCATTGACCAAATTACGTAAGCCGATCCCCAAGTAAATCCCGCGCCAAATGCGGCAAAAATTAACTTATCGCCTTTCTTAATTTTACCGTCTCTATAATATTCAACAAGACACATTGGAATTGTTGCGGCGGTTGTGTTGCCATATTTTTGAATATTAACCATAACTTTTTCTTTGCCAATTCCCATTCTTTGAGCGGTGGCGTCAATAATTCTTAAATTGGCTTGATGGGGAACGAGATAAGCAATGTCGTCGGAAGATAAATTATTCTTTTTCATAATGTCATAGGAAATATCCGCCATTCCCTTTACTGCAACTTTGAAAACTGCTTTTCCATCCTGATAAAGATAGTGCATTTTATTATCAACAGTTTCATGAGAAGCGGGATTTAGACTTCCGCCGCCTTTAATATATAAACTATCTTTTCCGCTTCCGTCTATTTTTAAAATAGTATCCTGCAGTCCAATAGTTTTATCTTCAGTGGGTTCAAGTAAAACCGCCGCGGCTGCATCGCCAAATAAGATGCAATTATTTCTATCGGAGTAATCAACAATTGCGCTCATTTTATCCGCGCCAATAACCATCACTTTTTTATACGTTCCGCTTTCAACTAAAGCGGCGCCGGTTTGAAAAGCAAATAAAAACCCTGAACATGCGGCTGAAAGATCAAAGCCCCAGGCGTTTTTTGCTCCAATTTTTTCTTGAACCAAACAAGCCGTTGCAGGAAAAAACATATCAGGAGTAATTGTGGCAACAATAATTACATCAATTTCATCGGCGGAAATATTTTTAGATTTTAAAAGATCTTCAGCTGCTTTTGCGGCAAGATCGCTTGTCGCGCCTTTTTCAAGACGTCTTCTTTCGCTAATACCTGTTCTTGTTTTTATCCATTCATCATTTGTATCAACTATCTTTTCAAAAAAAGCGTTGTCTAATACCTCTTCGGGAACGTACATTCCCACGCCTGTAATTTCAGCGTTATATTTTTTATTATTGGGCATTTTTAAACTCATTTTAATTCTGAATAATAACTTATCGAAGAACTAATTTTTTCAATTAATTTTTTTTCATACATTTCATTTGCTCTTAGAACCATATTTTTTATCGCTTTGGGCGTGCTTGAACCATGTCCAATAATACTAATTCCATTAACCCCAAGCAAGGGAACGCCGCCATATTCCTGGTAATCAAAATCCTTTAACACCTGGCGAAGCGCTCCTCTAATCAAACCAACTTTTATTTTACTTAAGAGGCTTGTCTCAGAATATTTTTTTAATTTAAATTTTAAATAACTAACTAAACCTTCGCCAAATTTTAAAAGAATGTTGCCGACAAAACCATCGCACACTACAACGTGTACAGCGCCTTTAAGTATATCCCGTCCCTCTACGTTTCCGACAAAATTTAATTTAGTTTTTTTTAATAATTGAAATGCGGCGAGGGAAACTTCATTCCCTTTTGATTCTTCTTCCCCCACGCTTAACAAACCAACTTTTGGATTTTCGATTCCATAAATTTCTTTTGTAAAAATTGAACCCATAATTGCGTATTCCAAAAGATGCTTAGCTTTTGAATCAACGCTTGCGCCAACGTCCAATAAAACGCTAACGCCGCTTTCGTTGGGGATGAAGCTCCCGATGGTGGGTCTGCCCACGCCGGGAATTCTACCAATAATTAATGTCGAAGCAGCCATCATAGCGCCTGTATTGCCAGCGCTTACAAACGCATCTGCCTTTTTATCACGAACCCAATTACAGCCAACAACAATAGAGGAATTTGGTTTTGCTTTGATGGCGGAAGTTGGACTATCTTCCATTCCAATTACTTCATCGGCATTTATGATATTTTTAGAATTGAAGGAAAGATTATTTGAAGTTAATACTTTTTTAATTTCATCTTCTTTTCCGACTAAAAATAACTCAAAATTTTTATTTTCATTGTAAGCTTGAATTGCGCCAAGCACGGCATTTTGAGGAGCGAAGTCGCCCCCCATTGCATCTACAATAATTCTGCATTTGAATTGGTTAGAATCAGAATTGATCATTAATAAAGATTTGAAAATTAGAAATTAGCTTTTGGGTAAAAACATTGAGCGTTCATTGTAATAGCCGCACGAAGGGCAAGCGCGATGTGCAAGCTTCATATCGCCGCAATTTGAACAAGTTCCCATTGCCGGAGCGCTTGCTTTGTAATGCGTTCTTCTTTTATCTCTTCTGCTTTTAGACCATTTTCTTTTTGGATTTGGCATCGTCTTTCCGTTTTAATTTAATATTAATTAATATTTAATTTATTTTTTAATTCCTGCAGCGGCAGCCATCTTGGGTCAATTTCATTATTGCCGCAATTACATTCACCCTCATTTAAATCTTTACCGCATTTTGCACATAAGCCTTTGCAATTTTCCCTGCAAAGTTTTTTCATAGGAATAGCGAGCAAAGAATAATCTTTCACATCTTTTGATATATCGATTTTATCTGTTTCTAAGGGAAGATAGGAAACGTTTATTGATTCATCGTCCTCTTTTTCTATCCTAAATAAATAAACCATTCTGTAATTTGTATCTACATTCGCATAATATTCATTACTGCATCTGTCGCATTCAAATTTGGCTTTAAGATGAATATCAGCGTCTAAAATAATTTGGCTGTACATTTTGTTCAGTTGAACATTCACGTTAAAGTTACCATAGAACGGTTCGGCAAGTCCAATTTCATTAACTGATTCATCAAAGCTGTAATTATGAACGCCGTCGCTTAAGTTGGAAATTTTAATAATCATCAGTTTCTCAAAATTTCGGCAAAAAGAAGCCAAAATATAGATATACTTGTTTTGATAGTCAATATAATTTAGCGGAGTTGGGAATAAGTTTTTTAAGTTTTGAAATATTTAAGGAAATTTTCTTTGAAGATATTGAATAAAGTAAATTATTTCCAGAGAAACGAAAGCTAAATATGCATGTAAATTAACTTTTAATTTTTTTGAAAATTTAATTTTATTCTCTATTTTTACAGACTATGTCCCAAAAATTAATCGTGGCAATTGATGGTCCGGCAGGCTCCGGTAAAAGTACATCTGCAAAGCTTGTAGCTCAAAAATTAAATTATTTGTACATCGATACAGGCGCAATGTATAGGGCTGTAACATTTGTGTCTATGAAAAATTCTTTGGTAAATAACGATGATATTATTAAAGTCGCTGAAGAATCTATAATTGAACTGAACTTTGAAAACGGAATTACCCAGGTTAAAATTAACGGCGAAGATGTAACCGATAAAATCAGAGACATTTCAGTAAATAAAAAAGTAAGCGACGTAAGTAAAATTGAAGGCGTGCGCAAAGCCCTGGTAAAAAAACAGAAAGCTATGGGCAACAAAGACGGCGGCGTTGTAATGGAAGGAAGAGATATTTCTACAGTTGTTTTTCCAGAGGCAGACGTAAAAATTTTTCTTACCGCTTCTATCGAACAAAGAGCAAATAGAAGAGCTAAAGAATACGCTGAGAAAGGCGCTGATGTTTCTATTGAAGAAATAAAAACCAATCTTCTGCAGCGAGATAAAATTGATTCAACAAGAGAAATTAGTCCGCTTACAAAAGCTGATGACGCCGTTGAAGTTGATACTTCTAAAGTTACGATTGATGAACAAGTAAATATAATTTTGCGGCAAGTAAAAATTGCGGCGGATAAAAAAGGAATTAAAGTTTCTATTTAATTTTATTAGGCCATCGATAATTAAAAATGTAAAACTAATCTACTGCAAGTATTGTTTTTTTGGTGGCTAAAACAATAATTGCAGAAATACTTTTTTTAGGAGGATTAATGTCCGAAGAGACAAAAGATGTTAAGAGTAATGTTACTATAACAGAAGCAGATTTTGAAAAGGCTCAGAAAAATTTTAACGATGAAGAATATTCAAAAGAAGAATTTTTAACCTTAGCAAAACTTTATACTGATTCATTTCAAGCTCTTAAGGAAGATGAATTAATTAAAGGGAAGATAATAAGAGTTCAAGGCGATTATGTTATTATTGACGTTGGATTCAAATCAGAAGGCGCCATCCCCAAAAATGAATTTTATGAACACGAAGAAATAAAAGTTGGGAAAGAAGTCGAAGTCGTACTTGAAAGTATTGAAGATCAAGATGGAAATTTAGTTCTTAGCAAGCAGCGCGCAGACTTTAAAAGAATTTGGGATCGAGTAATTAATGCCCACGAAACCGGAGAGATTTTACAAGGCAAAATTCTTAAAAGAATTAAAGGCGGAATGGTGGTAGACCTAATGGGAATGGAAGCATTTCTTCCAGGCTCGCAAATTGACATTAGACCAATTCGCGACTTTGACGCGTTCGTTGGTCAAATTATGGATTTTAAAGTTGTTAAAGTAAACATCCCTACTGAAAACGTTGTGGTATCTCATAAAGTTCTGGTTGAAGAAGAAATTTCCGATCAAAGAGACGCCATACTTAACAGCCTTGAGAAAGGTCAAATACTCGAAGGTATAGTAAAAGCAATTACCGACTTCGGCGTGTTTGTGGATCTTGGCGGAGTAGATGGTTTAATTCATATAACAGACCTTAGCTGGGGCAGAATTAATCACCCCAATGAAGTTGTTAAACTTGATGAAACAATTAAAGTGGTTGTTACTGATTTTGATGAAGAGAAAAAAAGAATTTCTCTAAGCTTGAAAAAACTTCTTCCGCATCCTTGGGAAAAAATTGAAGATAAATATAAAGTCGGAGATAAAGTTTCAGGGCGCGTTGTTTCTCTTACAGATTACGGCGCTTTCATTGAAATTGAAAAAGGTATCGAAGGATTAATCCATAACTCGGAAATGAGCTGGACTCAGCATATCAAACATCCTTCTCAAATTGTAGCTATGGGACAAGTGATAGACGCTGTAATTTTAAGCCTCGATAAAGATGACAAGAAAATATCTCTCGGCATAAAACAATTAGAGCCGGATCCATGGCAATCGTTAATGCAAAAATATCCAGTCGCTTCACAGCATACCGGAATTGCGCGTAACCTAACTAACTTCGGCGTGTTTGTGGAATTAGAACCCGGCGTTGACGGCTTGGTTCATATATCTGATCTTTCATGGACAAAGAAAATTAGGCATCCCGGCGAAGTTGTAAAGAAAGGCGAGAAGCTGGATGTTATTGTACTTGGCGTTGACGTTGACCAAAGAAAAATTTCTTTAGGGCATAAACAAGTGCAGGACAATCCGTGGGATACTTTTGAAAAATTGTATCAAGTAGGAACTATAACTGAAGGCAAAGTTGTTAGAATAATTGAAAAAGGATTAATTGCAGAATTGCCAGAATCTGTTGACGGCTTTGTTCCATCAACTCAATTAGCCCCTTCAAAAATTAAGAACATTGCCAATCACTTTCCTATTGACGATATGATTCCGTTGAAAGTAATTGAGTTTGATAAAGAAAATAAGAAAATTGTTTTAAGTACAATTGCAGCTTTAAAAGATAAAGGCGAAGCTGATATAAAAGAATATCTTGCTAAACACAAAATGGATCGGGTTAGCGTTGAAGAAATTCTTTCATCAGAAACCGGAAGCATTGACACTTCCGAATTTCCCATCTTTGAAGTATCAGACGATAAACAAAATTCTTCCGACAACAAAAAATAATTTTTTTGTTTAGTTGAATAAATTAGAGCGGGGCTTTTCCCGCTCTTTAAATTTTAAAGGATTTATGCGCAGTAAGGTTTCTTTACACACGCTTGGATGCAAGTTAAATTATTCAGAGACGTCAACAATTGGAAATCAATTTTTGCAGAAGGGTTTTGATATTGTTGATTTTAAAGAGCGCTCCGATATTTATGTTTTGAATACCTGCTCGGTTACAGAAAACGCAGAGAAAGAATGCCGGCAGCTTGTAAGACGAGCGTTAAAACAAAATCCATCAGCTTTTATTGTGGTTACCGGATGCTATGCTCAACTGCGACCCGAAGAGATTTCAAAAATTGACGGCGTCGATGTTGTTCTCGGAAGTAATGAAAAGTTTAAGCTGTTTGAACTCGTAAATAATTTTCAGAAAAAAGAATTAGCGTGTATTTATGTTTCCCCAACGGATCAATTAAATTATTTTGGACAAGCGCATTCGACAGACGCCGACAGCCGCACCAGAGCTTATTTCAAAATCCAAGATGGATGCGATTACAAATGTTCATTTTGCACTATTCCGCTTGCCCGCGGAAAGAGTAGAAGCATGGGTCCGCAAAACTTAATTCCTGAATTTAAAAAATTAGTCGATGATGGTTATAAAGAAATAATTCTTACCGGCGTTAATGTAGGCGATTATGGAAAGCTTTATAATAAAAATTTAATTGATGTTCTTAAAGAAATGGTTTCGGTTGAAGGAAATTTTAGAATTCGCGTAAGTTCTATTGAACCAAATTTATTAACAGAAGACATTATTAATTTTACCGCTGACAATCCAAAAATGTGCAAACACTTTCACATTCCGTTGCAAAGCGGAAGTTCAAAAGTTTTGCAATTAATGAAGCGAAGATACAATGCCGATTATTATAAAAGTCTAATTTTAAAAGTAAAGAAAATAATTCCTAACGCTGGAATAGGCGTTGATGTAATTGTTGGATTTCCTGGCGAAACTAATGAAGACTTTTTAGAAACCTATAATTTTATAAATGAACTACCTGTTTCTTATCTGCACGTCTTTACATATTCTGAAAGACCCAATACAAAAGCTATAGCTATGCAAAATTCAGTTGATGTTTTTCAGCGTAAAAAAAGAAACCACATGCTTAGGATTTTAAGCGAAAAGAAAAAACATAATTTTTATACTTCAATGATTGGCGGAAATCTGGAAGTTCTTTTTGAACATGAAAATTACGGAGGCTTGATGAAAGGCTTCTCTTCAAACTACATAAGAGTTGCAAATCAGTTTGATGAAAAGCTTTTAAATGAATTAACGACTGTAAAAATTGAAAGCTGCGCCGATGGATTGTGCCATTCAAATATTTTAGAGACAGAAAATTCAATTGACTTAAAAGCAAGTTAATAATTAGATTGAAATTCAAAAAATGAAAAAATATCTCATCCTACTTTTAATATTTTCCAGCCAATTATTTTCTCAAACGATTGAGAATAAAAATCTTTTATCGCTTAAAAGTAAAATTAAATCTGCAATTGAAAATTCTAATTTTGAAATCCAACCGCAGAAAATTTTAGAAACCAAAAAGAAGAATACAGGCTTAGCAATTCTCTATTCGCTTCTGCTGCCGGGGATGGGAGAACTCTATGCGGAAAATTATTCGTCGGGAAAATATTTTACTATTGCCGACGGCGCGCTGTGGGGAATTTATATCGGCGTTAATACATACGGCAATTGGCAAAAAGATAGATACAAGTCTTTTGCGCAAGCAAACGCCGGCGTAAAGCTGGAAGGTAAAAGTGAAGATTACTTTGCTACCATCAGCGAGTATTTAAGTTTTGATGAATACAATGACGCGCAGGCGCTAAATAGAGAATTTGATAAAATGTATAAAAGCGCTTCGTTTAATTGGGATTGGTCTTCAATTGAACAAAGAAGAAATTATAGGAGTATGTGGATTTCAAGCGAACAGTCGTTTAATAATTTACGTTTTGTTGTGGGGGCGCTGCTTGTAAACAGAATTGCGAGCGCAATAAACGCCGTGCGCTCGGTTGCGGCTTATAATAAAAGATTATCTCAAGATGTAAGCTGGAATATTTCCGCCGGCGTTACTCGAAATATTAATCTTCCACCCAGCGTGACAATTAATTTCCAAACAACTTTTTAATTTTAAAATTCTAACAAAAAATATTTATCGATTCAATGCGATAGATGATAATTTATTTTGCGTTAAATATTTTTTTAAACTCTTCAACGCTGTCAATAGATTTTATTCTCTCCTCTTCTTCATTACTATTATTTTCTTTTTGAACCTCAGAAGCAAATTCTTCGCTTGTTAAAATTTTACAGCCGCACACGCGGGCAAACTCTCTTATATTATTATCAGATGAAACTACAATTAAAGTTGTTCTTGATTTAGAATTTTCAATCTGCTCTTTAATTTTTTGGTCTGCAATTTTATTATTGGAATAAATGATTTTACACTTTTCTGATTTGATGGGAAGGTTTTCGTAACCGTCAAAATGCAGTGTAACTTTTGCTTTTTTAGAATGAAAATATCTATCGACAAAAAATATAAGTTGCTCTCTAACTGCAGTCTTATCTTTATGCTGAAGTTTTGAGAATGATCTTATCTTCCCTATCAAATTATTTCCATCAATTATATAATGAAGCATAAATATTTTTTCATCATAAATTTTTCTTTATAAAATTATCTGCCGTTATAAAATTCATCGCGTTTAGTAATTTTCAAATCCTGAAGCTGCGATGCTTTAACGCGAATTTCAAATCTATATCCGCGGTAAGTTCCTATTGGATTCCAGGTAAAATTCATTAGCCAGCAATCAAGGTCTCGCGATATTTTAATTTGCGGCGCGGCAAATTCTTTATTGTCAAAATCGTAGCTGCCGGTAAAAGATAATTTCCATTGAGGAGTTAAGTTAAAATTTAAAGACGCATTTAAATTTGAATAGCTTACAGAACTTAAAGGTTTTGATCTATCTAAATTATAATTATACGTTAAAGCAATATCCCAGGGGATGGTAAAATCAGCGTCTTTCTCAGTATAAATTCCCTGGTATATTTTGTTCTCTGATTGACTAAGCACAAATTCATCTTCATCAATATTCTCCTCTTTATCTGAATCTTTTGATTTTAATTTTTCGCCTGACAAATTAGTTGAAATAGAAAAATTAAAATTCGTCATTCTTAAAAGACCTTTCCCTTCATCAACCAAAAATTTATTTAACCTAAAACCATTTTCATTTACATCGTAAAGCGTGAATCGGGAAGAACCGTTAAAGCTGAACCAATCCCCCACCTGAGTTCTATATCCTAAATTAATATCAGAAAATTTTACGCTGTCGGCGGCAAAATTATAACCGATTCCGGCGGTTAAATTTAGAAGTTGAATTTTATTTTCTTTTGAAGTTGTATCAGTTGGATCAACTTGAGTTTTCATTTCAAAAATATTTGACAAAGAAAAATTTATTGATTGCGATTCGCCGCTGGAAGGTCCGCCAAAAACTTCTCTTTGAAATTTATTGTATTCAATTTGCCGACCTTTTGAATTAACATACGAATCAAAATAACCCCAGCCAGGCTTGCTAAAATCGGGAGTATAAGCGTATGAAATTGACGGCTGTACCGTATGCCTAAAGGCGGCAATTCCCAAAATATTCGGCTGAAAAATTCCATAAAATTTTGTTGACGCTGAGACACCCGTACTAAAAGTTCTGACAAAGCTTATTTGCTTTACGTCGTTTGTAACAATTATATCGTTGCCAATTGAATCTACGCCTACGGAATGCTGCTCAATTCTTTTGTTGTACCATCTTTCAGTGTAATTAAAATTAGGAGTGATGCTTATGTAACCAAGTTTAGGCGATGCGCTGGTCGAAAAATTATGTTGTATCCCCGCTCTTACTTTTAAGTCGCCGTCCGTTTTATTTCTAACATTTTGAAATCTGGAATTATAATTAAACCCAATCAGCTGATACCACTTTTGAGCGCCGACATTATTTTTGCTTTTGAAAGGATATTTCTGCGACATACTAAAAGTTAAATTTGGCAGTACTTCTGTAATATCCCCTGAAGATAAGTCCTGATTTCTGCTGTAACTTAGAGATAAGCTGTTGCCGGATTCTTCCCAGGTTTTAAATATTGTAGCGTTTGAGACAATTTGCTTTCTTAATAGTTGACTAAAATCAGATACATTTCTTTGAAAATAATTTCCTGAAGCAAATTCAATATTAGCGTCAAACCGTAAAGTAGGATCAATGCTTTGATTATGCGCCCACTTCAATCTCCAATCAATTCTTTTCGCGCGTCCGGCGTCGGCGCTTAGTCCTTCAATGAATTTTGAATATGAGCCTTCAAGATTTCCGCTGTAATTATAGCGTTTAGCATATCTAAATCTGCTATTTAAATTATAGCTTCCGCGCGTATAATAATCCGCGGTTAAGTTCACATCCATAAAATCATTTATTGCCCAGAAGTATCCGAATCGTGAAAAATAAAATCCGTAGTCTGCGCTGCTGCCAAATGCCGGCGGTAAAATTCCCGATCTTCTTCCTGATTGAATTGGAAAAACCGCAAATGGCAATGGGATTGGAAACGGCACTCCGCCGAAATAAAGCCAAATCCATTTAGCGACAAGCTGCTGTTTATTAATCACTTTCATTTCCGGCGCATAAAAATAATAATGCGGAGTGTCCTGTTCGCAAGTTGTATAAAATCCATCTTCAATAAAGTAAGTGTTTTTATCAACTTTTTTTATTTTCTCTCCGGTATAATATGCGCCTTCAGTTTCCGTTCCCGCTGAAACGATATAACCTCGCAGAGATTTAAAATTATAACGCATACGGAATCCTTCGTACGTTTCGCCTTTTTCTTTTAGAATAGGAGTATGCTCAAACTTGTCGGGCAGTGAATCTGAAGGAACACCGACCGCTTCAACATTATTGGTTTTAAAATCAACAAAAATATTTGCGCTTTTCAAATCAGTATCTTTATACTGCATCGAAGCGTCGCCATAAATGTTCATCTTCTTTTGTTGAATGAAAAATATTAATGAATCGGAAGCGGAGGCATATATAACAGTATCAACATCGCTTTTGGTATTTGCCGTACTGTCATTTAAAATAGAAGATGAATCGGAAGAAATAGCTTTTAGCGAATCAGGAACAAAAATATTTGCATTATTTTCCTGTGAAAAAGTTTCACCGCATAAAAAAAATAAGGAAAGGTAAACAAACAAATATTTCATACACAATAATTTAAGCTTTCAAAAAAATTATGATCTGTAAAATACTAACGCAGATGCGCCTTGTATGCCGGCGTCATTGCTTAACTTAGCCGGCATAACTTTAACTCTGGATCTTAAGCTCATCAAAACTCTTTCCTGTAAACTTTGATGAATTGCATCAAATAAAATTTTGCCAAAACCGGCAACGCCGCCGCCAATTATAAACGCGCTTATGTCTAACAAATTACTTACGGAAGCCAAAGCTGCGCCAAGCTGCGTTCCTATTTCCTTTATAACCGCAATTGCAAATTCATCATTTTGTTCGGCGGCGCTTTGAATTATTTTTGGAGTTAGATAATTAAAATCATCATTAATTAAATTCCATATTTTAGATTCCTTGTGAGCTGGTAATTCTTTGGCAACCCTTTTTACGAGATAATGATTTCCCACAAAAGTTTCAATGCAGCCAAATGAACCGCAGTTACATTTATCCCCGTTATAATTAATTGTCATGTGTCCCACTTCGCCAGCCACGCCGTTTTCTCCCCTAAAAATTTTTTTGTTCATAATAATACCTCCGCCAACGCCGGTTCCCAGAGTTATCATTACGAATGAAGAATATTTTTTCCCATTTCCCAAAATCATTTCGCCAATAGCCGCGGCGTTTGCATCGTTTTCAATATATACAGGGAGCTTAAATTTTTTTTCAATTAATTTAGCAAGCTTAACTTTTCCCCAGCCGGGTAAGTTTGGCGGATTTTCAACCGTTCCTTTTTTTATTGATACTACGCCCGGCGAGCCAATTCCAATTCCTTTAATCTTATTTTTATTTTTTGAAAGTAGTTCATTTATTCCTTTTGTAATTTGCGAAATAACTTTTGCCGGACCGCCGTCTGCTTCTGTTTTAAGGGATGTTTTATTTATGATTTTACCTTTTTGAGAGACGATTCCAATTTTAATATTCGTCCCGCCTAAATCAACCCCGATTGCGTATTTTTCTGATTTTGCCATATTACCCTTCTGCAAAAAACATGTTTAAAGTTAGACGCACAAATAAAATAAAAGGCGCTTCAGGCAAACAAAATAGTCGAAGCGCTTAATAATTTAAGAATGAATATTTCAATTTGTAAATTCTTGGTTTACAATTTTTAATTCGTTAGGATATTTAATATCGCCTAGCGGCGAAGTAACAGTTGGCTGCGCAAATATAGTTAGTTTTGACGATGAACTTCCCTGTCCTCCAATAGCTAAAACTAAATTAATTAAATCGTTGTAACCTTTATCCTTAAAGAAGGCAAGAAGATCCATACTAACTTGAAGCGGAATAATCGAAGTCTCGCCGGTTCCGGGAATTACTAAAGGCTCGGCAATATTGCCCGAAATGGTTTCTTTATCATTGATAAGCAAGCGCCACGGAAATGCTTTTAAAGTTGCCGTACTTTTTTTTGAGCCGCCCGTTCCGTCATTTGGATTTTTGGCTTCGACATTTAAAGTAAAAGTTGCCGGCAGTTTTCCCTGCGCAAACGCCGAAGTTAATTTCAATGCTTCCACTGCGCTGAAATCGCTTAGCTTTGATTTATTAGAAATAGCAACTCCGTTCACAGTAAATCCATTTGCGCTGCCTAATTTAAATTTAAGGCGGGAAAGATTTACAAAAGTATCATACACGCTGCAGCTAATATTTGAAAAAGCAAGCAATATAATTAGAGCTAAAAATTTATTTTTCATCTGCGCCTCCACTAAATTTATTAATTAACGAACTTTTGATTCTTCTATTTTCTGCATAATAATTTGTGCTACTTTTAAAGCCCTCAAACCATCCTCGCCGGTAACTATCGGTTTAGTTTTCTGAATTACAGAATTAATAAAAAGCTGCAGCTCATACTGCAAAGCATTAATCTCTTTTATTTCCGGCTGCTCGTAAACAATTTGTTTTTTCTTTTCACCAACTCCAATTTCTCCAAAAGAAACGAGAGAACTTTCACTTTTCGCCCCAGCATCTATTAACCTGTAAACTTCAGAAACGCCTGTTATAAAATCCAAAGCAATATAATTATCTCTTTGAAAGATTCTCATCTTTCGCATTTTCTTTTGTGATATTCGGCTTGCGGTTACATTTGCCACTGCGCCATTTTCAAATTGGATTCTTGCGTTGGCTATATCCAATGAATTAGAAACAACAGCAACGCCGCTGGCTTCAATGTTTTTCACATTGCTTTTTACCAGACTTAAAATTATATCAATGTCATGAATCATTAAATCTAAAACTACTGCTACATCGGTGCCGCGGGGATTGAATTGCGCCAGCCGGTCTGTTTGTATAAACATCGGATCAAGCATATATTTTTCCAATGAAATTAATGCGGGATTAAATCTTTCTATATGCCCAACTTGAAGATTTAATTTTTTTTCTCCCGCCAATTTTACTATTTCTTCAGCCTGCTCAATAGTTGCGGTAATGGGTTTCTCAACAAAAACATGAACGCCCTTATTTAAGCATTGCTTTGCTAATTCATAATGCGCTGTTGTTGTAGCGGCAATTGAAATACAATTTACGGCGTCTAATAATTTATTTAGATCTTCAAATACTTTAACGCCAAATTCTTTTGACGCTAATTCAGACTGAAGTTTATTAGAATCGTAAACCCCTATCGGTTCGCAGTTCTCAATCGCTTTAAGCATTTTAATATGAAGTTTGCCAAGATGCCCTGCGCCTATAACGCCAATTTTTATTTTTTCCATAATTAATTATTCACTTATAATTTTTGCGTAGCCAATAATTCTATCGTAGCCGCCGTAGTTGGGGTCATTATAAAAAAGAAAAATATAATATTCATTGGTAGTTTGCCAATTGTTTCCTTCTAAAATAAGCCAATCAATATTTTTTATTTCGTTATTAATATTATCGGCGGTAACATATTGGTAATCATAAACTCCTCTTTTTAGCTCAAGGGTTTTAGAATAAACTCCCCCTAAATTATTCATTTTATATCCCGGTTGAACAAGCCAGTCGTTAAAAGCGCCGACAAGATAAATATCTCCAAACGAAGGATTAGGCGGTCTTATCGAAAAGGCAACATTCAAATATGATGCAAAATCATTTTGAGGATTTGTTAAAATAAAACTTCCGTTCAAATCTTTACTTCCGTTAACAAAGAATCGAGAATATTCTAAACCATCAAATTGGGCTTTGATATTATTTGAGTTGAACTTATTAGTATTTCTGAAATCAGTTTCTCGATATTCATTCCCGGGTTTGATGTCTTTTGCGGAAAAAGAAAATTTTCTATTTCCGTCCCAATAATACTGTCTGTAAGTTGTATTAAAATTTCTATCGATGAGAATGGGATAATCAAGTTTTTTATTTTCAATTATTTCAACATGATTTACAAAATTTGGAAACAATTCATCGGGTAAATTAAAGTCGGCGGTTAAGATGAAAACTCTCGCCAGGTCTTGCGGAAAATAAGTTTTATCTTCCATCAATTGTTTTTTAATATCAACGCTAATATTCAGCATCGGATCAATAACAAAAAATTTACCCGATGCATAAACCAAAGAAGTGTCAAAAGAATCAGTAATAAAATATTTCCACTTGCCAGAAAAAGGAAAACTCACAAATCCTCTTTCATCCGGAAAGCCGCCCTCGTAGCGATATCTTGCGCCAATTAAATTTCCGGGCAAACTATTAATCTCCAATTGCGGCGAAACATTCTGTCCGAAATTCGTTAAAAAAATATTATTAGTCGGTAACCAATTTTTATCGCAAAATCTAAAAACAATTTTGAGACTAGGAATGAAGTCCGAATTAATATCGAAGTTAATATTAATAAAACTTGCCGAGGGATCGCCGTTTAAAATTACCGGCAATGAAGTTTGGTTATCGCTAAACGCTTTAAGACTTTTTATTTCTATGTTTGCTGCAAAAGCGCCGTAGTAAAATAGAATTATTAAAATAGTAATGATGACAAAATAATTTTTCAAAAAATGACTCTTATAATTTAAAGATTAAAAATCTCTACGCATTTAATTGAAGAATGAGGTATAAAAATTCTAATCTGATGATTCTCCCTAACAGTTTCAAGAAGCAAACCTTCATCATAAACATTAGTCAACTTTCCGGTTTTAAAAACAATTTCATACAAAGGAGTATTGCCGTTGGGATCTTCAGTAACTCCGTAATTTTCATGAAGTATTACGTTTAAAGTTTTTCCTACGAATTCATTCCAATCCATTTTCATTTTTCTTCCTTTATCAATTCTTTATCTAAATCAGATTTAAACTTTTCGCCGTCGAGGCAAAAATAATAATTGGATAAAAATTTCTTTGCGGCTGAATTTTCGCCCGCATTTAAATAGTTTACGTAAACTGAACTTACTGCGCCCAAAACTTCTTTTACAGAAGTACAATTTTTATCATGAAATTTAAAATATTCATCGAGGTAATCTATTATAGAATCATTTTCAGTTATGAATAAATCATAGACTTCATCGTTAATTAAAAACACTTCGCCGCTTTCATATTTCCAGCAATTAAAGGGACTAAAACTTGTGCCGCTTGCCTGATTATAAAAATCAAAATTAGGAATGCCAGTTATAATTATTGTTCCATTTACATCCGAAGTTTCGGTTTGATATGGAAGCGTTATTCCGGAATAAATTGAATCGGCAAGAAAAAATGAATCGAGCGTAGAATAAATATAAATTGTATAAAAATTTTCGCTTACAGAATTTGACGATTCAATAATTATTAACTCATCTACGCCGTCATTATCCAAATCTGTTAAGCTTTGAGAAGTATTTAAAAAAGTTTTTTTATAAACTATTGAATCATTTTTTGAGGCTGTTAATATTGAATTATTTAATTGAATAGAATAATCGCCGGCTTGAATATTTTCTTCCTGAGAATATAAATTATTAAATAAAAAAAATAACAGTAGCAGCGTAAGTAAATATTTCATTTGATGAGAAATTTATAAAAGCAATTGTGGAAATATAATTGTTTATTACATATTAAGCATTTTATAAATTGGGCATAAAAAATCCCCTGATAAAAGGGGACTCTTTATGAAATCATTTTTTACAGATTTTTTATTTCATTAGATAATTTTGATATAGCATCTTTGGCGTCGCCAAAATACATTAAAGCATTTGGGTAGTAGAATAATTCATTTTCAATTCCGGCATAACCGGGGTTTAAAGATCTTTTATTGATGATAACTGTTTTTGCGTAATCAACATTTAAAATCGGCATTCCATAAATGGGACTTGCGGGGTTATTCCTTGCCGCCGGATTCACAACATCGTTAGCTCCGATAATTAAAACAACATCGGTATTATTAAAATCATCATTAATATCTTCCAAGGCAAAAAGCTTGTCATAAGGAACATTAGCTTCAGCGAGCAGAACATTCATGTGACCGGGCATTCTACCAGCCACCGGATGAATTGCAAAACGCACTTTAATATTTTTCTTTTCAAGCTGGGTCATCAAATCCATAACCGAGTGCTGAGCTTGCGCTACCGCCATTCCATATCCCGGAACAATAATTACGCTTGATGCTGCGTCAAAAATCATTGCGGCTTCTTCAACGTCAACAGATTTTACATCGCCTTTGGGAGCTTCGCCTGAATCTACCGCTACACCGCTTCCCGCCGAACTCCATCCGCCCATAAGAACATTCATCAGAGAACGATTCATTCCACGACACATGATTAAAGTTAAAATTATTCCGGAAGCTCCGACCAAGGCGCCCGCAATTATTAATTCATTATTCCTTAAAACAAATCCTGTTGTTGAGGCTGCAATACCTGAATAAGAATTAAGCAATGAAACCGCTACTGGCATATCTGCGCCGCCTATCGGAAGCACTAATAAAACTCCAAGTATAAGGGAAACGATTACAACTATAAGCAATAAAAGTTCAGCGCCGGGATTTAGAATAATTACAACTCCCGCTGCTATTACTCCTAAAAGTAAAATAGCGTTTATAGGATGCTGCCCCGGATACTTAACTACTTTGCCGGTTACAATCCCCTGCAATTTTCCAAAAGCGATTAATGAACCTGTAAATGTTACGCTGCCAATTAATAAGCTTAGAATAATTGCAATGCCCGTATCCGTTGGAATGAAAGGTGAAATTTTATAAAACTCAGAAAGCGCAACCAGAAGCGAAGCGCCGCCGCCAAAACCATTAAGCAGACCAACCATTTGCGGCATTCCGGTCATCGGAATTTTTACAGCCATTATTGCGCCCGCTGCCGATCCAATTATAACTCCAATAATTATCCATTCATAAGTCAGAACATTTTTATTAAGCAGAGTTACAATAATTGCAATCGCCATACCAATGGATGCATATAAGTTTCCGGTTCTTGCAGTTTTAGGCGAGCCTAATTTTTTTATTCCGAAGATAAAAAATATTGATGAAATTAAATAAGATATTTCTATAAGTACATTCATTTTTTACTCACTTCTTTTTGAACATTTTGAGCATTCTATCAGTAACCAAAAATCCGCCCACAACATTTATCATTGCGAAGATTACCGCCACCAAACCTAAAATAGTGCTGATAGTAAATTCTTCCATGCCGGCGCTTAATAATGCTCCAACTATAGTAATACCTGAAATAGCATTTGAGCCGGACATAAGCGGAGTGTGTAATGTTGGCGGGACTTTTGTTATCAATTCGAAACCGACAAAAATTGCCAGCACGAATATGTAAATCAACATTAAAATATCACCTTCCATAATTTTCCTTTTTTATTTAATCAATTCTTTTATTCTTTGATTAACAACTTCACCGTTGTAAGTTATTAATGAACCTTTAACAATTTCATCTTCAAGATTCAATTCAACTTTGCCCTGCTTACCAATATGAAGCAGCAAAGCCAAAATATTTTTGGAATACATTTCGCTGGCATTCGTTGGAATTTGGCTGGGTATATTTGGCTCTCCAATAATTGTAACGCCATATTTTTTTACTGTTTTATCCTTTTCACTCACTTCACAATTTCCGCCAAACTCAACAGCCATATCTAAAATTACGCTGCCTGGTTTCATCTTCTTGACCATTTCTTCTGTAATTAAAACGGGAGCTTTCTTACCGGGAACCAAAGCCGTTGTAATAACAATATCAGCTTCAGTTACATGTTTAAAGATTAACTCTTTTTGCTTTTGTAAAAATTCGGCAGATGCTTCTTTCGCATACCCGCCCTCATCCTGCATGTTCTCATCAGTTTGAACTTCAATAAATCTTCCGCCCAAACTTTGCACTTCTTCTTTAACAGATGGACGGATATCAGACACCTCTACAATTGCACCCAATCTTTTAGCGGTTCCTAATGCCTGCAGACCAGCAACTCCGGCACCCATTATAACAACGCGAGAAGGTGAGATTGTTCCGGCAGCCGTCATCATTAATGGAAAAATTTTACCAAGCGTATTGCCAGCCATCAAAACAGATTTGTATCCGGCAAGGTTAGCCTGCGAACTTAGCGCATCCATTTTCTGAGCTAATGTAGTACGAGGAATAAAATCCATTGAAATTATATTTATTCCTTTTGACGCGCATTTTTTTGCTAATTCAAAATAATATAGCGGGTACAAAAAAGTTATTAATAAGGAATCTTTCTTTAAAAGATCAGTTTCATCTTTATTAAGCTTTTCATTAAACAATGGTCGCTGCACTTTTAAAACAATATCGCCCGAAGCAAATAATTCTTCAGTATTATCAATAATTTTTGCTCCTGCAGTTTGATAAGCTTCATCTGTGAATCCAGCGTTTAATCCGGCATCTTTTTCAATATTAATTTCATAGCCGTCTTTAATTAATTTTGCGGCAACATCGGGAACTACTGCTACTCGGTTTTCCCCGGGCATGATTTCTTTTGGAACTGCTATTAACAATTTTTCGTCTCCTCTGAAAATTTTCAGAAAATTTATTCGGAAAACTTAAAAGGTTTTAATTCTAAAAACAAATAAAAATGATTTTTAATATTTTTAAATTTGTAGAATGATTACAGAAATAGCATCCATAGCATAAATGATAACTACAATCTTCTAAGCAGGCTGCTCGTGAGTAAGGCAATGCAACGTTCCCAATCCCCAAACTAAATCAACGGAATGAATGCCAACAACAGGTCTATCAGTAATTAACTCAGATAAAATTCCAAGAGCGGTTCTATCATTTGGATCATTAAAAGTTGGGACTAAAACAGCCGAGTTTGAAATATAAAAATTAGCATAACTTGCCGGCAGTCTTTCCCCATCAAAAATGATGGGCGAAGGCATGGGAAGTTCAACAATATTTATTTTTGAACCATCCTCTAATTTCATCCCCTCAAGTCTTTCTTTATTTTCTTTTAAGGGAATATAATTTTTATCATTCTGATTTCTTTCTTGAACAAGAACAATTGTATTCTTATTAATAAAACGGCAAAGGTCGTCAACATGACCATGAGTATCATCGCCCGCTATTCCTTTCCCCAGCCAAAGCGTATTTGTTATACCAAGATAATTTTTAAATATTTCTTCGTAATCTATTTTTGTAAAGCCTGGATTTCTAACTTGAACTTTTTTGTCCAGCAAACATTCTTCTGTGGTAAATAAGGTTCCCTCACCGTTTATATCAACGCTTCCGCCTTCAAGTATTATTTTTTTATCATTGTGAGTAGCCGAAAACTTTTGGATATTCATTTTTTCAGAAATATACTTTGGAACTTTTCTATCCTTCTTATAATTAGAATATTTTGCCCAAGCATTAAACTCAAAATTTACAATTGCAATTTCGCCTTTATTATTTTTTACAAACGCCGGCCCGGAATCGCGAAGCCAGCCGCGGTTAGTTTTTAATTGATAAAATTCCACGTTAGAAATATTAGCGTGAACCAATTTTAAAATTCTTTTTGCTTGCTTTTCTGCTTCCTTCGATTCAATAATAATTCTAACTTTTTCTCCCTCGGAAATTTTTCTAACTATCTCGCCGTAAACCCAAAAGATTGGTTCAATTTTGCCGGGCCAATCATTTTTATTATGCGGCCAGCCAATCCAGGTAGCTTCATGTTTTTTCCATTCGGCTGGAAGCGTGAATCCTAATTGTGAAGGAAATTGCTTTTTATTTAGAGTTTGATTTTTCATTTAAAATTAGTTCTTAGCGCTTTGTCATTAGTTTTTTTTTGAATATTGAATTTTAACTTTTCACTCATCAATAAATCGTTTGTCAATTCCTATATAAGCGTCAATTCTTCTATCTCGCAGAAATGGCCAATTCCTTCTTATATATTCAATTCTATCCAAATTTATTTCAGCAAGCACTACTTCTTCTTTATCGGCGGATGCTTCGGCTATAATTACACCTTGCGGATCAGCTACGAATGATGATCCCCAAAATTCTATTCCGGCGGAATTTTCATTTTCTTTTTCCAAACCAATTCTGTTTGCAGCGGCAACGTAAACGCCGTTCGCAATTGCGTGTCCGCGCTGTATTGTTCTCCAAGATTCAAATTGATTTTTGCCATGTTCGTCTTTTTCGTGCGGATGCCAACCAATTGCAGTCGGATAAAATAAAACGCTGGCGCCTTTCAACGCCGTTATTCTCGCGCCTTCAGGGTACCACTGGTCCCAACAAATTAAAGTTCCAATGTTTCCATATTTTGTTTTAAAAGATTTAAAACCTAAATCGCCTGGAGTGAAATAAAATTTTTCGTAATATGCCGGATCATCAGGGATGTGCATCTTCCTGTAAATTCCAGCAAGTTCGCCTTCTTCATTAATTATGGCTGCAGTGTTGTGATAAATTCCCGCGGCGCGTTTTTCAAATAATGAAGCGACTACAACTACATTTTTTTCTTTAGCAACTTTACCAATCGCTTCTGTGGAAGGACCAGGAATTGTTTCGGCTAAATCAAAAATTTCTATATCTTCTTTTTGGCAAAAATATTGAGAGCGAAATAATTCCGGTAGACATATTATATGTGCGCCATCGTCAGCTGCCTTTTCAATCCAATGAATCGCTTTCTCTAAATTTTCATCGGGATTTTTTGAAAATGAAAGCTGCAATAAACCCACGTTAAATTTTTTATAATTATCCATAAATTTTTCACTAAAATTAAAATGATTTCTCAGAAATTACTTTGCCGTTCTCAGAAAATTCTTTGCTATTAATTAATTTATTATTTTCATAAGTTTCAATAAACCAAAGCGAACCATCTTTATTATAAATTTTTGTTTCACCATCTAAAATATTTTCCTCAAAGTTTTGTTCAGTCCAAAGAGCGCCGTCTTCATAAAAAGATTTTGCAATCCCGTCTTTTTTGCCTTCTTCATTATAGCGGATAATGTTTTGCATTTTGCCATTTTCAAAATAATTGATTGCTTCGCCTTTAACATAGCCATAATTAAAATTCTTTTTACTTTTTATAATTCCGCTTTGATAATACTCAACTCCGCTTCCATTAAGATTACCATTGTTATAGTTTAGCTCGCTTTTAATTTTGCCATCGTCATAATACCATCGCGTAATTCCCTCCTGCATATCGCTTGCATAATTTGCTTCGGCTTTTAAATTGCCGTTGTTAAAATATTCTTTTGAAGTTCCGTTTCGCATTCCATTCACGTATTCATAAGAAGATTTTAATTCTCCGGATTCATAATAGCTTTTATACGCGCCGTCTAAAATTCCATCTTTATAATTAAAAGATTCTTTAAGCGAGCCTGTTTCATAATATCCCACATAAGCGCCATCATATTTAGCATTGTTGTAAGTAATCATCTCTTTAAGCACACCGCTATCAAAGTAAAAATAATTTTTGCCCTCTCTAACTCCGGTTTTATAATTTAATATTTCTTTAATAATTCCATCAGGCGAATAATATTTGCACACACCATTTAACTTTCCATCTATAAAATTTTCCTGCTGTTTCAAAATTCCGGAAGGATATTGCTCCTTTACAATTCCATTTTGAGAAAACACAGCAATGCTGAAAATCAAAAAAAACAAAATTTCATTAATTATTTTTTTCATTTTAAATCCTTCTAATATCCATAAGTTGAAACAAGCAAGCCGTCTTTATTATACTCCTTGCTTTTTTCAATTTTACCGTCATTAAAATATTCTTCTTTTTGGATTTTACCATTTTCAAAATAGTTTCTAACCCAGCCGTTTAATTTTCCGTTAAGATAATTTTCTTCTTTTTGAAGAGCGGTATTTTTATAGTAATAAGATTTCTTCCCCTGCAATTCTCCATCAATAATATAAGCGTCAGATTTTATAAGACCATTTTCGATGATAGGTTTTCTGCTCGCCCTCAAGAATATCATTTTTGTAATTAGATACCGATTCCATAATTCCGGAAATATAATATGATATTGTTATTCCATTTTTAAAATTAGCGCTGTAAATGCTTTCAGTTTTTAATTCGCCTGTTGCATAATAAGTTTTTGAATTTCCTTTGCGAATTCCATTTAAATAATCCGTTTCATTTTTAATAATTCCATCTTCATAAAAAGAAAAAGATTTTCCATTTAAAGTATCATTTTTATATGCCCATTGTTCTTCCAAATATCCGCTGGGATAATAGAACCGAGAGTCGTCTTCGCGCTTGCCGTCAATATAAAATATTTCTTCTTTTATAACTCCGTTATCAAAATAATTTTTAACGGTTTTTTCTTCCGCTTCTTTTTTGCCGGTGTAGTCGTATCTAATTCTGTTTAAAAGCTCATCGCCCACGTAATCATCAACCACTCTTAAATTTCCCGCCGAATCATAAATTTTTACTTCGCCCTCCAGTTTATCATTTATATAATTTGCCTTTAGAGCAAGCGCGCCGTTGCTCTCATGAAAAATTTTGGTTGAGCCGACCATTTTACCATTTACAAAATTTCGTTCAACCTCAACTTTACCTGACTTATAAAATGTTTTTGAAATTCCCTGCAATATTCCATTTTGATAAAGCCATTCACCCTGCTTTTCACCGCTTTTATAATATGTGTAAGTTAAGCCGTCAAGCTTACCGTTATAATAATTTTGCTCCGACCATAGCTCGCCGGATTCGTAATACCATTTTGATGTTCCTTCTTTTTCACCGCTTCTATAATTCCATTCAATGCTTACTTTGCCATCAGGGAAATACCAGGTGGAAACTCCATCTTCTTTACCATAAAAGAATCTCCATTCCTTCCATAACTTGCCGTCGGGATAATATTCTAAATATCTCCCGTGAAGTTGGTCATTCCAATAATCGCCTTGCGTTTTAATTGTGCCGTCCGGGTAAAATGTTTTTTTAACTTCAACGCCTCCGGAAGTTTGAGCCGATAATGAAATTTGAAATAATAAAATTATAACAATAAAAAAAAGAAAAGCTCTTCGAGATTTATTCATACATCCGATCTAAAAAAACATTAAAAATATATATTATTATTCAGTAAATATCCGAATAAATAATTTGTATTAAACTAAAAATTTTATTCAGTCAAATTAATATTATTTAAGTAGAAGTTAAAATCATTAAAAAATACCACTCAACTGATTTTTAATCCCTTCAAATAAAAACGAAAATTTTATGTTGCCTTTGTTTAAATATTAAGTTAAAATCTTTTCGCATTTCAACAAAATAAAAATAGGAGGTTCTATGCCAAGAGTAGTTCATTTTGAAATCCATGCTGACAATCCCGAAAGAGCAATTAAATTTTACAGTAAAATTTTCGGGTGGGAATTTAACAAGTGGGATGGTCCTATGCCGTATTGGTTAATTAAAACCGGCAACGACGAGGAACGCGGGATTGACGGCGGAATGGTAATGCGGCAGGGGAAAATAGACGGCGAAGCTGTTATTGCTTATGTATGCACAATAACAGTTGATTCAATTGATGAGTACATTTCCAAAATAGAAAGTAACGATGGAATTATTGCAGTTCCCAAAATGCCTATACCGGGGCAAGGCTGGTTGGCATACGCAAAAGATACTGAGGGAAATATTTTTGGAATAATGCAATCGGATGAAAACGCAAAATAAATTTATGAAATATTGCCGCGAATTGACACTGCCTTCCACTAATTAAAATTCGAAAAGTTTGCGGCTATCTCTTCCAGTCCGGCATTAAGCCGGCGCTGATAATTTTATGTCTATTCTCTCCATTGATATCAATTATAAAAATATCAGGTTCACTTGAGCCGTCATTTAAAGCATTATTAAAAATGATTGAACCGCCGTCGGGTGAAAATCTCGGGTTTGTGTCGTTAGTGCCGTCATTTTTTTTGAACGAAACATCAGTAACAACAGAGTCGGCTAATCTTTTTAGAAACATGTGTGAGTTTAATTGTCTGCCCGTTGCCGATTCAAACCCTGAAACATCATTAGTAAAAAGAATACTTTTTCCGTCAGGTGAAAAGGAAGGTCGTTCAACAATCCCGGAAAGATTACCTACAACCATCTGCATATTGGTTCCGTTTGAATTCATAATATAAATTTCATTATCGTAAACATTTACGCCGATTGTTTCAACAACAATTTTATCGGCGAGCGGTGAAAATTCACATTCGCGAAAATGCCTATCTGCCGGCGCCGTCGCTATTTCAGTTAGATTTGAACCATCATTGTTAATCCTGTATAATTTATTGTAGTGCGAATAAATTAAGCTACCTCCGTCGGGCGCCCAACTGAAACCAATTCCAATATTATTATAACCGGTTACGGCAAGATTTGTAATTTGCTGAACATCAGAGCCGTCCAAATTAGCCGTGTAAATTTGAGGCTGCAAAGAGACATCCGATGCAAAAGCAATTTTATTTTTTTTAGGACTAAAGCGCGGATAGATTTCTTTACCGTTAGTATTTATTAACTGAACTAAATTTGTTTCAGTTGAATCGGAAGTGAACAATTTATAAACGCCGTCAACTTTTCTTACAAAAGCAAAAGGATTATTTGGGAAAGCTTTAGTAGTAAAACTCCATACATCTCCGTTAACCGAGCTGTTTGTATCCTTAACTATTACCTGCCAAAAATATGTTTTGCTGTACTCAAGATTTTTAACATCAACCAATGTGTCGCTTATTTCGGAAGCAATTTTAATTGGCGTTGTTTCTTTGGAATTATATAAATAGACGTCATATTTAACATTGTCCGCGCCTGTATTGTTAGAAGACCACGACAAAGTTAAAGCAACAGAACTTTGCGTCGCTTGATTTGCAGGAATAGGATTTTTTGGAACGTTCAAAGTATTTGTGGTTGGATTATCTTCCAATAAAATTGAAGCTTGCGCAGTTGCATTTTCCTTTACCATAATGCTAACTGAACCGGTTTTGTATCCATTTTTCTTTGCCGTTATTGTGTAGCTGCCGACTTGAATATCCTTTATATTAAATGCCCCGGCGTTATCCGTAACAATCGCGTTTGTGGAAGGATTGGTAGTTATGCTTGCAGCGCTTATAGGTAAACCCGTTTTCGAATCCACAACTTTTCCGGCAATGCTTCCGAAAAATACCGGTTCGACAGTATTTTCTTTACATGAAATGAGCGCAAAAGAAAACAAAGTTAATGCGCATATAATTATCATTTTATTATTTAACATTAAGAATCTCCATAAGTAATATTTATGCTATTTATCTGCAATTTCCGAACCAATTATCATCAATGAATCCTGAGCAATAATTGAATCATCTTTAAAAACTTTTAGTATTATTTTTAGATTATCCTTTTCATCTGTATTAATAATACTTTTTGAAAGCCCAATTTCACTATTCATCTTCACATCAAAAGCGCCGGATTGACTTGAACTTGAATTACCGGACTTCCCTTTTTTATTGGATGACAATGTGTAATTAATTTTAATTGGTTCAGAAGATTTATTTAAAAACATACCTTTTATTTCCATACTATTATCATCTTTATGCAAGATGATTTTTGCCTGATATTTCTTAAATAAATTCTCTGAATTATTATCATCAAATTTGTTGGGATTATTTTGACCCAAAGTTTCTGCTATTAAAAAAAAAGCAAACAGTATAAATATTTTTGTTAAAAATTTTAAATTCATTTTGTCTTTATTAAAATAGCGCAGCCTGCATTTAACAGGCTGCGCAATAAAGCTACCTTAGTGGACCATCCACTATTTTTATTTTCATATCATTACCGTACTGCCTAACTTCATACTGCTTTGACTGCTGTCCGCTTTCAATTTGTGTAACTTCATTATTGTTACCGAATTGAAGAACAGCGTAAAACAAATTATCCCCATTTAACTGCTGATTGATAGTATTCTCTTTTCCGTATTGTGCAATAAAAGATTTATTATCATCGCCGTTTATTGTTAGATCATACGAGTTGTCATCTCCTTTTTGAATCGACGCTGATTTATTACCGCTACCATTTTGTTTTAAGTTTGCGGTGTTGCCATTGCCGAATTGAAGAATGATTGCGCTATTACCTTCAAACTGATTAGCAGAGTTAAATTGATTTACATCTACAACTTGCTGAAGAATTGCTTTATCAATCAAATCAATATTTGAATTGAAAGAAGCGGGATTTTCAAGTTGTGCAATTTGTAAATCAATACTCTTATTAGTTTGAGAAAAGGAAACCTGCCAGGCTAATAAAGTAATGAACAAGAACAATTTTAATATTTTCATTTTAGATCAACTTTTAAATTAAATAGACGGGAGCTTTTAAACTCCCATCTATGTTGAAAAATGAATTAGTTTTGAATTACAACAGATGTATTCGTTAGGCCGTCTTGAGTTACATTAGCAGAAGCGCCATCTGTCTGCAATAAATGCAAGGTATTGTTATCGCCAGCTTGGTCAACATTCAAAGTACTTCCTCCCAATGATTGACCCATTGGGTCTGCGTTCAGACCCATGACAGTATTAAAATTACCATTTTGATAAATATTAGCGGTAGCACCACCGTCTTGAGTCAGTTGTGCAGCATTACTATTACCACCATACTGAAACATTAGAGAATGGTTATTATCGCCGTTCTGGATAGAATTGGTTTTATTTGTACTTCCACGCATATCTTGATATGAATAATTATCAGAACCAGTTTGAACTATATCACCTAAGTTGCCATTACGACCAGATATTTGCTCAGAATAATTATCAGAACCGATTTGGGTAACATTTAATTTAGAACTATAGTCGGTTCCAATGTATCCAAATGTTTGATGAGATTCGTTGGAATTTCCAACCTGGGAAATGGTACCTTTATTTCCGTTCCAACTTTTACCTGCTGTAAAGTACTGGATACCAATATTTTCGTTACCTTTTTGATCAATGGAACCTAAATGAGATGATTGATCACCACCCCAATCAAGAACCTTACCCAAGTTTTCATCACCAAATTGTGTTACAGTCGCAACTCCTCCTGCATAAGAACCAGTCAATATTTGTTCAATTACAGCTTCATTTTTATCACCATCCTGTAAAATTGTAGCAGTATGCTTACTAGCGTTTTGTGTTACTGAAGCATCATTAGTTCCACCGCTTTGTGTTACTGTTGCAGTATTAACTTGTCCAAATGTATAACCACACATAAGAACGATTACGAAAAGAGCAAATAGTTTTTGCATTTTTTTCTCCGATTTGTTTTGTTAACAATTATTTAATTTAAACTCTTGCGAGTTTGCCCTACTAAAGAGGATGCTGTTGCAGCATTCTCTTAATTGTTAACAACCCGCTGGCATCGAATTGTTACTGTTTACTCCAATAAATATTTCATTATATTAGAGCGGAATTTTGGTGGCGTTAGAGTTTGTACAGGATCCTTCTTTACATTTTGTGTAAAGAAAGCCTCTCTAGCGCTGCCTTTTTTTATACAGACTGCCAGGTCTGTTTTTCTTTTTCATATACTGCCCGCTAACACCTCCTTTTAATTCTTCGTTTTAGTTAATTGATATAGTTTTATTTACCGAAATAGAAAGAAAATCCTGCTTTCATTCCCCAGAAATAATCATTTAAATCGCCATGCTTTAATCCATCAATTTTATCATTAAGAATGAATTGATTGGTAAGCATAAAGTTTAATCCCAATCTTGTCCTCAAGCATATATTCAGCGCCTACTCCGCTAATTATAAACGGATAAATGTTATTGCTAAATTTTAACAGCGATTCATCTTCAATAGAAACTCCGAATCCTAAAACGGCGATACGGAGTAAATTCATTTAGCGGAAAGAAATTATATTTTGCCTGCAGTCCCGCATAATTAAAAGTTTTACTTAAATAGTTTTCGCTGTAAAGCTGGTAACGTCCTAAGTTAAGATTTAAAGAAAAATTCTGGGATAAGAGCAGCTTTCAATTCAATTTCACCTGCGGCTCTTGTTAAAGGATTTGAATAATCACCCGAATAAGTTTGAGTTCCAAAATTTAAACCCACACCCCAATTAGGTCTTGCCGCTAAAAGAGTTCTTCCATAAATATCAGAGTTTTCGTCTTTAATTTTTTCTGTTTCATAATCTTTAATGACTTTTGAATTTATATCATTAGCATTTTGCAATTGCCACAAACCATCTTTCAAACCTTCAATAACCAAACCTTGCACAGCTTTTTCAATCGCTTCAGTTACGCACATTTCCGGCGGCTCGTTGTAGCTGTAACCGGATTCTGCTTCCAGCAATCTTTTGAAGGAAACGTATTTGAAAAGTCCAACATCAACAAGCTGCGAAAGAACAGTTTTTGTGGTGTAAACAGTTTTTAAAATTCTGCCGTTTTGCGTGGAAATTGCGCGAAGATAAATTGTAACTCTGTCTTGTCTGTATTGCCCGGAAGCGCCGATCCCAAAATATTTAATTCCAGCGCCGCCAGTTAAAATATTTGTATCGTAAGATATGATTCCGCCTTCAAGAATAACCCCGGCAAATAATAGCGGAGGCAGTAATTGATCCTGCTCGTTATTTTGTCCAAGATATTCCGCGCGGCTGGAACGTATAATTTTTCTTTCATTTAATAAATTAGAAAGACCTTCTCTTTCAATGGGAATAAACCATCCGGATTCTTCCAGCGCTTTTAATAAAATTGAGGTTGCGCCTTGTGTTACAGCGGTTGACCAGCTTGTTCCGTTGGCGGTTGCTTTGTATTGTCCCGTTTGGTCGCGGAATTTATAAACAGCGGCGACTATTTTATCTTTAGCCGCGGGGAGAGATTTTAACTCTTTATTTATTGGAGACAGCTCGCCCATTTTTGCGCGCGTTGTTTCCATAGCCGGGATCATTTGCGAGCAGCCGTTTGCAATTATCAGCAATGCTGTAATCGTTAAAAGGTAAATTATAATTTTATGTTTTTTCATTTTTAATTTTTTTTAATTAATAATTTTCTATCAGTCATTCAGGCGGAATCTTTTTATCGTTTATGTAAACTTTTCCTTAAAAAACTTGCAGAATGACAACTACTAAAAATCAATAATACGGCACAATTACATTAGTTTCATTTCCACTGTTCACGTCTAAAATATTAATAATAATTCCTTCATTAGCCGGCGAAACGTCAATTATATAATCGCCCAATTCGTAATGTCCTTCAGTTAATTGATTATCGCCAAAAGCCGACTGCACAAGCTGACGCGAAAGCTGACTTAAAATTTGTCTGTTTAAACTTTGCTGAAAATCAGCCAAAGGATCGGAATTGTAATAACTGCTGGCGCTGGTTCCGCTTTCAGTAAAAGTATTTTGCGCCTGGGCTTCATTATAAAGCCATGAAGCGTTATAGGGATTTCCTCCAACAAACGATGGATTAATTGGATAGTAAACCAACTCCTGCGCGTTCGTAATGCCGGAGGAAATTATTATGCCGAGTGAAATAAATAGAAAATAGAAATATAGTTTTTGCATTAGCTCCTCAAAATTTTATTCATTTAATGTCCTAAAAAATGCCGCTCCCTTTCATCTCATCGCCGTTCAATTCTTTTTGAATTTCTTCATAGTTCTGCAAATAATTCATCGAAAGCTGCACCGCATAATCCGCCAGTTCTTCAATAAGTTCATATCTTGTCTGTAATCTGTTTTCAAAAATTTCTGTGTCATTTATTTTAATTGAAACCTGCGTGCCGAGACTGGGCAGCGGCTTCTCCGATATAATTATTGTAAAATCACTTAAAGCCTGGGGACTCTCCCACTTCTGATAAAACAAATCGTAAAAATCATGTCCAAGTTTTGTTTGTGTCTCATCTACAACCAAGCCTTCAATTTCAATATCCTTAAATTCTTTTTTTATTTTTTTGTTAGAAGCCGCAGCCGAGTCAAAAGTTTTCACCTCGCTATTTGCTTCAATATTTTGTTTCTGATTTTCAGTTGATTTCAAAAATGGTTCCAAACTTTTTTTAGCCGCAATATTTTTTTGATTATATGTATTATCAATCATCATTTGCAGAGTATCATGCACCAAATTATAAAACATTGGCAAAGCGCTTATCTTTTTTAATTTCAATTGATTCAGCTTTGTTTGTAGGAATTTGGAGCTATCCCCGCCTAGAATAATTTTCGATTTTAAATCTTTAATTGAGTTTTCAAAAGAATTAATATCGCTCTCGTTTGCTCCAACCATTCGCTGAATAATTAAACTATTATTTATTGTAGTATCTTTTTTCATCTTAACAAATTCATTATGCAGCGAATCTATTTGAGACAAGATTATCAATTTAATTTGATCGGCTAAATTTGGTTTGCTATTACTCTGGGCAAAATTATTTTGAGCAAAAAATATTATTAAGCAAATAAGTATCTGTTTACTAAAAATATATTTTATAGTTTTTTTTGATTTGGAAGTAACGAAAACCATTATATTCATATAATTAACTTTTTTCTTAACGCTGCCCATTCCCTTATATTTCTTTTTTTTAAGGAGGATTAAAAAGAAGAAATATTTTGTTAGCGCTCAACTCTAAACTATATAGAAGGAAAAAATTGAATTATAGAAAATGAAAAATAAAAAATAGTTTGAGTTTTTTAGTTATCATGATGAATACACAATGAGTGTGCCAGATGGAAATAGTAATTTTGAGGATAGATTTAATAACTGAATTTTAAAAAAATTGCATAAATAAATTTATTTTACTTCGATTCAAAAAAATAGATTTTTATTCATTAATATTGATATAATAAATATTAGAAGTTAACTATTTTGTCGTAAATCCAATTTTTTCAATAAGAGGGCGAGCTTTTTCAGCATCTTTTTTTGATTCGAATGCAAGCCGAAAAGTGCCGCCGGTACCTTCGCGAATTTTAAGCAATTCAATATCTTTTATGTTTATTGAATTTTCGAATAGCACAGTTGTAAGCTTACTTAAAACTCCCGGTTCATCTTTAACAAAAACAAATAAATCATATAGCGGACTTATAAACCCTTTAGTGTTTTTAGGAATTTCATCTCTCCTATTTCTTGCCGATTCAAAAATATTCTGAAGAGCTTTCAAATCTTTTTTCATAATTAAACTATCAATCTCAGTAAACTCTGATAGAAAATTTATAAGCGCTTTTACAATTGCATCTTTGTTATGCTTTAAAACCGGTTTCCATATTTCATAATCACTGGAAGCAATGCGCGTCATATCTCTAAAACCGCCGGCGGCAAAATCGAGATAATTAATATTTTTATTTTCTCTCACCACAGTGTTTACCAAAGCCACTGAAAGCAGCTGCGGAAGGTGGCTTACTCTTGCAACTATATCATCGTGGATATATGGATCTAAATATTTAATGCGTGAACCGAGACTTGTGATTAACTCCAACAGCAGCTTATAATTTTCTGTTTCAATTTTATTGCTTGATAAGATATAAACGGCATTTTCAAAAAGCAGCGGATCCGAATTTTCATAACCGCCTTTTTCTTTGCCGGTCATAGGATGTCCGCCAATATACTCCCCTTTTTCTTTTAAACGTTTCCATTTTTCTTCAAACACTGACTTAACTCCGCATACGTCGGTGATAATTGTTTTTTCACTAATAATAGGAGCCAGTTTTTCAAGCGCATCCAAAGAATTTTCAGTGGGAAGGCATAAAAAAATTATATCGCAATCTTTTGCGTCTTCTATTTTTTTTAATTTGAAATTAATAGTATTCTCTTTAAAAGCATTTTTTAATACTTCTGGTTTATCATAAGCGCTGATGTTTATTGATGAGCCGTAAGTTTTTAACGTCTTTGCAATTGATCCGCCGATTAACCCAAGACCAATTATTGAGATGTGTTTTATTTCCATATTTTTTATTCGTGTTGTGGTATTAGTTTTTATATTTACAATTAGTTTTAGTTTTAGTTCTTAGTTCTTTGTCATAAGTCATTTGTTGTTAGCAAATTTGTAGATCGTTATTTGCTTTTTGTTTTTTCGATTTTAGTTTGTTGACGAATAAAATAAGAGATATTAAGCCAATAAAAAAATGAGTATGATAGAATTTTGATTATTTTGATTCGGTTTGCTTATATTTTCAGTAAATTAATTGCACAACTTTTTAGGGTTTAAAGTTTTTACTATTATTTTTTCAAGGTAGTGCTATTCTATTTTCTATTTATAAATAAGCGATAAATGACCCCCGTTATTGTTTTTCTTATAGTATTGATTTTAGGCTATGTAAGCACAAACCTAATATTCAGCAAAATGCAAAGCCGTTTTTACGTCCCTTCCGGAATTGAATATATTTTTCTTGGAATTTTACTTGGACCTTCATTTTCAAATTGGATTACAAAAACTTTTCAATTTAGTTACCCTCAAATAATAACCAATGAAATTCTTTTGCAATTAAGCCCCGGCATTTCCGCCGCTATCGGATTTGTGGGATTGACTTACGGTTTAAAATTTAAATTTAAAAATTTTGCAAAAGTTGAACCTGAGCATTACCGCTTAATATTTGCAGATATAATTGTAAGTATAATTTTAATAGGCGGCGCTTCTTTTGGTTTGCTTTATTATTTTTTTTATGACGGCGAAAATTTATTAGAAATTATAGCCGCCGCCTATGCCTTAAGTATTATGGGTGGAGTAACTTCTCACTATTTAATAGACGTTGTAATTAAGCGTTATAATTTAAATGGAAAAATCTCTAACGCGTTAAGCAATGTCGCGGCGCTTAATGTAAATTTTAACATTTTTATTTATGGAATTTTGTTCAGCATAATTCATTTAGGCGCAAGCGATAAAATAAACTTTACTCCAACTGAATGGGTTGTGGTCAGCATTTTACTTGCGGTAATTGTTGGAATTTTATTTTTTATTTTTATTGGACGCGAGCAGGATGAAAATAAACTTTTTGTAGCCGTATTGGGTATTGCAATTTTCACAAGCGGAACGGCATATTTTTTAAATTTCTCTCCTCTTTATATGAATTTTATTTTGGGAGTGATTTTAACTAACCTTTCAAAAATTAGCGACAAAATTTATTCTTCATTAAATAGACTTATGCACCCCTTTGGAATTTTAATTGTAATTATGGCTGGCTTCTATTGGGCGCCTTCCGGTCTTTGGGTTTTTATTTTTTCAGTTATTGGATTTATTCTTTTAAGATTTTATGCTAAAAGATTTTCGGGTTATCTAGCTTATAAAACTTCTTATGACCGCGATAAACTTCAACTTGAAATTGGACGAGGATTATTCCCTTCGGATATAGTTGTTGCCGCGATGGTTATTGATTACATAAATGTTTATCAAAATCAATTTACCCCGATTGTAGTTAGCTGCATTCTTTCTGCTTTAATTTTTTATTCCATCATTGGATTTTCCACCACAAAAAATTATTTAATTGATGTGGGCGAAATTAAAGGAGAGAATGAATGATTTCTATTTTAAGAAAACTCTTTATAATAATTCTTCTTTTTGCGGTATTTATTTTTATTCAGTTCATTCAAGTTGAATCCAACGCTGCTGTAAATCCAAAAACATTAGTAGCGCTGGGCTTTTTAATTTTAGCCTCATTCACTCTGGGCGAAGTTTTATCATTAATAAAATTACCAAAAGTAATCGGCTATTTATTAATTGGAATTGTGTTCGGACCTTATTCAGCGGGGCTTTTAGGCTTTCACCTTTTAGAGGTTTTAAGCCTGGATATTGTTAATGAATTGGGATTGGTAATAAATGTTACTTTAAGCATCATCGCCTTAACCGCTGGAATGGAATTAAAAATAAGCGGAATAAAAAAATTAGCAAAACCCATTTCACTCATACTTCTCTTTAAAACAATTTTAATTTTTTTATTAGTTACGGCATCCGTTTACGCGCTTGCGCCGTTCATTCCATTTCTCGCAAAAGCAAATTCAGCTTACATAATTTCCGCGGGATTAATTTTATCGGTGGTTGCTTTGGGAACTTCCATCGAACTTATTTTAGTAGTTCAAAATGAAACTAAAGCAAAGGGAAGATTTATTGATTTAATTTTAAGTACGGCAATTGTTAAAGATGTTTTGATAATTCTTTTGTTAGCGTTTGTGCTTACAATTTCATCCGCATTAATTTTTCCGCAGGGAAAAATTGAAAGCGGAATATTTATTGATTTGGGAAAGGAACTTTTGTTCTCAGTTTTGTTCGGCGGAGTTTTAGGCGGACTAAGTATTTTATATTTAAAATATGTTAAAAAAGAATTGCTGCTTTACATTTTAGCTTTAGTTGTTTTTGGAAGCGAGCTTTCATCCAATTTTCATTTGGAAACTTTAGTCGTTTTTGTAACTGCGGGTTTTGTAGTTCAAAATTTTTCAAAGTTTGGCGAAGATTTTCATCACCCTCTGCAAAAACTTTCACTTCCAATTTTTATAACTTTTTTTACAATTGTCGGCGCTTCAATCAATTTTATTTCAATTCAAAATATGCTGATAATCGGTTCGGCAATATTTTTAATCCGCGCAATTGCTCTCTACTTTTCAGTTAACCTTGCGGCAAAAATTTCAAAAGAAAAACCTTCAATTAAAAAAAATGCCTGGATGGGATTTCTGCCAATCGGCGGTTTAATGCTGGGGCTTTCAATTGTAATTGGACAAAAGCTGCCCGGGCTTGGCGGTGAGTTGAAAGATTTGATTACAACTATTGTCGCTTTAAATCTTTTTCTCGGTCCTATTCCTTTAAAGATTGGAATTAATAGCGATAAAAAATCTCATCAAAAACCCGAAGAAATAATTGAAGAAGAAGATGAAGAAATTGTTACTGAGGAATCTCAAAAAAAATTAGCGCTGAAGAAAAAAATTGCGGAAATAAAATCTAAGTTTGCCGAGCCGGAATTTGCCGATGAAGATTTAAATAAATCTTTATTCGGGATTTTATTTAAAATTTATTCTATCCTAAAAGAGTTTGATCAAAAATTTGTTTATTTCAGAAGCGAGGAATCGCTGGAACTTGTTATCAGCTTTACTGAAAAATACACTGATGAATATATTAAACTTAAAACTTTTTTAACTGAAGCAAATTATTCCGCCTCCGAAATAAAAGACGAAATATTAAACTCTAAAAAAAATATTTCCGATTGGATTATTAAGCTGTGCGAAGAAAGAAAAACTTCAGAAAAAAATATTACCGCGTTAGAGCCGCTAATTAAAGATCTTTTTATATCGCTAAACGATTTAACCGAGGGAGTTCAAAATAAAGTTTTCGTAAACCTTGAATCAGAATTTTATGAAAAAAATGAAGACGATAATTTTAAAGTTAAGTTCATTAAATTTTTAAAAAGACTATCAATCCGAATTGACAAACTGTTAAATAAAAATTTTACGCCCAAGCGGGAAATTAATTATAAGAATTTAACCCGTTACTATTTGGTGGGCGAATCTTCCGGTGAAATTTTAGAATCAGTAAATCTTGTGGGCAATGAACGCTTAACTACATTAAGAAAAATACGCGCGCTTTATTCTGATCTCTTAAAATATTTTGACGAGCTTTCTGAAATTGCAATTACTGAAAAAGATAATATTGCCCTTTCCACTTTATTGCTCGCTAAGTTTGACGAGCTACATACTCAATTTGTAAATGAAATAAATGTTTATCAAAGTGAAATAAACGAAACAAGCTCAGAGATAAGCACAAGATTAAAATATGCGCTCGCTAATCCTTATAACAAATTAATTAACACTCTAAAAATTGCGGGGACTTTTAAATTCAACAGGCGCGATTTTCGGTTTTCAAAAGTTTTTCGCGAGAGCGAAGTTCAAAGGGATAACGCTCTTCAAACCATACGTTATTGGGTTAATTATTATATCGGGTTTTTAGGTTTATTTCAAAAAGAAGCTTATACAAATAAAATTAAAGTTCAGCTAAATCAATTAGTAAATAAATCGCTTATAAATATTTCGGATGAAATAAATAACAGCCTGCGCAGCGTAAGCGTTGAATTAAATAAAAACATAAATGGTTTTCAAAAAGAAATTAAAAAGTTAAATGAAGATGACGGCAAAAAATTTATTGAATATTTAATCTCATCGCGTAATACAATTTTTATTGATACAATTAGAAAGTACAGCTATTCATTAGATGAAATTTTAAAAAGTAAAAAGATGAATATGCTGATCGAAAATTTAATCGCAGATTTTTCAAAAATATCACAGCAGCTTCCTAAAAAATTATTAATGCTGGAAGAATCAGATTTATTTATAAAAGAAAGGTTGCCTGAATTTAAAGATCTCCGTTCCGTTCCGTTAAATGAAATTGCGCAGTCATTTTTAGAAAAGAAACTTCCGCGCGAAATTGGAGAAATTAACGAACTGCTTATAAATCATTTAAACATTACTCTGGCTGAGTTAAATAATTTTCCCACCATCGTAAACTTTCACATTAACACCGCCGTAAAGGAATTGGAAACCAACAACGAAACCGGATTTGAAATTGCAGTTGATCTTGCAGATTCATTATCAGAAAAACTTAAAGAACGATTGGGACAGCTTAATCAGCAGATTGACAGGCTTGAGCAAAATGTAAATCAAAAAATTATTGAGAAAGTGAACGTCATCATTAAACAAATTAATGATTTAATAATTGACAGTTCTTTGAGGCAGGTAAATTTATTTATTGGCAAAGAAGCCACGCGGCAAAAACTTTTAAAGTCGCTCGATAAAAATCAAAATATTGTAAGCGAAACTTTTAATAAATACAGAATAATATTTAAACGAAATTATAATCTCTACTTTAAATCTTTTATTAATTCGCTGCTTATTAATTTAAAATTAAAGAAGCCCGCCGGCGATGAATATCAAACTCAAGACGCATATTTAAATCAGGAGAAACTTCAAAATCTTCCTTTCATTTATAGAAAGTTATTTGATGGAACGCCGTTAGAAAGTAATGATTTTTTTATTGGACATGAAGAACTAAAAAACAAAATCGACGCCGCATTAAATGATTTTAACCGAAACAAATCTTCTTCGGTTGTTATTATCGGCGAGCCGGGAAGCGGAAAGAAAAGCTTAATCAACACTATAATTTCAAACTCCTTAAAGGATAAAGAATTTATTCAGTATGAGTTTAAAAATACTATTACGAAAAAAGAAGAACTGCTGAAAATATTTTCGGAACTTCTCGGCTATTACAGAACAATTACTTTTGACGAGCTGCTGGTTTATTTTAACGATAAGTCCCGAAAGAAAATTATAATTTTAGACAACATAAACAAATTATTTCTTAACCAGGTTAAAGGTTACGAGGCTTTAAAGAATTTTGTTTATTTGATTACGATGACCAACAGAAATGTTTTTTGGCTTTGTTCAATGGGCAAACATCCGTATAATTTTTTAAAATCAAATTTTGAATTGGAATCAGCTTTCAAGTATAAAATTGTAACGGAAGACCTTCACAAAAAAGATATCAAGTCTATTATTTTAAGCAGGCACAACGCCACGGGTTTTAATCTTGAGTTTTTGCCGACGGAAATTCGTCAATTCAGAAATAAAATATTTAAAGCTAAATCTCAAAAAGAAGAGCAGGAACAATTATCGCATGAGTTCTTCAAAAAGCTGGAAGAATATTCCGAAGGCAATATAATTTCGGCAATGTACTATTGGCTGCAGTCAATTGATTTGGTTAAAGGAAATCTTATAACAATTAAGCCGCCGCGCAAATTAGTGTTGGGAATTCTTTCCAGCTTAGATTCAATTTATCTTTTAACGCTTGCTTCAGTTTTAATTCACGGATGGATAACTGCAAAAGAGCATTCAAAAATTTATAATATTTCTATTGAAAAGAGCAGAGAAATTTTAAATTATCTCGCTTCGTTAAATTTAATTTATCACGATCAATTTGAAATGTACAGCTTTAAATATTTCTTAAATAAATTTGTGTTCCGCTCGGTGGAAAAAGAATTAATTAAACGAAATATATTTTAACCGATGAAAAATATTTCTAAAATATTAGCGTTCATTTTTATTTCATTAACAATTCAAGCTCAAAGTTTGGATACGGTTATTAATAAAACCTTTGAAGATTTTCTTTTGCACGATACTGTTTACGTTGCCAAAGTTGAAACTGTAAACATTGCTAAACCGGAAACCATCAAAACAAAAAGCGATTCGATAAAACGGCAGGACTCAAGCTTGTCTAAATTTGATTTGGTTATTCCCAAACCTCACACTACGGCAAAGGACAGCTCGTTTTTTAATTTTTTAAAAATTGTCGGCGAAATAACTTTTTGGACAATTCTTGAAATAGTTTTTATAATTCTAATCGGTATAATATTAATAAAGCTGTTAGACAAATTTAAAAACTCGCCCCTGGCAAAAGAACGCCTTCCTTTTTTACAAACCATATTAGTTATTGCGCGCCTTATAATTTGGATTTTTATTTTCTATTTAATTTTGAATTTGTTAATAGGCGACACCAAAGAAGTAGCGTTAGTAATAATTGTAATTTCAATTATAATTTTTGGAGTAGCTTCAATTCCGTTAATTAGAAATTTTATCGGCGGAATTTTTATTTCAATTGTTCGCCCTTTTGAGGTTGGAAATTTTATAAAAATTTTGGACAACTCCGGTCAGGTTCAAAGCATTGGCTGGCGTTCAACCAAGATAATAAGCGGTGAAAATAATGTTGTGTATGTTCCTAATTCTTTATTCCTAACAAACAGCGTTGCCAATATTAACATTGGTAAAAAGGAACAGCTAATAAGTTTAGAATTTGAATTTCCAGCGGAATACAACAGCAATTATATTATTTCTGTTTTAAGAGATTCAGCGATTTCGTCCCCCTATGCCTACGGGAAAAAAGAAGTAAAAGTTTTTTTGGCTAAGGCTGATTTTATAACCAATACAAATAAGTATAAAGTTAATGTTTATATTTTTGATTCCCGTTTTGAAAATGAATTAAGCGATTCTATAAACAGTTACATTTTAAATGAGTTAAATAAAAATTTAAAAGATGATTACAATCTTTAGAAATTTTAATATTTATTTTCGACGATGACCGATCAAACAAAATTAAAAATAAATAGTTATGCAAAAATAATTATTGTAATTACCAGCATTATTGGTTTTGCCGCCATTGTATTTGAATATGGGTTTCAGATTTCCAAAGACGACGCTGTAATTCTGCATTACATTTCAATCGGCGTAGTGGGGATTTTTATTTTGTATCAGTTTATTCAGCTTTATTTTTCAAACCGAAAAATTGAACATATCAAATCGCACAAAATAGAATTTTTAATTCTCGTTTTCATTATTGTTGAAGGGATTTTAATATTACTCGGCTACAGTTTAATAAGAAGGCTGGGAACGTTTTTACATTTTAAAGACATAGCATTTCTTTATATAGTCTTTGCGCAAATTTATATTATTGTTGGATTAATAGCCGGCGGCATACGCTACAATAAAAAAATTCTTCAGCTAAAAATTCATCCCTCCCGATTATTTGTTTTGAGTTTTGTATTTTTAATTACCATTGGAACATTGCTGCTTCTGCTGCCTGCTTCAACTGCGGGCGGCAAAATTTCATTTATAGACGCGCTTTTTACTTCCACCAGCGCGGTTTGCGTAACAGGGTTAATTACGGTCGACACCGCAGTCTATTTTACAAAATTCGGACAGCTTGTAATAATGCTTTTATTTCAAATCGGCGGATTGGGGTTAATGACGTTTACAACATTTTTTACTTTATTTCTCGCCGGCGGAATTGGAATAAAAGAAAGAATTCTTTTACATGATTTATTGGCGGAAGATAACGTCGGCACAATAACAAAAGTGCTTGCTTATTTAACAATTATCACAATCACAATTGAAGCGATCGGCGCGGTAATTTTATTTCAAAGCGTGGCGGCTAAGTATCCAAATGTGGGCAGCGCAATTTTTATATCCGTGTTCCATTCTATCTCCGCATTTTGCAACGCCGGCTTTTCATTATTCACTTTAAACCTTTACGAACCATTAGTGCGCGGCAATGTTTTATTCACTACTACAATCAGCATATTAATAATTTTAGGCGGCATAGGTTTTCCCACAATTATGGGGTTATTAAGAATCAAAAGTTTTAGAACCTCCTTTGGAAAATTTAGATTTAAATTGTCTTTACAAATACGAATGATTTTATACACAACTTTAATTTTACTAATAGTGGGAACAGTTTTAACTTTTATTTTGGAATACAATAATTCGCTGGCGCAATTCAGCTTTTGGCAAAAACTTGACGCAGCATATTTTCAATCAGTAACATCTAGAACTGCGGGATTCAATACAATTGATATAACAAAATTTGCAATGCCAACTACAATATTATTTTTATTTTTGATGTTTGTGGGCGCTTCTCCCGGCGGCACCGGCGGCGGAATAAAAACTACCACCTTTGCAATAATTATAGCTTCAACATTTTCTTTTTTAAGAAATGAAAAAAGCGTAACAATAAGAAATAGAACCATCCCTAACGAAATTGTTTTGCGCGCCGTGCTTAAAACGCTTGCCAGTATAGCTTTTATCACGCTTGGAATTTTTCTTTTAACTATAACTGAAAATAAAAGTTTAATAGATATTGCTTTTGAAACGTTCAGCGCATTTGGAACCGTAGGATTATCGAGAGGTATAACTTCAAGTTTATCTGACGGCGGCAAATTAATTATTACCCTGCTAATGTTAATTGGAAGAGTCGGGCCGTTTGCTTTTCTTTACAGCATTTTAAAAAATAAAGCTACAAGGGCTTATGATTTACCAACGGAAAACATTTCCACACTTTAAAACGGAGAAAGTATGAATAGAAAATTTGCAGTTATCGGGTTAGGTGATTTTGGAATGAGCGTTGCAACTTCTCTTGCAGAAAACGGCTCTGAAGTAATTGCAATTGATAATGATATGGAAGTGATTGAAGAAATAAAAGATAAAGTTACTTTTGCCGCGAAGATGGATTCCACTGAAGAGAAAGGATTGCGTTCGCTTGGCATTGATAAGGTTGACGCGGTTATTGTTTCTATCGGGACGAACTTTGAAGATACAATTTTAACTTCCGTTCTTCTTTTACAAATGGGAATAAAAAAAGTAATTGCCCGCGCTTCTTCAAAAATTCAAGAGAAAATTTTGCTGAAACTGGGCGTGCATAATGTTATTACCCCAGAGTTTGAAATTGCCAGAAGAATTGCCACAACATTAATTAATGACGAAGTTTTAGATTTCTTTCCTCTTGGCGAGGATTATAATATTGTGCAAGTAAAAACGCCAAAATCTTTTGTGGGAAAGACGCTTCAAGAAATTGATTTGCGAATAAGATACAATTTAAATCTCATCACCTTAAAAAGAAGCTATGTAGTTAAAAATGAAAAGACAAACGAAGAAACTGTTAAAGAGAGAATATACGGAGTACCCACAGCAAGCACAGTTGTAGAAGAAAATGACGTGCTGGTTGTTTTTGGAAAAGATAAAGACGTAAAAAAGATTTTAGAATAGATTTTGTTTAAATCTAATATATAATCTTACGTTAAACTTTAAAATTCTCAAGTGACTCTATCTAGCCATCGCGGGTTATTTTTACATTCAGTTTAATGAATATTTAATTCCTAATAGCCAAGCTGAACCAAAATATTCTCTAAAAAATAAATCGCCTTCAACCAATAGAGAAAATCTCTCATAAATATGAATGTCAAAACCTAAATTAAATTGACCTGCAAATACAGTTTTATGTTTAGCGCTAATAAAAATACTTGCAGCGTGATATTGTGTTTGCTCTAAATACATAATGTCATCATTGCATCATTATCACTTGCTCTGCCGACGTTCAAGAATAGAGAAAAGTCTTTTTGTTGAGAATGTATTTGAACTGAAAATAATATTAAACAAAACCAAATTAAATTTTTCATATCCTTTGTAAATATTAATGCATTTTGGCTAAGGCATAGCTCAAACCACGAATGGCTAATAGAATCAACAACTATTATTTATAAAAAAACTTTCATACCCAACCAGTTTAAAGAGCAGTTCAGTTTTGAATATGCGATTGTAAAATTACACAAATGCCGCGGTGAAAACACTGTCCGTTTTGAGAGCGTGTTAACCTTTCAAGTTTATTTCTTTATTGGATATATGTCAGATATGACATGTATTTACTGCCATGAAAATTCAAGTAAAACCTCTTGTCTGGTTTCATGGAGAAATTAAAACTCCCCCATTCTCTTCTGCTGCAAGAATTGAAGCTGGATTTCTTTTCCGACTTCTCCAAATGGGAGAAAAGTTGAAATTGCCGCATTCGAGACCAATGCCAAATATAGGTTCTAATTGTCACGAGCTTCGAATAAATGATGAAAGAAATACTTGCGAATTATTTATAGAATTGATTTTGACGCCATAATAATTCTTGAAGTGTTTAATAAGAAAACTCAGCAAACGCCTAAGCAAGTTATTGACTTATCTAAAAAAAGAATAAAGGATTATGACAATGGATAAACAGAAACAAAAAAGCCTTGAGAAAAAAGGATGGAAATTTGGTTCAACAGCAGAATTTCTGGGTTTGTCGGAAGAAGAATCTTCATACATTGAATTAAAGATGAAACTAAGCGCCAATTTAAGAAAAGTGCGCACAGAGCAAAAACTAACGCAAATTGAACTTGCAAAAGTTATAAAGTCAAGCCAGTCGCGCGTGGCAAAACTTGAAACAGGCGATCCCTCAGTTTCTCTTGATCTTATCATTAGATCTCTATTAGCTCTTGGAACATCAAAAAAAGAAATTGCCCGCGCCATATCATCTTAATATTTTATGCTAAAGATATTTTCTCCGTATCAGTATCCAATATCTTTTTAAAACCTTTTTATATTTACTTAGAGTCATTGGCAGTAAATTTTTATAGCGAGCTATTATATTTCAGAAGACAAATTATACTAAAAGTAAAAATCTCTTACTTCCACTTCGCAGGCATCCGGGTCAAACTCTATAAGAAAATTAATAAACTCTTTGGCATAAACATTATCTTTTTTCTTCTTATACTGTTCAACAATTTCTTCTAATTTTTGATGATCTAAATTTGTGTTTACGTAATGTTTTTCTTCATGATCATCAAACAATCTATATATAACTGAACATTTATTCATTTTACGTCTCTCCTTTATTTTAATTTAAAATAGTATCTGCATGAAGTATATCAGAATATAATTCCGATTTTATAGCTTCCGCATTTTTCTTTGCTTTGGAAAGCGAATCAATTATATAACGCTTCGCGGTAAAAATTCTATGCTGATCTTCGTTTGCTTCATTTAGTAAAAGATAACCGATGTAAAGATATGAGTAAAGTTCAACTAAATCTTTTGAGGCAACTTCCTGCAGCGCGTTATCTTTTTTGTTTTTAACATACTTTAAACTGTCTAAAAATAATTCACGGATTTCTTTTAAATTATCATGCAGTCTCAGTAAACTTCCTTTGTACTGTTTCTTTTCGCACTCATTAAAATAATCAGACAGCACATCATTTATAACGCCGCCTGAAGCCGCTACAATCTGCATTTGAGACGTGCCTTCATAAATATTAGTTATGCGGGCGTCGCGCACCAATCGTTCAATCATAAACTCTTTCATATATCCGGTGCCGCCGTGAATTTGAAGAGAGTCGTACGTAATTTTATTTGCCGACTCGCTCAAAATATATTTTGCAATGGGAGTTAAAAGAGCTACGACTTTTGCGGCTTCTTTTTGCTCTTCAATAAATTCAGCAAAAGATTTTTTCTCCGCTTTTAATTTATCAACTAAATCATCCAGCTTTTCTTTTTTATCCAGCCATAATGAAGTTGAATAAAATAATGAACGGTTCGCTTCAAGCGTAACGCGCATATCAATAAGCATATTTGAAATTACGGGCAAATTGTAAATTGGTTTTCCGAATTGCTCTCTCGCTTTTGCGTACTTTAACGCTTCTTCATAAGCCTGCTGTGAAATACCCAATGACTGCGCGCCTATTCCAACTCTTGCCCGGTTCATTAAATAAATAACATATTTCAATAAACCAAAACGTCTTGTTCCGACAAGCTGCGCAGGCGTGTCGTTAAACTGCAACTCGCATGTAGGCGAGCCGTGAATTCCAAGTTTATGTTCAATGCGTCTTACTTTCAGTGTTTCATCGCCGTAACAGACGAACATGCTTAAACCGCGGGCGTCTTTTGTTCCCGGTTCAGTCCGCGCTAAAACTAAAAGCACTTCGCCGTTTCCGTTAGTTATAAATCTTTTTACGCCGCGCAAAAACCAATTGCCTAATTCATCTTGATAAGCGTTTAATTTTACGGCTTGAAGATCGGAGCCGGCGTCAGGTTCGGTTAAAGCCATTGCGCCGGTAAATTCGCCGGTAGAAAACTTGTGAAGGAATTCTTCTTTTTGAATATCGTTGCCGAATTGCGCTATAGTTTTAGCTATATCCTGAAGTCCAAATATATTCATAAGCGAAGCTTCGGCGCGGGAAATTAATTCCACCGCCATCATATAAATTGTAGTTGGGAAATTAAGTCCGCCGTACTCTCTCGGCAAAATCATTCCCATCAGTTCGGCTTTGGAAAGCATTTCAATCGCTTCTTTGGTTCCCTTTGCATATTCAACTTTTCCGTCTTTGAATATTGCGCCTTCTTCATCAATCTTCGCTGCGCGAGGCGCAATAAAATTAGCGGCAATGTCTCCCACGACTTCTAAAACTTTTCTATAATTTTCTTTTGCGTCTTCATAATTAATGGGGGCGTGCTGAAATTTTTCAGAATGCTTGAAATAATCTTCCGTTAATTCAACAACTTTTTTCAAATCAATCTTTTCAAATTGATATAACAAATCCCGATTATCTAAAAAATAATTTGCCATAAATTTATCTCAGCTTTTGTTTAAATGCGTTAATGAACATAGGGATAATCTGCGCTGCGTCGCCCACAATTCCATAATGGGCAATACCGAAAATTGGCGCATCGGGGTCGCTGTTAATTGCAATAATTTTATTTGATTCCTGCATTCCCGCTCTATGCTGAATTGCGCCTGAAATACCGCAGGCAAAATAAAGTTTGGGGCGAACAGTTACGCCCGTTTGTCCAACTTGCCTTTCAGGAGGAACAAAGCCCGCATCCACTGCGGCGCGCGAGCCGGCAACTTCACCGCCGACTACCGCGGCAAGTTCATGAATAAGTTTAAAATTATCTAATGTACCCATTCCGTAACCGCCTGCAACAATAATGGGCGCGGCTTTTAAATTAACTTTGTTTTCCTGTCTGTGCTGTTCAATTATTTTTATAAGATCATCACCCAAAGATTTAATGTACGGAACTTCGTTAATTTTTCCCTTTACAGATTTCTCAACAGGCTCCATTCTCATAACGCCTTCGCGCACAGTTGCCATTTGTGTTTCTGTATTGGGAGTAATAATTGTGGCAATAATATTTCCGCCGAATGCAGGTCTTATCTGCAAAAGCAAATCCGGATATTCTTTCTTCAGATAAGTAACATTTGAAATTTCAAGATCGGTGCAGTCTGCGGTCATCCCGCTTTTGGAATGCGAGGCAACGCGCGGCGCTAAATCTCTGCCGATTACAGTAGCGCCGAATAACAATATTCTCGGCTTATGAATTTCAACTAATTCAGTTATAATTCTGCTGTAAGGAATTGTTAAATAATTTTGAAGGTCGGGATGCTCAATTACAAAAACTTCATCAACGCCGTATTTAAAAGTTTCTTCAGCGAGGGGTTTAATTTTGTTTCCTATAACGATGGATTTTAATTTTCCTTTAAGGCTGGCGGCTAACTTTCGTCCTTTAGATAAAAGTTCCAAACTTACATCAGCGGGTTTACCGTTTCTTTGTTCAATAAAAACCCAAACATCTTTATTAATATTCCCCATAATTTTTATCCTAAAATATGATCTTCAAATAATTTGTCAATTAATTTTTCTATTCCGGCTTTTGTAGGCTCAATCGAATCGTGATTGCTTCCTGCTAAAACAACCGATTCAACTTTATGCACTTTAGTGGGCGAGCCATGAACTCCGCATCTTTCAGCGTCAAGCTTTAAATCATCCATTGTAAAAGTTTTTATGTATAAATTTTTTGAAATGTATTCCTCCTTCAACTGATCAATATAAAGCAAAGAATTTCCTTCGGTTAATTTTTCAAGCTCCATTAAAGTTTTGGCATTTTTATAAGCCATTATTCTTTTAGCTTTAAATGGACGCGGGAAGCAGGCATCTTTAAGCACGGTAATTAAAACGGGAAGCTTCGATTCCAAAATTTCATAACCGCCGTCTATCTTCTTTTTTATTTTTACAGATGAATCCCCAATTTCTAAAATCTCCTCAGCGTAAGTGATTTGAGGTATATTTAATTTCTCCGCTGTCTGCGGACCCACCTGCGCGGTGTCGCCGTCAATTGCCTGTCTTCCCGCAAAAATAAAATCAAAGCCGCCTATTTTTTTTATTGCTTCGGAAAGTACGTATGAAGTAGCGAGAGTGTCGGCGCCGGCAAATTTCCTATCGCTTATCAGAACTGCATCATCAGCGCCCATAAATAGACATTCGCGCAAAACGTCCGATGCTCGCGGAGGTCCCATTGTTATAGCGGTAACCTTGCCGCCGGTTTTGTCTTTAATTTGAAGGGCTAATTCTAAAGCTGTGCGGTCTTCGTGGTTAAAAATTGCGGGGAGTTTGGATCGGTTTACCGTGCCGTCTTCCCTCATTACTTGCCCGGAAATGTTTGCAGTATCGGGAACCTGCTTGACTAAAACTATACTGTGTTTCCCCATCGGGATCCTCAAAATTTATTTTGAACAAAATTACTAAAAATCATTTGTATGGCGCAATAAAAAATGCGTTCTTATTTAAAAATAGAATTGAGAAAATGTAATTTAAATTTTTCTTTTTCTTTTGGTTGAACTTGTGGATTTTTTATTTCCAAAAGATTTGTAATCATTTCTCTTATTATTTCCTCTATCAGATTTTCCCTTGCCTGTTTTTCTTCTATCAAAATTTTGGCTGCGCGATTCTTTACTTCGCCCCTTTCCTTTTTGCTGTGCAACTTCAATTGCAATTTCACGGCTCTTTAAAAATTTATTTTGAAATGATTTAATCATTAAATCATCGTAGCTGCTGTCGGTTTCAAAAAATGAAAAGTTCTTTAAAATTTCTATGTCGCCGATTTCAATATTTTTCACGCCAGTATAATCGTTTATCATTCCAATTAAAGTTGCGGGTTTTAGACTATCCACATTACCCAAATTTATAAAGTAACGAGTAAAGCCAAGCGAACTCCGCCCATCTTTCCCTGAATATTTAGAATCGGAAGGATGATTTAAATCGGCGGCGTTTTTGTAATAATCAAGAAATCGGTTAAACTCAACCGAGACAAACTTTTTAATTAGTTCTTCACGGTCAAGCCATTCCAACTTTTTATAAATTTCAGGAAGGAAAGCATTTATTTTGCTGTCGTCAACCTCAACTTTTTCCATTCTATCAACAAGATAAAAAAGCTGCTTTTCACAAATTTCTTTTCCCTGCGGAATAGGAAGATATTCAAATTTTTTATTTAACTGCTTTTCAAGATAATGCAGCTTATGTTTTTCTTTTAAATTTGAAATTACAATTGAAGTTCCCTTCTTCCCCGCTCTTCCGGTACGACCGCTGCGATGCGTATACACTTCAAGTTCATCGGGCAAATTATAATTTATTATGTGGGTAAGATTTTCAACATCCAAACCGCGGGCGGCAACATCTGTGGCAACTAATAAAGATACATTTTTAATGCGGAATTTATTCATTACAGTATCTCGCTGCGGCTGAGATAAATCGCCGTGCAAAGCGTCAGAATTATAACCGTCGTTTAATAATTGTTCGGCAACTTGTTGAGTTTCTTTTCGCGTGCGGCAAAAAATTATTCCATACACTTCGGGATGAAAATCCACAATTCTTTTCAATGCAAGATAGCGGTCTTTTTCGTGAACCATATAACAAATATGATTTACATTTTCAGCGCCTGAATTTCTTTTTCCGATTGTAATTTCAACCGGCTCTTTCATATATTTTTTTGAAATAGATTTTATTTCCTGCGACATTGTCGCCGAAAAGAGAAGCATGTTTTTGTTTTTTGGCGTAACTTTTAAAATCGCTTCAAGGTCGTCGCTGAAGCCCATATTCAGCATCTCATCCGCTTCATCTAAAATTACAGTTTGAATATTTGAAATATCAACAATCTTTCTTTTTATCAAATCAATTAATCTTCCCGGCGTAGCGGAAATTATATGCACCCCTCTTTTTATAGTTGAAATTTGTCTTTCAATATTTGCGCCTCCAAATACGGCGGCAATTTTTAAACCGGATTTAAACTTTGCATAAGTTGTTAAGTCATCAGCGATTTGCAGACAAAGTTCCCGCGTAGGCGAGAGAATTAAATATTGAGTTTGTAAATTTTTAATATTTGTTTTTTGAATAATGGGCAAACCGAATGCCGCAGTTTTACCCGTGCCTGTCTGCGCCAACGCTATTACATCTTCAGCTTTTGAATCCAACAAAATTGGGATTACTTTTTCTTGCACCGGCATTGGAGCTTCAAAACCCAATTCGCTTATGGCTGATAATATTTCTTTTTCTATTCCGAGTTCTTCAAATTTATTTGTCATCAAATTTTTTCTTTTTATTAATGAATGAATCTTACAGAAACTGTAATAATTTTATTTAGTGTTTAATTTGTGCGTGAATTTAATGAGGATAAAACGGGTTAGAATTTTTTTATTAGTTTGGATTTTTTCTTTAGAAGAATTGAAATAGAAATAATCTCAATTAAAAAAGGAAACTCACTTAATTCGGATGTAAATTTACAAAAATAAAATAAGAATTAGGCTATAATTTTAGGGGGAATAAAATGCAAAAAAAAACAAGGAACTATCCCCTATGCATAAATCTTTAGCTCTACTTTTATAATAACAAAACCGTTTTTAAATAATGACCGCGAGAAGCAGGTCATTCAGAAGGAAACTTTTTCTTACTGAATGACATACAAGCGTATTAAACCAAAAGTAGCATTCGTGGTCGAAGATTATTGAAATATAATTTCCACAACTCAACTTGACATTATAAAGACTTTTGAAACAACTTCTAAAATTTTTATAAAAAATTTTACTTTGCGTCTTCCATTAAAACTTCATAAGAGTAACCGTAACCGAAATCTTTATTCAAAGCAATCTTACCTTCAAACGTAACCACATCGCCTACTTTCACATCTTTATTAGTGGTAACGGTTAAATCATAATTATCGCCGCTGCTGGTGCCGTCTTGAATATGCGCCCAATTTTTATCCATTATATCTGAATTAAAAGCGGTAATCTTACCTTTAATTTTGACGGTTTTATTTTCATAAGATTTTTTATTTGCAAACAATTTGGAAATAGTTATTCCGCCTTCAGCAGGCGCAATTGATACATCTTCCTTTTGAATATTTGGCTTGCCCATTTGTCCATTATTTCCGCCCATCATTGGCTGCTGCGATGAAGTTGGATGCGTACTAATATCCTGCACGAATAACACTGATTCAAAAGTTCTGTTCAAATCGGCGCTTTTAAAATTTTCCATTTTAAGACCTTTGTCAAAATAAACTGTCTCTCCCGTTTCCATTGGTCTTTTAGTTATCGCAATCCAATAATCATTTCCGTTTTCGCTAAGCCTTAAATAAGTATATGATTTAGCTTCTAACACTTCTTCAACCTTAGCTTTATGCGCAGTGGTTTGTAAATCATTTTCTGCAGCAGCGTCTGTTTTTAAATCTTCATTTTTTTTATCCTGGCAAGCCGTTATAAGCAGCATAGTTAAAATTGAAATAAAAATAATCTTAAGTTTCATTTTTTTCCTTTATTAAACATTAAAAAATATCGATGGAAATATAATAAATATTTTGTAGTAATTGTCTTACCAAATTTTAGGATTAAAAAGTTAGCGTGTTCAAATTCATCATTAAAATTTTGGTCATCTATTTTTACCTAAACATTTAAATTTATGCGCCGATAATACTTTTGTAAACGTAAATAAATTTTGTAATAATATAAATATATGTTCAGCAAAAATGAGGGAATCAATGAGCCAACCTAAAAATTTAAACATAGATCCGAAAGAATTACTACAGCAAGTAAGCTTTAAAATTGGCAATGAAGAATTTGGTGTGGATATTTTATCTGTTAGGGAGATAAATAGATTAACACAAATTACAAAACTGCCTAATGCACCAGATTTTTTTGAAGGCGTAATAAACCTTCGTGGAAAAATAATTCCCGTAATAGACTTAAGAGTTAAGCTGGGAATGATTAAAAAAGACTTTGGAGATACAACAAGAATAATTGTAGTAGAAATAAAAGGGCGAACAATCGGATTTATAGTTGATGAAGTAAAGGAAGTTTTACGTATTCCTATAGAAATAGCCGAACCCGCACCCGATTTTTTAATAAGAAAAAACGGCGAATATATTACTGCAATTGCAAGGCTGGAAGACCGGCTGCTTATTCTATTGGATTTGGAAAAAATACTTTCAAATACAGAATTTGAGATGCTGGAAACAGCGGCATAAAAGTTAATTAATAAACCATATTATAAATAAAGGAGACGAAATGTTAGATAATTTGAAAATTGGTAAACGATTAGGGTTAGGATTTGGTGTTGCGCTCGTAATGATCTTAATTCTTAATCTGGTTAGTATAAAAAACTTAGGCTCGCTTAATGATGGAGTTAATGATTCTGGTACATGATAAATTTCCCTAAAACTGTATGGGCAAATAATATAATTGACCAGATAAATATATCATCAAGAGTTGTTAAGAATGTTTTTATTTTAGATGACCGGGCAAAACAGGAAGAAGAGTTAGCAAGATTAAAAAGTGTTGGTGAAAGTGTTAATCAAAGCCAAGACTCTCTTGAACGTACCATAAAATCTGATGAGGGTAAGAGATTAATTGCATCTTTTAAAAATATTCGTAACAATGAATATTATCCTGTAAGAGATAAAATGTTTTCATTATTAAAAAATGGTGAACGAGCCTCAGCCGTTAATATGATGTTTGGAGAATTTCGTAATGCGCAAAATAGATACATCGACGCTATAAATAATTTAATAAATTATCAAGATGGTTTAGTTAGGGAAGCCGGTATAATTGCCGATGAAACTTATAGTTTTGCTTTTATTTTAAATATTATACTCAGCATTTTTGCTTTATTATTTGTCCTTGGGGCAGGCTATTATATAGCTAAATCCATTACAAAACCAATGAATGTTGTTGTGGATCGAGTGATGCAATTAGAGTCCGTTTGTATTACCAACCTCGGTAATGGACTGACTGCTTTAGAAAATGGCGATCTTAACCGCCAAAGTAGAAAAAGCGACCAAGCATATATCGTTTAACCGCAAGGACGAACTTGGACTTCTTGCAAATACCGTAGATAAAATGATAACCAAAGCGCAAGCTGGTATTGATGCCTACGAAGGAGTTAGAGGAAAAATAAATCAATTAAGCAATGTTACAAATAATTTGATATTAGATGGAAAAGAAGGAAGGCTAAGTAAACGAGGCGATGCACACCAATTTGAAGGTTCGTATAAAGATATTGTAAGTGGATTCAATGGTGTTTTAGATGCAGTTATTAATCCAGTTCAAGATGGAGCAAGAGTATTGGATGAATTCTCCACCGGAGATTTTACCGGCAGAGTTACGGCTGATTATAAAGGGGACCATCAATTAATAAAAAACAGCATTAATAAAATGGGAGAATCTGTTAGCAACATTATTAACAAAGTTAGAGACGCCGTACAATCCACAGCAAGCGCTACTTCTCAAATTTCTTCCAGCACTGAAGAAATGGCTGCCGGCTCGCATGAGCAGTCTGCGCAAACCAGCGAAGTTGCGGCAGCTGTTGAACAGATGACACGAACTATTCTTGAAACTTCTAAAAATACTGAGACCGTTAATGCGGCAGCTAAAGAATCAAAAGATAAAACTAATAAAGGTAAGCTTAAGGTTGAAGATACAAAACGCAGCATAGAACAAATTGTTATATCATCTCAGAAAGTCGCTGAAGTAATAAATTCTCTTGCAAAAAAGAGCAATCAGATTGGAGAAATAACTCAAGTGATTGATGATATTGCTGATCAGACAAACTTACTAGCACTTAATGCTGCAATTGAAGCTGCCAGAGCCGGTGAACAGGGACGCGGATTTGCAGTAGTGGCAGATGAAGTCCGTAAACTGGCAGAGCGAACTACAAAGGCAACAAAGGAAATTGCAGACACCATAAACTCGGTGCGCAAAGAAGCAAGCGCAGCAGATCAGGCTATGCTGGAAGCTAAGGAACTTGTTGAAAACGGAATGAAAAATACTGTAGAAGTTGAATCAATATTGTTTGAAATAAATGAAAGCTCAACTCAAGTATCCGATATGATAACTCAAATTTCAGCCGCAAGCGAAGAGCAGTCCTCAGCCGCAGAACAGATCAGCAAAAATATTGAAGCAATCAGCAGCGTGATTGAACAGGGAACTTCAGGCGCTCAATTAGTGGCTCGCTCGGCGGAAGATTTAAATAGAATGACCGACAATCTTCAAACTCTGGTAAGCAGATTTAAGATCAGCATAAACGAAAAAGACGGCAGATATTCTGTTAGAGATAATGGAAAGCTGGTGGAAGTTTAATCCGATAATTAAAATTGTAAATCAACTAAATAAAAAGACGCTGTAAAATATTGCAGCGTCTTTTTTTTATGATGAGGGGTTAAAATATTCATACCGAACAACTCTATATTTAATAAAATTTTTATGGTGATATTATTTCTAACTAGAACTTGGGTTTAGGTTATGTTACCCGTAAAGACGCTGCGCCTGCCTGCGCGAAGCGTTTCGGCATAGGCAGACCAACGTCTCCATAATAGTATAAAGAGACGTTTGCAAAACGTCTCTACGAAGATATATGCTTAATTTTATTTTGAAACTTGTCTGTAAAACCAAAATAAATATTTTATTGATATCTTAATTTTACTTCGCTTGCTTTGCTTGTTTCCATTTCATTTTTGTCCGTTGAAATAGATTTATATTCATTCGGCGTAATTTCATAAAGCTTTTTTACCGCCGCAGTAATTGCCCAAATTTTTTCATCGGAATGAGTGTCGCCCCATGCCGGCATTCCCGTCATTTTAATTCCATTTTTAGTAATCCAAAATATTTCTTTTGCGTCCATATTTTTACCATGCTTCACCAAATTCGGAGCGTTAGGATTTAAGCCTTTAGCTAATTCACTTTCTTCCATTCCCGGACCTTCATGACAAGTTTCACACATTTCTTTGTAATGCGCCAATCCTTCGCTAATTTTTTTGGGATCATTTAATTCGGGAACTACAATATCCTTTGAATGATACTCAACTGAATTATCCATAGTAGTATTTAAAATCCATTTTGTAACGCCTGATTCAGGCTTTAAAGCGCTAACGTTATACCATCCGGAATAGATGATTAATAAGCCGGCAATAATTAATAAGACAAAAGTAAAAATGATGCCCGCTAAAAATTTCATTTTATGCTCCTTAATTTTTAATTAAGAAATTAATAGAATTGAATGATTAAACTAAATAGGATAAAATTTTAATACAATTTTTTATAGTAGGGGACGAAAATCTTCGTCCCCTACAAGCTTTAACAAGTTAGACAAATGTAGCCTCCCTTTTCTGTTCTTTCCAGAATTTTAATTTACACTTCCGTTAAACATTAAAGAGAGAAAAGATCTTCGTCAATCTTAAAAAATTATTTTTATAAATATATACTTACTCCAAAAAGAACTCTTGATCCCAAACTAATGATATTTACTTTCGTTTCCACAGTCGGATCATTAATATTATTAACTGAAGTATTAGTTTTAACTTCTCCCCAACTATATGAGCCTTCTAATAAATACTCGCTATGAATACCAATTCTATTGCTTACCTTCCATTCAACTCCTAATATTCCGCGTATTCCAATAAGGGTAGTTGGGTTAATAGTTTCATGAATGATTACGTCATTTTCATTTTTTGAAGTTGTTTTAGTACTGCTGTAACGATACCTAAAATTCAGTCCACTACCGCCATACATACTAATGTCCTCTTCTTTCATTAGCGTACATAAATAATCGGAGCCTATCCCTATAGAATAGTTTTGTGAAATATTTTCTGTGCGATTATCTTCGCTTTTATTCCTTGTAATGTTGGGAGACAAAAATAATCTTAATTGATGGGAGCTATCTATAATTTTTTTTACTGCTATGTCCATATCAAAATTTGTTAGCCTAAGAATATCCTTAATACCAAAGGATAAAGCATATTTTGAATTTGAGGAATCCTGTTGAGAATAGCTTGCCGAACATATAAATGAACATAATAATATAACGTAAAGTAGTTTCATAAATTAACCTAATTTTTATTTCTGAATTTAATGTTGATGAATTTGGTTTTTGTGTTAAAAAATAATGCTTGATTTAATTATAATTACAACCCTATTTTTAATGCAGTTAATATTGGAATAAAATCTGGACCTTTGGGTAAGGCTCTTAAATATTTTGCTTCAAGAATAATTTTAATATTATCAGACAGTAAAATTTCACTGCCAAAGCCCAATGTAATTTGGCTATAAATATGACCTTCTTTTGTTAAGGTTCGTGCCTCTTTATTATTTTCTCCTCCTTCGGGCCACGTGGCTAATGATTCTCTTCCATCAGATATTGCTAATATGCCGGCGCTGAAAGTAAGATAGGGTCTTAAAAAATTAATTGAATCATATAATCTTCCACCTAAAGATATTTCATAAGAATTTCTGTCCATGCCATCAATTGAATAATTCCCGCCGTAATAACCCTGTGTTGCATAAAGCAATTCGCCAGTAAAGAAAAGGTTTTGAAATGAAGAATTAAGGAAAATTGAAATGTCGTCCACAATAAAATATTCTGATGATAAATTAATAACATATCCATTCTGCCAATCTTTGGTTTTTCCAAAATCCGAAAACTCTGACAAGTAGCCGCCGCCAAGCGATATGCTTATTTTATATTGAGCGTTAATTGATTGTGAAATGAGTAAAAAAAGTAAAGCAATAAATAAAAATTTCCCGCGCATTTTGTTTCACCCTAAATATTGAAATTAATGTTTCCCCAACTACGATAATTTTTTATTCATCTGCAATTCCAAAAAGTTTCATGCTCATCGCAATCTTAGTTTACTCCTACTTTTATAATTGTGATGATGCAACGCCTAATCTTTACGAACACTTATTATAGTTTCATCTTTTTCGGTGACTCGTCTTTTTTTGTTTTCTTATTTGCCCAATCTGTCATTTTTCTTAATTGATTCTTCTTCCATTTTCTTTTTGTAATCAATCATTTTGGTTAAAAGTTTTTTATCATGAGCGGCTAAAATTTGGATAGCAAGAAGTCCCGCATTTTTTGCTTGATTTATTCCGACAGCTGCTACTGGCACTCCTCCGGGCATTTGAACTATAGACAACAAAGAATCAAGCCCATCCAAAGATTTTGATTTAACCGGCACTCCAATTACGGGCAGCGGGGAATGTGCGGCTGTCATCCCCGGTAAATGCGCGGCCCCTCCAGCTCCCGCTATAATAACTTTTATTCCTTTTTTGTATGCCGTTGATCCATACTCAGCCATTAAATTTGGAGTACGGTGAGCTGATACAACTTTAATTTCGTACTCAATTTTAAATTCATCTAAAATTACAGCAGCTTCTTTCATTATAGGAAGGTCTGAATCGCTTCCCATTATAATTCCCACTAATGTTTTTTTATCACTCATTGTAAATCCTAGTTTTTATATTGAAATAATTTTTTCAATCCTTTTAGCATTCGTTAAAATTGAATTTAAATTCTCACCCAAAATTGTTATGTGACCCATCTTTCTTCCCAAACGTGATTTTTCTTTTCCGTAAATATGAACATGAATATTTTCATTTTGATAATGATTCTTTATAATTCTCTATAACTCCTTCCCATTTTTTTTACCGAGCAAGTTAATCATTACGGCAAACGGCTTAACCATTTGAGTTGAACCTAACGGCAAATTCAAAACGGCGCGAATATGATTTTCAAACTGCGAAGTTGTGCAGCCCTCAATACTGTAATGCCCTGAATTATGGGGACGAGGAGCCATTTCATTAACCAAAATTTTATTGTTTGAAGTTAAGAATAATTCAACACCAAAAATTCCGAAACCTTTAACAGCTTCCACACACATTACCGCAATATCAGTCGCTGTTTTTTTTATTTTTTTATTGATTTGAGCCGAGGCAATTACAGTATGGCAAATATGGTTTTTTTGAATAGTCTGCACTACGGGGTAAGTTTTAATTTCATTTATAGTTCTTGCAGTCATTATGGCAAGCTCCATTTTAAAATCAATTAATTCTTCAGCAAAAAGACTGCTGTGCCGCGAGGATAATATTTTTATCCCCTTCTAAAAAATCATTTTCATTTTCAACTTTATAATTTCCATAGCCGTCGTATCCCATTTTTCGAGATTTAAGTATAAACTTTTCACCAAGAATTTTTGCCGCTTTTTTATAAGTAGTGGTGTTTTTAATCTCAATAAAATTGGCTACCGGAATATTATTTCTTTTGAAAGTTTGTTTCTGAATAAGTTTATCTTGAATTAATGAAATAGTTTTGGATGAAGGTAATACTTTTTTGCCAAGCTTTTCTATAAATTCTAATTGCTTATAATCTACAAATTCATTTTCAAGAGTTACGATATCGCTTTTATTTGCAAAATTTTTTAGTATTTTTTTATCATCAACCCAACCGACAAACTCATTTTTAGTTAATTGACCGGCAGGAGAATTTTTGTGTTTTTCTAAAATCGCAATATCGAATCCTAATTTATAAGCTTGATAAGCAGACATTCGCGCAAGCTGCCCTCCGCCAAGTATTCCGATACATAATCTTTTATTTTTACTGTTCAATAAATCCCTCTATAATTTTTACTTTAATAATTAGTCATATTTCCAATCAACAACTTTTACTGAATCACCATCTGAAGTTAAATAAACTGCGCCTTCAATATCTGTTCGATGAATTTCAGATTTTATTGCATTTAATCTGTTCATAATTAATGAAGAAGGATGGCCAAATTTATTTTGTATTCCCACTGAAACCAAACTGATCTTTGGCTTAGTTTTAACAATAAAAGACGGCGAGGAGCTGGTATTGCTGCCGTGATGTCCTACTTTCAAAACATCAACATGCAAAAAATTATTATAATGCATAACGTAATAATTTTCTGCGGGTGATTCAGCATCGCCCGTAAATAAAAAACTGGTTTTTCCGAAATCGAATTTTAACATTCCGCTCTTATTGTTTGAGGTAAAATTAGAATAATTTTTATCTGAGTAATTATTTAAAGTATAAATATTAACATTACCAATTTTCATCTCGCCCTTCTTGTAATGGTAAAATGGGACGTTCATCTGCTTCAAATAATTTTCAAAACGAATATCTTTTTTAAAGGATGAGTCCAAAGGAGGTTTAAATATTTGTTTGATCATTCCATTATGAATTAAAGAAACAAAGCCGCCGTAATGATCGGCATCAATATGAGAGATAAATCCATAATCAATTTTGGGAATATCAAGATATTCTAAAAGAGGAAGAATAACTCTTTCGCCATTGTCAAAATAATAATCTGTGTTACCGGCATCAATTAAAGCAGTCTCACCATTCGGAAATTTTATTAATGTTGCATCACCCTGTCCAACATCAATCATTAAAATATTTAATTCATTTTCTATGAAGAAATTTTTATTATCGATTGAAGCGTACAAAAAGATATTTGCAGTAATGAGAATGAATAAAACTAATTTCGCAAATGAATGTTTAAATATCACCAAATAATAAATCAGGATAAATAAGAATGCATAAAAGATGATTCCGTCAAAAATTGAAAAGTGTCTTATCTTTACAAATGCATAATCCAGATTACCCACAATGCCCACAAACCAAAATAAGATATATGCAAATAAATCATTTACTGCTGCGTAGTATAAAGCAATTGAAGGCAAAATAAGATTTAGAGTTAAAGTAAAAATTGCTGTGCCTAAAATAAAACCAATTAGCGGAATGACAATTAAATTTGCCAGCAAAGCAATTACAGAAAGTTTTCCGAAATAATAAATTGTAAATGGCAGGGTACCAAGCTGAGCGCTGATTGAGACTGCGCAGAAAAGTAAAATATATTTTAATATTTTATTTTGAATGTTTAAAGAATTTATTTTTGTTTGAATGATAGGGAAATATAGCGGCGATAGCCAGCACCGCTGAAAATGAAAGTTGAAAGCCTGGATTAAAAATATCTGAAGGTTTTATGATTAATAAAATTAAAGCCGCAATTGCCAGCGCGTTAAACAAATTTGTGGAGCGGTTTGTAAGCAGAGCAATTATAAAAACGATTGCCATTATTGATGCCCGAAAAACTGAAGGGGGCATTCCGGTTATAATTAAAAAAAATATTAATCCTACAATTGTTAAAATTGATTTAACGTAAATATTGAAGCGTCCGAAGAATATTAGAAAAACTAAAATTATATAACCGGTATGAAGTCCCGAAACCGCCAGTACATGTATCACGCCGGAATTTATAAACTCTATTCTTACCGCGTAATCAATCCCGCTTCGATCGGCTAATAACAGTCCTCTCAGCAGCGATGCCGTCTGCGGCTGATGAATTTGCATAATCTGTTTGTTTAAATATTTTCTAACATTATTTACAAAAGTTGCAAATGGGAAAATTTCTTTTTCTAAAATTTTAACGTCGGTAAAATTATAAGTTGTAAATAAACCGCTTATGCCGATTGAATTTAAATATTTATTATAGTCAAATTCGCCTGGATTACGCGTCTCTCCGCCTTTTGCATAAGTTCCCGCAACGGAAATTTTATAACCTGGCTTTAATTCTTCAAATAAAGAATCAACTTTTTTTATTCTATCATCTCTAATACGAGTAAGCAGCGTTAAATTCATTTTAACAATTGTATTTGACACTTTAAATGAATCTACTTCTAAAATAAAACGTGATTCATATTCTCTAGGAAGCTCTAACTTTTTAATTGTACCAAACACTTCCATATTTTTTTGTTTGTATAAATTTGCGGGAAGTAATTGAACTTCATTCCTATTAACTCCAGCAAGAAAATTTCCCAACAGAATTATAGATAAAAATGTTAAAGCGATATTTATAATTTTGAAATTATGATTTTTAATTTTTAGTAAAATGAAAATTAAGATTAGCGCAGCTATGATGATTGTAAAAAATACAGGCGTATCTATTTTAACAAATTGGCGGAGTAAAATTCCTATTATAAATAGAAATGTAAATTTTATGGTGGGATAATTTTTCATTTGCAGTATTTTATTATTGCGGATTTTATTTGAGAAATATCCCTAATATTTTCTGCAAGCTCTCCGGCGTATTTCCCCGCAGTAACTGTTAATGCCGGATTTAAGGTATGAGATTTAATTGAAAGGTCTTCCAGGTTGCCGTGGTCTGAACATATTATTACTGTCATTTTATTTTTATTAATCTCTGATAAAACGCTAAATAAAAATTCATCAAATGTTTTTAAAGTTTTTTCAAATTCTGCAATCTCTCTTCCATGCCCCAGATGGTCTGTCATATAATATTCAAAAAGAGTGAAGGAATTTTTTGAAGCAATTTGTATTAATCTTTTAGCGGCTGCTTTAGCGTTAAGCGGCTTCAGTTTGTAACCTAATTTTTTATTCCATCTTTCGCCAGTTATTTCTGCGGTAAGAGCAGCCCCGCGCCTAACATCGGTGGAAGTATTTAACCTCATCCCGCTTGACTTGCAGCTCAAAGACGTAACGCTTAAACGCGATTTGCCGGATTTCAAATAATCAAAAAAAACTTTTGGATAAGCATTGGCAAAGTAAACTTTCTCGCCAATACTTTTATAATATTGAAAAATATTTTTCTCTTTTATAATTGGGATGAGCGTGGAGTAAGGATAAGGTCCGAAATGTTTGCCGACAATCTTTGGCGCATTCACTCCGCAAAATATTGAAGTCTGACCCGTTCCGCTTTGAGGTAATCCTTCAACTCCTAGCGTTGCGTCAGTCGGGAATAAAAAGTTTTCATCATTATTTAAATATTGATTTTGTAATGATGGAATGTTCCCAAAAATATTTTTTACAAATTTAAATTGATATTTAAAAGAAAGGGTTGAATTGGCAATCTTCTTTTCCAATTCCTACTCCGTCAATAAATATCATTAATACTGGATTCATCTTTTAAATGTTAAAAGTCATAAATCAAATTTTAAAATAAAAATACGATATCGATATATTTAATATTATTTAGAATCAATTATAATTGTAACGGGACCGTCATTAATAATTTTTACTTTCATCATTTCACCAAATATTCCAGTTTTAATTTTTTCAGCGCCGAGTAAATCTTTTAAATATGAAATAAATTTTTCGTAAAGCGGAAGCGCTTCATCCGGTTTTGCCGATTCAATAAAACTAGGACGATTCCCTTTTGAAGCGTTGCCGTACAAAGTAAATTGCGAGATTAACAAAATCTCTCCATCAACATCTTCAATAGATAAATTCATTTTTTCATTTTCATCTTCAAATACTCTTAAGTTAGCGCATTTTTCAGCAAGATATTTTACGTCTTTTTCTTCATCGCCAACCTTAATTCCCAGTAAAACTACAAACCCTTTTTTAATTTCAACTTTATAATTTTTTAAGGCAATGTAAACTCCGCCTTCTAAAACGCGCTGAACAACAACTCTCACTTTAATTCTCCGTAAACGACTCGTTCAATATTTGCATAATCTTTTTTCATTTTAATATTTATAAAATTATTTTGCTCTAAAATATTTTTGACATCATTATGCTGGTCTTTTCCAACTTCAAAAAATATTTTTCCACCGGACTTAAGCAGTTTTTTTGCTTTGCTGGAAATCTCGCGATAAAAAGTTAAACCATCATTTTCATCAGTAAGAGCAAAAGACGGTTCATAATTTTTTAGCTCCGGCTGTAATTCACCATAATCTTTTTTAGAAATATAGGGCGGATTTGAAACCAAAATATCGAATTCATTTTCGTTAAATATAAATCCGTTTAAAATATTTTGACAAATAAAATTTGTTCTTTCATTTACCAAATTATTTTTTGAATTTTCCTCAGCCATTCCCAATGCTTCGCTGCTTTTATCAATTCCCCATACAATTGAATTTTCCAAATGCTTTGCGATACTTACAGCAATATTTCCGCTGCCTGTGCCAATGTCCAAAATTTTTAACGGAATATTTTTAATAGAATTTTCAATAACAGTTTCAACTAATATTTCAGTTTCAGGACGGGGTATTAAAACCGATGGGGCGACCTTAAAATCAAGTCCATAAAACTCAACGCTGCCTATAATATATTGAAGCGGCTCGCGCATTCCCCTGCGTTTTAGTAATTCCCGATAAATATTAAGCTCGTCTTCTTTTAACGGCTGATCAAATTTTAAATAAATATCCAGCCGTTTACATTTTAAAACATGGGCAAGCAGCAGTTCGGCATTTGTTCGAGCAGACTCAACTTGCTTTTTATCGAGAAACTCAGTGGATAGATTTATAATTTCTAAAATAGTGTGCATGAAAAATTAAGAGCAGTTTTATTTATCAAACAAAAAATAATAGACTAAAATACCAAAATTAATTTGAACAAGCCCAAAGGTAATTCCGCTTATCAAGTCGTATTTTCTCGTTTGATCCAATAATTCCCCGCTGCCGGTGAATTGATATTCATCAAATTTTTTATCGGCTTTTAGTTTGTAGTACGCTGTAGCTCCGCCCAGAGCGACTAAACTTCCCAACAAGATTTTAAATTCCGTCGTCACAAAAAAACTTTCAGAAATTTCTTTACCGTTAAAAAGCTGTTCTAAAGAGATTGTTTTATTTTCTTCAATTTGGTTGATAGTTATGTATTTATCTTTAAATCCGTTCTTCTTTAAAAGAAGATTTTGATTTTCAGCTTTTAATTTTAATGGAGTGTGTCCAATCAATTTATCATCATTAAAAACATAAGCGTCTGCAGGATTTGTCTGTAAGTAAACTGAACCGTAAAAATTGTAGTCTATTTTTTTTTCTTCGCAATTAATAATTTGAATGGTATCGATAAAACTTTTTGCGTTCCAATTTTCTGAGCTCTCGCTAACCTTTATTAAATATTTTCCATTATCAACTTCCTTTGAAATATTTCCATTCCCAATAAATTCATTATTAATAAAGATAAGCGAACTATCATTATTTGTGTGGATAGATACTTTACCTTTACATTCCTGAGCCTTAGTAATGCCGAATGAGAGAATGCCGAAAAATATAAACAGGAATATTATATTATTTAAATTCATACGCCGCCAAGATTCCATTATCATAACCAATGAATAAAATATTTTTAGAATAGACAGGAGTAAGCTTAACTCTGCCGTCCAAAATTATTGTCTTAATTAATTCTCCGTCGCTTTTATTTATAAACAACAAACGCGTATCAATCCCGGGCAGCGCTATTATATTATTTGAAACAAGCGGAGTTATACCAAACGCGTTGTCAAATTTTGTTTTCCAATTAAGAGTATGAGTTTTTATATCAATTGAAAATAATTCTCCTTTTAAATTTCCGACGTAAATATTTTTTCCATCATTAACCGGAGTCATAATTATTCTTCCGCCAGTATCAAATTTCCAAATTATTTTTCCTGACAAGAGATCAATCTCATATAACAAGCCATTGTCGTTGCCAATATAAACTGAGTTATCAATTATTGTCGGCGAGGCAAAAAAAGTTTTTCCAATTGCCGTTTTATATTTTATCTTGCCGCTTACTGCATCAATTCCAATAAGCTCTCCTTTGTCATTTCCAAAAACGATTACATCATTTTTTAGAGCGGGTGAAGAATGAGTAAAAACTTTTGTATCCAGCTTCCAGCTTTCAAAACCGTAAACGTCATATTTATAAACGACGCCGTCCTCAGTAATAAAAACAATACCATCGTCAGCTTTAATAATTTCCGAAGTAACTCGTCCTTTTATGTATGATTCGCGGAATATTTTTGCGTTCTTGTAATCATAGTATTGCAGTATAGATTCATTATCTTTTTTTACCGCTGAAATTACAATTACAATATTTTTATTTAATACGGGCGTCGTAAAAACTGCGTTGCCAATTTTTAACTTTCCCACTTGTTTTCCATTATCAATATTAAAACAATAAACTCTGCCTGAAAGATCATTGATAAAAACCAGATCGCTGTAAACGCTCACCGAAGAATTTATGAAGCTTCCGTTAATATCCGTTTCCCATTTTTTTAAAAGAGAATCAGAAAAAACCGCATCCGTATAAAATGTACGTGAAGGATTTTCGCCAAACATAGAATAAGGATTAGAATCTTCTTTTACATCGTATTGAATTTTTGAAGATGCGCATCCTGCTATTAATAATGAAATAAAAGTAATAAATATTTTAAACCATAATATTTCAAAATGTGTTTTAAAAATTTTTTTACTCGATGATGAATGAAGATTATGTTTTTTCAAAAATCCCATCCAAAGAAAAATTGGTAGAATAGGCCCGTTTGAAATTGTTTAAAATTATTTTCAATTTTTTTTCCGATATCATAACGAAGAACAATAGCGCCAAAAAGATTCATTCTTAAACCTCCGCCTACGCTACCGAGCGTGGTTCTGTAGTCAGTATCCCATGCGCCGCCGGCGTCAAAAAAAGCGGCGCCGCGAATCCCAAAAAATCCTAATCCAAAAAAAGGAAACTTAACATACACTTGATCAACTAATGGGAATCTAAATTCCATAGAGGAAATCCAAAGTTTTTCGCCTCGAATTGACCAGCGTGGATATCCGCGCAAATCCCAGCTTCCGCCCATAAAATAACGGCGGGCTTCCTTCCCTTGATTGTAAAAAATTGATCCGCGTAAAGCCAAAGCGGTTCTCAAGCTCAATCTAAAATAATGTCGAAGGTCGGCAATAAAAGTAAAATAATTTACGTTGCTGTATTTAATATCGCCGGTGTAGCCGAATAAAATTCGCGCTCGCGTTCCATCTAAGGGACCTGTTGGTCCCCAAAGCGAGTTATCTAAAACGTAAGAAATAGAATTATTAAGCAGCACAGCTTTTCGTTCGATCACTCCTTCAATAACCTGTTTATCGGAATTGGCAATAGTAGCGCCGGCTTCAATTCTTTGAAATTTTGATAAAGGAAAGTTTAAAAGAAAAGTTGCGCCGTAGCTTCTTTCAAAAAAATATTCATCGGAATCCCTAATGTCATATCGCCGCCCGCTAAAATGAAAAACGCCGTAGCCGAAGTTTGTCCGCTTGCTTAAATCGATCCGCTGAATAGCAACGTTAAAACTTTTTAGAAAATCACTTTGAACTTCGGCGGTGTTGTAAAGTAAAAAGAAAAAATTATCATCGCCCAGCAAATCGCTTAAAGAAAAAATAGCTCCGCCGCGAGTACCGTATATAGGATCGGTTGAAAACTGGGTGGCTGCATAATCCAAAGTGTATTCTTTTTCATAACTATATTTTTGTTTTTCTTTTACGCCGAGATATGTGTCCACCGTCCAATTGCCGTAAGCGGAATCCAAATTAATTTTAACGGTAAAATTAGAATCAGCGTTGGTTTTTTTTAAATCATATTGATAAAGATTAAACGCGAATTTTTCAAAGCCGGAAAAATATAAAGTAGAATCATTGCCGAATGAAGGATTGTAAACGCTGGTAATATAGCTTGTAACCTTTTCAGCGCTTCTTTCAAATTTATCATCGTCTAATTTTATGCGCCACACGTTTCTAACTTTGTCAAAATCAGAAGTGTAGTAAAGATATTCTTTATCGGGAGAAATAATTGGCGAGTGATTATTGCAATTCAGATTTGTTACATAATTAATATTGTGCGTTGAAAGATTGTACAAAAAAATATTTTCAGTCTTATCAAATTCCCCGGCAGTCCTATCTGAAGAAAATAAAATTTGGTTATCAGTTATTCCGAAAGAAGGGGTTTGATCGCAGTAATAATCGTTAGTAAGCCGCGTAAGTAAATCAGTTTGAACATCATAAATAAAAATATCTCTAAATCCTTTTTGATCAACGGCGGAAAAAACAACTTTGTTTCCATCGGATGAAAACTTTGGCGCAGCTATGCTGATTAAATTTTCATTTTGAAAATCTTTAATAATTTCATCTTCATTAATTGAAAAAAAATGAATTGCATCTGTCTTGCCGGAACGCGTTACAAACGCCAGCAACCCATTTTTATTTATATCAATTGCCGCTTCGAACAAATGAAATGATTCCAACTCTTCAGTTTTTTCACCGCGCAAAACAATTTCCGGACTTACATCTTCATAAAATATTTCTTCGCTATTATTTTTATCAATTAGCTTAATTCGATAAAGGGATGAATATCCATCGCGGTTTGCGGCAAAGTATAAGTAATCTTTCCCGTCAACATTAAAATGAACAGGAGAAAAATTAAACCCAAAGTTTGTAATTTTTTTTGCGCCGTTTTCAATCGGACTTTTATCGCTCATCAGCGGATAATAATTTTTCTTTAAATAATATTCCCACTCGTTATCAATTTCTTGAATGGGTTTTCCGATTGTGTATTCAATGACTTTAATAAAATCAGAATACATCCAAATATTATCCATCAGCAGCGGAATTTTTTCTTTACCATATTTCTTTTCCACAAACTCTAAAAAATTTTGTCCTTCTTTATACATTAAAAAGCTGCCGTAAATTGCGTACATATTTTCAATGTTCACAAAGTAATCATTCAACACTGCATCGCGCATAACCATCTCGGCTTGGTCATCAGATTCGGTGGACATATACTCTGCAACGCCTTCAGTAAACCAAAGCGGCGGACCGTAATCCTTTGCAATTCGATGGTCGTCAAGCACGTGATAAAATTTGCTCGTGGTAAAAACGTGAACGAGCTCGTGACGAATTACATGTCTGAAATCATGCAGCGAACCGTTGGAAGGGATAACTACTCTACCTTTTATAAATTCAAAAAAACCGCCGACGCCTTCGGGAATAAAGCCGGGCGTTACATTCGTCTGCTGAAAATGTAAATGCGTATTATAAAAAATTAATGGAATTCTTCGAGTAACGGTATGATTTAGTCTTTCGGTAAGCTCGTCAAAAATTTCTTCAGCGTAAGTTCCGCCTATTTCTGCAAGCTCTTCGGTTTCATTGTAATAATAAATATTGAAATGTTTTGTTTTTAGAACCTTCCAATTCAAATCGGCGTATTGAACTTTATTTCTCCCAAAAAAATAAAATTGGCTGAAAGAAAATTCAGTGAGACCAAGAAATATTAGAAGAAAAATAGTAAAGAAATTTTTCAAGCTTCATTCCAAAAGAATAAGATTAGATGATTATTCGCTCGTCAAAAAAATAAGCGAACTCAACTAATCAGTCAAGATATTTATAATTTCTTTTTTTAGATGAGAGTTGGTAGAGCGCTTACTTCAATCTTTCTTTCAAAGTATTAATATTATCTATTTCTGTCGGGTCAAAGCCGCGGAGAACCGCCGTGTAATATGTAATCCAATCGCCCAAATAAATTAAATCCATCAAACGGAGTTTAAATGTTTCTTCGCTGCTTTCAAGATTTATGATTTCGGCTCCCATTTTGCCAGCAAGCTCTGAAGTAATTTGAAATCTTTTTTTAATATGAGGATGATAATCTTTATCAATTATATTAATAATTTTTGTTTGAAATTGTTTTTCGTTAAATGATTCCCAGCCGATTATTTCGTTATGATTCAGTTCAGGAATAACATTGGTAAAAGCATGCAGCTTGCTGTTTTCATTGAACTGACACTTTAACCTGTAACCAACCGCCGAAGTAGAATCGGCGGCGGAATATATAATAGGAACAAATCCAATTATTTTTTCAGCGTAATTGTAAGCGATATTTTCTTCTTTCGAAAATTCTATTCCGTTCTCCTTCCAATTTAAAATTATTTTATTTACGCTGGAATCTTGATTAGGAATAATCTCCAACTCTTGAAGTATTTTCAGCAGTGAAAAAAAACTAAGCCCTAGCGCATATCTCGGTTGGTAGCCGGGCTTAACCTTAATTAAAGGAATATTATTTTCCTTAGATATTTTTTCAACTTTGCCCCCAGTGCTTAGGCAGACAATTGAGCAATTGGTTTTTAGAGCTTCATTAAAAACGGAAAGTGTTTCTTCAGTATTACCGGAGTAAGATGAAACGACTAACAAAGTATTTTCATTTACAAACGAAGGAAGCGAGTAATTTCTATTTACAATAAAAGGGATTTTTATTTCATCATGTAAAAAATTAAGAATTAAATCGGCGCTTATTGCAGAGCCGCCTAAGCCTGTAATAACAATGGAGGAAAACTTTTTACCTTTAAGCGATGATAAATCAATTTTATTTTCCCAGGCAAATTCAATCTGCTTATATGAGTTTATTAAAACATCAAATTGATTTTGAGGATCGTATTTTTTTACGTAATCAATAATTTTCATTTTAATCCTATAAAATATTTTTATATAATATTTCTTGTTCTAGTTAAAGAACTATCTTTAAAAAACTTTTCTATCATTTCAATTATTTCGCTTTGCATAGAGCAAGTAAGGCAATCGTCCGCAAGGTGTTTTGCGCTTTTAAATGTTATTCCTCTTATTATTTTTTTTGCGTAAGGAATTGTTGAAGGAGACATGCTTAAGGAATTCAAGCCTAAACCAACGAGCAAAGGAATGGCAAGAGTGTCGGCAGCCATTTCGCCGCAAAGGCTAAGCGGTTTTTTCTGTTTTTTAGATTCTTTAACAATGTAACTTATTGTTCTTATAACAGCCGGACTAAATTCCTGATAAAGCGAAGACACTAAATCATTCCCTCTATCCACCGCCATTAAATATTGGATTAAATCATTGGTGCCGACGCTTAAAAAATCAACTTCTGCGGCAAAGACTTCAGCCATAACTGCGGCTGCGGGAACTTCAACCATCATTCCAATTTTTAAATTTTTATCAAAAGGGATATTCTCTTTTTTCAATTCTGATTTGCACTGTTCAATTATTTTTTTTGATTCTCTAATTTCCGAAACAGCGCTAATCATTGGAATCATAAATTGTATATTTTTATGCGCGCTGGCGCGAAGAACCGCTCTTATTTGTGTTCTAAATAATTTTTGATTTTCTAATAAAAGTCTAATTCCTCTTAATCCTAAAAAAGGATTTGGCTCGTCGTAATCAAAAAATCTAAATTTATCGCCGCCGATATCGAAGGCTCTGATTGTAATTACTTCAGGATAAATTCTTGAAGATAAATTTGTATAAATTTTTACCTGCTCTTCTTCAGTGGGAAATTCATTTAACTCTTCAAGAATTTGCTCGGTGCGGTACAGTCCAATACCTTTAGCGCCGCTGGTAACAACAAGAGCAATTTCACCCGTTACGTCAACGTTAGCGCTTAGGTGAATTTCAACTCCGTCTTTTGTAACAGCCGGCTCGTCCTTTAGCTCTTCCAAATCTTTCTGAAGTTTTAAAAGCCGTTCGTATTTTTCTTCAAAAAATTTTTTCTGTTCTTCGTTGGGATTTATAATTATATAACCGTGAAATCCATCGACAATAATTTCGTCATTATTTTTTATAACCGCCGAGGCATTATGAGTTCCAACTACCGCGGGAATATTTAACGAGCGAGAAATGATAGCAGCGTGAGAAGTTATTCCGCCGTGGTCAGTTACAAAACCGCGCACATCGCAGCGCGAAAATAAAATTGTATCGGCGGGCGAGAGGCTTTCCGTTACTACAATAGCGTTGTGAGGAATTTTGGAAATCCATCTTTTCTTTTGAAGGTTTCGGATTATTCTATTTTTAATATCTTCAATATCATGCGCTCTTTCTTTCATATATGATTCATTGGAATCACCCATCAAGCGCTGGTATTTATTTATTTCATCGTTTACAATAAACTCGGGGAGCTTTTTTTCTTTGGTAATTCTTTCTTTAATTTTATTAATTAATACAGGATCGTCAAGAATCATCATCTGCGCTTCAAAAATTGAAGCGCGGGCTTCTTCCATTTTTTCTTTGGCGAGGGAAAATATTTTGTTCAGCTCTTTTTTTGATTTTGCTAAAGCTTCATCAAGGCTGCCTAAAGCCTCGTCCACATCGTCAATATCGCCGTCGTTGACTTGAACAATTTCTTTTGTGAAAAGATACACCGGAGCGATGATAATACCAGGCGCGGCGGCAATGCCGGTAATTTTATTTTCCGCTTCATTAAAAATCTGTTTAAAGTTTTTCACATTTCGTCAAAGCCTCTATTAAAATAATCTGTTATTTCTTCTGCGGCTTCCTTTTCATCTTCGCCTTCAAAAGTTAAAGTAACTTCCGATCCCATTTCGGCTGCAAGAGTCATTACGCCGATAATGCTTTTAGCGTTTATATTCAATCCATCTTTTGAAATGAAAAATTCACATTTGTATTTTGACGCCATCTTTACAATGGTTGCCGCGGGACGGGTGTGCATGCCGGCTTTATTTTTTATTGTTACTTTATTTTCAATCATCTATTTTTTTCTTTTGATTAAAGAATCAGCCAGCCATGCAAATACATTTTTATCATCGTCATTTTTTAAACTTCTAATTGAACGCAGAGCTTTATTAGTATATACGCTAATTTCTTTTTCTGATTCTTCAATTACATTTAATTTTTCGTAAAGAGACTTATATTTTTTTATTTGATGTTTTTTAATTCCTTTATTTTTTATCATGTTCATCAAATCTTTTTTATCATTCCCCTTTGCCTTTGAGAGAGCTGTTAAAAATAAGAAAGTTTTTTTGCCTTCAATCAAATCGCCGCCGACAAATTTACCGAATTCATTTTCATTTCCAATGATATCCAATAAGTCATCCTGAATTTGAAAAGCGATTCCAATATTTTTACCAAAATTTGATAACGCTTTAATTTCTTTGTTGCCGCCTCCGCCTAAAAGCGCTCCAATGTTACAACACATTTCCATCATCGCCGCGGTTTTTTTTTGAATCATCAAAAGGTATTCATTAATACTTACTTTTTCTTTAAGCTCAAAATCCTTATCAAAACTTTGACCTTCGCACACTTCAATTAAACCCGTTGTAAAAGAGCTGATTATTTTTTTTGTGTTCACGCTTGCAGCTCCCGGTAAATCTTTCAACAAAAATTCATAAGCTACTGAAAGCATACTGTCGCCTGATAAAATAGCGCTACTAAGATCAAATTTTTTATGAAGCGTAAGCCGGTTTCTTCTTTTATCCGCATTGTCCATAATGTCGTCATGGACTAAAGTAAAATTGTGCAGAAGCTCTACGGCAACCGCGGCATTATATGCTTGCGAGAATTTTCCGCCGACGGCTTTTGTTGAAAACAAAACTAACAATGGGCGCAGCCTTTTACCGCCGCCTTCAATTATGTATGATGACGGTGCATATAACGATTGTGGTTTTCTGTTTTGTAACGACGCTCTAAGTTTTTTTTCAATAATATTTCTTTCTCTTTCATAAAGAGAAAAATATTTATTTGAAGTATCGGGTTTCAAAAAAGTTCTTTCTTTAAAATTAATTTTTTGTTTTTAAATTCTTTAAGATTCTTTGAGCCGGTTAAAAACATAATTTGTTTAATTACATTAAACCAATTTTCGATAAGTTTTACAACTCCTTCAGTTCCATTTTTATCTAACTCATGTAAAATAATTCTTGCCGACGCCACTAAATCAGAACCGAGAGCTAATGCTTTTGCGGCTTCAATTGCAGAATTTATTCCGCCGGAACCAATTAAAATGAAATTATTTTTCTTTTTCAATTTAGCAATTTCTTTAATGCAATAAGATGTGGGCAATCCCCAATCCCAAAAATCATTTTTATTTTTTTCGTTTTGAAATTTTAAATTTTTATCTCTTAACATTTCAACTGCCGTCCAGCTTGTTCCGCCGGCCCCTGCGGTATCAATGCCTTTAACCCCGGCGTTTAACAATTTTACCGCCGCCTCTTTTGAAATTCCTGAGCCTACTTCTTTAGCAATCAGCGGAGCGTTTGTACTTTTAGCCAGCCTTTCTATATTTTTTAATAAACCTTTAAAGTTCGGTTCACCGCCGGGCTGCAATAATTCTTGAGCGGAATTTAAATGAATTACCATAGCGTCGGCTTCGATCAAATCAACCAAAAAATTGATGGATTTAAAATCTTTCAAAAGCGCAATTTGCGCCGCGCCAATGTTTCCAAGCAATGGAATTGACGGAGCATTTCTTCGTAAAATTTTATATGAATTATGATGACGAGTATTCTCCAATGCTTGTCTTTGGCTGCCTACTCCCAAAGGAATATTTAATTCATTTGCGGCAACAGCAAGTTGCGCATTAATGTTTTCAGCTTCGCTTGTTCCGCCCGTCATGCATGAAATTAGGAAAGGATAATTTATATTTTTCTTAAAGAACTTTTGAGCAAAATTAATTTTAGCAAGCTCAACTTCAGTAATTGCGTAATGTTTAAAATCATAATTCTCAAAACCATTAGTCTTTTCTTTTAAATGAAACCTTATCAGTTAAAGAAAGCTGAATATGTTCTTTTTTTCTAGTTGATGTAGAATTTGGATTTTCAGGCATTGATTGGGAACAAAAGTAAATTTGAAATTATTTGATAACAAGATATTAAATTTAAATTAAAATTTCTTGCGGCGAATTTATTCAAATGCTATAAATTCATTTTCACTTAAGTAAAGTTTTGAAATTTTTATTTCGCCTCTAACTGAATTTGTCAACATAATTTCTTCGGCTGAAATTAAATTGCGTATTGACAAAATTTCCTCTTTGATATTTCCATTTTCCAGTAAATAATTTTCTCTAAAAACCCCGGGAAGAATTCCGCAGGATAAAGAAGGCGTAACCCAATCTCCGCCTTTCTTTAAAAATATATTTGTAATTGCGCCTTCCGCAAGCTGGTTACTTTCATTAAAAAATATTACGTCAAAAAAACCTTTACGCTTATATTTTTTTAACTCGCTATCATACAATTTTCTATTTGTAGTTTTAAAGTATTGAAAAGGATTTTGCGAATTAATAATATTTTTTGAAATTATAATTTTCTTTTTACAAGCGTCAATACTTATTTTGCTTATATCCGAAACTACCTTCCCCCATTTATTTAGGATCAATTTATATTTGAATGATTTTTCTTTGTCGATCTTTTTTAATTGAGAATCAATTTCCCTTTTTACTTTTGCTTCATCAAAACTGAATAAAAAGTAATCAGCCGATTTACTCATTCTAATTAAATGCTCATCAAGTAAAAATACTTTGCCATTTTTAATCAGCATAGTTTCAAAAATTTCAAAATATTTATTTGGTTTTTTAATAAAATTGCTCTTAAGCAAAACTTCTTCAAATTCATTAATTGGATTACTATCCCATAGAATACCGCTGCCAAGACCAACCTCTCCTTTGTGAGTAGTTTTATTAATTTTCACAGTTCTTATGGCAACATTAAAAACAGAAAAATTTTTATTCGCAATTCCGATTGCACCAGTATATATTCCCCGAGGTTTCTTTTCAAGCTCATTAATAATTTCCATTGTTCTGATTTTAGGAGCGCCTGTAATTGAACCGCAAGGGAAAATATTTTTTACTATTTCAGTTACGGAAATATCATTTTTTAATTCAGACTTTATTTTAGAGATCATTTGAAAAAGTGATTCATACTTTTCTACACCAAAAAGCTTTACGGTTTTCACTCTTCCATATTTACTTATTTTCCCCAAATCATTTCTCAGCAAATCAACTATCATTAAATTTTCAGCTTTATTTTTATTGTCATTTTCCAAAGTAAATTTGTTTTGATGATCGGAGATTAAATTAATCCCGCGTTTTGCAGTACCCTTCATAGGCTTGGCGATTATTTTATTTCTATTCTTTCTAAAAAAAAGTTCAGGCGAATGTGAAAGAATAAAATAATCATCACTATTTATAAAAGCGGAATATCTTGCCGATTGGTTGAATAGCAGCGTTTGAAATAAATTTTTTACATCGCCGGAAAAATTAAAATTACCCTTAACAGTGTAGTTTACTTGATAAGTGTCCCCTTCTTCGATAAACTTTTTAATATTACTTATGTTGCGAATGAATGTATGTTTTGTAGAATCCAACTTAAAATTATTTATCTTATATTTTTTTAATTCATTAGAAAACAATATTTCTGTCGAGCGAACTACTTCAACATTTTCATTTTTAAAAAAGAAAAATTGGATCAGCTTCTCTTCATTATTATTTAAATACTTTTTTAATCTTTCTTCAAACAAATAGCCTGCTTCATAATTAATTAAAGCATAACACCACATTCCCTTTTTTATAAGATCATCAATTTTTTTTAAATGAGTTTTAACCTCGCTATTTTTTTTTATTGAAATAATTTCCGAAGGTTTTTTAAATAAATATGACTTACTGCCTTTATAATAAGAAGGCGTATAAAAAAAAGCCGAGTAATTTTGATTTGTTATTTGAGCTAAGATTTCATCTAGATTCATATTTAAAGTTAAACATTGAACGGCAATTCAAAAAACATTTAAGTTATACTTTTTAATTAGAAATAATTTATTTTGAGCCGATTAAATTTTTAATAATAGGGAAACTTCAGCATGACAAAACCAAAACTTTCCTTCTGGCAAATCTGGAATATGAGTTTCGGATTCCTCGGTATTCAATTTGGCTTCGCTCTTCAAAACGCAAACGTTAGCCGAATATTTGAAACTCTCGGCGCAAAGATTGACGACATTCCGATTCTCTGGATTGCTGCACCTGTTACTGGATTAATAGTTCAGCCAATAATTGGGCACATGAGCGACAAAACCTGGGGAAAACTAGGCCGAAGAAGACCTTATTTTTTAGGCGGCGCTATTCTCGCGTCACTTGCTTTATTTTTTATGCCCAACTCGCCTGTGCTTTGGGTTGCTGCCGGTATGCTTTGGATTATGGATGCTTCAATAAATATTTCTATGGAACCTTTCCGCGCCTTTGTGGGCGACATGCTTCCTTCAGAACAGCGCACAATTGGTTTTTCAATGCAAAGTTTTTTTATCGGCACCGGCGCCGTTGTGGCCTCAGCGCTTCCTTATATTATGACTAATTGGTTTGACGTAAGCAATACCGCTCCCGAAGGAATGATTCCACAGTCAGTAAAATATTCTTTTTACGTTGGCGGTGCAATTTTTTTCCTCGCTGTTTTATGGACAATTGTTAAGACAAAAGAGTACTCGCCTGATGAATTAAAAAACTTTTCAGAATCTGACGTAACTCATTTAAGTGATGTTCGGTTGGATGAAAACTTTATTTCTCATATAAAATTTTTTAAAAATGGAATTTATTGGATTGAAGCCGGACTTGCTCTGTTCATAATTTTTTATTTTTTCATTTACATGGATTATGGTTTAGGGGTCTTCTTCGGAGGAATTATTGTGTTTGGTATTTTACAATTAATTGTAGCGGCTTTAACTAAACAAAATAAAACAGAAAAAGGTTTAGTTATTGTAATGAATGATTTATTTAAAATGCCGAAGGCAATGGTGCAGCTTTCTTACGTACAATTTTTTTCGTGGTTTGCTTTATTTGCAATGTGGATTTACACTACCCCTGCTGTTACCCATCATATTTACGGAGCAGTGGATACAAAATCGGCCTTATACAATGAAGGCGCAGATTGGGTGGGCGTTTTGATGTCAGTCTATAATGGTTTTGCAGCAGTCATGGCTTTTCTGTTAGTTTGGATTGCAAAAAAAACGAGCAGAAAAACTGTTCACGCTATCAGTTTGGTTTGCGGTGGAATTGGTTTAGCATCATTTTATGTAATTAATAATCCTGATATGCTTTTAATTTCCGAGCTTGGAATTGGATTAGCATGGGCATCTATTCTCGCAATGCCTTATGCGATTTTAACGGGCTCACTTCCATCAAATAAAATGGGAGTTTATATGGGGATTTTTAATTTCTTTATTGTTATTCCCCAAATTACAGCGGCGGCAATTTTAGGTTTTTTTGTGAAAGATCTTTTTGGAGGAGAAGCAATTTATGCTTTGCTGCTCGGAGGACTCTCAATGTTTGTCGCGGCAGCTTTGGTGATGTTTGTAAAAGATGAGAATTAAGAAAAGTCAATCCTCCACAGAGGATTAAAAATATTTGTTGAGCGTCTAAAATATTTTTTGTAGAGATGAGTCGCTGACTCATCTCCGAAATAAAAGAGTAAACAAAGAGACGAGTCAGCGCCTCGTCTCTACAAATGAAATTATTACCTTTTCGATTGCTTCTCTTCGATATTCAAAAATCTTTTCTACAGATTTTTTTACAAACAACTGATGAATTATTCCTTTTAATACTCCGCCATATAAATCATAATCAACATTGTCCTCCATCAAAACAAAACCATTCGCTTGTTTAAACTTGTGAGTGTGAATCCATTTTTTATAAGGACCTTTAACTTGTTCATCAATAAAAATTTCCGGCGGAGAATATTCGATTATTCTTGTTTTCCAATTCATCGGAATTCCCAAAAGCTTAATTGTGTACTCAAACTCAGCGCCTTCTTTCATAACTAACGGCAGTTTGGATTTTATATTAAAATTTACCCAAGAAGGACTGACTCGCTCTAAATTTTCCGGCTTCTGAAAAAATTCAAAAAGTTCTTCTAACTTCATATTTAATTTTTGAGTTTGATTATAATTGTACATACGCTAAAACAAATTCTTTTATAATTGTTTAAAATGTTTTTTTGGAACCCACAAAAATCCAAAACATTCCCCATTTTCTTTTTCAATATGCTTGTGATGAATTTTATGCGCTCTTCGCATTGCGCGGAAATAATTTTTATTTGAATTTCTGAACAGCTTTATTCTTTGATGAATAAAAACATCATGAGCCGAAAAATATGCTAAACCGTATAGGGAAATTCCAAGACCAATCCAAAAATATGGCTGATTAAAACCGGCAGAAATTCCCCAAAAAATAAATGCTAATCCCGGCAAAGCAAAAATCAACGCAAAGATATCGTTGAGTTCAAAAAAGCTGTCGTTATTTTTTATATGATGATCTTTATGAAGCTTCCATAAAAATCCGTGCATAACATATTTGTGCGCCGACCAGGCAACAAATTCCATAAACGCAAAACTGATTAGTACGAAAAAGATATTTAAAATGATCATGACTAATTATAACTTAATTTTGAAAATAATGTTAATTACGTTGACTATAACTTGATTCTTTTTCTACAGCAATAAGTTCAACAAAATAAAAAATAAAAACTGAGCAAAAATATAATGTATAATAAAAATATTTTTAAATTTCGCTTTTAATTTGAATCCAATAAAACTCATAATCAAAGCAATCAGAAACCAAGCCGCATAATTTTTAAAAGGTATAATATCATTTTCCCATTGCCAATAATTTAATTTTACCGCCACCGGTTCTAAAATAAAATCAAACAAAACTGCAAGCAGACCGATCATAAAACTCTTAATATAAATATTAGTTTTTACCGCATTTTCAGTCAACGCAAATAAGCCAATAATAACAACTGTCCAATTCAGACCAATCATCACAGGAACACCAAATAATTTAATTCCCATGACATTGGAGTAATAATACGAACCAAAAATAGCTGAAGTATGTACGCCGATAATTTCTAAAATTATGGTCGCTAAAAAGATTGAGGTTATCCAATAAATAGTTTTTTGATTTATTTTTTCTTGATTGAAAGAAAATATAGCTAAGGAAAAAGCAGCCAAGCCGTAGGGCGTTAATTGGACGACCATCGCTTTTGTCTGCGGCAGAAAGTGCCAAACCGCTCCGGCTAAAAAATAAATGTAGATAACTACAATAAATATTTTACTTAATTTACTATTCGATTTTTCCAAACGACTTTTTTTAGTTTGTTGTCAATTAGTGATTTAAGCCCCGCATAAAATAAGACTATCATCTGCGGAAAAAATAAAATTAAATTTATGGAAAGGTTTTGCTTGGCAATCGCCGATGTAAAAATTCTTTCGATAAATATTAAAGCGGCAATTACGAAAAATTTATAATCAATGAACGACAAAACTATAGGAATAAAAAAAATAGCAAATAAAGCAAAAATAAAAATTAAAAAGGCAATCATATTTAATTTAAAGCCTGGAAAAAAATTTTTTGAATAGCCACCCACAGCATCATTAAAGCCGTCGTACATTCTGCAATGAACAAAATTATTTCCGGCAAGTGTAATTGTTTTAAAATTCATTTCTTTAAATCCGCGGACAAATTGCATGTCTTCCACAATTTTATTTTTAATTTTTTCGTGTCCGCCGAATTTTAAATAGCTTTCTTTATTCATTATTAAAAATTGTCCGTTGGCCGCTGAAAATAATTTATTCTTTGAAGTATAAATTTTTTTCAAAGGTAAAAATGAGTAAAGCAGCCATTCCATTAACGGAACCACGAGCCATTCGCCGAAAGATCTAATTTTCTGCGAAGGGAAAACAGAAAGTAAATCGACGTCAGCATTTAAATATTTGGCAACTGCAAACTCCAAAGCGGACGAGTCCAATGTTACATCAGCGTCTAAAAATAGAATTATATCATTTGAACTCTGTTGGGCTAATTGATGACACGCCCAATTTTTTCCCAGCCAGTTTGACGGCAAAGGTTTCCCTTCAATAATGTTTAAACTTTTTTTTGATGATTTATATTCTTTTAAAATCCTTAAAGTTGAATCGGTTGAATTATCATCAAGCGCAATCACCTCAAAATTTTTATAAGAATTATTATAAATCGAATCCAAACAATTTTTAATATTCCGCTCTTCGTTTCTCGCCGGAATTAAAATTGAAACTGGGATGTGTTTAGCTTCATTCGATTTGATTTTATTCACTCGCGGCGCGGTAAAAAAATTATAAATAGAGATTACCAAAACCATAATATGAATGAGCGCCATCAAATAAAAAAGTATATTCAGAAGTTCAGAAATCATTTTAATTTATTTTAAAAAATAATCTTTATGAAATTCTTTATTTTTCACCGCGCTATTTAATTGCTCTAAGTTCTCAGTAAAACAGTTGATATAGCCGTCAAAATCTTCGATAACTTTTTTTGAGGTTATAGGCGCTGCAATCCTGAAAGCTATAAAGGGTTTTTGTTCTTCCGAAAATTCTATTTTAAAAGCTAACGGATAGATCAGCGTTGTTGGGTTATTGTTAACTATCAATTTTATTCCCTCTTTAACTTCCAAAGGATTTTTATCGTAAGGTTCATACTTGCCTTGCGGATAGATAACAAGCGCGTTCCCGACATCATTTAATAATTTTTGTGAATACTGAATAGATTCTTTTATAGATATTTTTTTTTCAAGATCAATTGAAAAAGCGCCGAGATATTTAAAGAACCAATATTTTTTTAATTGATCTTCCAGCATCATTATTTTAAGATTATGATTAGTTTCTTTTCTTAAAACGAAATCAGCAAAAAAACCATCCCACCAGCTAAAATGATTAGGAGTTAAAACAAATGAACTTTGCGAATTCGGAAATTCAATTTTATCAACAGAATAAAAATGAGAAAATTTTTTTTTCAATAAATTTTCTATGTAGTAATTGAAAACTAATCTCGCCCAATATTTATTATTAGCTTTTATCATTTTGAAATCAACTTCACTTAGTTCAACTCATACTTTCCAATTTGCCGCGCGGCTATTTTTGCAGAGAGGAGAACTAAAGGAATTCCACCGCCGGGATGCGCGCTTCCTCCCACAAAATAAAGCCCTTTTATTTTTTTAGATTTATTTTGTTGACGAAAGAACGCGGCATATTTTGTATTGGATGAAACTCCGTAAATGCTTCCCTTCAACGAATTGGTTTGGTCTTCAATATTTTGCGGCGTTAAAATTTTCTCAAAAATTATTTTGTCCTTTAATTCAATTCCTAAAATATTATTTATTCTTTCCAAAATATTTTTTTTCAATTTTGCAGTTTCTTTATCCCAATTCTGTCCGGAGTTATAAGGAGCGTTAATCATTACAAACCAATTTTCACAGCCTGCCGGCGCATCGTCATTATTAAATTTTGAAGAGCAGTAAATATAAATTGTGGGATCATCGGGAATTATTTTTTTATCAAATATATCTTCAAACTCCGTTTTATAATTTTTTGAAAATAGGATATTATGAATTTCCATATTTTTATATGAACCTTTGACTCCCCAATAAAAAACTACCGCCGATGAAGACGGCTCAAGGGCATTCGTTGATGATGACGATGATTTATTTGATAACAATTTTGATTGAGTATAATTTACATCAGCATTGCTGATAACAATATCATAATCAAATTCTACAGCACTGATTTGAATTCCTTTTATTTTTTTATTCTCGAATAATATTTTATCTACAACCCTGTTAAAAAAGAATCTAACATTTTTCTTCAAAGCTAATTGATAAAGAGCTTCAGTAATTGCATAAATTCCCTTGCCGCTTATGTAAGCGCCGATTCCGTTTTCTACATGATTTATAACATTTAACACTGAAGGCGCCGAATAAGGATTTGAGCCGTTGTACGTTGCGTAGCGGTCAAACAATTGAATAACTTTTATATCGGTTAAATAATTTGCATTTGACTCGTGCATTGTTTTCATCAAATCAAGCTTATTTAATTTCATAAATGAAGCAAAAGCTCTGAGGTTAAGAATCTTTTTTGGTTCCCACAATTTGCTTAATAAAAATATCGGCGCGGTTAATTCATAAATATTTTTTGATTGTTCAAACATTCGCAAAATATTTTCTTTTTTTTCTGATGTCTTTTCAGTCAATTCCTGCACAAATTTATTTTTATCCGAGTAGGCGTTTATAATTGTCTTGTCGTCGTAAAAATATTTGCAATTAATTTCTAACTTTTTTAATTGAATAAAGTCATTAATATTCTCTCCGGCTTCGGCGAATAAGTTATCCAAAACAAAGGGCATTGTCAGAACTGATGGACCGGCGTCGAATCGAAAACCGTCTTCCAAAATTTGCGACGCTTTGCCGCCGGGAGAATTATTTTTTTCAAAAACATCAACAGAAAATCCCAAAAGAGACAAACGAATAGCGGCAGCTAACCCGCCCAAACCTGCTCCTATTACCGCAACTCGCTGCTTTTCCATTTTGTCTTTATAAAACTATATGTGAATAAATAACTTAAAATTAAGCTTAGCGAATAAAAGAAATCTTCTAAAGGAATTGTTATAATTCTTATTCCCCAAATCGCTTCTGGGTTATATTGTACGACAGGCAGCGACGTTAAAAAATAATTTACGATGAAGAATGGAACGAACGAAAACAAAATGAAATAAAAAAAATATTTATTTTTCGTAAAATTCAATTTTGAAAATCCGAATATTAAAAAAACATAGCCTAAGAATAACAATACCATAAAAGTATAGTTCTGTCTATAAAAGAATGCTGAGGAAATAAAACATAAAAGCGATGGTAAAATGAAATACTTATTATTTAAGGAAATCAAATTTGGTTTTAAATAAAAATTCAAAGTTTCGTAAAGAAAAATAATTGAATATGGAACGGTTATAAAAAAAAGTATTTCTTCAATGGGAAGGCCAAAGAAAAATAATCCTGAAACATATTTATAATTAAACAGCCAATCGCCTCTACCAGCGGCAATTATATCCCAAGTTAAAAATGGAAAACCTACAAATAGAATTGTGACCGCTAAGGAATTGTAATTATTATAAAAATGTAACTTCTTTTCAAACGACATTACTAAAGGTGCTATAACGATCAAAATATTTATAATTAAATATTCACTCACTACTTCAAACTCAAGTTGTAAATTTTAGTAAGAATTATAGATTTACCTTCATCCAGCCTTTCGCTATCAACTAAAAACTCGGCTACTTTTTGAATTAAAAATTTTTCTTTTTGGTCGCTGTTTTTAGTTATAAGCGTAAATAAAATTTGGGCGTCGCTGTCAGCATCTTGGGAGTAGCCTAAGAATGAAGGGATGTTGTGCAAAACTGCAAACCTCAAAAATCTAACTTCAATATTAAAGCTGTCGAGTTCTACCGCTTCATTTAAATTTTGTAATCCGGTATTAACAGCGCTGAATTTATCCCAGGGCCAGAAATTATATTTTGCTTCCATTGATCTGCAAGCGCCTTTGTAAGCAAGTAGAATTGGATCTGATTTAGACTCAATCTTTTTCTCTAATTTATTTATAAAATTATCCAAAGAGTCTAATGCAGTTTCTCTTTCCAGCGCTGAATACAAGAGGGTTCTTAACGATTCGATGTTATCGGATTTCAATTCTTTCCCAAAGGAAATAAATTGAATTGAAAAAAGTATAATTAGAAATATTGCTAAAGTTATTTTCACGCGAGTGGCTCCCATTTAAAAACATTTAATTTGAAATACGATTTTACCAGCAATCCAATTTTAGCAAGATTCGAAACGCGGATTCTTTCCATTTTAATTTCGTTTATTGTTTTGCCGCTTAGCTTGCTAAACAAAGTGCGATAATAAATGTATGCAAGATAAACGCCGAGTTTAACTCCTTTGGGAAGCTTTAGAATTCCAATTAGCGCTTCATTAAACTCTTTTTCAATTTCCAGTTCAAAACTTTTTTTATTGAATTGATTAATTTCTAAAACTTGATGTACATCAGGCAAATAAATTCTACCGCGTTCTTCAATATCGCTTTTAATGTCGCGTAGAAAATTTACTTTCTGAAATGCCGATCCTAATTTTTTTGCAAACGGTTTTAAATTTTCAAATAGCAGGTCGTCATTATTTACAAAAACCCTCAGACACATTAGTCCCACAACCTCAGCCGAGCCGTAAACATAATTATTGTATTCGCCGGAAGCGTAGGAAGATTTGGTTAAATCCATTTCCATACTTTTTAAAAATTTATCAATTAGTTCGTACTCAATATTATATTTTTTTACAGTGCGCTGAAATGAGTGCAAAACTGGATTAGTTGAGATGCCGTGTTTCATTGCATAGTCTGTATCTTCTCTAAATGTTTTTAGAAGAAGAGTTTTATCAAAACCTTCAAACGTATCGACAATCTCATCTGCAATTCTAACGAAACCATAAATATTATAAATTGGTTCGCGGAATTCTTTGTCAAATGCTTTAATGCCAATGCTGAATGAAGTGCTGTAAAATTTAGTGATGGTTTTACTAATTTCAGCGCTGGTTTTATGATATAGATTGATCATCTTCAATTATCCTTTCAGTTACTAATTTTGAACTAATGATAACCATAGGCAAACCTGTGCCGGGAGTTGTGGAAGCGCCCACGTAATAAAGGTTGCTAAATTTTTCATCTTTGTTTTTGGGGCGGAACGCTCCCACTTGATTTATATCATGAGCCAGGCCCAAACCCGATCCTTTGTACAAATTCAAAGAATCAGCCCAATCAATCGGCGTCATTATTTTTTTTACGATGATATTTTTTTGAATATCAAAATCAACTCTATTAGATAAATCATTAATAATATTGTTTGCTAATTCATCTTTATCCGACCAATCTTTTTTAAATCTTAAATCAGGAACCGGGCAAAGAATGAATAAATTTTCACAGCCTGCAGGGGCGCAATTTTCTTCGGATTTAGAAAGAGCATTTACGTAATAATATGGTTTCTGCGGACTGATAGACGATGTAAAAATTGTATCAGCATAGCCGCGAAAATTATTTCCGAGAAAATAATTGTGATGAATTAATTTATCTATTTTACCTTTTACTCCCAGATAAATTGTAAACGGAGCTAAAGTCCAATGCATTTTATCTAAATTGTCTTCACTGAATTTTTTACGCTTTAAAATTTTCCCTCTAAATGAAGCCGCATCCGAGTTAGAAATAAAAATATCCGCCGCCCAGCGCTTTCCATTTTGATCAATCATTTCACTGAGCTTGCCGTTATAATTTCCAACAGCGACTATCTCAGTATTAAAAACAAAATCAACGCCTTTCGATTTTAAAATTTCCACTATCTTTTCAACAATTGTGTACATCCCCCCTTTTACTTTCCAATAGCCGTTATGCTTCATCTCAGTATAGTTAAGAAGCGAGTAGATTGCAGGAGTTTTAAAGGGAGTGGCGCCGAGAAAAAAAGCCACAAGCGAAAAAATTATTTTTAATTCTTCCGACTTAAAAGTTTTATCAACTTCATTCCAAATAGTTTTATACAGATACGGAATATGTTTTAGTGGAACCTTTGTAAGACTTAAAATATATTTTAATTTATTATCAAAATTTGATTTAACAACTTTATCCTCAGTGTCGTGAAAAAATTCACCGGCTCGCTTCAAATATTTTTCAGCTTTAATTTTCAAGTCCGGTTCAATGTCTTTAAACTCCTCGGCAAGTTTATCTAAGTCTTTCCAAATAGTTCTGGATTTATTTTTCCCTTCAAAAAAAACTTGGTACAACGGATCTAATTCTTCAAGCTCAATAGGATTTTTTATATTTACAGATTCGAATAACTCATCAAGTTCGTAAGTCATGCTCATGAAGGATGGACCCAAATCAAATTTGAATCCATCCATTGCAAGCTTATTCAATCTACCGCCGGCAGAATGATATTTTTCTAAAATCGTAACTTTATAATCTTTGCTGGACAAGCGTAATGCTGTTGATAATCCACCTAAACCTGATCCTATTATTATTGCGCTTTTCATATTGTTATCATCTTGATAAATTTATTTCAACAAGGTCATTTTTCTTGTTTGAACGAAATTTCCGGCGCTCAGTTGGTATACATAAATTCCGCTGGAAAGATCGCTGGCGTCGAAATTAATTTTGTAGTTTCCTTCATTCATTTCTTTATTCAGTAACGTTGTAATTTCTTGACCTAACAAATTAAAAACCTTTAATGAAACTGCTTGTTTAAATGGTAAAGAAAATTCTATTTTAGTAGTAGGATTAAAAGGATTTGGATAATTTTGTAATAGACTATAGCTTTTTATTTCTTGTCCTGATAAAGTTTCATTGGCGCTAGTTAAGGTAGATTGGAATGGAATCACAGAGCCATCAACTAGTGCAGCATATAATCCAAAGGAACTTCCATTTTGGTTAGCAGAGGGATCTAGAAATCCGGATGCAAAAACAACAGCGCTACCGCCGGCTAATCCGCTTAAGTCTGCCTGAAAGGATGCGACCACCGTATTATTATCACTTCCCGGAGTTACATCTAAAATGTAACTTTCTGCTGGAACGTTAATATAATTACTAATATCACCATAGGCAACGTTATCAACTATGGTTGCCACTCCTCTTGCAATAACATCAACTGTAGGCGCATCTGTTGAACCATGAAGTACAAAGAAATCTACATTGTTAGCGTCCACTGCACTTTCTCTGGCTGGAGCCTTTACAAGTAAACCGAAAGCAGTACTTTTACCATCTGGATTAGCTGCATAAGAATTTGGATCAACAACGCCGTTTGCAAATACAACGTACTTCTCGTTTTCAGCTAAAGCTCCGACCGAAATAGTTGTAATTACTTGATCCGTCTCGCTTGTGGAAGCGCTTCCCGCGAAGACTACCGCTAATGAATCGCCTGCGGGTACATCAACAAAAGGAGTTGCTTGTCTAAAGGCAAAATCATCTAACTTAATTACCAAAGAATTTGCCGTACCATTCCACAAGTAAACATCAACCGGATCTGCAGCTAAATCTGCTGAGTTATGTATTATCTGTAACCTGGCTGTTGGTGAGTAAGCTGGAAATTCAACTACAGTACCATTTGCAAGAGCCGCAAATATTCCAAACGGTTTTCCATTTTGATTAGCGGTAGGGTCTAAAAATCCGGATGCAAAAACAACAGCGCTGCCGCCGGCTAATCCGCTTAAGTCTGCCTGAAAAGAAGCAACCACCGTATTATTATCACTTCCCGGGGTTACATCTAAAATGTAACTTGCTGCTGGGACTGAGATATAATCAGTAATATCGCCGTATGCTGCATTATCAACCAATGTTGCCACACCTCTTGCAATAACATCAACTGTCGGCGCATCTGTTGCACCATGCAGTACAAAGAAATCTACATTGTTAGCGTCCACTGCACTTTCTCTGGCTGGAGTTTTTACTAATAAACCAAAAGCAGCGCTTCTTCCGTCAGGATTAACTGCGTAAGAATTTGGATCAACAACGCCGTTTGCAAATACAACATACTTCTCGTTTTCAGCTAAAGCTCCGACCGGAATAGTTGTAATTACTTGATCCGTCTCGCTTGTGGAAGCGCTTCCCGCGAAGACTACCGCTAATGAATCGCCTGCGGGTACATCAACAAAAGGGGTTGCTTGTCTAAAGGCAAAATCATCTAACTTAATTACTAAAGAATTTGCCGTACCATTCCACAAATAAACATCAACTGGGTCTGCGGCTAAATCTGCTGAGTTATGGATTACTTGTAACCTGGCTGTTTGTGCATTTACTAAATTCAAACTAGTAATAAGTATACTTACTAAAATTATTACTTTTATTTTTTTCATCGTATTACTTTCTATATTTATAGTTTTTTAATTGTTTTTATATTAATTAATCATTTATTACTTACATCTTTATTTAACTTTTATTTTTATTCAGGTATAAGTACAGTATCTATTATATGAATTACACCATTTGAGGCGCTGACATCTGCCGTTGTAACTTTGGAGCTGTTAATCATTACGGATCCATCTTCCACATTTATCATAATATCTTTGCCGGAAAGAGTTTTAGCTTCGTCAAGATTAACTACGTCTTTAGAGGTATATTTTCCGGAAACAACATGATAAAGAAGAATTGATTTTAGAGTTTCTTTATCTGCCAAAAGTGATTCAATTGTTCCTTCAGGTAATTTCGCGAACGCCTCATCTGTTGGCGCAAAAACTGTGAAAGGACCATCTCCCTGTAAAGCTTCAACTAGATCAGCTTCTTTTAAAGCTGTAACAAGCGTATTAAAACTCCCCGATTCAACAGCAATTGTAACTATATCCTTTTTAGAATCTTTAGTTTTATTGCCTGCTGCAAAAGCTATTGAAAAAGTTACCATCGAAAAAAATATTGCTGACAGAATCAGCTTTGCGGAAAAGATTTTGTGTATCATCTTAGTTACTCCTGTTATATATATTATTAGTTTATTTTATTTAGATTTATTTGTCTATCAAATGTCTAAATATTGTTGATGCTAATATAACATGTTGTATAGTATTTGTCAAGTATTATCTTTTATATTTATTGATAATGCCTCATTTCCATCAATATTGAATAAATTATATAAAAAATCGTCATCTAATCTTGACATTACTTAGACAAACATTTAAGTTTAGACAACTAAAAGGAAAAAATATGTACAAATACCCTATAAAAGTTGTCAGCCAAATGACCAGCCTAAGCGCATTCGTAATTAGAGCTTGGGAAAAAAGATACAATGCTGTTACCCCTTCGAGAACAGAAAGTAATCGTAGATTATATTCCGACGAAGACATAGAAAAACTTAATCTGTTAAATGAAGCGGTTCAAAACGGACATAACATTGGCGGTATTGCGAATCTTTCAATCGGTGATCTGCGCTCTTTAATAGGAAGTAAAACTGTTACGCCTAAAAATGATGACAATATTTCAACTGAAGTATTTAGCGACTCTGAAACAATTATTAATCATTGTATAGATGCCGTAAAAGTATATGATGGGAAGGCACTTGAAACATTATTGTTAAAGGCATCTTCAAAAATGAGCCAACCGAAGTTGATCGAAAATTTGATAGTTCCCTTAATTTATAAAGTTGGAGATTTATGGCATGATGGATTTATAAGGATTGCCAACGAACATTTAGCATCTGCTGTTATTCGTTTCTTCTTAACAAATTTGATTGACCAACACAATCCATCTGAAAACGCACCAATAATTATTTCAGCTACGCCGCGCGGACAGGAACATGAATTGGGAGCCTTAATTGTAGGGGTAATAGCAGCAGCTGCCGGATGGAAAGTAGTTTATTTAGGACCCAATTTACCGGTTGAAGAAATAGCAGCTGTTTCTGATAATCTCAACGCTAAAGTAGTTTCACTAAGCATTGTTTATCCAGGCGACGATCCGCAGTTGAAAAAAGATTTAATCAATTTAAAAGAATACTTCATCCCAATACTTCGCTCCTTACTGGTGGAAGGGCTGCCGTCGGTTATAAAGATGTTTTAAATGAAGTTGGGGCAGTTATTATTAAAGACACAAAGCAATTGAGAGTAGAACTAGAATCAATTAGAGAAAATAAAAAATAGTTTAGAATAAATATGGAGCGATGAACTAATAATAAATTTTAATCGTTCTAATAAATAAATAGGAAAATGTTATGAGAGATCCAGGCAATGTCAAAACCCAAAGCATAAATACTGATAATTTTCTAGACGATAATATTTTATCATCGATAGAAACCCCACTCCACAAGGATGCTTTTAAAATTGACGATAAACTCAAAATTGAATTAATAGAAAAAAACTTTAAAGAAATAATGCATATTCTCGGTTTGGATTTAAATGATGAAAGTTTAAAAGATACACCTAAGCGCGTTGCCAAAATGTATGTTAAAGAAATTTTCAGCGGATTAAATCCTGAAAACAAGCCGCAGCCGACATTATTTGAAAATAAATTTAAGTTTAATGAAATGCTGGTTGAAAGAAATATTACTCTTTATTCTTATTGTGAACATCACTTTGTCCCTATTATTGGAAAAGCCCATATTGCATATTTCCCCAAAAACCAAATTATAGGTCTGTCAAAACTTAACAGAATCGCTCAGTATTATTCAAAGCGACCGCAGGTTCAGGAAAGACTGACCATTCAAATTGCAAATGAGCTTAAAGAAATTTTACAAACAGAGGATGTAGCAGTGATAATTGATGCTGAACATTTATGTGTCGCTTCAAGAGGTGTGAACGATGTTAACAGTTCAACAGTAACCTCAAGTTATCATGGAAAATTTTTAAATAATGAAATCCGGAAAGAATTTTTAAGCAGTTGTAGAATTGCCTGATGACAATTGATTTTTTTATTTATTTAGATATTTTATTTTAATTTAAATACTCTCCATCCGTACCCATCAATACCAATTTTAGAAATATTGTCTTCCACATTTACGTTTTCTTTGGAAATGACATCAATAAGACTATAAGAATTATAAACCTTCGGGATTTTAAATTCTACGTTTTGTTTCTCTTCACTTTTATTTAAAACAATTAGTAATTTTTCATTTATGTCCACACGCATATAAACATAAACATTGTCATCAACAAAAACAGATTTAAAATCACCGTAGCGCAAAGCCGAATGCTCATTTCTTAAATTAACAATTTTGCTGGTTACTTTTAACATAGCTTTTTCATCTTCATCAAGCTCATTTCCAAAACGCATAAAGCGTCTATTGTCGGGATCATCTGCGCCTGTCATCCCAAATTCAGAGCCGTAATAAATTACGGGTATGCCGGGAATTGTAAACATAAATGAATAATATAATTCAGCTTTTTTGTAACTGGAAGCATGATCAACTTTAGGTGGATCCGTCCAAGCCATTTCACGCATATCGACACCTTGCTTAGGAACATCGCCGTCAGCGTAAGCTATAAAACGTACTTTATCATGACTATCCATTATATTTCCCATTACGTGATGATAGCCAAATGCGGATAAAGCTTTATCCATTGCAACATCAAGATCTGCAAATGATTTTTCTTTTTCTAAAAAAATTGGAATTGCTGAGTAAGAAAGATTAAAATCAAATTGAGCGGAAAGCTGGCCGTTATTTACATATGAGCCGATTAATTTATAATCACCAAAAGTTTCACCGATTTGATAAACCTTTTTCTCGAAGGGAACTTCAATTTCCTCATTTAATTTTTTAGTAAGCGCACGCCAAAATCTATTCGGAACATGTTTAACAGCATCATGTCTAAAGCCGTCAGCGCCGCTTTCCTTTAACCACCAGATACAATTATCTGTCATAAAATCGATAGGCGCTTCTGTTTGTGTGTAGTCAAACGAAGGCATATAGGGTTCAAACCAGGTTGTTAATCGGTACTCATCCCAAAGCCTTAAGTTTTTTCTTCCGTTAGGAAGGTCAAGTGTCCCAAACCAATCCGGGTGTTCTTTGAAAATAGGATTTTCAATATGAACATGATGAGCAACAATATCCAGCAGAACTTTTATTCCATGCTGATGTGCAATGCTTACTAATTCTTTTAACTTTTCAATTGTACCAAACTTTTCTTCAACTTTATTTTCATCTATGGGCCAATAACCATGATAACCAGAATACCAGCGATACGGTTTTGGATATTCGCGGTAAGCCTGATTAGGATTATCATAAACCGGAGAAATCCAAATTATATTTGTTCCGAGCGAATCAATGTAACCATCATTAATTTTATTTATAATTCCTTGAAGATCGCCGCCTTCATAATTTGCCTGCCAAAATAATGAATCATGTTTTACAGGATTATTTATTGAAGTATCGCCATCATTAAATCTATCAATCATTATTGAATAAATAGAACCATCTTTCCAGTTAAAATGTTCATTTTCATTCCCCGCTGCTTTTCCATTGTAAAAAAAGATTGACTGCATATTCGTTCTGCTATTATCATCAGCGATTAATAGCCGTAAAACTTTTTCACCCCGCAGATCAGCTTTTTCTAAATTCACTGAAATATTTTTCCCTTCAATTTTTATTTTTGAAGGCGAAAGTTTTTGATTATTTAACAAAGCTATAATATTATTTATTTCAAGTGAAGAAGAATCTTTTTCTTTTTCATTCATAAAATTAATTGTAAACGAATCTTCATTTTCCTCCTTACCCAGCAAGTACAAATAATTTTTAGGTTTTTCCCTCTCCTTAATTTTTAAAACAGAATTAAATCCGTCAAAACCTGTTGGCTCAGTATTATCATTATCAGGATCAAGAATATCAACTCCATCTACTGAAAATTTGTAAATGTAGCTTCCTGGTTCAAGAGGAATTTCAGTTTCATAAATTCCGTCTCCGTCAGTATCAGTTAAAGGATTGATTTTACGATTCCAATTATTAAAGCTGCCCGCAACTGTAACAGTTTCAATTTTTTTCTCAGGTTTATATTGAAATTTATAATGAGTTATTTCATTACTGTTTTCCATAAATATTGGAATTGAATAAACCGCATCTTCCAATTTAAAATCAAGCAGTAGGGCACTCCTTGATTTATTAAGCGGTTCCATAATTAAAACATTTTCATTTTTGTCAAACTGAGCATTTAGATAATTATTTTTAATAAAATTAATATCATAATTTTTAGAATAAAAAATATCACTAAGTAAAATTGAATCGGATTTTTCTTGATTGAGTTTTATTGGTTTAATTATATCAGTTATAATTTGTGCTTTGCATTCAACGAAAAATAAAATTAGTAAGAATGTAAAAGCACATTTTGATAAATTGAATCTCATAAATTTTCCTACGATAAATCCATATTTATAATATGTCAAAATAAATTAATGACTACTGCTTAATTTTGAGTCAACTGTGGTTTCATGAATTTTTTCTTCTTTAATCAACATCCACAAAATTGCAGAAATAGTTAAGGCTGCTGCGCTGATTATAAAAATTAAATTTTTATCAGCTGCTTTGCTTATCGCCAAGCCAATTCCAAAGCTTGCAACTAACTGCGGCAATACAACTGATAGATTAAATAAGCCCATAAATAATCCCATTTTATCCTGACTAACTTGCTGAGATATAATAGCAAAGGGCAAGCTAATTGTAGAAGCCCAACCGATTCCAAGCATAGCCATAATAACATATATTACAAACGGCGTGAAACCGAATAACAACAGCAGGGCATATCCGACTGCCATAGAAGCAATACAAATAAAATGTGTTTTTACTTTACCTATTTTTTTCGCAACTGGTAAAAGGACAAAAGCGGGAAGAATAGCCGCAACAGCATTTAAAATTAAAAAGCTTATTGTTACAACTTTTCCCATTTGAATCGAAACATCCTCTGGAATTACCGAGCCTTCGACAAATCCAAATACTTTATATTGTACATAGGGATACATGTAAATAAACATTGTTTGAATACCCACCCAGGTAAATGAATGCGCCGCCAAAACCTTTTTAAATGCAATTATGCCTTTTTCCGATTTTGATTTTCCTTCAGTTTTTCGCAGGAGCACTTTAAAAATAAAGATTAAGGTAATGATGAAACATAATATTTCAGCATAGTAATTTTGAAATTCAATATTTAGAAGCCGCATTGTTATGGCATAAATAGCATAAAGCAAAAATCCCCACAGCGGCTGAATGGAAATAAGAATCTCACTGAATGACGATTTCCTTTTAGTTTGAGTTTCTTCCGCATCAGAATTTATTAATTCTTTTGGTTCTTCAATAAAAAAAGTTGGAATTACAGAAAGAATTAAGACTAAAAACACCCCGGAATAAATTAAAACATAATTATCCCAAACAGCTCCAATTACATAAGCTAGTACGCCGAATGTACCGGAGATTGTCTGCATCCAGGTATAGCCTTTAGTTCTTTCTACGCCTTCAGGGGTTACATCTGCAATTACGGAACGAGTCGGGTTAAAGCTGACATTTATTGCAAGATCCAATGTAAGAGCAACAATAATTGCGACTCCGAGAATTCCTCCAATTCCTAAGCTTGAAGAAATCACATCAATATTAGGTAATGCAAGAAGCATCATTGAAGCAAGAAAACCGCCGATTAAAATGAATGGCCTTCTTCTTCCCTTCCAAAGCCAAACTTTGTCGCTAATAATTCCTATTATTACCTGACCTAAAATTCCGGCTATTGGGCCAGCTGCCCAAACCAATCCGATATCATGAATATCAAGTTTATATTTTGTGCTGAGAATCCAGCTTAAAGCGGAGATTTGAATTGACAGCGCAAAGCCCATAGCAGTTGCGGGAAGGCTGAGCAGCGCATAAAAAGAGCTAGTTAATCTTTTTTGAATTTCTATCATGAAGAAACCTCATTCCAAAAATTTGCATTTGATGTTATTGATCAGCCCCGTTTTATACGCCGTGGAGTTTTAATTTACTTTTATTTTGAAAATACAATTTAATTCTCAAATCACAGTAATGTATATTAATTTGTTGAAGTATAGAAAAATAAATACTTTTCAGTTCTCAAATACTAATTTTGAAAAAAATGTCTGAACAAACAAACGAAAAAAATATTTCTGTTAACCGTAAAGCAAGGTATGAATACGCAATCATACAAACTTACGAAGCCGGCATTGTTCTTCAAGGAACAGAAGTAAAAGCATTAAGGCAGGGCAAGGCTAATTTAGTAGACAGCTACGCTGCAATTAAAGAAAATGAACTGTGGCTCTTCAGTGCGCACATAAGCCCATACGAGCAAGGTAATATTAATAATCACGAGCCGACCAGAACAAGAAAGTTATTATTGAACAGAAGCGAAATAAGAAAATTAATTGGAAAAACAAAAGAAAAAGGTTTAACGCTCGTTCCACTTAGGCTTTATTTTAAAGGAGGTAAGGTTAAAGTTGAATTGGCTCTTGCAAAAGGAAAGAAAGTTTATGATAAACGGGAAGCAATTGCAAAGCGCGATCAGCAGCGAAGCGAGGAAAGAAATTTTAAATATTGATACCCGGGAATATTTAAATATCACCATCACAGGCCCAAAGTGCTAAATTGCTTCTTGAATGATGGTCTTGGAAAAGTTCAGACTGACAAAAACTAAGCAATTAAGCAAAATCGGATAAATATATTCAGCATTAAGGACAAATATTTAATTTATTTTACTATTTTTACGTTCACTTTTTTCAATAATAAACCATCAATTATAATTAACAGATGACCAAATTTTTTTTCCCGCCAATTAATGAACAAATGGACCTTATAAAAAGAGGAGCATTTGAAATAATTCCTGAAGACGAATTAATTAAGAAGTTAGAAAATTCATTACAAAAGAATATTCCTTTAAATATTAAATTGGGATGCGATCCCAGCCGACCGGATTTACATATTGGCCACTCTGTTGTTTTAAGAAAGCTTGCGCAGTTTCAATCAATTGGCCATCAAGCCATATTAATAATAGGTGATTTTACCGGAATGATTGGGGATCCATCGGGAAGAAACGCCACACGTCCTGCTCTTACTTTACAAGAAACCAGAATTAATGGACAGTCGTATTTTGAGCAAGCTTCAAAAATATTAGATAAACAAAAAACTAAAATTGTTTATAACTCAGAATGGCTGAGTAAAATGAGTTTTGAAGATGTAATAAAATTAGCTTCAAAATATACTGTGGCACGTATGATTGAGCGTGATGATTTTACAAAGAGATTTAAAGCGGGCGAACCGATTAGTATTCATGAATTTCTTTATCCCCTTGCACAGGCAATGGATTCAGTTGCAATTGAAAGTGATGTGGAGCTTGGCGGTACTGATCAAAAATTTAATTTACTGGTGGGAAGAGATATTCAAAGAGAATATGGAAAAGAACCACAGGTAATTTTAACAATGCCTTTAATTGTTGGAACGGACGGCGTTGAAAAGATGAGCAAGTCTTATAATAATTATATCGGAATTTCAGATTCACCTAAAGATATTTTTGGAAAGACTTTATCAATTCCCGACAAGCTTATTTATAATTATTATGAGCTGGCAGCAGATACTTCAAATGAAGAATTAATCAAAATAAAAAATGAACTAAATGATTCTTCTGTAAATCCAAGAGATTTAAAAAGAGCCCTGGCTAAAACTTTAGTAAGAATGTATCATAGCCAAAAAGCAGCAGAAGAAGCTGAAGCAGAATTTGATAAAATATTTATTAGCAAAGAAATTCCGGATGATATTTCTGAATTTATTTTTGAAAATGGTGAAAATGAAATTGGAATTTTAGAACTAATTGTAACAGTAAATTTTGCTCCGTCAAAAGGAGAAGCCAGAAGACTGGTAGCACAAGGCGGCGTTACGGTTGACGGAGAAAAAATAAGCGATATCGCCGCTAAAATTAATTTAACTAAAGAATCAATCCTTAAAGTAGGAAAGAGAAAATTTATTAAAATTAAAAATATATCTTGAAAGGAGATGAGAATTTGTATGTTCCATCTAAAATATTTTTTACAAAAGGGGTAGGTCGTCACAAAGAATATTTAAGCTCTTTTGAATTAGCTTTGCGAAGCGCCGGCATTGAAATCTGTAATCTTGTAACTGTCAGCAGTATTTTTCCGGCTAACTGCAAAAGAATTTCCAAGGAAGAAGGACTTAAAGAATTAACAGCGGGACAAATAACTTTTGCAGTAATGGCAAGAAATTCAACTAACGAACCTAACAGATTGATTGCCTCATCAATAGGTGTTGCTCTACCAGCTGACAACAGCCAGTATGGCTATTTGTCCGAACATCATCCTTTTGGCGAGACGGAAAAAGTTGCCGGTGAATATGCTGAAGATTTAGCTGCCACTATGCTTGCTACCACCTTAGGCGTTGATTTTAATCCGGATATTGACTGGAGTGAAAGAGAAAATATTTATAAAATGTCCGGCAAAATTGTTCGTTCGTTCAATATTACTCAATCTGCCGAAGGCGATAAAAATGGATTGTGGACTACGGTTATTGCTGTTGGTATTTTGCTTCCATAAATAGGATATTAAATTGCTTAATGAATTTGCGTTTTGGATAATATTTATAATTATAGCTACAGCAATTATAATAATTGATTTATATCTGACAGATAATAGAGACGGTGAATTAAATTTAAAACGCAGTATTATTTGGAGCGGTATTTGGGTAAGTACCGCTCTACTTTTTTGTTTGGGAATATATTTATTTTTAGAAAAAGGTCATGTAAGAAGCCTGGAATTTTTAACCGGCTATTTAATTGAATATTCTTTATCCATCGATAATCTTTTTGTCTTCCTGTTAATATTTAAAGTGATGGATGTTCCAAAAGATCATCAGCCGCATGTTTTAAAATGGGGAATTTTAAGTGCAGTTGTTTTTAGAATTATCTTCATACTGATTGGCGTAAGCCTTATAAAAATGTTCCATCCAATTATTTATATTTTTGGAATTATACTTCTATATGCAGCATACAAAATGGCGTTTGGCGGCGAGCAAAAAATTGATTATGAAAAAAATCCTTTAATACGCATAGCAAAAAAATATTTTAATTTTCTTCCTGGATATTCCGGCAGAGATTTTTTTATTAAGAAGAATGGGAAAATATTTGCAACTTCCATGTTTCTCACATTACTTTTAATTGAATCGTCGGATATAGTTTTTGCAGTAGATTCTATTCCCGCAGTTATTGCAATTACCAGAGATGAATTTATAATTATTACTTCCAACATTTTTGCCATTCTCGGGTTAAGGGCTTTGTATTTTACGCTTGCCGGAATTGTAGATTTATTTATTTATTTAAAGTACGGGGTAGCAATAATATTATTTTTCGTCGGTGTAAAAATGCTCCTCTCTGAAGTAATACATATTCCTACCGAAATTTCATTGGGAATAATAATTTTCTTTTTAGTTGGATCAATTGTGTTGTCCTTAATATTGCGACAAAAAGAATCAAAGGAGAATTAATTTTTTATATTAATCTAAATCTTTCTTTATCATCCCGCCGACATGAATAATAACTGCCATTAACAATCCCGCCAGCATTGGCTCTATCTCAAACCAGAATCCATTTGTTAAAAATTCTTCGCGGACAAAATACCATAAAATGCTTGATGTTGATGCGGCAGCCATTTCAAAGAATAAAATATTTTTGTCGATTTGAATTTTAGGATAATATGCACTTACAATGGGTAGTATAATTCCCGGAATACAGAATGAACCTATAGTGTACCAAATTTCTATTACTGATGGAATTAAATAACCTAAAATGATTGAAACGATCCCCGACAAAATTAAACCAATAATTGTATATTTTTTTAATTTATTTTCATTTTGATTTTTATTTAATCTAAAAATAAAATCCCTGCCGATTGTGGTGGCGCTTAAAAATAAAAAGCTGTTAAACGTTGACATTATTGTTGCAAATAATGCTGCGTAAAAAATTCCTTTTACTCCCGATGGCAGAATGTTTTCAGCAAGCAGAGGGAAAGATAAAACCGGCTGATCAAGATTTGGTAAAAGCGCCCGCGCGTAAAGTCCGGTTGCGGTTGTTAAAAAATCAAATAGAGCCCAAAAGAAAATTGAAATGATAATTCCTTTTACAGCTACGTTCCCATCTTTCGCCGCATAAGTCCTTTGATGAAAACCCGGATCGGCAAAAGTCCAGAGCGCAATTAAAAACCAGACAATAATAAAAGTAGGAGAAGCGCCTCCCGATAAAGTTAAATGATTTGCGGGGAGATTATTTTGAAGAAAAGTAAAGTTCCCCAGTTTATTAAATGCAAAAATTAATATCAAGAAAAAGCCGATGAACATTACGAAGAATTGAATTACATCAGTGTAAAGATCAGAACGAAATCCTCCTTTGATTAAATATGCCAAAGAGATAATTAGCGCTAAAATTAAGCTTAGGATAGTTCCTGTATTAAAGATTATTGAAATAAGATTTGCAATCATTAAAAGATAAGGTGCAGGTGAAACAAGAATAAAAACCAGGACTGCCGCAAACAATCCGGCTTTCTTCCCGTAAACTTCTGTTAGCTTATCGGGAATTGTAAATAAAGAAGCGGATCTGATTTTTTTTGCAAAAAATATTGCGAACAGAAAAGCAAAAACATAGTAAGGAAATCCTTGGGTAAACCAACTTGCAATTCCGTATTTATATGTAAATTCCCCCACTCCCAAAATTCCACCATACCAGGTTGAAACGTTTGTAAGTATAAAAAGAAGAAGTCCAACTTTTCTTCCGGAAAGAAGATAATCCTCAGCGCTTGATTCATCTTTTCTTCCTGCCCAAAAGCCCACGGCTAAAACTGAAAGAAAAAATAAAATAATTATTAAAATATCCAGACCGCTAAATGAAACCATAATAGATTTGAATAATTAAAAATTTAAAAATGGATAATTAAGAATGAAATGTAAAATTGAATTGCCGAAATAAATATACTATTTATTATTACTCACTTAGCAGCTCCTTGTATTAGAAGTAAAAACACTCAATCATTTTAATTTACTCTATGCTGAGCCTAATAAAAGATGTATAGATTTAGATGAAAAACTTCTAGATGCATTAGATGTCGGCAACCAGATTGAGCCTGATTAAAGTTTTTCTATAGAAGATTATATTTTTTAATTAAATTTAAATCTCTAATTATAAAAATAATCCCCGACGATATTTCCAAATTCATTTCATTGAGATATTGCCTGGTTGCTGGTGCTTTCTTTTTCACCAAAAGGTAGTGAAACGTTGTTAAGCGGATATTTTAATCCCTTTGATTTAATTTTTGTTTCTTTATTGAACCCATATAATGAAATTGTTTCACCTTTTACAGTTTTTAATTTTATTTTGCCTGAATAGGGAATTAAAATTGAATTTTCTGCGGCGATCATTAATTTTATTTTTTTAAAAAATTTTATAACAATTCCCAAATTGCAAAAAGTATGATCCAGTCGGTCGCCCGTAACTCCGCATAGAATAGCTTCAGTATAGCCGCGGTTTAGAACAGTTTTAATACATTTTTCCACATCGGTATCATTTTGTCTCTTAAGCTGAATTATTTCAGTTTTATTTTTATAGAATCTTTTTGTGGAAGGAATAATTGAATCTAAATCCCCGACAATCAAATTAGGAATTAAATTCAGTTTCTTGGCTGAGTTAGCGCCCCCGTCGGCACAAACTAAAAAGTTATAATCATTTTTTTGTAAATAATTTATTACGGATTTTTTGGGAGGCTTGCCATTGGCAAGTATTAAACATTTCATAATTTTAATGGATCATAATCCTTTAGGGAAAAATTCAAAAATAATTTATTCTTTTATATAATTCGGATTAACATACATGCTTTGACAAATTGAACTTTAATTATTAATCCTTGAAATTATTAATCAACTTTTTTAATTATCTTATAAAACTCGTCAGCATTAACAAAACCGGTTATACGCTTCGCTTCATTCCCTTTTGAGTCTAGAATCAATACAGTTGGAACTCCAATAATTTTATATTTCTCTTTCAGCGCTTCTACATCGGGAGAAAGTGATTTTGTCATATCAGCTTTTAAAGTATGAAAATTTTTTGCTTCATCAATAACTTTTTGATTTGAAAAAGTTGCAGCGTCAAGCTCTTTACAAGGAATGCACCAATCAGCGTAAAAATCTATTATTACTCCCCTTTTATTTCCAATTTCTGAAGTCAAAATTTTATTATCAAATTTCTGCCAGCTAATAGAGTTAGTCCGTGTTGGGTATAATGAATATGCTGCGGCAGCTATTAATAAAAAAGAGAATACATATTTAAATATTTTAAATACTTTGATATTTTTTGCAAGCTTTTCAAAAAATAAAAGATAGATTGCAGTGATAATCATAAATATTGGAAGCACATAACCGCTAATTTCTTTTGGCAATAAAGGAAGAATAAAATACAAAGCCATTCCAATTAAAATAAAACCGAAGACATGTTTAACCGCATCCATCCACTCGCCGGAACGGGGAAGTTTTTTTATCTTCCCTGAAAAAATTGCAAGAACTAAATAAGGCAAACCTAAACCCAGAGCAAGCACAAAAAACATTAGGAATCCATAAAAGGGATCAGCTTTTGAGGCGACGTAAGTTACCAGCCCCAAAACAAAAGGACCAATACAGGGCGCCGCTACAATGCCCATTGTCAGTCCCATAAAAAAAGCGCCGTAATAACCGCTTTTAGCCCCGCCGGCTTTTGCCACCCAGCTGTCGGGCATTTTAAATTCATAAACGCCGAACATGCTTAATGAAAGTACAATAAAAATTACAGCTATAAAAATTATTACAAATTGATTTTGCAGAAGCGCGCCAAACACCGCTCCGCTTAATGCCGTAATCACGCCGATGACAGAATAAGTTAAAGCCATTCCCACAACAAACAACAAACCCATAAGAAATAACTTTTGGGTACTGCCTTCACTCTGCCCACCAAAGTATCCAATAGTAATGGGAATAAGGGGGTAAACGCAAGGCGTAAGATTTAAAGCAAGTCCGCCGAGGAAAACAAACAGCAGGCTTAAAATTAAACCGCTGCTTTCAAGCATGGAGGAAATTGAACTTTCATCTTCAGATATATTTTGATTTAAAGGAGTGTAGCTTAAATCTATTTGGCTAAAAATATCTTCGTTAATCGGATTCATTACCGACTGATTATCTGCCGCTTCAATTATAAGCGTGTCTTCAATTGAAGACGGAGGAAGACAAGTATTATCATTGCAAGCCTGATAATTTAAAGTAACAATTAATTTATGATTTCCTACAGAAATATTTTTTGATGATTTTATTAAGGCCCCAATATAAATTTCGCCCTGCCAAACTGATAAAGGACTATTTGAAAAACTTAATTTTAAATCGTGCGCCGGCGGATAAATAATTTTTTGAATTGCAAAATTAGTTGTGTCGTCAATTATTATTTCCGACGGAATTAAATAATCTTCGTAGGGTTTATTGGAATTGATGTGCCACGGTTTTTCAATATTTATTTTTAAAGCAATTTTAAATTCCCCATCTGGGGATATTCTATCTAAAGATTTATAAGCTTTTATATTAAGCTCGTCCTTCGTTAATTCAAATTGAGCAAAGAGATTTGGATTTATTAAAACAGTTATAAATAAGAGAAAAAATATTTTTGCTTTAATCATGTATTTAACTCGTTAAAATAATTTTGATTTTGGATCCGCCGCGGCGAATTGACCTTTGACCATACAATCATCTTCTCCAGCCTTGCACAATCGGATACCTTCTGCCGTAACCAAAAGCTTTTCGGGAGACTCTTAAAGCCGGCGCCGCTTGTTTTCTTTTAAATTCATTTAAATCCACCATGCGTAAAATCTTTTTTACAATTTCTTTTTTGCCGACCAGTTTTACAATTTCACGTTCTTCTTTATTTTCTTCAAGATACATTTGTAAAACTTCGTCAAGAAATTCATAAGGCGGAAGTGTGTCTTGATCCTTCTGTCCCACTTTAAGTTCCGCTGATGGCGGCTTTGTAATTATTTCTTGTGGAATAATTTCTTTTTGTTTGTTGATATATTTTGCTAATTCATAAACTTCGGTCTTGTATAAATCGGCAATTACCGCAAGCCCGCCAGCCATATCGCCGTAAAGAGTGCAATAGCCAACTGCAAGCTCAGATTTATTTCCGGTTGTTAAAAGCAAAGAATTATAATTGTTGGAAACCGCCATCAAATAAACGCCGCGAATTCTTGCTTGAATATTTTCTTCAGTAACTGATTTTGGGTCTTCACCTAAAGCAGGCGCTAAGGTTTTCTTTATTGAATCGAACACAGGCTGAATGGAAACATTCTCCCATTTGATGCCCAAATTATCAATGAGTTTCTTTGCATCATCGACGCTTCCTTTAGATGAATATTTTGAGGGCATTAATAGGACTTGTAAATTTTCGCTACCTAATGCTTTAGCTCCGATGTATGCTACAATAGCCGAATCAATCCCGCCGCTTAATCCGACTAATAATTTTTTAAAACCAAGTTTGCCGCAATATTCTTTCACTCCATAAATTAACGCATCTAAAATTTCTTCGGGAAAACTTTTTTCAGTTTTTAAAATTTGCTTGTAATTTTTTTTAGTGTCGAATAAGAAATAATCTTCATCATAACTATTCCCCAATTTTACAAGTTCGCCTTTGCCGTCAAAACACATGCTGGCGCCGTCAAAAATTAAATCCGTTTGAGCGCCAACGCAGCATACATATGCCAAAGGGATTGATTCACTCCGGCGTTAAAAGTGAAAGCATTTCTTTTCGTGCTTCCCTTTTGCCGTACGAGTATGGACTGGAAGAAATATTAATTAAAACAGTTGCGCCTTGTTGAATTAATTCTTTAATAGGATCGCGGCTGTATCTTCGCTTATGCCAATAATCTGAATCATTCCAAATATCTTCGCAAATTGAAATTCCTAATTTTTCATCTTTAAATTCATGAACAAATATTTCGCCGGCGGGATCAAAATAACGCATCTCGTCAAACACATCGTAATTTGGAATTAGAGATTTATGCTGTACGAATTGTATTTTTTTATCGTAACAAAATATTGCCGAGTTATGAATATCAGTGCCAACGTTATCGTCGTCTTCAGTAATGGAGCCAAAGATTAAGCCCACCTCAGATGTTTGTTCAGCAATTTCCATAGCTATTCTTTTTACGGCTTCACGAAATTCTTTTTTCTCGACAAGGTCAAGCGGCGGATATCCGACTAAAGCTAATTCAGGGCAAATCACTAAATCAGCGCCGTCCGAAACGCCTTTATTATAACCTTCAATAATTTTTTGTTTATTAAATTCGATATCGCCGATAATTGAATTTATCTGGCAAAGAGCAATTTTCATTTAAATCCGATTTTTAATTTTAAAGATAAAAAAGCATTATAGGTTTTACAATTGAATTTAGGATACTGAAATCATATCGACTCAACAATTTAAAGTATAAACCCAATTTCTTTGAGAAATTGGGTTTATTAAAATTGATGAACCTGACATTTAAAATCCACATGCCGTTAATATATATTTAATTCCATACCATTATTAAAACTACCGATAAAAAAAATAAAAAGACTTTTCAATCAATATTAATAATATTTGCATTAGAAATTGAAAATAAATTTTCCGACGAAGGAGGAAAATCATGAATAAAAAATTATATCGTTCAAACAAAAATAAAATGGTAGGCGGCGTTGCCGGCGGACTTGCAGAATATTTTGATATTGATCCCACAATTGTACGCGTGGTTTTTGTGGTGGCGCTTTTAATGCACGGCATAGGAATACTTGCATACATTTTATTGTGGGTAATTGTACCTGAACAGCCTTTCGTTTTTAATATGCCGGCAGGTTCAGCTGCCGGCTCAAATGAACCGCAGCCCATTTATAATGCCGGACAAACTGAAAATACGAGTTCACACAGCGAAGTTAATTCTGAAAATAATTTCGCAAAAGCTTATGACATTCATCAGCAAGAAAAGAAGAAAAAAAGATCTACTTTTTTTGGCGCGGCGCTTATAATTATAGGCGCAATTTTTCTGGCTGATACATGGATTCCTCATATACATTTTTCTCATTTGTTTCCTATTATTTTAATTGGAATAGGAATCGGGCTTATTATTAAAAGCAAATAAAGGCGGGCAATTATTATGAAAACCAAACAACTTTTCTGGGGCGTTTTACTTATAGCTCTGGGCGTATTAATCTTTTTGAATAATAGCGTACAATTAAATTGGGAGTGGGAACAGCTAATAAAATTATGGCCTGTGTTTTTTATTTTATGGGGAATTTCTTTGATGATAAAAAATGCCGCTGTAAAAGGAATTGTGATTTCTCTAGTCGCTCTGATTTTCGCGGTAAGTATTTTTGCGTCATTCAAAACTTTCTTTAATCTTGCTGACGATGCTGTTTGGGATAATGGGGAAATTACTTTTAGCGATACTGAAACGTTAAACGACTACAGTGAACCATTTAACTCAAATATTAATAATGCAAATTTTAATTTTCACGCAGGCGCGGGAGCTATTAGAATTTCAGATACTACTTCGCAGCTTATTAACGCTAAGACCCAAGGTTATAAAGATAATTTTGATTTATCAGTAACTAATTTTGACGACGAGACTGATGTAGATTTTGAAATGACAAAAACTCGGTTTTCATTTAAAGGAATAAATTCGAAAAATAAAATTGACGTGAAATTAAATCCTAATCCTATTTGGGATTTTAATATTCATGTTGGCGCAGCTTCATTAGATTTGGATTTAAGCAAGTTCAAAATTGAAAATGCAAAAATAGAGATGGGAGCTGCCTCATTACATACTAAGATTGGAGATTTAGCGGACAAAGTTGATTTTGAAATTGACGCCGGCGCTTCTTCAATAAATATTTTAATTCCCGAAAATTCGGGATGTGAAATAAATGCTGATGTTACTTTATCGTCAAAAGATTTTGAAGGATTTAAAAAAATTAATTCTTCATTATACAAAACGGAAAATTTTGAAAATGCCGCTAAAAAGATTTATTTAAAAATTGATTCCGGAGTTTCCTCAATAAAAGTTAGTAGATATAAATTAAATGAAATTTGGTAAGTATTTTTGAAAAAAGATGGAATAATAAAATCTCAATATTAAATTGCTCCATTATTCCATCACTCCCTTCTTTTTACTGCCTTAGGTTTCCAAATATGCTTTTTTAAATTAACGCAGCCATTTTCATCAAATTCAATTCCTTCCGAGCGTAATAAATCTTCCATTAAATGCGCGTCGCCAAAATGCATCTTGCCTGTCAGCGCACCGAATCTATTTACAACCCTGTGGCAAGGCAAACCAGATTCTTTCATTCCATTTAACGCCCAGCCGACGGTACGCGCCCCCGCTCGTGTTCCGCAAGCTTCTGCAATATCGCCATAAGTTGTAACTTTTCCGTAAGGAATTTTTTTTACAATCAAAATCACATTATCAAAAAAATCTTTTTTCTTTTTCTTATTTTTCATTCTAAATTTAATTTTTAGATAGTAGAAATTAATAATTCCAAAATAGAAAAATAATATATGAGTGCATTAAAAAAGATCGCGCTAATACCCGCCTGGATTTTAGAAATATTTAAAACTTGCAGATCTTTTAAGAATCAAAAATATGACGGTAAAACTTTTTATATAGTTGGTCATCGCGGTTCCCCCACCAAAGAAGTGGAAAATACAATTCCATCATTTGAAAGAGCAATACAAGACGGAGCAAATTCTTTAGAAATGGACCTATGTATTACAAGCGATAACAAAGTTATTATATGGCACGATTGGGATCCTGATTCAACTACTGCCTTACTGCGTGATTCTGGTTTTGAACCAACTGTTAAATATAGACCCTACTTCCCAGATATTGGAAATGATTTGCGGCAGCAAGTTTGCAACCTAACTTTTGATGAATTTATATCTTGTCATAATTATACATTAAAAGATGACGACGGCAAAAATGCAAATGCCGAAATTCCCTTATTGGAAGATTTTTTTAAATGGGGTATTGAGCAAAAAAAATTATTGAGTGTTAACTTTGATATAAAAGTTCCCAAGAATGAATTTGAAAGATCTTTTGAAATTCTTAAAACTATAAAAGATTTTATAGATAAGTATAAGCCGAAATTCAATATTATTATTGAAACTGTGGAAGAATTTGTCCTTTTAAAGATGAAAGAAAAATTTCCTGAATTCAATTATTTATTAGATGTTGAACCTTCATTCGGAATTATTTTAGACCCTAATGATTACAGCGCCATACGTGCAGCTATCAAATATAAAAATGAATATTCGCTAGCCTTTATGCCAAGGCAAATTACAATAGCCAATTGGATAACTCACAGAAGAATTATTCGCAACGATGTTAAGATAAGATTAAAATATAATGCAGATCATTCGGATAAAACTTTGCAGCAATTATTCAGCGCAACTATAAATAAAAAAATTCATTTAATATGTTTGATAAAACAAGGCGTGGGCGGAATTGTAACAGATTATCCCGAACTTTTACACAAACTTGCAGTGAAGTACAAAAGAAAAATTGAATAACCAAACTGACATTGCGATATTGAATAGAAGAAGCATCCCCAAATCAGTTTAAGAGATTGCTTCATTCGCCCCGAAGAACTCATGAGGAGAAGACTCTTTCGCAATGGAAAAAAATTTTGACTATTGACCTTACATTTAATTCCGGCTTGCCTTAAGAAGATAGGCTTTGATAAACTTATTTATATCTCCATCCATAACCCCCTGCACATCTGACGTTTCTTCATCAGTCCTGTGATCCTTAACCATATTATAAGGATGAAAAACATACGAACGAATTTGGCTTCCCCATTCAATTTTCATCTTACTTTTTTCAACTTCATCTAATTCAGCTTCTTGCTTCTCTTTTTCTATTTGATACAATTTGGATTTCAATAATTTCATTGCATTAGTTCTATTCTGAAGCTGCGATCGCTCGCTCTGGCAGGCGGCAACAGTGTTGGTGGGAATGTGTGTTATCCTTACTGCAGTTTCAACTTTATTTACATTCTGTCCCCCTTTACCGCCGGAACGGTATGTATCAATGCGAAGGTCAGCAGGATTAATTTCAATTTCAATTGTATCATCTATTTCCGGAATGACAAAAACAGAAGCGAAAGAAGTATGCCTTCTTTTGTTTGAATCGAAAGGTGAAATTCTTACAAGACGATGTACGCCGTTTTCTGCTTTCATATATCCATAAGCAAATTCTCCTTCCACTTCAATTGTAACGCTCTTTATTCCGGCGCCGTCGCCCTCAAGTAAATCCACTATTGTCATTTTAAAATTATTTTGTTCGCCCCAGCGCAAATACATCCTCATCAGCATTTCAGCCCAGTCCTGTGCTTCTGTTCCGCCGGCACCGGAATGAATTGTTAAAATACAGTTGTTTGAATCATCCTTATCGCTAAGCATATTTTTAAATTCAGCATCTCCCACGGCTGTATCTAAAGATTTTAATTCATCGTTTATTTCATCAAAAAAAGATTCATCATTTTCCATTTGGGCAAGTTGAGTGAATTCCTCAAGTGATTTTGCCTTTTTATTTAGATCACTCCAAAGCTTAACCCAACCTTCAAGCATTTTTATTTCTTGAAGGGTTTTTTGTGCGGCTATTTGATCATCCCAAAATTTAGGTTCAGTAGATTGGTTTTGAAGGTCTTTTATTTTCGCGTCTTTATTATCGACGTCAAAGATAACCCCGTAAATTATCAATTCGAATTTTGTATTCATTAAGCTGTTTTAATTCATCATCATACATAGTAATTCCTTTTTAGCTTTTAATTTTAAAACAAATGTTCAATTTGTAATATTTAGATGATTTAATAATAAAGAAGAAAAAGATCAAAAGTGAAAATTCAAAATAAGTTAGTTCAAGCTTAAGTTTATTTTAAGATCAAGCATTTTACTAAAGTTATTTAATTCTCAAATCTTTCAATCTTTTAATTAATCAATTTCGATTTCCATCCTTAATAAGGCAGAAGCAAGCGTCTTCCCTTGAGCATCAAGTTTTAGCGAAACAGTGCCTCCTCCGCCAAGTGTATTATGCAGTAAAAAATTTAAGGCTCTAATATTCGGCAGTTCAAATCTTTCAACTTCACCGAAACAAATTCCTTCAAAATGTTTTTTTACTTTCTCTTCGGTTACCTGCTTCCGTATTATTTCCCATCCTTTATCATCATAAGCAATTAAACCAATATTGGCAGCATCGCCCTTATCTCCGCTTCTTCCGTGAGCTAATTCTTTTAATTGTGTTTTCATAATTTTAATGCCGAATTTATTTCAGGTTCTCTTAAGTTAATAAAAAAATATTCTATGTGGATTAATTATTTCCAAACTCTCTTTTAACAGCGCTCTTTCAATCAGACTGAACTTTATATTTTTCATTTTACAATGATAGTAAAAATAGTTCATGCTAAACTATATTATCTTCACTTCCGGCGTTACTAAATTTTTAGGTATTAATGCAGGCCAGTAGGCTACAACCTCGCTGGGTTTTGGTCTTCCACCTGCAAACCCGGTTACGCTTGGCGGTCCGGTTAAAATTAAAGGAGCAATTTCCTTTCCAAATCTTTCCACAGAGTTATAATCATTTGAACGTACAGCAATTCTCAAAGTAATTTCATTTATATTTTCTTCATCAATTTTAGGCGCCAAAGTTTCATGAGTTGCATTGTAACCCATAAATTCAGTTCTAATTTCATCAAATATTAAATTTAAATTTTCTAAACGCTTTCTTAAAATTTTATCAGCAGCTTTGGCTTTTGATAACGCATTAGGCCAAGAATAAGTTAAATTTCCCACTGCGGAATAACCGTCTGAATAAGAGCAGGACACCTTATAAAATTCAGTTTCTTTTTTCCCTCCCACATTAAAAACTTTAACGCGATCATTCCCTAAATCTTCTAATTTTATAGAAGTAAAATCAGCAACGCAATCAGGAGTAATATAATTAACCGGGTCTCCAATCTCATAAACTAATTGTTCCGCAACAGTTTCAAATGAAACCCTCCCGCCTGTATTTTTATGTTTAGTAATTATCACTTCTCCATTTGGATAAGCTTCAGCAATTGGAAAACCAACTTCAGCCAAATTTTCAATAGCCTGCCAATCGCCTAAAAAATTACCCCCTGTTGATTGCGCACCGCATTCTAAAATATGCCCCGCAACTGTCCCAGCAGACAATAAATTATATTCATTATTTTTCCAGCCGAATTCAAAAATCATTGGGGCAAGCGTTAATCCTGTATCTGTTGTTCTTCCAGTTATAACTATATCAGCCCCCTTCTGTAAGGCTTCCACAATAGGAAATGCTCCGAAGTAAACATTGGCGCTTAAGATTTTGTCTTTTACATTTTTAATCGTTTCGCCTGTTTCCATATTTTTTAACTCAGCGCCCGATGCACATAATTTCATCCAAATTATTTTTTATGTCATCGCCTAAGAACCACCCCAATTTTTAAATCTATTTATTCCTAAATCTTGAGCTGTTTTTTTTATTGCATTTGCGCAGGCAATGGGATTAACTCCCCCGCCGTTCGTAATTACTTTTATTTTTTTTTCTTTGCAGATAGGAAGAATTTTTTTCATTAGTTCGGGTATATCTCTCGCATATCCAAACTCCGGGTTTTTATTTTTTTGTTTTTGAAGAATTGACATTGTTACTTCTGCAAGATAATCCATTACGAGATAATCGATCTCGCCTTTAGTAACTTGATGAAAAGGCGCATCAATTAAATCGCCCCAGAATCCTTGCCCGGAAGCAATTCTAATTTTTTCTTTCATAAAAATCCTCTCTGCGGATTATATTTTCCGCAATATTATTGATATCTTTTTGAGATTCAATTTTATGCCAGATGATTCTGTCATCGGCGTTAAACCAGGTTATTTGTCTCTTTGCGTATCTGCGCGTATTTCGTTTTATCAACTCAACCGCTCTTTCAAGTGTAATTTCATTTTCTAAATAAGAAATAATTTCTTTGTAACCAACTGTGTTAAGTGAATTAAGATTTTTATTATAACCGTTAGAAAGGATATTTTTTACTTCTTCAACCAAACCCTCGTTCATCATTTCATCAACACGTGCTTCAATGTTTTTGTACAAAGTTTGTCTATTAGGCATTAAACCAAACTGAATAAAATCAAATTTTATTTTTCTGCGCTGTTCATTATGAAGCTGCCAAATAGGCTTGCCGGTTAAATGGTAAACCTCTAATGCGCGAACTACTCTCTTCCAAAAATTAGGATGAATTTTTTCAGCGCTAACTGGATCAACTTTTTTTAGTTCATTGTGAAGAAATTCGTTTCCAAAATTTTCTTTTTGAACCATCAGTTTCTCTCGATAATCGTTATCAGTTTCAACAGTTTCAACAATTCCATCAACCAAAGCTTTTATATATAAACCGGAACCTCCGACAATAACTGGAATTTTATTTTGATTAAGAATTTGCTTACAAATTTTTAAAGCATCGTTTTCAAATTTACTAACATTATAATATTCATCCAGTTCTAATAAATCAATAAAATGATGATTGATTTTATTGAGTTCCTCTTTTGAAGGCTTTGCTGTTCCAATATTTAAGTGTTTATAAATTTGCCTGCTGTCGGCTGAGATAATTTCTGAGTTAAATTTTTCTGCAAGCAAAATACCCAATGAAGTTTTCCCGGAACATGTAGGGCCTACAATTACAATTAACTTTCTTTCCAACCTTCTCTTCCAATTAAGGGGACAAATGAAAATTGAGGAATGTCTTCTTCTATAAAATCATTCTCCTCTTTTTTTGTAATTACTTTTAGAGTTTGAGAATTTTTATCACCCACGGGAATTACAAGCCTTCCGCCTATAGCTAATTGTTTTTTATATGCGGGTGGCACCGATGGCGAGCCGGCTGTAACAATTATTCCATCGAAAGGCGCGTACTCAGTCCAACCGATTGTTCCGTCTCCATATTTTAAATAAGCTCGAATTCCCATCTTATCAAAAAACTTTTGCGTGTGCGAATAAATTTCAAAATGCCTTTCAATACTGAAAACTTTCATTCCCATGTGTTCTAAAATTGCCGCTTGATAACCGGAGCCGGTGCCAATTTCCAAAACCTTTGCTCCTTTTGACAAACGCAATTCTTGTGTCATAAAAGCAACAGTATAAGGCTGCGAAATTGTTTGTCCATAACCGATGGGCAGCGCAGCATCTTTATAAGCATGATGCTTCATGGCATCAGTTACAAATTTATGCCGTTCAATTTCTCGAATAGCTTCTACTACTAATTTATCATGAATGCCTTTTTCAATTAATTTATTTGCTAATTCTTCGCGTTCAGTTTTGTACATAATTACTTATAAAATTTATTTAATAATCTAAGATAAAAATAAAATTTATTAATTATTTTAAGCCGCTATAAAAATAAATTTATTTTCGGAGAAAAAATGTTTGAAACTATGTTCGGTCCATTTTTAATAATGTTGATGCGTATCTGCGACGTTTCTATCGGCACGTTCAGAACTATTTTAGTTGTTCAAGGAAGAAAATATTTAGCCGGGTTCGCCGGTTTTTTTGAAGTTCTAATTTGGGTGTTCGCAATGAGATTTATTATGCAGCATCTCGATCATATTCCAAATTTATTCGGATACGCTGCCGGTTTCGCCCTTGGAAATGTTATCGGCATTTCCATCGAACAAAAAATTGGTTTGGGATTTGTGCAGTTAAATATTATCTCCAGACATTTTACCGATAAGATTGCGGACATGCTTAGAAAATCGCGTTACGGGTTAACAATACTCCCGGGTGAAGGCGGTTCCGGCGGCGTTGCAATCATAGTTCTAATCGCCCCGCGCAAACATCAAAAAAATCTTATAAACAAAATTGAAGAAATAGATAACAAAGCTTTTATAACTATAAACCATGCTCTCCCCTATCGTGGCTTTATTCACGCTTCGCGAAAGTGATTTGTCTAAATATTTTATTTTTGGTATTATAATTTTTAGAGTATTTCATTTCCATAAAATAATTTTTTTATTACGAGGAGAACTATTATGCGATCATATAGAAGCTATTATGGTGTTTTTTTTATTTTGATGATTTGCAGTTCAATGTTATTTGCAAAATCACACAATGATAAAATCAAGCAGGCGCAGCGAATTACTAAATCGGATTCGCCCTCGTCTGCCCAATCAGATGTTTATTATTTAAATGAAGACTGGGAAAGTGGATTCGGAACATGGACTACAAATGATGAAACAGACATAGGGATTAAATGGAATTTATCAACATGGAATGCTTATGGCGGCGCAGGAGAAAGCTGGCGCATGGCTGATTCAACGCTTGGAACCAACGGAGGATATAACAATAGCTGGTATCAAGTTCTTGATACAGACCCAATTGCATTAACCGGAACCGGACAGCAGCTTACTTTTTATCACCGCTATGCAGTAGAAACTCCCGGCGGCGAACCCGCTGGTTATGATGCCTGGGATGGAATAAACGTTCGAATTTCTACCGACAACGGAACAAGCTGGGAAGTTTTGCAGAATCCGATTCCAGCATATACAAGCGCAAGTCTTTACAGTTTTGGTTTTGAACATAATGAAGGGAAAGGAATTGCAGGATGGGGTGGTACATTAGCAGATTGGACATTAGTAACTTTTGATCTCTCTGCTTATGCCAATCAAAATATTATGATACGTTTTGCTTTCGGTTCTGATCCTGAATATTCTACTCCTGATAATTCATCTTTATTTGGATGGCAAATTGATGATATAGCTGTTACAAATTCAACATCTACTTTATTTAGCAATGATGGAACATCGTCGGGTTTTACAGCTAAGAACAATACAACAATCGGCGGAAACCTTTGGAGAATTGCAAGCGATAATCCGTTTGCCGGTTTATATTTTGCATCATGCAATAATGATTCAAATACATATTTGCCGAATATGCAGAATGCGCTTACTTCTGATAACATATTTTTAGATACTATGGCGACCGATATTTATTTAGATTTTAATTTGAAGGGGACATTCAGCGACAACAATACTTTTCCCGATGTGGATTATTTTGGGGCTTATGTTCAAGTTGAAGGGGAAAGCAGCCGAAGATTTATTAGTAATATAACCCAAGATCCGAATGGTAATAATTACGTTTACAGCGACGCTCCTGCTAGCTGGGCTTTATTCTCAAACACATATTCCACTGGGTTAGTTAATTTAACTAGTTTAAAAGGAAAAAATATTAAAGTTATTTTTGAATTTGAATCGGATGCAGATTCGGCAATGGGTTCCGGTTTGCAGATTGATAACGCAGTTATTTATACGCCAAAGCTAGTGGCTGTGAATGATAATAATTCTAATTCATTCCCAAATAAATTTACGCTGGAACAGAATTATCCGAATCCATTTAATCCTTCAACCAAAGTTCGATATTCAATCCCTGCTTTAGGAACAAGTCATGCCTTGTCCGTACAGTTGAAAGTTTATGATGTACTCGGAAATGAAATAGCAACATTAGTAAATAAAGAACAACAACCCGGAAATTATGAAATTGATTTTAATGCTTCGGGGCTTTCAAGCGGGATGTATTTTTACACATTAACGACAGGTAGTTTTTCATCAACCAAAAAAATGATATTGATGAAATAAATATTTATTCAATCTTTAAAAACAAAAGAGAGTTTCAAATTTTGAAACTCTTTTTTTTGAGGCGCCGGTCGGATTCGAACCGACGAATAAAGGTTTTGCAGACCTTCGCCTTAGACCGCTTGGCTACAGCGCCATGTAAAAAAAAATTCTTTAAAAAATTAAAATCCACGTATGTGGACTTTTGAGCGGGAAACGGGACTCGAACCCGCGACATCAACCTTGGCAAGGTTGCGCTCTACCAACTGAGCTATTCCCGCATTCAATTACCAAGTTTTTAATTTTTAGTGGCGAAAATTTACTAATATTATTCTAAAAATCAAACCAAACAATTTTTCGCTTCTGGGAGATTTTTCAAGCCGTAGCGCCGCCGCAGCTTGCCGTACATCCGTAGCAATGCTGCTTTGTTACAATTAATCTATCCGTTAATTTCTTGTAATCAAAAATATTTATGTGAGAGGGCGCTCCTTGATCAACCGGTAAATCCAGCATCTGGTTAAAATCGCAATCATAAATTCTACCAATCCAACCAATTGAAATCGTATTTTTACACATCACATTAATTGCAGCCGAAGGATTAAAAGCGTTTACTAATTTTTCCATATAAGCTTCATAATTTCCGGACGCTATTAAATATTAAGTTGTTAAACAATTAGTAATTTGGATTGATTTTTTTGGATGAATATCTTATCAAAAAAAATATGCTAAAAAATTTTGTTTAAGTATAGTTTGAATAATAAATAATTTTTTCTCAGCGCTTTATTTTTATTAAATTTAAGAAAATAAAATATTAAAATTATCACAATGGAATATTTAATAAGTTCTCTCGCCGGATATTTATTCGGTTCAATTCCCACTGCATACTTAGTTTTAAAAAAATCAAAAAATGTTGACATCACCCAAACGGGTACGGGAAATGTTGGGGCAATGAATTCGTATGAAATTACCAATTCAAAATTTATCGGCATTTTTGTTTTTTTAATTGATGCGCTTAAAGGAATTTTAAGCGTTTTAATAATTAAACTCATTTTCCCTGATCAATTTATTTTACCTGCTTTGGCGCTATTGTTCGCAGTCTTCGGCCACTGTTACAATCCCTGGCTTAAATTTAAAGGCGGAAGAGGCTTGGCTGCGGCAGTCGGCGGTACTGCATTCTTGTTCCCGTTTCTTCCTATAATATGGTTAGTGATTTGGAGTTTAATTTATTTTGCAAAAAAGGATATTATTTTTGCTAACATTTGGGCGACAATTATGTCCGTTGTAATTGTTTTTACATCAATAAAAATAGCAGATAAATATGCCTTCCCACCAGCTGAATCATTATCAACTTTAGCGTTATTCTCTTCGGCTTTGCTGCTGCTTATTTTTATTAAGCACATTGAGCCGTTAAAAGAATTAATAGATAAAAAAAGTTTTTTAAAAGGAAAACAAGATGAATAGAAGATCAATAATTGTTACCGGAATTATTTTAATTATGATTGCGCTTATAGGCGGCGTTTATATTTTAAATGAAAATAAATCCGGGACAATATATTCTGATTCAAACGGAAATAGTTTGGGACTTACAGTTGCGCAGCAGAAACAAATTTTAAATGACGATATTACCAAATCAAGAAATAACGTTATTACTGAAACTGTAAAATTAGTAAGTCCCGCAGTCGTGGGAATAAATGTTACTCAGATTCAACAATATCAAGATCCCATAAATCCTTTTTTTGACGATCCATTTTTCAGACAATTTTTTGGCGGAAGAACTTATAATCAAAAAGTAAAAAGCCTTGGCTCAGGTTACATCATTTCTCCCGACGGTTATATTTTAACAAATGATCACGTTGCCGGCAACGCCTCTGAAATTACAGTAACGATGACTAACGGTAAACATTATTCAGCTAAAATTATCGGCGACGATAAAACATCAGATATATGTTTATTAAAGATTAATGAAAGCAACCTGCCGTATGTTAAACTCGGAAATTCCGATGACATTATGATTGGCGAATGGGTAATTGCGCTAGGAAATCCTTTTGGACTTTTTGAAGTGAATGACCATCCCACAGTTACAGTTGGGGTTGTCAGCGCAGCAGGAATGAATCTTGAACCAATTAACGAAAGATATTATTTAAATATGATTCAAACCGACGCGGCAATCAACGGCGGTAACAGCGGCGGACCATTAGTTAACAGCGTGGGAGATGTTATAGGAATGAATACTTTAATTTACACTGCAAACGGAGCACAAGGAAATATCGGTTTAGGTTTTGCCATCCCAGTTAATAAAATAAAAAAAATAATATCCGAACTGAAAGAAAATGGAAAGGTAGATAGAGATTTTAAAGTAGGGCTGAGAATTCAATCTATTGATGAAGGAGTAGCAAAAGCAAATAAACTTGATGATGTTAGAGGCGTTATTGTAACTCAAGTTCTTCCAAACACACCGGCATCAAAAGCCGGATTAAAGCCGGGCGATATTATTACAAACATTGAAACTTTTACGATTAATAATGAACAAACTATTGTGGGCGTTTTTCAGGAATTTAGAACCGGACAAACAATATCTTTACAAATAATTAGAGACGGTAAAAATATTACCAAGCAAATGAAATTGGAGAAATCGGATGATTGAAAGATATACGCTTCCTGAAATGGGAAAAATATTTGAAGATGAATTCAAATATAAAACCTGGCTGCAAATTGAAATTTTAGCTTGTGAAGCCAGAAGTGAACTTGGCGAAATTTCAAAAGAGGAGGTAAAGATAATAAAAGAAAAAGCTAACTTTGATATCAAAAAGATTCTTAAAATTGAAGAAACAACAAAGCATGATGTAATTGCTTTTTTGACTAATGTTGCTGAATACGTTGGTCCTGAATCCCGGCATATTCATTATGGTATGACTTCATCCGATATTTTAGATACTACCCTTTCCTTCCAAATGAAAGCAGCCGGTGAATTGCTTTTGAAAAGATTAAACGAATTAAAAAATATTTTTAAGCAGAAAGCAATCGAAAACAAAAATACAATTTGCGTGGGTAGATCGCACGGAATTCATGCTGAACCTACATCAATGGGATTAAAATTTGCTCTTTGGTTTGAAGAATCAAAAAGAAATATTTCACGTTTACAAAATTCTATATCCTCAATTAGTGTAGGTCAAATATCCGGCGCTGTAGGAACTTTTGAACATCTCTCCCCAAAAGTTGAGGAATATGTTTGTAATAAATTAGGATTAAAACCTGAACCAGTTTCTACGCAAGTAATTCAACGCGACCGCCACGCTGAGTTTTTAACTACGCTTGCTATAATCGGCGCTTCGTTGGAAAAAATTGCAATTGAAGTCAGGCATCTTCAAAGAACTGAAGTTCTCGAAGCTGAAGAATTTTTTTCAAAAGGTCAAAAAGGTTCGTCGGCAATGCCGCATAAACGAAATCCCATTGTAAGCGAAAGAATTACCGGACTTGCAAGACTGCTTCGCGGCAATGCTATGGCTGCTTTGGAAGACGTGGCTTTATGGCACGAAAGAGATATTTCTCATTCTTCCGTGGAAAGAATAATTGTGCCTGATAGCTGCATCGTTTTAGATTATATGCTTGAGCTTATGAATAAACTAATGGCAAATTTAATTTTATATCCCGAACACATGATTAAAAATTTAAACATAACCCGCGGATTAGTTTTTTCACAAACAATTCTTTTAAAGCTTGTGAATAAAGGTTTATCGCGTGAAGACGCTTACAAAATTGTTCAGACTTCAGCTATGGATGTTTGGGCGGATGAAAATAAAAATTTAAAAGATGAATTGTTAAAATCAGATGAAGTTAAAAAATATTTATCCCAAAAAGAAATTGAAGAGTTATTCGATAATAAAAATATGCTGAAAAATGTTGATTATATTTTTAGCCGCTCAGTTGAGAAAGATTAATTATTTTAAAAGGTGAAATTATGAAATTAAGAAATTTGTTTATCGTTTTGCTGTTCGCTCTTTTTATTACCAGCGTGGTATTTTCTTATTCAAAAAATGAATTAAAAGAAGGAATGAAAGCGCCCGACTTCACTTTGGAAGATGCCTTTGGTAATTCTTATACTCTATCTTTTTATGAAGGCAAGTCGCCCGTAGTTATTTATTTTTACCCCCAAGCGGGAACAAAGGGCTGCACAAAACAAGCCTGTGGAATTCGTGATGATATGAAAAAATTTAAAGATAATAATATAAAAGTTTTCGGAATTTCAGTTGACTCAACTTCAGCCATTGAAAAATTTGCCGAAGAATATCATTTGGATTTTCCTCTGCTTTCCGATGCCGATAAAAAAGCTACAAACGAATATGGCGTGTTGAATGAAAACGGAAAAGCTAAAAGAGTTACATTCATTATTAATAAAAAAGGAATTATTGCCAAGATAATCGAAGTGAAAAATATTGATGCTCACGCTGAAGAAGTTTTTAAAATAGCATCCAAATTAAATTAACATAGATGCAATAATATATTTAGGGATGATCAGTCTTGCCTTTAAGCATTTTGTATAAGCTGTAGCCAACAACCGATAAGCCAATTAATCCGCCAGTTGTTTTAAACACTTTGGAGTTGGCTAATCCTTCAAGACTCATTCCCCCGCCCACTTGCTTTAGATCGTTATCTGCGTATATTGAATCCATAAACTCAACTCTGTCTTTTAATGATTTAAAAGAAATTGTAAAGTTAGAACCGTCTCTAACAGGATAAAATTTCACAGCGCATTTTTCAGGATCAAGTTCGTCCATCTCGTCAAGGTTTTCAAACTCCCACTTGCCGTTAAAAACCGAATAAGTAACGGTGCTTCTTTTTTCGCGCGAGTAAAGAGGATCTTTAAATACAATAACTTCTTTACCGTCTTTATTTATTACCCTTTTTTCCGGTTCTGATTTTGAGGATTCACGTGATATTTCATCTTCAATAGAATCAATTAATTTTTCAACTTCTTTTGCTTTTTGACTTAGTATTTCCCTGGTCTTCGACATTCGATCGCTCCTGTTTTTATCTATTATCGCAATAATATTTTTAAAGTATATAAGATTTACGGCTCACTGCTTTAGCTTAATTAATTCAGAAAAACTCAAATCCAATAATTCATATTTATCCCATCCCTTAAAATCAAAATGCCACCATTCATATTTATAAACTTGAAAACCGTGTCTTTCCATTATTGAAATTAATTTACTTCGGTTCGCAATCGCCTCGGTTGATAAACTATCATAATCAACAAAAGCTTTATTTGTAAAATCATCAAACGGAGTCGGCATTATTAATTCATCTCCGGTTTTTTTATTTATTAAAGTTAAATCAACAGCGCAGCCTCTATTGTGACGGCTGCCCCGCCAAGCTGAGGCTACAAAGGTTGTGTCTTTATAGCTTTCATAAAATTTAACCGTCGCGCTGTATGGGCGATACGCGTCAAAAATTTTTAAAGCTAAGCCTTCGTTTGCCAAATCATTTTGAACCTGCATTAAAGAAAGCGCGGCGGGCAATCTTAAAAAAGTCATTGCCGTATCATAAACTTTTTCTTCTAAAAAATTATCTGCCGTTGCATATTTTATATCCAACTTTAAATCAGGAATTAAATCTTCAAGATTTATTAATTCGTTAGCGCCGTCTAATTCAATTGTTTTTTTATAAGATGATAAATCATCAATAACATCTAATCCATATTTATTTTTTGTTTGAGTTTGAGCTTGAACAATTATTGAAAAGCTGCCTGCAAGCAAAAACAAAAATAGAATTGCAAATTTAAATTGTTTCATTAATAAAAATATCCCTAAAAATTTTTAATAAGATGGCGCTGATAATATATATAAATTTAGCTTTGAAAGTTTTGATCCATAGCCGCTCTATTTATAAGAAACTAATTTTATAAATCAATTTTCTAAATGTGAATGATTATATTTAAATTGAAGTAAATAAAAATTTAATGGAGGATAATTTTGAGATACAAACTAATTTCAATTTTAACGATAATATTTATCATCTGTACAGGATTAATTATGGAAGCAAGTGATAATAAAATACTTCCCTATCCAATTGAACAAACTAAATTGGATAATGGATTGAATGTCGTATCGGTTGATTTTGACAGTCCCGGTTTAGCGGCATTTTATATAGTTGTAAGAGTTGGCTCAAGAAATGAAGTTGAAAAAGGCGTAACCGGTTTTGCGCATTTTTTTGAACACATGATGTTTCGCGGAACGGATAAATATCCGCGTGAAAAATATAACGATGTTTTAAAATTAACAGGCGCAGGAGCTAATGCCAACACTTCCGACGACCGAACAATTTATCACATGACAGGCAATTCAAATATGCTGGAAACTATGTTTGAAATTGAAGCCGACAGATTTGAGCATCTTCATTATTCCGAACATGATTTTAAAACCGAAGCCGGCGCGGTTAAAGGCGAGTACACAAAAAATTACGCCAGCCCTTACCAGCAGTTATTCGAGAGCATTGCTAACACTGCTTTTGATGTTCATACTTACAAACATACTACTATGGGATTTTTTGACGACATAGTTGATATGCCTAATCAGTATGAATATTCGCTAAAATTTTTTAATAGATTTTATAGACCTGAATACTCAACTATTGTAGTTGTGGGCGATGTTAAGCATGATAAAGTTGTTGAGCTTTCAAAAAAATATTTTGGCGATTGGGAGAAAGGAAATTATGAAACTGAAATTCCCGTTGAACCAAAGCAGAAAGAAACGCGATTTACACACGTTCAAAATGCGAACTTTCCGCCAGTGCTTACTTTAAATTATAAAGGTCCGGCATTTAGCGATTCAAAAATTGATATGCCCGCGATTGATGTTATTAATACAATTTTATTTTCATCAAATTCTCCCCTTTATAAAAAATTAGTAATTGATGAACAGAAAGCCCGAAATATTAGCGGCAGCGCTGGCGATACACGCGATCCTAATTTAATTTCAATTATTGCAGTCCTCATTAATAAAGATGATATGCAGTACGTAAAAGAAGAAATTACTAAAGCAATAAATGACGTTAAAGAAAACGGCGTGGATGAAAAAATATTGGCTGATGCACAATCTCATCTAAAATATTCTTACGCAATGGGAATTGATAGCCCTGATGCAATAGCAAATTCCTTGGCTCACTATATCACTCTTACAGGTGATCCTGAATCTGTTAACAAGCTTTATGACTTGTATGATAAAGTTACGGTTGAAGATATTAAGGAAGCAGCGAATAAATATTATATAAATACTGGATTGACAATCGGAACAATTTCAGCCGACGAAAAAGGAGGGGTGAAATAATGAAAAATATTTTATTAACATTATTAATTAGCGCCACAATGTTTGCACAAGAAGTAGTAAAATTAAATTTGCCAAATTCAAATAAAGTAATTATTGAATTGATGTTTAGAAACGGATCTATTTCCGATCCGGTTGGAAAGGAAGGCTTAACTTATACCACCGCAAGTTTGATGACGCAAGGCGGCACAGGCCAACTTTCTTTTGCTGATATTCAAGATAAAATTTATCCGATGTCTGCAAGATATAATGTATCAGTAGATAAGGAAGTTTCTGTATTTAAGTTTGAAGTTCATAAAGATTGGGTAAAAGAATTTTATCCTATTATGATTGGCTTAATTACTTCTCCTTCTTTTAATGATGACGATTTTCAACGAATTCTTTCTAATCAGCAAAATTATGTTGATCAGGTTATTAGAGCTTCTTCCGATGAAGAGTACAGCAAAAAGGCTTTAGAAGATTTTATGTTTAGAGGAACAAGTTATCAGCACATGATTCAAGGTAAAAGTGAATCGGTAAAATCAATCACTTTAGATGACGTTAAAAATCAATACAAAAAATATTTTACCACAAATAATTTGATGATTGGCATTGCCGGAAATTATTCGGATGATTTTCTGAATCAATTAAAAAATGATTTAAAGAAATTATCAAATGAAAAACCGGAAATTCCGCAAGCGCCAAAAATAGATATGCCCGATGGAATTCATGTTGAAATAATTTCAAAGGATAATGCTTTCGGTTCCGCTATCTTCACAGGCTTTCCAATTAATGTAACAAGAGCTGATGATGATTTTGCGGCTCTGATGGTTGCCAACTCATATCTCGGCGAGCATAGAAAATCTTACGGAAAACTTTATCAGCAAATACGCGAATTGCGTTCGATGAACTACGGAGATTACTCCTATATAGAATGGTACAACAACGGCGGCGGAAATATGCTGCCGGAATCCGGAGTTCCGCGCAGCGCTAATTATTTTGCTTTGTGGATTCGTCCGGTGCAAATTGCCAAGCAGCTTAAAATGCAATATGAAGAACTGAAGGATGTAAAAATTGGTCACGCGCATTTTGCTTTGCGAATGGCGATTAGAGAATTAAATAAAATTATAGAAAATGGTTTGACGGAAGAAGAATTTGAAGCAACCCGAACTTTCCTTAGAAGCTACATTAAACTTTACATTAGAACTCCTTCTGAACAACTCGGCTATCTTATGGATTCCAAATTTTATGGGAGGGAAAATTATATTGAGGAGCTTGATAAACTTTTAGCAGATTTAACATTAGATGACGTTAATTCAGCCGTAAAAAAATATCTTCAAACTAAAAATATGTTTATAACAATTGTTACTGATAAAAGTGAAGCTGAACCTTTGGCAGAAAGCATCAGAACAAAATTCAGAGTCACCTATGAGCTATTCAAACTCAGTTAAAGAAGGTTTGGATAAGAGCATTTTAAGATGAAGACGATGAAACTGCCGAATATCAATTGAATATTAAATCAGTTGATATTGATTGATTCCAAGGACACTTTTAAATAAAAATTGTTTGTTATTTTTATGCCGGAGATAATTCCGGCATTTTTTTATTTAAAAAGTACTATGTATTTATATTTTTTAAGGCTGGAACATTATTTAGCTTTGTGGAGTTTGAAATAAAATTTTACTTTCAATTTTTAAAAAGACATTATGAAAAAAATCCTTTTAATAGGCGCCATATTAATAGGAGCAGCGATTTTTGTTGCTCAAACTTCCAGCACTTCAAATAAGGGTAATATTAATAATTCAGTCAGCGATACTTTAGCTGTGCTTCAGCCTGAGAAATATTATTCTACTGTGGATGAATGGATTTCTACAATTTTATCACGATATCATTACAATAAAGTTTCACTTAATGATTCACTTTCTTCCGTAATATTAGATAGATTTATAAAAACTCTTGATTACAATAAAATGTATTTTTTACAATCTGATATTGATGAATTTGAAAAATATAGATTTAAACTGGATGATGATATAAAAGAATGGAGATGTGCAGCCGGCTTATAATATTTTTAATAGATTTAAAGAGAGAATGATTGAAAGAACAAATTATGTGGATACACTTTGCTGGATAAAGAATTCGATTTCACAATAGACGAACAATATCAAATTAAACGGGAAGATTCACCCTGGCCAAAAGATGAAAATGAGTTAAATGAAATTTGGCGTAAAAAAATTAAGAACGATGCTTTAACTTCAAAACTCACTGGTAAAGATTGGGAAACTACTTCAAGCAATTTGAAAAAGCGTTATCAGAATTTTCAAAAAAATGTTTTGCAATATAAAAGTGAAGATGTTTTTCAATTAATTATGAACTCATATACTGAAGCGCTGGATCCTCATACAAATTATCTTTCCCCAATTACATCAGATAATTTTAAGATTGATATGAGTCTTTCCCTGGAAGGAATCGGCGCGCAGCTTCAGCAGGATGATGATTACACAAAGGTGAATGAAATTATTCCCGGCGGACCTGCATTCAAAAGTAATTTACTTCACCGTAATGATAAAATTATAGGCGTTGGTCAGGATGATGATGGTGAAATGGTTGATGTGATTGGATGGCGCATAACGGATGTTGTTCAATTAATTCGAGGACCAAAAGGTTCAACTGTTCGTTTGCAAATTCTTGAAACGGAAGACGGCGCCGGCGCTTTGCCCAAGGAAATAAAAATTGTTAGAGATAAAGTAAAGCTTGAAGAACAGTCGGCTAAAAAAGATGTAATAGATATAAAAGACGGAAATAAATCTTACAAAATAGGAGTAATTTCTATTCCCAAATTCTATGCTGATTTTGATGCACAGCAAAAAGGAGTTAAAGATTTTAAAAGCACAACTCGTGATGTTAAAAATTTAATTGCCGAACTTAAAAAAGAAGAAGTTGACGGGATTATTATTGACCTTCGTAATAACGGAGGCGGAGCTTTAAATGAAGCTATTGATTTAACCGGACTATTTATTAAAGATGGACCGGTAGTTCAAGTAAAAAGCGCTGACGGAAAAATAGATGTTGGCGATGATCCCGATCCCGAAATTGTTTACAGCGGACCGCTTGCTGTTCTTGTAAATCGTTTCAGCGCTTCTGCTTCTGAAATTTTTACTGGCGCCATTCAAGACTACGGCAGAGGAATAGTTGTAGGCGAGCAAACTTACGGCAAAGGTACCGTACAAAATTTAATAGATCTAAATAGAGTAATCCCTAACCAAAAAGAAAAGTTAGGACAATTAAAATTAACAATTGCAAAATATTATAGAATAAACGGCGGAAGCACTCAAAATAAAGGAGTTGTTCCGGATATTGAATTTCCCAGCGCATTTGATGCAAAAGATTTTGGCGAAAGTTCAGAACCAAGCGCATTACCCTGGGATCAAATAAATCCGACTAATTACAAAAAATACAATAATATTTCCGAGCTGATTCCTGAATTATTAAAAAAGCATAAAGAAAGATTTGATAAAAGTCCTGAGTATGATTATTTAAAAGAAGATATTGAAGAATACCGGGAAGCTCGTGATAAACAATTTGTTTCTTTAAATGAAGAAGTAAGAAAAAAAGAGAAGAATGAATTGGAAGAAAAAAGATTTCAGAGAGAAAATGAAAGACGAAAACTTCAGGGCTTAACGCTATTAAAGAAGGGAGAAAAACCCTCTGAAGATGCTGAAAAGAATGATGCCATACTTAACGAAACAGGACATATTTTAGCAGATCTAATTCAATCAACTGTGGGCTGATTTTATTTTAATACTTGTTTCATCTTTAGCATTTTTTTTTAACAAAAGATTTTACTTACCTTTAAATAAAAAATAGTGTAAGTATTGCATAGGAAATTTTTGGGGTTCTTTTATGGGGCAGCTTAAGTTTTCGGTACTACATTGTTTTTTTTACTTATCACATTTTGCAAGTGGATATTATATATTAATCCCTATCCATTCTTGTTTACTTTCTTTACCTCTTTTATATAATTACTCCCCAACAATATTTTTTACTCCTCTTATACTGATTAACAAAATTAATTTACTTTTGTTTTACAGAAAAAAATACTTTACCGGTTTTACATAAATTTATTATTTTCAGTTACCGCCTTATTTAATTTTTTTACGGAGAAATTTTATGAAAAGTTATATGCTTATTTTACTCTTATTATGTGTAGAAAACTTTGCCCAAGCTCCAGATGCAGTTGCACCATTATCACAAAATAACTATTGGGTATATTTGGATGATTATATTTCTAAAACATGGAAGACCATTCAAGTCACCGATACAGGAAAATATATTGATTCCATTAAATATTTTGAAGTTGATGTGAAAAGGAGTGATTATTCTTTTTCATATAAGCAACTTTTTAGATTAAGGGAAGATGGTTATTACGTAATGAGACGGGATACTTCATTTCCTGGACTCAACCATGAACAAATATATTATAAAAAGAATGCTAAATTAGGTGATCATTGGCAACAAGTTTTGGATGCTACCGATACATTGTATTTTACAATTTTGGATACAGCCCAAGTGCATTTTTTTAATAAGACAAGAACTATTAAACTTTTAAATATAAGAAACTATAGTGGTTTACTTAATAAAGAACAAATTTGGTCGGAAGAATTCGGGAAATTATCGGATGATCATAATGAAGGATTTACAGATAATTTAATGGGTTGCATAATCAATAATGTTTTATATGGGGATACTTTAATTACGGGTATTGAAAAAAACGAAATTAATATCGGTAGTTATAGCTTATTACAAAACTATCCAAATCCATTTAATCCAACAACAAATATTGTTTATCAGATTAAAGAAAAGGGATTTGTTTCACTTAAAGTGTTTGATATACTTGGAAGAGAAGTTTCACAATTAGTAAATGAAACAAAAGAACCCGGTGAATATATTGTTACTTTTAACGCAAGCAATCCCGCAAACGGGACAGTTTTGCCGAGCGGTATTTACATTTACTCACTAATAGTTAATAATCCCAAAGGAATAGGTTTTGTATCAAATCAAAAAATGACCTTAGTTAAATAATTTAAAAATTAGGGGGGAAGTTTTAACACTTCCCCCCATTTTTAATTTTTGCTAAAAAAATTAAACTAAAAATTCAAAGGAATTATTAATCAATCTAAATCTCAAATTTAATACCTTGAGCAAGAGGAAGATCAGCGCCGTAGTTAATAGTATTTGTCTGTCTTCTCATATAAGTTTTCCACGCATCAGACCCTGATTCACGACCGCCGCCCGTTTCTTTTTCACCGCCAAACGCTCCGCCTATTTCTGCACCGGAAGTACCGATGTTCACATTTGCAATTCCGCAATCAGAACCTTCAGCAGATAAAAATCTCTCTGCTTCTCTTAAATTATTTGTGAATATTGCAGAAGACAAACCCTGCACAACGCCGTTATGAAGCTTTATTGCATTCTCAACTTCCCCCTTATACTTAATTAAATAAAGTATTGGTGCAAAAGTTTCTTCCTGAACTATTTCAAAATCATTTTCAGCTTCGGCAATAACCGGTTTTATATAAGTTTCTGATTCATAACCCTTACCTTTTAAAACTTCCCCGCCGTATAATACTTTGCCGCCTTCTTTTTCCAATTTTACTAATGCATCTTTAAACATATTTACAGCATCTTTATCAATTAAAGGACCGACATGATTTTTTTCATCCAGCGGATCACCAATCTTCAAACCTTTATATGCTTTTATTAATGAATCCTTAACTTTATTATAGATTGATTCATGAATAATTAATCTTCTTGTGGATGTGCAGCGCTGTCCGCAAGTTCCAACTGCACCAAAAACAATTGCGGGCATTGCCATATTTAAATCAGCCTCAGGAGTTATTATTATTGCATTATTTCCGCCAAGCTCTAATATAGCTTTGCCGAATCTTCTTGCTATCATTTCGCCGGCATGTTTACCTACTTTGGTAGAACCGGTAACTGAAATTAATTGTATTCTTTTATCATTTAACATTCTTTCGCCAATTGTAGAGCCCCTACCAATTATCAAAGAAAAAATACCTTCCGGTAATTTATTTTCTTTTATCACTTCTGCAATAATATTTTGCGTAGCAATAGCCGATAGAGGAACTTTTGAAGACGGCTTCCAGATATTTACATTTCCGCATACTGCCGCTAGCATAGCATTCCATGACCAGACTGCAACAGGAAAATTAAATGCTGAAATAGTGGCTACTATTCCTAATGGATGGTATTGATCGTACATTCTATGATTTGTTCTTTCGGAGTGCATTGTAAATCCATAAAGCTGTCTGCTTTGCCCAACAGCAAAATCGCAGATGTCAATCATTTCCTGTACTTCGCCTAAACCTTCCTGCAATGATTTTCCCATTTCATAAGAAACTAATCTTCCCAAATATGGTTTGTATTCTCTTAACTTTAATCCTATTTGCCTAACTATTTCCCCTCTTTTGGGAGCAGGCATTTGTCTCCAAACTAAAAATGCTTCCTCAGCTTTCTTAATAATTAATTCATAATCATCTTCAGAAGCCTGATACACTGAAGCTATGGTTTTTCCATTTGTAGGTGAACTAATATTTAGCTCTCCCTGATCCTTTGTCTCATACCATTTTGTGCCGGTTGATGAACCAAAGTTATTTTTCTTTACACCTAATTTTTTCAAGAATTCCATCCACTAACTCCTTATATATTTTAATTTATAGATATTTTATCAACAATAGATTGAAGTTTAATTTTACTCATTTTGCTTTCTATATCAAATTGAATATCAGCAAATAATTCTAAAAAGAAATCATTCACCCTGGGAATTTCTTTTGATGATATAGTATTTTTATTTACATCTAAATAGAATGCTTTTCTATCCTCAATGGAACAATAAATTTCTTGAAGATGTAATTCATTTGCCTGCTTCTTTAACCGAAAACCGCCGCTGCTCCCGCTAATACTCTCAACAATATTACTCTTCACCATCAGTGATAATATTTTTCTTAATTTGGATGCATTTACTCCAATGTAATTTGCAATTTCTGTGCTGTTTACCGGTTCAGGATAATTTTTACTCAGATAACAAAGCGCTTTTACTGCTGTAGAAAGTTTAGTTGATGCGGACATAAAAAAATTATTAAATTGTTACGGTAAGTGTAACACATTCTAAATTAAAAATCAATAAATAGAAATGATTGATTTATTAATTGAAAATCTCCTTTATAAATTGTATTTTCGGATTACCAAATTATGAACTTAATTATGCAAAAATTCATATCATTTAAAAAAGAAACGGGCTTGACTATGTTGAGGAGTTACTTCATCTCCCGTTTTGAAAATGTCTTTTAAACACTTCTCTCTGCTTCCTTTCAATTTAATTAATAACAAACTTTTATATAATGGGAGAATTACATGGAAAATAAATTTTATTCAAACGAGGAAATAATGGAAGATTATTCTTCAATCCACGCTGATCAAGTTCACACAACATTAAATAAATATATGCTGACCGACGGCTTCAGCATTGTTTTGGATTTGCAAAAAAGTAAAGGCTGCAGAATAGTTGATGAAATAAATGGCGACGAGTATTTGGATTTATTCACCTTTTTTGCTTCGTCAGCTTTGGGGATGAATCATCCCAAATTAATATCTGACGAAGTTAAAAATGAAATGAATTTAGCAGCAACTAATAAACCTTCCAATTCCGATATCTACACAACTTTAATGGCGGAGTTTGTAGAAACTTTTGCGAAAATTGCCAAGCCTGATTACATGAAATATTTATTTTTTGTTTCCGGCGGAGCTTTGGCTGTGGAAAATGCTCTAAAGGTTGCATTTGATTGGAAAGTTCAGAAAAACTTTTTAAAAGGATATAAAGAAGAAAAAGGACTTCAGGTAATTCATTTTAAGGAAGCATTTCATGGGAGAAGCGGCTACACAATGTCGCTAACAAATACTGATCCGAACAAAGTTAAATATTTTCCTAAAGTTTCCCTGGCCAAGAATAACTAATCCTAAAATTAATATTTCCTTTAGATGAAAATATAGATTCGATAATTGATTCTGAAAAAAGAGCAATTGATGAAATTCATTCAGCTATAAAAAATAACCCTGATGATATAGCGGCAATAATTGTTGAGCCAATTCAAGGTGAAGGCGGTGATAATTTTTTTCGGAAAGAATTTTTCACCCAGCTTCGGGAGATTGCAGATAAAAATGAAATTTTATTAATTTTTGATGAGGTGCAAACCGGCTTCGGGTTAACAGGCAAATTCTGGGCTTCAGAATATTATGTTAAGCCTGATATTATTGCTTTTGGTAAAAAAGCTCAGGTTTGCGGAATTATGGTTACGGATAGAATTGATGACATTAAAGAAAACTGCTTTAAGAAATCAAGCCGTATAAATTCTACCTGGGGAGGAAATTTAACTGATATGGTTAGGTCTAAACATATCATGAGAATTATTGAAGAGGAAAATTTAATTAATAATTCTTTTGAAATGGGAAAATATTTGCTTGATGAATTATTAAAAATTCAGAACGAGTACCCGGAATTAATTTCCAATGCAAGAGGATTAGGATTGATGTGTTCATTTGATTTACCTAATGGTGAGTTAAGAAATAGATTCAGAGATGAATGCTTTAAAAATAAATTAATAATTCTCGGCTGCGGCAACTAAATCGATGAGATTCAGGCCCGCTTTAAATATTTCTAAAAGTGATTTAGACGAAGGCTTGCAAATTATTAGAAATGTTTTAAATTTATTAACGACAAATAAATAATTAATTAAACTACTTGCATGATGTCCCGCCAATTGGCGGGATTATCATTTTAAACAAAAAAATATTGAACAGCCATCTATTTATAGTCAGCACTCCAATCGGTAATCTAAAAGATATAACGCTTCGTGCAATTGAAACATTAAGCGAAGTAAATTTTATTGCTTGCGAGGATACAAGAGTTACCGCATTTTTATTGAATCATTATGAAATAAAAAAAGAATTAATTTCTCTAAACGCAGCAAACGAATCGAACAAAATAGAATATATTATAAACAGAATTTTATCGGGGGAAAATTGCGCATTAGTTTCTGATGCCGGAACTCCCGGTATTTCTGATCCAGGGGTTAGATTAATTTCAGCGTCAATAAAAAAAGGAATAACGGTTGTGCCTATTCCCGGCGCAACAGCAGCCATTACTGCTTTATCTCTTAGCGGTTTACCGACTGATGCTTTCGTATTTGAAGGATTTCTTCCGCAGAAAAAGGGAAGGCAAAAAAAATTAACTGAACTCTCAGCGGAAAAAAGAACGATCATACTTTACGAATCAACTTATAGAATTGAAAAATTAATTAAAGAATTGTGTGAATATATGCCGGACAGAATCGTGGTAATCGCCCGCGAGCTTACAAAAAAATTTGAAGAAACCTGGCGCGGAAAGCCTTTAGAATTATTAGAATCATTCAATGAAAAAATAAACAAGGGTGAATTTGTAATCGTCATCTCCCCTATTAGCTGGAAAGAAATTTAATCTTTATATTTTTTTTGATGTGTATCGCAAAAATAAGATGTTCTTCCAGCAATTTTTTTATGCCGAATTTTCCCGCTGCACTTGGGACAATTTTCGTCATCCCTCCTAAATAAAACTAACCAGCTTTCGGGATAATCATCAAAGTTTGCTTTTTTATCAACGGCAATTTTTAAAGTATTTTTCATTGAATCATAAACTTTCTTTAAATGTTTTTCATTAAAATTAATTAGCGATGAGGAAGGATGTACATTAGAATGAAAAAGAATCTCATCAGAATATAAATTACCAATACCCGAAAATATTTTTTGATTCATTAATATTGATTTGATGCTGCCTTTTTTGCCGTTTAATATTTCTTTAAAAGATTTAAAGGATAATTGTTTATTCAATGGGTCTATGCCGAGCTTTTTCTTTTTAAGAAATTCATCAACATTTTTAATTAAAGCAACCCTTCCAAATTTTCTTTGGCAATCGTAGCCTAATTTATATCTATTTGAAAACTCAAATAAAATTCTTATGTGTTTAGAAGATTCATCATCATTTTTAAAATATTTTAGAAAGCCCGTCATCCCAAAATGCATGGCGACATTTTTATTATCAGATATTTTTACAAATAAATATTTACCGTGGCGAAAAGTAGATTTAAATTTCTCGCCTATAATTTGCGACTCAAACTTTTTAGGAGTAATTCCGGTTAATATCTTTCCCTCAATAACTTTTACATTCTTAATCTTTTTATTAAGAGATGTTGAATCAAAATATTTTTTAAACCTTTCGACTTCAGGTAATTCGGGCATAGCTAAATATTAATTTTATAATAAAAGAATTCGATGTTAGGTCTTGAAATTATAAACCTAACTGTAAACCAACTAAATAATTTCTTTCTGCAGCCGGAAAAAATTCTTCTCCAACCGCATAGGCTGAATATAAATTATCAAAAATATTATTCACTTGAAAAAATATTTTAGATGGAGTAATTGAATTAAATATATTAAACTTAAAACTTCCACTAAAACTCGCCGTAAAGTAAGCTTCGTTTATATTATCATTGTAACTTATAAATTCGGGATATGCTTTGAGATAATCTATTAACTTTTCGCCGTAAATATCTGAATAAAATTCCCTAACATATTTCCCGTTTAAATCAATAAGCAATCCGTTCTTATTAAATGAAATTCCAAAGTTAGTTAGAAAATCCGGGAAACCGCTTAGCGTATTTCCATTTAAATTAATAGCGGCAGTTTGCTCAACATTATTTGCATCATCAAATTCAATAAATGTTTTACCATTTTTAATTTCATTTTTGCTGTATGATGCGTTAGCATAAAATTCAAGCGAGCTTAAAATTTTGAGCTGCGCATTTATTTCAATTCCACGGTGAATTGTATTTTCTACGTTGCCGGTTATCGGTTGACCAAAGCGGTCAAGCTTTCCATTTTTCACAATTTCATTTTTAAATATCATGTAAAATATATTCGCAGAAACAGAAAAATTATTTTCAATAAAAGATGTTCCGAATTCAAAGTCATTCATCGTTTCAGGTTTTACTAAAGGCGCATCTAAATTATAAGAGCCGTTATAGTTTATTTCAAATTGCGGAACGGCTCCCCCGCTTGATTCGGCAGCGTCGTAATAATTTTTTAATCGCGGCTCCCTTGAAACTCTTGCAAAGGATAAAAATACATTTTGCTTTGAATTAAATTTATAGTTTATTCCCAAGCGAGGATTAAAAAATAAATTTTCGACTTCAAAATTATTGTTTAAATAATTTTCGTTAAGCAATTTATATTTATGATACGCTAATTGAATTTCTCCTAAAAGGTTTAGCTTATCATGTAGATTATAAGTCTCATGAATAAACCCATTTATAATATTTTTTTTACCGTTGTAAAAATAATATCTATAGTCTTTCGTAAGACCCTCCGGCAAATGCTCCCCGTAATTTATAGAACCCCAATGAACGCTTTTGTGAAATCTAAATTCACCGCCAAAAATCAATTCTCCGTCATTGTGTTTTATACTTACTTTAGGCAGCCAGCCAATTTGTTTGTTTTCTACTTGCGCCCGTATTAAAACATTTGAAGGATTTTGTGTTGGCGAAAAACCAAATTGATTGGTCAACCTTAAATAGGAAGTATCAGCCCAGCTTCCATCATAATCAAAAAAACCATTTCCAAGAACGAGAAATAACGCTGAGTTAAAAGTTATTTTATCATTTAAATTAAATTCATTTAAAAGTTCAAAATGCGGCTGAGAAAAATTTTCGATCTCATCGGTTCTTCTTGGCTGACTATAAGTAATAGCGCTTGTTTGATAATCAGCTTCCCAATATGAATAGTTTTTTTGTCTTAAATTTTTATTTTTAATAGCGAACTTGGGTAGGCCTGTATAAGCTAAAGCGTCTTCAATTGGACCGCCGTAAAAGTTAATTTGCGTGGTTAAATTTTTATCGTATCTAACTGCCGAGAGATGATATGAATTAAATTTAGACCATGAATTATCTCTGTATCCACCGCTTAAAATTTGGGAAAGTTTTGCGTAAATAGAATATTTATTATCTATTAGTCCGCTTGAAAAAGAAGCCGAATATTTTTTTACATTGTAACTTCCAACAGAAGCGGAAAGATCAAATTTTGGTTGGTTAGAAAATGTTGAAGTGATAATATTAATGGAGCCGCCAATTGCCGGGTAACCGAAAATTCCCGAACCAGCTCCCCGTTGAACTTGAATCATCTCCGCGCTTGCTAACAAATCGGGAAAGTCTAACCAGTAAACATTATGATCTTCGGGATCATTTTGGGGAATTCCATTGATAGAGACTGAAATGCGTCTTTGATCAAAACCGCGAATGCTTAAATAGTTATATCCAATTCCATTACCGTTTTCAGAATAAAAAGTAGTGGAAGGAAGATTGCTTAAATATTCGGGAATATCTTGAACTGAATAATTTTTTTCAATTTCTTCTCGATTAATTTTGGTAAAAGAAATTGGCGTTACGCCTTCTTTGGCAACGCTCCCATTTACTAAAACGCTTTGCGATGGAATAACTTTAGGTGTTAATTGAATTATGTTTTCTCTGTTAGATATAAAAAAAGAAATGGGTAGAATTTTATTTTCATAGCCGATGTAAGTTACGACAATGTTATTGTTGGGATTAAAATTTCCCGCTAGAAAAAAGTTTCCATTCAAATCTGAAGCTGCGCCGATTAGATTATTTTCCTGAACAAAAATATTAGCCTTCGCTAAAATTTGTTTGGATTCAGAATCAATAACTTTCCCTGAAATTTTTTGAACTTGAGAAAAAGTGAAAGTAGAAAATATTAAAAAAAGAATAATTATGTATTTCATTTTAAACCTCTTTAAAATAAAAAAAGCCGTTTTGGTGAAACGGCTAAACACTCAATTATTCTTTAACACATTTCCCTACGCTGGTATTATCCAGATCAGGTTCAAGGGTATAATCTCAGTTATAATTGACAGAGTCAAAATAACACCCCTAACGGCAGACAAAATTTCAAATAAACAATTTTTTATTAAGAACTTTTACAAAAATAAAAAAATATTTTTACTATTCAACTCTCAGTTTTTGACCAATAATTATTTTATTTCCATCTAAATCATTTAAAGTTTTTAACCGGCTAAGGCTCATTCCATACTGATGTGCAATTGTATATAATGATTCGCCGCGTTCAACTTTATGAATATGAGCACCTTTATTTTTGGAAGATGAATTATCGGAAGAATTATCTATTGTGGTGATCTTCAAATTGTCGCCCGCAATAATTTTATTTCCATCTAAATTATTTAATTCTTTTAAATCATTAACGCTCATTCTATATTTATGAGCTATTGAATATAATGACTCGCCGTTTTCCACTTTATGCATTTTCCCATTATTTGTCGGCTCAGGAAGATCATTTATACCTTCGTCAGATAAAACTTTTAAAGACTGCCCAACTAATATTTTGTTGCTTTTTAATCCGTTCCATCTGCGGATATTTGATGAAGACACTTTATACATTTCGGCAATTCCACCAATGGTGTCGCCGCTTTTAACTTTGTAGTAATTCACGTTTGATGGAGTTTTAGTTGTATTGTCGCCCAAAGAAGAAGAGTTGGAGCCGCCATAAATTTTAATAGATTTTCCGGCAATTATATTGTTGCCCCGAATACCATTCCAATTTCTAATTTGATTTGAAGAAACTCCAAATTTTTCAGCAAGCTCGCCAATTGTATCTCCCTTTTTAATTTTATATCTGAACACATCATTATTTGATCTTGAAACATTATCATTTGACGCAACATAGCTTAATGATTTATCAGTATAAATTTTTAATCGCCTGCCGGCCAATATTCGGCTGCTGGAAAGATTATTCCATTCTTTTATTGAGCTTAATGAAACTCCATATTTTATTGCAATGCTTGAAAGATTTTCGCCTCTTCTAATTCTGTGATAAACCCATGAATTGCTGCTTTTTGTAACAGTATTCTTAGAAACAGATTTTTCGATTGCGCTTTGATTGTCGAGGCTGGCATAAAATTCTTTTTTATCATTTGATACATAAACAACTAATTTCTGCCCAACATTTATTGTTTGTGTGTAAGGAATATTATTCCAATTTCTGATGTCGCTTACGCGAGTATCAAATAAGTCTGCTATGCCAAGTAAGTTGTCGTTCTTTTTAACGTTATACTCAACAGCTACCTTACCTTCGGGAACGATAGATTCAGGCGCCGAATTCTGAGAAACTTCATCGGACGAAACTTCCTCAGAGCCATTAGAATTTTCAACGATTAAATTATTCTCAGTTTCATTAGGCTCTATATTTTTATCATTTTCATTGGTCGTTTCAAAACCAGAGGAATTGTTTTCAACATCAGAATTATAATCTTTATTTAAAGCGATGTATGGCGAAACGTAATCATCAATATTTTCTTCAGCGGTTTCCGTATTTGTATTGTAAGCGAAATCTTTTCCGGATAGATTTGTAACAGGTATTTTTAATTGAACGCCAGAATAAAGACGAGATTTAACTGAAATATTATTAGCATCCGCTAAATCATTTTTAGACACGCCGTATTTAGCGGCAACTCTTGAAAGTGTTTCACCTCTTTTAACTGTATGAACTAGATAATTTCTTTTAGCGCTCTCAGGAATGTCTTTAAAATTAGCGGCAAATAATTCAAACTTGCTTTGAGGAATTTTTAAATTATATCCGCCCGGGAAAGAAGAGGGGGTTGATAATTGAGTTAGTTCGGGATTCAAATCTTGCATTTCTTCGACTGAAATGCCGGCGCTTTTTGCAAGAAAATTTAAATCAATTGCTTCATTTATATTAAAAGTAGAATATTCATTTGGCGTTTGATATGAGATATTTGAAAATCCATATTTATCCGGATCCATTGCGACCAAACAAACCGCAATATATTGAGGCACATAACTTCTTGTTTCTTTAGGCAAGTATTTTCGAATCGACCAGAAATCATTTTCACCTGCGCGGCGCATCGCTCTTTTAATTCTTCCTTCGCCTGCATTGTATGCCGCAAGCGCTAAATACCAATCGCCCAAAGAATTATTTAAATCTCTTAAATGTCTCGCGGCTGCGCGCGTAGCTTTTTCTGGGTCTCTTCTTTCATCAAAATAAAAATCAGATTGCAGCCCATATAATTTTCCGGTTGATTTTATAAATTGCCACAAACCGACTGCGCTCGCCCAGGATCTGGCTGTAGGATTTAACCCGCTCTCAACCATGCTTAAATAAACTAGTTGCTGTGGCACGCCTTCTTCGGCAAAAGTTTTTATCATCATAGGAAAATATTTGCCCGATCTTTCAATCCATGCAGACATATATTTCCTTCCTTTTCCAGTGAAGTATTCTATCCATTGTTCAACAATAGAGTTTACTTCCAAAGGGACGTCAGCCGGGACAATAAATTTAGTTTCTGCTTTCACGTTTTCTGCAACCTGCATATCGGGCATATTTTTGCTTGTCCATTCTTCATAAGCTGCGAATGAAACGTCGGCGGGCAACTCAGTTAAACCATCAACGTATTTACTATAATCTTCAGTGATTGATTTTTCTAATTCAACATAAGCTTCGTTTTGATCAATTCCGGGATAATAGCTAAGGTTATTTACAATTCTTAAAGATTGTTCATAATTTTCTATTGTTTCCTTTGTACTATTTAATTCTTGTTTAGCAAGCGCAGCAACGTAAAACTGTCTGGCTTGTTCCAGCATTTCCGAAACAATAGAATTGCCCTTTGGGGTATTTGATTTAGTGGTTTGGGAAACTTTTGAAATTTCTTTATTTCCTCCGCATGAGATAACGAAAAGAGACAATAAAGAAATTGAAAAGGCTAGTAAAAGGTTTTTAATCATAAGAAACTCCACATATTTATATTTAGTGTTTAAAATAAACTTTGTATCACGCATTATCAAGGAAAAAATGAACTAAGTTTTATTAGCTATTGTAAAATAAGGACTTAAATTGGTTTTTATTTTCTAATTTCCTTACGAGGAAGAAAATACATATTGCAAATTAATTTTAACATCGGGAATTTCCTGACATTAATTTTCTCCACACTAGCCTATAAAGGAATATTTCCGTGTTTCTTTTGTGGATTTTTATCCACTTTGGTTTTTAATAAATTAAAAGAATTTATCAGCTTCGACTTAGTTTCGCCGGGTTTAATAATATCATCAATAAAACCTCTTTCTGCAGCAATGTACGGATTAGTAAATTTTTTAACATAGGCAGAAAGTTTTTTTTCTAATTCTTCTTCTTTATTATCGGAACTTTCAATTTCTTTTTTAAAAATTATTTCCACGGCGCCTTTTGGTCCCATAACAGCAATTTCCGCAGAGGGCCAGGCAAAATTAAAATCGCCGCGTATATGTTTTGAATTCATTACGTCGTAAGCTCCGCCGTATGCTTTGCGAGTAATTACAGTTACTTTCGGAACAGTCGCTTCACAAAAAGCGTAAAGCAATTTTGAGCCGTGCCGAATAATCCCATTCCATTCCTGTTCAGTGCCGGGCAAAAATCCGGGAACATCAACTAAAACTAATAATGGAATATTAAACGCATCGCAAAATCTAATAAATCTTGCCCCCTTCACTGAAGCATTAATATCCAAAACTCCCGCTAAAACTTCCGGTTGATTTGCAACAATTCCAACAGACATTCCCCCTACTCTTCCAAAACCTGTTAAAATATTTTCAGCAAAATTTTCGTGAACCTCAAAAAAATCTTCATCTATAATTTTATTAATGATATCTTTCATGTTATAAGGTTTATTAGGATTTTCAGGAATGATATTATTTAGCGATTCATCAAAAGTTATTTTAGATTGATTAAATTCATACTCGATTGATCTATCCATATAATTTAAAGGAAGAAAACTTAACAGCTTTCTTACATTCATTAATGTTTCAATTTCATTATCATAAATAAAATGAGCGACACCGCTTTTTGATGCGTGAGTTTCTGCGCCGCCCAAATCTTCAAACGATACATCTTCATGCGTTACAGTTTTCACAACGTTCGGACCGGTTACAAACATATAGCTGGATTTCTTCACCATAAAAATAAAATCCGTAATGGCAGGGGAATAAACAGCGCCGCCTGCGCACGGACCAAGCACAGCCGATATTTGCGGCACAACTCCCGAAGCTAAAGTGTTTTGCAAAAAAATATCGGCATATCCGCCAAGGCTAACAACTCCCTCTTGAATTCGCGCGCCGCCCGAATCGTTTAGTCCAATAATTGGGATGCCAACCTTCATTGCGGTCTTCATTATTTTTACAATTTTTTCGGCGTGAGTTTCAGATAAGGAGCCGCCAAAAACAGTAAAGTCCTGGCTGTAAAGCGCGATGGGTCTGCCATCAATTTTAGCAAAACCAGTAACAACGCCGTCGCCGGGATAATGTTTTTTATCTAACCCAAAATCTTTTGAACGGTGCTTAACAAAAATATCTATTTCTTCAAAACTTCCTTCGTCAATTAAAATATCAATTCGTTCCCGCGCAGTTAGCTTTCCTTTGTTATGCTGGGCTTTAATTCTTTCAGAACCGCCGCCAAGTTTCGCTTCATTTTTTTTTGTTTCTAATTGCTCGATTTTATCTTTCATAGGTCCTGTAAAAATTAAAGGCGTAAATTTTGCAAATCATTTTTATTAATTAAATGGAAAAATTTATAACGTCAAATTTGTTTTGAGATTTGAAATAATTTTCTATCTCATTTCTAATTGACTCGTAAACTTTAAAATCGAGTTGACCAAAATCATTTGTATTTTTAGTTACAGTAAACTCTTTAACAATTTTCCCCGGCTTCCCTTCCATTAAAAATATTTTATCTGAAATTGAAATAGCTTCTTTAATATTTGTAGTGGCAATCAGAATTCTCATATCAAAATTTTCTGTAACTTTTTTGATTAATGAAATCATTTCATGACGAATTTCTAAGCTCATTTTTTTAAATGAATCATCAATTAAGATAAGCTTTGGTTTTAATGCCAGCGCTCTTGCCAGAGAAATTCTAAATCTAAAACCTAAACTTGATTTATGTGGGAAATGATTTTCATAACCTCCTAAGCCTACAAGCGCTATTAACTTTTTTAATTCCTCATCGTCTATTTTTATATTTTGAATTTTTTCAACAAACAAAATATTATCTTTTACATTCAGCCAGGGAAATGATGACGGCTCTTCCGGAATAAATACTACTTCAGTTTTAGTAACGTCAATAATATTTTTATTATTAAAAGTAATCTCGCCGGAAAAACTTTCATCAATGCCTGCAATTATTTTTAGTAAGGTTGATTTGCCCGATTCATAAGGCGCAAGAATGCTTGTAACTTTTCCATCAGATTCAGAAATAAAAAAATTAATATTATCTAAAACTTGAATCTTCGATCCAAATTGACCCTCGTAAAACTTTGTTAGATTTTTTACTTTTAACATTTTTTATTTTGCTGAATCTATTCCCAAAAAAAATATTTTTTCTTTAAATGCAAAAGAGCAAGCCTTCCCAAAAAAATTGAAACTGCGGTAATTAAAAACATAGCTATCAAAGCGGATAAATCATTAAACTCTAAAACCTGTCTATATATTTTTCCTAAGCCCAAACCGTTTCTTACATATTCAAATAAAATTATCATCATCCAAAAATATACATGGAAATTAATTATATGATTAATAATTTTTGGTTGAACAGATTTCCATTTTACATTGGTTAAAAGATTTTTATTAAACGCACCCACGCCCTTTGCGGCAAGCGTATAGTCTACCTTGCTCTGTTTTTCTTCGCTATTTAAAGTAATTGCAATAGAAAAAAAAGATAATAGTAAAGCAAAAATAAATTCGGTGAATTCCCAATTCGGCAGCCAATAGATTAAAAGAAATGCAGCCAGAATTGATGGAAGTATTTTCCATGCAGAATTAATAAAAGATAAAATATTATTAATTTTATTTTGTGAATTGAGAATAAATGATTTTGAAATAGTTATTACTGAATAAGAAAGAAGAAGCGATAAATAAATTACGCCAATTGTAGAAAGATAATTTTTTAGTAGATCATAATCTTTAAATAAATCTTTGAAGGAAAGAAAAACAATTGATGGTTTTGGTAAAAAATTATTTGAGGGAAAAATAAACTCAAAAAAAATAATCCACAGAGCGAAGATTATTAAAAAAATGTAAACGGGTTTTTTTTGTTTTGATTGATTTTCAATCATCGATAATTATTCATAGAAAATTTTTGTTTAGTTACACAATCGAATATATCTATAAGCGTTTTAGATTTCAAACAGAAAATGGCAAGCTAAACGTCTTTTAAAAATGGATTATTATTTTTTTCTTCTCCAATTGTAGTTTCATCGCCGTGACCGCTATAAACAATAACGTCATCGGGCAGAATAAGCAATTCTTTTTTAATAGAATTAATTAGAACGTTGTAATCTCCGCCCCATAAATCGGTTCTTCCAATGCTGCTTTGAAATAGTACATCTCCGGCGATGCAAAATTTTTCGTCTTCAAAATAAAGACAATATTCGCCGGGCGTATGTCCCGGTGTAAATAATAATTTAACAGTAGTATCGCTAAAACTTATTTTACTTTGTTCGGATAAAAACTCATCCGGTTTTGGCGGAGGATTAATTTTAATGCCAAACATTTGCGCCTGCTGCTGTGCGTTTTCTAAAAGAGGAATATCTTCTTCAGGCGCCAAGTAAACGGGATTGTATCTTTCTTTGATAAACTGGCATCCCAAAATATGATCGATATGGCAATGCGTGTTTATCAAATATTTTATATTCAATTTTCGTTCATCAATAAATGAAGAAAGTATAAATTCTTCATCCTCACTTGAACAGCCGGGATCAATTACAATTGCATTTTTTGTGTCTTCATCCCAAATAATAAAAGTATTTTCCATAAAAGGATTGAAGACGAATTTTTTTACAACTATCATTTTTTAAAATTTTTTATAATTCGTTTATTCAACTTAGAAGTGTAAGATTTAAAATTATCTTTCGTTTCTTCCATCGAATCTCCGCCAAATTTTAATAGCATATATTTTGCAAGGCTCCAGGCAAGCATCGATTCGGCAATTACTGCGCAAGCAGGCACAGCTACAAAATCACTTCTCTCCCGCCGGGCGTCAACTTTTTTCATAGCGCTTAAATCAACGCTTTCAATCGGACTCATTAAAGTAGCGATCGGCTTCATCGCAGCTTTTATAATTATTGGAAGTCCGGTTGAAATGCCGCCTTCAATACCGCCCGCTCTGTTTGTTTTTCTAATAATGTTTTCGCCGGATTTAATTATTTCATCGTGAGATTCGGAACCAAACTTTTCCGCCGATTCGTATCCAGTACCGATTGACACGGCTTTAACGGCATTGATAGACATAATTGATTGTGCAAGTTCCGCGTCAAGTTTTGTATCGTAATGCACAAAACTTCCTAACCCAACCGGAACGGCGGAGGCAACAGCGTAAAAAGTTCCGCCGAGCGTATCGCCCTTTTTCTTTGCAAGTTTAATTTTATTAATAATTTTTTCTTCATGTATTTTATCGAGAACTCTAACATCGCTTTTATCTGATTGCTCTGATAAATCCCATGCTTTAAAATTTTTTGGGAGTTCATTTGAAAAAAGTTTATTTGCAAAATTTTTTTTCGGATAAACTCCGCCAATACTTTCAACAAAACTTCCGATTGAAATTCCAAATTCCTCTAAAAATTTTCTTGCTATGGTACAAGCCGCAACTCTTGCCGCTGTTTCTCTCGCGCTTGAACGCTCAATTGAATTTCGGATATCATTAAAATTATATTTTGATATTCCGACCAGATCCGCGTGTCCCGGTCGAGGGATTGTAATTTTTTCTACTTCAGAAGTTTTTTTATCGGAAGTCATTTTCTCAATCCAATTTTCCCAATCTTTATTTTTAATAAGAAGAGAAATTGGCGAGCCTAAAGTTTTTTGAAATCTAATTCCGGAAAGTATTTCGGCTGTGTCTGATTCAATTTTCATCCTGTGTCCCCTGCCGTAACCGGCTTGTCGTCTTTTAAGGTGAAAATTTAAATACTCATTTTCTATTTTTAAATTTGCGGGAAAACCTTCTACGATTGCAGTTAGAGCTTTGCCGTGAGATTCGCCCGCTGTTAAAAATCTTATCATTTAATTTCCTATGAATGAGATGCAAATATAAAAAAAACGCCCGAATAAATCGGGCGCAAATAATTATTTAGAATTGATTTTACTTATTCAGGAATTTCAATTCCAACGTAGCGGCTGTTGCCTTTACCGTCTTCAACTTTAAGTAGCAGCGCAGAGCCTTGTTTATCTTTTACTAAATCTTTTAATTGATTAACATCTTTAATTTTTTTCTTATCAGCTTCAGTAATAACCAAACCCTGATATAATTTTTGATCTTCAGCTTTGCTGAAAGGTTTTACTTCAGATATTACAACTCCGTTATCAACCTTTAATTCTTCCTTTTGTTTTGAATTTAAATTCTTAACGGAAAGTCCGATTGATGAAAGGTCAATAGTTTGGGCTTTAGAATCATTTTCCTCGGAATCATTATTATCATTAACTACCGGCTTTACGCTGGCATCGTTATCGCGAGCTTTTAAGGTTACCGTTTTATCAATTTCTTTTCCATCTCTAAACAGAGTTACGTGCACGTCTGTTCCGGCAGATTTAGAAGCGATATAACTTTGTAATTCATTAGGCTGATCAACTGTTTTACCATCGACTTTAAGAATAATATCTCCAGATTTAATGCCGGCTTTTTTAGCGGCGCCGTCGTCTAAAACTCCTTGCACAATTATTCCGTGCGGGTAATCAAGACCTACAGATTTTGCCATTGCATCATCCACTTCGCCAATACTAACTCCAATATATCCTCGGCTAACTTTTCCATTTGCAATTAAATCTTTAGCCACAGATTTTGCAAGATCAATTGGAATAGCAAAACCATAACCAATATAAGTACCGCCGGAAGACGAAGCGATTGCCGAATTAACTCCGATTACAGCGCCCGATAAATCAACCAAAGCTCCGCCGCTATTGCCGGGATTTATTGCGGCATCTGTTTGGATAAAACTTTCCACTCCATAAGTATCTTTAATTAATCCTAATCCGCCGCGCCCAATTGCGCTAACAATTCCCGCCGTTACGGTTGAAGTAAGCGATAAAGGATTTCCAATTGCCATAACCCATTGACCCACTTTTAAATTTTCAGATTCGCCAAGATAAGCTGTTGGTAAATTAGAAGCGTCAATTTTAATAACCGCTAAGTCTGTTAACGGATCTGTTCCCACAACCGTAGCGTCGAAAGTTCGTTTATCATGCAGACCAACCTTAACTGATTTTGCGCCTTCCACCACATGATTATTTGTAATTATATAACCGTCGTCAGAAATAATAATTCCGCTTCCCGTTCCTCTTTGGTTTTGCGGCATGTCTTTAAAAGGGAAAAAGAAAAATCCATCGTGCGGATTATCTTTCATTTCTGAAATTACAGAGATCTGCACAATCGCCGGGGTTACTTTATCCGCCGTTTCAATAAACGCTTTGCTAAAAGATGTCGCGTCGGCGTCTAAATTTACAGGCGGCGAACTTGCACCTAAGTTAATGTCCGCCAAACTTGGTCTAACTAAACCAAATCCCGAAACTAAAATCGCCCCTAAAATAATTCCTACCGCAATTAGTGAAACTGCGCCCCAAATACTTTTTGATTTCATCTATCGTTCCTCCAAGATTTTACATAATTTTATTTAAATGCACTTCTGCATTTGTATCAATATTCTTATCAAACACCTATTTATAAATTTGAAATGATTTTATGCCTTTGAAGTCAGGCACATGATGCTTTAAAAATTTTTCCATAAATATTATCGAATTCTTAATTGCATCTTGCCGTATTAAATTTTTATCAATGATTTTATTATTCTTTAGACACGCGAGGTAGTAAAAAAGTTCCGAATTAATTTTGAAAGATTCTGTATAACCTTGTCTGCAATCGCCGCACAAAATACCTATTTCAAAATTGTATGACAATTCATTATTCCGTTCGATTGTTTTACCGCAAGATGAACAAACGTCTAATTGAATTTCATAGCCTATTTCAGTCAACAAAAAAATAAAAAATTTACCAAAAAGTATTTCAGGTTTATCATTTGTTGAGTCAAACAAATAAAAAATTCTATCAATGCCCTTATACAGTTTATGATAAACCTCATGCTCTGCGGTTAATTCTTTTATCAATTCTAACACTGCGTAGCAAAATTTAATTTTTTCAAAATCTTCTTTAATTCTTGGGTAATGATTTATTATTGAAGCGGCGCTTAAAATTTGAATCTCTCTTGTGTCCTTATTGTAAAACACAACCTCAATTTGATTCAGCGGGTCGACGATTAAACTTATTTTTGATTTGGGATTTCTGCCGCCCTTTATTATTGCCGATAATTTTCCGTAATCTTTTGTGAAGAGCGAGGCAATGCTGCTGGTATCGCCGTAATCAATTTTGCTTAGCACGAAAGCCGGTGATTTATTTATCTGACTCATTTCAGAAAATTATATGGGAAAAGAAAAACATCTTCTTCAGTAATTATTCCTGAAATAAGATGCGCAGGCGTTACATCAAAAGAGGGGGTGAAAGCATCGTAATTTTCGGAAGTAATTTTATTTCCATTTATTTTTAACAACTCATCTTTATTTCTAATTTCAATTTTTATTTCTTCGCCGGAAATTAAATTTCTATCAATTGTAGTTGTGGGCGCCGCGATAAAAAAAGGGATGTTATGATGAGCAGCCAGCACAGCTAAATTGTATGTTCCAATTTTATTTGCTGAATCGCCGTTCAAAGCAATTCTATCAGCGCCGGTAATTACAAAATCAATTTTATTTTGTTGGAATAAAACAGCCGCAGCGGAGTCGTTTTGAATCGCGAAAGGGATTCCATTTTTTTCAAGTTCAAAGGCAGTAAGGCGCGAGCCTTGCAAAAGCGGACGCGTTTCATCGGCATAAACAAAATTTACTAAATCATTTTCAAACCCGGTTTTAATAACATTAAAAGCAGTTCCCTCTCCGGCTGTAGCAAGTTTTCCAGTGTTGCAGTGCGTTAAAATATTTGATTTTTTTTTGAAGATTTTTAATCCGTTCTCGCCAATCTTTTTACATTTCTCTATATCATCATTGTGAATTTCTTTTGCTTTGTTAAGAAGAATTTCATACAAATTTTGTTTTGATAAATTCGCATCAAAAACTTTTTTCATTTCATCAAGAGCAAAAAATAAATTTACCGCGGTTGGTCTTGTTCTTTCCAATCGTGCATAGGCTTGCTGAAATGTGTTTTGATAAGAAGATTCTGAAATGTTTTTTAGTGAAAGAGCCAAACCATAAGCGGCGCAGACTCCGATTAAAGGCGCGCCACGCACCTCTAACTTTTCAATCGCTTCGGCTATTCTATTGTAGTCGTCAGTTTCAATGTAATTTTCAGATAAGGGGAGTTTTGTCTGATCGAGAAAGATTAGTTTATCATCTTTAAAATCAATTGAAAAATAATTATTCTTTTTCATCAAAACGTGAGAGATTCATAAATTCTCTGTATCTATCCTGCACTCTTAAATATTCCAAATCTTCCAAACCTTTGGTGCTAAATTTTTCCACGCAAAAAGAAGCCATAGCGCTACCATAAATTACCGCGCATTTAATATTTTCAGGATTAAGATCTTGAGTTTTAAATAAGTAGCCAATAAATCCTCCGGCAAATGAATCCCCCGCTCCAGTGGGATCGTAAATCATTTCCATGGGATAAGCCGGCGCAGAAAAAACAATATCTTCAGTAAATAAAAGCGCGCCGTGTTCGCCTTTTTTAATTATTAAAATTTCGGGACCCATCTCGCGAATTTTTTTTGCGGCTTTAATTAAGTTTGGTTCGTTAGCTAAAAGTCTGGCTTCCGAATCATTAATAATTAATACATTTGCTCTTTTAAGAACCTTCATTAAATCATCAAGTTTTCCTTCAATCCAATAATTCATAGTATCGCAGACAACAAACTGCGGGTTGTCGAGCTGTTCTAAAACTTTTAATTGTAAAGTTGGATCAATATTTCCGAGACAAATAAATTTTGATTTTTTATATTTCTCCGGTATAACCGGATCAAAATCCTGAAACACATTTAGCTCGGTTAACAGAGTGTCGCGGACGTTCAAATCATAATGATATTTGCCTGCCCATCTAAAAGTTTTTCCGCCTTTTACAATTTGCAAGCCGTCCAAATCTATATTATGACTTTCAAGCAAGTTGATATATTGTTCAGGAAAATCTTCGCCAACTACGCCGACTAAATTAATTGGTCCGCTGAAATAGCTTGACGATAGTGAAATATAAGTAGCCGATCCGCCGAGAGCATTTGTTACTTTGTCGAACGGCGTTGTTACATCGTCTAAGCCCAATGAGCCTACAACTAATAATCCCAAATTGTACTCCAGATTTTTAAATGATGAAAAGTGAATTGTTAAAATATAAAATTCATTTTTTAATACATAATTATTTAGAGGATAAAGGTATTTCAATGAAATTAAGAAAATTCATTTCATTTATAAAATATTGATTGATTATATCTACCGAATTTCTTTGTCCCACCCAAGCCAAAAATTTTTTCGCTTCTTCAGAATTTACCCATTTAAAATCATTATGCTCATCAGATATTTTACATAAAGAATTTTCATCAACAAGCGCGGCAAATACAGGAAGCATTGAAATAAAATTTTTTTCGTGCGAATAAAAAGAATTTACATTCGGCGCAACCCAAAGCTTCATCGGCGTTAAATTAGTTTCTTCCTTTATTTCTCTAATGGCAGTTTGATATGCAGTTTCGCCGTCGTGAATTTTTCCGTTCACCATCTGCCATAAGCCGCCATAAATTTGTGTTTCGTTCCGCTTTAAAAGTAAAAACTCAATTCCATTTTTTACTCTTCTAAAAATATGAGCTTCAATCATATTTGAAATTATTTGCAAAATATTTCCTTTCTAAATCAAGGACAAAATTCAAAGTGTAAATTTCAAAGTTTAAAGTTTAAAGATCAAAATAAAATTGATATAATAAAACAAAGCCCAATTACTAAAGACTACACACCACGAACTAAGAACTATCTTAAAAATATGCGCGAACTTCAGCGCGCGCGGTGTGCACAACCGGCAGCTTGCCCTGCGCTCTTCCATCATAACTTACAGTCGATTGAAGATTTGCGGAAATCCTGTAATCAAAATTTAACCGCCAATAAAAATTTTTGCCGATTGAATTTGCTCCAACCAATTCAAATGGAAGAATATTTTCAGTAGTGTTAGCAGAAAGCTCGTCTCTTTCAAATTCAATTCGCAGTCTGCCGCTTCCCGCAAAAGAAAGATTAAAACGAAGCGTTTGAGAATTGATATCAATTATTGTTGGTTTAACAGGGAAATCATCCGCGCTTCTTCCGACTTCAAATTTAAATCCTACTTCAATGTTTCTTTCGGGACGATATGAAAAATCTGTATTAACGCTGTTGCTATTTATCTGGCGGCTTCTATTTGATGAAGAATTTGAGGCAACATTATCAGTTCCATTTATTATTTCAGTTTGGTTTGTAATTTCTTTTACCATTCTAAATTTAACTCTTAGTGAGCGTTCACGTTTATAACCCCTTTCTATACTGCCGCTGAATTGGTTCAAACTTTTTCTTTGATCATAGCGAAGACGAATTGATAGGTCTTGGTCGTCTTGAAACAAATAAAAATCTTGCTGAAAATAATTTGAGCCGCGAATTGTTTTATCCGGATTTTGAAATGCTGAAAAATGTAAAAGATAAATTTTCTTATAGTCATCTTCCCTGCTGTTTTCTTCCACGCGCCAAAAAGTTTCTGTTGAAATTGGACGGAAGATTGTTGAGATAAAATTTTTGTCATTAAATATTTCTTTCAATCTCAAATTCCAGCGGGAGCTTAATTTTAAATCAATTACCGGATAAAGCTGATCAGTCGGGAGTGTAACTTGTATATAATCGCCGTCATAAACCGCGGGTATAAATTCTTCGTCGTCGGCAATTCCATTATTATTTAAGTCGCCGAGATATTTAAAATTGCCCGTCCCTTTCTCTACAACCACATAAACTTTTTGCAGCTTTGCCGAACGCTGCGTTGACACTTCATAATATAGATCGCCTCTAAGCGGATTCCATAAATTAAATTTTGATTGCGATCTTATTAGGATAGATTGGTTATCAAGCAAACCCTGCTCTTTAAATATTTGCGTGTACTTCTTATTTCTCAGTGTGAAATTAAGAGTCGAGCTTACCTCTTTAATTCCGCTATAACGCAGTTCGTAAAATTGCGTAATTGAATTTGATTCTTTAAACATCATTCCATTTATCGGCAGATAATCATTTCGTGTAGAATATTTTGCGGAAAGATTTAATCCAGAAAAATCAATCAACTCAATAAAAGGATTGAACTCAAAATATCTTAAGCTGCCGTTTAAAAGAGAATCGCTTGCAAGATGATCTTTTTTATCTTCAGCGAAAAATTCAACGCCGGGTTTTAGCTTCCAAATTAAATATGAAGCGTTCCCCTTCTGCCTTAACCAATCGCTTTTCAGCAAATTATTTTTTGAACTTACGAAATCAAAATTATAATCAAGTTTAAAATTTTCATCGGAGTATCTTACAACATTATTAACTCTATTTGAATTGAAGCCGCTACCTTTTTTTAACATTCCGTAAGTAGAATTAATATTTAGTTCATCAATAGGAATTAAAGTTAAATTAGCTTCGCGCAAAGTTTCATCTTCAAAATTATCTGAAGAAGAAGCGTTATAATTTCTATTGAATTCAATTTCATTTATTCTATCCGCCGAGGTAAACTTGCTTTGTGTAAATCTATCTTTATATGAAAATCCTATTTTACCAAGGCTCAAATTTCCTACTTCAATTTTTTTAGGATTTAGATTGAATAAAATATTTCTCGCGTAGCCAAGATTATCGTTATCGTCAATTGTGGAAAATCTATTTTTATCCCACGAGCTTCCGGCAAGCTCCAAGGTAAGCGAAACGTCTTTAATTAAATTTAAATCCACAACCAAATTTCCAACTTGTTTTAACTCAGGAAGAGGCAAAAATAAAATGGGCAAATAACTTCCGCCGCCTATTCCCCGAAAAATATAATTGCCCAAACTTTCGCGCGAGTAATCGCCTAAACCTTGACCCACATAACTAAATGATACATTATAAATTGAAAGCGAGTCGCCGGGCAAATAAACATAATATGAAAACGGCGCGCCATTAATTAAAGTGTCAGCTTTTTGATAAGCCCCTTTTACTTTGCCCAGTGAATCAGGCAAGGCAAGATTAACTCCGGAACGCGAAGCGGCATTTCTATTATCCCCGGCGTCGGCAAGAATTTTTTTATCGGTTTCGCTTAATGTAATATCTATCTGCGCATCTTCATTATCGCCTTCTCTAATGTATTGAAATTGAACTCCCAATTTGTCTTCAAAATATTTTGACTGCACACCGGTTCCAAAAAAATTTCTCGAATAACGTCTGTCTGTATATTCAAAATCAACAGTAATTCGCGTGGAAGAAGTAATGAGTTTATTGGGAGTAAAAGTAAGTCTGGCGTTTGAGTATTCAATTATATAATCATTCCTTTCGCCTCGCTTCATTTCAATTCCATCAACATAAACTTTTTCGCTTCCGGCAATAACTATGACATCTTTTTCATTATTAATTCCGGAAAGCAAATACGGACCCTGTACGCCGTCCTGCCCATTAAAATTATTCGTGTTAAACTTTCCGCGCGAGCTCGCAATTGCAATATAGCCGTTGTGATTTTCAAAATTAAATTCGCCCATTAAGCCTTGAAGTTTTCTACTGATAAATCCAAACTCGCCCTGCCTTCTGTTCAATTCATAATCGCCAAAAGTTCCGGCGGCGTTTTTATGTTTAATTTGGATGAAGACTTTATCCAGCTCGTCTAATCTTTCAGTATTCCCTTCGGGTTGAATTGGGGTATTCTCGTCGGTTAGCGCTGCAACTATTTCAATTTCGTCCGACAACCTGCCCGAAAGCTGAAGTCTTAATCCGCTGTTTAAACTAAAATCTTTTGTAGTGCCGACAGTAAAGCCTCGAACGATAGTTCCGCTTTTTTGAAGATTAGGTCCGAAGATTGCATCGGCGTTAAAACCGGAATTGGATTCTTCAATATATTTTATGGTGTCGTTTAAGTTTTCATCAAATCTTAATGCAAGTTTTCTTTTTTGATATTCCTTCTTAAGCGAGAGTTTTATTGAAAGGTATGTAACGAACAAAGTATCAAAAATAGAATACGGAAGTGAATCTGATAAAGTGAAATAACCTCGCGAATAGAAAAATTTAAAATCATTTCTGTTTAAAATTTTATTTCTAAGTTGAATCGTTTCAGAATTAGGAATAATTGAAACTTGGGAAATGATATATTGATTATCAAAATTAATTGGAATTGTATCGGTAACAATTTTTGTGAGATATTCCTGCTGAGCAAATAAAATGCTTTGAGCGGCAAAAATAAATACGCAAATATTTATTAGTGTTAACTTAAATTTCAAACGATGAAAAATCTTTTTTGAATTTATTTGTTTTGAAATCTAAATTTACGCACTTCCATTATCAAGTCTATATTTGCTTCGGGCTAAAGTTAAAAACTTATTGAACTCAGTGGCTTAGTGGTAAAAAAAATTGCTTTAACACTGAGGCGCGAAGAACACGGAGAATCACTAAGTCAATCGGCGGGAGCGGGAGGAATTTTTTCTGCGCCTTCCAGCTTGCCGATTAATTGATGCGGTTGGTGTATTAAAAGCGGCAGACAATTGGAGCAAATAAATGCCGGTTTGCTTGCGTAAGTTAAGTTCACTAACGGAATTTGGTCTTCGGATCTGCCGCAGTTTAAGCAATGTTTCTTTTCTGTGCTCATAAATATTCTCCATTAAATTCAAAAAAATTGTGAGTTAATTTATTATTTTGTTGTAAGAAATAAAATTCATTTTACTGATTTTACAATTTCCTATAAATAAATTTTTCCTAATTAAATTTTTTTTTTCGTAATTTGAACAAAAAAGAAAGTGAAGTTAAATGGATGTAAAGCTCGCAGTATTAATTGACGGCGATAATATTCCTTCAGCTTATGTTAAAGAGATGATGGAAGAAATTGCAAAGTACGGCAATCCAACTATAAAAAGAATTTATGGAGATTGGACAAATCCAAAACTTTCAAAATGGAAAAATGTTCTGCTGGAAAATGCAATTACTCCTATTCAGCAGTACGGCTACACAACGGGCAAAAACGCCACCGACTCTGCAATGATTATTGACGCAATGGATATTTTATATTCTGAAAAAGTAAACGGCTTTTGCCTTGCCACAAGCGACAGCGATTTTACGCGGCTGGCAACCCGCTTGCGAGAAGCCGGAATGAATGTAATTGGAATCGGCGAAAAGAAAACTCCCGAACCTTTTATAGCGGCATGCGATAGATTTATTTATATAGAAATTCTTAAAAATCAATCTGCGGAAAGCGAAACGGAATTAGACAAAACTAAACCGCGCACTAAAGACAACATTGATAAAATTACTCCCAAAGTTATCAATCTTATTTCATCTACAATTTCAGATTTAGCCGACGACGACGGCTGGGCTTTTTTAGGCGACGTTGGAAATTTATTGCAGAAGAAGCAGCCAAATTTTGATTCAAGAAATTACGGCTTCCCAAAATTAACTCCGCTGATAAGATCAATTAAAAATTTTGAAGTTGAGCTTCGTGAAAATCCAAACAAAGGAAGATTCAAATTAATTTTTGTGAGAAATAAAGAATAGAAGTTAGTGCAAAATTTGAGAATTAATTGATAAGAACTAAATTCTATCCTCAAACTTGCAATGAAAATAAATTTCAAATTCGATAGTTAAAAGATAAATAAAAAATTTTCAGTTACTTTATCCCTTCAAGTGATGTAATTATTTAAGCCTGCATTGCTCCACCTTTTAGGTTATAAGTTAAAACATATGACCAAAGTTGAAATAAACACCGGTAGTTTCTTTCCCAAATCCAACATCAAAACGAACTACAAAATTATCCATATAAAATCGTAAACCCGCAACCGGATTAATTATCCAACCAGGAGTCGAGCGGCCATTGCCAATATCAACGCCGGCTATTCCACCAAGTCTCCACCAAATTGGGAAACGCAGTTCAGAATTAATTAATGTAGCAGATGTGTTTAAATATCGGTCTTGTGGTAAGCCTCTTAATGAACTGTTTCCCCCAAGAGGAATTTTCAAAAGATAATTGATATCATTAGTTATATATTGCAGTAACAATCTGTTTGCTAAAACGAAATTTGGAACAAACAGATTTGTATATGATTGTTTAAGCAATCCAATTTTAACATAATTTTGTGCTGGCGGATTAAGAATGTCGTGAGCATATTCAATATCACTTTCCAGTACAAATCCATTTTGCGGATTAATAAAATTAGTTCTTGTATCCCATCTAAAATTTAGTAATAGCGATACAATTTGAATATGTTGAGATACACCTTCAATACGATAGAAACTATTTCCATATAAATCATTTGAAGGATTAAATCCAAAGCTATTTGCATTCTTAAATTTTAAACCTAATGCAGCTACAAAATCTTTAACAAATCCTTTACTTAACAAAGCAGAGATCTCTAATACTTCTTTCTTATAAGTTTTAATTTCATACTTGTCAGAATAGGAATAAAAATCATAAACAGTTAAATAATATTTTGTGTTAATCCATTTATCATAATCTATAATAATATCAAGTGCCACAGGATATTTTTTCCCTTGTCTTCTCTGCATATCAACCATTGAAAATACAAAGCGGTACCAGCGTTCTCCTTTTGTGCTATTATATAAAGTTATGTCGAAACTTTCTTTCCCATTTAAAAAGTTATAAAGAAATCCTTTGCCGCCGTAACCAAATCCGGCATCTGAATCATAATTTAGAATTGGAAATGCCTCCCACTCGCTTTTATTTTGAAATGATGAATCTGATTGAGCATAGAATTTTAGAGCAAGCATTAAAAAAATACCAATGAATAATATTTTAATATTTATTTCCATTTTGGTAGTTAATATATTTTTTAATTTCTTTTTGATTTAGTTTTTTAATTAGATTATCAATTTCAGCGGATTCCGAGTCTTGTGGATATCTCGCATAAATATTTAAACTTTCAATCGCTTCAAGGGACAAGCTTTCATTCCACTGAGGGGTTTCACCTTTTGAAGCACTGAATAATATTGAAGTAATTATTGCAGGGATTGCGAATATAAAACCAACCACCAATGGATTAACGTCACTAACTTCTGTAGAGGCCACCGCCCCAGCCATTAAACCGGCAGGCAAAACTTGAAGCAGCAATACCGGGGCTGCCCATCCACTTCCGTCATAACCTAGCACTTCTATTGATTTAATATCTTTATTTAAAGTATAAAATAAATTAGTTGTTTCGGACGGATTGATTGATACTGTTTCAAAAATAATTGCTGTATCTAAGATGGTAACTAATTCACCTTCAAATATTTTCCCGTCTTTCAGTTCAACCTTGGCTTTATCGCCATTATCAGAAACAGTGTAATATCCTGACGAACAACCGGCTAAATAAATGAATATAAACAAACTTAAAAATGTTATGGATAAAGTTTTCATTTGTTCTCCTCAAGAGAAAATTTGCTATGGAAAAATTCTCTTTCTAAAAGTTCACAGTTTTCGATCCAGCTATCAGCAAGATGGGAAAGCGTACCGTTTACATCATAAAGGTTAAATGAATATTGATTATCTTTATTATTAATCCAGCTGCCGCGAATCCACTCATTGTAGTAACCTTTTGAATAAATTAATACAGTGAATTCTTTATTAATATTTTCCGGAATACTATAGTTGAGTATATAACTATCTCCCGGTTCGGTTATCAAATACCGCTTATCATTATCCTTAATATATTGTAACAACGAATCAGCTTGATTTCCTTTTCCGTTAGTAATTTCTGTGGGATAAACTATTTTAGTTTTTATTAAGTCATTTGAAATAATAGAAGTATCGAAACCTGCATAATCTATCATGAAATTATCCGGAATAAACTCTAATCTTAGTAGTAGCGTATCCGAATCAGTTAGGGGTAATTGTGCAGCAATATATTTCCAATTTAAAGGTCCGGCATCTTTAAATTTTCCAACGTAATTCCACTTTCCATTTTCAAACATTTTAATTTTTATGCCCGAGAATTCATCATAAATCATTTTGAATTGTGAAGCATAAACGGCATCTTCATTCATTTTTTTTGTCCATGCTAATCCTTCTGCACCTTGTGAACCAATTACAATATTGTATAAAAGAGTTGTGCTTAATAATGTATTACGATATTTAAGCACCAGTTTAACCGGTGAATTTTTAGCATTAGGATATTTTATATCAACCCAATCGAATATAGGGCCCTTTTTCAAATCAGATACTTTATTTACGCCGCTTCTATAATATTGATTATCATCCTCAGTTAATTGACATGAAATATCTTCCCCATCTTTTGAAATTGCTGAAATGGGAGGAGATTTTTTAGAAACTATTAAAAGGTCTTCTTTAATCGATGGATATAATTCTGTTCCAACGGGATGTTCTGCTACAACTACTTCAAATTTATTTATATAATGAGTTTCAAGCGCTTCATTTGTAATCTTAAGCTTATACGAATCAGCAATAACTTTTTGCCGCAGCAAATCAATATCATTACTTTCCAATTGATTGGATATACATTCAGAAAATAGTTCGGACTCGAGTGTATAATCTTTTCCATCATAAGTATAAATTGTAGGACAAGAGCCAAAACAGCATTTGGGACATGCAATACAATAGACTCCAAGTGCTAATAAAGGCGCGCCTGTTAATCCCAAAAGAAATGAACCAAAATATCTTCCGCCGCTGGTAGTTTCTTCGTAAGTAGTCATAGCAGTAATACTATCTATAGGAAATTCAACAGTCTTTCTCAATTTTCTTAATGAACCATCACTTGGAAGCGGAACTATTCCTTTTATTTGTCCACTGTCAATTGTAAAGCCATCCGGGAAAAGTACTATGCTGTTATCTGACTTAAATACTTTAGCTTGTAAATTAGAATAATCACCTGCAGCTAAAGTATCAGCACTTGTTTTAGCTGCGTGATATGTTGGGTAACATCCACTGAAAAATACTAATACCAACATGATTGGGATACAGAGAATAATGTTTATTAGTTTCATGTTTTTACTTCCATAATTTGTGTAAGTAACTTGTCAATATTTATCTATCAACATGTCATGGAATTGTAAAAAAGACGTTCAATAAATGTCAAAATCGAAAATCCATCTGTATTGAGGGGAGGACAAAAATATTATTTGATTCTAGACTTAAGTCTGCTAAAATTTTTGCGGAGAGTATAACATTCATTTGAGGATCTATTTTAAAACTTATCCCCGGATTCAAATAAAAAAAGTTGTTAGTAAAATTAGCCCTTTCGTCAATTGTAGTTTGCTCATAAACAAATGGGAAAATGTTATAATGTGTTTCCCCTGGATTGAAGTTCAATATACTTTGAGTAAAGAACCCAATAGTTCCAAAATAATTAATGAAAGAAGAATCGATATTTGAATCAATTGTTAATGTAAAAAAGGGATTTATATTTACCGAATTTCCCTTATCCCCAAATATTTCTATGGATTCGTCATTATCTCCCCAAGAATATTTCGTTTTAGTATGGACAATAGTTACTGCAATGTAATCATACTTTTGCATGGTTGCGCCTAAATCAATTCTAACATTTGGGTTTTTAGCATGACTATGAAATCCAATTCCGAAATTCCCCCCATTTAAGCTGTTTGTTCCGTTGCCGCCTGAAAAATCTACACCACCAAAAATTGAGATTGCATTGCTGGCTTGAATATTCAAATCTAAACCCATCGTATATTCAGAAACATTCCAGTAAAGGTTGTCTAATTTTGTTTTGTAAATTGTACTATCAGTCAGTATAAAAGTTTGGGAATATCGCTCATCGGTAGAACCAATAATTTCCTTTTTATTTATGAATGAAACATGCGGTGAAATTGTAAGTTTACCAGCTTCACCATCATTACTTAAATGTGTAGGCGGAATAACTAACGGGCCTTTGACATTTACATCGCCTAAATAAATTGTCTGATCTACAGAAGCACAGCCAACAAGAAAAGATTATAAAAAAGTGACTAAAAATTATCATTGAACGATTTGACAGATAAATTCTTTTTCATTTCAACCCTCCCTTAATTTTACTCTGGTATTTTACTGAAATGGTTAGAATAATTATCAAAGAAATGTCATGATTATGTGAAATTCGCATAAATAATTTTTTATGATAGTTAGATTTTCAAAAATATATACGGAAATGCTATATCTACAGTTAATATTTTTAGAAAAATATCAAACGCAAATGAAGAACAGAATAAAACTTTCTCTTGTGCCAACTCCAATTCCACGGCGGTTGATGAATAAATCCGAATCAGAAGACGATATTATAACAACGGTGCCATTAAAATAATAAGACTATTCCTCGAGTTACTATTAATCTGTCCAGTTGGTTTTACGTTCTTGAATTTCGGCTATATCATTATCATATATTTGTTTGAATTCTTTTTTATCCTTATCCATCACAAACCAAAAGCCATTCCCTGAATCCGGTACAAATTTATATGTCTCACCTAATTTAAAAACTAATTTTTGGTTGTCCTTCATCCAATATATTTTATAAAAATTCGAATACACTTCTTCAACTTTACTAGAATCTATTTTATCCTTCTCTATTAAGCAGATACTATTTTCGGGGATCTCAATTTCAGATTTATCTTTTAGTTTAATCAATAATCTTTCGTTACCGTTTTTGTATAGCATCAGATTATTTTCGCCTTCAGTTGGATAAAATGACATACAGCCATTTCCATATAACAATGTTTGAATCACAAAACAATAAATAAGAAAGTAGGAAATAATTTTTGTTTTCATTTCTATATACCTTTAAGATTACAAGTCGATCTTACGGAAAAGATTAAATCACTTTGTCAAAGAAATGTCATAATTTGGTTAATTTTTTCATTTAAATATTCATTTAAATTTAAGATTCATTGATAAAATCGTATGATCTTTCAAATTACAAAAGCAGTCATGTTCATTTATTGTAAATTCTTTGTCAACCTTTAATGAACTCCCTAAAATTTCACCAAGGAAGTATCCGAGAACACCGCCAATAATAATACCACCAATCGGCGCTAATTCATTCTCTAAATTAGTACCGAAGTATTCCTCAATAGTACCGGCTTTAGGAGGTTTAACCATAGATTTAGCGATAATAACACCTGCCACAATACCTATTAATGTCCCACCAATGCGGTACGGCCAGGTTGAAACCCCATTTTTAATCATAATTTTATTAATTTCATTATTATCATAAGATGATGCCTTCCTATTTGGAATACTCAATGTATTAATGTTTTTATCTGTAACTGAATAAAGAGAGGTAAGCACTTCAGATCTATCATCCAACACAATCGTTACTTCTTCAAATTTTGAACCGTCGGATTGAGATATCGGCGATCACTTTATTTATCTAAATATTTTTGAACTGTGTTTAAATCATAATAATAGTTAAAAGTAGTATCCTTGAGTAAATTATTTTTTTCATAAGTAACCTTGGCAATTAATAAGCTATCTGGATTCATAAAAAAAACTGCTTCTTCAAATCCTTCGAAACCTGGGAATAACTTGTAAAAGTATTCATTTTCCACTCTATCAAGTTTTTCTCCAATCAATGGACTAACAATGATTGGGTTATTTAATTTCTGTGGTGTACAGTTATGTTGAATTAGTAGAACAATTAATATTGATAATATCATTTTCATTTCCATACTCCTTTAAATTTTCAATTAAATTTTACGGAAATGGTTAGAACTAATTGTCAAAGAAATGTCAAAATAAAGTCATATAAGATTATAACGTAAATCATTCAGATTTTCTGTTTGGTCAGGTATATCCCCAATCAAGATGCCAACAATAATTGGGTTATTTAGTTCCCGGGGAAATAATATAATTTTGAATTAAAAGAATGCTTAGAATAAAAGAAATAGTTTTCATTCTCACCTTTATTTTATTTTACCCATGACATACAGCCAATTGAGCCTGATATTGTTTGAATTAATAGACAATAAAATAATATTACTAATATTATTTTCACTTTCATCAGACACTCCTATTATTTTTTAAAAGGTGCACTTGAGGAGTACACCCTTTATTAAATCAATTTTTTAAATAATCTATTTTTATCACACTGCTTTGATTATTTGATGAAATCAAAGCCACACCGCCTGATACTTCCTTTAATTCAAAAATACTTTGGCTTGAATCCATTAAATCTGATATTGAAGTCTTTCGCCAAACTAGACCTGTTACGGTAAATTTTCGTTCACCCCATATAATAGCCGACCAATATGAATTTTCAATTACTGCATTACTGAGTAATTCTCCTTTACCTGCTTCAATACACCTATCAACAGCGGTTTTTACACTAGGAAATCCAAGTGGAATACCTATTATATCTCCCTTAGAATCTTCTCCCTTAAATATTCCTTCTACAAGAATATATTTACCTCCAATTTCAACATTCTTTGTTGAAATTAAAGTAAAATCTCCAATGCGTTCGGAGCAGCCGGAAAAAAGAAGGACAGCAACTGATAAAAAGAAAAATATTTTTCTCATAAATGACTCCTTTTAGATTAAATAACCTTTATTAATTTTAATTACCGATAAAGAGATCATACAATTTTTTTTTATTCCATTAGTTTTTTTTGTTTCAACAAAATTTCCAGCTTGTAATCTGTAAATGTAAACTCCACTTGCTAAGCCGTTTGCATTCCATTTATAATTACACTCAGGGTGTTTTTTCTACGACATTTAAAATTCTGATATATACTGATTATTCCACTCAATATATTTTTCAATTGAGTATTCTACAATACTCCCTAGTTGTGCTGCAAATTTATCAAGCTTCTGAAAATTAGGCGCATCGCTCTCTGGTAAATGAATTTTGTAATAGCCTGTTGATTTTAAAAATACCGTCCTTTCCATACCTTCTTGTTTAATAGGTGCATCGAATTCTATATTAAAGTAATCCCCCGTTTTAGGCATCGAGTAATATTTGTCGTCATTCTCATTAATATCCGCGATAATATTGTTCCCAAGATAGTCTTCTGCAATAGAAACTTGAACTTCTGTAGTTTTGGAATTGAAGTGCTCGTTGTAATCGAGTGCAAGATAATCAAAGGTCCAAAATCCGACAGGTGGATTTACTCTAAAGAATAACGTATCTCCTTCAACATTCCTAATGTCCAAAGGAAGAATTCTTCTTTCAGAGATAAAAGGTCCGCCTCCTCCGATCAAACTTTTTTCAACCCAGCCATCTTTTTCTTTAAGATAAAGTTTTAGTGCATACAATTCTTCTCTTTGGAGGAAACTCATAATCATCATATAATCATTTCCATGCTCGTCAATTTTCCTATACCATTTATCAAGTTCATTTCCATAAAGAGCCAGCATTTCTCTTATCATATTGGAACCCCAAAATGATGTTCCGGCATTAATTATTAAATTAACGGAATCAACTCCTGATGGTTTTTTAAATGCAAATGTCAGCTGGTTGCGTGTTTTTCCATTCATGTTATTAAAATGAACCGGCATTTTAGTCTGCCACATAATATTATCTTCATTTTCTATAAATTTTGAAATATCGTTTCCAATCTCATCAGTAGCTGAAATAATATTTTGCAAATTCTTGGTTATAAATATTTTATCGTCATTATTTACTATCGCATCAGTATTTGAGGGATGATCAACAACAAGAAGGCTCATCCCGTTAACAAATTGAGTTTCGTCTACTTCATTACTTACTTTAAGCTTATATTTCCCGTCAACTTCTTTCAAATATTCAAGCCGGGAGTAATCCAGCCGTTCTAATCCTTTAGTAATGGCTCCGCCAAAAGGTTCGGCATCAAAAATATATTTTTCACCGTCATACGAATAAACAAATGGGCAAGATTCTTGTTCGGGTTGTGGTTCTGGCTTTGACGAGATAGCTACGGCAACAAGAGTTATAATCCCGACTCCAACAATCACAGCAATAGTTGTATTAACAGCATCAAACTTCTCGATTCTGGCGTAAAGAATATCATCCAAATTGATTTTTGCAATGTTCCCGTCTGTTGTATTGCCAAGTACATAATAGCCGCCATTTTGATAAACGCCTCCGCTATCATTAAAAGTTTCGGCTATACCATTCTTATAAATTGCTTGCTTAATTCTAATATTTTTATCTGATCTTAAATTATTAATTGAGATTGTATCCGGCTTATTTAAAAAAGCGGCTTTTACAAATTCGAGATTAATGTTTCTTTGCCTGACTTCAGTATCAATGCCGCAAATCATATTACTATCTTTATTGTAATATCCACCTTCATTATCAAAAACTATTTGGTAATTTTTATCAGTAGTTATTTCTGCTAGTTTTTTACCATCAAGATTATTTAAATCAACTGTATTTAATTTTGTTCTTAATTCCTTTACTCCATTAAGATGTAATATACAATCATTTCCATTTTCATCCTTTCCAACAACTTTCTCCGGATCAAATTCTAGTTTACCTCCAGCTCTATCAAATTTTATTGATGCTCCATTTTGGAATATTACTTCCATTATACGTTGAGTTTCCATGATTTTATCTTTAGTAATATTTTCACTTGTGTAGCATCCAAAAAAATAATTGCAAAAAAACATAAGTAAACAACAGCAAACAATTTTCTTTAACATTTTCTAACCCTCCTTTATTAATATTTTATGCCATTCATTTGAAATGGCATTAAAAGGAACAGGAACTCCTAAATTTTTTTTATTTTTAATTGTATTTGAAAGCATAACCGAAGGGCAACCAGTGTGAATAGGAAAAGGGATTGCCGACCGCATCCTTTTATAAATACTATTAAAATCTTCCTTCATAATATTGCCGAAAGAAACCGGCATGAAAACGCATGGATTAACATTCCCCGCACTATCAATATAAAAATGAGAAAGTCCTCCCATCATGCATCCCATTTGATTTTTACCTTCAATGTGAGCAAGATAGTATATTAAGGGATAGTTTTTATATTGCTTTTTGGTGTTTCCGGTTAGCGTAAACTCATACAATTTTTCTTTTTCTTTTTCATTAATGAGGTCGTCTGGATTTTTATTTATATATCCACCGCATGGTTTCGGTTCGAGTAATTCAATTAAACTTACATTTAAAGATTTTACAAAATCATAATATTTAAATAGTTCATTTGAGTTTATTATTTCTTCATGAGCACAGAAATTGACATAAGTAAGAATTCCTTCTTCGTTAAATAATCTTAAGGCTTTAATTGCCTGCTCAAAAGAATTATTTCCTCTTATTTTATTGTGTCGTTCGGGCCGGAAATCATCAAGACCTATTCCTGCTGCAGTAAGTCCGGCTTGTTTAAGTGCCTTCACCTTATCTTTTGTTACAGAGTAGCCTGATGTATGGATGTGAAAATCAGATAACGACTTATCTCCTTCATCAAGGATTTTTATAAGATCATTAAATGCAATCAACGGTTCCCCTCCTGTAAGAATTATTATGCTAACTCCTTTGGTTTGGAGCTGCTTGACAATATCAATCCATTTATTAACCGGAATTTTATTATTCGAATTTATATTTTGCTTTTCATAACAATGAATACAGTTTAAATTACAATTAGACGTTATGGCCAATAAAGCCGTATCTATCTGCTGTTTTAAATCAGTTCCAGCGGCATTGAAATTCATACCACCGTTTTTCAACATATTTTCAAAAGCACTTGAAGGGAAATGTGGTGTATAAAGAGTTGAGTAATAGTGACCGTTAAATTTAATAAACTTTGTTAAAAGCAATTTTTTTTGTACCCATAAAGAAATTATTAAATTTTTTACTGAAAAGGCTTTTCGTATCCGGCGATTTTTATATCCTTGAAGAATTAATGTCTTTAAGAAGAATATTAAAATCTCACCTTTGTTTAGGAATTGAGGTTTATATATAGAGTTCATTTTACACCTTAATTTCTTAGAAATATTTTAATGTTCAGGTTTTGGAAAAATCATTTATTTATGATTAAATAGTTTCTTATAATTTATATCCGATTAAACAAATATCCTTTTTAACATTTATAACGATCATTACTCATGAATTTACAATCACCTTATTTCATCAAAATTAATTTCTTAGTATCTGTAAAGTTTCCTGCTTGTAATCGATAAATGTAAATACCGCTTGCTAAGCCACTTGCATTCCAATTAAACTTATACTGCCCGCATCTTGTTCTGTATTAAGCAAAGTAGCAACTTCTTCCCCAAGTATATTAAAGATCTTAAGCATAACTTTGCTTTGCTAGGCATATCATAGGAAAAAGTTGTAGAAGGATTAAACGGGTTAGGATAATTTTGATAAAGCGAATACTGCTCTGGAATTATATTTTCATCTGAAACGTCAACAAGTTTTTTAATTTGCCAGGAAGCCGATATAATATCTGCAAAACTATATTTAACATCTCCCTTTGAATCTGTAATTTTTTTACCGCCAGTATTTAAATTAGTTATATCTTCAAACATACCGTCGTTGGCATAATAGTATGTTTCAGCAAAATATTTAGTTTTGTCATTAATATTATTGATTTCTGACCACCGGGTAGGCAAGGACATTTCCAAAGTAGTTTTCGTTTGTTTCATCTATCCGAACAGGGAAATCTGAGTAAATGGTAGAGCCGCTAATAATCATCCCATTTGATAACTTGTTTTATCGTTCCATTTATTATATTAGCTTGAAATGGCAGCTCGCCTGGCTGTTTGTAATGCAATAAGCAAATCTGAAGTTCACAGCCATCTTCTCCAGTAGAATCAATGTCATCAGCATTCAACCTTACTCCCCACATATATTCCCAGTTATAGTCATTTACATATGTTTGACTAAAATTTAAAGTCTCCGGAATATTTGCAAGTTCTAAAGAGATAATTAAACTGTCACTATCTCCTTCATCAAATCTAGCCAGGTCAAAATTTATATTCTCAGTTATATTATCTGTTTTTACTATAATAAGATCGGCTTGGCTTCTCGAAGTTTTATGATAATACCATTGTTCTTCATAAAAAATTTAAATAATTTTCTGCACTTGCGTAATATTCTCCCTGCGGAAGATTAGAGATTGAATAATTACCCTTATAATCAGAATAGCCATAATCCCAAAAATTACCATCGTTTTTTTCCACAGTGATGCAAACATTTTCCAAAGGATGCCTGTATTACTTAGTACTTTTCCGGATATTTCTCCTCCTTTACACAAAATAAAATTAATATTTTCTCTATTCTCTTCTTCGTACAAAATAATTGGAGTTGCTGAATCCACAGTTGAAACACTATTATACCATTGATCGGCATAACCGATAATTTTGAGCATATACAAAAAGCTTTTTATTTGCCGGTAAAGGTTTTACAATATAATATCCGCTGTCATTTGTATAAGAATAGTTTATGTAGGATAATGTACTATCATAGACATAAATATTTGCAAATTGTAAACTTTCATTTTGTTTATTTTTAACTGTGCCTGAAATACTTCCCCCAGAGGTAAGAACAAAATTTATATTATTTGTATTTTCATTTATAATCACATTTACTTTACTTGCATTATCCATGCTTAAAGCTCCGTTATACCATTGCGTGATATATTCACTGCTGCTGGCAGTAACATAATATCCGCCAGTGGCAAGGCCGGTTGCTAAATAGTAACCGGAATCATTTGTCATTGTACATGATTTCTCATTGTAAAGCGTATCATAAACTTCAACCCAGGCTTCTGATATTGGATTACCTAATTTATCAACTACTCTACCTGAAATACCGCCGCCTTTTGATAATACAAAATTTATATTTGGCGTATCATATCCTTCAGTTACTTGAAAGAAGGTAGCATTTTCTATATCATTAACTTGATTATACCATTGAGATACATAGTTATTTGCAAAAACATAAGCCCCATATATAGAAGTTGTTAATCCGCTAACCTGGTAAGTCCCATTTTCATTTGTATAGCCATAACCATATGGGTCACCAGAAGTATCAATTCCCATTATGTTTGCATAACTAATAGGATTCCCTTCTTCATCTTTTACAGTACCTGAAAAACTACCAGATCTATAGAGAGATATATTTTTAGTAATCATGCTTGCTGATACATAAAAGTCAGTATAAAATGCGAAATACGAATCTGCATATATATTAAGCGAATAGCTTCCCGGGTACAAGCTTATTCGATAATAACCGGATTCATTTGAGTAGGTATATCGATAATAGCCTGAACCTGAACAGTAGATATATGCGTTTGATATAGGTTCATTAGTTCTGCTGTTAGTTATTCTCCCTTGTATCCCTCCGGTTACTTTCTGTATTTCAAAGTTTACATTTGTCGCGCCGGGCTGAATCCCTGCTATTACTGGAATTGTAACATAATAGCCAGAAGGTATTGAGTAAACTGACGCATTATAAAATGTAGCACCGGAATTCGGTTGGTAAACGGGGATAGTATAACTTACATCTGCAGAAGAAAGTAAAAAATTATATAGAGAATCACCATAAACTTCAATTGGAATACCACCAATACCATTTGAATTATAAAAGACTTTACCTGAAATTGAACTATTGGCCTTAATTAAAATGAAATCACTTTGAATTGTGCTATTATTAAGAACAGTAACTTTCTTATTACCATTATTTCGCATATACTCAGATGAAATATCATTCAAATAAAGATAGTAATCTCCTTCAGCTACACCTATTTTATAATAGCCCGTGGAATCTGTTTTTGTAATTTTAGAATCATTATTTGAAGCCTGAACAAGTACTTGATTTACAGGGTTCCCATTCTGATCTTTCACATATCCTTCAATAAAGGCAGTTGCAGGTGTTAATTCAAAATTTACTTCTGTTGTATCTTCAGTTATATCTATGGTTTTATAATCAGGGTTGAGATAACCATTTGAAATACCGGTTACATCATGCAAATATAATGATGCTTGAGTTTGACCAGGTTCAACATTCAACATAAATTTTCCAAGTGAATCCGCAATAACATACATGCCGCCGTAACTGAAATCAGCATAAACAAACATATTTTTCAAAGGTGGAGATATAGTCCCAAAAATCACTCTGTCAGATGTTTTTTGCTTTACTGTAACCATTGCTTGAGAGATTGACTGATAGTCATTTATTTCGAAAATTAAAGACGATTCTATGCTGGAATAAATACTTGTTCCTGAATAAGTATCCCTATAAGAACCATCGGTAAAATCTTCATCAAATTCACTATTATCCATAACTAAACCATCACTTATTAAAACATCGTCTGAACTAATAATACCATCATTATCTATATCTGCATAAACATTAACAACTGCTGAAATAAAATTGGGAGCAAAAGAAAATGTTAGGGAATAAGAATCATGGATTGAAATTGTATCATGCAATTTCCCATTTATCAGGACATTTGAAATCAGCGCTTTATTAAGTGAAGAATTTTTTGAAGGTCCTGATACAAAAGGCGCTTTGTAAAATGGTGTAGGCTTGCCAAAAAGTTTTATTTGTTCAAGCTTTAAAACTTTCGTTTCTTGTTTTAGTGATTTTTCTTTTTCTGCCAGCTCGTGCTGTTTATAAATACTTTCATAAATGCTGTGCTGTTTCGATATTTTTTTAAATTTCTGAAATTCTTTATTCATCTGAAGCTTATCTAATTTTTTACCAGATATTTTTTTATCTTCTTGGGATGTTAATTGTATTAATTTTACTTTCCCGGATTTGGAATCTTTCTTTAAATACTGATTTTTTTTAAGATTCGTTCCTGTTGATTCTTGACATTTTCCAAAGTCAGCTAGTACGAAGTTAATTGAGATCATTAATAAAATGAATAATTTTAACATGGTATTCATAGATGATCTTTTTGAATATACAATACTGTTCATGGCTCCAACCTCTTTCTATTTCGATATGGGATTTCCCATTATTTAATGAAAATTATTTTATAATAAGGCGTTCCTTTAAGAACGCCTTTATAATGCTTATAGTTATTTCATCAGAATTAATTTCTTAGTATTAACAAAGTTTCCTGCTTGTAACCTGTATATATAAACTCCGCTGGCAAAGCCGCTTGCATTCCATTGATATTTGTAGCTACCGATAGAAAGCTGCTCATTTACTACAGTTGTTACTTCATTTCCAATTATGTCATATACCTTAAGAGTAACAAAATTTTGTTCTGGAATTTGGAATTGAAATGTAGTAGTTGGGTTAAATGGATTGGGATAGTTTTGGTTTAATTCAAATTCCGTTGGAAGAGCATTTGTAGTCTCCTCAGTTTCTTTACTAAGCTTATTCTTTTCAATTAGGTTTATATTTCCCCAAATATTCTGCTCTGAGAAATTATCATAGACTAGTGCATCGCCGTTTGATTTATTCCAAACTTTAATATGAATTTTATCTTTATCAGTAAATAGTTTTTTATCATTTGAAATTGCAGTGATTAAAAATCCATAATCTCCTTTTCCGTTTATTTTACCTGAGCCTTTAATTTGTCCGGTTGAATTATTTATTGTAAGCCAATCCACAGAATTACTTGTAAATAATTTTAAGCTTTTTGGAAAAGTAAGCAGCACATTTCCGTTAAGTCTTTTTTTCTTATCAATATTTGCAATGAAAGCAAAAAACAACTTTCCTTCTACGTTTGGATTATTGAAGATTGCGCCTTTGGGAGAATCAAACCAGCCTGCACCTTTTACCGATTCTTTTACGGCTAATGAATTTACATTTGCTATCCTTCCAATTGTTTTTGGATAAATTACTGGTCCGGTTGCCTGTATATAATCTGACAATACCTCAAACTCCGTAACACCGGAGTAAAATTCCAGTACGGTATATGGTATTCCAATCGCATTTAAAAATAGAATGGCAAATTCATTTAGGGCAACCGTGTAATTTGCAGCGGGATCGACCTGAACTCCATTTACTTTAGCTGATGTAACACGTCCCCCAACCGGTAGATTAGAATCATAAGTATATTCTAAACCCGAAACTTGTAAAAGATATTCATCGCTTGATTCAATATCCGAAAGTCCAAATTCCAATCCTCCAATTAAGCCGGTTCCTGATAATTCAACTTTAGCAATTTGAAACCCCAATGTAGTTATTGTATTAAAACCATATCCGTTTATCATATAAATATCTGCCGGAACAAACGGCCCTTCATAAAGAGGAAGTGCTGTTGAACCTCCGCCCTGTATGGCTAATTGAGCACCGGTTTTCCATCTGAATGCGTCAGTAACCAAATTGCCGATTGGAGTATCGTGTGAACCTTCAACTAATAAATTTGTTTCAACATCGTTGAAGTATCCGGCAGCATAACCTGCCTGTTGCGTGTAAAAAGGAATTCCATAAGTGGATTCAATATCGGATATCAAATAATCTATAGTTGCTTTTATAGTTGGCTCTTCCGGAATTGATTCATCCAGCGGAATTACTTGCGAGTTAAGTAAAGTTACATTGCCATTTTCAACTTCAAGCTGAACTTTCCCGATATCCAAATAATTTGAATTAGCCTGTACTATCCAAACTTTTTGGCCAAGCGGATTAATTATTTCTACCGGAGTACTTAATAAATAATGATCATGCCCGCCAACAATTAGATTTATGCCAGGAATATTTTCAGCAATTATTTTATCAAGGTCTAATCCTAAGTGAGAAAGAAATATTATTACATCGCATCCTTGTGATGATAAAGTAGTAACCATATCAGCGGCAACAGTTGTAATATCTTCACTAATTACCGCCGGCGAAGGTTGTGAAATAAGATTGGTTATAGGTGTTGTCATTCCGAAAATACCAACTTTAATATTTCCAACCTGCTTAATCGTATAAGGAGAAATATAATTTTTAAGTTCAGCTAAAGAAGGATCGCTTAAATCTGTGTTTGCAGAAAGCAATGGGAAACCATCTGCAGGTGTTGGAAATGCATTTTGTAATGCGCCTAATAATGCAGCAGGTGTTAAATCCCATTCATGATTTCCAACCGTCATTGCATCAAGGCCCAATGATTGGAGAATTTGTAACTCAGGTACTCCAAAGTATTTATTATAAAATAGATCGCCGATAGAAAAATCGCCTGCATGAAGAGTTAGAACATTTGTTTCACTCATTTTTGTCATTCCTATAATTCTAGCTGCTCGTGCAATACCTCCTTGTGTCCCTGTTAAATCGTTATTGCGAGGGCCTATAGGAGCTAAAGTTGAGTGAGTATCATTTAAATGAAGAATGGTTAAAGTATCTTGCGCGGTGACCTGGAAAAATCCAGAAAGAGATAAGAGCAATAAAACAAGTAATAGTTTTTTCATTATATACCTCAATTAGTTTTATTATTAATTACAATGATAAGTTCGTTTATTGAGAGACTTCTATTGTCAAAGAATTGTCATAATAGTGTAAATGTTTTTTTTATTTACTAATAGAAGATATTTGAAAAGATAACCTTTGAATTATTACTTTATACTTTCATTCAATAACACTTATAAAAATGATTTTTTTATTTTGAGGGAATAACGAATTGTAGAAATTTTCATATAATTTAATTAGAAAGGTTAATTGGTGCTTATAAACAATTGAAGAAATTGAACATTGAAGAATTTGTTAAATTTCGTCTCGTAATCTTGTTGTGATTATAATTCTAAACTGCATATAACTTATTTAATTATTTATACTCACCTTTAATTTAAAATTTTTTTATAGATGAATTTTAATCGACAGTATTTCCCCATTCATACTTTCCATATAATCATTTCTTAAGATATAATGATATTTTTTTGACAAAAATATGACATTTCTCTTCTTTCCTTGATTTATGTTCCTCTATAAATCTTAATATTAAAATGGAATATAAAATTAATCATAGAATAAGATCTTTTACAGATATTTTAAAAAAGCAATTTTTATTTAATAAAGATTCTAATTATAAATTATCTTTATCAGTCGCTATTGGAATTTTTGCGGCTATTTTTCCTATTTGGGGTTTTCAATCTGTTCTGGCAGTTTTACTTTCATTTATTTTTAAAGCAAATAAAATACTCGCAATTGCTGTTTCCAATATAAGCCAGCCGCCTGTTACCCCTATTATTATTTTTTTAAGTCTAATTACAGGTAGTTTTTTTGTAGGTAAGGCAGAGACAGGAATTATAAATTATTCTTCGGTTAATTCAGCAGCAATTACAAATTATTTGAAAGAATATATAGTCGGGAGCGTGGTGTTGGCATTTATAGCAGCATCCTTCTTCGGTTTCTTAACATACTTATTACTATTCTTTTTAAGAAAAAATGCATCTGCAAATTGAAAGGTTTTTAATGTATATACTTAGAATACTTATTGACAAACCATTAAGATTAATATTAACGATTTCCGGAATTGCTTTATGCATAATATTAATTCTTTTCATTTTAGGAATTTATAATGGAGTTGCGATCGGCTCAGTTGAATATGTAAAACAGACTAATGCAGATTTGTGGGTGCTTCAGGTGAATAATAATAATATTATGCGGGGAACATCAATCCTTCCATATGAATATATCAAAGTATTTAAACGAGATTCAACTATTCAATCAGTAACACCAGTGTTATTATTCTTTACCAATATTAAAACAAATAACATTAACACTACAGTTTTGTTAGATGGATTTGTCCCCGGCTCTTTAGGAGGCCCGCCAAAGATATTTAAAGGAAGAAATGTAATTAATAATAATGAAATCGTTCTGGACAAAGCATTTGCAAGTAAATATAAGGTTGAAATCGGTCAGTCAGTTATTATTCATGATAATTCATTAATTGTAGTTGGATTGAGTTCGGGAACGAATGCTTTTGTAACTCAATATGCTTTTACTTCATTTAATTTTACTCAGTCTATAATTGATCTTCCGGGGCTAACAAGTTTTTTTATTGTAAAGACTTCACCAGGTAAAAATATTTCTGCTATAAAAGAAAAATTTCTACAAAAATATCCGGGAATATTTTCTGTTTATAATCAAAAAGATTTTCTAAAAAATAATATCGATGAAATGCAAGCAGGCATTCTTCCCCTTTTCTATGCAATTACCGCTATCGGAGGAATAGTGCTAGCAATAATACTTAGCTTAATCTTATCAGTAAACATTTTGGAAAAAAGAAAAGACTATGCTATTATGAAAGTGATCGGTTCACAAAACTCTTTTCTAATCAATTTAATTTTGTCACAGGCATTAATAATTTCTATTGCGGCTGAAATTATTGGAATTTTATGTTTCTTTCCTCTTTCTGAAATAATTGAATATTTAGCGCCTGAAGTTTCCACAATAATCAATATCCATCATATCATTTACATTACTGCTATAATTTGCGTTGTTACGATAGTCAGCTCTTATTTTTCATCAAGGTATTTGAAAAAGATTTTTCCGGAAGAGGTATTTTCATGAAAGATGTAAAGGTCGTTGAATTGTTAAATGTAACCAAAATTTATACCTCACATTCTGATAAATATATTGCTTTAAACCAAATTGATTTTACAGCATGCAGAAGTGAATTATTATTATTGCTTGGGCCAAGCGGAAGCGGGAAAACTACTTTGCTGACATTAGCAGCCGGATTCACTCAAGCTTCAAGCGGTAATGTATTTTTATTCGGGCAAAACATTAATCAATATTCATCGAAAGAATTGCAATATCTTAGAGCGGATAAAATTGGATTTATTTTTCAAACTTTTCTCTTAATCGATGCATTAAATGTTTATGAAAATGTAGAATTAGTTTTAAAGTTTTCAAAAAATAAGCGTTCCGACTATAAAGAAAAAACAACTTCGGCGCTTGAAAAATTAGGAATTTCACATCTATCAAAAAAACTGCCTTCTGAACTAAGTCATGGTGAAAGACAAAGAGTTGCAATCGCAAGGGCTTTCGCAAATAATGCTGAACTGCTTATAGCAGATGAACCCACTGCAAGTCTTGAAACAAAGCAAGGAGAACAAATTATAAATTTTTTACATGACTATGCTTCAAAGTTTGATAAATGCGTAATAGTAGCAAGCCATGATTTGAGGTTAAAATCTTTTGCCGATAGAATCATATTTATTGAGAATGGTTTTTTAATCAAATGAGGAACTTATGAAAAAGAAAATTTATTTAATTCAACCAACATATAGAGATCAAAATGGAAATCTTTTAAAAGGTAAAAAACTATATGTTATTTCTTTAGCTTTACCATCTTTAAGCTCAATTATACCTAATGACTGGGAAAAAGAATTCTGCTATGAATACTTTGACGAAATTAATTTTAATACAGATGCATCGGTGATAGGTATATCATCCATGGGTTATGAAATATTTCGAGGAATTGAAATTGCTAAAGAATTTAGGAAGCGCGGGAAGAAAATTATATTTGGAGGATTCCAATCACATATTAGTAAAGAATATATCGAAGAATATTGTGATTCTGTAATTCACGGTAATCCGGGTAAGCTTGATATGTCAATTGTTTTAAAAGATATTGAAATGAATAAATTACAAAAAGAGTATAGGTGTAAAACAGATTTAAATTATAAGATTGATTATTCATCTTTAAACCCTGATAAGCTGATCTTTACGCCTGTGTTATTTAGTGTTGGCTGTTATAATAACTGTGATTATTGCTGCATCGGCTCTATTTATAAAGGCAAATATAGATTACGAAATTTCAAATATTTAATGGAGGAACTGGATTTTCTTCACAATCGCACAAGAAAAATCGCAGTAGTTGATACTAATTTTTACAACAACCGTTTATTCTTGCAAAAGGTTTGCAGGGAAATGATAAAACGAAAATATAATTTTATTTGGGGTGCTCAATGCACTATAGATATCGGCGATGATATTGAAACTCTTCATTTATTAAAAAAAGCGGGCTGCAGAATTTTATTTATAGGATTGGAATCAATTGATCAAAAGAATTTAACACACGTTAATAAAAAATATAGTGCTGCTGCTTATGAAGATAAAATTAAAAATATTCATAAAGCGGGAATAAAGATAGCTGCCTTTTTTATTTATGGAATGGATGATGACACTGTTGCCACATCTAATTCATTAAGCAAATTTATTATTAAAAATAAGATTGCACTCCCAATGATAAATATTCTCGTTCCTACTCCCGGCACAAGATTATATGCTCAACTTAAAAATGAAAATAGAATTTTAATGAAAGATGAACAGGATTTCTTAAAAAATAATCCAGCGTATAATTCTTCTTTTAATCTTTGCTACTATGTACCGAAAAATATGACTCCGCAGCAGGTAGAATTAGGATTTATTGATTTATTAAAAAGATTATCCGGCTACTATCAAGTTTTGAGGCGTTCAATAAACAGTGATTTCCCGTTGACTCTCTATCTGCTTTATATGAACTGGATGTTTAGAAAAGAATATTTTGTTTTAAAAAAACAAAGAATTAAAAGTTAAAAATTAGATTTTTATTAATAACCCCAAATATTAAATCAGAGCTTATCAAGACAGGATTGAAGTACATCTTCAAAGTTTTCATATCTAAATTTATACGAAGTACTAAGCAGCTTTCGTGAAGAATATAATATTTCGAAACCGGGCTGCCAAATTGTAAAAAAATAATTTTTAAACTTTGATTCGGAAAAATATTTAAGAATTGTTGGGTATTTATTTATTGCATTTGACAAAAGAGCGATAATTTTAGTTTTGATATTTATATTTTCAAAACGATCAATCAATTTTAAATAAGTATTGAAAGCGTCTTCAAATAAAACAGGAGTATTAACTGTTATATTAAAAATATGTCCAAAGTTATTATTGTTTTTCATTAAAAATATTGATGCACTGGCAACATCTTCCACATGCACATAATTAAATTTTCTCTTTTGCAGTTTACCGGCTAAAAGTATTTTTGAAACTGCGGCTTCTCTTAATTTTTTACCAAAGGGTGTATGTTCATTCGGACCAAAAACCGCTACAGGTCTAATTATAAGTGTGTTTAATTTTTCCTTTTGTGCAATTTTTAGGGCTTCCGTTTCACCCAATAATTTTGTGTATCCATAAGGCTCTATTGCTCTTGGAGTAACAAATTCATCAACCGGTTGAAATGATTTAGAAAGCATTCCATAAACAGCAGTTGAACTGCAGTACAAAGCTGCTTTTATTTTATTTTTGGCGGCACATTCCCAAACATTTCGAGTTCCTTCAGCATTAATTTTGATAAGATTAGTCATTGACTCATGAGAATTAACAAGTGCCGCAAAATGATATACAAAATCAACATTATCTAAAGCTTTATTGATTGAATCTTTATTTAGTATATCAAGTGAGATAGTTTGAACATTTTTTAATTCATTGAAAATATTTGGTGAATATTGATGATGAACTCCGGCAATAACATTTAATCCGTTCTCGCTTAATTGCTTAACAACCTGGCTGCCAATAAATCCTGACTGCACCTGTAACAAGTGCCGTTTTCCTATTCATAATTTATCTCTTCAAAATGAAAAAATTACCAATCACTAAACAATCTATATCAGTTGATAAAAAACAAAGGATAGCATCTTTTGGCGAGCAAACAATAGGTTCATTCCTTACATTAAATGAGGTATTTAACAATACTGAAATTCCAGTCAGATTTTTAAATTCGAGAATCAATTTCCAAAATAACGGATTTGCTTTTTTAGATACGGTTTGCACTCTTGCTGAACCATCAACATGAGTTACAGCTGGTATTTTTTTCAGATATTTACTTTTTACAGGCACGGCAAATAACATAAAGTTTGAATTTGATAATCCGGTCATATCAAAATATTCGTCTGCATCTTCCTCAATTACTGCAGGTGCAAAAGGCCTGAACGATTCTCGTTTTTTAACTTTTGCATTTATTCTATCTTTCATTTTAGGATCGCGGGGATCGGCTAATATGCTTCTGTTCCCCAAAGCTCTTGGGCCAAATTCCATTTTACCTTGAAACCATCCAACAACTTTTCCAGCTTTTATTTTTTTTGCTGTGAAAGAAGCAATGTCCGTTTGTTTCTCCCATTTTATTTTTTCTTTAAAAATTTCTAATTCATGAAGAATTTCCAACTCACTATATTTACAGCCAAAATAAGCGTGATTCCATTTTTTATAATTATTTATTTTATCATTTTTTATTTTTTCGTTAGCATAAATAGCTGCGCCAATACTGCAGCCTTCATCATTTGCAGCCGGCTGAATAAAAATATTTTTAAATAATTTTGACCTGGCAATTTCACCATTCAAGGTGCAATTTAACGCCACACCGCCAGCCATGCATAGATTATTCAGTCCGGTTTCTTTTTTAAATATCTTAATTTATGCAGGACCGTTTCATTAAGAGATTCTTGTAAAGCGGCGGCAATGTCTGCATGCCGTTGTGAAAATTTACCATGCATTTTTCTTGGACTACCAAAATTTTTAAGAATGAATTCTTTTAAATCGGAATGAGCAAGAAGCTCGGTTGAATAATTTCCATTTTCTTTCAACAAAACTAAAAAATTAAAAAAAGAACGGTACTTTTTTGGATTTCCATAAGCCGCCAAGCCCATTACTTTATATTCATCTCCTAGGCTTCGGAAGCCAAGAAATACTGTGATGATTAAATAAAGTGCCCCAAGCGAGGTAGGAATAAATGTTCTTTCTATTTCTGTTATTTTGTTTCCCTCACCCACGGCTATTAATGAACTTTCAGTTTCGCCTGTTCCATCAATTGTAAATATAAGCGCCTCACGAAAACCGGAAGGATAAAAAGCGCTTGCCGCATGGGCATGATGATGCTGAACTGGTATAAATAATTTCGCAGATTTCCCCGTCATCTGTTCAAATTGTTTTACAACAACTTTATTAGACATCATTGAGTTGTAGATATTATAATATGAATCTTCTAAACATTTTTTTTCATTTTTATCTAGCCAAGGTTCGAGTAATTTAATTCTCTTTGCAATCGAATTTTTATTGAAGTCACAATAATGAGCTACTGCATCTAAATCATCGATTGAAATTCCACACTTATTTAGACAATAATTTATGGCATTTTTGGGTAGCAAAGTATTTCCAGTAAGATTTAAAGAATATTTGATTCTTGTAAATCTTTCTTCAGCCACAGCAGCAATTAGCTTTCCGTCTTTAAAAAGTGCAGCAGACGCATCATGCCCAAAGTATCCAAGAGGAAATCTTGAAAATGGTACTTCACCTTCGCCGTATTCAAATATATTCTCAAAATCCTGGTTAGTTTTTGCTAATGGACTTCTTATACCACGGGCTAAATGTGAATCACGCGTAAAGCCGCTATAACCAAGTATATACATTTATTTCTTCTTCAAACTTTATTTAGAATTAAAAAATGACGTTCCGGTTTTAGTAAAAGATCCAATGCTATTAATTTTTCATTTTCAGATAATTTTTTAAAACAGCTGATTATTTTTTCAGATTCAAAATAATTTTCAATATTGGTATTCATTCCCAGCACTTTTTGAATTTTAAATCCGCAATTTTTTGTAAGCGAAATCAATTCATCCATGTCAATTAAAATTTCATTTGGATTTAAAAATTGATCCGCAATCCAAACAGGATCAAGATAAACCTCTTGTAAATTTTCATCCTCAATATTTTTACCGAGCAATTCTTTTAAGATAATATTGTTCTTTACAGTACCAATAAATTCTTTTGCTATACAATCTTTCTCACTTGCATTTTCTCCTGCGGCTAACAGCATACCTAATAGCTTAACATTTTGTGTGTGATAATATCTTCCGTGCTTTGCGTAAATCCATAAATAAAGTTCACCTTTATCGCTTAATGAATTGTGTAAATTTTTTAATACTAATGCCATATCCGCAGTATGGTGCAGAACGCCTAAGACAATAAATAACGTCAAAAGATTTTTTATATGGAAGTGGTTTAATTAGGTTCCATTTTTTGAAATTAACATTTGAGAGATGATTTGTCTGCGCAGATTTTTCTGCTTTTAACAATGAAGCTTTGGAATTATCCAATCCTTTAAATTTTACGTTCTTATAATTCTTAGCCAATGCTACAGTTGTATTACCCGTTCCACAGCCGGCATCTAATACATTTAATCGGGACTTACTCTTCTTCAGTTTTTCAATACTTTTATTAAAGCTTTTTAAGAAAATAATACCATCTCGATCCAACGGCCTATTTCCGGGGAATTGATATTCTTCATAAAAAGTTTTTATCTCATTTGTCATTGTCTTTATATTTGACGAAGCGTCTTTACTATACATAAAATTCACTCTTCTTCGAAAATTTATCGGCAATTACAAAATATCTTCGCAGCAGAAGTTTAACATTTTCATCTTCTATTTCATCAATTGATGTCCTTGAACTGACTACATACGCCATAAAAAATCCATCTATTTCTCTTTGGGTAAAGTATGCGGGAAGTATTTTTAAGGCATTCTCGACTCTTTCTTTAGTGAAGGCAAATTCCCTTATACCTTTCATTTTCAAATTCGTCAAAGTTTCCAGGCTAAATTCGTATGGACCTTCACCAACATTAACGTAATCTCGCTGCACATTATAATTCCCCTCCTGAAAATATCCTAAAGTTTGTGCAAGCTTGAATAATTCTGTGCCCGGGAAATAAACAACGGTGAAAAAAGTTGCGCCGCAAAGTGAAGATGCTTTTGCAAATTCAATCGTCTGAAGTACTTCTTCTTCGGTTTCAGTGGGAAAACCAATCATAAAAAATCCACGCGTAACAATGTTTGCTTCGGCAGTATATTCAATTGCCCGAAATATTTTATCTAGATTCAAATTTTTTTTAATCATTTTCTGTAATCTTGGCGAAGCCGTCTCCACAGCATAAGAGATAAACTTTGTTCCGGCTTCAGCCATTTTTTCTATTAACTCTTTATCAACTCTATCACCCCGCAAGGCGTTTGGGAAATGATAAAGTAATTTTCATCCGGCTTTTTATTATCATATCACAAATGGTTTTAGCCCTAATTAAATCAAGATTGAAAATGTCATCTATAATCTGAAAATCATTAATCCCATAATTATTATATAAATATTTTATTTCTGCAAAAGACACTCTCGGGAGATCTCATCCTAAATCTTTTTCCTAATATATTATGACAGTAAGCGCAGCGGTATGGACACCCGCGGGTAGTCATAATATTTGCGTGCGGTTTAGAAATCTTTGATGTAAAAGTTAGAAATTGATTTGAGAATTTATTAAGATCTATAATTTCATAAGAGGGTAAGGGGAGAGTGTCTAAATCATCAATATAAAATTGAGCAGGCGTTTTATGAACACTTGTTTTCATTTCTATATGCTATTCCGGGAATATTAAAATAAGATTTCTCATCGAGTAGATTCCTAATTATATTATTAAATACAATTTCTCCTTCACCAATCACTACTACATCAACATATTCTGAACTGAGTGCATCTTCAGGATCGTCGGTTGGATACGGGCCGCCGGCAATTAAAACACAATTGCTATTCCATTCCTTAACTATCTGAGCAGCATAATGAAAAGTATCTTTGCCAATTGTTAAACACCTGAAGCCAACTATATCTGGAACAAAATCATTTAAATATCCAATTAAATTTCTTTCATCAATTTCTGTTCGATCCTGGTTTGGAGATCAAAGTTTCAATCTTAATGCTGACTTTATCTTTAAATTCTCTTTTAGCAGAGGCGGCAAGGTACATAAGCCCGAGTGAATGTTCGGCTGAAGGCCAAACTTCTTCCAATGAAGTTCTTAGAATATCAATCAATAGAATGTTCATTCTACCTCCAACCATTTGAAAGTCGAAGGAATATTTTTAGTCTCCCGGCTGAAAATTAATGTGTCTATATTTTTTTGAGGATTTCCCACCAAACTAAAGCCTAATATTTGATATAACATTTTCATCATTCTATTTCTTCCTGTATCGCGAAACTCAGCAAATAAATTATTATTGCCGTAAAGCTTACAATCAAAAAGAAGCTTTATTATTATGGCTTGTTCAATGCCTCTGCCCATTACCCTGCATGATACAGCAAGATATTTTAAAATTAGTTTACCTTTAATTAGTTCTGTTATAGCAGCACCAACAATTCCATAAGAACCAAATTTATCATCTAACTCAGCTACATAAATATTTATGCTCTTCGATGAGACAAGAATTTTCTGTAAATCATTTTGCTCCATTATCCAGCCGGTTGTATTCAACTGATGTGTTCTTGACATTAATTCACACACTCTATAAATATCCTCTTTCCTCATCAGCCTAATATTCAATTTCATTTTACAGGATTTTAAAAATTCCTCTCTTGATGAATAATTTAATTCCATTTTCTTTCTAAGGCTTTCAGCTAGATAATATTTCCTTCTATTTTTTGTTTCCTCAGATTGAGATGTTAAAAACAATTCGCCTAACTTTAATATATTAATTGCTCCTTTAGCATTTAAAGTTAAAACCTCGGGTATCATAAAGGATACTTGCTCAATTTCAAAATCATCATCATCAACAAAAACCATTGCATCCAACGGAATATTCAATTCTTTGGAAATTTCAATTATACTATTTGATTTTTGCAGCCAATTTATTTTAGGAGCTAAAAAGTATTCTTCAATTTGAAATTTTTTCAGAAGTGTTAGTGATAAATTTTCATCTCCTCGACTAGCAATTGAATGCAAAATGCCTTTTTGATCTAAGTCTTTAATAAGATTTACAACCTCATCTTTTAAAAACACTTCACCTTCAAGACCAACGCCGTCCCATATTGTATTATCTAAATCCCAAACCACGCATTTTTTAAATGACATTTTATGTACTCTTCGCAGTTGATAAAATGGAAAGTTTAGATTTAATGTATTTTGCAATCGAGTTTATGGTGGAAAATTTATCCGGGATCAAATCTTCATCCGGAATAGTAATGGAAAATTCATTTTCGATAAAACATAGAAAGGAAATCAATCCAGCAGAATCAATGATGCCGGATTGAAACAAATGTTTATCAAAAGTTAAATTCGAATTATTATTATGAGGAAGATAATGTTCATAAATATAATCACGTAAGATTTTTTCAATGTTATGATCTGAAGTATTCATTTTATCCCTGCTAAATATTTAATGAATAAAATGTACCAATTACTGAAATGGTTCTATTCGTTGTAATTCTTTCACCGGCAAAATGGGGAAATCTTTTTAACTTATTGTCAAAGAATTGTAAAAAAAATGTATTATAGCTGTAATTAAATGGGATAGAGAAATTGGCAATAATAGAATTTCTATAGGATTTTAGTGGTTTTGAAGTATTATTAATTCGACAGGATACAAATGAAGTTTTAATAAAATTAAATCTTAAAAATAAAATTTTTTATTAAATAAGAAATATATATTTCTTCACCTAACAAATTTGTAACCGCTTTTATGCATAGTTAAAATATGAACCGGCTCGGCAGGGTTGTCTTCTATTTTTTTTCGAATGGATAAAATATAATTATCTACAGTTCGTGTGGTTGGAAATGTTTCATATCCCCAAACTTCATCAAGTAATTTATCTCTCGAAATAACTTCGCCTTCTTTTTCTATTAAATATTTTAAAATTTTAAATTCTAATGAAGAAAGCTTTATAGGCTGATGATTCTTATAAGCTTCCAGTTTTTTAAAATCTATTTGTACACTGCCGAAAATTATTTCATCAATACTTTTGGTTAGTTCTGTATTACGTCTTAGTATTGCTTTTATCCTAGCCAGCAGTTCCCTAACACTGAAAGGTTTCGTCATATAATCATCAGCGCCTATTTCTAATCCAAGTACTTTATCAATTTCTTCCTTCTTACTGGTAAGCATAAGTACAGGTGTATTTATTTCTGCTTTTCTCAAATCGCTGCAAATTTCAAATCCATTTTTATTAGGAAGCATGACATCAAGAATTATTAAATCAATATTTAAGGTCTTACCTAACTTAAAACCCTCTTCACCATCGGAAGCTGAAACCGTACTGTATCCTTCCATTTCAAGGCTGGAAATTAAGCCTTTTAAAATTGCAGGATCATCTTCAATCACTAAAACTTTTTTCATCAATTTTCTCCCGTGGAAATGAAAGTGTAAATTGACAGCCCATATCAGGAATATTATTGATTAATAATTTCCCCTTATGTGCGTCCATAATTTGATTAACTAAAGTAAGACCTATTCCACTGCCTGGAATTTTTTCTTTTTTAACATTTTCTGCTCTATAATAAGGATCGGATAATTTTAGTAATTCATTCGAATTAAGGCAATAACCTGAATTTTCAAAATTTATATTTACAGATTCGCTATCTGTTTGAAGTTCAATAAATATTTTTTTAGGGATAGAAGAATATTTTATTGCATTTGATAAAAGATTTATAACTGCACTTTTAATTAAATCTGCATCTCCATTAATTTCACATTCTTCTGTACAAATTTTTGTCATTACTTTGCAATTTTCCATTTTAATTTGATAAGACATTAAAGCAAGAGCGCTATTCAACAATGCTTTTATGTCTATATGCCTAAAACGATATCCCATCACTCCTCTTTCAATTTTTGAAAGATCAAGTACATTCTCAATTAGACGTCCAAGCCTATCACATTCTCCTTCAATAATTTCCAGGTATTCTTCTTTCTTTTCTTTTTCCATATTTTCATTAATCTTGAGGAATTCGGAAAACATACGTATTGAAGTAAGAGGTGTTTTTAATTCATGTGATACGCTTGAAAGAAAGAATGATTTCAAATCATTTAATTCTTGAAGCTTATCTTTGAGCAGATGTTCTTTAATTAATTCCTGTTGTATTTGTATCCTTTCTATAGTCATTCCAGCTTCTAAACAGACCTCAGTTAATAAATCAATATCTTCAATTGTAAATCTTTGCCCTGATTTTTTTTCACCAAGCACTAAAAATCCTAATAATTGGTCGCTGTTAGATTTTATTGGAAATACGATAACAATCCCCCAGCGTTTGAATACTGCTTCATCAGCTATTTCAATCCGGCTGCCTGGTTCTACTTTATCACTTAGTGCTAAAGGTTCACTTAAATTAGTTTTTATTTTTTTTTGATCTAATAGTATGCTTCGGCTCATCAATAGATCAAAATTTTGACCGGCTTCAAGATAAACCCTGTTGTTAGATTTAGAAAATAAAAAGAAACCTTGTTTATTAATTGGAATTAAAAATTTTATATCTTGAATTATTTTTTCTGCTAAAGTTTTTACATCATTACTATTTTTAATTTCATCTAAAAAATTTCTTGAAGCAATTCTAAAATCATACTTAACCCTGAAGAATTTTTTATCAACAAATTTATGAATCCTTTCTTTAGCCGGATGAAATAATAACGCAATAATAACGGCAGCTACCCCGGAAGAAAGATATTCATTAAAACCATTCGCTAAATGAGTCAATACAACAATTATGGATGAATAAATTAGGATCAATAATCCAAGAGATAAAAAATAAATCACGCTTCGTTTTATAAGCAAATCAATATCGAATATATGATGCTTTACTATTGCAACAGCAAAGGTGATTGGCACGAACAGCATAAACATAACCACAATTTCTTCGGGTACTAAACCGTGATTAATAATAGCAAGTGGAATTACCCATAGGACTGCAAAAACTAAGGGGCCTAATACAATTCCCAATAACACCCATCTTATTTTTTTCTTCTCTAAGCGACTGTTTGAAGTAATGTACGTATGAATAAAAATGATTACCCCGGAAAGAATGGCAGCAAAAGAATAAATTCGACTTGCATTAAAGATCACTAAAAATTCTTGAATAGCGTTAATAGACCTAATACTTATTGCTCTTATAAAATAAGTCGCTGAAAACAAAACCATAATGAATAAAGAAAAGTATAAAAGTTTAAGTACTAGGTGCGGTATATTTTTTTTTCTTGGGAATGTTAAAGTAAAATGAATAAATAAAACCGGGGCTAATGAATAACAAAGTGAAAATATAATATGAATGATATAATCAGTGAATGTAAGTGGAACACTGTATTTCCCCCAGGTCATAAGAACTATACAAGCCGAACTAAGGGTAACCCAATTAAATATCCTTGCGGATTTGCTATCATGTTTTTTCCAAAGAACAAAAAGACCGATAAAAATTAAAAGTACTCCGGTAACACAAGCTGTTATAACATAAAAACTCGAGTAGAACTTAGCTAATTTAATGTTGACCGAAGATATAGATTTATTCTTTAGATAATCTATCCTGATAATCGAATTTTCACTTAACCCATCTAAAAAAACTTCTACCTCTTCATCTTCAGTAAATGGAATACCCTCAATAGATACAATTGTATCACCAATTGAAATTGCAGATTTACTTAAATTACTTTCTTGTACGATTAAAATTGAATCGAGTGTACCAAGCTTAAAAGGCAAGCTTGATTTATTTTTGATATGAAGAATGCTGAAATATGAAAATGTAAGAATGAATATAACTGCAGCAAAAACTAAACTACGATACTTAATTTTATTTTGCACATTTAATCCCTAATTTAGGTTAATGCGCATTACAATTAAAAAGAAAAATTAATGCTTAAAAGAACATATTCAAAAGAGTTATTAATATCAATCAATATTTTATTTTATAGTAATTCGCAAGTTTTTAATTGAGGAAGGTATAAACAATTAAATCATTTGTCACAAAATGATTCCGGAATTCTGTGGGAAAAATAGATTGACAAAAAAAAAACGCATCATCGATGCGTCTCTATAATAATTTGAATTGAAATTAAGTGGCTTACTCATACCTCAAAGCTTCAATAGGATCAAGGTTAGCCGCTTTGTAAGCTGGATAAGTTCCAAAGCCCACGCCCACTATAACGCACAAAGTTAAGCCTATAGCCACCCAATCATAGGGAATAGAAGCCACGGCATTTAAATATGAGCCGGCAATGTTTCCAATGGCAATTCCTAAAAATATTCCAATAGCTCCGCCGATTAAACAAAGTGTTACTGCTTCAATTAAAAACTGAAAAAGTATATTTGATTTTCGTGCGCCCAAAGCTTTTCTAATTCCAATTTCGCGAGTTCGTTCAGTTACTGAAACAAGCATAATATTCATAATTCCAACTCCGGCGGCAAGCAAAGCAATTACCGAAATTACCATCGCTCCAATTTTCACTCCCCCGGTAATATCATTTATTTGTCCCATTACCGTTTCGTTGCTGGCAATATCAAAATCATTTTCTTCACCTGGTGGAACTTTTCTAATTCTACGCATATATCCAATAGTAGATTCAATAGTTGATTGATAAGCATTTTTATCTTTAGCCATTACTGTAATTTCAATACTTCCGGCGCGTTTGCCGTATATTGATTGGAAAGTTGTAATGGGAAGAACTATATAGTTATCCTGTGTTTGTCCAAAAAATTCGGGTTGTTTTTTTAGAGTACCGACAACCTTGAATGGTTTTCCATCAACGCGCACAACTTGCCCTACAGGTTCTATGTAATAAAATATTTTTTCAATAACATCATTGCCAAGTATGCAAATGTTGTTTGAATATTCAATATCGCTTTTACGAATATCTCGTCCGTCAGCTAAATCTAAATTAAGTGTTTGAAGAACGCCTTCAGTTGCCCCGACTACATAGGTATTTGGATTAGTTTCTCTGCTCCGGAACTTAACTATTTTCCCACCTCTTCCTTGGTATGCGCCAATTGCTTTAACATTAGAGAGCATATCATCCAACCGAAAAAAATCTTCCACAGTAATATCTTTTCTTCTTTTAATTTTTTCCCAGGCGGCAGAACCTCCGGTTTGGACAGCAGGATATTTACTTATTTGAAAAGTATTTTTATTCAGCATAGAAATACCATTCTCAATTGTATTTTGAAGCATTGTAACTATGGTCATAATTACGATAATGGAAAAAATTCCCACAACAATTCCGAGCAGCGTTAATGCAGTTCTAAGCCTATTGTTTGATATTGAATGCAATGCTATTGAAAGAATTTCCCCGAGTCGCATAAATTTCCCTCTATTTTTTATTCATATCTCAAAGCTTCAATGGGATCAAGATTAGCGGCTTTATATGCCGGATAAGTTCCAAATCCAATTCCCACTAAAACACACAAACTCATTCCTATTGCCACCCAGCCGTAAGGTATTGCAGCTTTAGCGTTCAGCAATCCGCCCGCCAAATTTCCTATTCCTACGCCGATAATTATTCCGATTAAGCCGCCGACTAAACACAGTATTATAGCTTCAACTAAAAACTGCGAAAGTATATTAAATTTTTTGGCGCCTAATGCTTTTCTAATTCCAATTTCCCTGGTGCGTTCAGTAACAGAGACGAGCATAATATTCATAATTCCAACTCCGGCTGCAATCAATGCAAAAATTGAAACTACTAAAGCGCCGATTCTTACTCCTTCGGTCGTGTCGTTAACCTGCGCCATTAATGATTCGTTGCTGAAAATTGCAAAATCATTTTCTTCGCCCGGCTTTACTTTTCTAATTTTACGCATATAGCCGATAGCCGCGTCTATAGTTGATTCATAACTTTGCTTGTCTTGCGCCATCACCGTTATGTTTACTGATCTTCCGGATTTTCCAAACTGCGATCTAAATGTTGAAATAGGCATTGCTACAAAATTGTCATTACTCTGCCCAAACATAGAAGGCTGGGCTTCAAAAACGCCAATAACTAATAAAGGCTTTCCATCAGCCCGCACAGTTTGACCAACGGGATTCAAACTGGGAAATAATTTTTCTTTAACGTCGCTGCCTAAAATGCAAACGTCATTTGAATATTGAATATCAGTTCCCCTAAAATCTCTGCCGTATTCCACTTTCCAATTATTCGTTTGAAGAGCGCCCGAAGTTACGCCGGCTAATTGTATATTAGGATTAGTTTCATCGTTACGATATTTAATTATTTTTCCAAACTGCCATTGCTCGGCGCCAATATATTTAACTTGAGTTAAAAGTTTTTCTAATCTATAAAAATCTTCCAGCGTTAAATCTTTTCTATTACGGTCTTGCCTGTCTCCTCCCCCATGCATTCTCATAGCGTCATATTTTTGGATTTGAAATGTATTTTTGTTCAGCATAGAAAATCCGTCTTCAATACTATTCTGAAGCATTGTAACCACAGTCATTATAACTATAATTGAAAATATCCCAACTACTACTCCTAAAATAGTAAGCGATGTTCTCAGTTTGTTATTTGTTATAGAGCGAACTGCAATGTTAAAAATTTCTGAGGTTTTCATTTTATCGCCTAAAAGAATTTTAAAATTCTAACTGTAAGTAATCAAATTTTTATTCGTATCTCAATGCTTCAATGGGGTCAAGGTTTGCCGCTTTGTATGCGGGATAAGTTCCGAAACCTACGCCGACTAATACACATAAGCTCATTCCAATTGCGACCCAGCCATAGGGAATTGCGGCTTTTGCGTTTAATGCACCGCCTGCTAAGTTTCCTATTCCCACTCCAATTATAATTCCGATAAGCCCGCCTATTAAGCAAAGTATTACAGCTTCAACTAAAAACTGGGAAAGTATGTTTGCTTTTTTTGCGCCCAAAGCTTTTCGTATTCCTATTTCACGCGTGCGTTCAGTAACTGATACAAGCATAATATTCATAATGCCTACTCCCGCGGCAACTAACGCAAAAAGAGAAACTACCAACGCTCCGATTCTTACGCCTTCCGTAGTATCGTTAACCTGCGCCATTAAAGATTCATTACTGAAAATTGAAAAATCATTTTCTTCGCCCGGATTTACTTTTCTTATTTTCCGCATATAACCAATAGCTGATTCAATTGTTGATTCATAACTTTCTTTACTGCTTGCCATTACTGTTATATTTATAGACTCGCCGTATTTGCCGTACATAGATTGAAAAGTTGAAATAGGAGTTAGTATAAATCCGTCTCGCGACTGCCCGAATAATTGAGGTTGTTTTTCCATCACGCCTATAACAAGAAGAGGCTTACTGTCAACTCTTATAGTTTTACCGATAGGATTGATATTGGGGAATAATTTATCAACTACATCTTTACCAATCATGCATACGTCATTTGAATAATTAATATCATTTTGACGAAGCTCTCTGCCGTAGTCAATTTTCCAATCATTGGTTTGCATAGCGCCAACGGTTATACCTGCAATACTTAAATTTGGATTAGTTTCCTGGTTGCCGTATTTAGCAAGTATCCCGAAATGCCATTGTTCTGCGCCTACATATTTAGCTTGAGTTAGTAAATCTTTTAGCCGATAAAATTCTTCAATAGTTAAGTCTTTCCTATTCCTCCAGCTTCTATCGCCATTAGGACCTCTTGCCCGTGTTCTATCAAATTTTTCTATTTGAAAAGTATTTTTACTCAACATAGCAAATCCATCTTCAATGCTTGTCTGAAGCATGGTTACAACAGTCATAATAACAATAATAGAAAATATGCCCACCACTACGCCTAACACAGTTAAAAGAGTTCTGAGTTTATTGGCTAAAATAGATTGAGCCGCTACATTAAACACCTCGCCGAACTTCATTATTCATACCTCAAAGCATCAACCGGATCCATTTTAGAAGCAGAAAAAGCGGGCGCAAAACCTGCAATTATTCCTGTAATAAGCGAGACAACTATCGCTAAAATTACTGCGTCATATTGAACGGAGGTTGGCAAAAATTGATTAACAAGATTGCTTAACAGCACCGCTAATAAAAGTCCGACTAAGCCGCCCATCAAACAAATTACAGAAGACTCAAATAAAAATTGCGCAAGTATGGTTCTTCGTTTAGCGCCGATTGCTTTACGGATTCCAATTTCTCTCGTTCTTTCTTTAACTGAAACGAACATAATATTCATAATGCCGATGGCGCCTACAAATAATGATAAGCCTGTAATAAAAAGTCCCGCAATTTGAATAACGCCCACAACTTTATTGTAATTATCCATTAAACCTTCCTGCTGGTTAATGGAAAAATCATTTTCTTCATTGATAGTTAATCCTCGAACCTGACGCATAACTCCTTCAGCCTCAATTTTGGTTTCATCAACTAAAGAAGGATTTGCCGCCCTAACATTGATGGTAATAGAGCCATGAGCGTTGCTTAAAAAGTTTTTAAATATAGTTCCGATGGGAACGAACGCCTGGTTATCGGGATTGTAAGAACCTAAAATAAAACTGCCCTGCTCAGAAAGTACGCCGACAATTTTATAATTTACTCCGCCTATTTTTATTGTTTTATCCAGCGCGTTTCCCAGAGGAAAAAGATTTTTCGCAATCTCGCTTCCTACTACCGCTACGTAGCGCGCGCCTTTGCTTTCAATTTCAGAATAAAATCTTCCCTGATCAAAAGTGAAATTTGTAGTCTTAACATAATCTGCATTTGAGCCGTTTATGTTTACAGACTCAACGCGTTTCTCATTATATTTTACAGTTTCTCTTGCATTCATAACAGGCGCAACAGCAAGCGGCATTTTAGCAAGCTCTTTAAAACGTTCAAAGTCATCCATATCAATATTTCTTCGGTTGCGCATTTTCCACCATTCATTATTAGTGAACCAAGCCCACTTGTCAATATAAAGGACATCGCTGCCTAAAGCGCTTATTCCTTTTTGGAAATTATTATCGATCCCTTTTATAGCGACGCTCATTAAAACTACAACAGTAACGCCGATTATAATTCCAAGCATTGTTAATGCAGCCCGCACTTTGTTAGCTCTTATTGCATTGAATGCAATCATAAAGCTTTCTTTTAATTCAAGAATAAATGTTGCCATAGCCTGCTCGCTTTTTTTATTTGTTATTTTATTGCGGAAAATAAATTATGCTTAATACTGCTTAAGATCTTAATCATAATCATAATATTACTGTTATACTTAAACTTGAACTTGGGCTTTCGGTTTTGGAACGTATCTATTTTCCACCGGTTCATCGGATTCTACCAAGCCGTCTTTAAGTCGTACTATTCTTGCTGCGTGTTCAGCAATATATTCTTCGTGCGTAACGAGAATAATAGTATTACCTTTTTCATAAATTTCATTAAATAATAGCATAATTTCTTCGCCGGTTTTAGAATCAAGATTACCGGTGGGCTCATCCGCTAAAATAATGGATGGATTAGTAACCAGCGCTCTCGCAACCGCAACTCTTTGTCTTTGTCCTCCGGAAAGTTCATTTGGTTTATGATGCATTCTATCTCCCAGCCCAACATCAACAAGCGATTGCCTGGCTCTTTCTTTCCTTTCGGCTGAAGGAACGCCGGCATAAATTAAAGGGAGTTCAACATTATGCAGCGCATCTGAACGGGCTAATAAATTAAAAGTTTGAAATACAAATCCAATTTCTCTGTTACGAATTTTTGCAAGATCATTATCGGTCATTTCACTTACGCTGACTCCGGTAAAATCATATATGCCCGCGGTGGGAGTATCCAAGCAGCCCAGCATATTCATTAAAGTAGATTTGCCGGAACCAGAGGGACCCATAATTGCTACGTATTCATTTTTATCTATTCTTAAAGTAACGTCTCGCAACGCATGAACTTTTTCAGACCCAACTTCATAAATTTTAGATATATGTTCGATGTTTATAATATTCATTTTATGCTTCCGTTATTTATTAGCGCTGAAAGATTTTTTTTGATCTTCTTTTCTTACAGTTGAACCGTCTTCAAGTTCTCGTGAAATAGCTCTATAGCTGCCTGAAACAACTTCTTCGCCGCCGGAAAGCCCTTTTGTAACTTCAATATAATTATCGTCGCTAATACCGGTGCTCACCTCAACTTTTTTTACTTTGTTATTTTTATCCATAATAAAAACAATCTCCTGAACTTTATCAGTTGATTTTTTAGCGGCGCTCTTGGCATTTGGGTTATCTTCCTCTTTCATATCTCCGCCATCCGGGTTAAAGCCCGACCTTGCCGTTACGCTTTGAATAGGCACGCTTATTACATTTGCTTTAGTATCCGTTTCGATATCCGCATTGCATGACATCCCGGGTCGTAAATTTTCATCAAGGTCGATTAATTTTATTTCCACTTCAAAATTTACAACTTGTTCTTGTGTGCCAAGCCCTGAAGATTGAGCGCTGTTGCCAATTTGTTTAACAACTCCTTTAAATATTTTATCGCCAAAAGCGTCAACTTTTACGCGGGCAGTATCGCCCAAATTTATAATCACTACATCGTTTTCATCAACATCCACAACAGCTTCCATATTTGATAAATCGGAGATAGTCATAATATTTGTACCCTGGCTAAATCCGCTACCCAAAACTCTTTCGCCAAGTTCAACGTTAAGCTGGCTGACTGTTCCATCCATAGGAGAGTAAATTGACAATTTATTTATCTGATCATTAATTTCTTTAACTGAAGCTTCGCCCTGCATAACATTTGCTTTACTTGTTTCAAATCCTCCTTTACCGGAAAGATAATTACTCTTTGCCGTTTCCAATTCTGAATCGCTTATTAATTTTTTGCTGTGCAGTTCCTTAGCTCTATCATAATCAGATGACAATTTATCCAGTTCAGCCTGGCGCATAGTTATTGTTGATTTATAAGCTTGAAGATTTGCTTCGGCTCTTTCTTTTTGGGCGATATAATTATCCCCTTTTATTTTTATAAGAAGCTGACCTTTTCTAACTCTGTCGCCTTCTTTAACCGGCAGAGAAATTATTTCTCCCGTAACTTCTGGGGTAATAGCCACTTTAAATTCGGGGTCAATTTTGCCGGTGGCTGCAACCTTTTGCGTTATATTTCGCTGCGTTACTTTTTCAGTCTGCACTTGAATTATTTCCTCTTTGTTTCCGCCAAGCAAAGCCATTAAAACTAAGGCTAAAACCAACACCCCGAGTATTGTGAAAATAATTATTTTCTTTTTTGATTTTTTTACTTTACCATTTGCCATTTAATTTTCTCCTATTAAGATTTTTCTAACTTCAGATTTTTCAGTTTTGTTGGATATAAAAATTTAATTATTAATACTTTTTTAGTTAATCGTCTTTTTGATTATTATATTATTCATATTTTTGGTCATTCATATTTTTGATAATCTAACACGCCCAAATAATATTTTAATTGCTCGTTTAATTTTACGTACGCAAACTGCGCGTTGATATAATTGGTAAGCGCATTTGTATAATCCGAATTGGCAATAAGCACATTTAACAAAGTGCCGGAGCCGAGAGAGTATTTTTCTGATTCAATTTTTCTGTTTTCTGTGGCGGCTTCCACGTTGCTTTTTCCAACCTCTAAAGCTTTTTCAGCCGCTTGAAGATCTAAAAAAGTACTTTGTAAATTCTTTTTAATCTGTCGTTCAAGATCGTTAACTTCAATTTTCCTATTCATAACATTTACCTCGGCAAATTCAACCTGGTTTTCTGTATTAAAATTTGAAAAAATGGGTATGCTTAAAGTTAAGCCCGCAGAGTAATTTTTAGATTTGAATAATTTGTCAACTACATTTGCATATGTGCTAAAATTAGCCGATCCGGTTAATCGAGGCAAATAACCTGACCATGCTATGGTTACGCCGTTATTAGCGCTTTCCAAATTTAATTTAGCGCTTTTATAATCAGGTCTTTTATTTAAGGCTTCGTCGACAATTTGAGAAATATTTTCATATTCCTGTGATAAGTTTTTTTCTAGAATGGAAAGCTCTTCATTTGAAAGGGAATCTGAAAATTGATATTGATCTAAAACATCCAAACCTAAGTAATCAAGTAAATCTGACTTAGAACTTTCTAAAGCATTGCTGGTTCTAACAACTTCAAGCTCCGCATTGCCATATTTAACTTGCTGAGAATAAACATCGGCTAAAGTTACAGCGCCAAGTTTATTTCTTTCACTTATAGTTTCTAAATTTCTCTTGTTCCATTTTACGTCTTCTTCTTTAACTTTTAAAAGCTGCTGGTTGTTAACAACGATATAATAAAGGTTGATGGTGTTGAAAACAATGTCTTGCTTAATCCTTTCAAAAAATAATTCGGCTGATTCAAGATCATTTTTTGACTGCGAAAGATTTGCAATGTTAGAAAGTCCGTCAAATAAATCTACGTTAGCGCCCGCGCCCACAGAATAAGTTCTAGTTTCCGTAGTTTGCGGATCGGACGTTATTGTAGTTCCCTGTATAACAAAAGTTTCTCCGCCCGCGGCTTCATTACGGCTCCATCCCGCCGAAGCGCTCGCGCCTAAAGACGGGAAGAAAGCTCCAATGGCGGCTTTAACATTTGATTTGTATGTAAGCAGATTATTTTCTGTTTTCTTTAAAGTTGAATTTTTTTGAAGCGCAATTTTTATTGCATCATCAAGGCTTAACATTTTTTGGGCGGGCGTTAAAACCGATAAGGAAATTATAAAAATTAAACTCAGCAATATACGAGGCATATTTTCTCCAATTGGTTTTCGATATTTTTTTTGATCCGCTAAGCGGAGAAACAACTAATGTAATTTATTTAGACGTTTAATTATTGAGAAGATTACCATCGTCTTAATAAAAAAGTTTTAAACAACTATCTCTAAATTCTAAAGCAAAGATATATAATAGGGAAAAAGTATTTTACATTTAATTACAAACGGCTGTATAATTACATAATCGGCTGATTTGAATCGGCTGATAAGTAAACGATTAGAATGAAGTTATTTTTTGATAACCAAAGATAATAAGTATAAAATAAAAATTACTCAACTATAAAAATTGGTTTTTTATTTTTTGCAAGTATTGATAAGCGGCTTCATAATTATTTTCGATCTCCCCGTCAAGTATAGCTTCTTCTATAGCTGATTTTATTTCCCCTACTTTTTTTGAAGGCTTCAAATTACAGACTTTCATAATAGTTTCGCCTCTTACCGGAGATTGAAAAGCCCGCAGCTGATCTTTCTCTTCAACTTCCCATACGCGTTTCATAACACGCTCGTAATTTTCGAGATATTCTGAAACCTTACCGGGATTTTTACTTGTTATATCGGCGCGGCAGAGCGTTATTAAATCCTCAAGATCGCCGCCAGCCTCAACAATAAAGCGTCTTATCGCCGAATCAGTAACGTCTTCTTTAGCCAAAGCGATAGGGCGTAAATGCAAGCGCACTAACTTTTCCACGTATTCAATTTGTGCAAACGGCAGCTTTAATTTTTTGAAGATTCCTTTCATCATTCTTGCGCCTAATTCTTCATGCCCGTGAAACGACCAGCCAATTTCTTCAATAAATTTTTTAGTTTGAGGCTTGGCAATGTCATGAACCAAAGCTGTAAATCGCAGCCATACATTATCTGTGGCTTTTGAAATATTATCAACTACAATACAGGTATGCAGAAAAACATCTTTATGATGATAATCTTTTCTTTGTTCCACTCCGCTTAAATTTGCAATTTCAGGAAATATTATTTCCATAACGCCTGAATAAAAAAGAAGCTTTAGTCCCACGGAAGGTTTTGGCGATAAAAGTATTTTTAAAAATTCGTCCGTTATCCTTTCCTGCGAAACAACATTACCGCCGTCAGGCAAGGTTTTTAATCTGTCGCGTAATTTAAAAGCGGCGTCATTTATAATGTCATCAACTGAAAAATTTAATTGAGAAGCAAAACGAAAAGCCCGCATTATCCGCAAAGGATCGTCATCAAAAGTGATTAGTGGATCGACGGGAGTTTTAATTATTTTATTTTGAATATCTTCATAGCCATTATACAGATCAATCAACTCTCCAATGCTTCCATCATTTAATGAAATAGCAAGCGTGTTAATTGTAAAATCTCTGCGCGAAATATCTTCTTCAAAACTACCGGTTGTAACAATTGGTTTTCTGCTGGACTTTTGATAGGATTCTTTTCGAGCGCCCACAAACTCAAGTTCATAATCATCTAATTTAAAATTAGCCGTTCCAAAATTTTTAAAGATATTTATCTTTTTAATACTAAATTTTTCAGCCAGCTTTGACGCATAAAATGTTCCGTCTCCAATTATTAAAAAATCAATTTCTTTTCTTTTGGGTAGAAGATCAGTTTCTTCGGCAAGAATTAAATCCCTTACAAACCCGCCAACAATAAATACTTTTAAATTTAATTCGGCTGCTGTTTTACATGCTAGTTCAAATATTTTTAAGGAGTTTAATTTATCTTTAAAATTCATACCGTCTATTTAGAATTTATAATTTTATCTTTTTTAACAGAAGAATCAGGCGCTTTGGCTTTGGTGCCTAATAGAATAGCGATTGGTTTTAACGGTTCAATATTACTGAACAATATTTTCATTGAAGCTGAAATCGGAACAGCTAAAAACATTCCGCCAATTCCCCAAATCCATCCCCAAAAAATTAATGAGAACAAAACGAATACCGGACTTAAATCCATTTGTATTCCTAAATAATGCGGCTCAGCAACGTTGCCGATAATGTTATGAACAACTAAGAGAAGCGCCGCGAGGGAAATTACAGTAAAGCCAAAACCATACTGAAGCAGTCCGATTGTAATTGGAGCGACAGTTGCAATCAATGCGCCGATATTGGGAATAAAATTTAATACAAATGTTAAGAAGCCCCACATCAGAGCAAAATCAATTCCATAAGCCAAAAGAATTATAGTAGTTGTTATTCCGGTTGTTAAACTTAAAATAGTTTTTATAACAATGTATGATTGAAGCTGCTCATTTACATTAAAAATATTTTTATCTACAGTTGCTTTTCGCTCGGCGAATGCAAAGCGAAGGCGTTCTTCAAATTTAGTTTTGCCCGACATCATAAAAATCCAAAATACCATCGTTATAAAAAAATCGCTCATCATCGACGAGAAAGATGTAAACACATCAAGTATAACTCCCGTCTTAAAAAGTTCAGGTAAAATTTTACCCGTTTCAATACTACGATAATCGATGCCAAGCATTCGCGAAAATTCTCTTAAAGTTAAATTGAAAGGTTTAAGAATAACTTTAAAAAATGAATTTAAGTTTGCGGAATAAGAATCAATTTTATCAGGGAAGGTGGAAAAACTTGAAACAAGCAAAAGTCCAATTAAATAATAAACGCTAAACACAAAAACTATAATGCAAATTATTGCCGCCCATTTTGGAATTTTGTATTTGTTCAAATACATAATTAATGGATGAAATAAAAAAGTTAAAAATATTGCGAAGGTAACCGGAATTAAAATTGCGCTTAATGATTTTAAAATGAAGACAAATAAAACGAAAGAGATAAAGCCTAAAAAATACGCGGTAATTTTTGTATGCTTGGCTGTAATTAATTCAGGGCTTCTCATAAATATTTCTTTCAATTAAATTTGAATTCGCTGAGAAATTTTTCAGCGTTAAAATACATCCACGAACATTTTTTATAATTTTCATTTTGAAGTTTTGTGAAACTAATATCGCCCGAAAAACGCAAAGACAAAGCCGCCATTTTCCGCGCTTTGATATAATCTAAATTTTCAAGCATGAAGGACGACAGCTTATAGACACCATAGCCGCTTTGATAGTCATTTACAATTAGCGTCTTTTTAAATTGTGAAATAAATATATTATAATTTTCATTTAAAGAACGTGACAGATCAACTAACGCCGGGAAAGAATTATACAAATATCTTTCTTCATTTAAATTTTTTAAAATTAAATATTTATTTAATGGATCGCCGTTTAAATACAAACTTAACAGCGTATCGCGCTTGGAAATTTCATTTCTTAATTTTGACAAATAAAATAAAGTTCTATTCGGGTTTTGCTGAATTAATTTTTTATACAATGAATCAGCCGAATTAATTTTATAATTTTTTGCCGATAAATCCGCCAGCTGAAATTCCATCGTAAAATAATAAGCCGTGTTTACAAAATTATTAATATTCTTTTTAAAATTGAAATCGCTTCATCCTTCTTTCCCAATTCATTCAATGAATTTGAAAGTCCAACTAACGCCGAATAGTTTAAAGTAACTTTTAAAATTTCATTAAATATTTTTTTTGATTCGGAATAATTTTTTAATTGATAATTTTCCCATCCATCTTTTAATCGGCTGGCAATATAACGCGGACAAACTTTACTGAAAATTGATTGTCTACCAAAAAAATAAAAAGCGGCATCTTGGTTTTTTGCGGGAATACTTTCTAAAAAATTAAAATAATCTTTTTGAAGTTCGGCTAAAGATTTTTTATAGATTTTATTAAAATTAATATCCGAGTATAACTTTTTAATCTTATCAATTCCGTAGCTCTCAACCAAATATTTTACAAACGAACCGGAATAAATATAAGACAAACTGGAAGCGTTTGTTAAAAATGAAAACCCTGAAAATAAATTTTGCAAATTAATTTTATAACCGTTATGGTAAGCCAGGGCTGCCATATAATGAATATCATACTCGGCGTAAAACGGATCGGCGGAAACTGCTATGCCTTCAATTAAAGATGGATTTATGTTCTCCGCAACTTTCAAAATATTCGTTCCAAAATTGCCGCTGATTACGTGAGCAATTTCATGACGAAGCGTACTTTCATAATTATCATAAACAGTAAAACAATATTTCAGCCAGGGCTTGGCGATGTCGGCATTTTCAGTTCCCAATAATAATTTTTTCTGTTCCGAATCTTTAAAAATGAATGAAGTAATTTTCTCATTCATTTTTGTCCTGAAGAAAAATGACAATTGCGAATAATAATATTCATGATGCAGCGCGATAGCTTTAATTAATTTCTCATTTATTTCTGATGAGTAATGAATTACAAAATGCGGAGTTTCAATTTTTTTATTTAGATGAGCGGTCATCCTTGCAAAATCAGTGGAATAACCAAAGCGCGGCGACAAATAAATAAACAATACAGAAATTAAAATTGAAAAAGTAAAAAAAGATTTCCGCGTAATTTTAGAGCGATTAAAATAAATTTTATGAGAAATGAGAAATAGAATTGAAAAGAAAAAAATATTTAATAATCTGTAAACAACTAATTTTAAATCGACTGAAAGTCCTTCATCGTAAATTGTTCCCGGATAAAATCCAAATAATGGATTGTAAAAAAATATTTGCGGGTTAAAATAAAATTCAAATAAAGGGATAAGTAAAATTATCAAATACAAAATGATAAATTTTATAATTGCAAATTTTTTGCTAAAAGTTTTTACAAAAAATCCCAACGCGGCTCCAGTTAAAACTGAAGGCAGAGTTAAAGTAAAATAAAATTGCAAGCCTTCGCACAATGAACAATTTATTGTAAAGGCAGAATGAACGGAAGAAATGAGCAAAGGGAAAAATAGAAACAGAGCAAAAGTAAAAATTAATGTCTTATAAAAATTTGATCTATCTGAATTTTCAAAATCAAACTTCTTCAATAAGATTAATGTATAAATTCCGCTAAGCAGAGAAAGCAAGAGCGAGTTTAACGCAGAGAATTCATATCCAAAAACATTTGCGAGCGGGAAGAAAAGAAGTGAAATATTGAATACAATAATCAGTAATAAGGAAAATTGGAAAATATTTGTATTTGAATAATATTTTTTTTGGCGAGGACAAATTAAAATTCAGTTCCCGCAACTCTTTCTATATCAGCGCCGATAGATTTTAATTTTTCTTCAATTCGCTGATAGCCCCTATCAAGATGATAAACTCTAAGCGCTTCAGTTGTGCCTTCGGCGGCTAAGCCCGCAAGTACAAGTGAAGCGCTGGCGCGTAAATCTGTTGACATAACTTTTGCGCCTTTAAGCTTTTTTACGCCTTTAACAATGGCGGTGTTTTCATTTATGGTTATGTCGGCTCCCAATCTTTGAAGCTCAGGAACATGTTTAAATCTATCAACATAAATATTATCTGTAATAGAAGAAGTTCCCGAAGATAAAGTCATCAGCGAAATAAATTGCGCCTGCATATCCGTCGGAAAGCCGGGGAAAACTGAAGTTACAACGTCAACCGGTTTAATGGTAATATTTGAAGCATCCAATTCAACTGACTCATCCTTATAAACTATTTTGCATCCGCAGTCTTCCAGCTTGAGCAATACAGCGCTTAAAAATTTTGGCGAAATATTTTTTAATTTGATTTTGCCATGAGTAATTGCAGCCGCAATTAGTAAAGTTCCCGCTTCAATTCTATCCGGAATAGTTAAATATTCAACCGGCTTTAATTCATTAACTCCTTCGATTGTTAAAGTTGAAGAATTAACTCCGTCGATCTTCGCTCCCATCTTAATTAAAAACTCAGCAAGATTTGTAATCTCCGGCTCCATTGCAGCGTTATTTATAACTGTAGTTCCTTTAGCCAGAACAGCCGCCATCAAAATATTTCCGGTAGCCCCAACGGATGAAACATCAAAATTTATTTTAGCTCCGGTCAGCTTTTTTACTTTTGCAATTACATAACCTTCCTCCAAATCGATCTCGGCTCCCAATTTTTTCATTCCTTCGAGATGAAGATTAATGGGGCGTGGACCCCAAGCGCAGCCGCCTGGCAATGAAACTTTTGCTTCGCCAAATCTTGCCAGCAGCGGACCCAAAACGTAAACCGAAGCTCTCATTTTTTTTACATGTTCATACGGGGCAAAAAAACTGTTAATGCCGGATGAATCAATTTCAACTTTATGCGAATCAAAATTTATATCAGCGCCAAGCTGTTTTAACAATTTTATCATTGTGTAAACATCATTTAATTCGGGAGTGTTTAAAAGAATTGTTTTGCCCGAAGTTAAAATTGTTGCAGGCATTAAAGCCAGGGTAGCGTTTTTTGCTCCGCTGACTTCAACGGTTCCGTTTAAAACTTTGCCGCCATTAATTACAAATTTGTCCAACTTGTCCTCTAAAAAAACTAAAATGAAATTGTGATTATTTGATTTGCCGAAAAGAAAATTCAAAAAAACTATTGGAAATTTTCTTTTATTTCTTGAATCAAATTAAATATTAAGTTGTGTAAAATCAATTTGAGATGGAAGGCGTCGAAAGTCAATCCGGCGGCTGCCGCTTAAAAGTGAAAAATTGAAATGAAATATTTTACTCGTCATTCAGAAGAAAATTTTTTAACGCTTAATAAATTTTAATCGAAATAGATTTTGAAAACCTGGGAAAATTAAAATGTGAGAAGTAAAAAACACCGGGCTGTTTAATTGAAAAAAGTTACATCAACGAAACCAAGATTATGGAGTAAAAACTTGTACTAAAATTAATTTTCGTTGGAAGAAATAATTATAAAGCTAAAATTATCCGGCGCCCCTCTTTTTAAAATAAGTTTTTTCATTTCATCTGAAAGCTGGTTAATATTTTTAACGCGGTTGTCTAAAAATTTTTCTAACTCTTCATTTTTTATTACCGCGGTAACGCCGTCGGAGCAAAGTAAAAATCTATAAAAATCGCCCGGACTAATTCTAACTTTACTTAATTCAACGTCAATAAAATTTCCATCGCCAAGCGCCTGCATAATAATATTTTTATTGGGATGGTTTTCAGCTTCTTTTAAAGTTAAGTAACCTTCGTCAACTAATTTTTGAACGAGCGAATGATCTTTTGTAAGAAGTTTTAACGAGCCATTTCTCGAATGGTAAATTCTTGAATCGCCAACATGCCCCCAATAAGCGGTAAAATTATTAATAAAAAGAACCTCGGCTGTTGTAGCCATTCCCTTCAAACCAAAATCACTTTCAGATTTTTCGGCAACCGCCTGATGCGCTTTGATTATTGAAAATTTAATTCTTTCCAACACATCTTTAATTATAGAATTTTTAAAGGTATTATAAATCGTTTCTACAGTAAGTTTAGAAGCAACTTCCCCGGCATTATTTCCGCCTAAGCCGTCGCAAACTATAAAAAGCGTTCCGCCAAAAACTTCAAAAACCCCTATGGAATCTTCATTATCTTTTCTTTTTAAACCTATTTCAGATAACGAAGCGTATGTAAATTTCATTCAAGCCCCAATTAAAAATTTTATTAAATATGTAAGTCTTCTTTATCAATTTTTAATGAAAAAGATGTAAATAAAATAATTTCAAAATAAAATTGCATTGTATAATTTAATAACATTCGACTTACAAATAATTCGTTTAAAAATAATCACAATTTAAATTAAAACAACGCATCGATAAAATTTATTTCAAAATAAATCATCCCAACTAAAACAAAAATTATACCCAAATTTCTTTTATTTGCTAAACTGTAAGCATACAATTATATTTGAAGCCTAAATTTTAAAAATTCAATTGACTTTGCGAGAGTGGCGGAATTGGCAGACGCGCTAGACTTAGGATCTAGTACCTTAACGGTGTCGGGGTTCGAGTCCCCGCTTTCGCACTTCTTTTTTTTAACCAATTTAATAACTAAAAAGTTTTCTTGAGGAATAAGTGGAATATAAATTAAACGAAATTAATGCTTCCCAAAAAGAAGTTGAGCTCTCTTTTCCCTACGCTGAAATAAAAAATGATATTGAAAAAGAAGTCAGTAAATTAACAAAAAAAATTCAGCTTCCCGGATTTAGAAAAGGTAAAGCGCCGATTAGCGTTCTTAAAAAAATGTACGGCGATGCTTTCGATTATGATGCCGCAGAAAAAGTAGCTAACACAAAATTCTGGGACGCCGCAAAAGAAAAAGAGTTAAAACCCATCGGACAGCCGCAGTTAATGGATTTAAAATATAACTCCGGCGAAGACCTTTCTTTCAAAGTTAAGTTTGAAGTTATACCTGAAATAGAAGTTAAAGATTATACAAATCAAACTATTGAAATTCCAATTTTAGAAGTTAAAGATGACGATGTAAATCACGAGATTGAACATCTTAGAAAATCAAACAGCTTCAATGAAGAGGCTGATATTGTTGGCGATAACAAGAATTTTATAATTAATGTCGAGCTTCAGCGAGTTGATGAAAGCGGTAAACCTTTTGAGAATGCGAAACCTGAAACTTTGGATTTAGATTTATCTAATCCACGAATTGATTCTCAGATTATTGAAAATTCTAAAGGGAAAAAAGTTGGAGATACTTTTAATTTTACTTTTACTGAAGAACAGCCTGTAAAAGAAAATGAAGGCGAGCAAAAAACAGCCGAGAAATATTTTTATCTCGCTGATATAAAGTCAATTAAAAAAATTGTAACGCCTGAATTGAATGAAGAGATGATAAAAAAATCTTCAAAAACTAACGCCGCAACCGAAGATGAATTGCGCAGCGAAATTAAAAATGAAATCCAAACTTATTATGATCAGAGAACTGACGATTTAATAAAAAATAAATTATTACAATTAGTTGTTGATAAAAATGATTTTGCTCCCCCTGAAACTTTAGTGCATAATATGCTTGAGGATTTGGTTAAGAATGAAGAAGAGCGTTATAAAAAACAAGGTTATAAAGGCTCTGACAAAAATGAAATTGAAAAAAGACTTCATCCCGTTGCGGAGCTTGAAGTGAAATGGTACATAATAAAAGACGCAATTCAGAAAAAAGAAAACATGCAAGTTACTGATGAAGATTTACAAGAACTTGTAAAAAAGGACGCTGAAAAAACCGGTCTGCCGGAAGAAAAGTTATTGGCTTATTATAAGTCTTCAAATTATAATGAAAGATTATTAGACAAAAAACTTTTTGATTTCTTAATAGAAAAAAATACAATCAATAAAGTTCAACCTAAAATAAAATCAAAAACAGAAATTGAGGAAAACAAATGAGTAAACATTCTGAAATTTATAACCAGTTAGTTCCCTACGTTATTGAACAAACCGGTCGCGGCGAGCGAGGAATGGATATTTATTCCCGACTTCTTCGTGAACGAATTATTTTTATCGGAACTCCTATTGACGACCACATTGCCAGCTTAACTATTGCGCAGCTTATTTTTTTAGAAGCTGAGGATTCAGAAAAAGATATAAATTTATACATCAATTCACCCGGAGGAAGTGTTAGCGCGGGACTTGCAATTTATGATACAATGAAATATGTAAAGCCCGATGTCGCAACAATATGCGTTGGTATGGCTGCAAGTATGGCTGCTGTTTTGCTTGCCGGCGGCGCTGATGGAAAAAGAAGCTCTCTTCCAAATTCCAGGATAATGATTCATCAGCCCTGGGTTGGCGGTTTGCAGGGGCAAACATCCGATATTGAAATACACGCTCGCGAAATGCTAAAGACACGCGACACATTATATAGAATTCTTGCTAAGCATACCGGCAAATCAATGGAGCAAATTACTAAAGACTGCGACAGAGATTATTACTTAAGCGCCGAAGAAGCTAAAAGCTATAAGCTGATTGACGCTGTGCTTGAGAAAAGAATTACATTCGATAAAAAATAATTATTAAAAGAATGGCTGCTGAGTTAAAGTATTCCAGCACAACTTGCAGCCATTTTTATTTTAAAATACTTTCAAAAAACTTAAGTTTTCATTGATGAGAACTTCTTCTCCCCTATCTAAATTTTCATTTCAATTTTTATTTCTATTCCTATTTTTATTTAGTTCGGCGTTTCCTCAAAAATTAATTTCCAGCTTAGATAATTATTTAAAAGAGTATTACAAAAATAAAAATATTCCCTCCATTTCTGCCGGAGTTTCTTCTAATGACGTTATAATTTGGACAGGCGCAGAAGGTTATATCGATTTAGAAAATCACATTCCCGCAAATCAAAATTCCGTTTACAGAGTCGCTTCAATTTCTAAATCAATAACGGCTGTGGCTATAATGCAGTTAGTTGAAAAAGGGAAAATAAATCTTGACGAAGATGTGCGAAAATATATCCCCTACTTCCCCAGAAAAAAATGGAAGTTTACAACACGGCAAATTTTAAGTCATACTTCGGGCATAAGAAATTATAACCCCGGTGAGTTTGACAGCAAAGAGTTTTTTCCTTCAATAAAAAAAGCGGTGGAAGTTTTAATAAAGGATAGTTTAGTTTATCAGCCGGGGACTAAGTATTTATATTCCACACTAGCCTATAATTTACTTGCCGCAATTATTGAAAATGTAAGCGGAATAAAATTCGAAACTTACATAAAGAAAAATATTTTTGGACCAGCCGAAATGAATTCAACTTATTTAGATTTTCAAAAAAACATTATTAAAAACAGAGCGCGCGGCTATTTAAAAGATGAATTTAGAAAATTTACTAATGCGCCTCTTGCTGACTTGAGCATTAAATATCCCGGCGGTGGAATAATTTCTACAAGTTATGACCTATTGAATTTTGCAAACAGCCTTTTAGAAGAAAAATTAATTAAACGTTCCACCCTGGATACAATGCTTGTTCCTATCAAATTAAAAAACGGAACTCTTCTAAAATATGGATTAGGATTTGGAGTAGATGTTGATAGTAAAAAAAGAAAATACTTTTTTCATTCCGGCGGAGGAACAGGTTTTACTTCATTTTTGCTCATCTATCCAAAAGAAAAATTATCTTCAGTTTATTTAATTAATGCGCGCGATAGAAATTTAGATAACCCGGCTAGAGACCTTTTATCGATTGTGTTTGGAGAAGATTCTATAAAAACAAAAAAGTCTATGGCTGATAAATTACTTTTTACTTCATTAAATTCTGATGTTGATTCGGCGCTCTCAGAATATAGAATGCTTAAAAAAGATTCATCCGCTTTTTATGAAATAAATGAAAGTGAACTAATTCTATTCGGGAATGATTTATTAAATACTAATAATGCGCCCGGCGCCATTACTTTGTTTAAATATCTTGTAAATGAATTCCCAAATAATAAAGATGTTTTTATGGGGCTTGCCAACGCCTATAACGTCGACGGCAACAAAGGTCTCGCAATAAAAAATTATAAAGTTGTTTTGAAGTTGGACCCTTCAAATTCGCAGGCTGCTCTTATGCTAAAAAAATTAGTTGATTATTAATTTGCCAAATTTATTCTTAAACTTGAATGACTTATGTTTTATAATTATGTTATCAACCCATACATCAACGCTATAAAAAAATATAAATGAAACAAGCCCTGCTTTCCAATCCTACAAGCATAATAATTTTTTTAACGGTTATTTTAGCTTTTGTTTATTGGGTTAAAGATTTAAAATACGCAAAGCCGGTTTTTAAAATTATTCCGTTCATTCTTTGGATTTATTTTCTTCCTATTCTTTCTACTACGTTAGGCATAACGCCGCAATCATCCGAAGCCTATTCCTGGATTACAAATTATTTTTTACCTGCGTCATTGGTTTTACTTTTAATTTCTTCAGACATTCCAACAATTTTAAAATTAGGACCAAAAGCTATTGTAACTTTTTTTGCAGGCACATTTGGAATAATGCTCGGCGCTGTAATCTCATATTTAATATTTAAAAGTTTTCTTCCTGAGGATGCATGGAAAGGATTGGCGGCGTTAAGCGGCAGCTGGATTGGCGGCGGCGCAAATATGATTGCGATAAAAGAAAGCGTCGGCACGCCCGATTCGCTTATGGGTCCAATAATTATTGTTGATACAATTGTCGCTTACGGCTGGATGGCAATAGTCGTCAGTTTTTCCGGCTATCAAAAAAAAATTGATGAAAAAAATAAAGTTGACCTTACCATTGTAAATAAAATTAATAAAAAGATGGAGGAAATTTCTTCCCATAAGCATCCGCTTGATTTGAAAAATTTTTCTATTATGATTTCAATTGCTTTTGTAATTACCGCGGTATGCCTGCAGCTTGGCGAGATTATTCCCCCCTTGGGCCAGGTTCTATCTTCATTCGCTTATACAATAATTTTAGTAATAATAATTTCCATCGCGTTGTCATTTACAAAACTGCAAGAGCTTGAAAAGTACGGCGCATCGGAGGTGGGAAATTATATGCTGTATTTTCTGCTCGCTTCAATTGGAGCAAAAGCAAATTTGTTTGCCATTTTTGAGGCGCCTTTATTTTTAGCTGTAGGCGCCGTTTGGATTTTCATTCACGCAGTTACGCTATACACAATTGGAAGATTAATTAAAGCGCCTATTTTTTTAATTGCTACCTCCAGCCAGGCAAATATAGGCGGAGTAGTAAGCGCCCCCATAGTTGCCGCCATTTACCAAAAGTCATTAGCGCCCGTGGGCTTGCTGCTTGGACTTCTAGGAAATATCGTCGGTACCTTTGCCGCGCTAATAACCGCGCAGCTTCTTTTTTGGGCGTCTAAATTATAATTAAATAATATAATCCTATTCTTTTTTCTTCCTCTCAATCTTCCTCTAGAACCCACTTTCCCCGAGGCTTCGCCTACCTGTCCGGTAGGCAGGATGGACAGGCTTAAACTTGAACTTAAACTCATCCATTTGACTTTGTTTTTTCTTTTGTGAATGTTTCCAACAGTATTTAAGATATTAACTGTTTATAGCGGGGTATAAGAGATGTCAGAAAAACACTATTCTAATCAGCTATCATTAAGCAAGCCGAACTTTATCATTTCACTTTTTACCTATTCTCTTATTAAAAACTTCTTTGTCAAAAACCGTTTCTCTTAGGTTATTTTAAAATACGCTGCAATCAATTTCTGCTTATGCAGAAGTATGATTTTTTGGTTTAAGAATAATTTAAGTTAAGAGAAAAACATATATAGGGAGACAGCATGTCAATAAAAATAAAAGTAATAGCTATTTGTCTATTTAGCTTTTTAAATTTTAGCTGCAACACAACAGAACCACCTCCGGTACAAAGCAATGGAAAAATAAATTTAACAATTGAAGATGTAAGCTGTACAGAAGCATGGATTAAAGTAACAGCAGAAAATCAACAGCTTCCGATAGAAATAAATATTTTAAGCACCGACCCTGATGGAAATTCCAAATCTCATATCTCAATACTCACTACTCCAGACTCAACACTTTACATAGATTCCCTTCTGCCAAATAAAGCCTATAAATTTTCAAGTAAAAACTTCCAGGCATCCAGTAATCCAGCATCCAGTATCAAGCTTACCACAATGGATACCACCAGCCACAATTTTACTTTTGAAACATTTACTTTTGGCGGAGAAGCAGGCAGCAGCAGTTTTTACGATGTGGCTATTGTAAATGAGAATTGTATTTACGCGGTGGGTGAAATTTACCTGAAAGACTCACTTGGTAATCCGGATCCTCAAGCATATAATCTAGCGAGATGGGACGGAAATAAGTGGGAGTTAAAGAAGATTCCATTTAATTATCAAGGAACTGATTTTTATGGACCAATTTACTCTGTATTTGCTTTTAATGAAAACGACATTTGGCTGGGAATAGGTAGTATAATTCATTTTGACGGAAATGTATTTAAATCTATAACGATACCTATAAGTATATTCCCTTCACGTATCAACAAAATCTGGGGCAGCTCGAGCGAAGATTTATATATAGTAGGCAATAACGGCAGCATAGCACACTACCAAAACGGCATTTGGCAAGAGATAAAAAGCGGAACAAATTTGAATATAAATGATATTTATGGAGCCTTTAATAAAAAAACAAATGAATATGAAATTTTAGCGGTTGCTTCAAATGTATTAGAGAGCTTAGATAAAGAAATTATTAAAATAAATAAAAATGGAACTACAAAATTACTAAGTAAAGAAGGAATTAATAGCACATTAAGTGGAATATGGTTTAAGCCCCACATAAAATATTATGCAGTTGGGGCTGGAATTCATTTTAAAGAAATGTTAAATAATCCAAAATGGGAAAGTTATTTACCAGGAGAAGTTAGCAGTTATTATTCCTACGGAATAAAAGCTAACGGATTAAATGATATTGCAGTTGCTGGAGGGGTAGGTGAAGTTCTTCATTTTAATGGAGATACATGGAAAAGCTATTTTAATGAAACAAATATTAATGGAAATTACTTATCCCTAGATATTAAAAATAATATAATAGTTGTTGCAGGACAAGATGCTCCTAAGGCAGCGATTACAATTGGAAGAAGATAGCCCGATGAACCAAAAAGAAAGACCTCCACCTATTAAAAATTATCGCAGCGGTGCTGCAACACCGCTGCATAAAATGTAAACAATTTTTACACACCGCTAACATCACTCAGTGATATATGGGTTTTTTGTTGCGAATCTAAAATTAACAATGAATAACTAAAATAAAAGGGTGATAAAATGAGAAAAAGATGTCATCTTTAGGCTTCACAGCCTGCGTATCCTTCTTTGTTAGAAATGAATCTTCCGTTCAAACAAATCTTCAAATTTTTATTCTCTATGATATTAATCATCTTTAAACAAATAAGTAATTGTTTAAAAAAAATGTGCTTGCTTTACTAAACTATTGTTTTAATTTTAGTATCAATCACTGTAAAAAAAGAAAAAGCTATGCTGGGAATAAGATTCACAAAATATACTCCGGTCAGCGGAGGAAATAATGGAAAGTTTGACGACCTGTTAAAAATTTTTCTTCAGCTTTTAACAATAAGTTCGGGCGATGTTTCCGAAGCCTTAAATTGGCTTAATCAATTAGATCAAAAATATGGTTTAACAAGCGACCAATATGGCGTTGGTAATTTTATTGATGATTTAAAAGATAAAGGATATCTGGAAGAAAATGAAAGTAATCAGACTTTTATTATAACTTCTAAAACTGAACAGTCAATTAGAAAACAATCTCTGGAAGAAATTTTCGGAAAGCTTAAAAGATCATCGCGCGGCAATCATCGCACGCCATTTTCAGGTCAAGGCGATGAAGCAACTTCTGAAAAAAGAGAATTCCACTTCGGCGATACGATGGATCAGATTGACATGACCGATTCAATAAAGAATGCACAAATAAATCATGGCATTGATGACTTTAAATTAACAGAGAATGATCTTGAGGTTGACGAGCGAGATTTTAAAGCGCTTACTTCCACCGTTTTGATGATAGATATTTCCCATTCAATGATTTTGTACGGCGAGGATAGAATTACTCCCGCTAAAAAAGTTGCAATGGCTTTGTCCGAATTAATCACCACAAAATATCCGAAAGATACTTTGGATATTATTGTCTTTGGAAATGATGCGCATCCAATTGAAATAAAAGATCTCCCCTATCTTCAAGTTGGACCTTATCATACAAATACTGTCGCGGGTTTAGAACTTTCGGTTGATATTTTGCGAAGAAGGAAAACTTCCAACAAACAAATTTTTATGATTACCGACGGCAAGCCGACGTGCTTAAAAGAAGGCGCGCGTTATTACAAAAATAGTTTCGGCTTGGATAGAAAAATTATGAACAAGACTTTAGACCAGGCTGCCAAATGCAGAAAACTGAATATTTCAGTTACTACTTTTATGATTGCGCGCGATCCTTACTTGCAAAAGTTTGTACGCGAATTTACAAAGACAAATAACGGCAGAGCCTTTTACAGCAGCCTTAAACGGTCTGGGTGATTATATTTTTGAAGACTACATTAGAAACAGAAGAAAAAGATTAAAATAAATTTTATTGGAGTTTATAATTAATGGATTACAAAAACATTTCAACTTTCGGCGAACTAAAAAAAAGCGGATATAAAACCAGATCAATTAAACAGGAACTGCGTGATAATTTAATTTCTGCTTTACGACAAGGATGAAAATCCCTTTAACGGAATTTTAGGATATGAAGAAACCGTTATCCCTGATATTCAAACCGCAATACTTTCTCGGCATAATATTATTTTACTTGGACTTCGCGGTCAGGCAAAAACTAAAATTGCCCGGCTCTTTATAAATTTGCTTGATGAATATATTCCTATTGTGGAAGGCTCGGAATTAAACGACGATCCTTTTTTACCTCTCTCAAGAAAAGCAAAAGATATTTTATTAGAGTTTGGAGATCAAACAAAAATTGAATGGCTTCACCGCTCTGAACGATACGCGGAAAAATTAGCCACGCCGGATGTTTCCGTTGCAGATTTAATTGGCGACGTTGATCCGATAAAAGCGGCTTCATTAAAGCTTCCATATTCAGATGAACGGGTAATTCATTTTGGAATTATTCCCCGCTCTCACCGGTCTATTTTTGTTATAAATGAATTGCCTGATCTTCAAGCAAGAATTCAAGTTGCGCTGTTTAATATTCTTCAGGAAAATGATATTCAAATAAGAGGTTTTAAATTAAGGCTTCCTTTGGATATTCAATTTATTTTTACCGCCAACCCTGAAGATTATACAAACCGCGGCTCAATAGTAACGCCGCTAAAGGATAGAATTGACAGCCAAATTTTAACTCACTATCCTAAGTCGGCGGACATATCAAAATTAATTACACATCAAGAAGCTGTTTTAACAAATGAGCAAAAGGAAAAAATTAAAGTCAATGAATTGCTTAGAGATTTAGTTGAGCAAATAGCATTTGAAGCGAGAGAGAGCGAATACATTGATCCTAAAAGCGGAGTCTCTGCGCGACTAACAATTTCAGCTTATGAAAATTTAATAAGCTCGGCAGAACGAAGATTAATTTTAAATAATGAAAAAGAAACGTCGTTAAGAATTTCAGATTTATATGGCGTCATTCCATCTATTACTGGTAAAATTGAATTGGTATATGAAGGCGAGCAGGAAGGTCCTTCAAAGGTCGCATTAATATTAATCAGCAAAGCAATAAAAAATATATTTGAAAAACATTTCCCTTCCCCTGAAAAATTAAAAAAGAATCAGGAAGCAAGCCCTTATCAAAAAGTTACACAATGGTTCAGCAAAGGCAATACTGTTGACTTGCTAAATGTAAGCAGCGATAAAAAGTATGCGGAAGTTATGCATAAAGTTCCCGCGCTTCGAGAAATTGTTAAGCGCTATTTGCCAAATTTAAGCGGTAGTTCGGAACTTCTGTATATGGAATTTTTATTACACGGTTTGTCTGAGTTTTCTCTGCTCAGCAAATTTAAATTGGAACATGGAATTCAATTCAAAGATATGTTAAGCTCAATGTTCACTATGTCTGCCGATGATGAAGACGATTTACCCGATTCAGATTTTTACAGATAAATTATATCGCAGTTATTTTTGTCATCATAATTGATTTAATTATATTTTGAAGTTTAAGAATTATATTTCAGTGAAAAACTTCTTTGTGTAATTAAATCAAATGAGCAAAATAAAAAAGAAAATAATTATTATTGGTCCAGCTTATCCATACCGCGGCGGAAATTCCGTGTTCGTTTCCTACGTTTATAATTCTTTAAAAGAATTTTTTGATGTAAAAATTTATAATTATAAGCTGCTCTACCCTTCTTTACTATTTCCAGGCACAACTCAGTTTGATAAAAGCTCCGTCCAAATGGTTAAAGCGCCGAGTGAAAGAATAGTGAATTCAATTAATCCCTTCAACTGGATTAAAACCGCTAAAAAAATTAATAATGAAAAAGCCGACTTAGTAGTGTTTGATTGGTGGCACCCTTTTTTTGGTTTATGTCATTTTACTATTTCTTTTCTAATTAAAAAAAATTATGGAAATAAAATTTTATTTATCACAGAGAATTTTGTGTCGCACGAAAATAACTTTTTTGATAAAATTCTAACAAAGATTGGTTTAACAAATGCTGCAAAGTTTTTAGCTCTTTCAAACGTTGTTGAAAAAGATTTAAAGGATTCAGGAATTCAAAAAAAAATTTATAAATCTTCTCTCCCTATTTATAAATTTACTGAAACAAAAAATGAAATTAATTTCAATCATTTTAAAAAAGAAATTGGTTATGACGATAGTAATAAAATACTTTTATTTTTTGGTTACGTAAGAAAATATAAAGGATTGGATATACTTCTCGATGCTTTCCCGGAAATGTTAAAAAAATTCCCCGAACTACGCTTGTTAATTGTGGGAGAGTTTTATACCGACCCAAAAGTATATTTTAGCCAGGTTAAAAACCTAAAAATTGAAAATGAAGTAAAAATTATTAATCAATTTATTCCGAATGAAGAAGTAGAAAAATATTATAGGATAAGTGATTTAGTTGCTCTTCCCTATCGAAGCGCTACTCAAAGCGCTGTGCTAACAATTGCCTATGGATTTTCAAAACCCGTGATTGTAACAAATGTGGGAGGGCTTGCAGAATTTGTAAAAAACAAAATAACCGGCTTAATAGTTGAACCGAACTCTTCTTCTTCGCTTGTGAAGGGTGTGGAAGAATTTTTTGGTTTAAATGAAAAAATAGATTTTGAAACGAATGTTAAAAATTATATTTCTCAAAATGAATTTGAAAAATTGCCCGAACTTTTTTTAGAAATCTTAAACGATAGCAAATAAAAATTATTATTTATTTACCAATTGTTTAAGTGGTTTGGTATTAGCTCAGACAACAAAATAAAAATTATAAAATTTTATCTGCAATCGAAAGGTCAATTCAAAAAATAAATACAACTAAGAAATAAAGTTATCAGCTGCAAACATTTATAAGTCAGCCCAATAAATTACGCCCAGTTCAAATGGATTTATCATCAAAGGATGCTTGGGAAGAATTCTAATTGTATAACCTTGATGACCGCTTCTAACGCTATTAATTTTACCTGAGTACAAATAATTTGGATTTCCTTTTTTGGATTCCGTTTCCATTACAACAGTTGAAAATGTGTGCGGATCATTTATTTTATCAACCGGTCCAAAATAAATTTGAACTTCAACATCTTCAGGCTTTAATTCGCCAAGTCCCACCTCGGCGGTAATTTTGTAAGCCTCGCCAACTGTAACTTCTTCTCCATTTGAATTAGTATGAAGTTGAACAACGTTAACTGCTTCCCAATTTTGTTTTACATATTCTTTCCATTCAGAAAGTTTTTTAACTTTCTCCCATTTTTTATCTGAAAGTATTAATCTTTTATCGACGGAAGAAACGTAATATTTTTCAAAATATTCTTGAACCATTCTATGAGTGTTAAAAAACGGGCCGAGTTTTTTCATAGAATTTTTTACTTTAGTTACCCATGCGCGCGGCAAACCATCTTCGGTGCGCGAATAAAATAAGGGTATAATTAAATTTTCCAGCGTGTGATAAAATTGTCTTGCTTCAACTTCATCTTGATAATCGGGATCAGAATATTCTTCGCCGTTTCCAATTTTCCACCCAACTTCCGGATCAAATCCTTCGTCCCACCATCCATCAAGCACGCTAAAATTAAGCCCGCCATTAGCGATGATTTTCATTCCCGATGTGCCGCTTGCTTCTAATGGGCGTCGCGGATTGTTAAGCCAGATGTCGCATCCTTCAACTAAATAATGAGCGACATTCATATCGTAGTTTTCAATGAATACAATTTTACGCCTAAATTTTTCTTCTTTTGCAATTTGAAAAATTTCTTGGATTAACCTCTTACCTTCTTCATCTTTAGGATGAGCTTTACCGGCGATAATAAATTGAACAGGATGCAATTTGTCATTAATTATATCAGAAAATCTTTCAATGTCTTTAAATATTAATGTGGCTCTTTTATAAGTTGCAAAACGCCGCGCAAAACCTATCGTTAAAGCGCTGGGGTCAAGCACCTCGGAAGCGGTTTCAATTTCTGATTGACTTCCGCCGCGTTCTTTAATTTGTTTGATTAATCTTCTTCGCGCAAAAGCAACTAATCTTTCGCGTCTGCGCTCATGCGTTCGCCATAATTCTTCATCGGGAATTTTATCAATTCGCTTCCATAATTCTTTTGACGCTGGATTGTTCGTCCAGTTTTCGCCTATGTACTGCAAAAATAATTCTTCCATTTCTTTGGAAAGATGGGAACGTATATGAACGCCGTTGGTTACATACCCTATTGGTATTTCGTTAAACGGAATATTTTTGTATCCCGAAACCCACATCTTTCTGGAGACCTCGCTGTGCAGCTTACTTACTCCGTTAATAAAACCTGCAGTATTCATAGCAAGATGCGCCATATTAAAAACGTTCGATTCCCTATCTTTATAAATTGTTCCGAGCGAATAGAATTCTTGATCAGATATTTTTAATTCATTGCGGTAATAATGCCCCAAATACTTTTCAACCAGTTCATTAGAAAAGACATCAATACCGGCGGGAACAGGCGTGTGAGTTGTAAAGATATTTGAGTAGTAGCCCATCTCTTTTGCTTCATTAAAGCCCAGTCCATTATTAATGATATTGGTTCTGATACGTTCAAGCGAAAGAAAAGCTGAATGCCCTTCATTCATGTGACAAATCATCGGCTTAATATTCAGGGCGTGCATAGCTCTTATACCGCCGATGCCCAAAATTATTTCCTGCTGAATTCTTGTTTCAACATTTCCGCCGTATAAAGCTTGAGTTATTTTTTTATCTGAATCAGAATTTAATTCCACATTAGTATCAAGCAAGTATAAAGGAATTCTTCCCACGTTTACCTTCCACATTTGAAAATAAACTTCTCTCTCAGCCATTTGAACCGAAAGAGTAATCGGCTCGTCTTTATCATTTAAAACTTTTTTTAATGGAAGATTATCAAAATCATTAAGCTCATAACGTTCGTGCTGCCAGCCTTCAGAATTAAGGTATTGTTGGAAGTAGCCTTCTTTGTATAATAAACCAACTCCAATTAGCGGTATTCCCAGATCGCTGGAAGCTTTTAAATGATCGCCTGCTAACACCCCTAAGCCGCCGGAATAAGTTTGAAGCGATTCAGTCAAACCGAATTCCGCGGAGAAATAGACGATGTTAAAATTTTCAGGATAACTATAATTTTTTTGATACCATGTTTTTTCAACTAAATAATTTTTTAGTTTGTTATACACTCTTTCCAAATGAGCGACAAATCCATCGTCGTGTGATATTTCTTCCAGCCTTTGCTGACTCATATAACCAAGCATCATAACCGGATTGTGATGAGATTCTTCCCAAAGCTCCCTATCTAATCTTCTAAATAGTTCTCGCGCATCAGCGTTCCAGCTCCAATAAATATTATATGCTATCTCTCTTAAATTTTCTAAATTTTTCGGCAACGCAGGAACAACATGGTATGTTCCTAATAGTTTAATCATTAGTTCTCCATTTTATATAAAATAACTTTGTATAGTAAAATTGAAATCCATCTCTTAATATAAATAACGGCTTAACATGATGAAATAGTTTGAAGTAGATATTTATACAGTTTGGGTATTATCCATAAAAAAAGCCGGAATTTATCCGGCTTTACTTAAATAAATAAGGTTAATTACTTCAGTAATATCATCTTTTTCATAAGAGATTGGTCGCCGTTTTCAGAATTGACTCGAAGCTCGTAGAAATAAATACCGCTGCTAACTTTATCGCCATTTTTGTTTTCGGCATTCCAATATGTTTTATAAAAACCAGGGTGCAGCTGATCGTTAACTAAAACATTTATTACTTCGCCTAATAGATTATAAATTACCAATTTAACAGCGGCTGATTTTGGAAGTCCGTATTCAATAACAGTAGATGGGTTAAATGGATTTGGATAATTTTGCGAAAGCGTAAATTCGTCAGGTATTAAATTATTAGTTGAACTTACACCTGTAATTTTGTCGCCTAATATATCTATTCCAGTTACGTTTTTAAATCCGATGGAACCAATTACACTTCCCGCAGCTGTCGCCGTATCGATAGCAACAAGATTACTTAATGCTGTATTTACTCCAGTTACTCCAAACAAATTTCCCGATTTATTGAAAGTTAAATCATTGACTATTGTATTTAAACCGGTAAAACCAATATTTGTTGTATCGCCATTTGACAAATCTATCTTAAATATTTTTTCCTTATTGATCCCAAATATAACGCCGGAAGAGCCCCATAATTCATTTGAGATTGGATTAAAAGCTATGCTGGCAATACTTTTCCCGGTGTTAGCGGCAATGGTATAATTTCCATTTGTAGGGTTAATCGCGTAGATATCTCCGTTTTTTAATAATCCAAATAAACTACCCGAGGTATCGAAAGAAATTGAAACCATTTCTTTTAAATTTAAAGTAAATGCTTTATATGCGTCTCCAAGCTGCGAGTTTACCCGCGCCAATTCTGTTTCAAATCCACTTGGCGATATAGAATAGATAAATCCAGTTTTAGGGCTAATGGCTATATTCTTAACATCATTGTAATTTGATGTCCCCAAAACCGTACCTTGTCCGCTATTTAAATCTACAGTTAAAAAAGCGCCATTATTATTTGCGCCGGTTGAAGCATAAACAATATCTTTTTTCGCAGGAAATATTTTAAATCCATGTCCGCTAAGATGTATAGAATTAAAATTAGAGGAATTGTTATTTATATTATAATTTGCCTCGTATAATCCGCTGTCTTTTGGTTGAAAATAAAAATTTAAACGTAATGAATCATAAGTGTGCAAAGTTATAGGATAAATAAATTTTTCAAGCAAATGAAAAGGACCAACGGAATCAGGGATAGATGTAATTATTAGATCATCTGTTCCATAATTCCCTATTGCTACTTCTATGGTGTCGCTGATTTTATTAACCTCAATGTCGCCAAATTCCCAATTGTCTTTATCTTTAAAAGCATAAGAACCGGCAAATGGAACCATTCTAATTTCTCCGGCCCAGGTTCCCCACGCGTTCACGCCGGCAGCGTTTTCTGCAAAGATCCAAATATTTTGCTGAGTAACCGGATCAAGCCACATACCATTATAATCGCCCCATCGATTTCTTTCACCGCCAAAAGTAACAACATAATTTCCTTTGCCGCTTTGTAATATTTTGCTTGGCTCAAATCCGGGCGGATCATTTTTAAGCCTTGTTGTGTAATACGAACTTGCATATTCATCTTCGCCGGAACGGCTAAATGTAACGGCAACATTCTGATCTTTATCCACTGCTAAAGCGGTATAATAATACCAATGGCTGTCATCGCCAAAGGCAAAATCTTCTACAGTTTGTTTAGCGGCAACGTCTATTTTTACATATTTAACGCTGGAATATTTTGATGAATTTGGATTTTGAATAGAATGTACAGCCCATAAGTATCCATCGCGGTAAGTCGGTTCATTTCTTATAGCGCTGCCCGCGCCCTCTAGCAAAGTTGTACTGCCTCCTAATTGATCGGCATTTGAAGCAGAATTGTACGCTGAAACTGGGACATTCACTTTATCCAAATTCGCGGAATCAATAGAATTAGTAATCTTAAACAAAGTCATGAAATTACCGCCGCCGCTTGGCGCATGCAGTAAATAATATTCCGAAGCAGTATCGCTGTAACTAATTGATGGTCTAATATTAAAAACTTTTTCTTTTTGATTGGGAGATGGGTATCTGATATCCCAAAAATCAGTCCACTCAACTGTTCCGGCTGTATTTGCATAGAGTTGAGCTGAAGGTATAATTCTAATTTTTGCATACTGAAAAGAGCCTGCAAATGAAAATTGATTTGAAGTTATATAAATTGCATCTTTGTCAAAACCCACGCCTTGATAATCTCCCCAACTGCCGGAGGGAGTGTTTCCATTTTTTGATGAAGGCAAAACCCAATTATACCAAACGCCATTGGGATCAGAATCATCGCTTACAGAAATTAAAAAATTACCTCGCTGTTTATCATTATCCTGATCAAGCCAAACCATTATCCATCTTTCATTAAAATGATCGTACGAAATTTTAGGATCAAACGCTCCCGCATCTGATAATATAGAGGAATACCATTGGTTGGCGCTAAATGTTTGAATTAGATTTCCTTCTTTATCCCAAATAGCAAAAACGCTATTAACCGTTGCCATTATGTATTCGGGTCCCGCAGCAATATAGGGATCGGGCGGAATAGAATTCGTCATTGACAAGCCGCGGAAATTTTTGATTAGAATAGTTTGCGCAGTGTCAGATGTTTTTTTATTTATCGCTCTATCATTATAAAAATCAATTTTGCTTGATGCGGAAGGTTTTAAAGTATTATCATATACCGCCGGTCCTTCATATTCAATTTCATTTCTAATTTGTTTTATTTGAGGATTAGGGATGGGAGCGGTTTTAAGAAAGCTGTTAGTTGAAACGGTTACCCCAGATGCCACGCTTCCTTTTGCAGGACCTTGGAAACCTTGAGCATTTAAAAGTTCAAAAGCGAAGAATAAAAAAACAAACAAAAGTATTTTTTTAGACATCATAACTCCAAATTTAATTATTTTATTTTTCCATAAAATAATGATAAAAAATTTATATGACAATGCCGCTCATTGACAAGGCGTTAGAAAATATGAATAACAAATTTTCTTAAATATAAATTTAAAAATTATTTTTTGTATTCCGCTAAAATGTAAGTGGCCACAGCTTCAGCTTCGTTTGGTTTTAAACCGGGGTTGGGCATGGGTGGAAAATCAGGATTCTTCTTAACTGGATTTCTTATAAAAGCAATTAACTGACTTTTATTCCCCTCATATTTCGGCAGCACATCTTTATAAGCGGGACCCACAAGCTTTCTATCAAATCTATGGCAAGCCGAACAAATAGTATTGTAAATATCTTGGCCATTTACTTGTTTAACGGGATTGCTTTTGCTCTCCAGCTCGGCTAAATATTTTTCATATTTAACGCTTAAAATTTCCGCTTGAACTTTAGTTGCGTTATCCATTGCTACTTGATCTTTGATTATAACAAGCAGCAAGGCTAAAAGTAAAATATAAAAAACATGTCCGCTAAATCTTAAAGAAGATTCTTTAGCCATCACATAAAGAAAATGGTAAGCAATAAAAATTAAAATTAACGTAACCGCTCCATAGCCGATAACAGCGCCTGATATAGCGTTTGCAGGAAGAACCAAAATGTCAATCAAAATAAATATCGGAAGCAGAAGAGCGGAAACAAATGTAACTTTTATGGCGATTGATTTAACAACTTTTTTATATTCAATATCTAATAATTTCTTTCCGCCTTCCCAATAAAAAAATCCGAAAAAAATCACGCCGCCTGTCAGCGCAAATGCTGCGAAAATGAAACTTAGAAATTTTGAAAATACTTCCAATGAAAACAAAGAATAGTAAGCGCTCTTCATTCCCCAGGCAGAATTGTAAGTAGCCATCGAAATAGCCGAAATAAAAATCCATACCGCAAAATACAGGAGTATAATTCCGTAACGCCCTGATTTATTATTTAAATGCTGATTTCCTTTTTTAAATTTTTTTATGTCGGATGACAAATTTTCATTAGTGATTTTTTGCTCGTCAATAGATAAAAATATTTCAGTAAAAGTAAGAGAATATCTATAGGCATAAATTAAAATCAAGCTGATAGAAAACAGAACAAAAGCTATAAGCAAAAAGCTAACCGTGGCAATTTTTGCGGAGTGCAGAAGCTGCGTAAAAATTAATATTGACGCTAATAGTGGAACAATCCCAATTATTACTCCGATGCTTTTATTTATTGTAACAAGCTCAATAATTTCTTTTGCAAAACGCAAATAAAATTTGTTGTCTTCGTTTATTCCTTTTCGTTTATAGTATAGAGATAAGGACGCGCCGCCAAGAATAATGCTAATAAATGGTATAAATAAAAATTGAATTAATATTAATAGATAATGAAGCAGCTGAATATGTTCAGACGATTGGGGTAAAACTAAATTATCAAGAAACTCCATTTACATTCTCTCTTTTGAATTAATATTATTCTAAAAATTATACTACAAGTTTATCAATAGAAATAAGTATGACAAACAGTATTGCAAAAATATTTATTTCTCTAAATGCAAAATTAAAATATATTTTTTCCCGTTTGGATTTTAAAAGTTTAAGGGAACTAATGGATAGCCATAAGCCCGCAGCCAAAAGGCTAAAATAAATCAATGGAAATTTTACTATTCCGAATAAAGGAATTAACAAACCTGTAACTACGGTTGCAAGTATCCAAATAAAAGTTATGCGCGCAAGCTGCGCTGTGGAAAATATTTGCGTTAAGGTTGGAAAGCCCGCTTGTTCATAATCTTTGTTGAGCACAAGCAGCAGCAGCCAAAAATGGGGTATCTGCCAAATAAAAAAGAAAAATGAAATTATTATTATTTGCGGATCTAATACATTGCCGCCAGCCGCAACCCAGCCCACTGCGGGCGGTATTGCGCCGACTAATGATCCCGGAATAATTGCAAGCGGATTAACTTTTTTAAGCGGCGTGTATATTGCGTTGTACCAAATAAGATTTAATAATCCCAAACCTAATGCAATCCGCCCTGCGCTAAGCAAAAGAATAGTTGAGCCGAATAAAATTAAAGTTACTGCAATCGCTAAAGCATTATTTGCGGAGATTCTTCCTGAAGGTATCGGGCGATTTTTTGTTCTATTCATTAAGCAGTCGGTGTATCGCTCTTGATAATGATTGACAGCGGCAGAACCGCAGGCTAATAATAAAATGCCGAGAGTTGGAAGAATGAAACCTAAATTAATTTCTTTTGCAAATGATAAGTATCCAAACAGGGTTGTAAAAGCCACGAATGATGTAATGCGGATCTTCGTAAGCTCAAATAATATGTTAATATGTTTTTTCAAAAAAATAATTATTAATTTTTTATTTCACTATTAGTGGAATCTGCAGATTGCGCGGTTACACCAGAATTATTTGTTGAATCCGCGCTTGCTTTTTTATCTAACCAAAGATTGAACTTATCAGCAGGCATTACAACAACTTTTGTGTACATGTGCCAATGGTTCAAACCGCAATATTCAGCGCAGGTTAAATCGTATGAGCCTAACTCTTCAGCCCTAAACCAGGTTTCTCTTTTCTGACCGGGGATTACATCTTTCTTAACTCTAAAAGCAGGAATAAAAAATGAATGAAGAACATCCAAAGACTTTAAATCGAATTTCAAATCAGTATTAATTGGAATGTACAACGTATCAGCCTTAATTCCGTTAGGATATTCAAATGTCCATTTCCACATTTGCGCGGTAACATTTATTTGATACGCGCCTTTAGGAATATCAGCCATTTGCTTGTAACCAATCCATCCATAATAAAACATTACCAGTACTAAAAGTGTAGGCACTAACGTCCACGTTATTTCTAAGGGAACATTTTCGTGAATGTTGGATGCTTTTGGATTTCTTTTTCTGCTATACCTGATTACAAAATAAACCATTAGAAAAGTAATAAGCACAAGAAAGAAAACAGAAATAATCATTACTATCCAAAAGGCAGTATCTACGGAATTAACGAAATTTGAGGGTCCTGAAAACATAAAATTTTTACCTTACATAAAAGAATAATCTGCAAATAATAAGACAAAAGAAATTATTATAAAAAGAAGAGCAACGCCGACAAATATTTTAAATACCGTTTGCTCAACTCTTAAATGCATAAAAATTGTTAGAACTAAATAAGATTTAATGCACGCAATAGCTAAAGCAGTGGCAACCGTTAATGCGCCCAAATTAATTCCAGCAACGGCTACTGTTATGGCGGTTAAAATCATAAGCGATAACCAAACCAAAATAAATATTCCGTAACTATGTTTGTGAACGTGCTCAGCTACATGCGTTTCGTTTTGTTGCATTTTAAAATCCTTAAGTAATAAGATAGAATAATGGGAAAAGAAAAATCCAAATAATATCAACTAAGTGCCAATATAAACCGGCGGCTTCAAGCCTGACATAACTATGCTGGTTAATGCTTCCCCTAATTGTAAATCTCATCATAACAGAAATTAAAACAGCGCCTATTATTACGTGCAAACCGTGAAGCCCGGTCATTACATAATACAAACCAAAAAATAAAATTTGACCTTTATCTTTGGCTAATAATTCTTCCGAACCGGGATAAATTCCGTGATGAAATTTAGCGCTCCATTCAAAAAATTTATTAATTAAAAACCCAAGCGCCATTAAAATGGTGAGGACTTGAAAAAAGATAGACAATTTTCTATTATTTTTTTGAATGGCTGTAATTGCCAAAGCCATCGTTAAGCTGCTTGTTAATAAAATCGCAGTATTAAATGTTCCGATAACAACATTTAATTCCTTTGCGGCAACGTGAAAAGCTTCCTGATTTGTAAACCTGTAAACGGAATAAATAAAAAATAAACCTCCGAATAACAAAAGCTCGGTAAAAAGGAAGAGCCACATTCCCATTCTTGAGGCAATGTCGTCTCTATGAACATGCTGATGAACAGCTTCTGTTTGTTCTTGAGAACTCACTTTACTTCCTCCACTTCTATTGTATGATCTTCATTTTGCTTATACTCATAAAACGATTCAGTAATGGTTGGAATCTCATGAAAATTTTCGTGAATGGGAGGAGTTTCAACTTGCCATTCTAAAGTTTCGCCGCCCCAAATATTTTTTTCTGTAACCACCACGCCGCTTTTAATTGACTTGATTAGATTGGTAAACATTATGATTAAGCCGGTAATTAATATCCATGAGCCAATTGTAGATATTCGATGATAAATAGTAAACTCAGGCAAGTAATCATAATATCTTCTCGGCATTCCCAGCCATCCCATTATAAACATCGGGAAATACAAAGTATTAAAACCGATAAATAAAAACGTGAAAGCTACATTTGCCATTTTTATTTTATACATTCTGCCGAACATTTTAGGGAACCAATAATGCATTGCTGCAAAAATTCCAAATCCAGTTCCTCCAAACATTACGTAATGAAAATGCGCCACAATAAAAGAAGTATCATGCACTTGAATATCAATTGCAAGAGTGCCTTGAAACAATCCTGTTAAACCTCCGATTGAAAAAAGAAAAATAAAACCAAGTACATATAACAAGGGCGGAGATAAATAAATTGATCCTTTGTACAAAGTAGCAATCCAGTTAAAAACTTTTACGGCGCTTGGAATTGCAACAAGAAATGTTAACAATGAAAAAACGAACTGACCGGTATCACTCATTCCGGCTGTAAACATATGATGCGCCCACACAAGCGAACCAAACAAGGCTATAGCTAAACTTGAAAACGCAATAAATTTATAGCCAAAAATTGTTCTTCGGGCAAATACAGGAATTATTTCTGATATAACACCCATTGCCGGAAGTATCATAATATAAACTGCAGGGTGCGAATAAATCCAAAATAAATGCTGGTATAAAACCGGGTCTCCTCCCAATGCAGGATCGAAAAGACCAACTCCAAACCATCTTTCTACGGCAACTAATAACAATGTTATACCAATAATGGGCGTAGCTAAAACTTGAACCCACGCCGTGGCATAAAGCGACCAAACAAAAAGCGGCATTTTAAACCAGCCCATTCCAGGAGCACGCATTCTGTGGACAGTGGTTACAAAGTTTAACCCGGTAAGTATAGAAGAAAATCCCAAAACAAAAGCCGCCATTAGAGCATAGACAACATTGGTGCCCGATCTTACACTATATGGAATGTAAAAAGTCCAGCCTGTATCAGCGGAACCACCGGGAAGCAATATTGATAGAATTGCAAGCAAACCGCCAAACACAAATAAATACCAAGAAAGTAAATTTAACCTTGGAAATGCTACGTCTTTAGCGCCAATTAAAATTGGTAGAAAGAAGTTACCGAAGACAGCCGGAAGCCCTGGGATGACAAACAAAAAAATCATAATTACGCCGTGCAGCGTAAATATTTGATTGTATGTTTGAGGTCCCATTATTGTGCGTCCGGGAGCGATTAACTCAAGCCTCATCAAAAATCCGAACGTAACGCCCACGGAAAAGAATGTTAAAAGAGAAATGAGATATAACAAACCGATTCTTTTATGATCGGTTGAAAAAATCCATGACTTAATTCCCCTTCCTTTTCCCAGATACTTCAAGTAACTTGGTTCGGAAGATTGATTAATTGTTAAAGTTTCACTATCCATATAAACTATCCTTGTGTTAACTTTTTTTCTTAGGTTTCAAATTTATATAAACGACAAAAATTGCCGCCATAATTAAAATACCAGCGCCGAAAATTCTGGTAATGTTAAGCATATACGTTTTGCCTTTGGGATCATAGCTAAAGCAATATTGCAGCACACGCGCAATTGTCGGCGCTGTTTTTCCTTCGGCTGTTTCAATCAACGCCATTTTAATATCGAAAGGCAGAATACGGAAGCCGCCTTGCTTTGCGTAACTTGGGAATAAATACCTGGTAATCTTTCCTTCGGGCGAAATAAAAATTAACGAAGCTGTATGCAAAAATTGAGTTCCCTGTCTTTCAAAATAAAAGCCCATTGCGTCAGCTGCTTTTTTAATGTTAACGCTATCGCCTGTTAAAAATGTCCAAGCTGATTTTGGAAAATTTCCATTAATCAAACCGATAAAATTTTGTTTTTTTTCGGATGCAATTTTAGGAGTTTCTTTTTCATCCATGCTAACCGTAACAATTTTATAATCTTTATTGGGCTGCATATCAACTTTGCCCACAACGTCTGCAATTTCTGAAAGCAAAGGAGTGCAGATACCGGGGCAATCGTAATACACAAAAGCAAAAATTGTCGGTTCGTTTATTAATTCCTTTAAAACAACTTTGTTGCCCGATTCATTATAAAAGAAAACATCCGAAGGTATATATTTACCAAGCTGTTCGTCTATTCCAACCTTTATTTTTTCTTCGGAAGGGAAAGCATTAGAAGCTAAACTTACCGCAATCAATAAAAATATAAACGTAAATTTTTTCATATTTATCCTCGACTAACTTTTGTAAACAATTAAAAATAACTGCTCACGTAACGATACAACTCATCCCATTCATCATTTTTCAATTTAAATACTTCGCCGTTAAAACCATTTTGTGAAACTGAATTTGCAATAGAATTTACAAACGCTTCCTCGCTTTGCCGCCAATTATTTGTGTTAGAAATAAGAGTTAAAGCTTTCATTTTATCTGAAGTAACTTTGTTAAATAATTTAGCGCCGTTTGAAGATTTATCCGCCAAAATATTATTAAACACTTCATTTAATTTTTTAACTTTTTGATCTGTTTCTTTTTCGATTAACTTAATAGCTTCAGCAACGGGAATTTGAGCCGCAATTTCTCGTCCGCTGGAAAGATTATAAGTTTGATCTAACGCGGTCAATTCATCTTTTGTATCAAGCGGAGGATTGGGCACAAAGGAAGAACGAATATAATGAGCTAAAGAAATTCTTTCTTCGGGAGTAAGATAATCATAAGCAATCATTCCGCTTCCGGCAATGCCTTCGGATAAAGTTGTAAAGATGCCGGAAATTTTTGGGGAGTTAACCCAGCCTTCTTTATTTGTAAAATTTCTCGGCGGCGGGTTTAAGGCTGCGGCGGCGGCTCCATCGCCTTTGCCCTCAGCGCCGTGGCAAGAAACGCAAGTTCCCGAAAAAAGTTTAGCGCCTTTATCAATTAATTGCTGATTCGGTTTGCTTAATTCCATAATATCAATTGGCGGAACAGTTCTCGGTTCAACAACTGGTAAATCAGAAACAGCAGTCGTATCTTGAAGAATCGGCGGAACTTTTTGCCGGGAAATATTATCCATATTGTTGATGTATAAAAATCCCAAAGCTAAACCAAGAATAAAAATATAAGGGTAAACCATTCCGAATAATTTTAAAGGGTTTGATTTAACTTCCTCTAATTTATTTTTCATTTTATTTTGATTATTAACCATTTTTCATTTTCAAATATTTAAAATTTCGCAATCAATAATTAAAGTCTAAAATCAAGCCCTCGCTTTAATTTCGGATCGCCAATGGGAACAAGGTTATATTTTTTAACATTCAAATTGAATAAGAAAATTAAAAGACCCACAACAATTAGAGGGTAGACAACATCTAACCAGCTAAATGAGTAAACTTGATTTTTGCCGTAAAGACTTGGTAATATCATCCAATACAAATCAATAAAATGAACAACCAAAATCCACACAGCCATAAATTTTAATCTTGCGGGATTTGTTTTTGCTTTATGAGATATCAAAGCAAGAAATGGAATTATAAAATGCGCCAATATTAATATTATTGAAACAACTTTCCATCCTCCATTCCATCTATGAAAAAACCAAACTGTTTCTTCAGATAAATCTGCATACCACATAAGCATATATTGTGAAAAAGCTATGTAACCCCAAAACGAAATAAATGCAAACATCAAAGTGCCAAGGCTGTAATAGTGATCGTTATTAATTCTTGAATGCAAATAACCTTTTTCATTAAGGACGACGGCAATTAACGTTAACGCTGCAAGCGATGCTACGGTAGCGCCGGCAAAAAAGTAAACGCCGAATATTGTTGAATACCAATATGCTTCCAAACTCATTATCCAATCAACCGCAAATAATGAAACTGTAATTCCAAAAATCGGGACGAAGATTGCGGAAAGAATAATATTTTTTCTCGTTAATTTTTGATCTTTAGTTGTATCTTGTTTTCTCGAATTCTTAGTTAAGAGGAAATAAAACAAAGACCAAACTCCGATAAACAACACAACTCTAATTATAAAAAAAGTTGGATTTAAATAGGGGGATTTATGCTGAAGCAGCTCGCTATCCGCAACCAAATCCGGATTAGCCCAGCTGAATAAATTGCTCATGCTAAAAATTAAAGGAATAACCAAAATAAATAATAAAGGAATCACTGAAGATAAAAATTCGCTTATTCTTCTAAACGGAACGCTCCAATCAGCGCCGGCAACATATTCTAAAGCAACTAAAAATAAAGCGCCAATTCCAATGCTCATTAAATACATAAACGAAGTTAAGTAGCTGTACGATGCTCTGAATGAATCAATTAAATATCCGGCAATACCTAAAATTAATCCAACCGCCAGAAGCGCTAATCCAATTTTGCCAATGTTAGCGGGCAGATTTTTTTTTGTGTATCCGGCTTCAATTTGTGACATTTGCAGCAGACTCCTTTTTAATCGCTTGAAGATCAGAGGGTTTTGCGTTCTTAGCTCTTTGCAAAACTCTAATATAATTTATAATTGCCCATCTTTGTTCGCGGGTAACTTGAGCCGCGTAAGACGGCATTATATTTTGCCCGTTTGTAATTATATGATAAATCATTCCATCAGAAAATTCTCTCGCTCTTGTAGAATGCAGCGTAGGGGGATTTGGGAATTGTCCGTTTAACCTATTTTGTCCTTCAGCAAAATTGCCGTGGCAGGGGCTGCAAAAAGTTAGAAATTTCTTTTTGCCAAGATCTAAATTTTCTTTGGTGGGAAGAAAAGGATTTGTTAGCACGGTCTTTGGTTCTTTTTCATCTTTATAGGGATAAGGAAGAAAACCTCTGGCAACTGTTCCGGCAACGGGCATTCTCATTCCAAATTCATCCGAATAAAAATCGCTTTTTTCCTGGGCAATAATTTTATCTTGCTTATCCATCCAATTATAAGGCGTGATGTACATAAACTTATTAAGCGTTAAATATGTAAGACCTGATACGATTACGATTGTCGCTGCAATCAACAATAAAAATTTACGCTGAAAAATTGGATACTTTTGTTCTTCGGGATAATAAACAAGCTCTAAATCTTTACCGCCCAAACTTGATAGCAAATCCAAAACTTCTTTCTCGTCAAATTTAGGATCGGCCGCTTCAATCATAATTCCATATTTATCTGAAGAAACATTCTTCATATAATTTGTATCATGTATAGGATGATTATTCGCAGGCAGGTTAAAGAAAATCGCTATAATACCAATTACAGTTGATATTGCTCCCAGCAGAACTGCCATTTCAAAAGTAATGGGGATGTAAGCGGGAAAAGCAAAAAATGGTTTGCCCCCAATTACCATTGGATAGTCCATAGCCATCGAATAAAAAACAAACAATAGAATAAAGGAAGCGCCTGAAAAAGCAAAGAAAAGGGTAACAAAACCAACCTTGCTTGGCTTTAATCCCATCGCTCTGTCCATTCCATGAAGAGGATAAGGAGTATTTATATCAAAATTTTTGTAGCCGTCATCTCTCACTTTTTCAGCAGCGTGTATTACTTGGTCCGGCGTATCAAAAAGCGCCGCAACCGAGTGTAATTTTTTTTCAGTATTAACCATGATTAGCTCCGTGATGCGATGGCTGTGCGCCTTCAACTACAGCTTTAACTTCAGACATTGAAACGACAGGCAATGTTCTTGTAAACAATAAAACAAGCGTAAAGAACAAACCAAAGCTTCCTAATAAAATTCCTAAATCAGTTAATGTTGGTGTATATATTCCCCAGCTGGAGGGCAAAAAGTCACGGTGCAATGAGGTAACAATAATTACAAATCGTTCAAACCACATTCCAACATTAACAAAAATTACAATAACCAGCATAAGGGGAATTGATCTTCTAATTTTTTTAAACCAGAATAGCTGCGGAAACAAAACGTTGCAGCTTAGCATCATCCAATAAGCCCAGGCATAATGACCAAATGCTCTATTGGCAAATACAAACTGTTCAAATTGATTCCCGCTGTACCAGGCAATAAATAATTCTGAAGCATATCCGTATCCCACCATACAGCTTGTAAGAATAATTATCATGTTCATTCTTTCAAGATGCTTAATGGTTATTATATGTTCCAGATTAAATACTTTTCTTACAAAAATCAGCACTGTAACAACCATTGCAAAACCTGAAAACACAGCGCCCGCTACAAAATAAGGAGGGAAAATAGTTGTGTGCCAGCCAGGCAGAACTGCAGTAGCAAAATCAAAACTAACTATGGAATGCACCGAAAGCACAAGCGGAGTTGATAGACCGGCTAATATCATATAAGCTTTTTCATAATGCTGCCAGTGTCTATTTGAATGCCTCCAGCCCAAGCTGAAAAATTTATAAATATTTTTTTTGATTGTTGAAGTTGCTCTGTCTCTTAAAGTTGCAAAATCCGGAACAAGCCCTACATACCAAAAAATTAAAGAAACAGTAAAATAGGTAGAGACTGCAAATACATCCCAAACAAGGGGAGAAATAAAATTAACAAATAAGCTATGCTGATTTGGATACGGAATTAAGTAACCCGCCAGCCACGGTCTTCCGGTATGTATTACAGGGAAAAGTCCCGCACACATAACAGCAAATATCGTCATCGCTTCGGCAAAGCGTGCAATTCCCGTTCGCCATTTTTGCCTGAGTAAAAATAAAATAGCAGAAATCAATGTTCCCGCGTGTCCGATACCAATCCAAAACACAAAATTTATGATACCAAATGCCCAACCTACCGGCTGGTTATTCCCCCACATTCCTATTCCGTAATAAAATGTTAATCCTACAAAAAGAGCTCCGATAAGCAAAAATGTTCCTGAAATAGAAATAGCAATAAAAAAATTTCTATTAGGTTTTGTATCCATAGGAAGGGAAATATCGCGGTCAATATCCGCAAGCGTGGAATTTCCCTCTACTAGCTGAACCTCTCTTGTATAATCCAATTTTGCGGCGTTATAATCCAAGCTCACTATACATCCTCCGTATGAGTGTTACGTAATTTAGCAAGGTATGTAACATTAGGACGAACATTTAATTCTTCCAAAACATAATAACCCAATTTGTGTTCTCTGTATTTTATAAAATCATCTTCCTTGTCTAATATATTTCCAAATTTAATTGCGCTGGCGCTGCAAGATTCCTGGCAGGCTGTTTTAACGTTTGAACCTTTTACCGCTCTGTTATCACGAATTGCATTTTCTCTTTCATCTTCTATTCTTTGAATACAGAATGTACACTTTTCCATAACGCCTCGCGAGCGCACTGTTACTTCAGGGTTATAGACAAAATCAAATAAAGTATTTTGCTGAAATTTATTATTAAAGTGATCCCGGAAATTGAAAAAGTTAAATCTTCTAACTTTATAAGGGCAGTTGTTTGAACAGTATCTTGTTCCAACGCATCTATTATAAACCATTTGATTTAATCCATCGGGACTGTGAGTTGTAGCGAGAACGGGACAAACATTTTCGCACGGCGCATGATCGCAATGCTGACACAACATTAATTGAGTATGAGATTTTGGCTCTTCAATAGTTCCGGAATAATATCTGTCAACTCTAAGCCAGTGCATTTCCCTTCCCGCTGCAACCTGATCTTTTCCCACAACCGGAATATTATTTTCCGAAATACACGCTACCACGCAGTCGCCGCAGCCAATACATTTGTTCTGATCTACAACCATTCCCCATTTTACATCTTTATATTTATAATCAGGATAAAAAGTAGGCTCATGCTTTTCTTCTTTTTCTTGATGCAAAAAGTTAGGATTTTTTATGAAGCCGGCAATTGTCCCTTCTCTAATAATTTCTCTTTTCTCAGCTGCGTCATGAGTAAGTTTATCATCAAATAAATAATGCTCTTGAGCAGTTACTAATTTATGATCTCCGGAAATTTTCTTTACAGAAACCTGCGAATAAAGCCACGGTGAAAGCTGATAATCTTTAGTGATTAAATTAATGGCGTTGAATCCAACATCATTTCCAACTGTGCCTGCTTTTTTTCTTCCGTAACCAAGTTCAATTGTAATTGTGTCATCCGCTGATCCCGGCTGAATAAAAACCGGAATTTCCAATTTGTTTTTACCGACGGTAATTTCAACAAGATCATTGGAATTAACGCCTAAAGTATCCGCTGTTTTTTTAGAGATGGCGGCGTAATTATCCCAAGTAATTTTTGAAACAGGATGCGGCAATTCTTGAAGCCAGCCGTTGTTTGCGTATTTGCCGTCGGCAATTGCATAGCTTTCTTTTAACGCCAGCGCATAACCTGAAGGCTGCTTGTAATCGCTATTAGAAATGGATGATGAATTAGATTCTCCAATGTTTAAGTTTCCGCCTTCAGCCATAACTACGCCGTCGTGGAGCGATCCGTACCAAAATTCTTTAAAATTTAATTTAGAATTTAAGCCGGGATAAATTTCTTTTTCCCAATTGCCCATTAAATATTTATGGTAAATATCTTCTTCAAATCCATCAGGTTTGCCGCTCATCCAATGAAGTAAAAGAGCTTCCTTTTGTCTTGTCTTAAATATTGGCGCAATTACAGGCTGCTGTAGTGAAAAGAAATCGGTTCTCGTTCTGAAGTCGCCCCACGATTCAAAAGCATGATGAATCGGTAAAACGTAATTACAATTTATCGACGTTTCATTTTCAGTTTCAGTTAACGCAATTTTATACTCAACATTTTTTAATGCTGATTCATATCCATAATCGCTTGCAAGATGATAAACCGGATTGGAATCAAAATGAATGACAGCACCAACTTGACCGTTTTTCATTTTGCTAACTAACTCTTCCCATTCGCCTTTTTTGGTAAAAGGATTCATTAATATTGGAATAGAATTAAAATTATAAAGATTTTTTGCGCCGATTTTTTCATTCAAAAGATTAATCGCTGAGTGTACATTTTCAGGCAAAATATTTCCAGCGTAAACAACAGCCGAGCCGTTATTCTTCTTTAAATCATCCACCAAAAGCTTTAAAGTTTTTTCAGACAAAGAATATTTTTTAGCAAAAGTTGATAAGCTGTAACTGCCGGAACCGCTTCCCAATTCATTCAGCAAAGCCATCACAAATTCATACTGCGTATCGGGTCGCAAGCGAAGTCTGTAATCAGCGTTCATTCCGGTTAAAGAAAGATTTCCTTCAACGGCGTAAAGTCTGTTAAAATTTTTTAAGTTGTCAACGTCTCTGCCTTCCGCAAATAAGCGGACATTCTCAACTACGTTTCCCTCGCGTCCTAAAAAATCGCCTTCGAGAGATAAAATAATTTTAGCTTCGTTCCATTTTATTGTTGGAAAGAATTGATTTCCAAAAGAATTTTGCCAGCTTGAATTTCTATTTTCATCATTAAACAATTCATAAGAATAAACTTTTACGTTTGAAAACTTTTGCGAAAATTCTTCAAGTAATTTTTTTTGAGTTGGAGAAATTATTTTTTTGGTGATAATTGAAATTTCTTTTCCGCCGCTTTTTAACAATGCGCTGATAATATCCGCATCGGAGTGAGCCCAGGTGGATTTCATAAATCCGCCGCCGCTTTTTCGTAAAGGCTGCTGAAGTCTTTCCGGATTATATAATTCTAAAATTTCCGCTTGGTCTTGCGCGTTAGCTTTTCCTTTGTTAATTGGATGATCGGGATTTCCAATAACTTTAATTGGTCTGCCTTCGCGTGTTTTAATTAAAATTCCCGAACCATTATTAGTAGTTGAAGAATAATAATTCGGCTTACCGACGGTAATTTCTTCAGGCATATTTGTGTAAGGAATAATCTCGCCTTCGTCGCGGTAATTAGAGCAGCCCGTTGCCGCCAGCGCTGCGGAAGCGCCGATTAAAGCTAAAAATTTTCTTCTTGAAAAACCTGATAATTTATTAACGTTAAAATCTTCTGTAACGCCCGGCTTAAATTCATTCTTGCTTAATTCATTAATAGAGGGATCGCCTGCTAATTGTTCAAAACTTTTCCAATAATTAGGATCAAGTTTTTTAGCGCCGTTCATATTATTTAAATCTTTTGAATCATCAGCCATTTTTTCCACCTATATTTTTTCTGCTGACTGCTTGGGGATTTAGCTTAACTTTAATTTTACCGGATTCGGCTGACTTATTATTTTTTTTCATTATTAAGTTCAATGGAAATGAATTAAGAACCATAAAAATAAACATTCCTTTTACAGACGTTAAAAAGAAATTTCTTCTCATTATTTTCTTTTCCACTTTATTAATTTCCTGCATAGTTTTTCCTGTTAAACAATTATCTATGACAAGCCCAACAATTTTCGGGACCATTGTTAATATTTTTAAGATTCGGCAGTTTTGTGTGAATATTTCTATGGCAATTCAAGCAGCTGCTCATTGTAAATGAATTCATTTGACCCACAACTTCCATTCGTGTTATTTCGCCATGACAGGCTGTGCAGTCAATACCTTTATTAACATGAACGCTGTGGTTAAAATAAACGTAATCGGGAACCCTGTGAACGCGCTTCCAAGGTATGGCGGCGCCGTCATTATAATATTTTGTTAATTTCACAATTTCAGGTCTATCTTTTCTTGCCACTGAATGGCAGTTCATGCAAGTGGCAACAGCGGGAACCATAGCATGCCTTCCCTTTTCTACAGCAACGTGGCAATATTGGCAATCAATCTGCAAATCGCCGGCATGAAGTTTATGAGAAAACAGTATGGGTTGGTCAGGTGTATACCCAACCCCGTCTCTTTCAGCTTTGGATACAAAATATGTAACCGCAAATGTAGCTGCGGCCACGAATAGTATTATTGGCAGGCGAGTTCGCAGTATGTAATCCAATAAAGACTTTTTCATTCTTGTCCTTTAATTGCAAACTATTTAAATGGAATACTAAAGAGACTCAAAAAAAAACAAATAGATTTCTTTTGTCAATAAAATTTATTGACGCCAAAATATGAATTTGTTTTGAGTAAATGGCGCGGCAACTTTTAAAGCCCGCAATGATCTTTGATTAATTTTAACTTTAAAACTTAGGCGACAAAATTATAAAATTAAACAAATAAAACAAAAATGATGGAAATTAATTTTGCGCCCTTTATATAGACTTATAAAAAAATCAATATAGTAACCTTAATGAAATTTTTTTGTTGGACTATTTTTATTATTTCCCCTCATTCTTTCTGCTATGATTCTGCCGGTATAACATTATATCGAAACCTTAACAATAAGAATGAAGATGTAATGAACACCATAATGCACATTACTTGCCCTGAAGTTAAAAAACCGAAAATTTTTCCCGGATAATCTCCTCTAAAAAATTCCAAACAAAATCTTGTTATTCCATAAAGAAGCCAAAATAGGATAAACAAAAAACCAGCGCGATAATTATATTTTTTAAATATGAATGAACATATTAAAAACAAGACCAGCCCATTTAATGAGAGATAGAGTTGAACCGGATGCAAAGGTAACGAATTGTTTGCGGTTAAATTTATTAAACCCTTATTTACGTGGTCAGTAAAAGGATAAGAGCCGGGAGGATACCTAACGCCCCACGCTGCGTTTGTAATTGTGCCATAATCATCACCATTCAAAAAGCAACTGATACGTCCAATCATAATTCCCAAGCCTAAAACACTAGAGGCAATATCGAGGTGTGAAAGCCAATCTTCATTTTTTAATTTTAAATAAATAACAAATATTATAGCGCCAAAAAAATATCCTCCAAAAGAAATTGTAGAACCATTCAATTCTAATAATATAGAAGGCTGTTGAAAAACCAATTTAATATTTAACAATAAGTATAATAATCTAACGCCTATTATTCCCGCAAAACTTCCCACAATTGCAGCGCCCCATGCATAGTACTCTGATAAACCTTTAGCCTTGGACCTTCTTACATATATAATTAAACAAACTAACATGGCGCCGCTGTATATTACCGCAAGTTCAGGAACAAGCCAGCTAAAAATTCCAGTATTAAATTTTTCATTAAGAAATTTAATTATAACTGGTCTCATTTATTTTTATTTTTTATTCTATGCCTCCTATAAAACCCATATAAAAAAGGAATTCCGAATACCGCTAATACTCCCGCCCTTGCAAAATTATTTTTCTCATCGCCGTCTGTGCTTGCTGTTACGCCAGTTGAGCAGCTGCATTCAGGCTCGCCTGTAGCATTAATTACCGCGTATGGAACATTCAAATTTATTACAGTTCCATCGCTGGTATTATTTGAAACAAATAAATTTCCGCCGCTCGCATCGGAAGTGCTTACACGATAATACAACTTAGAACCCGTTTTAAGCGTATTCCACATAGAACTTGCTAATTGCCAAGTTGCTTTTCCGCCATCCGAAGCTGTAACTCCGCTTAACCAGCCGCTGGAAAATAAATTTGAACTAAATCCAGCGTCGCTTGCCACTTCCACTTTAAATTTTGTATTGAAAGGCAAAGTTCCAGTAGTAATTGCATTTCCTGATGAATTAAAAGTATAATCTTTACCTGTCCAAATTGTAAATGTAGGGGGGGTAGTTGATGAATTATTTAAATAGTCATCATTAATATCAATGATTGCAACTTTATCATTTAGGAAAAGTCCTGCTCTTGCAAAACCCGTTAAAACTTTTTCAGTTAATCGACTAGTACCAAGGAAAGAAGCTAATTGTCTTTCCAAATCTACATAAGAATCTTGCACCTTTTTATCCGTTAAACCATTAACTATTCCGGTGCCCGCCGTAGTCATGGCATTCATTAGCCCTACATTGGTTAACAAAATTCCTAAAGCGCCTGAAGCGTCCAATTCTAACCGGGTGTTCCACAATGCCCAACAAATCATCTGTCCATCTGCATGGACTTCTTTATTGCCGCCCAATAAATATCGATGTTCGGGAAAGACGTCATTAGCTTCACACTGCCTGGGAATAAATCCAGACTGAACCGGGGTTGCACAATTATGCGCCCACCATTTCCCGAACGTATCAGTATTGTGAATTGTACTTGACCAAAAATCTGCTATACCCTCGTTAATAGATCCGGTCATGCTTCCGCCGCCAACTCCATACTGCAATCCATTAATGTTATGACCATATTCATGAGCTAAAACTGTGGCATCAATAGCAGCATTAAATATATCGCCGCAGGAAGTACTTGAACTTGTTGTTGCATTACATATGTAAAATCGTCCATCGGACCAAGCGTTTTGGTCGCCCCCTAAATTAACCTTTGCAGTAAACGCCGGCAGCGGCTGACTTCCAAAAAGCTTTGCTAAATATCGCACATGATAAATCCAGCCAAAAGCATTTATTTCTTGAAATCTTGAATTGTATCCGGATGACGACGTTCTATCAACAGTAGTTCCATTTAAAGGTGAAACATTAAAATTAGCGCTGCCCGATGAGCCTGCCGAAATTGTTAAATCAGAAGAAGTAACCCCATCAGCTCCGTTGTTAGTAACTGTTAATTGACCGCTAAGTTTTAGTTTATACTTTCCGCCGGACGGAGGATCAACTTGAAAGCTCATTTCTGTTGTTCCAACATTCGGATCAGGATTAAAAACTAAACCTTTGGCGGAATCAGAAAAAAACTGAGGGAGAAGCTGTAACACATTCCCATTTTCCGCATCAACCCATATCATATAGTTTCCATCCTCGGCGTTTAGTTCATACTTCCATGCATATTTAAATCCTTCTTCGTAAGGGACGATAACTAGTTCGGGTTTTGATTGATCTCTATTAACATTAGCTTTGGAATATTTTTGAACATATTTAATTCCAGCGGCAATAGCTTCATCGGCGCCTAATCTCTGTTGATTAGTCAAATTAATCTTGGAAAAAACATTCCCATTTATAGAATTAAATTGGCTTTCCCTATTTGTGAATAGTAATTGTGAATTTTCAACTTTAACTTTATTGTACATAAACTTGAATGGAAAAACTGTCGATCTACTTTGAACCAGTTCTTTCATTTCTTCGTAAGCGTTTCTTGTTTCATCAATAGTTTCATTACTCAGTTTGCCAAGTTTACGGTTAAGATTATTTTGAAAATCATTATCATACTTTCTTTGATAGTCAGCCAATCCTTTTTCATCCTCGACTCCCTTATTCGTTACTTCTTTACTAGCCGGTTGTATTGAATTCAAATCAACCTCCAACCCTATTGTTTTAAGAAGATTTGCAATCTGATTTTTAGCGTCTTCAAAACTTTGGGCGTTTTTCTTCTCCCTTAAGCTTACTTGAAAAGGCTCGCCATCATATGTAGGAAGATAACCGGTTCCCAATCTTTCAAGCGCTTTTCTAGCTAATTCAAGTTTGGGGCGTTTTAATTCAGGCAGAAAGACCGGCGGAACTTTATAAGTTTGCTGCTGTTCCGATTGCGAATAAAAGGTTGATGGGAAAATGAAAATCAAGGAAACAAAAAACAAAAAAAGATTTCCATTCAAAAAACAAAAACGATTCGTAAAATTTTTCATGGGAACGCCCTCATATTTTATTGCTTATAAATGTGGTCTATTGCCTAATAATAATGCATCAATAATTTCTTGATTAATCTTTTATAATAAAAATTTTTATAATAAATTTAAACCGAATTCAATAGAATCATTCATTGAAACAAGATATCAAAACAATAATAATACCGAGAGCGATAGTGGAGATAGATTGAGTAGAAAAGTTAAGTATGGAGAAATAATAAAAATTTAATAACGAAAAAAAAATATTTAGTATTAGGAATATTTTTTACTTATGATATAAATCACAATTTATTTTTAATAGATTTCTTTAAAATACTGACAGGATGCAGGACTTCAACATCAACATCAAACTTTTCTGCGCCGTATTTTATTTGTGATATGCAGCCGGGATTCCCTGTTAAAACAATTTTCGCTTTGGTATTTTTAATGTTGGTCATCTTTCGTTCTAATATTTTCATGGAATCTTCATATCTAACAATATTATAAATACCGGCGCTGCCACAGCACCAGGTTGATTCTTCCAAAGGTTTGTTCTTTAATCCTGGAATAAAATTTAACATTTCGCGCGGCTCTTTAACAATTTTTTGTGAATGAGCTAAATGGCAGGCATCGTGATAAGTAACTTCTTCATCAATGATATTATTAAATATATCCGGTTGAATACTTGTTATAAATTCAGAAATATCTTTTACCTTATCTGAAAATTCTCCGGCGGCTTTGGAGTATTTCGGATCATCTTTTAAAAGATGACCGTACTCTTTCATAAAAGCTCCGCATCCCGCCGAATTGGAAATCATAAAATCGAAATTGTGTTTACCAAAAATATCAAGATTATTTTTTGCCAATTTTTTTGCTGTATCAAAGTCTCCATTATGCGCATGAAGCGATCCGCAACAGACTTGGTTTTTAGGGGAAATAACTTCACAGCCGCACGCTGTTAAAACATCAACAGTATCTTTATTTATATCCGCAAACATTACATTCATTAAACAGCCGGTTAAAAAAGCTGTGCGGTATTTTGTTTCATTTATTGATGGTGATATTTCATCAATAAATTCATCACTAAATTTTTTAGAAACTCGTGGGGAAAGTTTATCAATTTCATTTAGGTTTTTTGAAATCAAATTTAATATCCCCGTAGCGTGAACAACTTTTTGCAGCCCTGAATTCTGATAAAAATATAAAAGCTTTGAAATTAGTTTTAAATTTTTTTTTGATGTAAGAATGTATTCAAGCGCTATCTTTTTTATAAATCTTCCTACATTAGAACCAAAGCCGGCGTTTGCGACTTCAACCCGCGCCGCTTCAACCATAGAACCGTATTTTACGCCGGCAGGACATGCAGTTTCACATGCCTGGCAATCTAAACAAAAACTCATCTCCTCCGCAAAAATAGGAGTAATTGCCATCTCCCCTCTTGCAACAGATTTAATTAATTTTATTCTGCCGCGCGGCGATGATCGTTCCAGTTTAGTTAATTCATACGTGGGGCAAGTCGCTAAACACATTCCGCAATGAATGCACTGTTCAAGAACATCATCATCGGGAAGAACGCCTAACAACCTTGGATATTTTTGAACTTCACTCATACAAATTCTTTTATCTGTTCTCTTCTTTTCGGCATTGGTCCTTCGCATCTCGGACTGATACTAAAAATTTTCCCCGGGTTTAAAATATTATTTTCATCAATAATGGATTTAATTTTTTTCATCATTTCAATTCCCGGAATTCCAGCCACTTGTTCAAGGAATTGCTTTTTAGCCAAGCCGGTTCCATGCTCGCCTGTTATTGTTCCGCCAAGCTTTATCGCTTCATTAAAAATAAATTCAAATGCTTTGTGAGCTTTATTAATTTCATTTTGATCTCTTTCATCCGTCAAACAAGTGGGATGAAGATTGCCATCGCCGGCGTGCCCAAAATTTCCAAAAGTCAAATTGAATTTCCGTGCGGCTTCATTTACTTTTTCAATCATTACCGGTAATTCGCTTCTCGGAACAGTGGCATCTTCCAAAATTGTAGTGGGTCTTCTTCGCGCAAGGGCGCTAAAAGCGCTTCTGCGCGCTGTCTTTAAAGTCAAAGCTTCAATTTCGTTTGCAGCGGTTTTAACAAAGGATGCATTATTTTTTTTAAGAATATTTTTAATAGTTTCGCTGTCTTCATCAACCGAACTACCCTTCCCATCAACTTCAATTAAAAGAATTGCCTCGCTGTTTCTCGGCAAACCGATGTGCGTATAATCTTCAACGCAATTGATTGTGGTGTTATCCAAAAATTCCATCATGCTGGGAACTATATGCGCAGAGATTATATCAGATACAGATTTTGCGCTGTCATTAAGCTTATCAAAGTAGGCGAGCATTGTAATTGTTTTTGAAGGGAGCGGGATTATTTTTAATAAAATTTTTGTTATTATACCAAGCGTTCCTTCGCTGCCGATAATAAAATCTTTTAAATTATAACCTGCAACATCTTTCATATTTTTGCCGCCGGTTTTTAAAAGATCGCCGTTTGGCAAAATCATTTCTGTTCCAAGCACATAATTTTTTGTTACGCCGTATTTTAACCCGCGCAGTCCGCCGGCATTGTTGGCTACATTTCCACCGAGCGTGCAGACATTCATACTTCCGGGATCCGGCGGATAAAACAATCCAAATTTTTCAATTTCCTTTTGAAGCTGCGCCGTTACAACTCCCGGCTGAACCGAGGCAGTTAAATTATTTGTGTCAATTTCTAAAATTCTATTCCAGCGCGTCATCACCACAACAACGCAATTTTCAACAGGCACAGCGCCGCCGCTTAAACCCGTTCCTGCCCCGCGGGGAACCACATTAAATTTTTCTTCATTGGCTAATATTAAAATTTTAGATATTTGTTCTTCGTCTGTAGGAAAAACAATCGCTTCGGGAAGCTGTTGAAATATAGGAGTTGCGTCAAAGGAGTAAACTAATTTTTCTTCATGCGAATCGTAAAAATTATTTTCTCCTACAATTTGCTTCAGCTTGGTTTTAATTGATTGATTCATTTTGAAGTAAAATGATTTTAAATATTGATTAGTTATTTCTCAAAAATACTAAATTTAAAAGGGGCGGCGGTTAAATAATTGCCTAAACCAAAATTAAATTTTAACTGTTCTTATTTAGCATTTAATAATTTACTATAAAGATTATTATTGTTGAGTACTTTTAAAGCCGTTTGGAATTGAATATCTGTCGAAAGTAATTCTTCAACCTTGCCTTCGGTTCCCAAATATCTTGATGCAAGTTCGGATTTGATTTCTCTCAGAACTTCATTTTTATAAATATTGATTTCTTTATTTCCAATTTCTTCTAATTGATTTTTAACGTTAGTCAAACTCTTGGAAACATTTTTATCAAACTTATTTGTTTTAGCGTCGGCAAGTAATTTTTCAACTTGTTTTTCCGCTTCAGATTTGTAAGTGAACTTTTCTTTATTTAAAAAATCTTCAAACGAAGTCAACAACAAATCATCTTTAAAAGTATTAAAATCTTTGCTTTGATTTTGATAATAAAAATAATCAGCAAACTTAAAAACTAAACCTTTTGCCAAAAGTTCTTTTGTAATTCCGCCGTCAATTTCAAAATTGACAATGGTGTCGGGAGTAATTCCGCCGGCGCTGTAAACAGAGCGTTTGTTATCCGTTAAATAAGACGAAGCAATTATTGAATCAACATTAGCTATTACATTATTGTTTTTTGAGTAATCAATTTTTTGTATGCACCGCCCGCTCGGCGTATAATATTTTGCGGTAGTAATTTTTAAAGAAGTATTATAGCTTAAAGGAGTAATTGTTTGAACCAATCCTTTGCCGTAAGATTTATTGCCAAGTATAACGCCTCTATCGTGGTCTTGAATTGCGCCGGCAACAATTTCCGAAGCCGAAGCCGAGCCTTCATTTATAAGTATAACCAAATGCGCGCTTCCAACCATTGGCTCCTGCACAGCCGAATATGTTTTTTCATCCGTCTCATCTCTTCCTTTAGTTGAAACAATAAGTTTCCCTTTATCAATAAATTTATCAACGATGTCAACAGCGACATCAAGCAAACCGCCGGGGTTGCCTCTTAAATCAAGCGCTACGGTCTTTATTTCTTTTTGTGCTTTTAAATCTTTCAAAGCGTTTTTAATTTCATCGCCTGCACTGCGGCTAAAGTTTGTAAGCTTTAAATAAACGTTGTTAGAATTCTTTGGATAAAAACCTGCGTAAGTTAAATTTTTAACGACTACTTCTTCGCGAATTAAATTAAACTTAATTGTATCTTGCCCGCCGTTGCGAACAACTTTCACTTCCACGGCAGTTCCGGGGTCGCCTTTAACTAATGAAGAAATATCGTCAACATTTTGCGGAGTGATTTTTACGCTGCCCGCTTCAATTAATTGATCGCCAATTCGTATGCCCTGCTTTTGCGCTGAATATCCGTCGAGCACTTCGACAACTGTAACTTCATCGCCTCTAACGCCGATAGAAATTCCCACGCCGCCGTACTTGCCGTTGGTAATTAAATTAATATCATCTTGTTTATTTTCATCAATAAAAATAGTGTAAGGGTCTAACGAGCCGAGCATTCCTTTAATTCCCGCGCGCATAAATTCTTCGGGATTAATATCGTCCACATAGTTAAATGAAATCTCTTTATATACTTTTCCGAACAAGTCAATGTTTTTAGAAATCTCAAAATAGGTATCGCTTTTGCCCGGGAAAAATCCTGCAAAAACAAAAATCAAAAAAGCTGCGGCTAATGGTTTAACATATTTTTTATAAGTCATGCGGTTTCCTTTTTTTCTAACAATAAAATTTCATTAATAATTTTTTCATGAATTTTTTTAATTGGCATTAATCCGTCAATTCTTTTAAATCTTTTTTCTTTTTCGGATATTGAAACATAACCATTTCTTACTTTAGAATAGAAATCAGAATTTGATGTTTCAATTCTATCAAGCGACGACTCGCTTTTTATTTTTTTTCTCCGTTCCGCTTCTTCAATAGGAATGTCGATAAAAAAAGTGATATCGGGAATTGTGTCGCCGATTGCAAGCGAGTTAATATGATTTACAAGCTCAAGCGGAACGCCTCTTCCGTAGCCTTGGTAAGCGGTTGTTGAATCATGAAATCTATCCGAAATTACAAAATAATTTTTTTCTAAATAAGGACGAATTTTTTCTCTAACCAGTTGAGCGCGAGCAGCTGAAAACAAAAATATTTCAGTTTCCATAAACATTTTTAGATGTTTTTTATCAAGTAAAATAGGGCGAATAATTTCAGAAATTTCAGTTCCGCCGGGTTCTCTTATTATAATTACATTGTCATTTTTTTCTAGCAAATATTTTTTTAGAAGTTCAACTTGCGTTGACTTGCCGCAGAAATCAATTCCTTCAAAAGTTATAAACATTTTTTATGTATTTATTATTCAATTAAATTTTTTTATTACGTAACGAAGCCGTTCCGGTTTTGAAGATAAAAGGTAAGTATTTTCGGGTAAAATAATTTTGGGAGCTATGCTTCCCATCGTATCCAGCACCACATCTCTATAGTTAACAAAAGATTCAAAATCCTTATTATCCATTTTTGCGAGAATATTAATTCCGCCTCGAATATTTATATTGATATTATTTGGCAGCAGCACAACTGTTCTATCCTTGGGAACATCAATAATATTTACATGAATATTCTTAATATTTTTATCTACAATTTTTTGAACATCAAGCGATACGCTAACCCTATCAAATTGGTAATTGACTCCGCGTAAATTTTGTAGCTCAATCATTTTAAATGTTCTTTCATCAAGATCATTTAAAGAAAGATTTTTAGTATAAACATTTTCCATTTTAGCTAACGCTGATACAGGTCCATAAACAAGAGTGGTTTCAGGCTTTACTTCAATTTTTGTCGCAAGTCCATAGCCGGATTTAAAATTAAGTTTGAGATCAGGAATAATTTTTATTTTTTTTGAAATTATTTTTTCCACAATAAAAGAAATGGTATCAGGCGAAACATCGATCACTTCCAGCCCTGAAGAAAGCCACTGATTATCAACTAAATAATTTGACAAATAAACTGTCTGTTTGCCCGTATCTTTTTTTGCCAAGATTAAATAATCTGATTCGGATCCGAATGAAAGCGAAATTAATTTCCAGCCTTTTCCTTTAACTCTAATGGAAACATCCCGCGGTAAACTTGTGCTTGTTGCATAACCTTGCGGAAAATTGATAAGTTTTAAAGGCGCACCGAAGGTTGCATAATAATCGCTGGAAAGAGAAACCGAACCCCAAAGAATAATCGAGAAAATTAAGGCGGCTAAAATTATGTGAGCATTTTTCTTCATGCACAAATATAGATTAAAATTAAAAAAAAACTCCACCTAAAGTGGAGTTTATAAATAAACTTTTGCAAAAAATTATTTTAGCTTGTTGAAATAATGGAGAAGTTCCTTACGGTTGGCTTTAGAAATTTCTCTGCCTTGAATTGGAAATCCACTTGTACTGCGCGCCAACCTTCTAAGTTTATGAACGTTTAAATTTTCAACTTCGGGAAGCGAAAGATTTTCAAATTTTAATTCTTCATTTTCCGTATTTGATTTAGTTTTTTTTTCTGCGATAGAATTAACGTTACGCTTGGCTTCAGCTTCATCATATTTAGTGTCTCCCAAGGCTTCTCTTCTCAGCCTTGCAATAGTTTCACTTGAAGTTTCTGCGGAAGATTTATCTTCAATAATTTCTTCAATTTTTTCTTCTAATTCTTTTAGCTTGGTATTTACATCTGGTTTAGGAATAAGACGCTTTGAATCCGCGCTTACTATTTTATCTTCAATATTATCCTGAAGAAATAGAGTATCTTCTTTTGGCGAAACAATTTTTTCTTTCTTTATTTGTTCATCTACTCTAGGTTTTTCTTTTTTGATTATATCAGGTTGGATTCTATTAGATTTAAATATACCTGGTAAAATAACTTTTAACTGCTCATCGGGCTGTGGAATAATATGAGTAGAAACTAATTGACCAACTCTTTTGGCGGCTTCCGCGCCGGCTTCTACGGCGGCTTTAACGGCTGCAACCTCGCCGGTAACTTTAATTGTTATTAATGCTGGAACAACTTTTTCTTTACCGGCAAAAGTAACGTTTGCCGCTTTAAGCATTGCATCAGCCGCTTCAATTGCTCCCACTAACCCGCGGGTTTCAACCATTCCTAACGCTGAACTCATATTTTATTCTATTATTTTTTGGGTAGAATAGTTTCAACTTCTGAATGAGGGCGCGGTATAACGTGAACAGACACCAGCTCGCCTACTCGCTGCGCCGCCGCGGCTCCAGCGTCGGTTGCGGCTTTTACTGCTCCAACATCTCCGCGAACCATAACAGTTACGTACCCGCCGCCAATAGTTTCCTTGCCGATTAGTTCAACTTTAGCAGCTTTAACCATAGCGTCGGCGGCTTCAATAGCGCCAATTAATCCTTTGGTTTCAATCATTCCTAGTGCGTCAAGTGTCATAATTAGATGCTCCCATTTGAAAATTATTATTTATCCGAAAATAGTTTAACACTTTATAAATGTCAATTAGTTTTAATTCTAAAATATTCCTTAAGATTTATTTTTCATCCAGATATTCCTGCAAAATAATAGCCGCTGAATTTCTGTCAACTAATCCTTTATCTCTTCGTTTTGATTTTTTTGTTACAGATTGTAGAATTAAATTTTTGGCAATTTCCGAAGTATAGCTTTCATCCCAAAGCAAAACTTCAATTTTAAATTTTTCTTGGAGCTTAATTTTAAATTTTAAAATTTCTTCGCCGTTGGAAGAAAGTTTTCCATCATCTTGAAAAGGAATTCCAAGTATGATTTTATTAATTCCCTGCTCAATAATAATTTGTTTTAAACTTTTAAAAAAGCCTGTATCATTATTTAAAGTTTTATATGCGTATGCAAAAGTCATTGTTGGATCTGAAAGAGCAAGCCCAATTCTTTTTTTGCCGTAATCAATAGCGAGAATTCTTTTAATTTCATCATTCATAAATGAAGAGAACTTTCAAATCTTTCTACCGAATAGACGCCTTTGAGTTTTTTTAATCTTTCAATTACCCTTTGAAGGTGTTCCAAATTTCTAATATAAACTGTAACGCTCCCCTCAAATGTGGAATTGTTAGTATTAATATTAATGGATTTGATATTGGTATTTTGATAGGAAACTATTGTGTGTGAAATATCATTTAAAATGCCCGGAGAATCTTCCCCCATAATTGTAAGACCTGCGACAAACAATGATCTTTCCGCTACAGGCCATTGCACAGGTATTAATTTACTCGGATCTTTTTCAGAAATTCTTAATAGATCCGGACATGTTTTTCTGTGAATTTTAACTCCTTCTCCCACGGTTATATATCCAATTACAGGATCGCCGGGAATGGGATTGCAACATTTTGCAAAAGAATACATGATTCCTGTTTTGTCCCCATCCACTAAAATGCCACCGGCATCTTCCCGGGCTATACTAGCAAAATTATCAAATTCTAAAATCGGCGCACGCTCTTTTTTTTCTTTCTCTTTAGTCGCAGTTAAAACCTCGTCAATGTTTATCTTGCCTTGAGCCAATGACATATAAAACTGTTTTATATTTTCAAATTTTAGATTTCCTAAAAGTTTTGAAATATCGCCCGGTGTGAATGACAATTTTAGTTTTTTAATTTTTTTATCCCAAATATCTTTGCCAGCTTCAACAATAACTTCTTCTTCTTTGTTTAACCACTTTTTAACAGCAGACTTAGCCTTATGAGTTGTTACAAATTTAATCCAGTTTTTATTGGGGTGCTGATTTTTAGAAGTTATTATGTCAACTTGATCCCCGCTATGCAGAATTGTATCAAGGGGGACGATTTTGCCATTAATTTTTGCTCCGATACAATGAGTTCCAACTTTACTGTGAATCTCAAAAGCGAAATCCACAGGCGTTGAATTTATAGGAAGGCGTCTTAAATCACCTTTAGGTGTGAAGACATAAATCTCGTCCTGATAAAGATTTAACTTAAAATTTTCCAGCAAATCTTTTCTTGGGTCATCTTTAGAAGCGTTCTCGAATATTTCTCTTATCCAATTTACCCAGGTTTCCAATTCTTTGTCGGAAGCCGTTTTATTTTCCTTATATCTCCAGTGCGCTGCCACTCCTTTTTCAGATACCTCATGCATTTTTAAGGTCCTAATTTGAACCTCAACTAATCTTCCCTCCGGTCCAATAACGGTGGTATGAATCGATTGATAATTATTTGTTTTAGGAATAGAAATATAATCCTTAAATCTATCCGGCACCGGCAAGTACATTTGATTTACAATACCTAAAGTCGTATAGCAATCATTGGGATTATCCGTTTCCAAAATTATCCGTATCGCAAAAAGATCGTATATTTCTTCAAAAGGTTTATTACGCCTAACCATCTTTCTATAAATGCTGTAAAGGTGTTTTGCTCTGCCGCTAATCTCATAAACAAGATTATACTCTTGAAGTTTTTCCTTAATAGGATCGCTAAACTTTTTAATATATGCCTCGCGTTCTTTTCGCTTGGCTTTTATTTTTCTAGCTATCTCTTCGTAAGCTTCTTTGTTAAGATATTTAAAAGCAAGATCCTCCAGCTCCCATTTAACTTGCCCTAAACCAAACCTATTAGCAAAGGGAGCATATATCTCAAGCGTCTCTTGCGCTATTCTTCGTTGTTTTTCAGAGTTTACAAATTCCAAAGTGCGCATATTGTGAAGCCGGTCTGCAAATTTTACTAAAATAACCCTTACGTCTTTAACCATTGAAAGGAGCATTTTTCTATAATTTTCGGCTTGCGTTATTTCCTGACCTTTAAAAATACCACTGATTTTGGTAACTCCGTCCACTATTTCGGCTACTTCTTTGCCGAATTCTTTTGCAAGTAGCTCTAAACTGAAATCTGTATCTTCCACAACATCGTGAAGAAGAGAGCATGCCACAGTCGTGTCATCAAGCGGAATTTCCTTTGCCACAATCATCGCTGCTTCATAAGGATGCGTAAAGTATGGTTCGCCCGAAGCGCGCAAATCATTTTTATGCGCTTCCAAACTGAAATCCAAACTCTTTTCAATTAATGATTCGTCAACGCTGGGAAGATGTTCCCTACAAGCTTGTAACAAATCGTCAAGCATTTTTTTATGTTTAGGGTTGCTTATACTCATAGCTTAAAAAATAATCTTTATTGCCATTGGATCAAAAAAAAAATACGACCATCAAAAATCAATTTATTGAAAAATCTTAACGCCGTAAAAGTTCTTTCTCCAAGTCCAACACTCTCTCAATTCTGTTATCCAATTTATCTTTTTCAAAATCATTTAGTTTTATATTTAATATAATTTTACACAATTTCAAAGCCTCGCTAATCTCCCCTATTTGTTGATATTGCTGCGCAATTAAATGCAGCAATATTATGTGGTTGATATTATTTAATGAGTTATCTTTCTTATATGAATTCAAAATCTCAAAATAAACTGCTATTGATTTTCTCTTATCTATATCTTCATAAGCTCTTGCTAAAGCCCATTTAAAAATTCTACTATCGGGATATTCAGAAATTATATGCAGCGAAAGTTCCGCCGCCTCGTTATATCTTTCTTCATCGATTAAAATCCATTGCAATGAATTAACTGCAAGATATTTATTATAAGAGGAATTTTGTATAGCGATTTTTAATAAGCTTATTCCTTTTTGTTTTTCATCCGTAATGAAAGGGAGCCAATTAAGAGCTTCAGTTTTACTGCTCTTCCAGTATATATAAGTTCCGAGAGCTGTGTACGATTCGTAAAAAGCAGAATCAATATTTATACATCTTTTAAAATTTGAAATAGAATTAAATCCCTCGTCAAAAGCTACAAGCCAATTTTTATCAAGAGCTTTATAATAAGCCTTGTAACCTTCTGTTAGGGCTAGAAAATAGATATCCCATATATAATTTTTTTCATTTTGTTCGATAAGACTATTAGAAATTTTTTCTGCTTCGTCTAAATTATTTATTATTAATCTATCGTTAAATTTTTCTGAGAGATCGAATTTTCTTGCAATCTCATTTGCAGCCAAATAAATATTTCCTAAGGGAAGTTTGGGATAGCTTTTTTTTAGAAGAGTAAAAATAGAATCAGCTTGATTGTACTTCTGATTAATAATTTTATCAATACCAATTTTTAAAAATTCATCAATTTTTTTTATAGGGTACGTCTGAGAATAAAGAGGAAATGAAATAATAATTGAAATAAAGATTATTGTAAATATTTTAAAGCGTACCAAAAGTTCTATCTCCGGCGTCGCCTAATCCAGGAAGAATATATCCCTTTTCGTTTAATTCCCGATCCAATGAAGCGCTAATAATTTTCACATCGCTATGATCGTTTTCTATTTTTTTTATTCCCGTAGGCGCGGCTACTAAACAAACAAATATTAAATCCTTTGCGCCGTTATTTTTTAGATGAGTTAAAGCTTCGCTGGCGCTTCCGCCAGTTGCAAGCATCGGATCAACAAGTATTACTTTTGAAGAACTAATGTGCTTTGGCGTTTTAAAATAATAAACTTCGGGTTGAAGCGTTTGTTCATTTCTTTGGATTCCAATATGACCCAATTTTATCTCAGGAATAATATCAACAAACCCCGATACCATTCCCAGCCCGGCTCTTAACACCGGCACCAAAACTATCTCATTTTTTAATTTAAATCCTTCCGTCATTTCAAGCGGAGTTTCAACCACGTAAGATTGCAAGCTAAAATTTTTGCTGACCTCTACTGCAAGCACATTTGATATTCTCTTCAACGCGCTTCTAAAAATTACAGCTTCTGAATTAATATCTCTAAGTAAAGAAACGTCCCTTTTTACCAGCGGATGTTCTATCAAATGAAAATTTTTAAATTTATTGTTCATTGTTCTCCCATAATAATTATGCTTTTTTGCTTAACGCTGATAACAGATTAATTATTGGCGAAAGCGGCGGCGTATAATTAAAATTAATTTTTTCAAGTATATCAATTGTCTGATTAGTTTTTATTAAGGTGGAAATTATATCGCCATAGCCGGAAACTTCTTTGCCTCCTATAAATGATGCCCCTAAAATTTTTCTTGAATTACTTTCAAAAATAATTTTGCCAAAAACCTTACCGCTGTTTGGCATTACTTTAACTAAATTTGGAACCGAGGCGCTGGCTTCATTAAAAAAATAATTATGCTCTCTTGCTTCTTTAGAAGTTAAGCCGACGATTACATTAAATTTATTAAAAATTTTTACCGATATATTTTTAACCACAGGTTCAACCCTGTTAAATTCGCCTGCCGAGTTTGCGCCCGCTATATGTCCGTATTCATGCGCTAACGTGGCTAGCGGAAGATAAAAAGGTTTTAAAGTAATGTCATTTATAACTTCAATACAATCGCCTGCTGCGTAAATACTAGTAATAGAGGTCTCAAGTTTTCTATCGACAGATATTCCTCCAAAGCCGCCCAAATTTATTTTGCTTTTTTTTGCGAGAATATTGTTTGGTTTAAATCCGGTTGCAAGCAAAACTAAATCAACATCAATCAGCCTTCCATCAATATTAATTTTATGAACTGAATTATTTTCAACCACGAGCTTAAAATTCTGAACTCCGCCCAAAAATCTAATATTATTTTTTTCGATGATCTCAACAATTTTTTTTTGAATTTCTGTATCCGCTAATGGAAGCGGAAGAATATCTTTTTCAAGAATAGTAACGTTGTATTTTTTTTTAATTAAAGCCTCAGCCGCCTCAAGTCCAATATAACCTGAACCAATAATTAAAATATTTTCAACTTTTTTATTCTTCAAATAATTTTGAATTTTTATAAGATCCGAAATATTTTTTAACGTAAAAACGTTATTATAATTTTGCGTGAATTGAGGAGGGATTTTGCAAGTTGAGCCGGCTGCTATAACTAATGAATCATACTCAAATTGTAATTCTGTATTGTTTTTTAGATTTCTTATCAGTATAAATTTATTTTTTGCGTCAATGCTTTCAGCTAAATGATTCACAAAAACATTTACTTTTTTTTCTTCTTTAAAAGATCCTTCATTAAATAAAATTATTTTTTTATAACTCTCAATTTCGTCCGATAGAACATAAGGTATTTCGCATGTTCCGGTAGAAATAAATTCTCCGGCTTCAAACATAGTAACTTCCGCATCGGGATTAACTCTTTTAGCTTTAGCGGCGGCGGCGGGTCCGGCGGCGTTACCCCCAATAACAACAATTTTTTTTGGCTTAATCATTTTGACTTAAAACTTAAAGTAAAAGGAACGCCTTCAAAACCGAAATGTTTACGAATTAATTTTTCTAAAAATCTTTTGTAATGCTCTGGAATATTTTTGGGATAATTTGCAAAGAAAATAAAAACCGGATAATGATCGCCCACTTGAGTTATATATTTAATTTTTATTTCTTTGCCGGTTTGCGTTGAAGGAGGCGGATTCTTTTTTATTTCTTCTAATAAAATTTCATTCAATTTACTTGTATTAATTTTTTTCTTTCTCTCTTCGCCTATCTCAATTACTCTTTCAACTAACTTGAAAATTCTTTGCTTTGTTAAAGCGGAAATAAAAATAACAGGAATATAACCTAATGCGCCTAATTTATTTTTTATTTCATCTTCATTTTCTTTGGCTGTATTTGTTTCCTTTTCGATTAAATCCCATTTATTAATTGCAATTATAAGCGCCTTTCTTCGGCGGACTGCTTCGTCAATAATCTTTTGATCTTGGTTTTCTAATCCGAATTGAGCGTCAATTAAAATGATAGCGGCATCGCACTCGCCGATAGCTTTTAAGGTTCGTATTGTAGAAAAAAATTCAATACTTTCTTCAACTCTTTTTTTCTTTCGAAGTCCGGCAGTGTCAATCAAAACAATTTCTTTTCCGTAATATTTTAATATGGAGTTTATGCTGTCGCGCGTTGTGCCGGGAATGTCCGTTACTATTGTTCTTTCATAACCAAGCAAAGAATTTGTTAAAGAAGATTTGCCCGAATTGGGGCGACCGACAATTGCAATTTTAAATCGCTCATCATTTTCATCTTCAAGATTTATTTGAAAATTTTGCGTAACATCATCAAGCAAGTCGCCAATGTTTCTTCCAGCCAATGCGGAAATATTGTAAACCCTTTCTATTCCTAAGCTGTAAAATTCAGATGCCATCGCTTCAAATTTTTCCGAATCAACTTTATTTACAAGCAAATAAAATTCTTTGTTTGATGAACGAAGTATATTTGCAATCTCAACATCCAATGGATTTAATCCAGTGCGGACATCAACAACAAATAAAATAGAATCAGCTTCATCGATAGCGATTTCAACTTGTTCTTTAATCGCTTTTTCAAACAAGTCTTCCGAGTTCGGAACGTAGCCGCCGGTATCAATCAATTGAAAATATTTTCCAGCCCAGTCTGTTTCCCCGTAATTTCTATCGCGGGTAACGCCGCTTTGGTCGTTCACAATGGCATCCCGCTTTCCAACAATTCTATTGAAAAGCGTTGACTTGCCTACGTTTGGTCTTCCTACAATTACAACAATTGGTAATTTCATAAACTACTTTTTTATTTTCTTTAAGTTTAAATTATGCTGAAATGAAAAAGCGATGCTTACTATTTAACGTAAGTATCGCTTCTAAAAATAAGTTATTAATTTCAAATAATCGAAATATTATTAGACTATCTTTTCCAAAGGCATAAGATACAGCCTAATTTCATCGTCTTTTCTGTGAGAGGATTTATTAAACTCCTGTAAGTCTTCTACAAGTTTTTGTAATATATTTTCATCTCTAAATGGAATCATTCTTACGCTGTTATGACCGGGAAAGGTTCTTGTGCCGAGGTGGCCTTCCGAGCCTTGGAATTTTCCTATCACTTGTTCCCATTTAGTGTACGCGTCAATTTTAAGATCGTCTAATAATTTTATTACTCTGTCATCAAGCACGTCGTGATAAATTAAAAATGCAATTTTCATTTTTACCCCTTAAATCCTTTCTTGAGTTAAGTTTTCATTTTTATTTTTTCTTACAAAAATAGATTTAGTTTTTAAATATATTTTTTTGAATGAAAAATCGTCTAACATTGTGTAAACAACAGGTACAATGAAAAGAGTTAAAAATGTTGAAGTTATTAAACCGCCGATAACCGCTTGCCCCATAGGCGATCTGAATTCGGAACCTTCGCCTAAAGAAAAGGCAACCGGAACCATTCCAAATATCATCGCAAATGTGGTCATCAAAATTGGGCGCAGCCTGGTAGGACCGGCTTTAAGTATAGCCTCAGATCTCGATAAACCTCTGCCGCGCTGAATATTAATATAATCGACGAGTAAAATTCCATTCTTCGTTACCAATCCCATCAACATAATAATTCCTATCAAAGACATAATTGAAAGAGAGCCGCCTAATATTAACAGCGCAAGTACAGCGCCTATAATAGACATTGGCAGAGCAAGCATAATTGAGAATGGATACAAAAAACTTTCAAACTGAGAAGCAAGAACTATGTACACAAAAATTATTGCGAGAGCTAAGGAGATGAAAATATTTATAAATGATTCGGCTTGATTTTCAGCTGTGCCGGCAACCTTAACATTATAACCGGCGGGCAAATCAATTTTGTCAATTCTTTTTTGCGCGGCGCTTACAACTTCGCCAAGCAAACCGCCTGATAAGTTAGCGTCAATTCTTATTTCGCGCTGTCTGTCATACCTATTAATTTTTGAAGGACCAACTCCATTATTAATAAACGCAACGTCGCTTAAGGGAACTAAAATAGTATTACCCAGCCTATCCTTTTTTGTGCTTTTCATTGTAAGATTGGAAATGTCCTGAATTGTACTTCTATCTCTTTCCTTCAATCTTATCCTCACATCATATTGTTCATCCCCTTCCTGAAATTTTGTCGCTTTATATCCATCCACCATAGCGCGGACAGTTGTAGCAATAATGCCGGGATTAATGCCAAGCGCTGAAGCTTTTTGTCTTACAGTTTCAACGCGCAATTCAGGTTTAGAAGTTTCAAGACTGCTTTCAACGTCAACTGCGCCGGGAGTTGTTTTAAGAATTCTTTCAACCTTATCGGCAATTATCTTTAGTTCTGAAATTTCCTGACCCCTGATACTAAATATTACAGGCTTTTCTCCGCCGCCGGGACCTCCGGGTAAACCATAATTAATATTAGCGCCAGCAATATGTACGCTGTCTCTTAGGTTATCCATCAATTGAGTAACCGTATAATCGCGTTCTTTTTTACTAACAAGCTTCACTAAAATATTTCCTTTATTTACCGGATCATTTCCAGAACCGATTGTGGTAAGAAGATTAACCACTCCCTCTTTTCCCTGAATTCTATTTTCAAGTTCTTTGGCAATTTTACCAGTCTGTTCCAATGAACTGCCAGGCGCGGCATTTATGGTGATCGTAAATTCGCCCTGATCCTGTTGCGGAAAAAATTCAGATCCTAAAAATCCCATTAAATAAAAACTGAAAAGAAAAATTAAAATGGATGCAATTACAACTATAGCTCTATGCAAAATTGACCAGCCTAATGCTTTAGTATATTTTTGACTTAGCCAATCGAAGAAGTGATTAAAGTAGTAAAGAGATTTCTGTAATATATTTCCATTTTTATTAAGCGCTTCATCATCTGATTTTAGCCATTTGGAAGAAAGCATAGGAGTTAAACTGAACGCAATGAACAATGAAATAAGCACCGCAATTGTAACGGTAATTCCAAATTCAAAAAAGAATCTTCCAACTATTCCAGGCATAAAAGCTACGGGGACAAACACCGCCACCAAGGTAAATGTTACAGCCATAACCGCTAAACCGATTTCATCGCTGGCGGATTTAGCCGCTTCAAATGGTGTTTCGCCTTCATCCATGTGCCGGTAAATATTTTCAATTACGACTATGGCGTCGTCAATTAACAATCCAACCGCAAGAGATAATCCGAGAAGCGTCATAATGTTAAGCGTAAAGCCAAACATATTCATAAATAAAAAACTGCCGATAATTGAAGTGGGCAATGCAAAGGCGCTTATTATTGTTGCCCGAAAATTTCCGAGAAATAAAAATATAACGAGGACCGCTAACAATGCTCCGTAAATCAAATCGAAAAGCACATCGTTGATTGAATGTTTTATAAACAAGCTGTTATCACGGGCGATAGTGACATTAACATCCTGCGGAAGATCTTTTTTTATTTTTTCCACTTCCTTTTTTACAGCGTCGGCAACGTTCACGGTATTACTGCCGGATTGCTTTTTAACATTAAGTCCAACTGCGGTTGTTCCGTTTAATCTGGTCAAACTTGTTTTTTCCACAGTTGAATCTTTTACGGTTGCAATATCAGAAAGATAAATTAGCTGATCTCTGGGAGAAGAAACAACTATGTTTTCAAAATCGCTTACATTTTTTAATTTACCTGTAGTGCGTAAAATTAATTGTCTGTCGCCCTGCGTAAGGTTTCCCCCCGGTATTTCAACGTTGGCTGCGCTTGTAGCTTGAATGACATCTTGAATTGATAAATTATAAGCGCGTAATCTATCAGCGTCAACATCAATTAAAATTTCCCTTTCCGCGCCGCCCACCAATTCAACTGAACCAATGCCCGGAATATTTTCAACTCTTTTCTTTATAACATTTTTAGTGTACTCGGTAATTTCTTTTTCGGTTCTTTTACCCGAAACCACTAGCGTTAAAATTGGAAGGCTGGCTGGATCGTACCTTTGAATTACCGGTTCTTCAACATCATTAGGCAATTCGGATCTTACGGCGGCAACTTTTTCTCTAACATCCTGCGAAGCTACTTTTCCGTCAATCTCCAATTTAAATTGGATAACAACTATAGATACTCCTTCCTGCGATGTAGAAGAAATATGATCGACGCCTTCAATCGGGTTTACGGCATCTTCAACAATTTTTGTTACATCAGATTCCACCTGTTCCGGTCCTGCGCCGGGAAGAACAGTTGTAATTACAACAAAAGGAATATCCACATCGGGATATTGATCAACATTTAATTTTAAAAATGAAAACAACCCTAAAACAAGAATTGCAACTACAATCATTGTTGTAAACACAGGGCGTTGTATTGATACGTCTGCTAATTTCATTTATACAAATCCAATTTTTTTTAGCGCTAATTTTATTTAACTATTGAAACTTTTGAGCTGTCTTTTAGATTATTCATTCCCAGCGTAATTATGGTATCGCCTTCGTTTAATCCTTCGGTTACTTCAGTATTATTTTGATTGCTGATTCCAATTTTTACCTCCACGGGCAAAGCCATATCATCTTTAATTCGGTAAACGATATTTTTATTATTTACAAAAGTTATAGCGGGCGTTGGAATAGTAAGCACATTTTTTTGTGAATTTAAAACAAGATTTAAACTGACAAACATACCCGGTTTAAAGGGCGTGTTTTTCAAATTTTTAAATTTAGCCTTTATTTGAAATGCTCTGGCGTCAGATGAAGCGGATCGGGAGATTTCAAATACTTTTCCTTTTACTTTATTATCCTTATCAAATTCAGAGTAGATAGTAACCTCATCTCCCATTTTAATTTTTACCATTTCTGTTTCACTTACAAAAAACTTAATCACCATTTCATTAACGTTTGCAACCACGCCCAGTTCGCTTCCGGGGTTCACCCAATCGCCCACATTGTATCTAATGTCCGTTATTATTCCATTTATTGGAGTAGTCAATTCTACTGTGCTTTTAGAAGCGTCAAAATTTGCTTTAGCAACTTCATAAGAAGTTTTAGCTTGATCCAAACGCTGCTGGGCGATGGCGCCTTCTTCCAGCAATGCTTTCATTCTTTCATAATCTTTTTGAGTATTAATGAAGTTTGCCTGCGACTGTAAATAATTTGAAGTGGCTCCCGATTTATCAAGCTCAAAAATCACGTCGCCTTTTTTAACATAACTATTAACGTTAAATTTTATATCAGTTATTCTTTCGGAAATTTTTGAAATAATTGAAGCTTGCTCAATACCTTCAAGCGTACCCGAAAAAGTTTTTTCCTGAGAAATCGATCCATTTTTAACAACCTCTGCATTTACCGAAACAGGCTTTACTTCAACGTTTGCCGTAGCTTTATTTTCTTCTGATTTACTTCCGCATCCGGTTAAAAAGAATACGGCCATAATTATTGACGCCGAAAATAAACTCATCAATTTTAGATTCAACTTATAATACAATTTGAGTTCTCCTATAATTTTAATTTCTATTTTCTATTTTCTATCCTTTAATGCCTAAAAGTTTTTCCCAGTTTGTTTTTGCTATTAGAAAATCATAAACAGCTTTCTCATAATTAATTCTCGTTTGCGTTAAAGAATTTTGAGTATCCAAAATTTCTAATTGAGTGCCGACTCCGTTTTTATATCTGGACTGAGCAATATTCAAAGCCCTTTCAGCCTGCGTCACGCTTTTTTGCTGAGCTTTAATTCTATCCAGCGCTTCATTCATTTTTAATTTTGATTGAAGCAAACTTATTTTTAAAATGTCTTCAGTTTTTTGCTTTGTAGCCTGCAGCGATTTAACTCCAATTTCAGCTTGCTCAATTTTGGCTCCTCTCTGAAAACCGTCAAACAAAGTGTAAGTTAATTGAAGGCCAACCGTTATTGTATTAGCCCAATTATATTTTTTAAAATCGAAAGTGTTGTCTTCAGTCTGCCAGGCGTAATTTCCAACGGCTTTTAATGTGGGAAGATAAGCCGCTTTTTCAATGCTGATATTTTCTTCTAAAATAGATTTTTGAATGTTCAAACTTTGTAGCGTTGGGTTTTTCTCTTCTAAAATTTCATCGGATTTAGCGAGCATTTCATGGGAGATTAATTCAACTTGAAGATCGCCTCGCACTTCTACTTCAGTATCTAAATTAAGCGCTAATAAATTTTTAAGATTATTCTTTGCCATTTGATAATTATTTTTTGCTTCAATTAAGGCAGGCTCAACATTTGCCAATTGAACTTCCGAGCGAAGGTAATCATATTCAGAAGCAACTCCCTGCCGGTACAACGCGCCTGTATTATCAAAATTAGCTTTAGCCACTTTATATCCGGCTTCGTTTACATCTACTAATTTTTTTGAAAGCAGAGCGGAATAAAAAGCCTGCTTAACATTTGCGCGCACATCATTTTCGGTTGATTCACTATTAAGCTGGGAATATTTGCTATACTTTTTTGCAATGCTAATTGCCGTTCCCAATCTTGGATCAAAAAGAGTTTGCGAAAGAGAGACCGATAAGTTATAACTATTATCCGCGCCTAAAGAAAAGGTTTGAGTTGTTGGTCCGGGATTAAACGGAGTATTTGGAGCGAGGAACAAAACAGGCGATTTCAAGTTTCTGTTGTAAGCGCCCATAAAATTTAATTTGGGCCACGCTCCCGCATAGGCTTCAGTAATTTGAGCTTCGGCGTTCATCAAACTTAAATTTGAAATCTGCACATCGTAATTTTTTTCCAATGCAATATTGATAGTCTTTTCAAGAGTTAAAATTAGCGTGTCTTTAATTGATTCAAGCTTCTGCGCAAATATATTATTTGAACAAAATAATGCTGCGCTAATTAGTAATATTTTTTTAACTAAGCCTCTATTAAACATCATATATACCTATTTCTATTCCTGTATTTATCTTTTAAAAAATTTTATTAAACTAATTTCGGATTGAGACCTTTAAGAATAAAACTCAACAAGTTTATAATAACGCTATCTACCTGTTCAAAATTTATTTCACGGAGATATTTTGCGTCGCTTCTCGAATACTCCCGTTCTTCAATCGAATGGATCATATCAATTATATCCTTCGCAAGAATTTTATAATTATGTTTTGCAAATTCTTTATTTTTAATTCCACGCTGTAGGAGTTTAGTTATAATATCAACTTGTTTATTTACAAAATCCGCATGAAAATTTTCTATAATAGTAAAAATTTCTGCGCGCGCCGCAACCGTAGCATTATAAAGATTTAATCTTTTTCGAGAAAATTTTATCCCATCTTTTACAACAATTTTTATTTTTTCTTCCGAGGTCTTACCTTTTTCTACTTCTTCATCTATAAATTGAAAATACGCGTTTGCCTCCCTGTCAATTATAAAAGCAAATAATTCCTCTTTATTTGAGAAATAATGGTAGAGTGAATTTTTTTTCATTCCTACAATTTTGCCAATATCTTCAAGAGTGCTTTTGTTGTAACCGTATTTAGAGAAAACTTTTTTTGCAGCTTCAACAATTCTCTCTCTCTTATCTTCTTTTTTATTTTTTAAAGTTTTTTTCACTTTCAAACTTTAATTATTAAATGGATTAATAATTTATAGAACTTTTGATAAAACAGTTCGAAAGTTAAATAATTGTCGCGTCTTAGACAAATTTCTGTGTAAAATAAAACTCAAGAATTATCTATATCACGTTTTCACTTGAACAATTAGAATTCTATTTAAAATCGATTGGCTAATTTAAAAAATGAAAATTACATTTCAATTTTAAAATTGATGGTTGGAATATATTCTGTATGATCTGTCAAATTAAGCGGTTTAACCCTTAGCTGCATTGCAATTTCTTTGTTGTAAATTGTGGTTGTCCAGGCGGCGTCAAGCGCGCTTAAAAAATGATTGATATAAATTCCAATAACTGCTTTTGAAGCTACATTATATAAATCATTTGCATCGCCCCGCATTCCGGAATAAAATCGGAAGTTGGGGGAAAGAGCGTCAACGTCTATTCTGTTAATATCAAAATCATTCCATCCCGATGCATATTCGTGATACTTTCCGATCAGTTCGTAATATTGCTGCTGACCGTAATTTGGAAGTTTATGCGAGCCTACTTCTCTTGAATTTAGAATACTCCAATTCACTCTTTGCCAGGGAGGAAGAGATTCATTTGCGTTGATAGGGATTTGTTCTTCGGGTGAAAGTTCGTGAAGATTTAACCACTCAGCATATTTAACTACGCTCCAATTTTCATCGGCGTATTTTTGAAATGTTTCTGTTTGGTTGTCGCCTTTTTTATCGTAGATAAGACCAACAGATATTAGCGCGGCTTCGACGGCTACAAATATACCCGCCTTCAAATAACTCTTTGCATAAAGTTCGCCGGAGCCGGGAAGTATTAAAGAAAATAGTCCGGCAAGAAAAGGAGACTTTTTATTATTCTCTGGGAAAAGATTAAGCGCCGCATTTTGCGCAGGTATTAGCTGATTAGAAATTTTAGAATCTAATTTTAAATTGCCTGTAAATAAATTTTCTTTATTCGCATTGTCTTGCGGAAAAGAAAAGCCGCCAATAGTTAATGATAAAAATAAAATCACTTTAAATTTCATAATAGCCTTTTAGATGATTTAATATTTAGCTTATTATTTTGATTTACCGCTATAAATAATTCTTGAGCTGTCATATATAGCATGAACTTTATTAATATAATGCAAGTATTTGCAATCGGTCAAAAAGTTTACTGCTGAAAGACATTTTTCTGGATCATTATTCTAAAAATAAAATCAATTATTTTTTTTGGAACCTGAAATAACTTTCACGCTAAAAATCAAACCCGAATAAAACCCCGCCGTAAAATCGAAATTCTTTTCCGTAAGTAATAGTTTTATTATTTATTTCTCTTTCAAATTTATCAAACCCATAAGCGGCATTAAAAAATACCGATGTTGGAAATAAATAAAATGAATTTAGTTGAAATCTAATTTCTGCGCCGGCGCCTTTTTTAAATGTTTTTAAGTTTGGAATATCGCCGTACCACGCATTGCCAATATCGCCATAGATTGAAAAGAAAATTTTATCAATGTATAAATGCCCCACGCGAGAATCGATATTTTTAAATAATGGGAAACGATAAGTTACGTTGAACCAGGCAATCTCATTTCCGCTGACAGCGTAAAAGGGATATGCTTTTAAACCTAAAAGTCCGCCGAGATAAAAATCAAAAAAGTCAGGAACCTCAGGACCGAAAATTGTTCCCGCCCTTACCTGCGCGGTTAGAGTATGCGATGCAAATAATGGGATATGAAGTTTTGAATTTAATTCCAGCCTGTGGAAATTAAACAAATTAAACTTCGGCTTTAACAATCCATCTTCAACGACATATTCATTTTCATTATTATATTTATTCGATTCATAATTATAGGTCAACTCAACATTAGCGCCTATAGGATTGATGTCTGAATCAATATATGGCAGCATACTATTAAATGTATATTTCAGCTGAAAATTTCTTCCGATTAAATATGTATCGTTCGTTGTTGGATACAATGAATTATCAGGCAAAATAAAACTACCGAGCGAAGCAGTGTAGCGCGAAAAAATAAATCTAAATTCTAAATTATTATTTCTATTAATAATTTTATGCTTGGCGACAAAATCAACTTCAAACAAATTATAAGTTACATCAGTCGACGTTATATAATCATACTGAACATTGCCATTGATTGTATCGGCTCCAAAGGAAACATCTACATTTGCTTTACGGCTAATGTTATAAAGCTCAAGCGCAAGTTCAGGTTTAATTCCCAGGTTAAATAAAAGCGGAAGTTTGTTGCGGAATTCAAACGTTAAAAATAAGTCGCGCTCTAATCTTGAGTTGATTGAAGCGCCCGCGAACAAGGCATATCTATCCAGCATGTCCGAAGACGCTACATACAATCCCGGTTTTAATTTTTCAAAAAAACCGTTGGAGGTATTGTAGTTATCAAACCTAATCACAGGGAAGAATGTAAGTTTTGAAAATGCTCCTTTATATTTTTCCTCTTCGTAGTTGGGCGTTTTATGATCATCATAATTTTGAAGAGCTTTAATATCAAAATTATTTATATCTCCGTTCGGTTTATCTTTTATTAAAGGTGGATTATTAATTGATACATATTTTTTTTCTTCATCAACTTTTTTCTGATCCTCTGTTGAGATAAGAAATATTTTATACCCAGTAGAAGTGTAGCCCGAATAAGTTATGCTTCCATCGCTTGAAACATCGGGCATGTATGCGCCGCCGATAACATTTGTAAGCTGCCGCCTTTTATTTGAAATGGGATTCAAAGAATAAATATTAAAAATTCCGGTTTCATCGGAAGCATAAATTATAGTTCCGTTCTTATCAAACACAGCGTTTCGTTCATCGCTGTTTGTTGCTATTATTTTTTCGGGAGCGCCGCCATCAAAGCTAACTTTATAAATATCTCTTCCTTCTTTATAAGAAAAATCAAAAATTATAAATGAATCATCGTTTGAAAATTTTGGTTCATAAACCTGTTCCCCTTCGCTAAAGAAAGTTAGCTGCTTAAAATTTTTCCCGTCAATGTTTACTGTACCGAGATTTGTAGTGCCATCTTTTTGAAAAAGAAAAATAATATTTTTCCCATCGTGTGAAACTGAAGGCTGATTGGCGCGAAGATCAAAAGTTAATCTTGTTTCTTCCTCATCATCAATATTATAGACATACAAATCATGAACGTTATATGCATTAGGGTTATCGTCATCCAGCTTTGCGTAAATTATTTTATTCGTTCCGGGAATTGCGCTTATTGTTGAACGAATCCCGTCAACTAAAATTTTATCTTCTTTAGTTTTTATATTGTATTGATAAATTGAAGACAGTCCAAAATAATCAGCGGATTTATTTGAAACATATAAAATCTTACCGCCGTCATTTGAAAATGTAGGATAAAAATTTCCGAAGCCATCTTTAACAATTGTATCGCCGACAGTCAAATTTGATAAAACTGCTTCGCTTCTTTTTTTGTAATCGGCGGTTAAAAACGTTTGCCATTCGTTATAAATTTCATCGCCATCTTTTCCAATAACGTCTTCAAACGCGGCGTCAATGGAAAAGTTGCTTAACTTGCCCAGCGCATTGGTTACTTTTCTAAGTTTATCTTCGCCGTATTTTTGGGAGATATATCTTGTTAAAGCAAACCCTGAATTGTAAACTGACTCGTTCCCCAAACTCGTTTTACCGAAAACTCCCATTTGATTCCACGTCAGCATTTTGCCGTCAAGCGCATAACAGCGTAGAATCATATCGCGATGAGAATCCCAATTATCATAATTAAATTCTTTGCGCATATACTGGGCGGTTCCTTCCGCAAACCACGCAGGCATATTTATCGAAGCAACTGGATAGGAAACAATAAAATTAGGAAAACCATAAAGCACATCGGGGCGGCGCTCATCCTCATAATTTAACGCTTGCAAATAAATTGCCGGAAGCGTTCTCGTTAATTTCATAGCCGCTTGAATTTGAACCATGTGCGTAAACTCGTGTGAGATTACATTGCGCAGCCAGTTGTGCGAGCCGCGCAAATCAAAGTCCAAAGCGCTGGTCCAAATTTCAATTTTGTTATCAAAAAAGTATGTCGCGCCGTTTGAATAATCGTCAATATCTTTAATAACAAAATGCACCCTATCCGGTTCGTATTCATATAAAGAAGTTATCGGTCCCCAGACTTCATCGGCAATTTTTGCCACGGTGCGCGCTGTGCGTTCAGTTCCTTCGTGATAATGAACGTCAACATGCTCGCCTTTAATTGTGTACCAATTAAGCTCAGGATGAAATTCAGTGAATTGGGCGAAAGAATACTTGAAAATTAAAATTGATAAAATAAATACGAGTTGAAATAATCTCATGATTCTGTTAAGCTGTTATTACTTTTAAAGATTTAGAAGATAGCGCTATGAAATTGCGATAGTTTGAAGTTAAATTTTTGCCGATCAATTTTATGATTAATTTATTTTTTTTTGCTTGATATTTTTTTGAAGGCTTATTTTACTATGGCAATCTTAATTATATTCTGTTCCGTTTTACCGCTCTCGCTGACGGCTTCAATGCGGGCAAGATAAACTCCGCTTTGAATTCCGTTTACATTCCAGGTTGTTTCATTATCTAAGCCGCCGGAAGCGTTATCATTTAGCTCGGCTACAAAATCTCCCGCAAGATCAAAAATTTTAATATTTATTTTTGAATTTTCTGAAACGTAATATCTTATTTGAGTTTCACCTTCGTAAACGGGATTAGGATAATTATAAGCTCTGTTTGAAGGGAAGAAATCAGTTATTTGATTTACTGATTTTGCAGCGGGAACAAATGACGAATTAAAATTATTCCCATTCTCTTCGCTCCAAAAAGTTGTTCCTTCAGTTGAACCGATATTCCATGCCGCAAAATAATTTTGATTGTTGATCGCTGCGATAGAAATTTTTGCATTGTTAGAAAACAATACCGGTGTTGAGATGAGGCCGCCGCCGATTGAAATTGGAAACCCTTCAATTACTCTTCCGCTTCCTCCGTCAATCGCAAAAATTCTTCCATCGATTGTTGTGGCGATTATTTCTGATTTGTTATCGCCTTCAAAGTCGGCGGTTAAGGGAGTTCCGGAAAAACCAATTCCCAGCGGATCTTCAAAAGGATAATTATCAGCGGAAGATCCATTAATATTTCGCGCTTCAATTTTATTTCCGTTTGTATAAATAACATAATTCCCACCGTCATTTTTTAAATCAGCAAGAGCGAAAGAATTAGATTGATCAGCAAGTTTAGTATCAAATTGATCGGTTAGATTTCCATTTTTAATTCCGACCACCAAACCGTTTCCGTAACGTAGTATGGATAAATAATTTCCTGATTTGTCAACAGTTAAAACTAAGTCCGCAGTTGTTGAAAAAAGAGCTTGCAATCTTTTAGCGGGCTTAGTAAGCGCATAGTGAAATGCATTTCCATTTTTATCAATTACCATTGTTTCAGTTAAAACAGAAAAATATTTATCGCCGTCAGCGGCAATTTTTAGGACAGGTTCGTTAGAAATATTATTTGTAGAAATTAGTTGTGGTCTCTGCGCAAGATTTCCGGATGAATAAGTTAAAATTTTACCTGTAACAGTCCCAATTAAAATTTGATATTCGTTTGATGAATTTAATATTATAACCGGAGGGGCTGTTATTTCTTCGCCGACATTTTCAGAAATGTTAAGCTCAGAATTACCATCAGCTAAATTAATATTTAAATTTGAACTGCTGAGACCTATTATATATTGAATTCCATTGTTTTCAAAAGAAGCAAACTTATAATTAGAAAAGTTTGGAATAGAATAATTTAGGACCCCGTTAGAGTACAAATTAATTAATGATGAATCATTTAATAATGCAAAGCCGTTTGTTAAACTGGTTAATTTATTATTTGATGAATTTAAATTTAATGAGTTGGAAAATATTGGTTTTACAATTGAATCGCCGTAAACAACTTTAAAACTCATCTTAGACGAAATTGAAGAAAAGTCGGATATAGCGATCAAGCTGTTTGCGCCGCTATTTGTATTGCTGTTGGGACGAGTATCTTTTCCGAATTTATTTTTATAAAATTTAGAACCATTATCACTAAACCATAAATCATTGGGTTCGCCTTCGCCAATAACTATGTCGCCGAAAATTGTTTGAAACTGTTCGCCTATATCCTGAATTCCGTCAGCTTCTTCCACGTCAACGCCGCGGTTATTCTTATCAACATTAATTTTATTTTCGCCAATTTTTTCGGCAATTATATTTTCATCAATCTGCCAAATTACAATTCCACTGCCCGGCGCTGCCCAATCAAATTCATCCACATCTGTTATTACGCCTTGCAACGAATCTGTATCATAACTGTAAAAGCCGGTAGTGTCTTTTAAAAATATTCGTGTAAAAGAAGTTCCGCCAGAAATATATTTAATAATTGCGCCATCAGAATTTGCATCCCGATTTTTATTTTCAACTAAAAAATATTCTGAAGAGCTAATCGGAACTTTTAAAACCGTAGTATCATTTAATGATGCGGCGGCGTTAGCTATAATATTAATATTATAGTTTCCGGGAGAAACAGTTACTGGAGTGAGCCATCCCAAATACATTTTTTCCCAGGGAGACATTTCAGGCGGAAACAATCCGTTGTAAGCAAAAATTGCCTGACCATCCATTAATCCAAATCTTCCAATAGCGCTTAGCCCGGTTTCCGTATCGAACAAATCCGGTAAGCCTAAAAAACTTGCGGCGTTGGCAACTAATAATCCGTTAATGGAAATTTCAAATAAAACTTCGCCGTTTAATGAAGATAGTTCCCGGCTTTCAGTTTCAGGAATTATTAATGAATTTGTAATTTGAAAAGTATTATTTGATACGCTTATACCGTTAAACTGATCGCCGTAAATCTTTTTAAATCCATTTAAGCCAAGGTAGATGGAAGGCAAATCTTTTTCAGTGCCTAAGCTTCCGGGTAAAGAAATATCTCTTCCAACGCCTGCGTGAAAAATTACAAACACATTGTAACTGTTAAAGTTAAAACCGGGATTTTTTACATCCGCCAGCGTCCACACTTCATTTGAAAAATCAGCGAGCGCTGTAAAGTCATCGCTGTTATTTGGCGGGCTGTAATTCCTCATTGCTTTTGAAACAGTAATTGTATCGGGAAAAACTGTATATTTTACGGGCATCTTCCCTTTTGAAACTTTTTCAAAATAATTTTTTACAAATTCAAGGTGAGCCTCAAAGTAAGATCTATCATGCGGCAAAGGATCAATAATTTCGGAGCCGTAATCTTTGGAATAAATTGAACCGAATTTACCATTTCCAAAAGTTGAGCCGTCTTTATCTTCCTGAAAATTAACCATCACGGCTAAAATTTTTAATGTATCAGGCGCTGCAATATTTTTATTAAAGGATTGCGGAAACGGATTAATTTTGCCAATAAAGGACTGGGCAGTTAATCTGCCCAATCCTAAAGTTAAAATGGAAAAAGTGAGAATATATTTTAGCATGAAAGTTTAAATTCCTCTTGGTAGTCCTCTGGTGCTTTCGGGAATAGCTCCCCAGCCAATTAAAACGGTGAAACGTAAAGTGTCCGAAAGCGGATGATTTTCCCCGCCCTTAAATACAGATGTGGTAATATAACTGAAGTCGAAACCATAAATATCATACCTGATGCCTGCGCCGAAAGTTATAAATTTTCTATTTCCGTAACTTGGATCTTCATAAAAGAATCCCGACCTAATTGCAAATAGAAAATCACCGGGTGTTCCGTACCAATATTCTAAACCCATTGAAGTTACCACATCTCTTAGCTCTTCGCTAAAAGGCTTGTCTCCCCAAGCGCTGAAAACAGCCTGGTACCATTCTTTAGAAGTTGAAGGAATTTTAGTTGTGTCGGCTCCGTCAACAACAATTCTTTCCGGTGTTTTGCTTACTAGCAGTTTGCTGAAATCAAGCGTATATAACAATGAGTTAAATTCATCATCCAATAATTTAAACGCAAAACCTAATCTAAAATTGGTGGGAATAGGATCAGCCTGGGCTTGATCGATGTAATAAATTTTAGGACCCATATTGCTAAGATTAATACCCATGCTAAGTTTGCCGCCAATATCTTCATCAATAAAAGGAATAACTAATCTTTCCGGGCGCCACATAGCGGCTAAATCAAAGCTGACGGATGTTGCTACGCCGGAGCCTTGCTCGCCCGCAGTGGGCTTATCTGAAAGACGGCTGTGAATTAATCTGAAGTTTAATCCCAATCCCCAGTCGTTTGAAACTTTAGTTGCGTATCCTAATGTTAAAGCGGCGTCAAAAGAATGGAAACGCCCGATTTCCTCCGGGCTGTCTTCGCCGGTTCTGATGAACTCGCCAAAGTTCATATATGTAATGCTTGCGGTTAAACTGCCTTCCAACTCTTCAACGTATTGTCGATAAGTTAAATAGTCGTAAAATAAGTCAAGGTTAAACTGCGGCAGCCAGTTACTATGAGTAATTGATAATTCAGTGCCTGATAAAAATGCAATGCCTGCGGGGTTCCAAAAAATTGCAGCAGAGTTATCGGCTAAGCCCGCGCCCGACTCGCCTATTCCGCCTCCGCGGGAATCCGGCGCTAATAATAGAAATGGCACAGCCGCCTCGCCTTGAGCAAATGCAGTTTTAAATACGCCTGCAAACATAAAGCTGATAAGCATAAGCCTGAAAAATATTTTCATTTTAACTTTCCTCCAATTGATATTTATCTTATTTCTAATTCAAAAAAAAATGTTTTTGCTTTTATTAAATTAAAAGAAAAATAATTTAATATTCATTGCAAAAATTTTTCAATTACGTTCTATCTCACTTAATTACGGCAAGCTTTCCCAGCACGCTTTCATTATAACTTCCATCAATGCTTTTTACAATTAATTTATACAAGTAAGTTCCGTTGGCAATTGCGCTGCCGTCTTCATCTCTACCGTCCCAATCAACTTTAACAAAATTTCCCTGAACATTAAATCTTTCAATGTTCCTAATTAATCTTCCGGCAATGGTGTAAACTTTTATTTGAAGATCAACCGGGCTGCTGAGATTTTTTTGAAAAGTAAAGGTGGTGGCGCCTGCAAAAGGATTAGGATAATTATAAACATCTCTAATAACTAATTCATTGCCGTTTACCACGTTAAAGTAAGCAGTTTCATTTGAGAAATTATTAAAAACGTCCCAGGCTTTTACTTTTAATTTATACTCGCCCTGATCCAAATTATTAAATTTATAATCTACTCTTCCCGATTTTCCACCGGCGTCAACATCGCCGGTAAAAAAATTTGTAAAATCTATCGGGTCGTTTTCTTTTTCATTTAATATGCCTTCGAGAGAATGCCCAACCCCCGCGCCCGTTGTGTTTAATCCGGTATCATCAGCTAATTTAATTATTAATTTTGAATTTGGATTTATTAAGTTTCCGCCAATTGAATTGTCGTTATCAAAATAAACCTCAATGCTGGGACCATTTCCATCATTAACAATTGAAGTATCGCTTCCGCCGACAATTAAATTATTTGTATATCCAATTCCATCAGAATTATTATTGAAAAAATAAATAACAGCTTTACCATTTTTATTTTCGTAGGAAATATCTTTCGGCACAACAAACTTTGCAGAGAATCTTCCATTTACAACAGATACTCTTCCTCTAAATATTACGCCGCCCTGAACTTCCATATTAAAATTAATATCGTTAAGATGCACCGATCTTTCCGAATCAAAAACGGAAAGAATTCCTTCGCCATTAAAATCTTCCCAAACGGAATTATCAGACCGTCTAACGCTGCCGGAAATAACAGTCCTGCTTAAAGCTTTTAATTGAACAGCGCCAACCAACGCAGCGCTTGCGCTATTTTGAACTTCATTTTTAAAGAGATTTAAATCACTGCCGCTAATTTCAGATGAAGCATTCTTGGAAATATTTAGCGCATCGTTGAAATGTTTATCTTTTACGTTTAGTTGATTAGTTAATACTTCGCCATTAATTGAATCGATGCTGGCATTAAATCTTGGGACGTTCAAACGTATAGTCGGATCTCCAAATAAATGAAACTTATTAGAATTGTCGCCGAGTATTTCATTTTTGCCTTTAGAATATGCAACGCCGATAGTGGGAGCTAATCCGGAAGAATCTTTGTTGTAAACTAAAAGATTTTTAAATAACGCATTGTTAAGCGCTGCATTGCCATTAGAAAAAACCGGACGGGCAGAAGCAACTGCAGCAATCGCTCCGCTGTTTTCCTTTAATATTAATTCTTCCGTTGAACTTCGAGCATTGGGCAAATCAAAATATGCAAAGTCGCAGGTAGCGGCGGTTAATAAAAAATATTTATCATTAACCATTTGCGGAATTGAAGTGGCTTGCTCAAACACTCTTTCATGCGCCCAAACTTCGGGGCTTCCGTGACCAATAAAATTTAAAATTAATGTGCCGTCATTAACTGCTTTAATTATTGCTTTATTAACCTCCGGTTTTGTTCTGCCAAAGCTGGTTAGGACTGTAGGATAAGCAGATAAATAAATTTTATCTAAATTAAATGAATTAGGAATGGACAAATTTGCTAAATCTTCTGAATCCGCAGTATGCACCCTGCCGTCATTGCCATTAGTAGTTAAACCATCATCCGCCACCAATGTTATTAAGTTACGCCAGGTTCCAAAATCTTTGGCTTGTTCATATTTCATAATTTTATCAACAGCAATTTTTGCATCGGTTTCAGTTTGGCATGTAATTCTGCTAACGGCTATATCTAACTTTAAATCGTTTCCATCTACCCTTGCATAGTAATCGTCCATTGGATAGGAATTAATATCATCTAAAAATTTTGATGATTCCCAAACAGGAATAAAATTATTATTTACGCCTTCAATATTTTTGAAATCATAAGTCGCGTCTCCAAATAACAATACGTATTCGGGTTTTAAATTCCAATTATCAAAAGCGTATTTTACAAAATCACGAATACCTGAAGGGTCTTTTCCGCCGTTGGAAAATTCATTTAAAATTTCATTTACATCAACCACTATAGTTGAAAGTTTGTTGTCGGATTCATTCTCTCTGTAATTTTTTAATCTTTCAGCTTGCGTTTTAAAATTTGCATGAGTTATAATTATAAATTTTGCGCCTTCGGAAATACCGTGAATATTTTGGTTATTTATTTCTTCAGGATTTGAAGGAGATTTAAATGCGTCATCTCCTATTGCAAGATATTCGGAAACATACCCTTGAGTTTCAAATTTTTGAAACCTGCATTCGCCGCCGCTTAGCATATTATGATTTGTAATATACCTTACATTTGAGTAATCGCTGATATCAAATACTTTTATATTTGTGGAAGGAAAATTAGAAAGCTGATATTCAATGACCGCAGAAGTATCTTTAGAATAAAAAATAAATTGATTGTTTGTGGGCTTTAAACTTTTTTGATATGAAATCTCAAAGTAATCTAAATAGCCTATGGCGGATGACGAGTTTCCTGAATATTGAAATCTTAAAGCGCTTCGGTTGTCAGTTAAGGCGCCTGGATAAGAAGCTGTGTTAGTAGTTTCTTCGCCAAAATAATGCCCGTCATAGTTCCTTCCCCCAAAACCTGAAATAACTTGAGATATAATTTTAGTTGAATTTTCAAAAACTTCCATCCTGGCGGAAGTTACGGAGGCATTAATAAAATGCACTTTATAATTTATAGGGAAGTTGTCTAATCTTTCATCCAGCTTATTAGTGTAAGTTCGAGCGCTATTTTCATCAGTAAAATTATCGCCCAAAAATATTCTTCCGCTTTTAATTAAATTAATTTTGTCTTCTTCCAAACTCGCAAAAGCTTTGGTTGAGTTTTGTATAAAATGATTTGGATCATTTAAACCGGGTTCGTCTGCAATACGTTTTCCGCCGCCGCCGCCGGAAGTAATCCAATAATAATTTTTTGGAGTATAAAAATTAAATCGGCGCACTATTGTTTTTGAAGTTGAATCATAAGTCCAAAAATTTATACCTCTGCCGTAAAAAAGTATATAATCTCCTTCATCAAACTTACCGTCTTCTTCACCCACCACCCAAATTGCATTTTCAACCAAGTCATTTGGTCTTTGTTCAGACAATATTTCGGGCAGCATCATGCCGCCGTTATTATAAATTTTAATTGTTCGCGGATCCACTGCAGCTGCATCGATGCCGTAACTTCCTAATTCGCTTCGCGTAATTTTATACATTCCTTCAATAGGCGCTTCAAATCTAAACCACTTGCCGGTAGAAAGAACGCTGTTTGCAATTGTTTTCTTTAAAGATTTATTTGAATGAATAGACCAATTTTTCGCGGCGTCAAAATTTATTAGACCGTCATTTAAAAAATTATCATTCGTTCTGTTTAAATTATTTCTGTTGGATGAATAATCAATTTGGAAAACAATCTTTGTAAATAATTTTATTTTATTTTGAGCCGGGGAAAATTTTACGGGAAATATTTTTAATGTTTGAGTTTTTATTCCCCTTGTAATTCCGTATTCATCAAAAGTAACTAATTCCGTTTGCGGCTGATAATTATAATAATCTTTTCCAACTTCAAATATAAATCCGGCTTTCTCTTCCCTTCCTTCAACGCGGGGCGTGGGCTGAATTTTTCCATCAATTTCTTTGTATGAGCTATTTAGAATTTTAATAGTATTTCCAAATTCTGAAGGAACTCCGATATTTAAATAGCGAGCCTGCACAAGCGGGTTGCCGATGTTGTTAGAAATTTCTTCCGAGCCTAATCCAAAGGAAATATTTAAATATGTTTGATTGTTAATTAATCTTTCATGAATGTTATAAGCGGGAGCGTATTCAATTACAATTGAATTTGTATTAGACGATAATACCTTTAAATCGCTTTGGGAAAATAATGGAATGGTAAAAAATAAAACCAGGAGTATTAATTTTTTGCTATACATTTAATAATATTTTTTGTTTGATATCAGCTACAGCTAAACTAAATATACAATTATAAGAGAGCTGTAACTCTATAAATATTCGGTAGCAAAAAAAGTATAAAATCTCCTAATTTTTGCGGTCAATTTAGATAATTAAAGTGATATTTGTCAAGTCATTTATCCTATTGCAAAACGTAGTAAACGCTAATGCTAAAGGTGAAATGCTAAATATTAAAGTCCCAATTTTACTTTGTTTTCTTTCATCGCATCTATGCAAAATTGAATATGTTCGTCAAGTGGAATTCCTAATTCCTCAGCGCCGTTTATAATATCATCTCTACTTACATTTTTAGCGAAGGCTTTATCCTTCAATTTTTTCTTTACCGATTTTACTTCAACTTCATCAATGCTTTTTGACGGACGAACATAAGTTACCGCGGTTATAAATCCTGCAAGTTCATCACAGGCAAACAAAGTTTTTTGAAGTAATGATTCTCTCTTAATCCCCGTGTACTCTGCGTGAGAAAGTATCGCGTTTCTAAATTCTTCGTCAAATCCTTTTGCTTTAAGAATTTCAGAGCCCTTGTAAGGATGCTCTTCCATTGATGGATATTTTTCATAATCAAAATCATGAAGCAAAGCTGCGTTGCTCCAATAATCAACATCTTCATTAAACTTTTTTGCATAAGCATTCACGCAAGATTCAACAGCGTAAGCGTGCTTTAATAAGCTATCGCCGTGTGTATATTCTTTTAAAAGATTCAAACAATAATTTCTATCGTGCATTACATCATTCATAATAATTTACTTTTAGATATTTATTAAAAATTATATTTTGATTTTGATCCGTCGAGCAGATTTACTTTTGGATTTCATTCATTATTTGGATTAAAGCTTGGACAAATATTTCCTACTACACATTGCAAACAATGGGGCTTTCTTGCAACGCAGATTTTTCTTCCGTGTGTCGCCAGCAAGTGAGAAGACTTAATCCAATCTTCTTCGGGCAAAAGTTCTTTCAATTTAAATTCAATTTTTTCAGGATTATCTGAATCAATAAACCCTAATCGATTTGATAATCTTTTAACGTGAGTATCAACCGCTACAGCAGGGATGCCAAAAGCATTTCCTACAACTACCGACGCTGTTTTTCTTCCAACGCCGGGAAGTTTATTCAGCTTTTCAAAATCCTTTGGAACTTTACCATTGTATTCTTCAACTAAAACTTCACAGCATCCTTTTATGCTTTTAGCTTTTTGTCTATAAAATCCGGTTGAATAAATATCTTTTTCTAATTCTTCTCTTGAGGTTTTTAAAAAATCGCCGGCGCTTTTATATTTTTTAAATAAAGATTTGGTAACGATGTTAACTCGTTCGTCAGTGCATTGGGCAGAGAGAATAGTTGCAATCAACAATTGAAATGGACTTTTGAAATCAAGAGCGGATTTAACATTCGGGTATTCTTTTTTAAAAGATCAAATACTTTTTTTGCGTGAAATCTTTCAGCTTTTAACGTCATCTTTAATTAAATCATCTTTATTAAACTTTGGATGTTTAATTTTTAATCTTTCCACCGGCTTATTATTTAAAATGTGGCTTTGAAGAATTTCTTCAACATCATCTAACTTAACGCCGCCATACCAAATCTGTTCGGGATAAACCACAATGGAAGCGCCGAATTCACATGCGTCTAAACAACCCGAAGTATTTGCGCGCACCTCGGACTTTAATCCTAATTGTTTTATGCGCTCTTTAAATTTAGTTTTTAACTCTGAGCCGCCTTTATCAAAACAGCATCCTCGCGGATCTTCGGTGGAACGTTTATTTTCACAAATGAATATATGTTTTTCGTATCGTTTCATATTTTAATTTTTATAAAAATATCTTTAAAACTATTTGAATAAGTCAGAGTGCGAGCCTGTTCTTTCTAATATTAATGATTCAGCAGTTAATTTATAAATTAAAATCCAATCGGGTTCAATATGGCAATCACGATGGCTTTTCCATTTTCCAGATAACGAATGATCTCTAAATTTTGGTTCTAATTCTTTCCCGCTAAAAAGCGTTACAATAATTCTTTCAAGTTTTAATAAATCCTTCCCTTGTTTCGAAACCCTTTTAAAATCTTTTTTTAACTGAGTTGTATATATCAAGTTCAATTACTTAATTCCCTGAAAAGCTGTTTTGTTGCAGCTGAAATGTGAAGTTCCTCTCCCCTATCTGATTTTGTTAAAGTTTCTTCAGTAACTTCATTGGGAATTTTAATTTCAAAGGGAATTCCTTTATTAAGGGAAACTTGAGTTAAGAATAAAGAGATTGCCTCTGACATTGAAATATTTAATTTGTTAAGTATTGTTTGCGCTTTTTTCTTTATACTTGGGTCAATCCGCGCTTGTATGGTTGTTGATCTATTCATTTATATTGTCCTCTATATTGTAATTACAATTACAATACAAAAATAATTAAATAAATTTATAAAACAAGATTTTTATATACGAAGAGTTTAAGTAAGAAAGGACGCCGTATTTTTTGAAAGAGAATGCGAAAAATTAAACTTTTTGCCGGATCAAATTTTTAGTAGCGCGTACGGGATTCGAACCCGTGATCTCCGCCTTGAGAGGGCGGCGTCCTAAGCCACTAGACGAACGCGCCTATATTTACATGAACAATTTCAAATTATAAAATTTAAATTATTCATTATTGAGTTATTAAATTCTTTCAAAATTTTACAACTAACTTAATTATTTGGTTGCCCTGTAGGGATTCGAACCCCAACACCAACATCCAGAGTGTTGTGTGCTACCGTTACACCACAGGGCAGTGTTACAAAATTAAAGATACACTGACTAATTTCAAAATTTAGGAATATTTCAAATGTATAGGAATTAATGAAATCTTTAATTAACATTCTCCACCTTAAATTAAGGTTAATACTGTCCAGCTAATGGGGTACACCATAAAAAACCCAAATTTATTCTCACTTAACACAAAGTAGTTTATCAGATGCAGTTTGTTTATTATAAAAAAAGGCGATCCTTGGATCGCCTAATTCTACATTAAACATTTTCAATTGTAAATTATTTAAGCAGTATCATCTTTCTTGTTTGAACAAAATCTCCAGCTTGCAAATGATAAAAATAAACACCATTAGACAATGCCGATGCATCAAAATTTACTTGATAACTGCCAGCAGATTTTTCTTCATCTACCAATGCTGAAACCTCATTTCCTAATACATCGTAAACTTTAAGAATCACATTACTTTGTTTTGGTATTTCAAAATTGATCATAGTGCTAGGGTTAAATGGATTTGGATAGTTTTGAGAAAGCGAATAATCTTCCACCGTATTCAAAAGGTTATTTTCTTCAACACCCACTGAAATTAGATTGTAAATATTTATCGTATTATTGCTTTCATCATATGACCAAAATTTATTGTTAAAAAATATCTCGGCAGCAAAACCGGGTATTTCCAGATTTCCTAAATATTCACTAGTTGTTGCATTAAACTTCTCGATCTTTTCAATTCCAACCCAAAGAGTATTATCACTATAAGTAAAACATCTCGTACGGCTATTAAAACTAATAAATAAATTTGATGGCACTTCTGTCACAAGATCAGGATTAAATTTTACAATACCTCCATTTCCCATAGAATCAGCATGACTTATAAATAGATTCGTACCATCACAGGCAAGTCCATTAGTCAAATCAAAATCAGAACCGGAACCAAAAGGTATTTGATTTGAAGATGTATTTGAGGAAATATCGACTCTAAAGATACCCTCTATATAACCAGAACCCAAAGGATCGCCATATCCTCCATTTGCCCACACATCACCATTGCGGTATACCATTTTATCAATCCAGCTTATTCCGTTCGGTGATGAATCAAAAAAACAGGGTGTCCATCATTTCCGCCAATTATTTTAGTACTTTTATCCTAAACTTCCCTCTCCTTTAAAAGTCGAAGATCCCGCTTTATCGGGGGGAGAGGATTTAGAGCCTGTCCCGTATTTATTATGGTATAAAGTAAATTAAAATCCTTTATATTTCTAAAAAGCAAAAATCGAAATGAAAATAAAATTAAATAATAAATTAGGTTTGTCGGGTTTTTCGGAATGTTATGCTTATACTAATTTCAAATCAATAAAAATATTTCACGGTAAAGATAGCGGGAAAAAGTCCCTACTCAGTCCCTACAATAATCAGAGGGATTTTCAGTAAACTGCTTTAAAATAAAAAATGCGAAAACAAATTATTTTCGCATCTTTTCGAGCTGGTGATGGGACTCGAACCCGCAACCTATTGATTACAAATAATGTCAGAAGTTACATTATTAAACTAAATTCAAATGAACATTTCTTTATATCGCTAATATGTTCATTAAAATCTATTAAATCAATAATATTTGAAGAAATATTCTTTATTCAATTTAAAGATTTATATAATAAATAATTTAGTAAGGGCAAGTCAAGATGGGAATTCACATTATATGATTTAAAAAAGGGGGGCACCTTGAGGAAGTTGATTGTGAGCGCAGGTTAGCTGGGCTAATATTGTTGAAACTTCTTCATTGAAATTAAAGGGATCTTTAAGAAAAAGCCCACGCACTCTTCCAAAATTAATTGACGGGAAAAAATCCTTTATATCAATATTTAATACATACTTTTTTTTTGATATGCTTTTCAGAATTTGTTAGTATTGATTTCCCTATAATAAATCCATGTGCCCCTAATTTATTTTGATAGACTAATTGTAATACTCCATTGATTTTTTTTTGAATGGTCTTCAATCTATTGTGTGGTGCTAAAATAATTCTTTCTCCACCTTTTTACTTTGGAATTTTAAAATCAATGTATTTTTCATAATCACTTAAGACATATAAAATGTAATTCAGCTTCGCTTCTTTAATTTTGAAGAATTCACAAATATTTGTTCTACTCTTAACTTCCATAAAGCGATTTTTAAGAACCCTATTCTGCTCTATATTATTTTTTATTTCTGCATGAATAATTTGGGCTACATCATTATTAAAACTTTTATTTTGTAACAGCCAAGTTAAGAATTTAATGGAAGGTTTCTTTCTGTGCCTACCTGATTTTAATTTATGTCCCTCCAAATAGCTTTTCAAATCATCAATATCATTATTATTGATAATCTGCCTAAACACAGTATTATATTTATCTTCATAAACTCTATTTACTATATTAGTTTTCATATATAAACAAGACACCCACTCAGTATATCTCCTTTACGGTTAGGCTATAGCTTCGAATTAACAATTAAGACTAGGGCTAGGGCTAAAGCTAGGACTAAAAGAAATGGTCTTCACCTTCGTATAATGACTGCAGTTACACAGTCTAAATTTATACTGAAATAGTGAGTGTCTCTAAATTGTTCTCGTGTTTCAATTGGTTTAACTCTTTATTGAAAAACTTATGGTATTTGTAATTTCCAAGATTTATTACATATAAATTCCTTCGTGCCCTGGTAATACCGGTGTATACTAATTCGTCCAAAGATATATTTTTTTCTATTAAGTTATTAGGGATAATTAAGAATAAAGTGTCAATTTCCCACCCTTTAAAGCTATGTATGGTAGAAATTTTAATGGTACCAGGATTCATCCAGAAATTAAATTTCTTACTGCGACGTACTCTTTCTAAGGCATCCTGAAGTGAACTCTTAAACTTTTCCTCTTTCTCGTACTTCTTTTTCAGAGACTCCGAAATAAAGTCATAGATTTCCTGTGTCTCAAACATCGTATTTGTTTTCTCTTTCTTTTCATTTCTAATTAGAAAATCAATCTCTCGCATTAAATTCATATCTGGTCCAAGAATTCCAACATCATTAGGATGTATATTATCATCATTTAATTTTTTGTATATATGTTTTATAATTGGATCTATAGTCACCTCCCCTTCATAAAATTCATAATTGAGCGTTTCTTCAACAAAAATTTCCTGCTGGGAAGTATCATATTTTATATCATCAAATATATATTTGTTTCTCCAAAATTCTTTTTGAAATTGATTGGCCAATCGAATAATAGGCTTACTTAACCGTTGGGTAGATTTTAACTGCTCGTTCCATCTGCCTACTATGTTAGTTCTTGTTTTTTTATCCTTGTCTAATTCTCTTTCATATATATTCTGTTTCTCATCAGCAAAAATTACAAACTCTCCATTTCTTTTAAGAAAATATTTTTTTAGGATTATAAACCATTCATATTTATAATCCTGACCTTCATCAATAAAGATAGCATCAAATTTTAAAAAATTTTCATTTACGCTTTCAAAAAAGTTAGTATCTTCAAAAGATTCAATTCCAGGGACATTAATATTATGATTATTTGCCTGACTATAGAAAAATTCATGATAGTGGAGTATGGTAAAACTATTCCAATCATAATCTTCTCTTACTTCACTAAGTTTATCATGTATATAATTCCTCAACGTAATATTAAATGTTACTATTAAAATATTACCTCTGGTTCGTAAATATGCATTTACTGCTCTCTTGGCTAAAACCAAAGTCTTACCACAGCCAGCTACTCCTTTAATTTTTTGATCACCCGGTTCACTAACAATAAGAGTTTTTTGCTGAAGTGTGTAAATTATTTCTTTGCCTTGTTCTGACAGATGTTTTGGTGGGAGCAAATATCTTTTAATCTTATTGTAAAAATAAATGTCAAAGAATTTTGATTGTCTGTCAAAAAATTTATTATGTAAAATATTCTTAAAATTACTCTTCGTTAGAGAATCATTACCAAGGACTACAAAATAACTTAACCATTTTGTATAATTATTATTTTGGCCAATACTTACAAATTGTTGCACATAATGTTCGCTGAAATTATGAAAATATACCGCACAGGTAACTGTACTAAATAATTTTGGGTTTTTAATTTTCTGCGAAAGTAGTTCTTCAATATGAAGAACAAATATGTTCTCTTTGTAATGCATAACCTGAAAAAAGGTGATCTGATCTGGGTTTCATTACTCAAAAGCCATTGCCCTCGATCATTAACTTTATATCGGGTTAAATCCCAATCTTTAACTTCAATTATTAATATTCCTGTATCTTTTCTTACAACCACAATATCCGGTCTATCACCATTTAAATATGGCTGAAAGAATATTTCATATTTATCATCAAGTGCATCTAATAAAAATAATAGAAGACGCATCTCACCTTTTTCGGGTTCTGGTTTCATCTTCTTAATTGTTTCAATATTAGGATATAATATTGCCATATATTTAGTTCAACGAAATTTCTGAAATAAAGTTAACTTTTGCCTCCAATATCTGGCCAAGTTTTCCACAGCTTTGATCGAGTTCTATAATATTATTTAGCAGTAAGACATCGACATTTCTTTGAGTAGATTTTATTTTACTATTTCTAGTCAGATATATAGTTTCATTTTGTAGATTTAGTATATCATTTCCCAATATTTCCTTTATATCTTTTTCTAAAACTAAAGGTCTAAGTAAGATTTCAATTGCTTTATTAACTTCATCTATGAAAGGCATAAAATATTTAAGTAAAACCCAAATCAGTTAGAAACTCACTTTCAATTTTACAAACTAAGATTCCTTTATTAAAAATGTACCATTTATCTATTTTCTTATCCTCCATAAAAGTCCATTTTTTGATTTTACAAAGAGATTCAAAATGATCTTTTAATTTTATTTTTATTTTTTATTTTTAAACTTGTTTCCATAGTTCATTACTAAATACAAAAGATATACCAGTTAATGAATTGCGAATTTATGAAGCATTTAATTAGTTTAAATCCCCAATAGTAACGAGTGTTACTATCGATAGTCTTATTGGTTACCCTTGATTATTTCTCTTTTTCTATATTTCCGTCTGTTTTTCAGTACCGGGATTTTGCTTTAGTAATCTATCAACCTCAGCCATATTACCATCAGCTTTTTTTCTCGCTTCCTTACGAATTAATTCAATATACTCATCAATCGGTAATGTTAATGGTAATTCAGGAATATAAATATCTTCCTTGCTATCCTTTTGAAATCTTTCGATATGATTTTTAGGAAAATCTTTTAACGAAAGTTCTCCGCCGTTCTTATATCTTCTAGCTGATCTTTGAACCCATTTTTGTAATCCTCTTACATTATCAGGCCAATCATTATTGTAAAGTGCATACAATACATCTTCTTTTAATAATAAAGGTGAAATAAAATCTGATGTATAAATCTTTAAGAAATGATCTACCAATAATGGGATATCTTCTTTTCTATCTCTTAATGCTGGTAGTTCTATAATCTCATCAAATCTATCCTTTATGTCTTGTGCAAATAAATTATCATCGCTAACATTTTTATTTGTGGCAGCAATTATTTGAATTTCTATTTTACTTGTTTTAGTTGATCCTACTTTACGATACTCCCCATTAGAAAGAACTCTTAGTAGATTAGCTTGAGCTTCTAATGAAAGATTCCCGATTTCGTCAAGGAAAATCATTTTTTCTTTATTCTCCTCTAACAATCCTTTTCTATCTGAGTTAGCTCCAGTAAATGCTCCTTTCAAATGCCCAAAAAGTTCAGATGATGCCAATTCTGTAGAAATTGTACTACAGTCATATACAGCTAATTTAGTGTCTTCATTAGAATGATATAATTTCCAGATTGATTGGGCAACAACTTCTTTCCCTGTTCCTCTTTCTCCTAATATTAAAACATGTGTGGTTTCGTTTATATCATTTACAATCTGATCTTTTATCTCCAAAATCTTTTTAGATTTACCAATTAAGTCGGGAATAGATTTATTCAAATTTTCAATAGCTAATTTATTTTTTAGTTCCTCATTTTCTCTTGTAGTAATTGTAAGTTTTCGTTTCAATTGGGTGGGAGCGGTAATTTGGGGAAAATCATCAAAATTAAAATTTACTTCTTGTGTTGTTTTTCCATTTTTTGCAAATTTTTGTTCAAATGATTGGATAAGTTTTGCATTTTTAATTAAGCCTGATTGAGCAAGAAGTACCCAGCAAGCTGTCATAGTTGGAGTGCCGGAAGTTATATTAATGATTTTTTCATCATTAGTTAAATTATTATCAGTAATTACGGATAAAAGTGAATCAAGCATTTTAGGATATACCAAATCAAAATCAACTGGGGTTTTCCAAATTAATTTGAATTGGTATAATTTCTATTTCTGAATTTAATTCTTTAATTATTTTAAAATTCTCTTTTGCAATTTCGCTGTAATCAGCAATACCAGTTTTAGGGGTAATTAATACAAATACTTTAGAGATTTTATCTTTATAATTATAAAATATATTGCAAAATGCTCCGTACTCTTTTGAAGTGGAAAGTTTATCGTGATTACCGATGAAAGAGAAATATATCATAATATTTCTTGTTTGTCTTATTTTTTCATTTTTTAAATAATTGCAATAATAAGCATTCCGATGGTTAAAACAATTAAACCAGTAATAATAAGATGCATAAATCCTGTAATTATTAGACCAACACTTACTATAAGAAGCAATATATAACTTATAATATAATGTAGTTTTTTGAACGCTATTAAGTACAAACTAATTAAGATTAAACCAGCTAACGCTAACATGCCAATAAATAAAAACATTATTCTTCCTTTATTTATTAAGGTAAGCTTATTCAATTTTGATGCCTTCATTTTCTATTTATTATTTGTTTAATTTGAGATATCATTTTACATAGCATAACTTCTGTTACTATTCATATAACATTCGTTACTATTAGATTCTACATTGCAGACCACAGTATGCACATATCCATTGGTCTCATTTTTATCCTTATTGTAATTATTTCAAAATCAGCTATAAGATCAGATCCAAAATTTTCTTTTTTAACTTCAATTAAGTTTTCACATTGCTTTGGTGTTATTTATAATTTTATCAAAGTTCTGAATTTTCTTATAAAAAGTTCTTTTATGACAATTCCGACAATACTTTAATCCCCATATTGTCGAACAATTAGAAACATTACACTTGACTTCAATCTCAAAGTCATCCCGATATTCAATTTCTGATGATACTGAAAAGCATGTTGGGCATGTTATTAAAGAGTTAAATATAATTTTATTTAAAGGATTACATAGATCATCTAAAAACTGTTTACCTTTATTCTCAAAATCTATTCTATCCCTATTTTTAGAAGAGTTTAACTTGGTAAGATTCTTCTTGATATCCGTCTCTAACTCAAATACATATTTGTTCGAAAGGTTCACGCATAAATATTTCAAATTGATTAGGTAACGAGAATTTATAATGCTTTAGATCAATATAATTTCTAATTATATGCGGACAATTTACTTTAAAATGATAATTGTCAGATAAAATCTTATATACTCACTGTAAAAACAATTTTCTAATTTTCTCAGAACTAAAAATATCATTTGGTGAAACAGTTAAGATTACTAGACTATCTTGAAGAGCCTGTTTTTTGTATAAATCGTTATAAATTTCTACAGTTTCAACGCTTGAAATATTGTCATCATTATAATTGTCAAAGAAAATTAAAATTTTAATTTCATTTTTATTTTGGTTTTCAATTACATCTAATATTACTCTCTCTAATATTTTCCGATCTAGCTGATTAAAATTAGCCGCAATTGGAATTATTATTTATCTTCTGTTCCCATAACTGAATTATTATTTGATGGTATTTGGTAACTGTTAAAGAGAAAATTCGACGTTTGTTATACTGAGAATTAATTTAAAGCTATTATTTTCTCTCTAAATAGCCGAGAGAGGTCTATCTTATTAGAGTTCTTCCACTTCAATTCTGACAAAATTTTATTGATTATTAGCAATAATACATAATTGTTAAAATATTTTATGGTATTTATATTGTGTTTATAGTATTCTTCATAATCTCCTTCATTATTTAACTTTTCCCAGATTTTTGGAATATGTCTATAATACTGATGATGAATAAACCTATTAGTATTCTTTAAAGATGAATTTTCAGATATGGTTCTATAAATATTTTTTCCCAATATGGATTCTTTTAATCTATAAATTTTTTATTAATTCATCCTTAATGATTTCAATAGTCTCCTTCAGTTCTTCCTTTTTCTTCCCTTGAAGGAATATTCCAAAGAGAATATATACGTTTGGCATTATGATTATTTAAATTAGGATCAACATTTTTTAGTTTTTCCATTTTATCATTGTTTTCTTCAATTATATCTTTGTCAGCCAGTACTTGATTCCAATAATTAAGAAGTCTATTAAGTAGAGTTTTTACAACTAAATTCTCATAAATTTCATAATTAGTTACAAACTCTTCTGCATATAAACGTTTAGGAAATACTATATCGTTTTTTCTATACTCCCAATCTTCTGCGTGGGTGGCAAGAAAACTAATTGTTCTATAATTGATTCTTTTGACTCTGGACAGGTTAACTCTTTCTTCCGATTTGGCAACATCAATATCAGGTTTATTACATATAACATCTAAATTAATATACTGGTCTATCAGAAAGTGTTGTTTCTTATTCAGTATTATATAGTCCTTGACGTTTCGATATAAAGGAGATACTTTCCCTAATAAAGCTAATGTATTGCAATCCATAATATCATTGAAGATGATTTCTAATATTGTTTCTGATGATTCGCTTAATTTTTGTTTTAATGAAATAGTTGCGTTACTATTTTTAATTAAACCTGTTTGGTCAGCAATAAGGAATTCATCCATTTCATTAATTAAGAAGCGACTATGTAGTAGTTCTGCTTCATCCTTGATAACAACTTCTTTCCCGGATATT
>CAWALU010000013.1:0-35495 GCA_963782985.1 uncultured Bacteroidota bacterium
AGCTGGTGATGGGACTCGAACCCGCAACCTATTGATTACAAATCAATTGCTCTGCCAATTGAGCTACACCAGCATTTTTTAGAGTTCCAAAACTAATATATTTTTTTTTGCTAAACAAGACACTGCTATTGTAGTTCTCCATTATAATTTTGGACATTCAAAATTTCTATATCATCCACCCAAAATAACTCACAAGCGCCGCCGCCTGTATCATCCCTCGTTAATGAACTTTTCCATCGCCACCCTTTTTCTGCTTTTACTTCTACAAGAAATCCTTTCATTTCTATCAAGCTGCCTTTGTATAATTCATCTATTTTATCTTTGATAGAATCATCCTTTGGAATTATATGCACATTGGCGCTGCTCTTTGAAATTTCTGACCTCGGGATAGGCATTGATTCCGTTTCCCAATGATACCATCGATTGCTTTGGGTAACTGTTATTTTATCAATTATATTTTGATCGGACATTCTCCCCCAGCCTAGCGCTAAATCCACCGGCGATAGCTCGCTCTCTTTTCCGAGAGAATAAAAATTCATGCTAAGCACTCTGCCTTTAATTTTATATTCCGCTAATGCGCGAAAAGAAAATTCATCGCGCTGCCATTCTTTGCGGTGGGTAAGATTAACTTGTTTGGGGTCTTCAGCTACTAAAATTCCGGCTGGATAAATAATAGATTTTTCCGGCAGCGATTTATAAACAATAAATATTACAACCGGAATTAGGAAGAAAAGTTTTTTCATTTGTTACTCTAATTTTTGTGTCATTAACTTTCAAAACAAATGCCACTTTTAATAACAAATAAGTTAGGAATATGTTTTTAATTAGGGCTGGGCTATATAATTATTACCGATATTTCCAACATCTACTTATTTAAATCTTCGTCATCCGTTTTTTCAAAAAATAAACCTTCGGTTGCGTTCACTTTAAATTGCACCATTTTTTGTCTGATTTTTTTTATCAACTCAAAACGTAGATTTTCAAAATTATAAATTTCTCCCGTGTTTAAAATTTTGCCCGTCTGATCTGAAACAAAACCGGCGACAGTGTTATATTCGTCTGATTTCGGAAGTTCAATATTAAATATTTCATTAAAATCATCAATAGACATTGAACCAAGAATATAAAATTTTCCATCGGGCAAACGATAAAAATCTTTAATCTCACTTTTAGGATTGTCTTTAAATTCACCTACTATTTCTTCCAAAATATCTTCGACAGTTATTAAACCTTCAGTGCCGCCGTATTCATCAGTAACGATTGCAAGCCGTTCCCCCCTGCTTTGCATTTCTGCTAATATCTCCGAAATCAATTTTGTTTCAGGAATAAAATAAGCTGGTCTAATTAAATTTTTTAGCTCAACATTTTTATTTTGAATTATAGTTTTCATAACATCTTTAGTGTGAAGAACTCCAATTATATTATCAATTGATTCTTCATAAACGGGAATTAAAGAATGCCCGGTTTTAATAACTTCATCCGTAATCTCTTGTTGATTTTCAATAAACTCCAGCGCCACCATTTCAGTTCTGGGAATCATAACTTCATTGGCGCGTAAATCATTAAACTCAAAAATATTTTCAATAATTTCCTTTTCTGTTTCGTTCAACTCGCCCGCCTGTACGCTGTCTGAAATTATTAATCTTATTTCATCTTCTGAAAATCTCGTTTGAGTAAAGCTGGTTTTTTCTTTTAAATGGAATTAGAAAAAAATTGCTGATGGCGGTTATAATATTAACGGGATGTTTTAAAGTTGAAGTTAAGATTACTAAAATTCTAACTGATTCTCTGCCGATAGATTCGGAGTATTTAAATCCAATTGCCTTTGGAATGAGAATACAAAAAATCAAAATGAAAACCGACACAATCAAAACTGAGATTATGAATGTATAAACAATTGCCGCGTTGCTTATAAAATCTATTTTGATTTCTGATAAGAAAGGAAAGATTAATTTAGTTGATAGATGATAACCCAAAACCGCCGACGACATTAATGATATCGTTGATATAATTTGAATAGTTCCAAAAAATGAATTGGGATTTTTTTGAATCTTTTCAAATACTGAAGCCATTGGGTCTTCTTTTTCTTTTAGCTCTTCAATTGTATTTTCACCGAATGAAGCTATTGCTATTTCTGCCGCAGCCAGATATGCTGCAACTAAAATTAAAAGTACAAAAAAAATTATTTCCAGAAATATTAAGTCCATTTTATATTTTAATATGATTTATTTTTTAATGAATATTTTTTTTGAGAAGACGTTTTTCAATTTGCTTGCTATTTCTCAAATAAATAGTAAGTCAGCCGTAAATTTGATAACAATTATTTTTTACTTAAAATTATCATTATAAATATATTAATAAAGCAGGTATTTTATGAACGCTAAACAGATTAAAATCAAAGATAAATCAAAACTATTTATTAAATGGAGTGACGAAAGTGAAACTGAAATTTCTCTAAGATATTTAAGGGATGAATGCCCTTGCGCAAATTGCAAAGGCGAAACTGTTCTGTTAAAAACATACCGACCCCCAAAACAAAACATTGAAACGCCGGAGATGTACAAAATAAAAAACATTGAAACAGTCGGCGGATATGCTATTCAAATTACCTGGAAAGACGGGCACAATACCGGTATTTACTCGTGGGAATATTTAAAGAAGCTGGAAGAAAGCGAGCGTTCGGGCGGTTCACAAAATTATAATTCAATTATATGACAATCTCCAAAAACAATTTGAAGTATTATTCTTCGCTTAGAATAAAAAAATTCCGCGACTCAGAAAATAAATTTATTGCTGAAGGGAAAAAAAATATTGATGAAGGGTTAAAAAGTAAATTCATTTTAGAAAATATTTTTGTTACAGCTGAGTTTGAAAAGGAGAATAAAAATTTTTTAGATGATTTACTTTCAAAAAAAATTAATTCTTCAGTTTTAACCGAACATGAATTGAAAAAACTAACTGATACTAAAACACCGCAAGGCGTTGCCGCTGTTTTTATCAAAACTAAAATAACTGATTTAAAAAAATTGTCGAGCAATAATGTTGTTTGTTTGGATAATATCTCTGATCCTGGAAACGTTGGAACTATAATCAGAAATTGCGATTGGTTCGGAATTAAAGAAATAATTTTAAGCGAAGGGTGCGCTGATATTTATAATCCTAAGACTCTTCGGGCAAGTATGGGCTCAATTTTTCATGCAACAATTTTTGAAAATATTAGTCTTCAAACCAAAATAAAATCGTTAAAAAAAAATGGCTATGAAGTATGCTGTTCGGATTTAAGCGGAGAAAATATTTTTGATTTCACTTTCCCCGAAAAAAAAATAATTATTTTTTCTAATGAAGCAAATGGACCGAGCCGGGAACTATTGGAAATTGCGGATGCGAAAATTACCATTCCAAAATATGGAAAAGCAGAATCGCTTAATGTTGCAAGCGCCAGCGCAATTATTTTAAGTCAAATTGTTAATCAATAATTCTGATTTTTACAAGCTTTAAAACAAAAACCATTACTCTAAATTATTTCAGCAAAATCATTTTCTTTGTTTGGAAAAAATCGCCGGCATTTAAGGAATAAAAATATATTCCGCTTGAAAAATGACTTGCGTCAAATTCTACTTCATAGTTCCCAGCAGGTTTCTGCTCATTTACCAAAGTTGCAACTTCATTACTTAAAATATCGTAAACTTTGAGTATTGTTTTTACCCCGCCCTGCGTCTTGGTTTGAATTTCGCTGGACAGGTCGGACACCCTTTCCACTTTCGAGAGGGATGGGGCGAGGGTGTATCTAATTTTCGTATTTGGATTAAAAGGATTCGGGAAATTCTGATAAAGCTCATAATGATCAATATTATTTTTCACTTCAATTATTTTAGAAAGTGAATATTTACCGTCGCTATCAATTTGCTTAAGCCTATAAAAATAATTATCGCCTGAAATACTATCATCTATAAACGTATATTGATGAATAATATTTGTGTTCCCATTTCCTTCAACAAATCCTATATTCTTCCAAATATCACTTTCCATTTGTCGTCTTTGAATTTCAAAACCATAGTTATCCATTTCAGACTGCGTTGTCCATTCTATAAAAATGCTCTCATTTTTTCTTTCAGCATTAAAAGATGACAGCTCTACTGACAAAGGATTTGGTCCCGAAAAAAGGCTACTCCCATTTGAAAAAGGAACGGGAAATGACATCAGTTCAGCGACAGTTTGCGTAATATCTATTTGATTTCTTAAATCCGAAATCTCCTGCCCGACTGTAACATTTGGACCTAAAGCTAAAAGCATAATATGCCGGCAGCCTTCGCAATTATCTCCGTGGTTTTGAAATCCACCGTTGGCGTCATCATGTCTGCCGTGATCATTAGTTATTAAAAGAGTTGTACTGCCTGAATAAAAAGGATGAGATTGAATACTCTGCCAAAGCGCATAAATTAACGAGTCAGCTTGATGAATAGCAAAAACATAATCATTCCAACTGCCTGAATGCGCCGATACATCTGTTTGAGTAAAATTAACTAATATTAATCTTGGATGATTTGTATTCATTACATCAATTAATTTATTATAAATCATTACATCGTTACTTAACCCCGTTACTTCTGAAGAAGCTTTGTAGGCTTGCCCATATTCCAAATGATTACTATAAGTTAATGCATCCAATTTTTCTTTTCCGCCGATTACATAAGCATCTGATTCAGCTGCGCCAGTATATTTTCTAAAATATTCAAATAGAGTGGGATTAGATGAACGTTCAGTCCCATCATTTGCAATTGCTTCCCAGTTTCCGGTTAGCACAGCAGTATGTCCGGGCAAGGTTAAAGTAACCGCGGGATTATTTGTTTGAATATAAAAATTATTATAAAACGTTCCAGCGGGCTTTAAATCATTATACAAATGAGGAATGTAATTGTCAGCCCCACCAAAAGTTTCAGAATACCTCGCTCCGTCAACTATCACAATTACAACATTCTGCTGTGCATAAAATGGCACGCAAAAAATAAAAACTGTAAATAAGAAAACTCTAATTATATACATTAAGCTGTTATTTATATAAACTTATTATTTCATTATTATTTTAAAAGAATCATTTTTTTTGTTTGGAAGAAAACTCCGGCATGCAAGGAATAAAAATATATTCCGCTTGAAATATGACTTGCGTCAAATTCTACTTCATAGTTACCCGCTGGTTTCTGCTCATTTACCAGTGTTGCAACTTCATTTCCTAAAATATCATAAACTTTAAATTGTACGGAGAACATCACTTGTCCCTCCGTTGGCGATTGAATACTTTATTTTTGTAGTGGGGTTAAATGGATTCGGATAATTTTGTTCCAATGAAAAAGAAGTTGGAATTATTTTTATTTTGATTCTCTGTTAGTCAATTCCTGTTAAAATTCCCGCATCCGGAGTTGGCAATTTAACAGTTGAATAAATATGAAATTCTCCCGGCTGAAGCGAAATGGCAGCAGTTGGGTTACTAACCGTTAGACTTTCTCCAGAAAAATAATCATACCATTCTCCGGTTCTACTGAAGTTCGAATTTGCATCTTGTTGAACGACACTAAAATTTCCTATGATGGCAACATCCATCGTGGAATCATAGAGGTTTATTCTGTTTACTGAATTTACTAAATCACCTGATGCACTATCAGATTTGAATGCATCATATTTTCTAAGCGCAATTAGTGCTTGAAAAGTTTTATACAGATTTAATCTTTCTGGATCTTTATAATAATCCCAGCGAATCGGTTTGTTCCCAACCCTTTCATTATAGTCGATGGAATAATCATATCCTAACTCTCCAAACTGCCATATCATTTTTGGGCCAGGGACAGTAAAGAAAAATGCACCAGCTAGTTTAATTCTATTTAAAGCAGTTCCTAAATCTTTTATATTGTAACTTCCATTAGAATTTCCGTATTGCAAATTTTTATACATTAATCTCTCTTCATCGTGACTTTCCATATAATGAACATGATGGGGAATTGTCCATCCCGTGTTTTTATAATAAATGTGTGACAAATCAGAATTATAGCCCATTGCGGCTTCATTATATTTAGGATTCATATTGAACCAAAGCAACATCCCATAGTTACCAAGTATATCTTCTTCCCCAGTCTGTTGTGTAAAATGTTCTAAAATAACATAAGCGGTTGAATCAAAATCCCAAATTTTATCCGCCATTCTTTCAAGTATATTTATACGCGATTGATCAAATGCACTTCCATCGCCGGCTGTATTTGTAAAACCTTTGGTGAAATCAAACCTATATCCATCGATATTATAATTTGTTAACCAATAGCTTGTAACTCTATCCACGTAAATTTTTGTCGCATTACTTTCATGGTTAAAATCAGAACCCCAAGAAAAAACAGGATTTGGAGATACTGTATTGAAATAAGGATTGTTTACTGCAGGCCGATTGTTTGCTGCATCCCACCATAACCTAACTAATGGAGATTGGTCAAATTGATGATTTAAAACAATATCAAGAATTACTGCAATACCCATTTGATGAGCGGCGTCTATAAATTTTTTAAGATCGTTTTTTGTTCCGTAATATTTATCGGGTGCAAATAAAAAATCGGAATTATAACCCCAGCTTTCATTTCCTTCAAATTCCATTACGGGCATTAATTCTATTGCATTAATCCCTAACTTCTTTAAATAATTTAAGGTATCTGTTAGTGTTTTGTAATCATGTTGGGTTGTAAAATCTCGTATGAGAAGTTCATAAATAACCAAATCCTCCTTAGCTGGACGAATAAAATTTGTATTCTGCCACTGATAGGGTTCTTGATCAGTCTGAATTACTGAAGCAATTTGAGTTGTTTTTCCGGAAGGATATTGAATTAAATTAGGATAAGTTGAATTACTAATGTAACTATCATTAGGATCACTGATTTTTTCTGAATATGGGTCCGCTATTTTTAATTTTTCATCTACAAAATATTGAAAAATATATTCCTTCTTTGGAATTAAGCTATCAATTTTGATCCAATAAGTTTGATGATCAGCAGTTACGTTCATTTTATAATTTGGATCAACTTCCCAATTAGTAAAATCTCCAATAACATAAACGCTTTGGTGGGAAGGCGCGTAAAGCGAAAGTAAAACTGAACTATTGCTTATATAGTTTATTCCGTTGTACGTACCGATGGGGGGATAACTAATAACGTCCGGGCTTCTAACAATTAAATAAGTTGAATCAAGAGCGTGAGCGGGTCCTTTAATTGCTTCCGCAACTAGTTTCTTTTTTGAATAATCATTTGCCGTAAGATAATATTCTAAACTATCATTAAAAGTTGAAGCAACCAGAACATCATTAACAAATAAATTTATATCAGTTGCGCCGGAAGAAACTGCAAATACTTTTATGCTGTCATGCAAGTTTATAAATAAAGGTTTTTCACTCGGCTGCAGAATGGCTACATTTAACCCTGACTCATATAAAGAGTCCAAAATATCATCATGGTTAACATCTCGTCCCGTTTTAGTTCCATCAGCATTTCTGAAAACGAATGCAAGTTTTAAGATGTGTTCGTTTGGTGGAATTGAACCTAAATTTTGATGGTTGCTGCTATAATATTCTCTGGGGTAACCTATAACCAAATGATAGTGATCAATGCTGTCTCGTGTTAAGTTTTATATCATCATAATTAGTTGCCCATGGAGCCATTACATACTTCCAGTCACGACTGCCGGAACTTAAATTTGTTATAACCCCTGTATGTGCGTAAACATCTCCAGTAAATCCTTTTAAGCCGGCATCTCCTTTAGTTGCATCAAAATAAATTACAATTGAATCATTTTCTGTTGCAAAAGTTGGCTGAATTTGTACAACCTGTGAAAAGGATATAGAAATACAAGTAATTAAAAAAAGTAAAATAAGTTTTTTCATAAAAATCCTACAAAAACAATTTCATTTCTAAAAAAAATACCAGCAACATTTTAATTAAACAATTTGTAATCTGGTTTGCCTGCATCAACCCAGGCAGAATAAATTAAGGATGCTACATCCTCCGCGGCTTTTGTAATTTGAATAGATGTAATATATTTTGTTTTGAACCAAAGCAACCTATAATATTCGTAATCCTCTCGGCTGTTAGCTTTTTGAAACGCATAATTATCCGCGTCAAGAATAACATTGTATATCGAGTTTGAATTTGAAATATAATTGAAAATAAAATCCAACGGCTGGCTAATGTAATTTGCTTTGTTTGGATGAAGCAGCGGAAAAATATTATCATAAAATTTATCAATCATAAACGATTCATACCTGCTATGCATTCCTTTTTGGTGAGTTAGTTGACCGTTATAATTCAATACCGTGTGAAATGGCTGATGACCGTCTGCAACATAATGGGCAAGATCGGCAACATAAATTAATGCTTTGTCTCTATCATTTTCTTTAAAAGCCTGAACTAGATTATTATAAGTCTCTACGGTTGTCCAAGGCAAAGTCCCGATTGAAATAACGACGCTGTCGCCATACATAGAAATAAGCGTTTGCTTATCATAAATCATTTTGTCGTTATTAAAATCATTGTAAAAATCGATATCAATATAATGTCTTTTAGATTCGGACTTATCAAGGTCTCTTCTGTCATCTGCATCGGCAGCGTGCTGAATTAAGTAACTTTTCCATTCTTTAAATGCAATCATTTCCGGCGGAAGAATTTCTATCGCCTCTTTATTAATAAGTTTATGTCCGACTTTTCCCCAAGGAAAAACTGCCGTTGTTAAAATTAGCGTTAATGTAAAAGCAAATAAAAAATTCGATCTCATAAATTATTTTTCCTTTATTCCGGTTAGCTGAACTGTTACTTTTCTTTTTCTGGCTCTGTTGTCAAAATCAATTAAAATAATTTGCTGCCAGGTGCCGAGCAGTAAATTTTTATCTAAAAATGGAACTGTAAAAGATGCGCCTTGCAAAGCGGCTCTAACGTGTGCATGCCCATTTCCGTCATGCCAGGTTTCATTATGCTGATAATTATTTTTTGAAGGTATAATTTTTTCAAAAAATGCGGGGTAATCTTGAAGCAAACCCGGTTCGTATTCAATAGTTGTTATGCCGGCAGTTGCGCCTCCCACAAAAATAAGCGCGCTTCCTTCCTTAAAATCAGACGAAGAAATTATAGTTCTTATCTCGTCGGTGATATCAATAATATCGTTGTTGCCCTTTGAGTTAATAGAGATGAAATGGGTTTCTACGTCAAATTTTGTCATCAAAAAAATCCAAAGTTATTTTTGAAACGAAAATAAACATAGCTAACAAGTAAAGAATATTCAAGAGAATTGATACCGGCATTTGTTACTGTTGAACTGGAAATTTAATAAATTAAGAACCAAAAATTTAAATAATATTTGAGAGGAAAGAATGTCAGCTAAAGATTTTATTGAGATTGAAAGTAAATACGGCGCGCATAATTACCATCCTTTAGATGTAGTAATTAGCGAGGCAAAAGGAGTTTGGGTTTACGATGTTGACGGTAAAAAATATTTGGATTGCCTTGCCGCTTACTCCGCGGTAAATCAAGGGCATTGTCATCCGAGAATAATAAATGCGATGAAGCAGCAAGCCGATAAAGTAACCCTAACCTCGCGCGCTTTTAGGAATGATCAGCTGCCGCTTTTATATAAAGAGCTTGCTGAATTGACCGGATATGAAATGGTTCTGCCAATGAATTCAGGCGCGGAAGCTGTGGAAACAGCTTTGAAAGCCGCCCGTAAATGGGGTTATAATGTAAAAGGAATTGAAAATAATTCCGCTGAAATTATTGTGTGTTCAAATAACTTTGCCGGCAGAACAATAAGTATAATTAGTTTTTCTACCGAGCAGCAATATAAAGACGGATTTGGTCCTTTAACTCCAGGTTTTAAAGTTATTCCTTATGGAGATTCTGATGCTTTGGAAAAAGCAATTACAAAAAATACCGCCGCTTTTATTGTGGAGCCAATTCAAGGCGAAGGCGGAGTTATCGTTCCGCCGGAAGGATTTTTAAAGAAGTCTTTTGAGATATGCAAAAAAAATAATGTTCTTTTTATTGCAGATGAAATTCAATCAGGCTTAGGCAGAAGCGGTAAACTATTTGCTTATCAATATGAAAATATAAAACCCGACGCGGTAATAATCGGTAAAGCATTATCGGGCGGATGTTATCCGGTTTCTGCTGTGCTTTCAAATAAAGAAGTTTTGGGCGTATTTAATCCCGGCGATCACGGTTCAACTTTTGGCGGAAATCCACTTGCGGCGGCAATTGCGCGCGAGAGCCTTAAAGTTTTAATAGAAGAAAATCTTATTGGAAAATCTTTTGAACTTGGAAATTATTTTCGCGATAAATTGGAAAAAATAAATTCTCCGCATATTAAAGAAATTAGAGGGCGCGGTTTATTCATCGGCGTTGAATTGAAACCCGAAGCAAAAGGCGCGCGAAGATTTTGTGAAGCATTAATGAACGAGGGAATTCTTTGTAAAGAAACTCATGAAAATGTTATTAGATTTGCTCCGCCGTTGGTTATTAAAAAAGAAGAAATAGATTGGGCGATGGAAAAAGTAGAAAAAGTTTTAATGATGGATTAAGATTAATTCTTTTCTAAAATAAAAAACCTCCACAGCTTTTGCCTGGAGGTTTTTTGTTTTTTTGGTTTTCCTAATTTATTTTATTGATCAACTAAAACCTTAGATTCGTTTAAATATTCTTTTAACAGATTTTTAGTTTCATCAACAGCCTGACTTAATTTTACCAATCTAATTATTATGTTATCCAAATCATGATGTTTCCCTGAAATTTCAATTCCCAACGCTTCATCGCCTACCTTTGTTGCGCCCACAGAATAACTTGCGCCCTTAATTGTGTGAGCCTCTTTAACAATGTTCGTTAAATTTCTTTCCGCAATATATATTTCAAGTTTATTAAATCTTTCAGTCAAGTCTTCCATATAGCTTAAAATTAAATCCGTTTGGAAAGCCATATCGCCAAGACTCATTTTTTTCAAATGAGAAAAATCAAAAATGGTTGCCGAGCTGCGGGAGTTGTTATCTTCGGCGCTCTCATTGCCTTCGCTCGGTTTAATATTAAGAATATTATCTAAAGTTCTAATCAGTTCATCAGTATTTACAGGCTTGCTGATGTAATCATTCATACCTGCATCCAAACATTTTTCTTTATCGCCTTTTAAAGCGTGAGCCGTAATTGCAATAATCGGGATATCTTTTTTCCCGTTACTTAAAGCTCTAATTTTGTGCGTAGCCGTTAAGCCGTCCATTTCCGGCATTTGAATATCCATTAAAATTAAACTGTAATTATTTACTTTCACATAACTATAAGCTTCTAAGCCGTTGCCTACGGCGTCATGCTCGTAGCCGGCTTCATCTAAAGTACGAATAATTACTTTTTGATTAATCAGATTATCTTCGGCTAAAAGTACGCGATGATGATGACGCGAGGATTTTAAATTTTCGTCTCCGAACGGCAAATTATCTTTTTTAAGATTAGAAAAATCATAGGATTTTTTTAATTGTTTATGATGAGCATTTCCCGAAACATTCTTCTGCTGTTTTAATTTCACGGTAAAATAAAACTTGCTTCCAGAGTTCTCTTCGCTAATAACGCCGATGTCGCCGCCCATCATATTAATAAATTCTTTGCAGATAACCAGTCCAAGCCCAGTGCCTCCGTATTTACTTGAGTGCGAGGCGTTCATTTGAGTAAAATGCCGGAATAAAAATTCTTGTCTTTCCTTTGGAATACCTATTCCACTGTCTTTAATTGACATATATATTACAACATTATTTTCATTAACCGTAACCGGTTTTGCCTCAATTTCTATCTTTCCTTTTTCCGTAAATTTCACGGCGTTGCTTAGTAGATTTATAAGTATTTGTCTTATTCTTGTAGAATCGCCATTTAAATATATTGGAGTATCTTCTGCAAGTTCTTTTGTAACAATAATTTCTTTTTCGTTAATTCTAGTGGAGAGGATTGAAATTGACTCATCAATAACGCCATCTAAATTAAAATCAATTTCATCAAGTTCCATTTTGCCCGATTCAATTTTTGAAATATCAAGTATATCATTAATTATATCTAATAAAGATTCAGCGGATTGTTTTGCGGATAAAGATAACTGTTTCATTTCGTCTTGATTTTTATAAGCGCCTTTTTCAATTAAAGATAAAAAACCTATTACGCCGTTCATCGGGGTGCGGATTTCATGACTCATATTGGCTAAGAATTGGCTCTTATTTAAATTTAAACAGATAGCTTCTTCGGCAAGTTTATCGGCTTTAGCTTTTTCAATTTTCAATTCGTCCAAAACGCGCAGCTTTTCTTTGTCGGCTTTCACTTTTTCGCTTATATCTTGTATGCTTCCTTCTAAATAATATTTTTCTGAAACTACGTTTTCCACCATCATTATATTTATTCGGACGTCAACTTCTTGGGAATCTTTTTTTATTAGAACTGTTTCAAATCCTTCAACTTTTCTTTCTAATCTTAATTTCTTAAATAATTTTTCTCTATCTAACATGTCTTTAAAAAATAATTTTCCATTTGAAGAACTTGTTAATTCTTCGCTGCTTTCATATCCTAAAATTTTTACAAAAGCCGAATTAGCCATAACGAAATTACCATCCAAGTTTGATTGAAAAATTCCTATTATAGCGTTATTAACTATTGATCGATATTTTTTTTCTGATTCTTCGACGTCAAAAGTCTTTGCTGTTAATTCCAATCGCAGTCTAAAATTTACAGCGCTGCCAATAACTGAGATGAGACTTAAAAATATTATGAAGATTACAGATTCATAAACGTTGGGTAAAAAATAAATTTGCGAATCGCTAAAAAGCACTGCGGCGGCAAAAACTAAATTATAATATATTGCCACAATTATTTGATTTTTAACTTCCCAACTAAAAAATAATGCAGTTAAAAAAATCATTAACCCTACAATCTGGGCATTTACAACAAGAGTGGTGGGCATTAAATAGATCATTATTCCGGAAGAAATAATAATTGTAAGCAGAAGGGCGTGAATTAAAATTACCGGAAATTTCATTCCAAATTTATGCGTGCTGAGAACCAAAATTAAAAATGCAACCAGCGTAGCAGATAATCTTGTAAAATATACTTCAACTGCAAAATCGTTAAAATATTTCACTTCAAAATACATTGCGAATAAACCCGAAACTGCTATTAGCAATGACATCACTTTAAGAGGCGTGATTAAAATGTTATTTGAAGTAGTAATTAGAAAGTCGTAATGGCTTTTTGAAAAACTGAAATTATTATTAAAAATATTTGCGAGAGTAAGATTTTTAGATTTAGACATTTTTACCCATCATTATTTTAGTTGAACCTATGTACAATAATTAAAATAATTTGCTTAAAACTCATATTCTATTTTTTCAAAATGTAATTATTGACACCTGATGTAAATTGGCTGGAAAAACTTGTGCAAAAACCGTGCAGATTATTTCGGTATTTTTTTCATTTCAAAATTTGCTAAAAATGGTTAATAATTATTTTTTTTTTAGATTAGAAGAACATTTTACCTTTAACATTACAAAAATATGGTAGATTTTTTTTACTCCGTAGATCTTACATTTTTTTATTTTTTTAACCATACTTTATCAGTAGGATTTTTAGATAAATTCTTTTCAATAATCACTAACGTAAATAATTGGTATATAGCTTACGTAATTTTATTATTGCTAACTTTTATAAAAGGAGGCACAAAAGGTAAACTTGCTGTGCTTAGCGTAATTTTATTGGTAATTTTTACTGACCAACTTGGTTATAGAATTTTAAAGGAATATTTTGAAAGAGTTAGACCATGCAATGCTTTGCCCGATGTTCTTACTCCTTTGGGATGTACGGGTTCATTTTCTTTTCCATCAAATCATGCATTAAATAATTTTGCGGCTGCAGTGTTTTTTTATCGACTCTATCCACATTTAAAATATTCTCTTTTTATCACCGCTTCGTTGGTGGCGCTTTCTAGAGTTTATTTGGGATTGCATTACCCTTCTGATATTTTAGGCGGAGCGATTATTGGTTCAGCGTTTGGATATTTGTTTGCGTTTTTTGTTTTGTATGTAGATGAAAAATTGAAAACTAAAAATCAACTAAACCATCAAAAAAATCTAAGTGAAAAAAAATATGACGGATAATTCAAATAAAATAAAAATTAGGCTCGCGGTTGAAAATGATATTCCATCAATATTAAAATTGATTAAAGAATTAGCGGAATATGAAAAACTTTCCGATGAAGTTAAAGCCGATGAATCTAAATTGAAAGAAACTCTTTTCGGCAAAAAAAAATACGCCGAAGTTTTATTAGCTGAGTTTGAAGGGGAAATTGTCGGACAAGCTTTGTTCTTTCATAACTACTCAACATTTCTTGCCAAACCCGGAATTTACCTCGAAGATCTTTTTGTTAAACCTGAATTTAGAGGAAAAGGAATTGGTAAATTATTATTAACAAATCTTATTCGGCTTGCAAGAGAAAGAAATTGCGGAAGAGTTGAATGGGCGGTATTAGATTGGAATGAACCGGCAATAAATTTCTATGAAAAATTAGGCGCTAAAATGATGAACGAATGGAAAATTTTTAGACTTACAGAAGATAACTTTTAACATTCAATTATAAGCAATTATCTATAAAAAATATTAAGACTTTTTATCAAAAATCTTTATCTTACGCGCTCCAATTTCTAATTTCAAAAAAAAATGAATTTATAATATGAGGAGAAAATAATGAGTCAAATAAATAAGAGAGTTGTGGTAACCGGTTTGGGCGCGGTTACACCAATCGGGCTTACTGTTGATGAATTTTGGCAAGGTATGATGGAAGGGAAAAGCGGCGCCGCTGAAATAAAATCATTTGATACTTCAAAGCTCGAGACAAAATTTGCCTGCGAATTAAAAGACTTTGAACCCACAAAATATATTGATAAAAAAACCGTGCGAAGATTAGACCCTTATGCACAATACGCGCTTGCCGCAGCCGCTCAAGCAATTGAAGACAGCGGTATAGATCCGTCATCATTAACCGAGGAAGAGAAATCGAGGATTGGAGTTATTTTCGGTAGCGGTATTGGCGGTATTCAAACTTTTTATAATCAATCGGTTGTAAACTATACCGAAGGACCAAGTAGAGTTTCGCCATTTTTTATTCCCATGCTTATTCCGGATATGGCTGCCGGATATATTTCTATTAAATATGGATTTAGAGGTCCTAACTATTGCATAGTATCCGCTTGCGCAACTGCAAATAATAATATGATTGATGCATATATGATGATTAAAAATGGAATTTCGGATATTATAGTTTCGGGCGGAAGCGAAGCATCGATTAATGAAGTTGGTATTGGAGGATTTAATTCCTCGCGCGCGCTTTCAACAAGAAATGATTCTCCCCAAACAGCAAGCAGACCATTTGACGCCACCCGCGACGGATTTGTTATGGGCGAAGGCGGCGGCGCAGTTATTCTTGAAGAATTGGAACACGCAATTGCCCGCAAAGCAAAAATTTACGCGGAAGTAATTGGAATGGGATTATCGGCTGACGCTTATCATATTACCGCTCCTCATCCCGAAGGAACTGGAGCTATTCTTTCTATGCAGATGGCAATAAATAATGCGGGAATAAAACCTGAAGAAATAGATTATATCAATATGCACGGCACTGCTACGGGACTTGGCGACATTGCCGAAACTAAAGCAATTAAAAAAGTTTTTGGAGATCAAGCGTATAAAATGAACGTGTCATCAACCAAAAGTATGACCGGACATTTGCTGGGCGCCGCCGGAGCCGTGGAAGCTATTGCGTCAATTCTTGCAATTAAAAATGATATGATTCCTCCTACAATTAATTTTGAACATCCCGACCCTGAATGCGATTTAAATTATACTTTCAACAAACCTGAAAAAAGAAAAGTTAATATTGCATTAAGTAATGCTTTCGGGTTTGGCGGACATAATACTTCTGTAATTTTTAAAAAGTATTCTTAGTAGTTTTAAAAAAATTCAAATGGTTCAACAATTTTTCATAAGCGCTGATTTTAGAATTAGCGCTTTTTACTAATACGCAATTCTTAAACATCTTAAATAATAAATATCACACACTCGCTAAACGAAATTGCATTTCTATTTAGCACAAATTAGTTTTCACCAAAAATAAAATTTAAATTTTTAAGGAATAGATTTGAAACAGAACGACCAGCCAAAAAAGAATATTATTCGAGAGCATTTAATTACTTTAATTTCCGGCGAACAAACTAATGTAAATTTAGAAGGCGCGCTTGCAGGATTAAAAAAAGAAAATAGAACCAAACGACCCGCTAAAAATGTTCACTCAGTTTGGGAAGAAGTGGAACATATCAAAATTTCACAAGAGGATATTTTAAATTATATAATTGATCCAAAATGGAAATCACCCGAATGGCCCGATAAATATTGGCCCGAAAACCCTTCGCATCTTTCCGATGAAAAATGGAAAACATCTATTGATAAAATAATTTATGATCAAAATGAATTAATTAAAATTGTAAAAGATGAATCAATTGATCTCACTCAAATAATTCCTCATACAAATTCCCACACTTATATGCGTGAAATTTTGCTCGCCACAGCGCACGCTAATTATCACGTTGGACAAATAATTATCATCAGAAAATTTCTTGATGATTGGCATAGTTAAAATATTAATCTGCAATTTTTTTTTGAATCGGAAACAACGTTTGTTCATCTTATCATCCTTGCAAAATAATTTTAAAATAGTAAGATGAAAAATAGAAAAACCTTAAAAAGGAATATCATTGAGTGGGTTGTAATTTTAGGCGCCGCCGCTTTTTTATATTTTACGGGACTTTATACCGATGTAATTGGCGCCGCTCAAAAAGTTATTTTAACAACAGGCTTAATGAAGCCAAACATAATTCCCGAAAGCGAACAGGCTCCGGCAGATTATAACTTCTCATTAATATCTTTTGAAGGGAATGAAATTAATTTTAGTGAATTTAAAGGAAAGACAATACTTCTAAATTTATGGGCGTCCTGGTGTCCGCCATGCCGCGCTGAAATGCCGACCATTCAAAATTTATATGATGAAATTCAAAATAAAAAAGTTGTGTTTGTATTACTTTCTTTAGACGATGATCAACAAAAAGCTAAACAATTTGTAAAAAATAAAAATTACAATATGCCTTTTTATTTTTTGAAAAATGGAATTCCGCAAACTTATTCCAGCGGAACAATCCCAACTACTTTTGTTATTTCACCCCAAGGCAAAATAATTTCAAAAGAAGTTGGAATGGCAAAATATGATTCGGATAACTTTAAAAATTTCTTAATTGAATCTTCCCTTCAAAATAACCCTCGCTAAAAAAGATATAAATATTTTTGATTGTCTTTGGTTTTAAAAGTTTTGTATGTTTAAACCGCTATGACAAAAATATTTACCAACATTCTCTTGCTTATATATTGTTAAAATTACTATTTCAAAAAATCACGCTTGCTGCTTTGCTGTTATTCCTTTTTAATTCCTTTACCTTTGCACAAGTAAAAAACCATCCCTATTCCGGAACGGTTGTTTTAACTTTGGAAGGAATTGCTTCTAATTCCAAAACAGACTATGCCGCTTCTGAAACAGGATTTGGCGCAAGAGGACTTGCAGAATATTTTTTCCCTACTTCAACTTCCAGTAATTTCGGCTTACGAATTTATGGCGCTACCTTCAGCATTAAGGGAAAAGATGATAAAAAAGATTTAAAAAAATTTAAGACGGATATGTATCTTCTCGGCGCGGGAGTTTCATATTCCTATTCAATTGAAGATAGATTTTTCCCCTACATTTACGGCGGGCCCTCAGTGTTATTATTTTATCCCCGGGATGAATTTGGAAAGACAGCCCCCAACGCTTCAAAAAAAACTTACGATCAAAATGTAATTGAGCTTGAAGGCGAAGTTGGTTTTAGATTGAACATTCAAGATAATATTAATCTAAACGCCAGCGTATCGTATCATCTTTCCCCCACAGATTATTTGGATGATATTGCTATAGGCTCAAACGGCGATGGATTTTTAACCGCTTCGCTCGGCATTTCCGTTGCTCTTTTCGGAACAAAAGATTTAGATGGAGACGGCATTGAAGATTCGAAGGATAGATGCCCAAACGAACCTGAAGATTTTGATGGGTTTCAAGATGATGACGGATGCCCTGATATTGATAATGACGGCGATGGAATTCTTGACATAAATGATAAATGCCCCAACGCTGCAGAAGATATTGACGGCTTTGAAGATGAAGACGGCTGCCCTGACGTCGATAATGATAACGACGGTATTCTTGATGTAAATGATCGCTGCCCCAATGTGGCGGAAGATTTAGACGGCTACGAAGATAACGACGGCTGCCCGGATCTCGACAATGACCAAGATGGAATTTTGGACGCTTACGATAAATGCACAAATCTAGCTGAAGATATCGATGGATTTGAAGACGACGACGGCTGCCCGGATTATGATAACGATAGAGATGGAATTTTAGACGTTAATGATAAATGCCCTGATGAGCCGGAAGATGTTGACGGCTACTTGGACGAAGACGGCTGCCCAGATTATGATAATGATAATGATGGAATTGCAGACAGCGTGGATAATTGCCCAAATGAACCGGAAACTAAAAATGGATATAATGACGATGACGGTTGCCCTGACGTATCCCCATCAGAACGGGCTAAGAGCAATAACTCAAAAACCAGCGTATCTATTCCTCTGCCCAACGCCCCGAAAACAGAAAATACGACGTCAATAGAAAACCTGCCAAATGCATTTTTACTTTATGGCGTGCTTACTTTTGTAGATGAGAAAGCTGAAATAAAATCCAGCGGTTATAAAGAATTGGATAGAATTGCTTCCATCATCAAACAATTTCCTCAAACTAAATGGCGGATTGAAGGATATCTCGACAATGATGGTTCGGAGTATAGAATAAAAACTTTATCAACCAACAGAGCCAAAGCTGTGTTAAGTTACTTTGTAAGTAAAGGTTTGCCGTACAGCCAATTTGAAGCGGCAGGTATGGGTGATAAAAATCCGATTGAAAGTAATGATAAGCCGTATGGTCGTTCAAAAAATAGAAGAATTGAAATTAAAAGAGTTAAATAAAATAAAAATATTATTCTGTTAGTTCTGAATTTTTGCTCAGGGGGAAAACTCCAAATGACAAAAAAATAAATTCCAAATAATTTTCAATTTCGCAAATTCAACTAAACCACAACTTGCTTTAGGATAAACCTAGTTTCTTTAAGAAACTGGGTTTATTTTTTCTCTTCAAAAATTTTATCCGGAATTCCTTTATTAATTTCATAATTTGAATAAGTAATAAAAACTTTGCCCGTTGTATTTTTAGGACCTTTTTCTTTTTCGGATTCACTTTCCACTTCTCCGCTCATCCCTCTCGGAATATTCATCTTATCAATATTAAAAGTAAAAACCATTTCATTTGGAAGCGGATACTCAATTTGATTATTATATTTTAATTGAACCGTAAAAGTGCCGTTTATTTTTGTAGTTGATTCAACTTTTCTAATTATATTTTTGGTTTGATCAATCCATAAAGTTGTTAAAATAATATTGCTGTTTTCTTCCAGCGGAATAACCTTTACCACGGATGTTTTTATCCCGTCAACGGTATCTTCTTTTAAATAAATTGCAGAATATTTTTCTTTTAAAAATCCTAAAGGAGAAAAGTCTAATCCTTCTTTGGGAAGAAGAGCAAATTTGTCCGATTCAAAATGAATTTTATTCGGCTCTTTGTAATAAATTTTTGCTTCTGTATCAGGAACTTTTAAAAAATCAACGTCAACTTTAATATTTACGTTTACCTGATAATCTTTTACAACGCTAAATTCTTCTTTTACTTTATCTAAAATTTCATCGGGATTTTTTGTCTGCGCTTTTAATGATAAAGAAATAAAAATAAAACTTAAAATTATTTTATACATTTTAAATCCTTTAAACTTTCATACTTAGGTTAAAATATCTTTTCTTTTAAAAATGATTGCCGCTAATCCAAAAAATAAAATTACGTGCCCGCACAAAATCAAAAGTGATTTTATTACTTCAGGAAAATCAACAGGCTTATCAAACAAAAGCCGCCACGACTGCATATACGTGGTAAATAAATATGGAGTGATAGTTTGAAATAGATTAATATTGATTGCCGATATTATAATGAACACAATTATAATTGCCATTGTAGTTACTATAGGACCAATTGCATTTTCAACTAATGCTGAAAATAAAAAAGCTAAAGATGTTACAACCAGCATACTTAAAGCGGAAAATCCATAACCGAGAAGGAATCTCCAAAAAACATCTTCACGCGAAAAAATAATTATAGCGCTGCTTTTAATTACAATTAATTCACCGACTCCAAACATTATAAATCCCATTGCAAGACTTATAACCGCCAGCCAAAGAACTAACAAATTAGTATAAATTACTCCCGCAATAAATTTTGAAGACACAATTTTAAAGCGAGAAACAGGTCTGGTTAACAGCATTCTGTAAGTTCCGGCGGTTGCTTCGCCGGCTAACAAATCGCCTGCGACAAGCGCAATCAAAAATGGAATATGAATAGTAAGCGCATTTAAAATAATATATGAAACTAAATATCCATTCAATAAATTTCCGACAAAAATAAAAGACTGCTGTAAATTGCGCGTCATAAAATCTAGCGATCGCTCGCCTTCAATTAGCATCGCAATTTGTATTATGGGAACTAGAACTGCAATTGCAATAAATCCAATATAGGTTCGCCACTTTTTAAAAATTTTATATAGCTCTATTTTAACAAGCGTAATCATCAATGCGCCTTCTCGGTAATTTGCAGAAAATATTCTTCCAGCGAGCGCAAAGGGACAACGGCGCTTACGGCAATATTATTTTCAACCAGCAGCTTATTGAGCGGCGCAATTTCTTCGGAACGTAATAAAAAAATTAAATTGTTTTGTGCCGTGCTTTCCAACTTCTTATTCCATTGTGTAAGTGAAATTAATTCTTTTGTCTTTTCTGGGTTGTCAACTTCAAAAGTTACCTTTAAATCATTTGCATTAAGCAGATCAACTACTTTCCCCTCAACTTGCGTGGCGCCTTTGTTTATTATAATCATTCGGTTGGCAACCAGTTCAACTTCATATAAAATATGAGACGAAAGAAAAATTGTTTTGTTTTGGTCTTTGCTCAAATGAAGAATTAACTCTCTAATTTCTTTCATCCCTTGCGGATCAAGTCCGGTTGTTGGTTCATCGAGAATTATTAATTCGGGATTGTGAAGAAGCGCTTGAGCAAGCCCCAGCCGTTGTTTCATCCCATGTGAAAAAGTTTTTACTTTGCTTTTGTATCGCTTTTCAAGTCCCACGAGTTCAAGAATTTCCATTATCTTTTTACGAGAAACATCGGCAAAAGAAATTTGCCCAAGAATTTCAAGATTTTTATACGCGGTTAAGTAACCGTAAAAATCAGGCTTCTCAACTATCGCCCCAATTTTTTTTAAGATTTCTATTCTATTCTCTTTTAAAGATTTGCCAAAAATCTTTATTTCCCCTGAAGTAGGAGAAATAAGAGACATTAACATTCTAATAGTTGTGCTTTTTCCTGCGCCGTTGGGACCTAAAAATCCAAACACATCTCCCCGATGAACATTTACGCTTAGGTTGTTTACTGCTTTTAAATCTTTAAATTTTTTGGAGAGATTTTTTATCTCAATAATTTTTTCGTCGTTCAAAAAAATAATTTTCTATTTATGTTGTTAAGAATTCTGATTTAAATATAGTTAAATATTTTTATGTGAATTAGCCTTTAGCTTACCGAATAATATAGATCAAGTTCCCATTTAAGCGGATTAAAATTAATATAAATTCTAATTTTAAGTAAGTCTGTTTCGTTTCTGATAATATGCTCGTAATAATTTTTTTGCCAAACGGGAGGATTAGAGATTTTACTTATTTCATTTATCTGCTTTGTTACGGAAGATTTGAATCCTCTAATTATAGCGCCGAGTGTTTGAGAGGGAGATTTTATTGCTCATTCTCATCGTCCGCTCTGTCGAGCAACGATAGCGGTAATTGCTTTGCAGTTTTTGCGCCAAGCTCTTGAATTTTTTTTGCCCGCCTAACAAGATTGCCGCTGCCCTCAACAAGCTTATTCATTGCGGATGAATAATTACTTTTTGCTTCGTCCATTTTTTTACCGACGCTAATTAAATCTTCCGTAAAACCAACAAACTTATCATACAATGCGCCGCTCTGCCGAGCAATTTCCAAAGCATTTTTATTTTGATTTTCCTGCCGCCAAATACTTGCAATGGTTCGCAACGTGGCGAGCAATGTTGAAGGACTAACAATCACAATATTCATATCAAACGCATCGTTAAAAAGCGAAGCGTCAGCCTGCACAGCCATTGCAAAAGCCGGTTCAATAGGCATAAACATTAAAACAAAATCGAGACTTTCTATTTGATAAAGATTCTGATAATTTTTTCCGCTTAAACTTTTTATATGCGATCTTATTGAGCTAATATGATTGCGCAAAGAAATCTGTTTGTCTTTTTCCAATTCATCAGAAATACATTTTTCATAAGCAAGCAAAGAAACTTTTGAATCTATAATCATACTTTTATTTTCGGGCAGCTTAATTATAACATCCGGCTGAAATCTTTTTCCCGATTCCGTTGTAATACTTTCCTGCACGGAGTATTCTCTTCCTTTAACCAAACCGGATTTTTCAAGAATGCTTTCCAAAATAAATTCCCCCCAATTGCCCTGAGTTTTTGTTTGTCCCTTTAAAGCCTGCGTTAAATTTTTAGCTTCCTGAGTAATCTGTTGATTCATATCTTTCAGCATTGAGAGCTGCTCTTTTAAAGAGGCATGCCCTCTAATACTTTCCTTGCTGGTCTCTTCAACTTTATTTTCAAACTCTTTTATTTTTTCTTTAAGCGGATTTAGAATTGATTCGAGATTTGTTTTGTTTTGTTCAGTAAACTTTGAACTTTTTTCATCTAAAATTTTGTTGGCAAGATTTTCAAACTCAACCGTAAACTTTTTTTGAATATCCTCTAATTCATTTTTTTGTTCATCTAATTTTAGCTGAAGATTTTTGTAATCTGCATTTAAAGTGGAATGCTCTTTAGCCAATTCATAAATTTTTTCTCTTTCAAGTTTTAATTCCGAAGACGAAGTTTTATAATTCTCATCAAGACTATTATGGCGTTCTTCGATTTTTCCTTTTTCCAACGACAGCAAATTTATTTGATTTTTTAATTCCTCTACTTCTTGTTTTGGAACGCCTTGAGAATTTTTAAATTTTAAATTTAAAATAATCCAAACGGCTATTGAGCCGATTAAAAGTCCAACTAATAAATAAATAATTTCCATAGTTAAAGATTAAATAATTGATTTAAAAATAAGTGAGACTCTCTTTTAAAGTGAAATCACGTTTATTCTATTACTCCAATTCAATTTTATTTTCAACTTCTTGTAAAAGTTCATTTGATTTTATTAAGTTAAGAATTTTTTTTATATCAAAATATAAAACTCTATCCTTATTTAACGGCTCAACCACTTCTCTAATTTTTTTATAAATGATTGATGTTCCTTCGCCGCACTTTAAAGGTTTTAAAAATTCTAAAGCCTGCGCTGAAGTTAAAAATTCTATCGCTAAAACATTTTGAAGATTCTGCATAATCTTATAACATTTTTGCGCTGCTATTGAACCCATAGAATTATGATCCTCTTGATTTGCAGAAGTTGGGATTGAATCAACACTTGCCGGATGCGCTAAAACTTTATTTTCTGAAACCAGACTTGCAGCCGTGTATTGCGCAATCATCAAACCTGAATTTAACCCCCCCTCCACCGCAAGAAATCTTGGCAATCCGCTCAATGCCCCGTTCACCATTCTTTCAATTCTTCTTTCAGAAACATTCGCAAGTTCCGCTAAAGCGATGGACATAAAATCCATTGCCAGAGCCATTGACTGTCCATGAAAATTTCCGCCTTCGATATGCTCTTCAGTATCTGGAAAAATAATTGGATTATCATTAACGGAATTAATTTCAATCTCAACTCGTGAAACAACATAATCAATAGCATCGCGGGAAGCGCCGTGAATTTGCGGAACGCATCTAATTGAATAAGCATCCTGCACGCGCGGATCATTTTTTAAATGTGATTTTCTAATCGCGCTATTGTGAATTAATTTTAAAATATTTTTTGCTGTTGCTATTTGTCCGGCGAAAGGACGCAGCTCGTGAATTCTTTTATCAAAAGCTTTATCAGTCGCTCTCAAAGCTTCATGAGAAATTGCAGCCGACATATCCGCAAGCTTAATTAATTTTTTAGCCTGAATAGAAATGTAAGCGGCAAAAGCGGTCATCATTTGAGTGCCGTTAATTAACGCTAAACCCTCTTTCGCCTCAAGCACAATCGGCTTCAAATTAAATTTTTTTAAAGCGCTTTTCGAAGAAATAATTTTTTGATTTGAAAAAGTATCCCTATCAATTTCATCCTCTTTTTTGGAGAGGGAAGGGGTGAGGCTTCTTCCCTTCCCAATCATTGCTAAAACTAAATGTGAAAGCTGCACAAGATCGCCGCTGGAGCCAACCGAACCTTGAGAGGGAATGACGGGAATAATATTATTGTTAATCATTGCGGCAAGTAATTGAAGCGTTTCTAATTTTATTCCGGAGTACCCTCGCGCAAGAGCATTAAGCCGAAGCAGCATCATTATTTTTACAATCATTGGAGGAAGGTTTTCACCGCAGCCCACGGCATGACTTAAAATTAAATTTTCCTGCAAACGAAGAATATCTTTTTTACTAATGTTCACATTTGAAAATTCGCCAAAGCCGGTGGTAACTCCGTAAATCACTTCATTATTTTCTACCCACTTTTCTACCAGAGCGCGAGATTTTTTAATCTTCACTTTTGCCTTTGAAGATATTTCAACTTGAAGATTTTTTGTTATAAAATTTTCAATAATTTCAAGAGTGAGCGAAGTTCCATCGACAATAAGTTTTTTATTTGCCATAAATTATTTTTTTTATTTTTTCAGAATTTTCTTTATTTGTTTTATAGGTAAGATGAATACCGTTTTCATCATATTTAGAATTGATTACTTCGGCAAGCGAATGAATTTTTGCGGCAATTTTAGAATCTTTAATATTTATAACTACTTTTTCTTCAACAAATTCCTCTTCAATAATTTTTAGAATTTCATCCTTCAAAGAAGAAATATTTATTCCCCGCTGCGCCGAAATTACAACTGCATCTTCAAATTTATTTAACACAAAATTTATTTTTGATTTTTCTTTTAACAGGTCAACTTTGTTAAATACTTTTATTATAGATTTTTTGTTTCCGCCAAATTCTTTAAGCGTTTCTTCCACCACTTCAATATGATCTTCATAGTATTGATGAGATAAATCAATAACATGTAAAATTATATCTGCGTCTCTAACTTCGTTAAGCGTGCTTTTAAAAGAGGCTACCAAATTTGGAGGTAATTTTCTAATAAAGCCCACAGTATCGCTCAGCAATAATTTTTTACTTTTATTTAAATCCAAAGTTCTCGTAGTGGAATCCAACGTGGCAAATAGTTTGTCTTCAGCAAAAACATTGGATGAAGTAAGCAAATTAAATAAAGTTGATTTACCGGCGTTTGTATATCCAACCAATGAAATTTTAATTAAATCTTTTCTGCTTTGACTTTGGGTTTCACGCTGCGATTCTATTTTAATTAATTTTTCTTTAAGATTACTAATACGAGTTCTGATCATTCTTCTGTCAGTTTCAATTTGCGTTTCACCCGGACCCTTAGTGCCAATGCCGCCGTACTGTTTTGAAAGGTGCGTCCAGGCTCTCGTTAATCGCGGCAGCATATATTGCAGCTGGGCAAGCTCAACTTGAGTTTTTGCTTCTTTAGTTTTTGCGCGCGAAGCAAAAATATCCAAAATCAATCCGCTTCTATCCACAATTTTTTTGTTAATTAATTTTTCCAAATTTCTAACTTGAACAGGCGAAAGATCGTCATCAAAAATAATTAGATCGATATCATTCAACTCAACCAATTGGGCAAGCTCTTGGGCTTTTCCTTTGCCGACGTAAAATGCAGGTTCTGCTGCATATCTATCTTGGATCATTTTTAATATCGTGTCGGCGCCGGCGGTGGAAGCTAGTTCCTCCAATTCACTTAAATGCTCTTCAACTATTTCACGGTTTAAATCTTTTGTATTTAAGGCGACTAAAATTGCGCGTTCAATATTTTTGTGAGAAATTTCTATCATAAATTTTTATCTTATTTTAATTTATTCCGAAAACAATTTGATAACTCGAATATTTCATTACGCCAATATTCCATTATTCCATTCCTCCATTCCTCCATTCCTCCATTTTTCCAATACTCCATCACTCCTTTGTAACTAATTCCTTTTTGGAATTTCTCGCAACAGTCATTTCAATCAAAGCTAAAATTAAAGCGGCGATTAAAAAATATTTCCAAAGCTCCGAACCAAACCTTGACTGCAAAACTACTTCAGAGGGATTTTGATATTTATTAATGACGAAATGTTTTCCTTCAAAATTTATTTTTTTTAGATAATCATCAATTTGTGAGTTATCCAAAAATTGCATGGTTGATTCTAACGGATCATTATTAATTGAAACATCATCAATCAATTTATCGCCGTTATAAATTTTATAATTGCCGGAAATATTCGTTTTATTATAGCTTAAAATATTTTGATTTATTGAATTTTCAAGATTAATAAATTCCTCAGCTTTATTTGGCTTAACAATTTTTATTTGCCGCGCCGTTAAATTTGGCATCTGCAAATTAATCGAACTTCCCGCAACAAAATTATTTTCAGTTCTATCTTTTGAAGATAAATAATAAACAGCCTTGTTAATTAAAGGAACAAAAATACTTTTAAGCGGAAAGTTTGACCAGCTTAAAACCGGGGCTGTATTAATTAACAATAATTTGCCTTTGCCAATTTTATATTCGCTGAGGAATGATGAGCCGTCGGCAAGCGAAATTATTGTTTTAGAATTTAAGCCGGCTTTCTGATTAAAGCGTAAATAAATTTCAGGCGATTCAATTTTCTTTTTTTCATTATCAGAAAATATATCGTCAAAAATAGGATGATTAAATTCAATTTTATCGAAGCGCGTAAAGTTATCTGTTTTATTTAATTGTCCAATTAATGCCGAGGGAGAAGCGGCGCCGAAACCGCTTGTAACATTTTTAAAATCATCCAGCTTTGTATTTTCACCCGGCATTAAAAATAATCCGCCTCCATTTTCCGCAAACTGTTTCAACTTATTGTTATCATTTATCGCTTCTGACCCAATTACAATTAACGCGTCATAATTGGAAAGATTAGTCGATGCAATTTGTGAGATTTTTTTGTTCACAACTTTAATTGAGTTTTCATTGTTGGAAGCGGTCAGCGCTAATTCAACAAAGCGCGAATCATTTTCCGAAGCGCTTAAAATTAAAACCGGAATTTCAGTAGGAATAAATAAAGTTATAAATCTTTTGTTGTCATAATTAATTTCATCGTCTTCAATTTCAGCAAACACATCCACAAAGCCGGCTGCTTTTACATTAGTTTCCATCGTTAAAATTTTTGTTCCATTTGGATTTAGCGAAACGCTTTGCTGTCCGCTTCTTTCACCATTAATAAATAAAGAAACTACCAGATCATTAATTATTTTTTCAGAATAATTTGTAACTGTAATATTAAAGCTAACGGGCTTTCCTTTTTCAAAAATTTGCGTATTGGTTTTAAAATCATCAATACCGACGTTAAATAATTCTTTTCCTGAATAATTAAATGTATATAAATTTATTTTATCATTTAAGAGTTCGCTTAAATCAGAAAAGGAATTTCCTTCAGAAAATTTTTTAGATTGAAAATCTGAAAACACATAAATTTCTTTGTTAAAATTTTGTGAGTTCGAAAGTATTTTTCCCGCCGATACAATTGCGTTGTGAAGAAAACCGCTGGCATAAGAAATTTGTGAATTATCAATCTCCTTTATTAAATCCGATAAGTTGGAAGTTGGTTTTATTTCTTCATTTATATTTGAAACTAAAATTAAAGCCGCCTCATCTCCTTCCTGAAGCTGGTGAATTAAATTTTTAATTGTTTGTTTTGCTTGATTGAAATAAGAACCATTTTGATCAATAGCAGACATACTGAACGTGTTATCTAAAATAAAAATTGAAGTTGTTTTTGCCGCTGATGTTGTACCGCCGATGGCAACTCCTTTTAAAGTTGGACGCGCAAAAGCGGTTACCAGAAATAAAATTATTAAAACCCGCAATGCAAGCAGAAGCCACTGCTTTAATTTTATTTTTCTGATTTTATTTTTTTGAAGTTCTTTTAAAAACCGTAGCGTGCTGAATTCTATTCGTTTTAATTTTCTTAGATTAAAAAGGTGAATTAAAATCGGGATAGAAGCGGCTAAAAGTCCAAATAAAACTGCGGGGTTAAGAAAAATCATAAAAGAAATATAGATAAAATTTAATTTGAAAAATTACTGCAGAACCAATAATTTAAGCCTAAAATTAATTATTAAAGGAATTAAAATGAATAGCAGATATTTACCCCTAAAATTTTTATTAGCTCTTTTAGTTTTGCTTATGCTTTCAGGCTGCAATCAGCCGCCGCAAAAAACTATTGTTAAAGGAAAAGTTTTGGGCGGGGATAATAAAACTTTGCCTCAAGCTAATGTTACGCTGGGATATTCTACAGGGGACGTCGCTTTAAAAACTATCGACGTAAATAAAGATGGAAGTTATGAAATTCAAATTGACGATGAGGGTATTTTTAATTTAACGTTTTCCGGCGTTAATCATTCAGCGGTAACGCTTCCTATTTTAAATGATGAAAGAAAGATTATTGAATTAAATGTAAACCTTCCTCGCTATAAATATGTTGATGAGTTTGATGATGTAGATATTGTCGGCGACTTTAATAATTTCAGTTTTAGAACTGCAAAACGAATGACCAAACAAGATGACGGAACTTACCTCGCTGAATTTAAAACAGACCAGGATACTTTTGCTTATCAAATATTAAAAGTTGAAAAATCTGGACACAGTATAAATGGAACTCAGGCTGATTTTTTTGTTTATGACGGCGGCGGCGATTACCGATCAGTGGTGAATGTAAACAATGGAAATGTAAAAATTATTTTTGATCCTAAAAAAATTGAAAGAGATAATTCAAAATCTAAAGTAAGTTTTATTGACAGTCCTAAAAACGAAAAACTTTATTCATTACAAAAAGAATTGAACGAGCGGGAAAAACAATACAAATATGAGATGACTAAAAATCCAGGTAAAAACCCGCAATTAAATTATGAACAAATTTTTGCTGGAATAAAAAATAAAATTCAAAACTCTAAAAATGAATTTGAAAAAAATCTTCAGTACATAAATTATCTTCATCTGTCAAATTTAAGCGGCGATAAATCCAATGAAAAAATTATACAAAATGCATTTGAGCAAATTAAACCTTCGTCATATTTATGGAGCATTGATCCTTCGGTATTAGATTTGACTTTGCACAATTTTTCCGATTCATCTTCCCCAAAAAATAATTACGCTTATATTGATAAAGTGATTGCAACAAATAAAGACAAAGGCGTTATTTCATATTTGCTTTTTATAAAAATGGATTACGCGCAAAGCTCAGGAAATATTGAAGAAGCAAAAAAATATCATTCAAGATTAATAAATGAGTTCGTAGGAACTCCTTACGGTAAATACGCCAATCGCGTTACGCTTGATACTAAATTTACTGAAGGAAAAGCGCTCCCGGATTTTTCAGTTCGATCTTTAAAAAATAAAAATATTATTTACAGCAAATCGAATATGAAAGGCAAAGTTTATTTAATTGATTTTTGGGCAGCGTGGTGCCAGCCTTGCATTGGCGAGATGCCGTATCTTCATGAAGCGTATAAAAAATATCATGACAAAGGATTTGAAATTTTAAGTTTGTCCTTCGATCAAAAGCCTGAAGATGTTGACAAATTTAGAGATAAAAAATGGGCAATGCCATGGGATCATAGCTTTGTTGAAAATGGTTTTAACAGTGATCTGGCAAAAAAATTTCAAGTTGATGGAATCCCAAAACCAATTTTGGTGGATAAAGGTGGAAATATTATTGCCACTCAGAGTCAGGTGCGCGGGGAAAATTTAATTACTGAACTGGATAAAGTTTTTAGTAATTAATTTTTGAACTTCATCCAAAAAAATTTTAGGGATACAAATTATGTATCCCTTTTTTTTATTTGTTCATTTCAGCAATTAAATTAAGCGCGCTTCCGGCTTTAAACCATTTTAACTGCGCGAAGTTGAAAGTTTGATTTAACAATATTTCATCCTTACTTCCATCGCTGTGTTTAATAGTCATCTTAACTTGCTTTTCTGGTTCAATAGAAGAAATATGTAAATCAATTTTATCTTCTTCTTTTATTTTATTATAATCATCCGGGTTTGCAAAAGTTAAAGGAAGCATTCCTTGCTTCTTTAAATTTGTCTCGTGAATTCTGGCAAAACTTTTTACAATAATAGCTCGCCCGCCTAAAAAGCGCGGCTCCATTGCTGCGTGTTCGCGGCTTGAGCCTTCGCCGTAATTTTCATCGCCGATAACAACCCAGTCGGTTCCGTTTGCTTTATATTCTCTTGCAACTTCGGGAATGGATTTATATTCACCGGTAAAAATATTCTTAGTTTTGCCGGCGTCATTTGTAAATTCATTTATCGCGCCAATAAACATATTATTCGAAATATTATCTAAATGTCCTCTGTACTTTAGCCATGGTCCCGCCATTGAAATATGATCGGTTGTACACTTCCCTTTTGCTTTTAATAAAACTGGAAGATCAATAATGTCATTGCCATCCCATGGTTTAAATGGTTTTAACAATTGAAGTCTATCGCTGTCAGGTTTAACTTTTACCTCTACATTGGAGCCGTCTTTTGCGGGAGCTATAAAACCTTCTTCTCCTTTAAAACCCGTAGGTGGAAGTTCTTCCCCGGTTGGAGGATCTAATTTTATCTTTTCACCTTTTGCATTTTCCAATTCATCAGTCATTGGATTAAAAGATAAACTACCGGCAATAGCAAGCGCTGTAGTAATTTCCGGGCTGGCTACAAATGCCAATGTTTGAGGATTACCGTCATTTCTTTTAGCAAAATTTCTATTGAAGGAAGTAACAATTGTATTTCTTTCACCGGCTTTTATATCAACTCGTTTCCACATTCCAATACAAGGTCCGCAGGCATTCGCCAAAACCAATCCGCCAAAATCGCTTAAAGTTTTTAACTGTCCATCGCGTTCAATAGTGGCGCGCACTTGCTCGCTGCCGGGCGTAATTGTGAATTGAGATTTTGCTTTCAATCCTTTTGCCAACGCTTGTTTAGCTATATTTGATGAACGATCAATATCTTCATAAGATGAATTAGTACAGCTTCCAATAAGCGCTACTCTGATCGCATCAGGGAAATCATTTTCTTTAACAGCTTCTTTCATTTTTGAAATTGGGATAGCTTTATCGGGACTGAAAGGTCCGTTTAAATGCGGTTCTAACTCGCTTAAATTAATTTCAATTACTTGGTCATAATATTTTTCAGGATTTTCAAACACATCTTTATCAGCCGTAAGCTGATCGGCTAAACCTTCAGCTAGCGCCGCAACATCAGCACGGTCCGTAATTCTTAAATATGCAGACATTTTTTCATCAAACGGGAAGAGCGAAGTTGTAGCTCCAATTTCAGCGCCCATATTACAAATAGTTCCTTTTCCAGTGCAGGAAATTGAAGTTGTCCCCTCGCCAAAATATTCAACAATAGCTCCGGTGCCGCCTTTAACTGTAAGTATTCCGGCAAGCTTCAGAATAATATCTTTTGCCGATGCCCAGCCCGAAATTTTTCCGGTAAGCTTAACGCCAATCAATTTAGGAAATTTTAATTCCCACGGCATTCCTGCCATGACATCTACGGCATCTGCGCCGCCCACGCCAATGGCAATCATACCTAATCCGCCGGCGTTAGGCGTATGGGAATCAGTCCCAATCATCATTCCTCCTGGGAAAGCATAATTTTCTAAAACAACTTGATGAATAATTCCGGCGCCGGGTTTCCAAAAACCAATTCCATATTTTCGGGATATACTTTCCAAAAAATCATAAACTTCTTTATTCTCTTCAGTTGCACGAAGTAGATCATCTTTTGCGCCAACCTGCGCTTGAATTAAATGGTCGCAATGAACTGTTGTAGGAACGGCTGTTTCTTTTTTGTTAGCAGACATAAATTGCAGCAAAGCCATTTGCGCAGTTGCATCTTGCATCGCAACGCGGTCGGGAGATAAATCAGCGTAATCTTTTCCTTTTTTATATTCTGTTTTAATCGGTTCCCATAAGTGCGCATATAAAATTTTCTCTGCAAAAGTTAAAGGTCTATTTAAAATTTTTCTGGTCTCGCTAATCTTATTCCCATATTCGGAATAATGCTCTTTTATCATTTCAATATTTGCAACCATTATTAAATCCTTATTTTAGATTGTTGATTTGTTAATTGTTCTTAAAATAATAAAATACCAATAAATTTGCTTAACCATTTTTTATATATTAAGCGAGTTGATTAAGTTTATAATAAATTTTTTAGGATTTATGAAACGCGTTATTGTTTTGGAGTTACATTTATGAAGAAGACTTCCATATTAATTGTGGACGACGAAGAAAATTATTTAATGATTTTAAAGGAACTACTCCATGAAGAAGGTTACGATGAAGTAATAACGGAAAATAGATCGCGAAATGTTTTATCAATTTTAAAAGAAAAAGATATTGATTTAATCCTCTGCGATATTAATATGCCGGAAATGGATGGACTCGAATTGTTGGAAGAAGTCTCTCAATCATTTCCTAAAATTCCCGTTATTATGATTACAGGAATGGATGATGTTGAAACTGCTTTGAAGGCAATAAAATTCGGGGCTTACTACTATATTACAAAACCGCCCGACACCGATAAATTATTTCTTACTATAAAACGAGCGCTGGAACAACGACTGTTGGAACTCGAAAGAGATTCACTTCGGTCGGCTTCTACTAATCCCGAAAATAATGAAACTATCTTTGAAGATATAATTACTAATTCGCAAGTTATGTACAAAGTTTTTGAGCTTGTGGAAATTTTTGCCCCGACAAATGAAACAGTTTTAGTTATGGGTGAAACCGGCACCGGAAAAGATTTAATAGCGAATAAAATTCATCAGCTTTCACCTCGCAAAGACAAACAATTTGTAGTTGTAAATCTTGCATCAATTTCATCTTCGCTTTTTGAAAGCGAATTGTTCGGACATAAAAAAGGCTCATTCAACAGGCGCGCTTAATGAAAAGCTAGGATATTTTGAAGAGGCAAACGGCGGCACTATTTTTTTAGATGAGATAGGCGAAGCTCCCCCTCCTACAGAGCTACAAGGTAAGCTATTAAGAGCAATTCAATACAGCGAGATTTATAAAATCGGAAATCCTAAACCGGTTAAGTTAGATATTAGAATTATTGCCGCAACTAATAGAGATCTGGTTGAAGATGTAAATAATAAAAAGTTTAGGGCTGATCTTTATTATAGATTGAACAGAGGATTTATAAAATTACCCCCTCTTGGTAAACGCGCTGAAGATGTTGTCTTATTGGCGAAGCATTTTCTAGAAAATAGGGAATAAAACTTACCATAAAAATATACCCGGTTTTACTGAAAATATTCTTACCAATTTAAAGAAGTACAGCTTCCCCGGAAATGTAAGAGAATTAGAAAATTTGGTTTTAAATGCTGTGGCTAAAAGCGAAGATCAAAAACCTATAGACAAAATTAATTTAGATTCCAAATTGATGGGTATTAATATCTTGGAGACTTCTGCTTCCCTAGAAGAAAATAATAATGAATTGTATACTATTGACGAAGTTGTAAAATTTCATATTAAAAAAATAATGACATCTACAAACGGAAACGTTCAAAAAGCAGCAGTGATTTTGGGCGTAAGTGAAAGAACCTTGCAAAGAAGATTGCAACAAATGAAAAATAACCCTTCTACATAAAACCTTATTTGACACCTTTGACAAATTTGACGTCATAATTGTCGTTTGTAAAAATTCCAGCCAAAATAATCTTCAAAAATAAAACAGAATAACACTTAAACTATTTGAGCAAATCGGCATATAAGTTGCAATTACCCCATAAAATTGAAAAGGAGTTAAAAATGTCATTTATTCTACTTTATATTTTGTTTGGGATTTTAGTTGGAGCAGTCAGCTTGTATTTCTTAAAATCCGCCCCTCAAGGCTGGGAAGATGCAAACGGTTTTCACTATGGCAGCTTTGATGAAAATGAGATTCAACATACGCAAATTATTAAATCGTCTAGGGCAGCTAGCGAATTAGGCTACAAGCTAAGACAAGTTTAATAGTAAACCCAAATAAAACGAAAGCATTTTTGAAATGAGCGATGTCAGATATATAGACAGAAACAATGAACACTGGTCAATTGAAAAAGGAGATTGGCTGGGGTTTCAATATGAAGAGGAAAAAATAAATAAATCAAAAGGGAACCGGAAAAAAATTTTATTGGCTCTTCTGCTTTTTCCGATTTTAATTTTACTTACTACAATTACGGTTATCAATTTTTAAATAATTAATTGCGTTAGCAAATTTAGAATTAAGAGGAAATAATTAGGAGTTGATTGAAATGCAAAATATTACTCCAATTTCAAAAGAAGAACTTTACAACCAATGTCTTGATTATTGCCTACCTGTAAGCAGAACGGACAGCGTTGAAACATTAAAAAACTTTTTAATTGCCGCGTATGATGAAGTGAAGATTTACGGCGATCCAACTTGCGAGAATAGCCCCGATAATTTTCACCTTGACGAAGAACCAATCTACATAGGTAAGAAGCAAATTAATTTTGGCTACTTACTAAGCCGAATTTTTTCTTTATTTTAATTTCAACTTTTTCCCTACAAAAATTCAAAAAGAGAAATCATCATTTCTAATAAACAATAGAATTGATGAATGAGGAACTATTAAAAATTTTTCTCTTTCAAATTCAATTTCAAAAGAATCCTTCCGCAAAAAAATTGCAAGGTCTCCAGCCTTCGCTTGCAAAGGAATATATTTCACCGTTTCTTTCGATTCTTTCCAGGGTTCATCTTCAACATTTGCAGCCGTTGCATATCCGGGACCAACTTTAATAACATAGCCGCTTTGAATTTTTTCTTTCTCCACAACGCCGGGCGGCAAAAACAAACCAGTGTCTGTTTTATTTGTTTGTTCTTCGGGGCGAATCAAAACACGGTCGCCTACGACAATGAACTTGTCAATATTTTTCAATTGTAATTCCA
>CAWALU010000014.1:0-412902 GCA_963782985.1 uncultured Bacteroidota bacterium
TTTATAAATATTTACAAAATGGAATATGAGAATTTTTGTTTGATGGGCAATTATATTTGAACCCCATAGGGGTTCAATAGAATTGCCCATCAAACAAAAATTATCATATTCCATTTTGTAAATATTTATAAATCAAAATTCAAATTTTTAACATAGCCTTTAAAGCCACGCGCTATTCAGTCTTGCATGATAGTGCTGCGGAAGGCTTGGCTTCTTCTTATCAAGGAGAGAGTAGAGAGATTAAGAATATGATAAAAATCAGAACTCATCCCAACCCTTCAAAAAAGAAGAGACGGGCTGATCTTCTTAAAATTACTTTTCTGTAATCATTCTAACAAACTACAATATTAAAAATTTGCAGAACAATTAAATAAAAATTAGGCTAAATTCTTATTAAGGAGAGGACTTATTGGCCGCAGAACTTAGCATTTGGGACAGATAGGAACTATTACATTTGGGGATGCAAGCAAAATTTAGAAAAGGATCCAAGAATAATGAAAAAAAAATGACAACTTAGCTCAATGTCTTCTTAAGAGAAGGGTTGGGATGAGTTCTGATTTTTTTTCATATTCTTGAATCTCTTTTATCCCAAAAGTAGGATAAACATTCCTGTCTGTCCCAAATGCTAAGTTCTGCCGCCAATAAGTCCTCTCCTTAATAAGAAAGAAGCCTCAGCCTAATTTTATTTAATTGTACTGCAAATTTTTAATATTGTAGTTTGTTAGAATGATTACAGAAAAGTAATTTATGTAAATCAGCCCGTCTCTTCTTAAGAGAAGGGTTGGGATGAGTTCTGATTTTTATCATATTCTTGAATCTCTCTACTCTCTCCCTTGATAAGGAGAAGCCAAGCCTTCCGGCAGAGCCTGTGGCAGAAGACTGAATAGCGCGTGGCTTCAGAGGTTGTGTTAAAATTAGAATTTGATTTATAAATATTTACAAAATGGAATATGATAATTTCTGTTTAATGGGCAATTATATTGAACCCCGCTGGGGTTCGAATATGTACTTGTATTTCTTTTCTATAAATATATCGCTCCTATAGAGCGAAGACATAATTGTACACTAACTCCATAGGAGTTAAATATTTGTAGAATAAATATTACCCGAAAACCTGAACCCCATAGGGGTTCAATAAAAAAATGGATATTTATTTATTGGTTTTAAGTTTTCACAAACCTCTTCAGCCACGGGATAACAAGACTCAAAAAACTTGGGACTTTAGTCCCATAGATTGCGATAAATGTGGCTAAAGCCAAAAGTAATGTTGGTAATTTTAAAAGATAAGACATTATATTATATGGCTTGCAAAAAGAAATGAAGCGATAGAATATGAAATGTAAGCTATAGCTCCCGCCCGCACCTAAAAAGAAATTCGGTTAAAAAATTGAATGAAGCAGAGCGGAAAGAAATTTAGCAATTATTTTTCAGTGCATGCTTCTTTTGCTTACTTTTCTGTAGTTTATCCCGATCTTGTAGAGGGACCAAGAAAAGAAGAATAAAATAATGCTGGTAATAATTTAAAGGGACACAAATCATTGTGCCCTTGTGTTTATAAACCGTTAAAACGGTTAGAAATCTTTACTTTTTCCTATTAACCCACGGATTAATCCGTGGGTTAATGTTTAGTTTAGACAGACAACCTGACAACGTTAATTTTGTACCGCACCTAAAAAGAATTGCGTTTAAAAAATTGAATGAAGCGGAGCGTAAAAAATAAATTCTGTTTGAGCGAGCTTCATTAGCGAGCGAGTTAATTTATTTTAGCGGAGCGGAATGAAATTTTAGCAATTATTTTTCAGTGCATGTTTCTTTTGCTACTTTTCTTTCAAAAGAAAAGTAGAGGGAAAGAAAAATAGATGAATTGTAGGTAAGGACATAGAGTATTATGTTCATAAAGCAGAGAATGTTACTATAATAGATTATTATAAGCGATAAGCCAGTTGGATCTTATTCTATAAATAGTACAAGACCGCATGATAAACCGTTAAGACGGTTAAAACTTTACTTTCCTACGACGGATAATCCGTGAACAGAGTTAATAGTATTGCACTTAATACCGCACCTAAAAAGAATTGCGTTTAAAAAATTGAATGAAGCGGAGCGTAAAAAATAAATTCTGTTTGAGCGAGCTTCATAGCGAGCGAGTTAATTTATTTTAGCGGAGCGGAAAGAAATTTCAGCAATTATTTTTCAGTGCAAGTTTCTTTTGTTGCTTTTCTTTCAAAAGAAAAGCAGAGGGAAAGAAAAATAGATGAATTGTAGGTAAGGACATAGCGTATTATGTTCATAAAGCATAGGATTTAACAATAATAAATATTGTAGAGATGAGCCGCTGGCTCATCTAAAATATAAAGAAGAAAAGTGAAGACGAGTTACCGCCTTCTCACTACGAAGGTATGTAACAGCGCTAATAGTATGCATTTAAAAACGCACATAAAAAGAATTGCGGTTAAAAAATTGAATGAAGCGGAGCGTAAAAAATAAATTCTGTTTGAGCGAGCTTCATAGCGAGCGAGTTAATTTATTTTAGCGAAGCGGAAAGAAATTTCAGCAATTATTTTTCAGTGCAAGTTTCTTTTGCTGCTTTTCTTTCAAAAGAAAAGCAGAGGGAAAGAAAAATAGATGAATTGTAGGTAAGGACATAGCGTATTATGTTCATAAAGCAGAGAATGTTACTATAATAGATTATAAATAACCAATGGCGCTCATCAGCGCACACGGATTAATCCGTGGGTTAATTTTACGTTTAGACATGAAACCTGAGCAACGTTAATATTGCCTTAAACCGCACCTAAAAAGAATTGCGTTTAAAAAATTGAATGAAGCGGAGCGTAAAAATAAATTCTGTTTGAACGAGCTTCATAGCGAGCGAGTTAATTTATTTTAGCGGAGCGGAAAGAAATTTCAGCAATTATTTTTCAGTGCATGTTTCTTTTGCTGCTTTTCTTTCAAAAGAAAAGCAGAGGGAAAGAAAAATAGATGAATTGTAGGTAAGGACATAGCGTATTATGTTCATAAAGCAGAGGATGTTACTATAATAGATTATAAATAACCAATGGCGCTTCATCAGCGCCAGATTAATCCGTGGGTTAATATTTAGTTTAGACAGACAACCTGACAACGTTAATTTTGTACCGCACCTAAAAAGAATTGCGTTTAAAAAATTGAATGAAACGGAGCGTAAAAATAAATTCTGTTTGAGCGAGCTTAGTAGCGAGCGAGTTAATTTATTTTAGCGAAGCGGAAAGAAATTTCAGAAATTATTTTTCAGTGCATGCTTCTTTTGTTACTTTTCTTACGCTAAGAAAAGTAGAAGATAAAAAAAAGATGAAATTTGCGCCAAGAAAAGAGTGTTTTGTTCATAAAGCAGAGGATGTTACTATAATAGATTATAAATAACAATGGCGCTGTTTTACGGCGCCATTTTTTCTATGTTCCTATTCTAAGCAGAGAGTCGAAGAGAAATTAACCGGGAAATCATTTGCATCAAGTGTTACAACAGCTGCGTATAATTTATGATTAGTATAACTTTCATAAATTACCTGGTCAGCTTTTAAAAGCGCCTTTGCAAATGTTGTGGGATTATCTAACTGGAAAGCCTGCGATTCAAATTCAACCGGGATAAAAGCATAAGGTTCTAAATTTGAATCAACTGCACCGGACAAGTAAACTACTCCCAGCAGTTTTATCTTCACTTCATTTGCCAAATCGAAATTATATGTTCCCGTAAGAGAATTAATTTCGACGTTTAATAAAGTTGAAGTTATTTCTGTTGTATCGGCGCCTATCGGAAACCCGCCGTAAGGAGTAATTATATTTTTGTCCGTCAATACTCCGTCTCCAATTTGTTTGTAATTGGATTGAACGAAGAAGCTGAAATAATTCAACCCTTCGGGGGTATAGGCTTTCCACACATCCTTTATTTCGTTAAATGTGCTTGCCGCTGAACCGAATTTAACATTCAGCTTGAACCTTTCTCTTCTTTTTAAAGTTTCCGGGTCATTTACTTTTTTCCTGAATCCCGGTTTTCGGCTGAGTATGTTTCTGCCGTTTACTATTCTGCCTGTTATATTTCCTATTGACCCTCTAATTTCACTGAGGATCCCGTTTTTAATTTCACCCATTGTATTAATCTTTCTATTTTTATTTTTAAATATTTTTTTTATTAATCAAGTTGATCGCTATAAATTCGACAGTTGCCGGATACTTAAATATTACATCTTTTGCTATATTAACACCGGGATTAATCCCGGTGATAGTGATAAAAAAAGATATAAATAACCGTTTCAACGGTTTAACATTATATGCAATCAGTATTAGCTAAATTAATCTGAACTATTGAAATACCTCTATACCCTCTCTTTACTAAGGAGAGGGGAAGGGGTGAGGTTAATTTACTGGCGGAGACAAATTATCATAAAGATTTGATTCAAAAGTCCGTTGAAAAAACGGCGTAAAAAATAAATTATGTTTATTCCGTTTAATGGATACATCAGCTTCTTGAGAAATTCCCTCCCGGTGTATAACCGAAGCGGGAATCAAGCGGCATTCCAGCGGTAAATGAGTATAAACTGATCGAAAATAGGGTATAAAATAAGCGGGAGCATAATCTTTGCAATAGGATTTGAAAACCACTATTGGATTCCATTCCTGCTTAGTTTCTATATGTGAATTTTTTCTGTATACCATAATTTTCTTCCTTCTAAACACTAATACTCATGAAAAAAAATTTTCCGTCTTTGACGGAATTTTAATTTTGATGAGTATTAATAGTATAAGATTAAAAATTTTTTTCAGGAGTATTTAAGAATTATGAGTGCAATTGAAATTATCCAATCCCGGAAGGCAGCAATTGAATCATTCCTAAGAACCAATGGCGAGACTTATTGGAGAATGTTGAATAAAATTAGAAAGCTGGTGGGTATGAATTTAGGATATGAAAGAACAAACTTATCAATTGAAAAAGGTATTATGAATGAAATATTTGCTGATTTAATAGACGGAACCCGGGCTTGGGATATGGAGAAAGTTTCAATTGAACAAGCGCTTTGGGCAAACATTAATAGTGAAGTTTTCAATTTTGTTAGAAAAGAAAAAAAATATACCTTCATTCCTGCTGCAGAATATGGGGAAACCGAGGACAGCATTAAAGGTATGGATTTGCTCATAAATACTCCGGCTGAAGATATTGAAGGAAAAATGGACAGGGATGCCATTGAAAAGTATTGTATGAACGAAATACTCAATGATGATGATGATGAAGCTCAGCTTATATTTCTGCAAATGTGTGAAAACATAAAGCAAAAACAAATTGCTGATTATATGAGAATGCCGGTCGAAAAAACAGAGCGTTTAATAAGGAATATCAGGCGTAAAATCAGTAAACAAATTCCTTATCATTTAATAGAAAATTTACCAAATGAATTAATTGAGAAAATACTTAATCAAAAATAGGAGTATAAATGACTAATCAACGGCTGAAAATATTATTTGACATCTTTCTGGAGCCTGCGGAAGATGAAGAAGATATTCGGTCTTATTTTATTTCTATGGGTGAAGATCCGGATGCATTAATTGAGCAGGCACAAAACTTTATTAATCAAAAGGAAGCAGAACTTAAATTAAAGATCGGAAAAAATAAACAGAATAAGGCTGCAGAGTTTTTAAAAAATTTGGGAGGTAGAAATTCAAATACAGATCAAAGTGATTCATTATTAGATAATCTTGGCTTCGCATATAGAAAGCAGGATACTAATAAAAGTGATAATACAGAAGAATTAAGAAACCAGGCTGAAAAGCTTAACAGCTTAAAAAAACTTATGGGAGATGGTGATGAGCATACTGGCAAAAGCTAATGCCAAAAAATTATTAAATGATTTATGCATCTATGATCCTAATAATATAGATCTTTATGCAATTGCCGGCTGTGAAAATATTTTTATAGAAGAAAGAGAGCTGACATCGAGTGAAGGCGAGCTGGTTTACAAAGATGGAATGGGTTTAATTACAGTCGACAAAAAGATTGCCGAAGGAGGGCAGAAAAATTTTACAATCGCCCATGAGCTTGGGCATTATTTTAACTCAGGTAAAAAAAACTGCAGCTACTTCTGCAGCGCACTGGATATAAGGGGAATAAGACAAAGCTATCAAGTTGAAATTGATGCAAATAATTTTGCCGCTGAATTGCTGATGCCGGAAGAATGGTTTGTAAAATTTACTAAAGGAAAGAAGTTCGGCAAAAAGTTGTTTGAAGATATTGCTGAATATTTTATGGTATCACTTAGCGCCGCTGCATTGAGATATGCCGAAGTCGGCAGTTATCCTGTTGCTGTAATTATGAGTAAAGATGGAGTTGTAAAATGGAGCCGGATAAATAAATATTTCCCTTTTTATTTTTTAAGAACGGGAAGTGAAGTTACATCTTCATCCTATGCTTTTGAATTTTTTAAAGGAGAAAAAATTTCACTGGAGCCGGACTTAATTCTCGCGGATGCCTGGTTTTGGGAGGATAGGAATTATAAAAAAGATTATTTCCTTTATGAACAAAACATTCCCATGCGTAAATACAATGCGGTTCTGACAATCCTTTGGGAAAAATAGAAGACGAGTCGCCGCCTCGTCTCTACGAAGATATGAAACCAGTGTAATAATATGCTTTTACCGCACCTAAAAAGAATTGCGGTTAAAAAATTGAATAGAAGCGGAGCGTAAAAAATAAATTCTGTTTGAGCGAGCTTCATAGTAAGCGAGTTAATTTATTTTAGCAGAGCGGAAAGAAATTTTAGCAATTATTTTTCAGTGCAAGTTTCTTTTGCTGCTTTTCTTTCAAAAAGAAAAGCAGAGGGAAAGAAAAATAGATGAATTGTAGGTAAGGACATAGAGTATTATGTTCATAAAGCATAGGATTTAACAATAATAAATATTGTAGAGATGAGCCGCTGGCTCATCTAAAATACAAAGGGGAAAAGTGAAGACGAGTTACCGCCTCGTCTCTACGAAGATATGAAACCAGAGTTAATAATATTGCCTTAAAACGCACCTAAAAAGAATTGCGGTTAAAAAATTGAATGAAGCGGAGCGTAAAAATAAATTCTGTTTGAGCGAACTTCATAGTGAGCGAGTTAATTTATTTTAGCGGAGCGGAATGAAATTTCAGCAATTATTTTTCAGTGCATGTTTCTTTTGCTGCTTTTCTTTCAAAAGAAAAGCAGAGGGAAAGAAAAATAGATGAATTGTAGGTAAGGACATAGCGTATTATGTTCATAAAGCAGAGGATGTTAACTATAATAAATATTGTAAGATAAGCCAATGGCTCATTTCAAATATAAACGCACATGAAGATTAATCCGTGGGTTAATATTTAGTTTAGACAGACAACCTGACAACGTTAATTTTGTACCGCACCTAAAAAGAATTGCGGTTAAAAAATTGAATGAAGCGGAGCGTAAAAATAAATTCTGTTTGAGCGAGCTTCATAGCGAGCGAGTTAATTTATTTTAGCGGAGCGGAATGAAATTTCAGCAATTATTTTTCAGTGCAAGTTTCTTTTGTTGCTTTTCTTTCAAAAGAAAAGCAGAGGGAAAGAAAAATAGATGAATTTAGGTAAAGACATAGAGTATTATGTTCATAAAGCAGAGGATGTTACTATAATAGATTATAAATAACCAATGGCGCTTCATCAGCGCCATGGTTTGATTACTCATTCTAATAAATAAAGTACTCAAGTTTACCGCTTGTGTTTATAAACCGTTAAAACGGTTTGAAATCTTTACTTTTTCCCTATTAACCCACGGATTAATCCGTGGGTTAATGTTTAGTTTAGACAGACAACCTGACAACGTTAATTTTGTACCGCACCTAAAAAGAATTGCGGTTAAAAAATTGAATGAAGCGGAGCGTAAAAAATAAATTCTGTTTGAGCGAACTTCATAGCGAGCGAGTTAATTTATTTTAGCGGAGCGGAAAGAAATTTCAGCAATTATTTTTCAGTGCAAGTTTCTTTTGCTGCTTTTCTTTCAAAAGAAAAGCAGAGGGAAAGAAAAATAGATGAATTGTAGGTAAGGACATAGCGTATTATGTTCATAAAGCATAGGATGTTACTATAATAGATTATAAATAACCAATGGCGCTTCATCAAGCGCCATGAAGATTAAGTCCGTGGGTTAATACTTTAGTTTAGACAGATAACCTGACAACGTTAATATATTGTACTTAAAACGCACCTAAAAAGAATTGCGGTTAAAAAATTGAATGAAGCGGAGCGTAAAAAATAAATTCTGTTTGAGCGAACTTCATAGCGAGCGAGTTAATTTATTTTAGCGGAGCGGAAAGAAATTTCAGCAATTATTTTTCAGTGCAAGTTTCTTTTGCTGCTTTTCTTTCAAAAGAAAAGCAGAGGGAAAGAAAAATAGATGAATTGTAGGTAAGGACATAGCGTATTATGTTCATAAAGCATAGGATGTTACTATAATAGATTATAAATAACCAATGGCGCTTCATCAGCGCCATGGTTTGATTACTTATTCTAATAAATAAAGTACTCAAGTTTACCGCTTGTGTTTATAAACCGTTAAAACGGTTTGAAATCTTTACTTTTTCCCTATTAACCCACGGATTAATCCGTGGGTTAATGTTTAGTTTAGACAGACAACCTGACAACGTTAATTTTGTACCGCACCTAAAAAGAAATTCGTTTAGAAATTATACTGAAAGATATTTTTCCAATGTAAAGATAACACAAAAAGAAAAATTTGTTTGAAGCGAGGTTGGCATCTGCCGGATGACTGAGTTATTTTTCTTTATATGACAAGATAGAATTTCCTACGTAAAGTATAATTTCAGAATTTATTTTTCAGTGCATGTTTCTTTTGTTACTTTTCTTACGCTAAGAAAAGTAGAAGAAAGAAAAACAGATGAAATTATGTGAAAGACATAGAGTGTTTTGTTCATAAAGCAGAGGATGTTACTATAATAGATTATAAATAACCAATGGCGCTTCATCAGCGCCATGGTTTGAGTACCTATTCTAAGCAGAGAGTCAAACAGAAGTTAAAATTCTGGTTATACAAATATATAAAGACTGCCAATCGACCTTTGAAATGCGGCTAGTACACTCCTTAAAATAAATCCCGGAAACTATTATTGAATGATATATGTATAGTAACGATATAAACTATTTCAAGTTATTATTTAAGAAGGATCATTTTCTTTGTAGTCACAAATCCATTTGTTACTAAATTGTAAAAATAAATTCCGCTGGCAAGATCGGATGCATCAAATTTAACTTCATACGTTCCTGCCGTTTTATTTTCATCCACTAAAATGCTGACAACATTTCCCAAGATATCGTATACTTTTAAACTTACAAACTGATTACTGATTATTGAATACTGAATACTTGTCGTTGGATTAAATGGGTTCGGGTAATTCTGAGATAGTTCGTATATAGTAGGTTTATTAGTAACGTCGTTATTTACACTGTTTTTATTCTCATCTTCTGAGCCGGTTTTATTTAGATTTATCTTAAATAGATTTATCATGTCATCATTAGGTGTTAATGATGCATCAGCTGTAAATAAAAGTTGATCTAATAAAACTGTGCCGGTTCCGATTTCCCTGCCGTAAATAGTAATACTATGATTCCCCGCTGAGATATTTCCTAAATTAAGCCTGGAAGACTTATCTCCCTCCCAATGCCACTTATCAAACATTCTGCTTGCATCATCTCCCAATATTTCCTTAGGACCATTATCTATTTGAATGTATATGGAATTTCTTGGACTGCCGGAAGATTCAAATAACATTCTGCCCCATGCATACCACTGTCCGGATTTTGGGAAGTTGATTGTAATTTTGGCTGTGCTTGAGCTGTTTAGAAAATAAAGAACTTTTGAACCAACAGATCCGGATTTGGTTTTTAAGTGAACATCCCCTTTGAGTGATATATTTTCCAAACCAGTAACTATGTTATCATCATTGTTTGAATCTTGCATGTTGTCTGAGGCTGTAAAATTAGGATCAGATGTAAATAAAACTCTGTCCAGTAAAACAGTACCGCTTCCGATTTCTCTCCCATATATAGTAATGGTGTGATTGCCTGCAGATAAATTTCCCAAATTAAGTTTTGCTGATCTATTTCCTTCCCAATGCCATGTGTCGTAAACACTTTTATTATCATCTCCAAAGACTAGTTTTTTCCCATTATCTATTTGAATATATAATGAATTACGGGATTTGCCGGATGATTCAAATAACATTCTTCCCCATGCATACCACTGTCCGGATTTTGGGAAGTTGATTGTAATTTTGGCGGTGCTTGAGCTGTTTAGAAAATAAAGAACTTTTGAACCAACAGATCCGGATTTAGCTTTTAAATGAACATCACCTTGTAAATTGCAGCTTTCGGTATTGATAACTATGTTGCCATTGCTCGTATTGCCGGAACCTCCTCCAGGATTATCTGATGCTTTTAATGAGGCATCTGAGGTTATAAATATTTGGTCCAGTAAAACAGTCCCTGTCCCGATTTCTCTTCCGAAAATTGTTAAAGTATGAGTTCCGGCGGTTAAGTTTCCTAAATCAAGTTTGGATGATTTCTTCCCTTCCCAATGCCATTTATCATAAGCGCTCCCGTCATCGTCTCCTAAGACAAGTTTAGGTCCATTATCTATTTGAATGTATAATGAATTGCGGGGTTTGCCGGAAGATTCAAATAACATACGTCCCCACAAATAATATAAGCCGGCTTTATTTATGTTTATACTTATCTTTGCTGTACTAGAGCTGTTTAGAAAATAAAGTACCTTTGACCCAATAGAACCGGATTTATTTTTTAAATGAACATCTCCCTTTAAATTACTTTTCTCTGCATTATATATAGTATAATTTGATGAGGCAGGGGGCGGCGAAACGCTTTGTGCAGTAAAGCTGTAAACTGAAGACCAGGAGCTTGTTACATTAGAATTACTTGCATTTACTCTCCAATAATATTTTGTGTTAATTGATAATCCGGACAACTGTTTTGTGTTTCCAGTAATTCCGCTGTTGTCATAAAAAGTTGTACTAAAGCTTGATGAAGTCGAAACCTGCAATCTATATGAACTGGCTCCGGATACACTGCTCCAATTTAATGTCGGGCTTGTCGAAACTCCGGTTGAACCATTTGATGGCGAAATTAATGAAGGTGAAGTTAATGAAAGCCCGCTTGTGGTTGTTTGAAATGAAAAGTTATCGAAGTTATAATCTGTTAATTCATTAGTGGAAGAAGTAGAGATTCTGATTATAACTTTATTAATTTTATCAAAGTTTAAGTTTAAAGTTTGCCATGAATCTACTTTTGAAAATGTCTTTGTATAAAGTTTGCTCGAACCGTTCCAGCCCTCTATTATTAAGCTTCGCGTGCTTGATTCGCTTACCTGGTATGCATTAACATTTACGAATTTTACAAGGGAATTATCTTTAGTGGCGATAGTTATCTTATCAGTACTTGGGTTTTGAAATACATAATACAAACTGTTCTGATTTACATTGAAGTTATAACCATAATTAGTATAAAAATTTTTGTTGCTTGAAATTATATAATTTCCTATCGTCAGCTTTGATGTTAATACACGGTCATTACTCCATCCTTGACTGTCAAAGCTAAATATGTCTAGGCTGTATATTAAAGGGGTTAAAAATAAAAATGCAGTTAGAAATATTTGAATTATATTTTTCAAATCATTACTCCTCATAATTAATAGTTGTCGCCAATTAATGATTATCGCCGCACGAAGCGGGTTATAAAGTATCTCTATCTGATTGAGGCTATGATTTTTAGGTTAGGCTGAGCATTGTAAACCCCATATTAAATTTATAAGCTGATATCTTACACTGGGATAAAGTTGACAGATGGATTAAATTTTTAATACTTTTTAGCTTGAATAAGAAAACGAACATAATATTACATGAAGCCTAAAAGGATGTAGTTCACCCGTCAATATGCTTAATTTAAATTTTGATATTGTTAGCTTATAAATAAAAAGAAGGGAGCATCTCTACTTACCCTTAAAACATAGTATCAAGAAAAAGAAAACTGAATTCTATCTCTAAAGATGTTGCAGCCGATACACAATATACATGCCATTGCCAAGGTGTGATATACACTAATTATTAAAACATTTTATGATTTCAATCATAAGTTGAACATGCAATTTATTCACTCTTGCTGAATAAATTTCGTAGAACGGCAGGCCTTCTTTTAATTTAGTGTGAGTGAAAAATATTTTCTTTTAGAATTGGTGGGGGAGAAGTCTCACTGAAATTTTGATTAAATAATTTATCCTTTCAAGTTATAATCTTTACATAGTTCATTTGTATTTAGATAAATAAAACAAATTATGTTTTTTCTAAGTTACTTCAGCATTATCATTTTCTTTGTGGACACAAAATCATTTGAGATTAACTTATATATATAAACCCCGCTTGAGAGTCCTAACTTTCCCGGGTTAAATTCAACTTTATAACTCCCCGCCGGTTTGTTCTCATCGATTAATGTTGCTGCCTCATTCCCTAATATGTCGTAGACTTTAATAGTCTGTCTGCCGCTTTCGGGTGACTGCCAGCTTATTATAGTGGTGGGATTAAAAGGATTGGGATAATTCTGATTTAATGTAAAGGCGGTGGGACTAAATTTTGCTTCCGCTTCAATTTCCGGGCTGTATTTGAAGTCTCCATTCATATCAATCTGTCTTAATCTATATTTATACTTCATTCCGTTTACCGCCGAATAATCTTCAAAATTATAAATATTTGATATATTGGCTGTTCCGTTTCCTTTTACAAATCCAATCTTATCCCAATCAGTTGTTTTAGCCCCTTCCCTTTGGGCAGGTTGGGATGCGCTTCTTTCAACCTCAAATCCATAGTTATTAAGTTCGGTGGCGGTTTCCCATTTAAGATTAATTGCTTTCCCATCTGAAGCGGCTGTAAATGATGTTAACTCGACTGGAAGAGGAATAACTTCAAATGAAAAATCGTCAAAGTTATAATCTGTAATTCCTGTTGTAGCTGATAATCTAATTATAACTTTATTTATGTTTATAAAATCTAGATTTAATTTCTGCCACGAGTAAATATTTGAAAAAGACTTGCGGTATAATCTTGTAGTACCGTTCCAGCCTTCTATAATTAAATCTGCTGTACTTGTTTCGCTTACCTGGTATGCATTAAGGCTTATGAATTTTAGGTATTCGTTATTTTTAGTGGTGATGGTTATTCTATCTAATGTCGCATTTTGAAAAACATAATAAAGACTATTCTGGTTCACATCAAAATTATAACCGTAGTTAGTATAAAAGTTATTAGCGCTCTCAAAAGCATAATCCCCGGCGGCGATATTATTTGGTAATATTTGATCTGTGTTCCAGCCTTGTTCATCAAAAGTAACTAAATCTTGCCCAAAACCATTAAAGCAAATTAACGCGGTTAACGCAATAATTATTAATTTATTTTTCATTGTCATTCCTTCTTGTAATTATAGAATCATAATTCGCAGTTATCTCGGCTTAACTTTTTATTGGTTAAATCTAAGTTTGAAGGAGACCCGTAACAATCAGGTATTACCCTACGCGGAAGTGAAAATCCACTTAAAAAGAAATTGAGTTTTTTATATTAGTTTTTTCGGGTTAGAACTTAGCAGTGATTCTTTCGCCCTTATATTGAACCAATTAAAAGAAGCAGTATTTTTTAAAACGCTGAAGCGTAACTGTATCTTCTTCGGTTCAATACTGAAACGTTTTTAATAACAAGCGATTTATTAAAAAAGCTCTCGCACTCAGTCTTGGAAATTCGTTTTCCATCAACAAAACAAAATATTAAATTATTTTCTAATAGATAGGAATTTATTTTTAAGAAGTATAAATAATTCCTATCCAAATCATTATTAATGCCGTATATCATTTTCATCTTACAGTCCCGTAAATATTTATGGTGCCCTCCGAAAACCAAAATCTATACCGCAATAAAAATGGATTTTTTAACAATAGGATACGTGTTTAAATTATTGGTATGCCGCAGATCACACTTTTATCGGTAATTATTTCGGATTGAAGTGAAATATTTTCAGGTTATTATTTGAATGGAAAGAGAGTGCTGAGGGTTATATAATTTATTTGGTATGCTTAATTGTCTCCGCTAATTATGAAATATTTTTTAGAAAATTATACTTAAAAATATACTTACCGACGGATAAAATTTTATTATTGAATTTTAATCTATTGAAAGAGACTAAAATATTTATTTTGAATATTTATTTTGGAGAGTAATAAAAAGGCGAGTTAAACTAAAAGGCTTATCTTACATAAAAGTTTGATAAGCCTCAGCTTAAAAGATTATTTAGAATGGAAAATACATCCGCTTAATTTTTAATTAGATACTATTTTCTTTACATCGTCAATTATAGTTGACGCTTTCTTTTTTCCATCTTTTATTAATTCATCCGCTTTGTCTTTGCCTGTTTCAATATAATCGTTTACGTCGTCAACTAAACCATCCGCAGTTTTGGAAATTTTCTTTCTCATTTTTTTGCCTGTTACGGGAGTGTAAAGCATCGCTAAAATACTGCCTAATACTCCGCCTACGATTAAGCCGGTAAAAAAAGAACTTACGCCGTTTGAATTATCCTTACCCATTTTTCATGACTCCTTATTATTTTCATTTTTAATTAATTACAATGCTCAATTTATCAAGTTAAATGTAATTGTCAATTAGATTTATCACGTTTATAAAAACTTTTATTTCTTTCCAATGGCAAAAATTTTTACTAAAATAAATCCCGCAATAAATCCGCCGACATGCGCCGCGTAAGCGACTCCGCCCGTTTCACTGCCGCTAAGTAAACCCATCCCGCTTATTAGTTGGAAGACAAACCATAAGCCTATTGCTAATAATGCCGGCACATCTGTTATAAAATAAAAAATTATTACGCGGACTCTCTTTTTTGGATAGAGCAAAAGATAGGCGCCTAAAATTCCGGAGATAGCGCCGGAAGCCCCCAATGTAGGCGCGAGAAGATTTCCGTTTAACGCCGCGGTTGTAAATACATGAGCAAGCGATGCGAGTATTCCGCAAACCAAATAAAAAATTAAATAACGTAAATGTCCCAGTTTGTTTTCAATATTATCGCCAAAGACTAACAGAAAAATCATGTTCCCGAATATGTGCGCAATTCCGCCGTGCATAAACATTGAGGTAATTAATGTTTCGTAAACTGTGCCGGGCGTTGGTCGCAGACCTGACATTTGATATCTATTGCCGGTTATCGGGTCTTCAAAAATTTTATCATCGGTTACTAAATCTTTGCCGGATAAAATTTCTTCCGGTACTGTGGAATAAGCGTAAGTAAAATTATCATTGCTACCAAGATTTTGCAGGAAAACAAAAACTAAAATATTTACCGCCACAATTAAATAATTTATCAGTGGTTTAATTTTTCTATCTCTATTATCATCGCCAATGGGGAAGAGCATTTTCAGCCTTTTGTTTTATTGATTGAAATAGTTTTATTCAATTTGCAGTTATTTAAAAACGGCGCAATAAATATTTTTTAAGCATATATTCAAAATAAGGATTTCATTACAAATTAAATTTGTCTAGAATTGCGAAGAGGCGCAGCCTCGACTAATATTGTAACAATAAATTTTAGCGGCTGTGTTAAAACTCCCATTGTCATTTCAATTCTGCCTGCGGCAAGCAGGCGGAGGGAGAAATCTCGCAATTCAGAAAGATTTCTCAGTCGAATTCGCCTGGGCGAATCCTTCGAATGACATCTCTTTTAATATTCACACAGGCTCTTTAATCCAGAAAACTTTTCTGTCAGCTTAAAACTTATTTTGGACAGCGGCGGTTTTTTTTCCGGTTAAATGTGATTCTATTAATATTCGCCTACGCAAAATTTTTAAGTTAACTGCCGCGACCCTCAGATCGTGGAATAATTACATGCCGCTAAAGCCAAGGCAATTGATCATCTTAAACCCCAATATAAATATTAGGATAATTAAGCGAGTAGGACCGCGTAAAGCGTGTTAAAAAGTTAAATTCATTAAGTAGTATGATTTTTTTATATTTAACACGCATAAAACTAAATAGATTTAAAATAAAAAAGCTAAATAATTTTTAATTATGGTAGAATTAAATAATATAAAATTCGGCGGTAATAATCCGTTTGTTTTAATTGCCGGACCCTGCGTTGTTGAAAATGAAGAAATTATTTTTAATACCGCTGAAAACATTCAATCTATCTGCAAAGAATTAGATATCCCTTTTGTTTTTAAATCAAGCTATAAAAAAGCTAATAGAACCAGCGGCAATTCCTTTGCGGGCATCGGAGATGAAAAAGCTCTTCAAATTTTATCCTCGGTTCGTAAAAAGTTAAGCATAAATATTCTTACTGATGTTCATACTTCGGAAGAAATAAATTTAGCCAAAGATCATGTTGATATTTTGCAGATACCTGCGTTCCTTTGCAGGCAGACTGAACTATTAATTGCCGCGGGAAATTCCGGTAAAGTTGTAAATATAAAAAAGGGACAATTCCTTGCGCCGGAAGATATGAAATACGCGGCGGAGAAGGTTGCTTCAACCGGGAACAAAAATATATTATTGACCGAACGCGGAACAACTTTCGGTTATCATAATTTAGTGGTTGATATGAGATCATTATTAATTATGAAAGAAATTGGTTACCCGGTAGTTATGGATGCGACTCATTCGGTGCAGATTCCAAGTCAAGGTTCATTTAGCGGGGGGCAGCCTAAATTTATAAAGCCGTTGGCAAAAGCCGCGGCAGCGGTGGGTATTGACGCTTTGTTTTTAGAAGTTCATCCAAATCCGAAAGAAGCTTTAAGCGATGCCGCAAGTCAATTGCCCTTATCAGAATTAAAAGAACTTTTAATTACAATTAAATCAATTGATAAAATTACAAAAGGGTATTAATCTTTTTTTGATGCAGTTGTAGGCGCAGGCTTTAGACTGCGAAAATTAATAAGCGCAACCTAAATGTTGCGGCTGCAGCGCTATAACATACAAGCGCGATGTACAATATTTATGATTCAAAATTCATCTAATATATCGCAAAAAGTATTTCCGAGGGAATTAACGCAAAAGGAAAATGATTTTTTGTTTTCGATTTTACCGGAAGAAAAAATAGGATATAAAATTTATAGAGAGAAAATTAAATCATATTCCGTAATTGGTTTTGGAAGATTTGGAAATACAAATTTGGTTTTAGGCAGAGTAGGGAATAAGCCCGATTTGGATATCCCTTCTTCTCAAATCTATGCCTGCGGAGTAGTAGAATGCAAAGAAGGAAATGTGGATATTTTAATTCACGAAGAAATAGAAAATGAAATTGAATTTGATATTTCGTTTCAATTTGACGATAAAATTCCTAATCATTTAACTGAAATAAAAAGATGGAGTTATTCCGATTGGAACCCCGGCGAACAAGCTCCGAAAGATGATTCAGTTGTTAGAGAAATTGTTATTATAGATAATGAGTTTGTACTTGCAATCGCCCCTCGTCATAAAAAAATATGGCTTCATGATTCTAAAAACGGCGTAAACTTTTTATTGCCTGTTACCAACTTTTACAATTATTTAATGATCACAAAAAACATTCGCGATTCAAAAATAATCCTTAACAATAAACTTTTGTTTGAAGACTTAAATAATTTTACCGACGCCGAATTAATTTCCGCTTTTATTTCGTACAATAAATATTTTAGGAAATTTAATATTGATTACAACTTGGTTAAAGTTCATCATCAACTAAAAAATAAAAATAAAAGATTTACATTTTTCAAAAGGAACAAACATTGACTTCCGAAGAATTAATTAAAAAAGGTAAAGATGTAATTAGAATTGAAGCCGAAGCTGTTCAAGGATTGCTGGAAAGCATCAATGAAGATTTTGTTAAAGCTGTAGAAATAATTTCTGAATGCAAAGGAAGAGTGGTGCTTTCGGGTATGGGAAAGTCCGGTTTAATAGCGCGTAAAATTGTGGCGACTTTAAATTCCACCGGAACCGCTGCAATTTATCTTCACCCCACGGATGCGCTGCACGGCGACCTTGGAATGGTGCGCAAAGAAGACGTGGTGATTCTTATTTCTAAAAGCGGCTATACAAATGAAATTGAAAATTTAATTCCGATGTTTCACAGGTTAAATATAAAGCTGATTGCAATGTGCGGAAATAAAGATTCAAAGCTCGCGGACGATTGCGATATATTTTTGAACATACATGTTAAAGAAGAAGCCTGCCCGCATGACCTTACTCCCACATCTTCTACAACCGCGACGCTTGCAATGGGAGACGCCCTCGCCGTTGCTTTGCTGGAGCAGCGCGGATTTACGGCGGAAGATTTTGCGTATCTTCATCCCGGCGGAAGTCTGGGGAAAAGACTTTCATTAGAGATTAGGGAAATTATGATTAAGGGTGAAAACATTCCTATAGTAAATGAAGAGGCTTCAATTAAGGATACAATTTTGGAAATCACTTCAAAAAGATTAGGCTCAACTTGCGTTGTAAATGATAAAGGAATTTTGTCCGGTATTATTACCGACGGAGATTTGAGACGTCTTTTAGAAAGAACGCTGGACATAAAAAATTTTCAAGCAAAAGATTTGATGAATAAAAAACCCAAAGTGATGAAACAAAATTATCTCGCGTCGTTTGCGTTACAGCAGATGGAAAATTTTAAAATTACTTCTTTAATAATTACTAATGACGATAGTAAACCGATTGGAATTATTCATCTTCACGATTTAATAAATCTTGGTTTAAGACAAAGATGAAATATTTCTTTTTAGCTTTATCTTTTTTATTTCTTTTAAATAGCTGCGGCGAAGAAAAAGTAAAACCCACAATTGATAAATCGCTCGGCGCGGGGGAATTGCCCGAACAGGAAAGCTGGAACTCGACTATATTTTTTACCGACTCCGGAAAAACTAAAGCAATATTAGTTGCGGGACATTTAAGAGTTATGTCAAACTCAAAGGAAACACTGATTGACAGCGGTTTAAAAGTGGACTTTTATAACGATGAAGACATTAAAACTACTACGCTTACGTCTTTGCGCGGCAGAGTGAACGACGCTACGCAAGATCTTTACGCCATCGACAGCGTTGTAGCGGTTAGCGATAGCGGCGTAACTTTAAAAACCGACGAGCTGATGTGGAGGAATAAAGACCAAAAAATTGTATCCGACAAATTTGTTACAATCACTTCGCCCAAAGAAATTATACAAGGCTACGGGTTTGAATCGGACCAGCGCCTGCGCAATTATACCATTTATAATATTACGTATGTTACCCGGCGGGACGAGCAAAAATGATTAAGAAATTTTTAGGAGTAATATTTTTCTTTTCAATATTTTACACTGCGATTTTCGCTCAACGGCAAAATGAAATTATTACTGTGGTAGGCGAAAAAATGATCGGCAAATATGTTGACGGCGAAACCATCCGCGAGGTTTACGGAAATGTTATACTTACGCAGGGAGATGTTAGAATTACTTGCAATCAAGCGGTTCAATATATTTCGCGCAACGACGCAGAATTAATTGGGGACGTTGTCGTAAAGCAGGACAGCATTACTATCACTACCGATAAGGGTTTTTATTACGGCGATGAAAGAAAAGCTGAGTCGCAGTCCGGCGTAAAATTAGACGATAAAAAAGTTATACTTACTGCAAAAGTCGGCGAATATTTCTTTGATCGGCATAAAGCGTTTTTCAAAGACAGCGTTAAACTTTACGATACAACTTCAACTTTAACTTCCAACGAACTGACTTATTTTCAAAACGAAGATAGAATGATTGCGGTTGGGACGGTAGAAATAAACGACGGCGAAAATATTATTTATGCAGATAGTCTTGAACATTTTAGAAATAAAAGGATAACTTTTGCAACCGACAATGTTAAAATAGCAGGCTCAAAAAATAACACTGTAATTTATGGAGATCATCTTGAAGACTACGCAAATAAATTCTATACCTTAATCGATAAAAATCCTTTACTTGTTCAAGTTGATACGAGCTATGTTTTGCAGCCCGACACGCTTGAAGGAAGCCGGGATTCAATTGTTGTAACAAAGCTTGACAGTTTAATTATCAAAGCTGAAAAGATGGAATCATTCAGAGATACGCTTAATAATTTTATCGCTCAGGATTCTGTTAGAATTGTGAGAGGTAATTTTGCTTCTGTAAATGATTATACGATTTATTTTAAAAATGAAGAAAAAATAGTAACTAATAAAGTTTCCTCTCATTCGGCGCAGCCAATTTTGTGGAATGATAACTCGCAGCTAACCGGCGATTCAGTAACAATTTTTATAAGGGAAAGTAAAATTAAAATGCTTGACGTTGATAGGTCGGCGTTCATACTTTCACAAAATGAATTGTACAATAATAGATTTGATCAGATTTCGGGCGACAGAATTATTTTAAGTTTTGATGATAATGGAATAAGCAAAAGCGAGATCTTCGGCAGCGTGTTTAGCATTTATTATCTTTATGAAAATGATAAGCCAAATGGACTAACAAAATCATCATCTAAAGATGCGGTAATAAAATTTGCCGATAAAAAAGTAAATGAAGTTAGATTGTACGGCGCGCCCGCAAGCGAATATTATCCCGAAGTTCAAGTGAAAGGGAATGAATTATCATTCACGCTGCCGAGATATGCGCAGTATAATAACCGACCAACTATAGAAAAATTATTATCTAATTTGAAGAATAAATCGAAATGAATAAAACAACTTTAAGAAGCGAAAACTTAGTAAAGACTTACAAAAAAAGAACGGTAGTTAATAAGGCTTCGGTTCAAGTTTCAAAAGGCGAAATTGTTGGTTTGCTTGGACCAAACGGCGCCGGCAAAACCACAACTTTTTATATGATTACCGGGATGATAAAACCTGACGCCGGAAAAGTTTTTTTGGATGATGAAAATATTACTAAAGTTCCAATGTATAAACGCGCCCGGATGGGAATTGGTTATCTGCCGCAAGAAGCCTCTGTGTTTCGCAGACTTTCGGTAGAGGATAATTTAAACGCCATTTTGGAAATGACCAAACTCTCCGCTAAAGATAGAGCGGAGAAGAGAGAAAAATTACTCGAAGATTTGAGCATTGCGCACTTAAGAAAAAGCAAAGGTTTTCAATTAAGCGGCGGTGAAAGAAGAAGAACTGAAATTGCCCGCGCGCTTGCCACAGATCCCGATTTCATTTTACTTGACGAGCCTTTTGCCGGAGTTGATCCCATTGCAGTTGAAGATATAATGGTAATTGTGGCTAATCTTAAAAATAGGGGAATAGGCGTTTTAATTACAGATCATAATGTTCACGAGACTTTAAGCATTGTTGATAAAGGATATATTTTAATTAATGGTGTTATATTCAAACAAGGCAGCGCTAACGAGTTAGCTGAAGACTCTGAGGTGCGCAAGCTTTATCTAGGCGAAAAGTTTAAGCTTGACAGGTATTAATTTTTTGTTTGAAAGGCATTCGCTATTCTATTTTAAATAAGTAAATAAATTTTATTGACAAACAATCAATACATTCATATTTTAACTCCCGCAACCAATTCGGCTAATTAAGATTTGATACTTATTTTTTTATAATTTTTTTATAAAAATTATCAGCTAATTTTTGTTCCCCTCTAAATAAAATAAAAATTCTGTTCAAACGGAAAAACATAAAATTTTAAATTCCATCTATATTTATTGAATCCATTCAATTATGTTTTTGTTTAAATATTTAATAGCTGCTTTTAGAATTTCAATTAACTGTTATTAACCGCGGCAATCATTATTACATTTAAATTTATGAGTATGAGTATAAAAAACGAACTTAAAATAATTAACGGCTTTTATAATTCGCTGTCAACTAAAAAAGATAAATCGTCAATTTATAAATTTGCCGGTGAAAGGATAAAAAAAGTTTTTAGTCTGGTTGATGTTGAAATTGCAATATACAATGACCAATCTAAAATAATGGAATCAGTTGTTGCCTTTGTAAATGGGGAACTTCAAAAAGAAAAAAAAATAAAATCATCCGAGAAGGAATTTTTATTTACTATAATTAGTTCTCACAAGCCTGTGCTTATGAACGAAAATATTAAAGATGAATTCATCAAAGCGGGCAGAAAAATTAGCGGAAGAATACCTAAATCTTTTCTTGCCGTACCGTTTATTTCGGGCGGTAATATTAAGGGAATTATAAGCCTGACAAGCTTTGAAAAAGATTTTACATTTACTCAAACTGATCTAAACTTAGTAACGGCGCTTGCAAATATTATTAGTCTTTCCCTTCAAAGCATTCTACTTTCCGAGGAAGCAGTTATACTGTTTGAAGCAGAGCAGCAAAGAAGCGCTGAGCTTGCTATTGTAAACAGCGTGGGCGAGGCGATGTCAAAACAATTGGATGTTGAAACGGTTACTAAAATTATTGGCGACAAAGTTAGAGATATTTTTAAAGCTGAAGCCACTGAAATACTTCTTCTTAATCCCCAGACAAATATGATCCATGTTCCTTATTCATACTATAAAGATTACCAAAAAGTCGAGCCTTTTTCTTTAGGCGAAGGAATGACTTCTAAGGTAATTAATCTGCGCAAGCCATTATTATTAAATACAGGAAAGGAGCAGGCGAAGTATGGGGCAATTCAGGATGAAGCAGTTGGAGAAGCCGATTATACAGAATCTTACCTCGGCGTTCCTATTGTAGTGGGAGAAAAAGTATTCGGTGTTGTAAGCGTGCAAGCCTATAAGCCGAATGCCTATAATGAAAATGATGTGCAGCTGCTTTCTACACTTTCAACTAACATGGGCTTTGTAATTGAGAATGCAAGACTTTTCGATGAGACAAAAAATTTATTAATGCAAACACAGCAGCGAAACGCCGAACTGGGGGTTATTAATAGCGTGCAGGAAGGTTTAGTCGCTAAAATGGATATCCAGGGGATTTACGATTTGGTTGGTGAAAAGATTCGTGAAATTTTTGATGCCCAAGTTGTATCAATTGGAAGCTATGATTACACCAAGAATTTATGTCATTTTAAATATGATATTGAAAAAGGAAACCGTTTTTACGACGAACCGAGAAAGTTTAACGGAATTGATAATTACTTAGTTAAGAAACAAAAAATAATATTAATTAATAATAATTTCATAAAAGCAATTACAAAGTTTGGAATGCCAAACCCCGAACCAGCGCCCGGAACTGAAATGCCCAAATCAGCTATTTGGGTTCCGCTTGTCGTGGGAAAAGTTGTAAAAGGATACGTCAGCCTTCAGAATATTGATAAGGATAATGCTTTCGCCGAATCTGATGTCCGCTTATTATCTACTCTTGCAAACAGTATGAGCGTTGCTTTGGAGAACGCCCGCTTATTTGATGAAACTAACCATTTACTTGAAGCTACTAAGCAGCAAGCGGCGGAACTTGCAATTATTAATACCGTTGGTGAAGGTCTTGCGCAGCAGTTAAATTATCAAGCGATAATTGATTTGGTAGGCGAAAAAATTAGAGAGGTTTTTGACGCCCAGGTTATCAGCATATCCCTTTATGATTCTAAGAAAGATTTGATTCATCATCGTTTTGTTTTTGAAAATAATAAAAGATTTTATTTTGACGAGGCTAGTAAAATTGATATAGACAGGAAAGAAATTATTGAATCTAAAAAACCGTTAGTCTTTGGAACCTCGGATGAAATAATAGCGCACAGCGGGGAAGGCGTTTTAGCCGGCGATATGCCTAAATCTTATATGGGCGTTCCTATAAATTTAAATCAAGAGGTTACTGGTGTTATTACAGTTCAGGATATTGATAGAGAAAATTTATACAAAGACAGCGATGTTAGGCTTTTAATGACTCTAGCTTCAAACATGGGAGTTGCTTTAGAAAATGCAAGATTGTTTGAAGAAACAAACCGGCTTCTGGACGAAACGAAACAACGCAATGCTGAACTTGGAGTTATAAATAGCGTGCAGGAAGGTTTAGTTGCTAAAATGGAGATGCAGGCTATCTATGATTTAGTTGGAGAAAAAATCCGCGATATTTTTGATGCCCAGGTAACTGCAATTGCGAGTTTTGATCATAAAAAGAAAACAGAACTGTTCAACTTTTTGATAGAAAAAGGGGAAAGATATTATCCTGAATCCCGCCCATTAGATAAACTTCGAGAACATTTAATTTTAAATCGTCAGACAATTTATATAAATGAAAATTATGAAAAGGCGGCAGTCGAATATGGTCTGCGGGTAATTGAAGGAACGAACTATCCCAAGTCGCTATTATTTGTTCCGCTTATTGTTGGCGATAAGGTAAGCGGCTATATAAGCCTTCAAAATATCGACAAAGAAAATGCTTTTAATAAATCCGACATAAGGCTTCTTACTACCGTTGCAAACAGTATGAGCGTGGCGCTTGAGAATGCAAGATTATTTAACGAAACAAATAGACTTCTTAATGAAACGCAGCAAAGAAATACTGAGTTAGCCATCTTAAATGCAATTCAGCAAGGCTTGGTTATGGAAATGGAATTTGAAGGGATAATAAATTTAGTCGGCGATAAATTGCGGGAAGCTTTAAACTTTCAGGATATTGGTATTAGGCTTTATGATAAAGAAAAGGATTTACTCAATTTCCCTTACGAATTTGAACATGGCGAACGTTTATTTTTAGATCCCATGCCGCCAACTATAATTTCGAAATATGTCTTATCAAATAAAAAAATACTTCTCCTTAAAAAAAATAGTGAAGAAGAAATTAAGAAACTGGGAATAGAGGGAATGGCAGTTATTCCCGGAACTGATTGGAGTAAATCGCTTGTAGCGGTTCCTATTCTTTTGGGCGATGAAGCGCGCGGATTAATTCTTATTGAAAATTATGAAAAGGAAGATGCGTTCAGCGAGTCGGATATAAGACTTTTAAAAACACTTTCAAATAGTATGAGCGTAGCGCTTGAGAATGCTAGATTGTTTAATGAAACTGTTCGTCTTTTAGAGGAAAGCAAACAGCGCACCGCCGAACTGAGCACTGTAAACAGCATAAGCAAAGCATTGGCTTCCCATCTTGAGCTTGATAAGCTTATTAATTTAGTCGGCGATAAAATGCGCAGCCTTTTTAACGCTAATATTGTTTACGTTGCTTTATATGACAAAGAAACAAACTTGATACAATTTCCTTATGGTTATGGAGATGAATTCCCTCGCATGGTTTTGGGCGAAGGATTAACTTCACAAATTATTAAAAGCGGAGAACCATTATTGCTTAATAAAGAAGTTGACGAGCGCACCGCCGAACTCGGCGTGGAAAGAGTTGGGCTTCCTTCCGCTTCATATCTCGGCGTACCGATTCCGGTTGGCAAGGAAATTATAGGAGTCATCAGCGTGCAAAGCACCGAAAGCGAAAACCGTTTTAAGGATGAAGACCTTAGACTTTTAAATACCATAGCTGCCAATGTTGGTGTTGCATTAAATAACGCCGAATCATATAAGCAATTACATTTAACGGTAGAACAGCTAAACAGTACGTTGGAAGATTTGAAATCAACGCAAAAGCAATTAATTGTCCAGGAAAAATTAGCTTCGCTTGGTCAGTTAACCGCGGGCATTGCGCATGAAATTAAAAATCCTCTGAACTTTGTAAATAATTTTGCCGAAGTCTCAATTGAAATTGTAGAAGAATTAAGAGAAGAAATAGAAATAATAAAAGATAAAATAAATGCTGATCGTCTTGCGAATGTTCAGGAACTTTTAAAAGACCTGGAAGAAAACGCTAAACGAATTAATCAGCATGGAAAGCGCGCAGACAGTATTGTAAGAAGTATGCTTCAGCATTCGCGGGGTAAAGCCGGGGAGAAACAAGATTCGGATATAAACGCTATGCTGGAGGAAGATTTAAATTTAGCTTACCATGGAATGCGGGCAAGAGATACATCTTTTAATATCACAATTGAAAAAAATCTTGATAAAAATTTAAAAAGAATATTTATTGTTCCTCAGGATATCAGCCGGGTTTTTCTAAACATTATTAATAACGGATTTTACGCAGCCAATAAAAAGAAGAAGGATAATAAAAATTTTTCTCCTACAATTAATATTTCATCATTTGATTATGAGGATAGAATTGAAGTTCATATCCGTGATAATGGCGAAGGAATTCCATTAGAAATTCAGGAGAAATTATTTAATCCTTTTTTTACTACAAAACCAAGCGGCGAGGGTACAGGGTTAGGTTTGTCTTTAAGTCATGATATTATTGTTAAGCAGCATCAAGGTGATATTAGGTTCAAAACAGAACCGGGTGAATTTACTGAGTTTATAATAACTATTCCTAAAAATGGTAAATGAGAAGATGAAAGATTGAATTTTAAGCGGATGGTTGTGTAACCAATCATTCAACTGGTAAATAACTTATAAATAAATAAACTTAAATTTTTTATGCGCAAAATTATAATCCCACTTATTATAGCTTTAATAGCCGTAAATACTTTTGGGCAGAAGAGCAAAGAAATTGGTTTCCCACTTATTAAAAATTACAGCCCGAAGGAATTTGGCGCCGCTTCCCAAAACTGGGCAATTATACAGGATAAAAGAGGAATTATGTACTTCGGCAATGTTGGCGCGCTTGAGTACGACGGCTTTGACTGGCGGATAGACCCTTTGCCTAATAACAGCACCGTAAGATCTTTTGCTATTGATGAACATGGAAGAATTTATGCAGGCGGCGTTGGCGACTTTGGCTATTTTGAATCTGATTCACTTGGAAAAAATATTTTTGTTTCTTTGCTAAAATTTGTTCCTGAAGATAGTAGAAATATTGCCGATGTTTGGAGCGCTTATGTTGATGGGGATGATGTTTATTTTATTACTTTCACTTATGTTTTTCGCTGGTCAAGTAAAAGTAAAATTATGAAGGTATGGAAAGCCGATGAAGCTTTTCATATTGGTTTTCTGGTCAATAAAAATTTTTACATACGGGAGTGGGGTAAAGGTCTTTTAAAATTAGAAGATGACTCGCTTAAATCAATTCCGGGGGGCAGCCAATTTGCCGATGAACGTATTTATGTAATGCTGGCGATGCCGGATAGTTCGCAGAATATTCTTATCGTAACAAGAAACAAAGGTATGTTTTTGTTTGACGGCAAGAAATTTACTCCCTTTAAAACTGAAGCTGATGAATTTATTAAGAATAATTTAATTTATTCCAGTCAAGTTTTAAGCGATGGCAGCATTGCTTTGGGAACTCTTACCGGCGGATTGGTAATAATTAATAGTAAAGGTAAAATATTAAATATTTACGATACAAGATCCGGCTTATCCGGCAATACAATTTATTATGTTTATCAAGATCATGCAGGAACAATATGGGCGGCGCAAGACGGCGGAATATCTAAAATAGATTACGGCTCGTCAGCGACATATTTTGACGGAAGAAAAGGGCTAACGCAAAAACCTTATGATATGAAAAGATTTAAAGGTACTGGTGTACGCCGCTACAAACTCTGGCGTTTACTATTTAAATCCTAAAACTTCTTTATTTGAAATTGTAAAAAACACGCCCATTACACAATGTTTTGTCGTTAATATCTTTTAACAGTCATTTAATAGCCGGAACGAACGAAGGGGTGTATGAGATAAAAGATGATAAAATGTTTCCGGTAAGAAAATCAATAAATAAAGATTATGAAGTTGCGTCGCTTCTTGCTTCAAAAGTTAATCCCAATCGGTTATTTGTAGGAATAAAAGGAATCGGTTCCTTGCTTCTTAAAAATGGTAAGTGGATTGACGAAGGAATGCTCTTAAGTTTTAGCGGGAATGTAACCAGCATTTTTGAAACGCCTAAAGGCGAATCTGTGGGTAGGGAATACTGTAAATGGATTGTATAGAATTAAATTTTTAAAAGACAGCGCCGGCAAAATTATTATTGATAAACCTCAGGTAGATTACTATGATGAGAAGAATGGTTTTCCAACAGGCGGCAACGGTATAGCAGAAGTATTTGGTAAATATTATTTTGGCTCACAGCAAGCAATTTACCGTTTTGATGAAAATAAAAAGAATTTTTATCGCGATGACTCAACTTTTAGTTTTGTTCATCTTAAAAATAATAATTATGGAGCGTTTTTTACCTTTGAAGATTCTTCAAAAAGAGTTTGGGCAAGCGGAGGTTATGAACCGGTTTTAGGAATACCGCAAAAAAATGGAAGCTATAACTGGATTAGCAAGCCATTTAAAAGATTTTCTGATGAATCAATTCAAAATATTTATCCGGATGTAAATAATGATGTAGTCTGGTTTTTTAACGATCAAGGTTTAATTAGATATGATTTAAAAATGGATGCCGGAAAGAATAATAGGTATGACGCTTTCATTAGAAATGTTTCCGTTGGCGAAGATTCGGTGATATACTACGGAGGTTTAAGAAAACAAAGTTATATTCCTAAATTTAGTTTTGAATATAATTCAATTAAATTCCGTTTTAGCGCCGCAAGTTATGAAGATGAACAAGGCAATAAATTTAAAATATACCTGGATGGATTTGATAAAAATTGGTCTGACTGGAATAATGAACACATAAAAGAATATACTAATTTATCGCCGGGCAATTATAAGTTCAGGGTTAAATCAAAAAATATACTTAGCGTTGAAAGTAATGAAGCAAGCTTTTCATTCGTAGTTTTACCTCCCTGGTACAGAGCCTGGTGGGCTTACGTTCTTTACGCTATTGTTCTTGGTTTTGCAATTTTTACCGTTGATCGCTTTCAAAGGAAAAGGCTTACCTTAAAAGAAAGACAGCGAACCAGACTTCTTGAAAGCGAATTGAGAGCTCAAACCGCTGAGGCTAAATCGAAAGCGCTTCAAGCGGATAATGATAGAAAGAAAAATATAGAACTTCTTAGTGAAATAGGAAAAGAAATAACCGCTTCGCTTGATCTCGATATTATTTTTCATAAATTATATGATAACGTTAATCAGTTAGCCGACGCCACAATATTTGGTGTGGGAATATATCACCCTGAAAGCGAGCAAATTGAATACAGATTAGCCATCGAAAAAGGTAAACGCTACCCTGCTTATTCGAGAAGCATGGAAGACAAAAACCAATTTCCTGTTTGGTGTATTTTAAATCGCAAACCGGTTTTTATAAATGATGTTTCAGTTGAGTATAAAAATTACATTCAATATTATAAAGAAATTGAAAAATATCTTGAAGACGGTACAAAATCAGAAGAGCCTAAATCTCTTATTTACTTGCCTTTAATTTCGCAAGAACGATTATTAGGAATTATTACTATTCAAAGCTTTAAGAGAAATGCTTACACGGATTATCATTTAAATATTTTACGCAACTTAGCCACTTACACCGCCATAGCAATTGACAACGCTGACGCTTATCGTCAACTTAATGAAACTGTTAATAAGCTTGACAGCGCTCTTCAAGATTTGAAAGCAACGCAGGAAAAATTAATTGTTCAGCAAAAGCTTGCTTCTTTAGGACAGTTAACTGCAGGCATAGCGCATGAAATTAAAAATCCGTTAAACTTTGTAAATAATTTTGCCGAAGTTTCAATTGAAATGGTAAGCGAGCTAAAAGAGGAACTTGCAAAGCTGAAAAATATTATTCCGTCAAGCGCAAACAATTCTATTTCGGGTATTTTAAAAGACCTGGAAGAAAATTCCGAGAGAATAAATCAACATGGCAAACGCGCAGACAGTATTGTAAAGAGTATGCTGCTGCATTCCCGCGGCAAAGCGGGCGAAAGACAAAGCTCGGATATTAACGCAATTCTTGAAGAAGATATAAATCTCGCATATCACGGAATGCGCGCAAGAGATTCTGCTTTTAATATTTCAATTGAAAAAAACTTTGATAAAAATCTAAATAAAATTTCAGTCATTCCGCAAGATATAAGCAGGGTGTTTCTAAATATTATTCAGAATGGTTTTTATGAAACAAATAAAAAGAAAATTGAAAATGGTGAAGGTTTTTCGCCGAAGATTTCCGTGGAAACTAAAGATGAAGAAAATAATGTAAAAATAAAAATCCGCGATAACGGAAATGGAATTCCGGTGGAAGCGCGCGATAAACTTTTTGAACCTTTTTTTACAACCAAACCATCCGGCGAAGGCACCGGGCTTGGTCTTTCTTTAAGCTATGATATAGTAGTTAAACAGCATCAAGGCGAAATAAGATTTGAAACAGAACTTGGCGAATACACGGAATTTATTATTGATCTTCCTAAGCTGGAAATGAAATGAGTGTGAAGTCAACCAGACTGCGCTTCCATTTCCTGAGTGTTGCGCAAGTCTGAATTTGTCAGGTTGAGCCTGTCTTTCGAGAGCGTTGCAGAACTGACGCAAATGTCATTTCGATCCCGACTTTTTCGGGAGAGAAATCTTTTTCTAAATAATGTGAAAGATTTCTCATTCGATAACCTGCATGCTCGAAGCTACTCTTCACGAAACGTTACGTTTAGTAAACGCGCTTCGGCATAAGCAGGTTTGATTTGTTTACGATTATTTAGAAATTTTATAAACCAATAGAAAGCGCTACCTTATGAAGCTTATTGTTGTTGATGATGAACAAGATGTTCAAATTCTTTTCAAACAAAAATTTAGAAAAGAAATTAAGTCCGGTGAAATGAATATTTACTTTGCCTTTAACGGGCATTCAGCTTTGGAATTAGTTGAAAAGCTGGAAAACCCGGAAGGCTACCTTGTTTTAACGGATATAAACATGCCTGAAATGAGTGGAATGGAGCTATTAAAAAAAATAAAAACTAATCATCCAAAACTAAAAGTTGTTATGATTACAGCATACGGCGATGAACAAAACTTTAATATGGCAAAAGAGCTTGGCGCCGATGAATATTTTACAAAGCCGCTAGAGTTTGATTCCCTAAAAGATAAAATAAATAACTTGCTTATTACTAAGGAGTAATTACATGCCCATTAGAATTTTAGTTGCAGATGATGAACCGGATCTCGAACATTTAATTCGACAAAAATTTAGAAAAAGAATACGAGAAAATGATTATGAATTTATCTTCGCGCAAAACGGCGCCGAAGCTTTGGAAAAAATTTCCAGCAATGATAATATAAATTTAATACTAACCGATATTAATATGCCGGTAATGGACGGCTTAACTCTGCTTTCTAAAATTAGCGAATTAGAAAACAGGCAAATGAGATCGGTTATTGTTTCCGCCTACGGCGATATGGACAATATAAGAATTGCAATGAATAGAGGCGCTTATGATTTTGTAACAAAACCGATAGACTTAAATGATTTGGAAATAACCGTTGAAAAGTCGTTAAAAGAAATTGAAATTTATAGAAAAGCGATGATGAATCAGAATAAGCTGATTGCAATTCAACAAGAATTGGATATAGCAACTTCAATTCAAACCTCAATACTGCCTAAAATATTTCCTCCTTTTCCTAACAGAAAAGATTTTGATATTTATGCCGAAATGATAACTGCAAAAGAAGTCGGTGGAGATTTTTATGATTTTTTTCTGATTGATAAAAACCGTGTGGGAGTTATAATTGGCGATGTTTCCGGTAAAGGAATTGCCGCTGCACTATTGATGGCTGTTACAAAAACTTTGCTTAAAGCAACCGCTTTAAAGGGTATTCCGACGGATAATGTTTTGACCGAGGTTAATAATATTCTAGCGGATGACAGCCCTTCTAATATGTTTGTAACAGTATTTTACGGCGTACTTGATACAAGAAATGGCGCATTTGAATATTGCAATGCCGGACACAATCCGCCTTATCTAATTTCATCTACGGGAGTAGTTAAGCCCATTGAAAATATAGGTGGACTTATTGTAGGAGCAATGCGAGATGTTGAATATGAATCAAATGTAATTATGGTAATACCAGGAGACTCGCTTTTCTTTTACACCGACGGAGTTACAGAAGCAATGAATAAAAATGAAGAGGAATTTGGCGAAGAAAGATTAATTAAATGTTTATCTGAAAAACATGATCTTGAAACAAATCAGCAGGTTTTTAATGTTGTTAATGAAGTACATAAGTACTCTGAGGGCATTGAACAATCTGATGACATAACCTGTCTTACATTAAAATACTTTAAAAAGTGAGATCATCTAAATATTCAATCTGAAAATGGAAAGGGTAGTCCGTATTAAGCGAACCGCCCTTTTGAGAGATAGAGAGATTTATAAGATAATTCATTAAAAAGTTGTACTTACTTTTTCAAAGTCCGGGTAGGCTTCCATTCCATGTTCGCCAATATCAAGCCCTTCCTTTTCCTCTAATTCTGAAACTCTAATTCCAATAGTTTTCTTCAAAACAATCCATAGAGTAGAGGCAAATATAAAAGTGAATGTTCCTATTATTGCAACTCCTGCAGCTTGAATCCCCAATTGTTTAAGGCTTGCAAGTTCCCCAAACATCCCTACAGCCAAAGTTCCCCAGATGCCGCACACAAGATGCACCGATAAAGCGCCCACGGGGTCGTCTAATTTTATTTTATCGAAAAAGATAACAGAAAAAACAACTATTATCCCGGCAATAAAACCGATTAAGCAAGATGCGGAAATTCCCATTTTATCAGCGCCTGCGGTTATAGCCACAAGCCCTGCTAAAATTCCATTAAGAACCATGGAGATATCAGGCTTTTTCAAAAAGCCCCATGAAGCAGACATTGCTCCAACTGCTCCCGCTGAAGCAGCAAGTGAAGTCGTAACTAAAACTAATGATACTACTCCTGGATCGGCGGAAAGAACTGACCCGCCGTTAAACCCAAACCAGCCAAGCCATAAAAGAAAAACTCCTATTGTTGCAAGGGGCATACTGTGCCCAGGAATTGGATGAACTTTCCCATTTATAAATTTACCGCTTCTTGCTCCTAAAATAATTACACCAGCCAAAGCGCCCCAGCCTCCAACAGAATGCACAAGTGTAGAGCCGGCAAAATCATAAAATCCCCATTCATTCAAAAAACCTCCGCCCCATTTCCACATTCCCACTATGGGATAACATAAGCCTACAAAAATTGTTGAAAAGATTAAAAAACTTGAAAGCTTAACTCTTTCGGCAACTGCGCCGGAAACGATAGTAGCGGCAGTGGCAGCAAACATACCTTGAAATAAAAAATCAGTCCAATATGTATATCCCGCGTTATACGAACTCGTCAATCCGCTGACATCTGTTGAAATTCCGAAGCCGGTAAACCCGAAAATCTTCCCTGCAAAAGCAGCTCCGGGATACATAATATTAAATCCTGCGAAAGCATAAGTAAGTAATCCAATACCAGGTATTATAGAATTTTTAAATAGAATATTAACTGTGTTTTTGGATTGCGTTAAGCCGGTTTCAAGCGTGGCAAAACCAAGGTGCATAATAAAAACTAAGCCCGCAGCAATCATCATCCATAAATTATTTACGGTAAAAATTGAGCCAGCTGCTGATTTAACTTGAAAAACCGAATCAACAGCTGTTTGTGTTAAAATATTTTCCATTTATTTACTCCTAAGTTCTTTAGTTTATTTTATTTTAAAGATTGATTCCCACTATCAAATAGCTTTGCTCGATGTAAGGATTGACGATTAATGAAGCGGAAATTGGAAGACTAAATTTTTCTGTGATTCCTATTTCTTTTGCAAAATTGAACCCGAAATTAATTACCTGGAAATTTGCGGGACCATAGTAACCATTGTCTCCCCCTCCTGTAGCTCCCACGAAAACGGAAGCCGAGACAGTTTCAACGGTAAAGGGAAAGGCTGCTTCAAAGTAAGTGGAATTATCTACATCATTATGAACATTCATATAGCCGGAGAGAGTGATGGGAAATGATTCAGGTCCACTGTAGCTTAATCCGGTTTCAATAATATGAGCGCCTTCGCCATCTTTTTTATAGTCAAAATATTTCATTCCAGCGCTGGGGAAAAAATAATCTGTAACTATTGCTGTGAAAGATCCGCCGGATGTTTTTATAGAATATGAAGCCCATAAATCATTTTCCGAGTAAACGTTGCCTGTCCCTGCAAAACTGTATGCGCCCCAATCGCCAATTGAAAAGCCGCCGGCAGTAAAAGTAACTGCAGGCTGGATGCTGGGAGAGTTTCCGAAATCAACTCCGCGCCATACATAGCGGCTATAAAGAGCCACGCCTAATTCCACTTCCTGCGAGTAAATAAAGCTTGAAGAAAAATATATTATCGCTGAAATGGTAATGAATATTTTTTTCATATAATTTCCTTTTCATATTTAGTTTGAAGAAAATTCTCACGCTATATTGCGCTTTCGCCGGACTCTTCCGTTCTTATTCTTATTGCATCCAAAACAGGAAGAATAAATATTTTACCGTCTCCAACTTCTCCCGACTTCGCTTTTGATATAATTATTTCAACAGCTTTCTCACACATGTCTTCTGTGCAGAAGAGTTCAATTTTTAATTTCGGTACAAATTCAATTTTATACTCTGAACCTCTGTAAATTTCAGTATGACCTTTCTGCCTGCCGTAACCTTTAATTTCCGAAACAGTCAAACCTGTAAATCCGGAGTCTTGTAATTCTTTATGAACATCATCCAGCTTATGCGGTCTAATTATAGCTTCTATTTTTTTCATTCTTTATCTCCTAAATAATATTTAATGACTCGGACATAATAAACTAAGGTTATAATTATCTAATATTAAATTATTAAAGTAATAAGGTATAGAATATTAAATAATTAAGTATTTAGGGGGCAAATATAAAATTAAGAAAGGTTCGTGTCAAGTATTTGTAAAAAATATATTAATATAATGTATGATATGTCGTTCAAATATAAGGGATAAAACATAGTAAACTTTAATAAGTTAGGCGTAGCTTGATTGAATTGATTGGGATAAAAGGAAAACGAATGCAAAAAAGAAATCGTAAAAGTTTTTTAACTAATTGTTTTGGAGATGAGCCGGCACAACTATATTGTATGTTATTATCTTATACATTTAATTTCCAAAGAAAAATTCTAAAAAGCGCCATGTTCTTTGAGCCCATGCAGTTTCTGAATGCTGCGCGGTTGAATCTTTGTAGAACATTAAGTCTTTCCCCATTTGATAATTATTTTGTTTCAATAATACCAGCATTGAATCAATTCCCGGCTGAAGCCTTTCTTCTAAGCCAACCCCGCCGTCGTCAATATATACTTTTATAGGTTTTTTATAACTCGAATAATTTTTGACCGCGGTTAAGTAGTCAATATCTTCAATAAAAAAAGCGGGAGATATGCAAGCGGTTTTTGAAAATACATTTGGAAATTCCCAAACAAGCATAAATGAAACTAATCCTCCCAAAGAAGAACCGGCTGTTGCAGTATTGGCGGCGTCTGGTTTTGTTCGATAAGTTTCGTCAATAAATGGTTTCAATTCATTTACAATAAAATGGCGGTAGCTTCTCCCAATATCGGTGTCTGCATATTCTTTGGAGCGCAGATTAGTGTTATAAATTCCAACTATAATTATCTTCTGAATTGCGTTTGCTTTTATTAAACTGTCGGCAGTTTCATCCAGCTGCCAGTCAACGCCAAATGAAGAGGTATTTGGATCAATAATATTTTGACCGTCGTGCATATACAAAACGGGATAGCGGTCATTGACTTCCTCGTCATATCCCGGAGGTAGCCATACTATAACATCTCTGGGCTTAATCCCTTTCCCTTTAAAATTACTGTGATACTTAACAACGCCTGTAATCTGACCGTAATTTTTTTTGGCTGTATCTTTCTTCCAATTATTAATTATGAACTTTATTGCAGTATCTTTTTTAACAGTGAAAAAATAATTAGCCTGAACTGTGCCATTACTATCTAAGGCTTCGGAGAGCCACGACCCTTGAGTGAATTTAAATTCTAATTTTGTTCCCAACTCAAAAGAAAAAGTTTTCTTCCAGGTTGAATCGTTGATCCGGTTAAGCATAACATCATTAGGCGTCCAATTGCCGAGCTGCATATTATTACCGGCTATAAAAATTTTTGCGGTATCTGAAATATTTTTGCTTTCAACAATTATTACAACCTTATTTGTTTTATTCTGTATTCCTTCAAATAAAAAAAATAGTAATGCAATTAATAAAATGGATCCCATTAATTTCAATAAAAATTTCATGTTATCTTTTTTTTATTTTTTTTTCAAAGTGCTGGTAATCTTTAGTGCTTTTCCAGTATCCGCCCCATTTCCAGCCGCGCCTAATAAATTCTTTTACAATTAATGAACCAGCGCTTATGGTTCCTTTTTTATCAGGCTCGTACTTTGAACCTCGCGGAAAAGAATTATTTCTTTTTATCTGGGGATTTAATTTTGGATTAATATCAATCGCTCGTCCTGTTGAATGCGCCGATAGAATTTTAGTTCTTGCTACGTTTCTATAATTAAACGCGGACGTATTATTGTCCTGCATTGATTTTTCATCATTCCAATTATATTTAACAATAGGTATCGTCTTTGCAATTGGAAACTTTGACTCTTTAATAATTTTAAAAATATCAATAACATCTTTTGCTAAATCTTTATGAATTAAAATTTGCCCTTGATGAATCTTGCCGTCCAATGAAAAATATTGCACGCTAATTAATTCTAAATTCTTCTTTAATTCATCCGGAATTTTTACACCGCTTGTTGATTCTTCAAAAGAATAATTACAATCAATTATAACCTTACTGCTATCGCTTTCTCTTTCGCTGGCGTTAACATAGGATGACGATAGCGAGGCAAATAAAAATAAAATGTAAAACTTTTTCACAAATAATCTCATCAAAAAAAAATGACTTATGAATTAAATCTTAAAATAAATATATTTGAGCCGTTAAAAAAAAGGAAATTTATGAAATATTTTGTTGTATTTGTATTCTTCGTTTTAGTTTTTACTGGCTGTAACAAGCAGCCGGATGTGGTTAAATTGGATAATGGAATTTCTTATTCCATTGATTCAACCGGCTCCGGTTCCGAAGCAAAACTGGGAGATTTTGTTTCGATTCATTTTCAAGGCTGGTATATAACTGATAAAGATAAAAATAATTTGTTTGCAGATTGGTCAAAAGATTCTACTAAAAAAATTCAAAGTTTAGGGAGCAGCAGAGATTTTCATCCTGTAAATATAAAGCTAAGCAAAGGACAGTTTATTAGAAGTTCTGAATTAGGAATTGCAGGCATGAAAGTGGGCGAGCGACGCACAATCATTATTCCTGATAGTCTTGCCTACGGTGAAAAAGGATTGGGACCCGTTCCTCCAAAATCTAATATTAAAGTTGTTGTTGATTTATTAGAGATTAAGCAGCCTATTAAAAAATGGGAAGTTGATTCTACCAAAGCTTTAGTTACCGCCAGCGGCTTAAAATATATCGAAGTTAAAGAAGGAACAGGCGAAAAAGCCGACTCGGGAAAAATTGTTAAAGTTAATTATTCAGGATTTTTTCTTGACGGTAAAAAATTCGACAGTTCGGTTGATAGAGAGCAGCCGATTACTTTTGTGCTGGGAACAGGTAGAGTGATCCCAGGTTGGGAAGAAGGCATCGCTTTAATGAAAGAAGGCGGAAAAGCCGAATTAATTGTTCCCCCCGATTTGGCTTACGGTGAAAAAGGAAAGGGAGAAATTCCCGCTAACGCCACTTTAATTTTTGATGTGGAATTGTTGGAAGTAAAATAATTTATTTTGTTTTATTTGATAATTCTAAGGCGCTTTTTTAGGCGCCTTTTTTTTGATAAAAAATTATATAGCGTCGTAACTTTTTATTAAGCTGATAGCTTGTGGGTAGTAACCTCTCCCAAAAAGATTTAAATGATTTAAAATATGATAGAGCTTATAAATATTTTCACGGTATTCCCACCCATCTTTTAATTTCCATTCTTCATTATATGAAATATAAAATTGAGAGTTAAACCCGCCAAATAATTTCGTCATCGCTAAATCTGCTTCTCGATGTCCATAGTAAACAGCCGGATCAATTAAACAAGCTGCGCCGTTTTCATCAGTAATAAAATTACCCGACCATAAATCGCCATGCAGCATCGAAGGCGGCTCATCGCTTCCGCTTAATATTGTTGAGATTGAAGTTTCAATATTTTTTATGCCGGATTTCAATTCTTCGGTAGCATATCCGTTTTTTTCTGCAAGTCTAAATTGAAATAAAATTCTTTTTTCAAAATAGAATTCATTCCAATTTAAAATTTCATTATTAATATTATTTTGAACATTCGACCCGATATAATTGTCTTCATAAAAACCAAAACTTGTGCTTGAAACCCGGTGCATTTTTGCAAAGCATTTTCCAAAATCTTCCCAAAAAGTTTTTTCCATTTCAGCGCTATTAATCATTTCTAAAAGTATAAAATCATTTTCGACAATTTTAACTTTGGGTATTTTAATTGTTTTAGCTTTTCTTAATTCGTTTAATCCATTTGCTTCTTTAATGAACATATCATTTAAAGAAGAATTAATTTTTAAAAAATAAGGTTGCCCGGAATCATCAGTAACTTTATAAGCATTGCTAATACAGCCTCCGGAAAGCGAAGACACGTTAGCAATTTTAGAATTTAATTTCTCTTCAATTTTATTTTTTATTTTCTGATTCAATATCATTTTTAATTTTAGTTAAAAGATTTTCACAGGCGTCTTCTAAAATATCAAGCACATTTTCAAATCCTTTTGATCCGCCGTAATATGGATCGGGAACTTCATCTACATCTCTTTTGCTGAAAAACTCAACCATTTTATGAAGTTTATTAATATATAATCCTTCAGTATCCAAGTCTAAAATATTAGCAAAGTTTTCATCATCCATTGCAACAATGTAATCAAACTTTTTAAAATCATTCTTTGGATCAAATTTTCGGGAAATGCTTGTTAAATTATAACCTCTGTTTGCCGCTAATTTTTTCATCCGAGAATCTGCGCCTTCGCCTGTGTGATAAGCAATTGTCCCGGCTGAATCAGCTTGGATTATTTTTTCTAAATTATTTTTTTTTACAAGTGATTTCATAATTCCTTCAGCGGCGGGGGAGCGGCAGATGTTGCCCATGCAAACAAATAAGATTTTTTTACTTTTCATTTTTATACGCCGATTTATAATAAATTTATTTTTTCAAATATATTTTGAAATCTAAAAAAATAAAATAGCTGCAATGAGAAAATTTAACATTTAATCGCGAATCAAAAAATAATTCACAGAGGATGAACAAAAAAGTGAGGCTCATTTTTAACATAGTGATGGCTATGCCAGAAAATGAACCTCTCATTTATACGCCAACAAACCCAATTTCTAATAGAAGGAAATATCATAAAAGATGCTTAAAAGAAATTGGGTTTGTCTAACCTATTGTATTTTTCTTTTCTTAATCACTTTACAAAAGATAAGTATTGATAATTAGTTTAATTCTTATTTACTTTAGTTCAATCTAACTGTATAAAAATAATTGACTGATAAGGAGAAATTATGGCTTATGTAATAACAAAATTATGTTTGGATTGCAAAGATATTGCCTGCACACAAGTATGTCCGGTGGACTGCATTTATGAATATTCCGGAGATGATAATTCAATTCCTAAAAATCAATTGTTAATTGATCCCGATGAATGCATTGATTGCAACGCCTGTGTACCGGAATGTCCGTGGGAAGCAATTTTTGAAGAAGAAGAAACGCCGGATATTTTCAAAGAGGATATAGAAATTAATGCCCGTATAGTTGGGACCAAAAGATTTGTTCCTCAACGTGAAGAAGGCAAACCGCTTCCAACGCCGGAGGAAGTACAGGCAAATAAAGAGAAATGGGGATACAACTCTTAAATATATTTAGTATAACATTCGTAGCGGTGCAAAGCTTCTTGCTTTGAAATTTCTAAATGTAGAGACGTTCTGCGAACGTCTCAGATAAAAATAAGAAATTCTGTGAACCTCTTAGCTAAAAAAACTTTCGCAAAAGTCTTATATATTAAAAAGACGTTTTCAAAACTTCTCTACGGTATAATATTTAGATTCTACTCAAGATAAAATATCTAATTTGCGTACTTCAAAATTTGTACAATTAATTTTATACGAACGTCTTTCATACTATACAATTATTTTTTTGCTCTCCGAAAAACAATCAAAAATATCTTTTTTTATATTATAATTTGATGGCATTCAAGTTGAATCAACTAATAATATTTTTTTTGAGGCTTATAAAATGAAATACTTTTTAACATTATTCGCGGCGCTAATATTTTATGCGAACTCTTTTGCCCAGCACGGTTCGGCTGCAATAAAATTAGGGGAATTTTTCCCATCATCATCAGGCGGCGGTTTTATTGTTGGTTATGAAGGCGCGAAATTTATGGATGAAAATTTAACTCTGGGATGGAGCGTTGATTGGTATCATGAGAGTTACGTTGATAAAAAACTTGTTGCCCAGTTTAATGATTTATATGGAATTTCCGGGGGAGAAATTAATCAACTGCGCGCAAAAACAAATTTGCATGATTTTCCTTTAATGGGAATTTTAACTGCAAAAGTTTTAGTCGCGCCATACACTAAAGTTTATTTTACCGGCGGATTAGGAGCGGAAGTTTTGTTTATCAATTACAGTAATTTTGAAAATCCAAATGAAGATGATTTTTTAACAGCCTTTGATTTTAATTGGCGAATCGGCCTTGGAACTTTATATCAAGTTGGTAGAAGTTCGGATATTTTTGCCGAGTTAGATTATCATAATTCATCGCCAAGCTGGGAATATGACGCCAGGGACCCTAATACCGGAGCCGATAGAACTTTTGAAAGAACAATTGATATGAGCGGGATGATGTTCAGAATTGGGTTTAGATTTTATTATTAAAACATAATTGTTGTTTTATTTTTTAAAAGGCAAAAGAAATGCCGTAGTCCCATTTTCATAGAGGTAGATGATATTTCAATCTTTTGTAGAGATGAACCGTTGATTCATCTCAAATATAAAAGGAGAGAATAGTAATAGCCAAGTTGCTTCCATAGTTTAAAGCGCTTTGTTTCTAAGAATATTTATTCGCCGTAAATTGTAACTACTATTTTTCTCTTGCCGCCATAATTTCGATGTTCGCATAAATAAATTCCCTGCCAAATTCCTAAATTAAAATTTACCATCTGTAATAGGAATGGTAATGCTGCTTCCGAGAATGGACGCTTTCAAATGTGCGGGCATGTCATCTGAGCCTTCTGTGGTATGACGGTAATAAGCAGCATTTTCCGGAACCATTTTGTTAAAATGAGATTCAAAATCTTTTCGCACCGTCGGATCAGCATTTTCATTTATAGTTAAGCGAAGCACTTGTATGCTTAATAAAAATATGCGCAGAACTCCAGCTCTAAATTTTTTTAGTTCAGATAATGTGATTATATATTTCATCGGTTATTAAATGAAACCTCTTGCTTTTTTCGGTATATTAATTTCTTTTTGATAATTCTGCATGTTATCTTTCTACCGAACTATTTTATTGCTTAAGATGATTAATATTAATTTATATTCATACATATCACAATTAATAAATATTAATTTTATGTTAAACTTAATTAAAACGATGAGCATAATTAAATCCAAAAGACAAATTATGCTCGTATTATAAATTGGAGGGTTATTGGTTACATTTTTTTTACTTTCTTTAATAAGAAAGTTAAACTCAGTAAAGGAAGCACAATTGATTGATAAGATTGCAGCCAAAGATGAATCGGCATTATCTGATTTGTATGATATTTATTCCAGATTAATTTATAGTTTTACTTTGAAAATATTAAAAGATAAAAATGAAACTGAAGATTTGCTGCAAACAATTTTTTTTCAAATATGGAATAGTGCTTCTACTTTTGATAAAACAAAAGGCACTGCTTACTCATGGATAATTACTATGAGCAGAAATAGAGCTTTAGATAAATTAAGGTCAAAAAGTTTTAAGCAGGCAAAGCAATTTTCACATGATGTTGAAATATTACATTTAAAAGATGATAAGTCTGTTTCAAATCTTGATGCAGCTATTGCAAATGAAAGAGCCGAAATGCTGAAGAATGCGATGTCTCAAATTCCAGAAGAACAAAAAAGTGTTTTAACCTTAGCTTACTTTGAAGGTTACACTCAAACGGAAATTTCTGAAAAGTTAAACATTCCATTAGGAACTGTTAAAACAAGAATAAGACAGGCTTTAACCAAATTAGAAAAAATATTAACGCCAATTTTAAACTAAAAAATCTTTTATAGAAAATAATGGATCAAGAAAAATTTAGGGAATTATGTAACTCATATTTTTTAGATGACATAACTTCATCTGAACTTGATGAATTAAACTCTGCATTAAACAGCGGGGATGCAGAATTACTTGAAATATTTCGCACCACAAAAATTTTATTTGAACATCTTCCTTTAACTAGTGAAATGTCTTTTCCTTCTGCAGCAGTTAAAGAAAGAATTATGCGTCAAATCTCCTCTGAAAATTCGTACCAAAAGCCGGAAGAAGAAAACCAGTTTACAAAATTAATTTCCATTTTTGGTTTTAATAATCCAAAATTTGCTTTTGGATTTTCAATAATTTTAATACTCGGATTATTTTTATTAGGGTATAATTTACTTTCACTAAAAGATACAGTTGAAAGTCAGAAAACTGAGATAGTACAGTTGAAAACAGAATTAGAAAAAAAGCAGGAGTTATTAGCTGTGCTCGAATCAAAGCAAATTGAAATTGTAATTATGAATGGATTAAAAGTAAATCCTGCTGGCTATGGAAAAGTAATTTGGAGCCCTGATAATAGATCCGCCATTCTTCAAATTTCAAATCTTCCGGCTGTTCCGAAAGATAAAGATTATGAGCTATGGGTAATTAAAGATGATGTGCCGATTAACTCAGGAGTTTTTTCTTTTGAAGATAAAAACCAACCAAACTTTTTTAAAATTACAAACTTAGCTGAAGGGGATAAAAGTAAGATAAATGCTTTTGCAATTACTTTAGAACCGAAGGGAGGAGTTCCGAAACCGACTGGAGATATGTATTTATTAGGCTCCCCAAATTCTTAAAAAGTTATTCGGGAACGTGAACTAAAAAATATTCTTTCGCACTTTTTCCAATAGATTTTGCTTCGCTGATTGTCATGTGCATTCCATCGGGCGTTTCATCTTCATGCCCGGCTTCAATAATAGCTAAGTCCGAACCTTTTGCCTGCTTAACTAAATCTTCACAATAAGCGGTATCTCCGCCGTAACAAATTTTGGAGCCGTCAAAAGAAAATTTAAAACCTAATGCGGGCACTTGTCTGGTTGCAATTCCATCGGAAAGATATTCTTTATGAATAACGGGGAACGGACGGATGGTAACTTTTTTACTTTTAAAAATTTTGTATTCGTTAATTTCAATTAAATTAATTTTGTATGATAAGCTGCTGGCGTAAACTTTCATGAAAGCTTTATGTATGCTTTCAATTTCTAAACATCCTTTGGGATAATAAATTGAAAGTGGAGTTTTTTTATTCATCACTCTTAAATAAGTTAATAGAGACCACACCCCGCCGACGTGATCGTGATGACCGTGAGTAATAAAAACATCGGATACGCTTAAAAGATTTTTAGTTCCAATCTCTGAATTTAAATCTCTTAAAATTCCATCGCCGGGGTCAACCACAAAATTAGCTTCGCCGGCGCGTATTAAAATACCGGTTGCAATGTTGGGAATAGAGCAGAATATTTTTATTGAGAAATTATTTTTCTGCCAGGTTAAAGGATATTTGGTATGTACCATAAAACTCAAAATTTATTTATTGACTGATAAGCGCTTTGTAATGAACGCAATTTTTTTTGTCATTACACCGGGCAAAAATATTAAATGAATAACTTTCTACTTCAAAGCCTAATTCATTGCTTACTTCCGCGGGAAGATCTTTTAATTTTGGATTAGAAAATTCCACAATTCTTCCGCAATCCATACAAATTAAATGATCGTGCGATTGTCTTCGATAGCTGCTTTCGTAACGCGTTAAATTATCGCCGAAATTTCTTTTACTTAACAATTCGCATTGCACTAAAAGCTCAAGCGTTTTGTAAACCGTTGCGCGCGAAACTCTTGATTTTTTATTCTTCATTATTATATAAAGATCGTCAGCGCCAAAATGACCTTCGTATTCTAATGCCGCATCAAGAACTTCAAAACGTTCGGGAGTAATTCTATTTTTTTCGTTCTTTAAAAAATTTCTAAAAATCTCAGAAGCTTTATCGTTTTTCAATTTCGTATTTATTTTTTGTTGTGAATGACAAAGTAAAATTATTTGCTCTATTCTATAATAACAAATTCCCGCTAAAACTATTTATTGAGCTATAATTTATTTTGAAGAATTGTTTTAAAGATCAAAAACTCTAACTAACTCCCAGCGCCCTTAATCCATTTACGGTAATAAAAGTTAAAAGATATGCAACGGAAGAAAAAATTAAAATTTGTAAAATTGGAATTCTCCAGCCCCCTGATTCTTTTTTAGAAACAGCAATTGTAGAAATGCACTGAAGCGCAAAAATAAAATAAATTATTAATCCGATGATTGTAGAAGTTGTAAAAAGTTTTTTACCTGTATTGCCTATTTCAGCGGCGCGCATTGCATATAATATAGAATCTTGAAGATCGTCAGTATCGCTTGTAACTTTAAAGATTAATGCCATTGAACTAACAAAAACTTCGCGAGCCGCAAAAGCAGAAATTAAAGCTACGCCTACCCTCCAATCCATTCCAATCGGGGTCATAACCGGCTGAATTATTTTTCCCAAATCAGCCGCATAAGAGCCTGACAACCGTTCAGCTTTTTGCATTTGAGTTGCCTCTTGCTGCGTTAAATTTGAAACGTCAATTTTAGGATTTGAATTTGGAAAGTAAGTTAAGAACCAAAGCACAACCGAAAATATTAGAATTATCGGTCCGGCTTTCTTTACATAAACAAACGAACTGTTATAAGTATTATTTAAAACCGAGCTAAGTTTTGGTTTTCTATAAGCTGGCAATTCTAAAATAAACGAAGAGTTATCGTCTTCTTTAATTATTTTATTTTTGAACTTATTTACTATTCCCGCAATGATAAGCGAACTTGACGTGCTGAAAATATAAATTGAAGCTAATAAGATTCCGCCCATCCAAAGTTTATCGGCGGGCAATAGAAATGCAATTAACAAAGCATATACGGGAAGCCGGGCGCTGCAGCTCATCAAAGGAATTATAAAAATTGTTAAAAGCCTCTCGCGTTTATTGGGAATAGTCCTCGTAGCTAGCATTGCGGGAATAGCGCACGCAAACCCAGAAAGCATCGGCACAAATGATTTTCCATTCAGTCCTATTTTAGAAAGAGGTTTATCAATAAGCATAGCGCCTCGCGCGAGGTAGCCCGTATCTTCCAACAAACCAAGAATTAAAAAAAGTATCATAATCTGCGGAACAAAAACGAGCACAGCTCCCGTTCCGCTTATAACTCCGTTCGCGAGAAAATCACCCAACCAGCCGGTTCCGAATGTTTGCAAAGCAAAGCTTGACGCTAAGCTAAACAGAGCGTCAACAAGTCCCATCAGCGGATCAGCAAGCCAAAATATTGAAGTAAATGTTAATGACATTATAACGAAGAAAGAAATTAATCCCCATACTTTATGAAGAAGAAATTTATCAATTTTTAATGTTGAAGCGTCAGGTTTATGCGTAATTTTTTTTACAGAAAGATCATTTAGCACAACTAATTTTTTATTGGCAGCGTCAATATCAAAACTGCTTCCGTTTCCTGAATAGGGGAATAAAACATTTTGCTCAATCTGTTCAATATTTTTGTAGGAATTAATTAATTTTTCTATTCCCACCGAAGTATCAAAAAATGACGGTATAATTTTGTTATCACGGTTTTTTAAATTTTCATTCAACTCTTCATTTACAGCTTTAATTAATTCATCAATGCCATTGCCATTTCGTCCATCAACCTTAATTACTTTGCAGTTTAATTCTTCTGATAAAGCCTGCGTGGAAAGTTTGTAACCTTTTCTTTCAAGAATATCATGCATCGTAATTGCGACAATTACTTTAAAGCCGCATTCAATTAATTGATTTATTAAAAGTAAATGCCGTGAAAGCTGACTGGCATCGGCGGTGGCAATTACAATTTCCGGTATGCCTAAAGATGGATGAGAATATAATGATTCCACTGCGACTTGCTCATCGGGGGAGTTTGGAATTAAACTTACAATCCCCGGCGAATCAAGTAGGTTTGCATTAATATTATATTTATTTAAAAGAGGGCTAATAGAAAATTCGACAGTGGCGCCGGGATAATTAACCGTCTTATAATTTTTGCCGCTGAGGTAATTAAATAAAGTAGTTTTACCGGAGTTTGGAGGTCCGACTAAAGTAATTAAAGGGGTTTTTTCTGAAACTGAAATACTCATGAAACAAAAATGCACTCAGCTTCATTTTTCCTAATAGCAATTACGGTTCCACGCACCGAAAACGCTAAGGGATCATTAAAAATAGATTTGTTGATTAATTCTATTTCCTGACCTGGAGTGAAGCCGATTTCTAATATTCTTCTGCAAGACGGATGTTCTGTGTTTAAATTATCAATTTTAACTCGTTCTCCGTATTTTAATTCAGAAGCTGTTTTCATCTTTTTTTCCTATTTTAACAAAACAAAGATAACTATTTAGATTTAGTCTACATAAAAATAAGGCTACAGTTCTATATTGTCAAGTATGATTTTCATCAAACATTATAAACAGCTTAATTTTATATAAAAATATAATCAATTATTTTAAGTAGAAGTTTTATCGAATGTTAAAAATTTTCTATAACTTGCTCATAATATTAAATTCTAAAAATGGAAATAAACACGATGACCGACAGTTCGCTTTCCAATTTGATTGACGTTTTTTTGAACGTTGATGATAAATCCCTTAAGATTTCTAATAACTCCCAAAAAGCTATATACAGTTATGATTTTGTTAGTAAAAAATACACTTTTTTTAGCGACGGAATAATTGAATTAATTGGATATTCATTAGACGAATTAAATGAAATTGGTTTTTCGAGCATTGTAAAAAAAATAATCCATCCTCATTACAGTTCATTAAATAGCGATTCCCAATCATCAAAAACATTTGCCGAGGATTTTTCAGCTCAATATTTAATTGAAACTAAAGACGGAGAATTTAAATGGCTGGAAGATATTTCTATTTTAACTGAAGACGACAAAGGCAAAAGAAAATTAAGCATTGGCATTTTAAGAGACGTTACTAAAATTCAAGATTTTGTGGACGAGCTTGAAAATGAAAAGAACAGCTTGAACGAAATGCTGGATCTTGCCAATATAATTTTTATTGTAACGGATGAAAAAAATATTATACGATTAATTAATCAAAACGGCGCTAATGTTTTAGGATATACAAAAGAAGAATTAATAAATTTTCATATTGAAAAAATATTCGCTAAAAATAATGGGGAGCAATTTTCAAAAGCAGATAAAGAATTAACTACTAAAATAAAAGACCTACAGCTTGAAAACATAAAAGCAGTTTTTACTAAGAACGAAGGGCGGAAAATAATTAAGTGGAATAATAAAGTCGTACAAAATGACGACGGTTCCATAAAATATATTATTAGCTCGGGGGAGGAGATTACCGAAAAAATTAGGGAAGAAAAAGTTCAGAGTATTATATCGGATATTTTAGATAAATCCAATTCCGAAGTGAACCTTGATGATTTGTTTTACTTTATTCATCATTCCATCAGTGAATTAATGCCGGTAAATAATTTTTATCTCGCTTTAAATGATAAGAAAAATGGCTATATAACTTTTCCTTATTTTGTAGATGAAATAGATACCGATGCTCCGCCGCAAAAGCTTGCCAAAGGTTTAACTGAATATGTTTTAAGAGAAGGAAAGTCGGCTTTAATTAATAAAAATATAAATGATGAATTAGTCGCAAAAGGCGAGATTGAAATTATTGGAACTCCGTCAAAAATATGGCTGGGAATTCCTTTAAAAATTCAGGATAAAACAATTGGCGTTTTGGTTGTTCAAGATTATAATAACGCAAAAGCGTACGGTGAAAAGGAAAAAGAAATTCTTGAATTTATTTCCTATCCAATTTCTCGCGCTATAGAAAGAAAAATAGTTGAGGAAGAAAAAAATGAACTGATAAAAAAATTAAGTGAAAATAATTTATCTAAAGACAAACTCTTTTCCATTATTTCTCACGACCTGCGCAGCCCCTTTAACGCTTTGCTCGGCTTTTCCGAATTGCTGAACACCGAGTTTGAAACCTTGACTCATGAAGAAGTTAAACAATATTTAAAAGTAATATTTGATACTTCTAAAAATCTTTATGGCATGACGAATAATCTTCTCCATTTCTCGCGGTTTCAAATGGGAAAAATTGTATTTAAGCCTTCGGAAATAAATTTAAGAAAATCTATAAACAACGCATTAAAACTGTTGAACGGGAATTTATTAAAGAAAAATATTTCTGTAAATCATAACATTGATAAATCAATATTCATTACCGCTGATGAAGAATTGTTGAATTCTATTTTGCAAAACATTATTTCCAATGCAATAAAATTTTCAGAAAATGGAGGAGAAATTTTTATAACGTCTTTAGTTACAAAATATTTTGATAAGCCGAATGACGTGGAAATTAGTATTAGAGATAATGGAATTGGAATGAGCAAAAAAGATATTGAGAATGTTTATAATAATGTTATGTTTACTACCCCCGGAACGCAAAGAGAATATGGAACGGGACTTGGACTGCTGCTTGCAAAACAATTTGTTGAACAATTAGGCGGAAAAATTAGAATTCAAAGTAAAGTAAACTCCGGCGCTACTTTTACTTTTACGCTGCCTTATAATAATAAAAGCGTTTTATAAATTATAAAACGAAGAAAAATTCAATTTCATACTAAATGATTTAAATAATTTATTCTATTAAAAATAAATGAATTTAATTACTGAAATATTAATTGTAGAAGATGAAACCATTGTTGGAATAGACCTAAAACGCACACTGGAAAAATTAGGCTATTCTGTTATTGACGTAGTGCGCACAGGCGAAGAAGGAATTGAAAGAACTCTTGAAGCAAAGCCCGACCTTGTATTAATGGATATAATGCTGGCGGGAGAATTAAATGGAATTCAAGCGGCGGAAGTAATTAAAAACAAAACTTATGTGCCGGTTATTTATTTAACCGCTTACACTGATTTTGCCACCATTGAAGGCGCAAAAAGCACCGAGCCATACGGTTATATTGTTAAGCCGTACGATGAACGGGTTCTTCGCTCTACAATTGAAATGGCGTTATATAAAAATAAAATTACAACTCAGCTTAAAGAAAGCGAAGAGCGTTATAGGCAGCTTGTTGAGCTTTCCCCAATTGCTATTGGAATTCAATGCGAAGATAAATTAGTTTATGCAAATTCAGAATTAATAAAATTGTTTCGCGCGGCTAATGAAAATCAAATTTTAGGATTATCATTAATTGATTTCATCCATCCGGCTATAAGAGAAACCACCAAAGAAAGAATTAATATCGTTGAGTCAAAAAATATTAAGCTTAATGTTATTGACAATAGAATTATAAGTCTTGACGGAAAAGTAATTGACGTAGAAATATTTTTAATCCCTTCCCGCTATCTTAATAAGCCGGCTGTGCAAATTATTTTAAGAGATATTACGGAAGAAAGGATGCGCGAAAAGGTTCAGCATACGGCATTAAAGATCTTGCAGTTTGCCAACACTTCGGAAACCATATCTGATTTATTTGCGAATATTCACAAAACGCTTTGCGAGTATGTTCCTTTGAATAATTTTTTTGTGGCTTTATATGATGAGGAAAATAACAAATTAAATTTTCCATATTTTGCCGACGAGTATAATTCAATTCAATCATCGCACGAATTTAAAAACGGCTTAACGGAATATGTCATTAAAAAAGGCGAGTCCGTTTTACTTACAAAAAAAGCTATCGATGAATTAATTTTTAATGGAGAAGTAAGCGCCGACGCTTCAACCGTAAAAAAATGGCTGGGCGTTCCAATTCAAATTAAAGAAAATATTGTGGGCGTTTTGGGCGTTAAAGAATATTATGCTGAAAATTATTTAGGCGAAAGAGAAAAAGAATTATTGGAATTAGTTTCATTTCCAATTTCACGCGCCGTAGAAAGAAAATTTCTGGAAGAGCAAAAGGAAAAATATACTGAAGAGCTAAGAGAATCTAACAAAACTAAAGATGAATTTTTTTCTATTATTTCGCACGATCTTCGCAGCCCGTTTAATTCAATACTCGGTTATACAGAAATTCTAAAAAACGAATTAAATGATTTATCAAAACAAGAGCTTGAATTTTTTATTGAAGCGCTTTTTCAATCTACAAGAAATATTTATAACCTATTAAATAACTTATTGCAATTTTCAAAATTCCAGTTAGGCAGAGTAGAATTATCAGAAGAAGATTTAAATATTAAGGAACTAATAGAAAAGAATATTGAGCTGCTTAATGGAAATATTCTTAAAAAAGAAATTGAAATTGTGAACAATGTAGTGGATGAATATCACGTTTTGGCTGATGAAGATATGCTTAATTCGTCAATACAAAATTTGCTTTCCAACGCAATAAAATTTACTAATAGAAACGGGAAAATTGTTATTGACGCCGCCGTTGATGACGGCAGCTTGCAGGTGAGCGTAAGCGATAATGGAATAGGAATGGACGAAGATACAAAATTATCTTTATTTAATTTGAAAAGAAAAAAATCAAAACCCGGCACGGAAGAAGAAATGGGAACGGGCTTGGGGCTGCTGCTTACAAAGGAGTATGTAGAAAAAAACGGCGGAGCTATAAAGGTGGAAAGCGAATTGGGAAAAGGGAGCGCTTTTATTTTTACGATTCCTTTACGGGAAAATCAAAACTAATAAACAAGCTAAATTTTATTTTGTAATACCTTTAATATTTTTTCGCTCTTTTATTTTTTGAGCTTTATCTTCTTTATGTTCATTCTTTGGTTTTCTATCAAACAATCTTTCCCCGCGTTCGCCTAAATGTTTTTTTTCTCTTTGATCTCTTTCAATTGAATCCATTTTATTCTCCTAATTTTTTTATCTCTTCACCATAAATTATAGACTATAATTATTTATGTTTGTGAGAGCGAACAATTATAAAACTTCAAATTTATATTTATCACCAAACAGATTTTAAAATGAATAAAATAAAATTTTCAGCCGCGCTGTTTTTTCTTTTTCTCATCGCTTCATTAATTATTAATGGATGCTCAGCTGGGCAATCAATTGAACAAAATAGTTTTGCCGCGCTTCAAGAAAAAATTCAAAAAAGATTCAACGATAGTTTATTTCATAATGCGCATTGGGGAGTTTTAATAAAATCATTAGACGACGGTAAAGTTTGGTATAAACAGAATGAAGAAAAAATGTTTATGCCTGCTTCAAATGAAAAAATAATAACCGCATCTTCAACGCTAATAACTCTCGGTCCCAATTTTAATTTTGAAACTTTTTTAACTACTAACGGAGAAATAAAAGATTCAATTTTAAAAGGCGATGTTATTGTCTTCGGAAATGGGGACCCTACTTTTTATAACAGATTTTATGCTGATCCGGATTATGTTTTTAACCAGTGGGCTGATACGCTATTAGCAAAAGGAATAAAAACCATCAACGGAAATATTATTGGCGATGATAATGCTTTTGACGACGAACCCATTGGCTACGGATGGAGCCTTGACGGTTTGGATGTTTGGTATTCCGCCGAAGTTGGCGCGCTTCAGTTAAATGAAAATTATGTTGATTTGAAAATAATTCCGCCATTGTATTCTTCCGATTCATTAAAGATAATTCCTAATATTTCCAGCGGATATTTTAAAATAATTAATCAAACTCAAGTGGGAGATACGGGTCGAAGCAGAATTTCAATTATCCGTCCTTACGGAGCAAATAATATATTTGTTAAAGGATATGTTGCCGCAGGCTCGCATGAATTTGAATATACTCCTTCAATAACAAATCCAACTTTATTTTATGTAACTGTTTTAAAAGAAGTTTTTGAGAATAAGGGAATTTCGGTTTTAGGTAATGCGATTGACTGCGATGATATTTCAAATTGGAATCATAATCCGGAAGATTTTAAAACATTATTAATTCATAAATCACCGCCGCTTATTAAAATTCTTTCCGGCTTGCTTAAACGCAGTCAAAATATGTACGCTGAAACTATGACTCGATTATTAGGCTGGAATGAATTTGGTTTGGGTTCTTTTGATAATGGCAAAAAAGTTGTTGAAAAAGTTTTACAAAATGAATTCAACATTCAGCCAAATACATATCAGTATATGGACGGCTCGGGGCTTTCGCGATATGATTATGTAAGTCCGGATCAACTTATAAAAATTTTAGAAGGAATGACGCATAATAAATATTGGGACCAATGGTATGATGCTCTTCCTATTGCCGGCATTGACGGCACATTGAAAAATAGAATGAAAGGAACTTTGGCGGAAGGGAATGTTCACGCAAAGACTGGCACAATTTCAAATGTAAGAGGATTATCGGGTTACGTTACAACCGCCGACGGCGAGAAATTAGTTTTTTCTTTTTTAGTAAATGGACATTTGCGCTCTTCGAAAGAAACTGAAGATATAACTGATTCGGTTTTAGAAATGATTTCATCGTTTAAAAGATAATTTTTTTTTAAGATGAGTAAAATTAGTATTCAGCGACAAATAATTTAAACTCAAAAATAAAATCAAATTAAATTAATACATTAACTTTGAGATTTAGTAACACTCTCTTTATATTTGAAAATCATTTTTTAAAAATATACTCGTAAATGCAGAAAATTTTAATAAAAGATCTCTCAAACCATGTCGGCGAAGAAGTTACCTTAAGCGGCTGGCTCTACAATAAACGATCAAGCGGAAAAATTAAATTTTTATTATTGCGCGACGGCAGCGGCTTGCTTCAGTGCGTCTATTTCAAAGGAAATGTTTCCGAAGAAGTTTTTGAAGAAGCGGATAAATTAGGACAGGAATCTTCAATAGAAGTTGTCGGCAAGGTTAAAGAAGAAAAACGCTCGCCCGGCGGTTATGAATTAGACGCCACCGGATTGAAAGTCATTTCAGAATCGCATGACTATCCCATAACTCCCAAAGAGCATGGCATTGAATTTTTAATGGATCACCGCCATTTATGGCTTCGCTCAAATCGTCAAGTTGCAATTTTAAGAATCAGGCATAGAATTGTAAAAGCTATCCGCGATTTTTTTGACGGTAAGGGTTTTACTTTAATGGATGCGCCTATATTAACTCCAAACGCAGTGGAAGGAACTTCCACGCTTTTTGAAACTCCTTACTTTGATTTAGGCAACGCTTATTTAACGCAATCGGGACAATTATACGGTGAAGCAGGCGCTTTAGCTTTTGGAAAAATTTATACTTTTGGTCCAACCTTCCGCGCAGAAAAATCAAAAACAAGAAGACATCTAACTGAATTTTGGATGGTTGAGCCTGAAGTTGCTTTTGCGGATTTAAATGACAATATGGATTTAGCGGAAGAATTTTTAGAATATATAGTTCAGACCGTCATCAAAGAAAAAGCTGAAGAGTTAAAAGTTTTAGAAAGAGATTTATCAAAACTTGAAAATGTTAAAAGACCGTTGCCAAGAATTAGTTATGACGAAGCGGTAGAAATACTAAAAAAGAATGGAATTGATTTTCAGTGGGGCAATGATTTGGGCGGAACAGATGAAACAATTATTTCGGAAAAATTTGATCGTCCGGTTATGGTTCATCGTTATCCCGCAGAAGTAAAAGCGTTTTATATGAAACGCGATCCTGAAAACGAGAAGTTAGCTTTAGCCGTTGATGTGCTTGCGCCTGAAGGTTACGGCGAAATTATCGGAGGCAGCCAGCGCGAAGATAGTTATGAAGTTTTAGTGGCGAGAATTAAAGAGCATAATCTGCCGCCGGAAGCATTTGAGTGGTATCTTGATTTAAGAAGATACGGATCAGTTCCTCACGCTGGATTCGGGTTAGGTTTGGAAAGAACCGTTGGCTGGATTTGCGGACTTGATCACGTTAGGGAAACTATTCCATTTCCAAGAATGATTTATAGAAATACGCCATAAAAAGTTTAAGTGTAAGTTCAAGTTCAAGTTTTTTTGAATTTGAAGTTTCTCTAAACTCTAAATGGAATTTATTTTGAACTAAACTTAAACTTAAACTTGAACCTGAACTTTAAAATAATATGTCTTTAGAATTAATCTTATTTATATTATTTGCCGCTGTTTCCGCCCTTTCATCTGTTTTGATGATTACCAGGCGAAACCCCGTTATCAGCGCATTATTTCTCGTTCTGAATTTTGCAAGTCTTTCGGGTTTGTATTTACTGCTTAACGCTCAGTTTATTGCGGTTGCTCAAGTTATAGTTTATGCCGGCGCAATAATGGTTCTATTTTTATTTGTAATAATGCTTCTACGCCCCGGGCAGGAAAGAAAAATTTTCAGCGCTGATCCTATTATAAAAATAGCCGCCTATATAATTGCCGGTTTAGTTTTTCTCCAATTAGGATATATGATATTTTTTACCGGACCATCTTTTGCCGTTGGCGGAAATGTAGCTGCAAGCGTTAATGCTGGGACTGTAGAATCAATTGGACTTACATTATTTACAAATTATGTTTTACCGTTTGAAGCTGCGGGATTTTTACTTCTTGCCGCTGCAATCGGCGCGTTAGTCCTTGCAAAAAAGAAATTTGAATAGACGCCCATCCCCAGCCTTTCCCATCACCGCATAGCGGGATTCCGAGGGCGGCAAAGGGAAGGGAGAAGGAAGAAATAGAAAAAAATATTTGTCATTAAAATAAATTTATATAATTAGTTGGCGTTAAATGAATATTCCCATTGATTACTTTTTAATTTTAAGCGCATTTATGTTTGTTGTTGGCATTGCAGGTGTGCTCACAAGAAGAAATGCTATTATCGTTTTTATGTCGGTTGAGCTTATGCTTAATTCCGCAAACCTTACAATGGTAGCTTTTTCATCTTACCTGGGAAGTTCGGTTGGTCAGTTGTTTGTATTTTTTGTAATGGCTGTAGCCGCCGCAGAGGCTGCCATTGGACTCGCAATTATTATAGCTATGTTTAGAAATAAATTAACCGTGAATATTGACGAAATAAATATTTTGAAATGGTAAAAGCCGCTCATGACTAAATTAATTTACTTAACAGTTCTTCTTCCTTTCTTGGGTTTTTTATTTAATGGTTTAGTAGGAAGAAAATTAAAGAGCGAAAAATTAATTGGCATTATTGGAAGCGGAACTGTTGGAATTTCTTTTCTCATTGCTCTCGCCGCATTCTTTGAAACCTTAGCTCTTCCCGTTGATCAAAGGCAAACCATAGTTTCTTTATTTACCTGGATGAAAGTTGCAGGCTTAAATATAAGTTTTGCTTATCAAGTCGATCAATTATCTCTTGTCATGGCTTTAATCGTAACCGGAGTTGGATTTATTATCCATATTTATTCTATTGGTTATATGCACGGCGACAAAGGATACTGGAGATTTTTTGCTTACTTAAATTTATTCATCTTCGCGATGATGAATTTAATTCTCGGCGATAATTTTGTTCTTCTATTTTTAGGATGGGAAGGCGTTGGTTTATGCTCATATCTTTTAATTGGATTTTGGTACGATCGTAAATTTGAAAAAAGCACAGTGGCTGACGCCGCTAAAAAAGCTTTTATAGTAAACAGGATTGGCGACTTCGGTTTTCTGTTGGGAATGTTTTTAATTTATATGACTTTCGGCAGCTTAAATTTTAATGAAGTTTTTTCAAGAGCCGAGGCTTTTGGCGTGAATGAAACTACATTCAGTTTTATAGCTTTATTTTTGTTTATCGGCGCAACTGGAAAATCAGCGCAAATACCATTATTTGTTTGGCTTCCCGATGCAATGGCGGGTCCTACTCCGGTTTCAGCATTAATACATGCCGCCACAATGGTTACGGCTGGAGTTTATATGGTTGCAAGATGCTCAATTATTTATGCCTCCGCTCCTGTAATAATGACGGTAGTTGCTGTAATTGGATTGTTAACTGCGCTATTCGCCGCTACCATCGGCATTGTTCAAAATGATATTAAAAAAGTTTTGGCTTATTCAACTGTTAGCCAGCTGGGTTATATGTTTCTTGCTTTAGGCGTAGGAGCTTTTTCTGCCGGAATATTTCATGTAATGACTCACGCTTTTTTTAAAGCTCTTTTATTTCTTGGCGCAGGTTCAGTTATACATTCAATGCATGAAGATCAAGATATTCAAAACTACGGCGGGTTAAGAAAATATATGCCGCGGACTGCGGTAACTTTTCTAATTGCCGCGCTTGCAATTTCCGGTATTCCGCCGCTATCAGGATTTTTTAGTAAGGATGAAATCCTCTGGAAATCAATTGCAAACGGCAGCGTTGTTTATTGGATTATCGGTACATTTACTGCATTGCTGACAGCGTTTTATATGTTCAGACTTTACTTCCTAGCTTTTGAAGGAAAGGAAAGATTCAAGCACGATAAGCATCCGCACGAATCTCCTTCAGTTATGACAATTCCATTAATGGTTTTAGCCGGCTTGTCTATCATAGGCGGATTTATTGGGATTCCGGAATTATTTTCGGGCGAGCACGGCAACAAATTTGAGAATTGGCTCGCTCCAATTTTTGAAGGCGCTGAAAAAAAATTAGCCTTTTATAATTCTTACACTCATACCACAGAAATTATTTTAATGTCGGTTACAATTGTAGGAGCGATTGGAGCAATATTACTTGCAAGATATATCTATCTTAAAAAACCAAGCATTGCCTCAAATACAGCGAAGAGTTTTAAAGGCGTATATAACCTTTTGCTTAATAAATATTTTGTTGATGAAGTTTATGATGCTGCCGTTGTTAATCCGATTAAAAAAACTTCAGAATCATTTTTATGGAAAATTGCGGATAACAAAATTATTGACGGCGTAGTGAACGGCGTTGCCGTATTAATTGAAATCATATCATCAAACATTAGAAAAATTCAAACCGGCGTCGCACAATTATATGCGGTTGTTATGATGCTGGGAATTGTTGCCGCTTTATTCTGGATAATACTGAGTTTATAATTTATGGAAAATAGTTATTTAGTTTCATTTTTATTGATTACTCCTTTAATTGGCGCGCTGCTTTTATTGTTTATTGACAAACAGAAAACGGCTGCAATTAAATATTTAGGTTTAGCTTTTACTCTAATTGCGTTTATTATTTCTTTAGTTCTGTATTTTAATTTTGACGCTTCAAATTCTAATTTTCAATTCACTCATAAAATTCAATGGATAGATAATCTTAATATTAGCTATAACGTCGGCATTGACGGCTTATCTTTGCTGCTCGTTTTGCTAACAACTTTTATTACTCCGCTTACATTAATTTCAAGCTGGTCAAGCATTCAAAAGAAAATTAAAGAGTTTACTTTTTTCATGCTCATACTTGAAGTGGGAATGCTCGGCGTTTTTGTTTCTATTGATTTGTTTTTGTTTTATGTTTTTTGGGAAGCAATGCTCATCCCAATGTATTTTATAATAGGAATTTGGGGCGGCGAAAGAAGAATTTATGCGTCGGTTAAATTTTTTCTTTACACAATGTTCGGCAGCTTGCTTATGCTTGTTGCAATTATTTGGCTGGCTGTTTACGCTTCGTCTTCGCTTGGTCATTTCTCCACAGATTTAGTTGAATTGTATTCTATCGGACCTACGGTTCAAAAATCAATTCAAAATTATATGTTCCTTGCATTTGCATTTAGCTTTGCAATTAAAGTTCCGTTATTTCCTTTGCACACCTGGCTTCCCGATGCGCACGTGCAGGCCCCCACTGCGGGCAGTATTATTCTTGCCGCCGTTTTGCTGAAGATGGGAACTTATGGTTTGCTTAGATTTTGTCTGCCGCTTTTTCCACAAGCTTCTATAACATTTGCTCCTTTTATTTCTATCCTTGCAATCATCGGAATTATATACGGCGCATTAGTGGCGATGGTGCAGACTGATATGAAAAAACTTGTCGCTTATTCATCTGTTGCACATTTAGGATTTGTGGTTCTCGGCATTTTTGCAATGAATCAAGAATCAATTCAAGGCGCAATAATACAAATGGTAAATCATGGACTTTCAACAGGCGCTTTATTCTTTTTAGTGGGCGTTATTTATGAACGAACACATACAAGAGAAATTTCTTATTATGGCGGAATTGCAAAAGTAGTTCCGGTTTATGCTACAGTTTTAATGATCGCTTCACTTTCTTCCATTGGACTTCCGGGGTTAAACGGATTTGTCGGCGAGTTTTTAATTTTACTCGGCTCATTTAAATCTTCAGTTTTAAATAGCTGGTGGTACACGGTTTTTGCAGCCTCCGGCGTAATCTTCGCAGCCATATATCTATTGTGGATGTATCAGCGTGTAATTTTTGGAGAAATAAAAAATGATAAGCTACGTTCATTAACTGATATGACAAAAAGAGAATTATTTATATTTGCATCCTTATTAATTTTTATTGTATGGATAGGAATTTATCCATCAACATTTTTGAACGTATCTAAAGCATCAACTCAAAAAACGATTCACCAGGTTTATTCACCTCAAAAAATGAGCTTATTAGGTAATTGATTGGTAAAGAATTTTAAGATAATATTTTTGTTCTTTGTTTTAGTTGCTGCGTTATCAGGTTTTGAAAATTCATTTGCTGATTCAAGCCATACGCAAATTTCAGCGGATACTTTAGCGATTCATAAAGGCGAACAAGCAATAGAATTTGAGCATGAATTGCCTTCAACATTAATGGTTATTCCTTTTGCGCTTTTACTTTTAATGATTGCAACCGGTCCGCTTTTTTATAGTCATTTTTGGGAACATAATTATCCCAAAATAGCAATCGGATTATCCATAATTTCAATATTGTATTATCTTTTTGTTCTTCAAAATTCTCATGTTCTTCTTCATACTTTGGCTGAGTATCTTTCCTTTATTGCATTGTTAAGCTCTTTGTTTGTGGCTTCTGGAGGAATCTTAATTAAGGTTGATAAAAAATCAACTCCAATTTTAAATGTTCTTTTTTTATTGTTCGGCGCGGTCATTTCCAATGTTATTGGAACAACAGGCGCCTCAATGCTTTTAATCCGCCCGTTCATCAAAATGAATAGGAATAGAATTTCAGCTTATCATATTATATTTTTCATTTTTGTGGTAAGCAATATTGGCGGCGCATTAACTCCTATTGGCGATCCGCCTTTGTTTCTGGGGTTTCTTCGAGGCGTTCCTTTTTTCTGGGTGATTGAAAACGTTTGGTTTATATGGCTTCCAACTCTGTTCTTAATTTTATTGGTCTTTTATGTGATAGATAAATTGAATAAAAAAGATTCAAACCCTGAAGCTGAATACTCAGGAAAATTTGAATTCAAAGGAAGCAAAAATTTAATTTATTTATTAATAATTATTATCTCGGTTTTTCTTGATCCGGCGGTTCTCTCGTGGGTTCCGAGCTTAGCTCCGCTGCCTTTTGGAATAAGAGAAATTATAATGTTCGGCGTAGTTTATCTCTCATATAAAACCGCCGATGAAGAAATTCTAAAAGCGAATGAATTTGATTTTGAACCAATAAAAGAAGTAGCCTTTTTGTTCATTGGAATTTTTGCAACTATGATTCCTGCTTTACAATTAATTGCCCACGAAGCGAATGTAATGGGCGACAAATTAAATGCCGGCGTGTTCTTCTGGGCTACCGGATTTTTATCAGGCGTGCTTGATAACGCTCCAACTTATCTTAATTTTTTAAGCGCGGCTATGGGCAAATATCTGCTTGATGTAAATATTAAAGCTCATGTTCAAGAGTTTGTTATTCACGATGATATTTATCTGCAGGCTATTTCAGTTGCGGCAGTATTTTTTGGCGCTTTAACTTACATTGGCAACGGTCCCAATTTTATGGTTAAATCAATCTGTGAAAGAGCGGGAATTCCGATGCCGAGTTTTTTTACTTATATAATTAAGTATTCTTTAATAATTCTTGTCCCAATTTTTGCGGTTGTTTGGTTATTATTTTTTTACGGAAAAGGATAATTTATGAAAACTATAAATGAAGTACTTGCTAGTAAACAAAATGGTCTTTGTTATGGCAATAGAATAATCCTTCCTTTTAATGGTCATTTTTTAAAAGTGATTTTTAATCAAGATATTATAATGGATTTTTCTCCAACCTCTAAAGGAATTTTTATCAGGGAAAAAGAAGATTTCACGGATGTTTATTTTCACGACTATAAAGATTTAAAAGAAGAAATTTCTAAATACGAAGCGATAAAAATGGTTATAGTTGAAAAAGATAAAGACGTATTCGATCAAAATAATCATTTAAAAATTGCGCTTTATCTTGAAGACAAACATATAGTTAAAATTGAAAAAACTGACGCAGACATTTTATTTATAGAGTAATTATGCTTAATAACTTTCAAGAATTTTTTAACATTTTACCGTTTATAATTTTAGGCGGAGGAATATTAATTTCACTTTTTATTGAAATGTACTCAAAGAAGAGTGAGAAACTACTACCGTGGTTTTCTATAATTGTATTTCTGGCTGCCGGCTTCCACTCCCTCTATCATGTAAATAAAGTTTCGATTGTTTTTCAAGGCATGCTTGCAACCGGGGGCAACGCAAATATTTTTTACTTTGTATTTACATTCGGAGCCGCAATTGTCTGCCTTCTTTCAATCGACTACATAAAAAAATACGGATCTTATTTTGGCGAATATTATATTTTAATTCAATCTTCCGTTCTTGGTATGATGTTTATGGCTGGCGCGAAAGATTTATTTATGATTTTTCTCGGTCTGGAATTAATGTCAATTTGCTTTTACGCTTTAGCGGGATTAAATAGAAAAAATATTAAAGCTAACGAAGCGTCGTTAAAATATTTTTTGCTTGGCGCTTTTGCCACCGGGTTTATTGTTTACGGAATCGCTTTAATATACGGAACTGCGCAAACCACAAGTATTGATTCTTTAGTTTCGCAATTTGGAAACCTATCATCCAGTCTACTTTTCATTACCGGCTTGCTTTTATTTTTAATTGGTTTTTCTTTTAAGATTGCCGCATTCCCATTTCACATGTGGGTGCCTGATGTTTATCAAGGCGCGCCCACAACAATCAGCGGATTATTTTCCACCGGCGGAAAAGCTGCGGCATTCAGCGCAATAATTGTAACGCTCGGTTCAATATTTATTAACTCTGCCGGAAATTTATTTGAACCTTATCTCGCAGTTATCGCCATCGCTTCAATGTTGTTTGGCAGCATCGTGGCAATTTCACAAAATAATATTAAAAGAATGCTTGCGTACTCTTCAATTTCACATGCAGGCTATATGACTATTGGACTTGCAGCAGGCAATTATGAAGGACTGGCTGGAATAATATTTTATCTCGCCGCTTATACTTTTATGAATCTTGCCGCTTTTGGAATTGTCGCTTTAATTGAAGGTAGAGACGAATCAAATTTGGACATAAACTCCTATGCCGGCTTAGGCTCAAAAAGCCCGATGCTTGCAGCGATGCTGGCGTTAGTTATGTTTTCGCTTGCAGGCATTCCTCCATTCGCCGGTTTTTTTGGAAAATATTATGTTTTTATAGCGGCTATTAAAGCTCACCTTACCTGGCTTGCAATTGTTGGAATTATTTCAAGCGTTATTAGCGTTTACTTTTATTTGCGCATCGTTGTGTTAATGTACTTCAAAGAACCTGAGTCAGAATTTTCTATTGAATCCAGCAGCACAGGTTTATTAGCTGTTGTAATTTCAGTGCTGTTTATTATTATGCTGGGAATCTCGCCCGGCTCATTAATAGATTTAATTTCATCCTACTTGTAATTTTATCTTTAAAATTATTTTAGGTTTTCTTTTGGGGAATTAATTTGTATCATCATTCGATGACCCATTTAACAAATTAAACTGAGCCAAAAATTATGATTCCATTATATTCAATAAAACAAAATAGGGAAGTGGATGATTACGCAATTAATCATCTTAAAATTCCGGGCATAGTTCTAATGGAAAATGCCGCTTTAGAAATTTTTAACATTATTAAAAATAAAATTGCGGATAAAAAGTTAGGTTATAATTTAGGATTCGTCTGCGGTAAAGGTAACAACGGGGGCGATGGCTTTGCGACAGCCCGACATTTTGCAAATGCAAATTTTAATGTGTACATAGTTCATTTCGGGAATGAAAATGAATTATCGGATGACTGTAAAACCAATTTTAATATTTTAAAGAATCAGGCTGGCGATAATAAAAATATTCAATTAAAAAAATATTCATCAATTAAAGATTTAAAACTTTTAAATAATTGCGATGTTGTTTTTGACGCTATGCTTGGCAGCGGAGTTAAAGATGATTTAAAAGAACCTTACAAATCAATTGTAAATTATTTGAATCAATTAAAAAAATATATGGTCGCGATTGATATCCCCACTGGGCTTAACGCTGATAATGGTTTTACAAATTTATGTTTTAACGCCGACGTAACTGTTACGCTCGGCGAATTTAAAAAGGGATTATTTTTTCAGGATGGAAATTCTTTTGCGGGAGAAATTATTAAAGGAAATATTGGCGTTAGTAATTCCTTTTATGATAAATATGAAATTGAAGATTATTTAATTGAACCGGAAGACGCCAATAATTCATTTCCCCAAAAATCAAAGTCGTTAAATAAATATTCAGCAGGCAAAGTATTAGTTATTGCCGGTTCCAAAAATCTTCCCGGCGCGGCAATTCTTGCTTCATCATCGGCGTTAAAATCGGGAGCGGGCGCTTCAATTCTATGCTATCCCGACTCTGCAACAAATTTAATTCAAAATAATTTAGACGAAGTTATTGTTAAATCTTATGATGATAATTCAAAAGGATTTCTTAGCGTTGAAAATTTATCGGAAATTAATGAAAGATTAAAATGGGCGGATGTTTTGGCGCTTGGTCCTGGTTTGGGAAGAAATGAAAATACTATTAAAGCTGTCATTCAAATTATCAAAAATAAAATTCCTAATAATATTGTTATTGACGCCGATGCCATTTTTGCTTTAAGTAAAATTGATTACAAAAATTTAAATTTAAAAAATCTAATTTTAACTCCGCATCACGGTGAGTTTTCAAATTTAATAGGCGTTGATGTTCAAACTCTTCAAACTGATTTACTTAAATATGGAAAGCAATTTGCAATACAAACCGGCGCATACTTAGCGCTAAAAGGATCGCCCACAATAGTTTTTAATCCTTCCGGCGAAGCATTAATAAATACTACCGGAAATTCCGGCATGGCAAAATTCGGAACCGGCGATGTTCTTACCGGAATTATAGCGGGCTTTTTATCTCAAAATAAAAATGAGATCGAAAAAAGTTTAATCGCCGCTGTTTATTCTCACAGTTTATCCGCCGATCTTCTTTTAAATACTCACACTGAATTTGGATTTACCGCGACTGATATTATAAATAATCTTCCTGCGGCAATTAATTTTATACGGAGCTCGGTTGTTTAATCTTCAAATAAAAACAAATATAAAAATTGTAATTTTTCTACTCGCTGTCTATTGGATTACTCTTTTCACAGCCACGACTTTACCCGGCAAAGATATGCCTAATATTGGAGTGAGCGATAAAATTAGCCACTTCACAGGATATTTTGGCTTAGCGGTTTTGTTAAATATCTTTTTATTGATTCAAAACAAAAAACAAAAACTTAAAAAAAATGCCTGGCTGTTTACATTGATTATTGGATCTGTATATGGCGCTATAGACGAACTTCACCAAAAATTTATTCCGGGAAGAAGCTGCGATATTTTGGATTGGCTGGCTGATGTTATTGGTATTCTCCTCGGAATTACTTTTGTTAAAATATTTATGACGTTCAGCAAAAAGTCGCAAATTAAAAGTTAGTTGAAAATAAAAATTTAAATGACGGGAACTATTAAATTTTTTAAAAGTAAAATCCCCATAATTAAATCATGTTGACAAAAGAAAAGTCATTTAGTAATTTACCAACCACAATTTTGTATTTAGGAGGCGTATTCAAATGTCAATGAAAAAAAACCCCAAGGCAGATTTAAGAGGAATGTATAAGAAAGTATTTGAGATTAGCATTATAATATCTCTTATATTTTTAATTGCAGCCTTTAAATTTTTCCCGGATATAAAAACTGCTTCTGCTCAGGCAGAAGGTCCGCAGGAACTTTTTAAGGTTGAAGATATTCAGCAAACTAAGCAGGAAAATAAACCGCCTCCGCCTCCCAAACCTCCTATTCCAATAGAAGCGCCTTCTGAAGATGTGCTGGAAGATATTGAAATTGGAAGCACAGAGTTGGATGTAAATGAAGAAGTAGCCGCTCCTCCTCCTCCTCCGGAAGTTAAAAAAGTTGAAGAAGAACCTACATACTTTGTCGCTGTTGAAGAAATGCCCGAACCAATCGGAGGTATAGCCGCGATACAAAATAAAATTGTTTATCCTGAAATTGCAAAAAGAGCCGGCGTTGAAGGTAAAGTTTATGTTAAAGCTTATGTTGATGAACAAGGCAATGTAACCAAAACAGAAGTTGTAAAGGGTCTGGGCGCCGGATTAGATGAAGCTGCAGTTTCGGCTGTTCAAAAAACAAAATTTAAACCCGGCAAGCAGCGCGGTAAAGCGGTTAAAGTTCAGGTAATGATTCCAATACAATTTAAGCTTCAATAATTTTATTAAAGATAGATTTATAAGCCGCCTTAAATTAATTTTTTAAGACGGCTTTTCTTTTTAAATAATTCAAAATATTATTTATCAATACCCCTTAAAAAAAAATAATTTTAATGAAGGATAAAAATAACAAGCTGTTTTATATTCTTGGCTCTTTCTTTTTAGCTAATGCTATTCTTGCAGAATTTATTGGAATTAAAATTTTTTCGCTGGAACGGACTTTGGGATTATCTCAACTAAATCTTTCAATATTAAATATTAATAATCTTTCATTTGATTTAACCGCAGGCGTTTTGCTTTGGCCCGTTGTTTTTATTATGACTGATATTATTAATGAATACTACGGCAGAAAGGGAGTAAGATTTTTATCGTACACGGCAGCAAGCCTAATTCTCTATTGTTTTTTGATTGTGTTTTTGGCTATCAAGCTTGTTCCTTCCAGCTTTTGGATTGAAAGAGAAACTCCATTTGGCATTATAGATATGAACTCCGCTTTTAATACAATATTCGGGCAGGGAATGTGGATAATCGTTGGGTCTATAACTGCGTTTTTGGTCGGGCAATTAGTTGACGTAACGGTATTTCATTTTCTTAAACAACAAACCGGAAATTCCAAAATTTGGTTAAGAGCTACCGGTTCTACTATCGTTTCACAACTCATTGACAGCTTTGTTGTTTTGTTCATAGCTTTTTATATAGGCGCCGGATGGAATCTTAAGCTAGTGCTTGCAATAGGAATAGTAAATTATATTTATAAATTTTTAATTGCAGTTGTATTAACGCCGCTTCTATATTTAATTCATTATTTAATTGATGTCTATCTCGGCAAAGAAACTGCTCATCAACTAATGCTTGAAGCTACTGATAAATAAAGAAATTGTAGTTATTCATTTTAATTTCTACAAATAATTTATTTTGAAAACTAATTCATAATAATTAGTTTAGGACATAAGTTCTGTGCGGCGCCAATTATACCAATGTATTTAATCTAATGAACGTACAACAAAATTTTGCATTTTCACTTTGCTTTGAAAAAAAGGGCGAGAAATTTTATATCACATCTAAATATCACAATAGTAAAACTGTCTTAATCAAATTAACTAATTATTATAAATTTATTTTTTAAGGGAAGAATTATGTATAACAATATTGAAGAAGCTCTTGAATATCATAGCGAGGGAAGAAAAGGGAAAATTGAAGTCAATCCAACTAAACCTTGCTTAACCTCAAGAGACCTGTCGCTCGCATACACTCCCGGCGTAGCTGAACCATGCCGTGCAATTCACAAAAACAAAGAAGATGTATATCTCTATACTGCAAAAGGAAATTTGGTTGCGGTTGTATCCAACGGAACCGCGGTTTTAGGTTTAGGCGATATTGGTCCCGAAGCGGGAAAGCCTGTTATGGAAGGGAAGGGCGTTCTATTTAAAAGATTTGCCGATATAGATGTTTTTGATATTGAGCTTGGGACTAAAGATCCAAAAGAAATAATAAGAGCGGTGCAATTGCTTGAACCTACTTTCGGAGGAATTAATCTTGAAGATATTAAAGCTCCGGAATGTTTTGAAATTGAAGAAACGCTTAAAGAGACAATGAACATTCCCGTATTTCATGATGATCAGCATGGTACGGCAATTATATCGTGCGCTGCATTAATAAACGCCGCTGAGGTTGTAGGGAAAAATTTAGAAGACCTTAAAATTGTAGTAAGCGGGGCTGGAGCCGCTGCAATATCATGCTGCAAACTTTATGTTCGCGCCGGAGTGAAAAAAGAAAATATAACTATGTATGATTCTAAAGGTTGTATTAATAAAAAGCGGACTGATCTAAATAAATATAAATCAGAATTTGCCAACGACAGCGATTGCGCTACTTTAGCCGAAGGTATGAAAAATTCAGATGTATTTATTGGGTTATCTGTCGGCGGAATGGTAACTAAAGAGATGGTAAAGAGCATGGCTGCTAATCCTATCGTCTTTGCAATGGCAAATCCGGATCCTGAAATTATGTATGATGAAGCCGTTTCCGTGCGTAAAGATATTGTAATGGCAACCGGCAGAAGCGACTTTCCAAATCAAGTGAATAATGTTTTAGGTTTTCCTTTTATTTTCCGAGGCGCTTTGGATGTGCGGGCTACTTCCATTAACGAAGAAATGAAAATGGCGGCAGTCAAAGCGCTTGCTTTATTGGCTAAACAAAAAGTTCCTGAAATGGTATTAAACGCTTACGGCGGCGAGGACTTTTCATTTGGAAGAGAATATATAATTCCCAAACCATTTGACCCAAGAGTTCTATGGTACGTTGCCCCGGCAGTGGCAAAGGCTGCAATTGAAACCGGAGTTGCAAAATATATTATTACCGATTGGAAAAAATATGAAGAAGAATTAAAAGAGAGACTCGGACTTTCAAAAGAAGTAATAAGGGTGATGATTCATAAAGCAAAAAAGAATCCTAAAAAAGTTGTTTACCCTGAAGGGGAAGAAGAAAAAATAATTAGAGCGGCTCACGTAGCTTTTAGAGAAGGAATTGCTAAACCGGTGCTGCTCGGTAATACAAAAAAAGTAGAAGCGATGATTGATAAAACTGGATATGATAGAAATGAGTTTGAAATTATTGATCCTGAAAATTCTGAAAAAACTAAATATTTAGCTGAAGAGTTTTACAGGAAACGTCAGCGAAAAGGCGCAACTTTAAACGAAGCAAGTAAGCTTTTAAATTTACCAATTTATTTTGGTTCGATGATGCTTGAGTTAGGAGAAGTGGACGCGCTCATTAGCGGGTTGACGACTCACTATCCTCAAACTATTAAACCCGCTCTTCAATGCGTTGGCTTAAAAAAAGGTTTCAAAGTTGTTTCGGGATTATACATTGTTGTGGCTAAAAAAGATGTTTACTTTTTTGCAGATGCTACTGTGAATGTAAATCCAAATTCCGATGCGCTTGCAGAAATAGCAATTTCTGCGGCTGATACGGTGAAGGCTTTTGATATTGTGCCTAAAGTAGCGATGCTTTCATTTAGTAATTTCGGAAGCTCTGTTTATCCCGAATCTTTGAAAGTAAAAGAAGCAACGAGAATAGTTAGACAACTTCGTCCCGATATTATGCTTGACGGCGAGATGCAGGCTGACACCGCGGTAGTTCCTCAAATTATTGAAAAGGATTTTCCATTTAGCGAATTAAACGGCGGGGCAAATGTATTAATTTTTCCTGATCTAAATTCAGGAAATATTGCTTATAAACTTATGGCGAGGATTGGTCAAGCAACTGTAATTGGACCTGTGTTGATGGGAATGAAAAAGTCAATTCATGTTTTACAACGCGGCGCTACCGTAGATGATATTGTAAATATGACCGCCATAGCAGCTGTTGATGCTGAACATTTAAAGCAGAATAAATAAAATTTATTCGCTTTAATGAATTTTGAATATTTTGATTCTTTCATTCATTGTAAGATATTATTTTGATCTGTATCTTAATTGTAGAAACAATTAAAAAGGTTTAGTAATGCGTATTAAAATTCAAAAATGGGGCAACAGTTTAGCTTTGCGAATTCCAAAAGCTTTCGCCTTCCAATCTAAGATTCGCGAAAATGAGTTTGTCAACCTAATTTTAGAACAAAATAAAATAGTGATTAAACCAGTTGAAGAAGAGAACTATTCGCTGGAAGAATTAGTTTTGGGCATAACCAAAACAAATCTTCATCGTGAGATTGACTTTGGCAAACAAACAGGGAATGAATATTGGTAAAAATTAAAGCGCCTGAAAAAGGCGATATAGTTTGGCTAAGTTTTAATCCTCAATCTGGTCGCGAACAATTTGGAAGAAGACCTGCCTTATTAATTTCGCCTAAGGAATAAAATAGTAAAACTGACTTGGCGGTATTTTTTCCTATAACAAGTAAAGTAAAGGGATATCCATTTGAAGTGAAGATTCCAGAAAATTTAGAAATCAGCGGAGTAATATTGTCAGATCAAATTAAAAGTCTTGATTGGAAAACAAGAAAAGCTGAATTCATTTGCAAGTTGCATAAGAAATACCTGACCGATATTTAAATAAAATAAACGCCTTACTTAATCGTTAAATGGCTGTTAAATATTATTATGTGAAATTATAATGGGATTGCTAATTATTTTTAGTCAGTGATATAGCAAAATTGTGTATGTAAACTTTTCTTAAAAAATTGATTTATCTCCTTCCAATATTATGAAGACATTATTTATTAAAAATAAATTACTGCTTTTAACCCTCTTCATCTTCACCATAAATGCTTTTCCTCAAGGCGTTGTTATAAATGAAATAATGTCCTCAAACTTAACGAGCATTAAAGATGAAGACGGAGATAATTCTGATTGGCTGGAGCTTTATAATAATTCAACTGCGGATGTTAGTCTTGAAAATTATTCGTTGTCGGATGACTTATCAAATTTAACTAAATGGGTTTTTCCAAATGTAAAATTAAAGCCACATCAATATTTATTAGTTTTTGCTTCAGATAAGAATAGAACAAATTTAATTGCTGATTGGAATACTATAATCAACAATGGGGATGATTGGAAATATAATTTAGGAAAATCTGAACCGCCTACTAATTGGAATTCCATTAACTTCAACGATAATAATTGGCTGATTGGGCAAACGGGAATTGGATATTCCGACGGCGATGATTCAACTATAATATCAGCTACAATTTCTTTTTATGCGCGAAAGAGTTTTACGGTAAATAACATCGATGAAGTTGTAGCCGCCGTTTTACATATTGATTACGATGATGCTTTTGTTGCTTATTTAAACGGAGTGGAAATCGCAAGAAGCAATATCGGTTCGTCAGGAGCGCCGCCTTCGTATAATCAAACTGCAAATCAACCTAGAGAAGCGGCAATGTATTCAGGCGGCAAGCCAGAAGCATTTAAAATCGAAAATATAAAATCGCTGCTTGTGCAGGGTGAAAATTTTTTAGCGGTTCAAGTTCACAATACAGCCGGTTCCTCTGATATGTCATTTATTCCTTTCTTAACTTTAGGTTACAATACAAAGCAAAACAAATCTTATGTACCCGAAATTTTGGATGTCTCAACAACTTATCTTCACGCTAATTTTAAATTAAGTTCTAACGGAGAAAAATTAATTTTATCAAATGGAAACGGCGAAGTGGTAGATTCCATTTTTTCAACGGCTATACCGGCAGATCATTCATTTGGAAGACAGCCGGATGGAAATGCAAATTGGGCTTTTTTTGCGCAGCCAAGTCCTAACGCAAAAAATAGTTTCTCACATACTTTAGGAATAACTGAAGCTCCAACTTTTTCAGCTAACGGAGGATTTTATCAGCAATTAATTAATCTTGAAATTAGCACAAATTCTCCCAACACTAAAATTTATTACACAAAAGATGGTTCAAAGCCGAACAAAGATTCTCAACTATATTCTAAACCGATTTTAATTGGAACTACAAAAGTAATTAGAGCTATAGCTATCGAACCTAATTATTCCCCGAGTAAAATTATAACTCAAACTTATTTTTTCAACAATAATTCTAAGCTTCCAATAATTTCGATATCCACCGATCCTTCCAATTTTTTTGATCCGGATTCCGGAATTTATGCGCTAGGCAAAAATGCATCATCAGAATTTCCTTACTTCGGCGCTAATTTTTGGAAGGATTGGGAGAGACCGATTAACATTGAATTTTATGAACCTGATGGCTCTTCAGCTTTTAATACAGAAGCGGGCGTAAAAATATATGGGAATTGGAGCCGCGCGCATGATCAAAAATCATTTGCTATTTATGCTCGAAAAGAATATGGAAAAAATATTTTTGATTATTCTATCTTTCCAAATTTTAAGATAAAAGAATTTAAATCTTTTATACTTCGCAACAGCGGTAATGACTGGGAACATACTTTGTTAAGGGACGGTTTGATGCATAATCTTATAAAAGATATTGATATTGATGTTCAGCAATTTCGTCCGTCTTTGGTTTATTTAAACGGTGATTTTTGGGGAATTTACAATATCAGGGAAAAAATGAATGAAGATTATCTTGCTCATCATTTTGACGTTGATAAAGACAGCTTAGATATTTTAGAAAATAAAGGGAAAATACTGGAGGGCGATAGTCTCGCCTATATGCGGCTGCTCGATTATATTTCAAAAAATAATTTAGCCCTGGCACAAAATTATGAATACTTAAAAACCCAAGTTGACATAGAAGAATATATAAATTATATGGCGGCTGAGATTTATTTTGCCAATACTGATTGGCCCGGAAACAACGTAAAATTTTGGCGCCCTAATAATAAACCCGGCAAATGGCGATGGCTTTTATTTGATACTGATTTTGGGTTTGGTCTTTACAACGGTTCGTCATATTCTCATAACACTCTTGATTTCGCTTCTACAGCAAATGGACCGGGTTGGCCTAATCCTCCATGGTCAACCTTTCTTTTTAGAAATTTATTATTGAATGAAGAGTTTAAAGTTAAATTTATTACTACAATGACTAACTTGTTGAATGATAATTTTAAATCCACAAAGGTTGATTTAATAATAGATAGTTTGAAAAATATTATTGAACCTGAACTCGGTAAACAAAAACAAAAGTGGGGAAATAGATGGGGCAGCTTTTCAAATGAGATTTTGAATTTAAAAAATTTCGCAGACCACAGAATAGCATATATAAGATCTTTTTAAAGAATCAGTTTAAATTAGGATCTATGCACACCCTATCTTTTTACTCTGTACCTAAGGAAGGTGGAACGCTTGAAGTAAATAATACAAAAATTTCCGCCTATCCATGGAATGGATATTATTTTAATGGTCTGCCAATCACTTTAAAAGCTAAGCCCAAAAGCGGTTATAAATTTATAGGATGGGAAGGAATAGAATCGACCTCCGATTCAATAATTTATTCGCCGACAAAAGGAGGAGCAATAGTGGCGGTATTTGAAGAGGGCGTTGACCACAAAGACTCAATTATAATTAATGAAATAAATTATAACTCAGCTTCTAATTTTGATTCTGATGATTGGGTCGAACTATATAACAGAGGCATTTCTGATATTGATATTTCCGATTGGCTATTTAAAGATGAAGACGACAACCACATTTTTATAATTCCAAAAAATACCATCTTAAAATCAAATGAATATTTAGTTTTAATTAATGATTCAACATTATTTGAATCTTCATTTCCATCAATAACAAATTATACAGGAAGTTTAGGATTTGGTTTTAGCGGCAGCGGGGAATTATTGAGATTGTTTGACGATCAATTAAATTTAATAGATTCGGTTCATTATGACGATGAACTTCCATGGGCATTAAATGCCGATGGGAAAGGTTCGTCTCTTGAATTAAAAAGTCCCGATTTGAATAATGATTTAGGAGAAAATTGGTCTTCTTCAATTAATCACGGAACACCGGGTGAAAAAAATTCCATAAATACTGACAATAAGGATTTAGCATATAACATTCCCTATCAATTTGAATTATTGCAAAACTATCCTAATCCATTTAATCCAACAACAAAAATAAAATATTCAATTGCCCTCGTAGGGACAAAGCATTCAATATCTGTACAATTGGAAGTTTACGATATACTCGGAAATGAAATTGCAGCACTAGTAAATTGCGACCAGCCAGCAGGGAGTTATGAGGTAACTTTTGACGCTTCCAAACTGGCAAGCGGAATTTATTTCTATACTTTAAAAGCAGATAATTTTATAGCTTCAAAAAAATTAATCCTGTTAAAATAGCTATTGAAACTAAATAAGGGTTTGGAATTTATTTTTTAGCTAATCTAAATCCTGTATAAAATTTTACTGAAGGAACTTTAGGAAAAGTTATTTCTTTTTCCACCCTAAAATATTTTAGAATTGTGGGTATTACGTTTTTTCTTTTTTCGTTGTAATCTTTTTTTGCATTTCTTCCAGTCAAAATCTTTAAACCTAAATCCGTAAGCGGAGATTCATTTGGAGTAATCACAATAAATTTTCCATCATCGGTTAAAACTCTTGTTACTTCTTTACATGCATCATCAATATTATCAATAAATTCTATTGAACTGACAGCAGTGCAAAGCTGAAAATAATTATCTTCAAAAGGAAGTTTGGCTGCATCACCCTGAATTAGTTCGGCGGTAATGCCATGTTTTGTTAATTTTTTCATTACGTCAAAATTTTTATTGTGTATATCAATGCCAAATAAATTACTCCCGTATTTTTTTAATTCCGGAAAAAATATTCCGCTGCCATAGCCGATATCTAACAAATTTTGGACGGGTTTTTGTTCAATTAGGGATAAAAATATTTTATATCTTTTATTAATTATTTTCCCTAAAAAGAAATCATAATTCCATTCTGAAAGGTCTATATCGCTGGTTTTGATTAAATCGTCCAATGGAAGCAAGTCCACGTTCATTGATACGCTTAGTTCATTCAAATTACACCTCAACCATATTTATAAATTTCTGAATAATAAATTATATTTTCCATCTTCAATTAGAAGGCAAATGACTTTATAGGAAGATTTGGAATGACTTTTCAATTATAGGAATAAATAGTTAGAGAGACAATTATTGCTACTCCACTTGGCTGCAAACATGATTTAAAGCAAACGAAAGGGGAATATGAAATGAGAAATTTATTTAATTAAATTTAATTATAAAATAAGTTATGTCGTCCGATTGAGCATATCCATCTAACCATTTTTCTGCTTCGTCATTTAACTTCTCAATAATTTGTGTCGATGTTTTTGAAGCGTTTTGTAATATTATTTTTTTTACTCTTTCATATTCATACATTTTTTTATCCTTGTTAAATAATTCAGGCAGCCCGTCGCTTATAGCTGCAACAATATCACCTTTATTAATTATAAGACTTGTTGAATTAAACGGTATTTTATCTGTAGCTCCTAAAGGCATTCTTTTAATAATCACTTCTTCAATTTTATCTGATGCTTTTCTATAAATAATTATAGGCGGCATACCTGCAGAAGAAATTTCTAAATTCATTTCTGATATTTTTAAGAGGGTTAAGCCCATGTAGAGATTTCCTAGGCGCATAGAAAGTAGTGAATTATTGATAGAGCTAAGAATTTCAGTTAGTGACAACTTATTTGCGTATTCAAATAATAGACTTTTTACTACTGCCACTAAAGTCCCCGCCTTTACTCCATGCCCAGTTGCGTCACCAACCGCTATGATTAAGGAATTATGATTTGAAGAAATAATATCATAATAGTCGCCTCCAACTTCAGAGGCAGTTTGCATAAATGCATCTAATTCTAAATTAGCAAATTGTGGTATTGATTTAGGCAGTAGAGATAATTGCAGAGTGCGAGCAGATTCTAATTCTTTACTTTTCCTTTCGTTTTCTATTTCAATTATTCGTCTTTCTATTTCAAGTTTGTTGGCAATTCTTTCCTGCTCAATTGTTTTTTCGGAAAGCAGTTTAACTTTTATTAATTGATTCTCTAAATTTTTATTTATTTGTGCAAAATTGTAGGAGAGAAAAAGCGACATTGATATTGCAAGACCAACCATACCATATACGAACACTTGATTATCTTCAGAAGAAAGTTCAATTAAATTGTAATCCACAAAAATTTGAAGAACCACAAAAATTATTAAAGAAATAAATCCCCAAAGTAAAATCAAACTTCCTTTTTTGAAGGTTTTAGTTTTAGAAAAAAGGGACGTAATAACAAGATCACCCATTGTAAGAACAAAATATACATAGTTTAAATATGTAGGAAATCCAAGAGGATTAATAAATTGATAAACACTTAAAACCACAAATAAAACAAAAAATAATATCCAGCGTTTAGGTAATTTGTTGTAGCGAATTTGAAATCCCATTAATAAACCGAAAAAGATCGCAATCGGAACTGATAATCCATTTAACCTGTAATTCATAATTATCATTTCCGGAGTAAATGAAAATAATTTCTGATAACCAAAAAAAGTTATACCCGCAAAGCCCAACATGCATATTGCATAATATAAATTTTCTTTATGCTTGGGATTAAAAGCATATAAAAATATATGCAGTAAAAATAACAGAAGGGGAATTACCGTGAATATCATTTCCTTAGCCGTTACTGCCCTTATGCGAACTGGAAATTTTTCCATAATCTTATTCAAGTTTGAAAGATAAATCGTGAATAAACCTGAGAAACCTAGTTTGGAATATTTATTTAACTTATTATTTGCGAATCGTACAGAAAATAAATGGTCTTCCGTTGGATCAATATTTAAGTATTTCCAATTTCTCATTTGCAAAGGATTATATTCGTTTGTGGTATCTCCTATTTCACCGGTTTTGAAAAGTAACTTACCGTTGTAATAAAATTCGGAAGCCCCCAGTTGATCAATAATTATAGCAATTGATTTGTTCCAAAGGGAAGTATCACAAACAAAATGAAATCTGAACCAGCCAATATTATTAAATTCAAAATTTGAGTTATCTTCTATTTCCCTCAAATTTATTTTTTGCCAATTTGAATCATTAAAGTTTTTGGATGCCCACTTAAAATTATCGCCTGGATGATATTTCCAATATTCATCTAAAATCATAAACTCCCTATTAGGATTGAATCGGTCTGCATCAAAAACAACTTTTCCTTGCTTGAATTTATTTTTCCAACCATAAATATTTGTAGTTATAATTGTGTCCTTAGTTATTTTCAAACCAGAATTATTCGCAAGATTATAGTTGCTGTCTAACGCTTCTTGCCACCAGCTTCCTGCGGTAAATTTAAACTCTATTGATTTACCGGAAAGTATTTGAATTGTTTTTTCAAATGTGCTGTCGTTTATTTTTTTCATTCTTTTTGAATCGGCTTTCCAATTTCCTAATTCAACTTGATTGCCGGTTATAAAGGCGCTATTAGTTGTATCCAAAAAAAATAAATTTAATTTGAAGGTAACATTATGTTTTGTTTGATTAGAATTTCCGCATCCGAAAAAAATAATCAAGCACAATAAAAAAAATGGTATTTTAATTTTGAGGGAGGAACATAAACTTAAAGCAAAATCCGCTTTATTCATTTCAGAAAGTTTTAGTTAAGATACTTTTTGATGGCAAATGAACAGTAATTAACCTGCTTAAAAAAATTTTGATAGTCAAATAATTTTTTTTATATATTGGGAGAAGTTGAATTTCTAATATTTTATAAGGACAGAACAAAAGTAAAATTCTGATCTATTCATTATTTATTGTCTAATGTTTTGTATATTATTTTTAGAAAAGCTTCTCTAAATTTTAATTAAAAAAAATATGGATAATCCACGAACCATAATTATTGAAGCAGAAAGATTGAATTCTGAATACTATAAAAAAATTCTGGCTGACGTTCAAATTAATAAAGTATTTGAATTAAATAATTCACATAAAATATTTCCCGCCCTAAAAAAAATAAACCCCGATATAATAATTTTAGATATTGCTATTTGCGATGAGATAATTTCATGTAAAATTATAGATGAACTAATATTAAAAAAAACTAATGTTCCAGTAATTGTTATAAGTTCAATATTTAATATTGAAATAATGAAAAAACTTAAGCTGATTCCAAATTCGAAATTTATGTTAAAGCCGGTGAATGTTTTGGATTTGTCAAATTTTATGCATGGATTAAATCCGACTCAAAAAATAAACTTTTCATAACCTATCTTTTTTTCTTATTCAAACTCATTTCTGTTAACTAATTTTATATTCTATAATAAAATTTTAGGTGATATTTATTCTCATAAAATCTTAATATTATTTTACTACGCGTTAATTATTATTTGATCTCTAATTGAAAGGAAAGACAATGGATGAATTTTTAAAAAAGCTATACACAGTTTTTGATCCGAGAGTTTTGTTCATCAAATTTGCAGGCATTTTGCCAGATGTTATTATTTCAATAATAACAATTTTAATATTTATTATTCTATGGAAAGTATTAAAAAGGGGAACGTCATTTTTTATAAAAAAATCTCAAATGGATTTAACCGCGGCAAGTTTTGTTCAAACAACAATTAAGTATTCTATTATTACAGTAGGCGTAATAACCGCCCTTAGCCAGGTGGGCATTAATATTACTTCAATTTTAACGAGCATAGGAATACTTGGCATTACTATTGGCTTTGCAGCTAAAGACGCGCTTTCAAATATAATCTCCGGTATATTTATTTTTTGGGATCGACCTTTTGTAATAAATGATTTGATAGAAATAGAAGGGGAGTATGGAATGGTTGACCAAATAACTTTACGGACTACGCGAATAATTACGGTTGACGGAAAGATGCTTGCAATACCAAACAACACAGTGGTAAACCAGATTGTAAGTTCATATACAAATTTTCCTACTTTAAGATTGGATTTAGATTTTACCGTCGGCTTAAATGAAGACATCGGAAAAATAAGAAAGTTATTATTTGCCATCGTTAGCGGAGATGATGATATTTTAATAAGTCCCGCGCCCGAAATTGTAGTAACGGCGCTTAATGATTATAACCTCGGAATGCAATTTAGAGTTTGGATTAAAGACGAACGAATACACGTCGCAAAACGTTTTGATTTGAGAGAAAAGATTTACGAAACTTTGTTAAACGCAGGCGTAGATATGCCGCTTGAAACAATTCAATTAGCGCCCATTAAAATTAATAATGGTTCAACTAATTAAGAATTTTATAAGATTTTTAATTTTGTTTTTTAAATTAATATGATATGACTTTCATCATATTAAAATTGATAAGTGCTTTTTCTCAACTGATTTATATATGAAAATTATAATTTACGCTTTGATAATTGTTTTTACTTTTCTCTAATAAAAATAGGAGGCTCTATGTTGTGGACAATATTTGTAATACTATTAGTACTTTGGTTATTAGGAGTAGTTACTTCTTATACGCTCGGAGGATTTATTCACATAATTCTTGTAGTGGCGGTAATTATTCTTATATATAATTTAGTTGCTGGTAGAAAAGGGGTGTGACCTAATTTTTAGATTGATTGGGAGCTTGCTCAAATAATTCAAAATATTAATATTGAGATAATTTATCTTGAGTTATCATTTGGAAATTTAACCCGGGCAGGCTCTTTATTTAAGCGGCTTAACATTTTTTTCGTTAGCTTAGTTTTAATTTGCCCTTGATCTTTCGGCATAACTAAATAACGAATTATTGCCTCCAGCCAGGTATTATCGCTTACGCGAAAAATAACCGAGGGCTTTTCCTGCACTTCCAATTCATCAACGGGTGTATTTGCTAAAAGTTCTCTGTAAGTTTTAATTCTTTCTTGCATTGTATCCCCAATCTCTTCTTCAACTGCTTCTCTCATAGTTTTTTCTACAAACTCCAAATCGCTATTATAGGCTACGTTAAATTTTATTTCGTTCCAAATGTAAGGAAACATTTCCCAGCTGTAATTATAAACAATGCTGCTTAAAGCTTTCGAGTTAGGAAATTTAATTATTCTTCCGCTGGGATGATCGCTGGAAAGATACTGCCCGCCAAATTCCCAGAGCGTGGTATCAAGATAGCTTACATCAATTACATCTCCGGTTGCATCGCCAATCTTAATTCTATCGCCAACTTGAAATGGTTTTCTAATTAAGATGTAAATCCATCCTATAAAACTTGAGAGAACGGTTTGCAGAGAAAAACCGATTATAAGAGAAACAATTCCCAACGAAACTATAGCGGTCTGCCAATTAATAAATAATGAAGTAATAAAAATAAATCCTATGACTAACGTAACAACAAGTCTTAAAATTCTCTCAAAATTATATCGGCTAACATCGTCATGAATAGAATTAGTAAAATATAATTTAATAATTTTGGCTGCCGCCATTACGGCAGTGATTAACATAGCTCCCTTTATAATGCGCTGCAAAACAGTCCGAATATTTTCGGATAAACCAAAAAACTCCAGACTTAGCAAATAAAGAATTACGCCCAATCCAATGAGTAACAACAAATAAATTACAAACCAAAATCTTTTTTCTATTTTATTTTTGGATGGTGAAGGCGGTGAAGCTGTTGGGATTTTATTTTCGTTTATATTTTGTGTTGAATCTTTTATTGAAATTTCGTTTTTATTTTTCAGCATAATCTTAAAATAGTTTATAGTTATAAATCTTTTATAAAATTAAATTTTGTATATCAGCTTTCAGAATTATTCTCTTCTTCTTCAATTGACATTTTTATTTCCATTAATTGTTTGTGAATAATTATTCTAAAACAATTTCTAATCTCATACTAAGGGGAATTTTGTTTCCGAAAATGAGAGCAGCTCTCTAACAATTATTTCAAATTTTCCGGTGTGATTTTAGAATTCCATGCCGACCATTCGGTTACTTCTGAAACCATTAAACAATCATCGGCATTAATATGCATTCTAAAAAATTCTTTTAGATTAAAAGTATCTGTTTCAAATCTATTTAAACACCAAGTTAGTTCCGAGATTTTAATTGCTCCAAATTTATCTAACTCATCATAAAGTGTTTCATATTTTTTAAGATTATTTAAGTCAAAGTTTAAAAAATAAAGCGCCATAATATCCTTTCCTGTAATTATTTATTAACGAAATAAAGTTTACCATTTGTATTTTTATTAAAGATGAAATTATTATAAATCTATAATATACATTGTGTTATTTGCCATATTGGTTTATAATTATGAGATCTTTTAATGTGATAGTCTGCTGTTTAATTTGAAATTCATTCTAATATATTTAAGCTAAAAAGGATTAAAAAATTTGTCAAAGCAAATTTTAAAGGCGATTAAAAAACATCATCTTCATTATACAAATGAAAATGAATTATGTATTCAAAGAAAATCAAAAGGGAAGAAATTTGTTTATCAAAGCGATGAAGGAAAGCAAGTAAAAAACAAAAAGCTAATTGAAAGAATTGAATCGCTTGTAATTCCGCCTGCTTGGGAAGAAGTGCTAATTTGCAAAAAAACTAACGGACATATTCAGGCTACCGGCAGAGACAGCAAGGGGAGGAAGCAATATATTTACCACGTTAAATGGAGCGAACTAAGCAATGAAAGTAAATTCAATAAAATGATTGAATTTGGCAAGGCTCTTCCGACTATCAGAAAACAAATTGAAAAAGATTTAAAACAAAAATTATTACAGAGACGAAAAGTATTAGCTTTAGTTATTAAGCTGATGGAAGAAACTTTAATTAGAATTGGAAATGAAATCTACGCGGAACAAAATAAATCTTTCGGGCTAACCACTTTAAAGAATAAACACATTAAAGTAAAAGGCTCGACTATCAAATTTCATTTTAATGGTAAAAGCGGGAAAACCTGGGAAAGCGATTTTAATGATAAATCCCTTGCTAAAATTCTTAAAAAATGTCAGGAGCTTCCCGGTCAGCAGTTATTTCAATATATAGATGAAGATGGGAAAAGAAATCCCATTGAATCATCGGATGTGAACGAATATTTAAATGAAATAGTTACAAAAGATTTTACAGCTAAGGATTTTAGAACTTGGGGCGCAACTATTTTTGCAGCAGAAAAATTAAGTGAAATTTCTTTAGCTGAAAGTGAAAAACAAAACAATAAAAATATAGTTGCGGTAATTAAAGAAACAGCTAATCATTTAAATAATACTCCCGCCATTTGTAAAAAATATTATATTCACCCTAAAATTATTGAAGCTTATTTAGACGGCTATTTATTGAAAGTAATGAGCGATATTCGCGCAAAAAGAAAAACTAAATATGGACTTAATAAATTTGAAAAAGTGGTTATTAAAATTTTAAAAAAATATTAATTTCAGTTGAAGATTTTTTGATTATTAACACAAAATTCTGTTACAAAAAAAATTATACTTATAACATTCATAACTAAAAAAAGGAAAGCAAATGAAAGCAGCGGGAATAATCTTATTAATAATCGGCGGTATTGGTTTAATAATTTCGGGAATTAATTATGCGAATCAAACGGACAAATTTAGCTTGCTTGGCTTGGACATAACTGTAAGCGAAGGCAATATTGCGCCTCTAATAATTACCGGCGTAGTATTTTTAGTTGGATTGGTATTGACGGTTTCGAAAAAGAAATAATAATTTTAAAGACGATTGTAAATTGAGTATTCGAATCAGTCGGAATGAAGGTTGAAATGTATTTTCAATAACCTTAGTAGAAAAGTTGGCGTGCCTTTGGCAAAAGAAAAATGGAAAATAAATTTTAATATTCTCTTTAAAGTATTATTTTAGCACAATCAAATTTTTATTTCTATTCAGCTAACGGAGAGGTGGGTGAGTGGCTGAAACCAACGGTTTGCTAAACCGTCATACTCTGTAAAGGGGTATCGAGGGTTCGAATCCCTCCCTCTCCGCGCTTTTTAATTATTTTATGTCTTCAATTTTATACCCCACATAATTTTAGAACTAATCCATTTACAATTACTGTCCTATTTTAGCTTTTTAGTTTTCTTAATCCTCCTAAAATTATAAAAACTAAAAATGCAGTTACTACCGCAGTTGGTCCGCTGGAAAAATCTAATTTGAACGCAATGAATAAAGAGATTGGAGGAACAATTGCTCCTACTAAAACGGAAGTAATAAAAACATTTTTAACTTTTTTAGAAATTAAAATTCCAATTGACGACGGTATTATTAAATAGGCAAAAGCAAAAACATCCCCTACAAATCGAGTTGTAAGCGAGATGCCCATTCCCACAATTAAATAGAAAATTATTAGCCAGAATTTTGAATTTATTCCATGAGCCATGGCGGATTCCGGATCGAAGGTAACAAATTTTAATTGTTTACTAAAAACCCAAAATATTATGGCGATTACAAAAAGAATAAATAATAGGATATAAAATTCTTCTTTACCTACAAATAAAATATCGCCTTTTAAAATTGATTCTATTTCGGAGACTTCGGCTACGGGACTTTTTTGTATAAACATTATTCTAACTGCAATGGCAAGAACAAAAATAATTCCCAGCACTCCATCTTGCGTTACAAACTTTAGTTTATAGGTTTGCGAAAATATTAGCACGGCTGCAACCGCAAAAAGTAGTGAGAAAAAAACGGGTTCAAAATTATGAAAAATAGAATGCTGACTGATTTGTAATCCTAAAAATCTATGCAGTAATTCTTCAATATTTAAAATGTGTAAAAAAGAAAAAGCTACGCCCGCGATGGAAACCTGCGTTAATACGGCGCCTAAAAAAACAACTCTTTGCGAAACAACAAATACACCGAGGAAACTACAGATAGCGCCTGCAATTATGCTGCCTAAAATTGCAAAAGGGAATAGTTCAATTAATTGATTTATCGTTTCCAATTTTTTAATTCCTCTGTTTTGAGGTTATGATATATTCATTATTTATTTTTGTAACAAGAAAATCTGACGAATAAGTTTGCTTTAAGTTTTCCTCAGAGAGTATTTTGTCAATCTCTCCGAATTGAAAAAAATCTTTTTCCAAAAGAATTATTTTTTTAACAATATTTGCCACATCGCTTAAAAGATGGCTGACGAGAATTATGGTTAATTTATCTTCGTCGTGCAGCCGTGAGATTAAATCGAGGAGTAAATAATGTGAAGGCGCGTCCATCCCATTTGTAGGTTCATCCAAAATTAAAACTTTTGGCTGCATCGCAAGCGCACGGGCAATTAAGGTTCTTTGTCTTTGTCCGCCTGACAAACTATTATAACTTTTATTTTTTAATTGAGAGATGCCAACATGTTCCACGCTTTCTTCAACAATTTGTTTATCAATCTTCGCGGGATTGTTAAACAATCCTAAAAGAGAGTACCGACCCATCATCACAACCTCATAAACAGAATAGGGAAGAAGCGGTTGAATAATATCGCGCTGCGGAACATATCCGAATCTAAAATTTTCTAACTGAAGTTTGCCGTTCAAAGGTTTAATACTGCCCAAGATAGTTTTTAACAGAGTCGTTTTGCCGGCGCCATTCGGTCCTACTAAACCAATAAAATCATTTTCTTTTATTGAAAAGTTGAGTCCTTTTACAATAGGCGTTTTACCATATCCAATTGTTACATCTTCAAATTTTATTAATTGATTTTCCATAATTTTATACGGATTTTATAAGTTGGGAAATAATATAATCCATCATTTTGATGTAAGAATTAATTCCATCTATACCATAAACGCCCACTGGAACTTTTACCACCGCAGCGCCCGTTAATTTTGCAATTTGATTCGGAGCCGTATCGCTGTAATAATTTTCCATCAAGATTATTTTAATACCGGTACTTCTAATTAACTGAATAATTTCAGCATTGTGCGATGGGCTTGGGGGAACGCCTGGTTTTGGTTCAACATGCCCGTTTACTTTAATTCCAAAATGATCTACAAAATAAATCCAGCTGGAATGAAAAGTTACTATGGGCTTATTCTTCAACTTAGATAATTCATTATTCCACTCAACAATTTTTTTATCAAGTTCAGCGGCGTATTTATCTAAATTGTTTTTAAAATATTCTGCATCATTTGGGGATTCACTAGCAAGCGCATTGTAAATCTCAGTTGACATAACCTTTACGTTTTCAGGGTCAAGCCAATAGTGAGGATTTCCATAAGGATGAACATCTCCTTGAGATGCATCCGGTTTTGTTGAGGGAACTTCTTTCTTATTTATATCTTCTGATAAGTCAATAATTTTTATTTTAGAATTTCTGGAGCCGTCAATTAATTGCGGCAGCCATTTCTCTAAGTCTAATCCGATCTTCATAACTATGTCTGCTTTTCTAAGCTTTAACATATAACTGGGCATCACTTCTAAAAAATGCGGGTCTTGATCTCCGCGGCATAGATAATCTACTTTAACTTTATCTTTGCCAATTTGTTTTACGAGATCATAAATTACTGTAGTTGTTGTAACGACTTTAATTTGCGCAAAACTAAAAGGGCTGAGTAAAACAAACAGAATATAAATAGATAATTTTTTCATTTTATTAATTCCTTTTTTAAAATGGATGTGCTTTGTGCGGACCTAAAGAGAAAATCATTTGCAGCGTAATCGTAGTTTCGCCGTCCCTTTTAGTTCCGTCAAAATAATTAAATATTAAATGCTGAGCTCCTAATCTAACTGCAATAGTTTCTTCAATTGGATAAAACCCAAACCAGCCCGAGATACCTTGAGTTTTATTTTTATTATCATTCGCTAAAGTATTTATTCCAGGTTCGCCGCCAATTATTCCATAAGTGAAATCGTATTTCATTCCTATGCTATAAGTTTTATCGAATTGGTAATCAATAAACATAAAGGCGCTTGAGGTATTAATTTTATCTTCAAAAAAAATGAGAGGAGTAATTGTGTTTTCTCTTAAAACATTACGATGATTGAGCATTGCTTCGCCTTGAATTGTTAAAGCGGCGTATCCATCGGGCTTATATTTGTATTTAAAATCTATCCCGCTGTACAAATAATTTAATGATTTATTTATAGGATCGTCCATTTCGTTTAATTTATAATAATAATTTGTTTTTGCGTAGGTCCCGTACGAAGCGCTTAATCCGATTTCTAAGTTGCTTAGTTCGTTAAAACTGAAAAATGCGCCAAGTCTTCCAACCAGTATTGGAGAATTTCCGCGTAAGGATTGGATGCTTTCTTCACTCGAAGGATCAGCCGCTTCTGTTCTTCCAATTGCATCTCCTTTAAAAATTCCAATATCTAAACTTGAATAAAAATCTTCGGTGGGTAAAATAAAACTTAAGTTGATTCCTATATCATTAAAGCCGTCAGCTCCGAAATATATTTGATGGAATAATGGTCGATTTAAAAAAGCCCACGCATGCGGATGAACTGTATTTAATTTTCCAAAACCTACTAAATATTTTCCGGCTTTTATTTGAACGTCTAACGGAAGTCCTCTAACGATATTTGCAAAAAGTTCTTCAACTCCAAACTCGCCGTCTTCATAAGCGACAACTGCCGACGCTTTTGCATAAGGATTAAGATATCCATCAACAAATAATTCTAAAGAAGGCGATTCGAAATTAATTTTGCCGTATTCAGGCGAGCCATTAATAAAATTGGTAAAAGTATTAAACGTTCCGATAACGCTTATGTCCGGATTAACATTTGATTGCGCACAAACATCAGCTGCAATAAATAATAATGCAGCATAAAAAATAATTTGCTTCATTTTATTACTCCTAATTAATGAGATAACTATTCTTCATCAGAATAGAAGCCTATTCAATTAATTTAGATTAGGAGTTTAGAGGGGGAGCGCGCGATGGGATGAGAGCTATTGATTCTTCGGGGTAAAAGCGAAAATTGTTATTAATTAAAACTTTGTTGCTATAAAAAAAAGATTTTAAAATGCCTTGTGAAGAAATATGATAATTTAATATTGTGCTTGAGAAATGACAGATGGCGCATATAGAATTAACGCCGGTTAAATCATCTAAATTATTATCGTTGGTTCCGCTGGAATTATTTTCATTAAATAAATTATATATAATATGATTGCTTGTAATTTCATTAGCGGTAAAAAAGCTAATATTATGATAATGAAAAACATCCGCCAACTGGAAGGCGCAGTATATTAATAGAAAAAATTTTCCTACAATTAATTTATTATGGTTATTGATTAAATGCATCGCGAACAAATATATGTTTATACCTTCATACCATCAAGCAAAAAAAAATTGTAATGAATAATATAAAATTGAAAATATATGAACTTCATAAATTATTGATTGTAAGAGGCTAATCATTTAACTTTGTCAATCAAAAATTTTCAAAACAAAGGATGCAATGCAAAAGTTCGTGGGCGTGGATTATTATAATATTGATTCTCTTTTATCTGAAGAAGAGTTGATGATAAGAGATTCAGTTCGTGAATTTGTATCTGAAGAAATAATTCCCATCATAGAAAAATATAATCGTGAAGCAAAATTCCCCCTTGATCTAATTCCTAAAATGGCTGAGCTAGGTTTGTTCGGAACAACGCTTCCGCAAAAATATGGCTGCGCTGAATTGAATAATGTAGCTTATGGTTTAGTGATGCAGGAACTTGAAAGAGGGGACAGCGGAATAAGAAGTTTTGTTTCTGTGCAGAGCGCGCTGGTTATGTATCCCATTTTCACATTCGGCAGCGATGAGCAAAAAGATAAATGGCTGTCGCAATTAGCTTTGGGTAAAAAGATTGGATGCTTTGGTTTAACTGAGCCTGATTTCGGATCAAATCCCGGAGGTATGGTTACCAAAGCAGAAAAAACAGACGGCGGCTATTTATTGAATGGCGCAAAAATGTGGATTACAAATGGAACTATTGCAGACGTTGCGGTAGTTTGGGCAAAACTAGAGGGCGTTGTTCGCGGGTTTTTAGTGGAAAAAGATTTTAAAGGGTTTACAGCCCCTGAAATGAAAGGCAAACTTTCACTCCGCGCTTCCGTAACTTCAGAATTAATTTTTGATAATGTATTTATTCCTGAAAATAATATTCTTCCAAAAACCACCGGATTAAAAAATGCTTTGATGTGCTTAAATCAAGCAAGATACGGTATTGCCTGGGGAGTTGTAGGAGCCATGATGGCGTGTTATGATTCTGCATTAAACTATGCTAAAACTCGCGTTCAGTTTAGCAAACCGATAGCAGCTTATCAAATAACTCAAGAAAAATTGGTTTATATTTTAACTGAAATTACTAAAGCCCAATTATTAAATATTCAATTGGGAAGAATGAAAGATAAGAATACTTTAAAGCATACCCACGTTTCTTTGGCTAAAAGAAATAACTGTGAAAAGGCTTTAGAGATAGCTAGAATTTCAAGGGAGATTTTGGGAGCAAATGGAATATTAGATGAGTATCCGGTTATGCGCCACGCTGCAAATTTGGAATCAGTTAAAACTTACGAAGGCACTCACGAAATGCACACTTTAATTTTGGGTGAAGATATAACAGGTTTTCCCGCTTACGATTAGTAATTAAAATTTTTTAAGACCACTCGTGGTCTTTTTTTGTATCTAACAATTAAAAAAATATATGAGCGATAAAATAAAAATTAGAGAAGGTTTAACCTTTGATGATATTCTTTTAGAGCCTGGAAGGTCAAATGTTCTTCCGCGTGAAGTTGATATCTCAACTAATTTAACGCCTGATATTAAATTGAATATTCCAATTATCTCCGCGGCAATGGATACCGTAACTGAGTCAGCTTTGGCGGTTGCAATTGCAAGAGAGGGAGGTATCGGAATTCTTCATAAGAATATGAGCATTGAAAAACAGTGCGATGAAGTGGATAAAGTTAAAAGATCTGAAAGCGGAATGATTAGAGACCCCGTTACTCTATCTCCTGATAAAACTATTGGAGACGCTCTGGAAATGATGCGTAAATATAGTATCTCCGGCATTCCCATAGTAGATTCAAAAGGCAAACTTGTTGGCATTTTAACAAATCGAGACCTTAGGTTTGAACCAAATGCAAAGCTTAAGGTTAAAGATTTAATGACAAGTGAAAATTTGATAACAGCTTCGCTCGGCACCGATTTCGGTATGGCTGAAAAGATTCTACAAAAATACAAAATAGAAAAGCTGCCTGTAGTTGATAAAGATGGAATTTTAAAAGGGTTAATTACTTTTAAAGATATTCAAAAGAAGAAAAAACATCCTTATGCCTGCAAAGATGAGCATGGAAGACTTAGAGTTGGAGCAGCCGTGGGCATCACCCATGATACAATTGATAGAATTTCAGCTTTATCGAAAGCTGGAGTTGACGCGATAGTAATTGATACTGCTCATGGTCATTCAATAGGCGTCATCAAAATGATTAAAGAGGTAAGAAAAAAATTTAAATATGAGCAATTAGTCGCAGGAAATATAGGAACTTATGAGGCGGCGCTTGATTTATTTGATTGCAAGGTTGATGCTGTGAAAATTGGAATTGGTCCCGGCTCGATTTGTACAACTCGAATTGTAGCGGGCGTTGGCATTCCACAAATCACAGCCGTATCCGAGGCATATAGAGCGCTTAAAGGAAAAGGAATTTCTATAATTTCTGATGGGGGAATAAAGCAAACTGGGGATGTGCCTAAGGCAATTTCAGCGGGAGCAGATTCTGTTATGATAGGAGGATTATTTGCAGGCGTGGAAGAAAGCCCTGGTGAAAAAGTTTTATATGAAGGAAGAAGTTTTAAAATCTACCGTGGAATGGGTTCGCTTGGAGCAATGAAAGAAGGTAGTAAAGATCGGTATTTCCAGGATACAGAAGATGATATTTCCAAACTTGTTCCCGAAGGAGTTGAAGGAAGAGTTCCCTATAAAGGTCCTTTGTCTGATACTATCTATCAATTAGTTGGCGGACTAAGAGCGGCAATGGGTTATTGCGGCGTTAAAAATATTCGCCAGCTTCAAACTAAATCGAAATTTATTAAAATTACATTATCGGGATTGCGTGAAAGCCATCCTCACGATGTGATTATAACTAAAGAATCACCGAATTATCATTCATAGATTTTAGTTATAGCTAAATAGTTTATTTTCAATTTTTATTATTCTTGTGCAGTAATTTTATGTTCAAAGTTTTAGTTATTGCTTATTACTTTCCTCCAATGGGCTTAAGCGGAGTCCAGCGCACGGTTAAATTTACTAAGTATTTAAAAAATTATAACTGGGAGCCAACCGTAATTACTACTGATAACGTGGCGTATTTTGCCCATGATAAATCGCTGCTTAAAGAAATAACTGAGGCAGGGATTAGAGTAGTAAGAACCAAAGCATCAGAGCCAAACGCTGTTTTGCATAAATTTGGAACGATTAAAATTCCGGAAAAAATAAGAAAAATTTTAAATCGTTTAAGTCAAACTATTTACGTTCCTGATAATAAAATATCATGGGCGAATAAAGCCTTTGACGCTGCTTCAGAAATTCTTGCTAAAGAAAAATTTGATGTAATTTTTGTTACCATCCCTCCGTTTTCAGCCTTTAGAATGGCTGCTAATCTTAAAAAGAAATTTAAAGTTCCGCTAATTGTAGATTATAGAGATTTATGGTATGACAGTTATTTATCATTTTATCCCACGCCTTTTCACAAATACCTTCATAAAAAAATGGAGTATAACTCTTTAAAAGCAGCAGATAAAATAGTAGTTACAAATAGAAAGATTAAAGAATTAATTATTAATGCTTATCAATTTTTGACCTTTGAAGATTTGGTGATAATACCCCATGGTTTTGATGAAGCTGATTTTTTGATTGCTAAGTCAATTACTAAATCTGATAATAAATTAGACATTACTTATTCCGGAATATTTTATGAGCATAATACTCCAAAATATTTTTTAAAAGCATTCAGCATGCTAAAGAATGAACGTCCCGATATCGCCGCAAATATCAGACTAAATTTTGTCGGTCATTTAGGTAAGGATATTAAAAAGATAATAAAGAAATTGAAGCTTGAAGAATTTATAAAATATTATGGTTACTTAAATCATAATGAAGCTGTTGTAAAAGTAGTATCAAGCGATGTTCTATGGATGATGCTGGGAAATTGGAAACACAGCGATACTATTTTACCCGGAAAATTATTTGAATACATTGGTTCAAGAAAACCATTTATTGCTTGCGTGCCCGAGGGCGCCGCGAAGCAAACGGCAATTTCGTACGGAGCTGCTTTTATTACTGGGCCGGAAAATGTTAAGGAGATTAAAAATATTTTGGTTCAAGTTTATGAGCTTTATAAAAAAAATGAACTGCCTAAACCAAATGAAGATTTTGTTAAGCTGCATCAGCGCGATTATCTTACGGAAATATTATCAAAACAAATGCAGTTTCTAATTAAAGAGGATGTTGTATGAATGTCCTTTTAATTGGCTCCGGCGGAAGGGAACACGCTCTTGCTTATAAAATTAATGAAAGCAAACAACTGGGAAAATTATTTATTTCCCCCGGCAATCCAGGCACAGAATTGTGCGGACAAAATGTTGAAATTAATTTATCTAATAGAAAAGAACTCGTAAATTTTTGCAATGAAAACAAAATTGAACTCATTGTTATCGGTCCAGAAGTTCCTTTGGTTGAAGGCGCAGGCGATGTTTTTAAAGAAGCCGGCTTTAAAGTTTTTGGACCTAATTCCGATGCGGCGCAAATAGAATCCTCAAAATCATTTGCAAAAAATTTGATGATGAAATATAAAATTCCCACTGCATCTTTTGCTGAATTTAATTCCAGTGATTTTAGTGAAGCTTTAGAGTATTGTGAAAATTCTGAATACCCCTTAGTAATAAAAGCTGATGGATTAGCGGCTGGTAAAGGCGTTTTAATTTGTAATAAGTTTAGCGAGACTGAATCTGCTTTGAACGAATTGCTAAAAGAAAAAATATTCGGGGAAGCCTGCAGCAAAATAATTATTGAAGAATTTATAGAGGGTGAAGAAGCCTCCATTTTTGCGATTACCGATGGCGAAGAGTTTGTTCTTCTTCCTTCAGCCCAAGACCACAAAAGAATTGGAGACAATGATACCGGGAAAAATACCGGAGGAATGGGAGCTTATTCTCCCGCTCCGTTAATTACAAACGATTTGCTTAAAGAGATTGAGGAACAAATTATAAAACCCACCTTGGCGGCTCTTAAAAAAGAAAATAAAATATTTGTTGGATGCTTGTATGCCGGATTGATGATAAATAAAAACGGAATTAAAGTAGTAGAATTTAATTGCCGCTTTGGCGACCCGGAAACACAAGCAGTTTTGCCTTTATTAAAAGGAGACTTTTTAGAATTACTTTATTCGGCTGCCTCAGGAAAAATTAATAAAAACTCAGTTGAATATAATGGCGGGTCATCTGTTTGTGTAGTCGCTGCTTCAAATGGTTATCCCGATAAATATGAAACCGGAAAAGAAATTTTTGGTTTAGATAAAACTGACGAAGATAAAAACATTTTTATTTTTCATGCAGGTACAAAGAAAAAAGAAAATAAAATATTTTCTAGCGGCGGCAGAGTTTTGTCCGTTGTTTCATTTATCAATTCATTCAATCTCAAAATTGCCAAACAAAAAGCGTATGAAGAAATGAATAAAATTAATTTTGACGGAATTTATTTTAGAAAAGATATCGCCGATAATGGAATAAATTTTAAAAATTAGCTTTCATTAAATATTCTCATTCATTATATTCTCTACATAAAAATTGCCCGCCTGACCACTATTATCGCTCTGTAAATAAAAATTTTAATTAGCGCATTTCTAATTATTAGTTCTATAAAAAGTTCTTATCAATTTAAATAACTATCAAAAACAAAGAGAGGAACTACCATTGAAAAAATTTTATTTACTACTTGTCTTTTTGCCTGCTTATTTTTTTTCTTTAACTAATACAGCCTCGGCAAATGTTTATGCTTCCGGAATAAAAATTTCGGATGACACGGTTCTTACTTACGATAATGCAGGTTCAACCTGGGATGGCGATTTTTCTAACGGCGGAGTAAAAATTTGGTTCATTATAAATGAAGATGGAGTCGGCACGCTTACTGCAAATATTACTATAATGCAAGGTTCAAATATTATACGCACTTTAAATGTTCCCTCGCCGGCAAAAGGTATTAATAGTATTGTTTGGAACGGCTATGATAATTCGTCTTCAGCCGCGCCGCTCGGTTCTTATGCATTTGAAATAAATGTTTTTGATCCTGTGGGACATACTACTTTTGATTCGCTCTGGGTTGCAGGCGCTCACTATCAAGGAAATGATTTTGACGGCGGAACTTCATTTGCTTATCGAGGAACGGCTTCAATTTCAAATCAATCATCAACTAAATTTGGAAATATTTATGTCGCACGAGGCACTTCATCCGCAAATGGTTTATATGAGTTGAGAGCCGATGGAAACTACGTACAAAAAATTGGAACCAATCCGGAATGGGCGGCTAGTACGCCTAATGAATTGCAATCGATTGGAGAAAATATTTATGGATTAGCCGGATACGATTACCCAAGCGGCGGCTTTGTGCGAGGTTTTAGTGCGGCAACAAATACCGAAGTAGGAACAGGCGATTTTGGTACTACAAATGTAAGGGGGTTAGTAATTAAAATTGTTGGCAGCGATACTATTTTTTATTCTGCAAGATCAGGTTCGGGATTAAATCCTGCAATAATTATGAAGACCGGTATTAATGGCGATACTTCTACCTTCATAAATATGAAACCTTATATTTCAGGAACAGGCTATATAAAATCTTTTATTATTGATGATGGGGGACAAGTGTTTGTCGCCTTTGGAGAATCTTCAGGCTCAAGAAAAAAACTTGCAGTCTTTAAAAAGACGGGAGACTTTTATGATATGGATAGCACAGATGGAAAATTTCATTTGTCATCCTCCGCAATAATTTCTTCGTTGGTACAATTTTCAGGCGATCCTACTACCGAAGTTGATGATACTCTTTTTGCTATTGTTGCCAGCAGTACTCCCGGCGAAGCAGGTATTTATCAATTATGTAATCAGCTTTGTTTTTTGAAACCGGTAATAACTCCGACAGGAATAACAACTTCTGGCACAGCGGAAATGTTAGGTAAAGATCCTGCGGGAAACGTGATTTGGTCTAATGGATCAGTGAATGAGAGGATAATTTCCTTTTCGCCTGCAACTGGTCCTAATTCTTTTATTACGGCAAATCCGGAAGGTATGGATATAGTTGTAAATACTGTTTTGCCTGTTGAGCTAACAAGTTTTTCTGCAGAATTAATTTTAAATAAAGTTCAATTAAAATGGTCAACGGCATCGGAAATAAATAATAAAGGATTTGAAATTGAAAAGAAGTTTAATGGCGCTTGGGAGATGATTGGATTTATTTCGGGTTCTGGCAGCGCAACTGAGAGAAAGAATTATTCTTTTACTGATAAGCAAATAAGTTCAAACGGGAAAGTTTATTATAGGTTAAAGCAAATTGATTACGATGGAACATTTAAATATTCCGTTGAGACGGGCGTTGATATTAGTATTGTCAGCGATTTTGCATTGGAACAAAATTTTCCAAATCCTTTTAACCCTACGACAAAAATTAAATATACAATCCCCGTTGTAGGGACCAGGCATGCCTTATCTGTACAACTAAAAATTTATGATATACTTGGAAAAGAAGTTGCTCTACTCATAAATGAAGAGCAGCCTGCCGGAAATTATGAAGTAGAATTTAACGCTTCCGCGTTAGCAAGCGGAACGTATATTTATCGTTTAACTTCCGACAACCTTGTCATCACAAAAAAGATGCTTCTGCTCAAATAACATTTCACAAAGATGACGCCTTTTAATTAAGGCGTCGTCTTTATAATTTTAAATTATCCTTCCGAGTGAAATTCCGCTTAGGCATATATGCCAGTACTGCGCTGCCTTGCAGTAACAGACCGATTTAATTTGCGCATCTTTCGGCAAACAGTTGATTATTGAACGCTAATATTTTATTTTCATTTTGATGAGAACATCATTTCTTTTTGGTTAGTATTTGGATAACTAATAAATTTAGAAGAGATGTTCTTTTTCTTTATTAGCTTTAGAAAGTTATTAAATTTTTTTTTTCATATTACATAATCTCATTAAATATTTTCTAAAATATTATACAATATTTATTAAATGAAAAACTTAATTACCGAACTTGATATTTCTAAACTTCATAAAAGCGGGAAGACAATTATTCCTATCGGTAAAGATGATATTTTAACTCCATCCGCAAAAGATAAAATAAAATCTTTGGGAATAAAGCTCATCACAAAAGAAGAAGCGGAAAAATTATATTTTAACGATCCAAATATTTCAAGCGCTATTAGAGAAAATAAAATCGCAATTGGCTGCGACCATACTGGCTTTAAAATTAAAAATTTACTAATTAAAATTTTAAGCGATAAAGATTTTGAATTAATTGACGTTGGAACTTATGATGAACATTCATGCGATTATCCCGACTTTGCTTTTGCCGTCGCGGAAAAAGTGAGAGAGAAAAAAGTGGATTTTGGAATTGTAGTTGACGCAACCGGGATACCATCGGCGATAACAGCCAACAAGGTTAAAGGAATTCGCGCGGCAACTTGCTACAATGTATTTTCTGCAAAAAGCGCACGCGAACATAATAATGCCAATGTTTTGGTTTTGGGCGCAAAAGCTCTCGGTGAAGAAACTATAAAATCAATTTTGGATGTTTGGCTTGGTACCGGTTTCGGCGGCGGCAGGCATCAGAAAAGGTTAAATAAAATTACGATGATTGAAAATAATTCTTCCTTAAAATAATTGAATTTACAAATCTAATTAAGCGCATCATTTTTTAATATTTGAAATAGGTTTTTTATGAAATGGTTAGTAATTCTAATATTTAATAAACTTCAATGTTTTATTTGCACAGATAAGCGTAAAAAGCGTAACTGAAATAACGAGTTTAGAGCAGGGAGATTTCTATCATCCTGAATTTTCAAACGACGGCTCAAAAATATTTTTTACGTCTTCAAATTATGTAGGAATTTATTATTACGATTTACAAAATAAAAATTTAATAACAGTTACAAAAGAAATTGGTTCGGGTTATGAATATTCGTTATCCAAAGATGATAAAACAATTTATTATAGAGTTGATGAATATGTAAATGGGAAAAAATTTTCTTCCATCAAATCAAAATCTTTAAGCGGGACTGAAAAAGAAAAAACAATTATTAGTAATAAAAGAAATGTTTCTTCTCCTAAAATTTTGGAGAATGGAGACGCCGCATTTAGCGTGAATGAAAATTTGGAAACAGCATCAGGCCAAAATTTAAAAAACATATTATCACAAAATGATGTTTTAGTTTTTATTGAAAGTTCTAAAATTGCTATTTATCAAAATGGTGAAAAGAAAATTTTAACTCCCGCCGGCGAAGGTAATTATATTTGGCCTTCCGTTTCTCCCGATAAATCAAAACTGCTTTTTACTTTAGCGGGCAAAGGAACTTTTGTATCAGACTTAAACGGAAATATAATTTCTCAAATTGGTTATGCTAACGCTCCTAAATGGTCAGCCGACAGCAAATGGATTGTTTACATGGTTGATAAAGATGATGGCTTGCGCGTTACAAGTTCTGAGCTTTATGTCGTCTCCGCAGATGGAAATACAAAGATTCAGCTTACAAAGACGCAGGAGATTTTAGAAATGTATCCCGAGTTTGATTCAACAGGCGGACAAGTAGTTTGTAATACTTATGATGGTAAAATTCTTTTATTAAAACTCAGCGCTGAATTTTAAGGATTAACAAATATGAAAAAAGTTTTATTTTTTTTTGCGGCATTATTATTTCTATCAATAAATATTATTGCTCAGGATTTTAGCGGAATAAAAATTTGTATAAACCCCGGACATGGAGGCTTTGATTCCAATGATAGATTTATTGAGGCTACAGGATTTTGGGAATCTGTTGGAAACCTTAATAAAGGATTGGCGCTGCGAGATATATTAGAGGGCATGAACGCTAACATTGTGATGACCCGGACGACAAATACTTCTTCAGGCGACTTGCCGCTTTCACAAATTGTTGCTATCGCAAACTCAAACAACGTAGATTATTTTCATGCCATTCACAGCAATGCGTTTAATGCGCAATCAAATTATACATTAGTTCTGTTTCAAGGGTTTGACAATAATCCTACTTATGACAGCGCTAAAGTTATGGGCGCGCTGGTAGGCGATGAAATTTATAAAGCTCACCGAACTACAGGCAAATATAACCGCGGCGATTTTGATTTTTATGGAACTGGGCAAGCTTATCTTGGGGTGTTTAAAGGATTGCAAATGCCCGGAACATTGTCGGAAGGTTCTTTTCACGATTACATTCCTGAGTCGTGGAGATTAAGAGACAAAGCTTACACCAAGCATGAAGCCTGGGCAATTGAAAAAGCATTTGTAAAATATTTTCATCTAACCCAAAATAATTATGGTGAAATTGCGGGAGTAGTTAGAGATGCAGATAAAATGGTTTCATATTATTTTATACCATCAACTAACGACGGCAAAATGCCTTTAAATAATATTAAGGTTACTCTTCAACCTAACAACTTAGTTTATAACGGAGATAATCTTAATAATGGATTTTTTCTTTTTGATAGTTTAGCGCCCGGTCAGTATAAATTGATTTATGAAGTTGAAGGCTTCTTTAAAGATTCCACAACCTTAAATGTAAATGCAGCCGCTACAACTTTCGCGGATAAATATTTACACTTTGATACGACCATAGCTCCAATCGTTTTGTCCTCGCTTCCTAATGATGAACCAGACAGCGTTAAGGTAACTTCGCCAATTGAAATTGTCTTTAGCCGGATAATGGATACTACGACAACCAAGAACGCATTTTCAATTAGTCCTTCTGCAACGGGAACTTTTAGTTGGGAAGACAATAATCAAAAATTAATTTTCGCAGCAGATTCTTTGTTAAAAAGTACGAGATATACAATTACTATTTCAGCTAGCGCTAAAAGTATTTGGAATGTAAATCTTGACAGCGCTTATTCCTATAGCTTTACTACAAAAAACCGGGACAGGCTTTTACTTGTAAATTCGTACCCGCAGAATCTACAAAATAATATTAGCCCCACTGTTCAAATAAGATTGTATTTTGACGCCCCAATATTACAAGGCTCGCTTGCAGGGAGAGTTAAATTATTCAATTCACTTAATACAAGTCTGAATGTAAAAAACGTAAAGATCTTTTCTGAAAATGGAAAAGGTGTAATATTTTTTGAGCCGCAAAATGCTTTGGAATATAATTCTAATTATACAATTATTTTATCAGCGGGAATTCAGGACTTAGCCAACTACTCAATGTTAAATGATGTTGAAATAAATTTTACTACTGAATCAAAATATAATTCCTCGCTAAAAGTGATTAATGATTTTGAAAATTTGGAAAACTGGAACTTTACCCAAACTGAAACTGATACAAATAATACTTCTTTTAAATTGTCTAAAGAACAAAAAATAAGCGGAAGCAATTCGGGTAAATTAAGCTATGATTTTAATTCCGATACGGGTAGGGTTGGAATTTCAAATAGTTACACAGTCAATGAACAAATAAGCGACAGCACAGAATTTGGCGTTTGGATTTTTGGAGACGACAGTAATAATATTTTAAAATTTCATCTTTCTAATTTGAGTTTAATGCCTGATTCAATTTATGTTGATTCATTAAATTGGACAGGCTGGAAGTTGAAACATTTTCCAGCGGCGCAGCTAATTAATAATAACAACGAATTAACTTATTCATTTGAGTTATCAAAAAAGGTTGGCGGTTCTAATTCAAGCGCAATTTATTTTGATGATGCTTCATTGACATCAATATTAACCGCCGTTAAAGAGCCTGAAAATAAAACTCCAAAATCATATTCGCTGTCTCAGAATTTTCCAAATCCGTTTAATCCATCAACCACCATTAAATATTCGCTGCCGGAAAAAGGATTTGTAACTTTAAAAGTTTATAATATTATAGGCAAAGAATTAGTTTCATTAGTTTTCGAAGAAAAGGAAGCTGGAAATTATTCGGTTGATTTTTCGGCGGATGACATAAATAAAAATTTATCAAGTGGGGTTTATTTTTATACTTTAAGTGTTAATAATTTTAGAGCGACTAAAAAATTTATTCTTCTAAAATAAAATTATTGAATTCTATAATTCGTAAATAAATTAAAATATATTTAAGTTTGTTTAGTGAAAAACAAAATGAAAGTAAGCGGCTTTTTCCCTTCCCCCAAAATGCTTTCTACTAATTATGTATTCAAAAAAATAATTACCAACTCGAATAGGAAGTATATTGTTCTTAATTAACGCCCCTGTTGAAAAAACCATTGAACTCGAAAATCATATTTACTTACTTAAAATCCATTCGCCTGAAATTGCAGATAAAATTAATCCCGGCGAATTTCTTAATATAAGAGTATCTAAGTCTGTCTATCCTTTATTAAGAAGACCTTTCAGTATTTGTGATGTTGAAGGTAATTTTATTTATATAATGTTTAATGTTTTTGGCGAAGGCACTCAAATTTTATCGCACAAGCACAAAGGAGATTTAGTTGATATACTTGGTCCGCTTGGCAAGGGTTTTAACTTGGTTGGAGATTATGAAACGGCTTTAATAGTGGGCGGAGGATTAGGCGCTGCGCCTTTCCCTTTTGTTACAAGAAAGTTAGAATCAAAAAAAAATATCATGTCCTTTATTGGGGGAAAAACGTACAAGGATGTTATCACGTACGGAATGAAAAATATTTTAGTTTCAACTGACGATGGATCAATGGGAATGAAAGGAAATGTTGTTGATCTTCTAAAAGAAAATTTAGGCGCCATAAAAAAAAATAAAGCTAAAATGTTTGCCTGCGGTCCAACGGCAATGTTAAAAACTCTTAAATTATTTGCTCAGGAAAATAATATTGAATGTGAAATGTCTACTGAATGCGCAATGGCTTGCGGCTTTGGAATTTGCCAGGGGTGTCCCATTGAATCAACTTCTCATCCCGAAAAATATCTTCTCGTTTGCAAAGATGGACCGGTTTTTAATGTTAATGATGTTGTGTTATGAATAAAGTTGATTTGTCAGTTCAAATAGGAAAATTAAAACTTCGAAATCCTCTAATGCTCGCGTCGGGAACTGTGGGCTACGGAAATGAAATTTCAGAATTTACAGACTTAAATAAAATTGGCGCAATAGTTACTAAATCTTTAAGTTTAAAACCAAGAAAAGGTAATCCCCCGCAAAGGATAGTTGAAACTCCGGCAGGTATGTTAAATGCAATTGGATTAGCAAATGTAGGCGTTGAAGTATTTTTAAAAGAAAAAATTCCATTCATAAAAAAGCATGATGTTCCCTTAATTTGCAACATTGCCGCTAGTACTGTTGACGAATATGTTGAATGCACAAAAATTCTAACAAGCGAAGAAACTATTAAAGCTTTTGAAATTAATGTTTCCTGCCCAAATGTTAAAGAGGGTGGTTTGCAGTTTGGCAACGACGTTTCGGCTGTTGGAAGAGTAACTGAAAAAGTTAGAGCTGCAACGGATAAACCATTAATAATTAAATTGTCTCCAAACGTTTCTTATATTTCTGAATTTGCAAAAGCTGTAAAAGCTGAAGGCGGAGATGCGGTTTCAGCGATAAATACTTTGGTTGGAACTTCGTTCAATATTTATAATCGCAAACCAAAATTATTTAATATTAATGGAGGGCTATCGGGTCCGGCAATTAAGCCTATAGCTCTTGCAAAAGTTTTAGAGATTAAACGAAATGTGTCTGACATGCCTATCATTGGAATTGGCGGAATAATGAATTGGAAGGATGTTGTAGAGTTTATGATTGTTGGCGCTTCCGCCGTTCAGCTTGGAACTTTAAATTTTATTGATCCTTCAGCCAGTTCAGAAATATTATTCAATCTTGAAGAATACTGCAGAACGCTTGGAATTGAAAGTATATCAGAATTAACCGGCTCATATATTATATAATATGTTTTTTATTTAAATGAATATTAAAGAATCCATAGAAAAACTTTTTTCTCTTCATACATTTGGAATGAAGCTTGGTTTAGAAAACATAAAATTATTTTTAAATCATTTAGATAATCCTCAATTAAAATTAAAAGCTTTTCACATTGCCGGTTCAAATGGGAAGGGGAGCGTTGCTTCATTCGCTTCCAGCATATTGCAGGAGTTTAATTTTAAAGTTGGACTTTATACCTCGCCCCATTTTGTAAAATTTAATGAACGAATATTAATTAATGGCCGGCAGATTCCAGATAATTATGTCGCTGAATTTGTTAATTCCTATAATGGTTTTATTGACGAACATAAGCTTACTTTTTTTGAAGTTACTACCGCAATGGCTTTTAAATATTTTATGGAAATGAAAGTTGATTACGCTGTAATAGAAACCGGACTTGGCGGAAGATTAGATGCAACAAACGTACTTTCTCCTTTAGCGGTTGTTCTCACATCAATTAGTTTAGAGCATACAAATGTTTTAGGAAAAACTATCGAAGAAATAACAAACGAAAAATCCGCCATCATAAAAGAAAAAATAAAAGTTTTTTGTGGAATGCTTCCTTTAACGTCATTAAAAATGATTGGCAAAAAATGTAACGCAGTTAATAGCGAATTATTCAGAATTGATGAATATTCAAATCATACAGGAATTAATTTTGAACTGTATACTGAAGAACTTGAAATTGATAATTGGGATATTCCTTTGTCCGGTGATTTTCAAAAATATAATGCGGCGTTAGCTGCGCTAACAGTTTCGAAAACCTTAGGCTTAAATGATTCGACGATAATTTCAAAAGGAATAAAAAATATTATTAAAAATACCGGTATTCAGGGAAGATATGAATTCTTCAACCAACAACCGGATATTATTTTTGATTCTTCACATAACCCTGAAAGTATTAATGCGTTTTTATCTGAGTTTTCTAAAAGTTCAAATAAATATAAAAGCAGAACGTTAATCTTTGCTTGCTTAAAAGATAAAAACGTAAATGAAATGCTTAGTAAATTAAAAAATCATTTTGATATTATTTATTTAACTGAAGTCGATAACATTCGTTCATTTACATCGGATGAATTAAAATTGATTGCGGACGAGCTAAATATCAATTCCAAAATTATAAATGAGCCTGCGGAATTGGTAAAAAGTTTTTTAAACAAACCCGCTGATGAATGCTTAGTTACGCTAGGCAGTATGTATCTGCTGGGTGATATTAAGTCAAAACTACAAGGAGAAATTGCTTGACATTATTTTTTTTTAGATGTATGTTTCGAGAAAACCTCTTGTTCCTTTCATAACTAAAACATTTAAGTATAGTATAAAAATAAACCCCGTAAGCATGTCAGGTAAATTTCCTTTGTTTATGTATAATAATTATTAATAATTTAATTTTTCAATCAAAAAAGTAGTGGGATAAAATGCCAATGGATATTTCTGAACTCAAATCAAAAAAAATTGTAGAGCTAAATGAAATCGCAAAAGAACTTCAAATTTCTGGATACAGCGATCTTAGAAAACAAGAATTAATTTTTAAAATATTAGAAGCGCAAACTTCAAAAGACGGACTAACATTTTCCAAGGGCGTACTGGAAGTTTTGCCCGATGGGTACGGATTTTTAAGATCATCCGACTATAATTATCTTCCTTCGCCAGACGACATTTACGTGTCGCCTTCTCAAATAAAAAAATTCAGTTTAAGAACGGGTGATTTTGTAAGCGGGCAAGTTAGACCTCCCAAGGAAGGCGAAAGATTTTTCGCTTTGTTAAGAGTTGAAGCCGTAAATGGTTTGGCTCCGGAAAATATTAGGGAGAGAACATTATTTGATAATTTAATTCCTGTTTATCCAACTAAAAAAATTAATATAGAATCAGCGCCCGGCGAATATTCAATGAGGGTAATGGATTTACTTTCCCCAATTGGAAAAGGGCAGAGAGGACTCGTTGTTTCTCCTCCCAAAAGTGGAAAGACAATTCTTCTACAAAAAATCGCAAACTCAATTACAAGAAATCATCCTGAAATAAAAATGATTATACTTTTAATTGACGAACGCCCAGAAGAAGTTACAGATATGGAAAGATCAGTTAAGGCTGAAGTAATTAGCTCTACTTTTGACGAGCCGGCTGAAAGACACGTTCAAGTTGCAGACATGGTTATTGAAAAAGCTAAACGTTTGGTGGAAGCTAAAGAAGACGTTGTAATTTTGCTTGACAGCATTACGCGACTTGCAAGAGCGCATAATATTGTAGTTCCTCATTCGGGCAGAATACTTTCCGGCGGCGTTGACTCAAATGCTCTTCACAAACCAAAAAGATTTTTCGGAGCCGCAAGAAACACCGAGGACGGCGGCAGCTTAACTATTATTGCGACCGCTTTAATTGATACCGGAAGCAGAATGGACGATGTTATTTTTGAAGAGTTCAAAGGCACCGGAAATATGGAATTGGTTCTTAATAGAGATTTAAGCGATAGAAGAATTTTCCCCGCCATTGATGTAAACCGCTCAGGCACGCGCCGCGAAGAATTGCTAATGAAAGAAGACGACTTACAAAAAGTTTGGATACTCCGAAAAATTTTAAGCGATTTTTCTCCTGTTGAAGCGATGGACTTTTTACTCGACAAAATAAGAGGAACCAAAAACAATAAAGAATTTCTTAATAATATGAATAGTTAAATAATCCATTTAATCGCCATTGGGGCTTATCAGATTATTTTTAAGTTGTTAGAATTTGATTTATCAAATTCACTTTGCATGTTTGAATTTTATTACTAATTCATTTTATCTTTTTCATATTTTTATTCTGAATTTCATAAATGTAATTACTACGTTTAACCTTGTATTAGTGATGAAAAAATTTAATTTTTATAGGTAAAAAACATGCAAAAAATTAATATCTTCTTCATCATTTTATTTCTATCTGCGAACCTATTTGCACAGAAAAATTTCAAAAGGCTTTACAACAACGCTTTTCAGGTTTTTTATACTGAAATAAATATCATCCCTTCGGACTCGCTAAATCAATTATATTTTTCTTATCGAATTCCATATAACAAGTTAGTTTTCGAAAAAGATAATAATCAATACAAAGCGGGCTACAGCTTGTCTGTTGAGGTTACTGATTCATTGGGGAATTTTGTTACCCGTCAGCTTGAAGAAAAGAAAATTAAAACTTTAAACTTTGAAGAAACTAACAGCAATAAATTATTTGCACAAGGCTTAATTAGTTTTAAATTGAAAACCGGGAGTTACAATCTCATTCCAATTTTTACAGATCTAAATTCTTTAATAGAATTAAAATCGCAGACAATAAATTTAACAAGTAATAAATTTACCGGTAAAGATTTTACTCAGCCTTTAATTGTTAATTCTAAAAAAACTTTTTGTAATGGAATTGAGAATTATGAGCTGACGAATTTTGATGGAAGCGTTCCGTTTGATGAAGACAGTTATGATTTGATTTTTCCCGTGGAGGACAATTCATTATCAAAATTAAATATCTTATTGCTTAATAATAACGACACGGTAGTTGTTAAAGATATTGATGAGAATTTTATTTCGTCTTTATCAATCAATTACTGCGATGATAAAATCCTATTAATAAAATCCGACGAAAACAATCAAACTAAAAATTTTGTATTTAAAGATTTCAACAATAAACTCTATGAAGGCGATCTAACCGTAATTGTATCAAAAGCAAATGATAAAAAATCAAAAAAGGTTTTTAATCTAAATGTAAAATGGTTTGACAAACCTTTGTCTTTATCTGACCCTGAGTACGCTATTAAAGCCTTAAAATATGCCGATGATCAAAAAGCCATTAAAAATCTTTTAAGTGAAAAAGAAGAAAATTATATCAAAGCTTTGTTTAAATATTGGGCTGCGAAAGATCCCACCGCCGGCACTGCCTATAATCCATTAATGAAAGAATATTATTCAAGGGTTGATTACGCGGCAAAAAATTTTGCTACTATAAGCGGACGAAGCGGCGTTGATACCGATAGAGGAAAGATTTTTATTCAATTTGGTAAGCCGCAAAAAATTGATAGGTCTTCAAATGAAAAGGGCAAAGTAGTTGAAACTTGGATTTATGAAAATCCGAAGAGACGTTTTGTTTTTACGGACTTAACCGGCACCGGTAATTTTTCTCTTCAAGATAGTTAATTGATGTACAAATTTATTTTTACATGCGGAGATGTAAACGGAATAGGTCCTGAAATTGTTGTTAAAACTTTAGATCGATTAACGTCAAAAAAAAATATCAATCAGTTTTTTGTTATTTGCCCTGAAAACATTTTTTTTGAAACTGTAAAATCTGTTAAGCCGCATTTTAATTTTTCTGTAAACAAATCGTTAAATGGATTATCAAAAGAAAAGATAATTTTAATTCCGCTTAAAAATGTTAAAACTAAAATTGGTTACCCAACTAAGTCTTCCGGGCTGACCGCATTCAACTCCATTAAATTATCCTTTGATTTATTAAAAGATAAAAAAGCAGACGCGGTAATTACGGCGCCGATTTCTAAAACAAGTTTTAAACTCGCAAATATTAATTTCCCCGGACATACCGAGCTTTATGCAAATTGGTGCGGAAGGGAATATAAGTCAACCAAAGCCGATGATTTTGTAATGATGTTTCTCTCAAAAAAAATGAAAGCGGCATTAATTACTATTCACGAACCCTTAAAAATAATATCAGATTTATTAACTAAAGAACTGCTTGAACAGAAGTTGAAAATAATTTTCAAAACACTAAACAAAGATCTAAAAATTAACAAGCCGTCGATTGCCGTTTTAGGTTTGAATCCACATGCAGGGGAAAGCGGATTAATTGGCGATGAAGAAAAAAAAGTTATTCTGCCTGTAATAAATAAATTTAAGCGCAGCTTTAATATTGATGGTGCATTTGTGCCTGATGCTTTTTTCGCAAATCACTTATATAAAAAATATGATGTTGTCGTGGGAATGTATCACGATCAAGTTTTAATTCCTTTTAAAATGCTAAATTTTTCTTCGGGAGTAAATTACACAGCTGGTCTTCCCATAGTTAGAACTTCGCCTGATCACGGAACTGCATTTGACATTGCCGGCAAAAATAGCGCTGATGAATCAAGTCTATATCAAGCTTTTATTTACGCTGAAAAAATAGTTAAAAACAGAAATTTAAATGGAACAAATTAATCCAACTAAAAATTATAGCGAGGTTGTTTCTATTTATGATTATTTGATGAGCAGCGTCGATTATAAATTTTGGGCAAATTACATTTATAAAATTTCTAAAAAATTTATTTCTTCGCGATCTAATGTATTAGAGTTAGCGGCGGGCAATTGTAATTTTTCAAAATATTTTATAAAAAAGTATCCTAATCTTATTGTTACTGACTTATCATTAAAAATGCTTCAGCATAAAAATCAAAAAAAAATTACCAAAGTCTGCTGCAGTATGACTGAAATTCCATTTAAAATAAAATTTGATTTAATTTATTCTACCTTCGACAGCGTTAATTATATTTTATCGGAATCAGAATTAAAAAAATTCTTTAAATATATTAATACATATTTAACCGAAGAAGGAATTTTTACTTTTGATGTTAGTCTTGAAAAAAATAGTTACAAACATTTACGTTATTCAGCCCGAAAAGGCGTTTATCAAAAAGTTAAATTTGAACAGCGCAGTGAATATGACGACGAAACGAAAGTGCATAAAAATAGTTTTGTGATTAATAAAAACGGAAATGTTTATACTGAAATTCACAAACAAAAAATTTATCCTTTTGCGACTTACTTTAATTTAATTGATAAAGCCGGCATGTTCGTTGTGAATTGTTACGATGCTTTTACTTTTGACGACGGCGGCAGTTCTTCGGATAGAGTTCAATTCATAATTAAAAAGAAATAAATTATATGCTATCAATTGTTAATGTGGATTTCAGCTATCCAAATCAAAATTTGTTTACTAATTTAAATCTGGAATTAAACGCAGGCGAGTTTAGTTTTTTAATTGGCAAAAGCGGCTCAGGCAAAAGCACTTTATTGCAGATGATTTATATGAATGTTTTTCCCGCTCAAGGCAGCGTGGAGGTTGATAGATTTAATTCAAAAACAATTAAGCCGAAAGAGTTACCTGAGCTAAGAAGGAAATTAGGAATTGTGTTTCAGGATTTTAAGCTGCTGCGTGATAGAAATATTTTTGATAATGTGGCATTCGTTCTTGAAGTAATTAATGTTCCTTCAAAAGAAATTAAGAAGCGCGTTAACAATGCTTTGTCTGATGTAGGTTTGGCGCATAGAAAAAATGGTATGCCTGATGATTTATCAGGCGGAGAAAAGCAGCGTGTGGCAATTGCGAGAGCGTTAGTTAATGAACCGGTATTAATTTTAGCTGATGAGCCGACTGGAAACTTAGACCCAGAAACATCTAAAGAAATTTTAGAAATTCTTTTAAAGATAAACTCACGCGGGACTGCAATTTTATTTGCAACTCACAATTACGATATCGTAAAACGGTATCAAGCAAAAATTTATAAAATCCAGGATGGCAAAGCATATAAAGCGGTAATCAAGCAGAGAGCGTAAACTTATTTCCCATTTTTTCTTTCAAAGCAATAAGTATATTTTCAGTAACATTTGGAACAGTATCTAAACCATTAATTCGAATTACTTTATTTTTATCTTCAAAATATTTAACAACCGGTCGCGTTTCAGAAGCGTAAATATCCAACCTTTTTCTTATCACTTCTTCTGTATCGTCATTCCTTTGATAAAAACTGTTTTCGGCTCCACAGTTTGGACAAGCGTTTTTATCTTTTATGTCATTGTAATTAAAAATATTGTGGCAGACTTTGCAGGCTCTTCGGTTAGTAAGTCTTTTTACTATTTCATCTTCGTTGGCTTTCAAAATCATTAAATACAAGTCAGGTATATTCAATTCTTTCAACAAAACGTCAAACTCCTGAGCTTGATGAATAGTTCGGGGGTAACCATCTAAAATAAATCCATTTTTACATCTTTGTTGAGTAATGGCATCTTTAATAATTTCCAGCATTATTTCGTCATTAACAAGTTCGCCGGCGTCAATTATTTTTTTTGCTTTAACGCCAAGCGGAGTTTTATTTTTTACCGCAAGACGCAAAATATCGCCAGTTGAAATATGGGGAATGTTAAGTTTGGAAGATAAAATTTTAGCTTGAGTGCCTTTACCAACCCCGGGTGAGCCGAACAAAATGAAACGCATCAGTTTTCCAATTTTTTGTAAGCAAGTTATTATTATTCACAGTTTTAATCAAGCGGGTAAATATATTTTGAAAGCTGAAAAGGTAAATTAATATTTTCTAATCTTATCAAAAAATAGTTTTAGCAATTGTGTGCTTTCATCAGATAATAATCCTGAAAAAGTTTTTATTTTATGATTTGTTTTACCCTCTTCTGCTATGTTATAAACTGAACCGCAAGCGCCAAATTTAGTATCGTATGCCGCAAAAAATAATTTGTTTATCCGGCATGATAATAAAGCTCCGGTACACATTATACACGGCTCAAGCGTTACATAAATATCGCAGTCATTTAGCCGCCAATTGTTAATGTAATTGGAGGCGGCTGTTAAAGCTATCATTTCAGCGTGGGCGGTTGCGTCATTTAATTTTTCAACTTGATTGTAGCCTTTGCCTATTATTTTATTTTGATAAACTACCACGGCGCCAATTGGAATTTCTTCTTCCTCAAAAGCTTTTTCCGCTTCCTGTAAAGCGGCATACATAAAGCGATAATTTTCTTCGTTGAATATCATGACTTTAAAATAACTACTTGGTATATAACAAAAATTAAAAAAGTAAAAAACAAACAATAATCAAATTAAAAATTCTAATGCAGAGTTTGATGCTTGTTAATTGTAATTTATTTGTTATTTGGAATTTGCGATTTGGATTTTCTAAAAGAGTACGCCCGGAAGGATTCGAACCCTCAACCCTTTGATCCGAAGTCAAATGCTCTATCCAGTTGAGCTACGGGCGCATAAAAAATTTAAGATTTATACTCGCTCAAAAATAGGTATGTACAAATCTTTTCACAAATTTTAATTTTTATTTTAGATGATTAAAAATAGTAGCCCTTTAAATGAAAGACCTCCAAAGTTTTAAAAACCAAGGAGGTCTATCATTCAAGTCATATTTAGATTAGAGAGAATTACATCTTAGTTTCCCAATATCTCTCATGTCCATAATAATCATAAATGTTTGAAAGAAATTGGTGATCTGCAGATGAGGGCCAATTGTCCTTATTAAATCCAGGCGCTTTTTCTAATTTGTCTTTAGGAACATCTAAATAAAAAGCATGTTCGTCTTTAGATAATTGTAGGGATTTCCAGGGAACTGCAAAGAATTTATCGCCCATTCCCAAAAAGCCTCCAAAAGAAAGCACAGCGTAAGCAACTTTACCGGACGAGGTATCGATCATTATTTCTTCGATTTTTCCTAAATCTTCTCCAGCTGTATTCTTAACAGTATCGCCCGTAATGGTGCCTGCTGATAATGTGTTTAGCGTGTTCATAAAATCTCCTTTTTATTAATTAATAATTTGAATCGCAACAAATTTAAAAGAATTGAAATATCTTATTGTGCGTTGATTGTTTTAAGCAGAAAAATGTGACTAACCTCAATTTTATTAAATCCTGAATTGTCAGCGTATTACTAAGTGAAATAAATCATCAAATTATACTTTAACTTTCTGTTTATTTAAATATTCAAACCAAAAATTAATTAAAGGAATATTAAATGGCTGAAATAAAAATTCAAAAAAAGAAAAAAAACGTTTGGCTATGGATATTACTAATTTTAATTATTGTTTTAGTTGCATGGCTGATTTGGAGGTATTATAACAATAACAATTTAGAGCTTCGATCAGTTGCGCTATCAAGCGATACGGTCCAAGTTTATAATAACCATATCGATTCTATATCAATGCAAAAAAATAGTGAATTTAAATACTTTATTAATGACAGCACAGAAATTTCAAATAGAAATAAAGACAATTATATTGTCGAAGGAACAAATTTACTGGTAATTTCATTAGTAGATATTTCTAGTACTGCGAGAACTAAAAAATTTGAGTATCAGAATCAAACTGATTCACTGCTATATCTAAACAATAAATTGCAGGCGGATTCTTCAGAGCAAAATAAATCTGAAATCCTTAAAAGTATTTTCATTAAATCCTCAAATTTAATTGAAGAACTTAAAGGAAGTTTAAATAGAAATAATACTAATCTGAAAAAATTAGCGGAAGAAATTAATACTCGGCAAAAAAAATCCCTTCAAATAGAAATCATAAAACAATATTTCAAAGCAGCGTCGAGGGAAATGGACGAAGTACTTTATAGTAGAAAAAATTTATAACTGCTTTTAAAAAAAATAAATTTGCCAAAGGAGAAACGATGAAAGAAGATAAAAATTTATATCGCTTAAAGGAACTAACTGATTATGAAGTTGCAGACGACGATTCAGATGTAAGAGGCTGGAAAGTTTACAGCGCCGATAATAAACCAATAGCAACAGTAAATGAATTATTAGTTGATCTTAAAGTAATGCGCGTGCGTTATTTAGATATTATACTTAACCCGGATGTAAGGGGCGATGATGAAGATAATTATATGCTAATTCCAATTGGAGCCGCTCGTTTGGATGAAAAAGAAAACAAAGTGTTTGTAGATTATATTGAAACTCTTACTCTGCTCAAAATTCCAAAATATAAAGGTGAAAATGTTACTCGAAATTATGAGACAAAAGTTAGGCAAGCTTTAATTTCTGATGATGAAAAAGTTTCGGCAGATAAATTTTACTCACATGAATTATATGATGAAAATAATTTCTATAAAAGTAGAAATAAAATTTTAAGTTTAAATGAAACTAATCGAAATGATATTCTTAATAATAATCCTGACGTTAGAAATGAATCGGTTTTAAATTCTACCGGAGAAAAAATAGGAAAAGTGCGCGATATTTTATTTGACGGTAGTAGCAACAAAATGAGATATTTAGTTATTGAAATTGAAGATAATAACTTAAAAGACAATCTAGGCAAAAAAATTATACTTCCTATTGGCGCTGCAGTGTATAATGAAAAAGAAAAAATTGTTATAACAAAACTTGCGAAAGAAGAGATTTTAGATTTCCCAGATTATTCGGGAGGTTACGTTTCGCGGATGTATGAAGAATCAGTTAGACGAAAAATTCATCAAAATATATCTAACAATAATGAATTTTATGACAATGAATTTTATAATTCAAATAGTTTTTTCAGTCATAAAATGTAATAAAGATGTAAATATTGAAAGGGGAAGCTAGTGCACCCGTGGAGATTCGAACTCCAAACCTTTTGATCCGTAGTCAAATGCTCTATCCAGTTGAGCTACGGGTGCAATAAAATAAATGGTATTGCTTTTGATTTCAGGACAAATGAGATAAACCACGTCAAATGTTCTGTCCAGCCCGCCTATCGAAATCATTTTTGATGATCAAATATACCATATACGAATAATATTTTCAAAGTAAAATATTCACCAAAAATTCCTTCAAAAATAAAATCTTTTACTTATGATAAAAATCTTTGTCTCACTTTTAAATTTCACTCTCAAAACAAGATGAATAAAAATTTATATTTTAAGTTTTTTACTTAAAATATAATTGGTACAATAGTTGGCTAAGTAGGAATACCTCCCACTTAGCAGTGGTGCCGGCAGGAAGAAGCAGTACAGTAAAATGTTGCTGGAGGGCGCTTTTTCCTCGCCGGTTTTTTTATAGCAAAGTATCGGGATCCAAATTTTCAGCTTCTATATCCTTAAAATACTTCACTGTTCCAACCTTTAATTCATAAGTCGCCGGGTCGTCACAGACAATAATTCCTTTGGGATGTATTTGCAATGCGCTTACAGTCCACATGTGATTTAATCCTTCTTCTACCACTTTAGCTAATGCTCGCGCTTTATTATGCCCGCTTATAATAATTAAAACTTCATGAGCATCAAGCACAGTTTTTACGCCTACGGTTAAAGCAGTGCGTGGAACTTTTTTAATATCGTTATCAAAAAATCTTGAGTTTGCAATTATTGTATCCATGGTTAAAGTTTTTACGCGCGTTAAGGAGGCAAGCGATGAAGCGGGTTCGTTAAAAGCGATATGTCCATCAGGACCAATGCCGCCGACAAATAAATTTATGCCTCCGGCTTCTCTAATTTTTCTTTCATAATTATCGCACTCTTTTTCCAAATCCTTTGCATTGCCATTTAAGATGTTAATATTTTTTTTGTCGATATCTACATATTTAAAAAAATTATTAAACATAAATGAATGATAACTTTCCGGATGATCTTCAGGCAAGCCAACGTACTCATCCATATTAAAAGTCATAACATTTTTAAAAGATACTTTTCCTTTTTTATTTAACTTAATTAATTCTTTATACATACCGATAGGGGAGGAGCCGGTAGGCAAGCCGAGAACAAATTTGTTTTTGGGCGACGGCTTATATTCGTTGATGGCGTTGGCAACATAATTTGCCGCCCATTTGGAAACTATTTTATAATCAGGTTCAATAATTAATCTCATAGCATTTCTCCTTGATTAATTTTTATAAAATTATTCATTTGAAATATACTCACAACCAATCGGAATTTCAGGTTTAACAATTAGCACATCTTCTCTTAACAAAGCTACTTTTCCTGCTTCCATTCCTTTTTTCTTTACCACGTATTTTTTAAGAGAAAATGAAACCGGAACCATTCCCGCTGTTTTGGCTTTGCTGTGATAAGCCGCTAACGAAGCAGTTTTCTTTAAAATATTTTTTGGAACAGCTTCTTTGTTATTATCAACTCGAAGCACAACATGCGAGCCGGGAACGCTTCTGGCGTGGAACCAATAATCATTTTGTTTGGCAAATTTTGAAGTAAGCAAATCATTGTTCCGACTATCTTTGCCAACAAAAACATAATATTTATTTTCGATTAAATATTTTTTGAATTTGCTTTGAATATCATCTTTTGAAGTGGACCTTTCATAGTCTTTTATTTTAAGTTCTTTCATAATGCCCTTATAATTATCTAAATCGTCGCTCGCTAAAAATTTATTTTCAATTTTTTTTAATTCATTAAACTTCAAAGCTAAGCTTTCAAAAAGCTGCTTAGATTTTTCAAACGAAATTTTTTGATTTTTAGATGTATCAAAATAAATATCAGCGTTTCTTTTTGCGGAAAATTTTTCATCTAATTTAATTTTTAAGGGAATATTATTTTCATAAATATCATCAACAATTATTTCATTCATTCCATTTTTTATTTGGTGGAGATTAATTAAAAGTAAATTACCAATTTTTTTATATTCTTCTTCTTTGCTGCCTTGTTCGATTCTACCTTTAATATTATTTAATTTTGATGATAATTTTTCGAGTTCGCGTGATATATGTTTTTCTATTTTCTTTTTTGAATCATTTAAAAAATTAAAAAAATATTCTTTTGACAAATAGTAATTCAGAGCTTTAAATGTATCATCAAAAATTTCTTTTTTTGTGAAATTAATCCCGTTAAAATTTTCAAATGCAAGTTTTTCTTCATTTTGGATTTCATCAATAAATACAGCGGGCTTAGCGGTTATGATTTCTAAAATTATTTTTTCAAGATTACTTTTAAAAATCAAATTATTTTCACTTAATAATGATCTGAACTTTAGCTCATTCAAAATTTCTTTCCCAACAAAAGGGTAATTGTATTTTATTTGAGATTGAAAATCTTTTTCCCTATCAATCTCAATTTTTATATCATTAAAATGATTTGTAAAATTATTTGAATGAAATTCTTCCGCAATGTCTCCAACTGAATCATCTACAATATTTTTAAAACTCTCGGCAAGCTTGTCCTCTTTAAATGCAAAAAGATTAGTGTTCTTTCCTCTGACTGCAAAATAAAATTCACATTTCGCGGTTTTTATTTTTATGATTCTATCTCTATCGCAAATTTCAAATTGTAATATTTCGGCGGGTAAATATTTTTGAAAGAAATCTATTGTATTTTTTTTTGCACGATGGAAGTTTTGCTTTAAAGTAAAATAAGGAGTTCCCGGGTTCACGCATATTTCTAAAAATTTAAAATCGCTTTTGTTTTTTAACTCGAAAATAATTTTTCCTTTTTCCTGTGAAAAAATGTTTTCGATTGAATATCCGACTAATTGATTATTCGCATCAATGATTATTCTATTTAAGAAAAAATAATTTTTATACATAAGGTTTAAAATAAAAATCCCCCGTCTTTTTTGAAATGGCGGGGGATAGAAAATTTATATTAAATATACTAATGAACTCCGTGCATCATTTTAATAAGAATTTTATGAATAGCAAATAAAATTAATGATGCAATCGCCGACATGATAACAAATATTGTAAAGAAGTCTCCAAGTCCGCTTATTGTAAATCCGAGCAGAGAAGTTACTTTGCCTGGCTCGGGATAAAGTGTGCTTAACATCCCCGCCAGCCAGTTTGCCGCAGCGTTTGCCAAAAACCAAACGCCCATAAGCAGCGAAGCAAATTTAACCGGCGCCAATTTAGTAACCATCGATAAACCTATGGGCGATAAACAAAGCTCGCCAAATGTATGCAACGTATAAGCGCCTACGAGCCACATTGGACTTACTTTAATTCCGGTGTCTGCTCTGTTTGCTCCGACGACTAAAATCACAAAACCGATGGAAAGTAAAAATAATCCCAAAGCCATTTTTAGGGGGGTGGAAGGTTCTTTGCCCTTATCGCCGAGCTTAGTCCAAATCCATGCAAAGATAGGAGCGAAAACAATAATTGCAAGCGGGTTTACACTTTGAAAAAAACTTGCAGGAATTACATAATTGCCCAGCCAATCAACTACCCGGTTAGTTTGTTCTTCAGCAAAGAAGGTTAAAGAAACGCCGGCTTGTTCAAAAGCCGCCCAAAAGAAAATTACAAAAAATGCCAGTATAAAAATTACGGCTATTCTTTGTTTATCTATTTTTGAAAGGGGTTGATTGCTTGCATTGGATAAATCTGTTTTGTCTCTTTTGGCAGGCACAAGTCCCACAGGCGCGCCTTCCGGCGTAACAAGATGTTTATCTTTTCCCAGTAAGAATGTTATTAAACCGATAATCATTCCAATTCCTGCGGATAAAAATCCATATTTAAAATCTGCGGGATTGCCTGTATCGCCTAATCCCCCCGCAACCAATGGTGAAAACAAAGCTCCGAGATTTATTCCCATATAAAAAATTGTAAATGCTGAATCTCTTAATCTTATTGCCTCTGCGGGATAGAGCGAACCAACCATTGTTGAAATATTTGGTTTGAAAAATCCATTGCCAATTATCAAAAAGAATAATCCAATAACAAAAAATATTTGTTGGGTATTAAATGAAAATGCCGAATAAGTTAGGCTTGGATCAACCGGCGGCGTGTATAAAAATCCGCTAAATGATAATGCAAATTGTCCCACCGCCATTAAAATAGCGCCCACCACAATTGAACGTCTGTTTCCCCAATATCTATCTGCAATATAGCCGCCGAGAAGGGGAGTGAGATAAACTAAACCCGTATAGTAGCCGTAAATAGAGGACGTGAAAGCTTTATCATATAAAAGAGCATTGATCATGTAAAGAGAAAGTATGGCTCTCATTCCATAATAACTGAAACGTTCCCACATTTCAGTAAAGAATAAAATATATAAACCTTTGGGGTGCTGTTTAAACATTAGAACCTCTTTTAATAAGTTTTATGATGTAGTAAATAAAAAATTATTTTTTGCGGAAAAGGTTGAAGTGAAATTAAGAATGTAAGCAATTATGTTTTTTCTGATTTAGTGTATAGATGGTTTCAAATATAAATTATTTATGCAATTTTTCATAATAAAAATTGAATGCTAAATTTTTATATAAATGCTGTTTAACAATTAGACAATTAAACAATTATAGCTGAGATTATTTATCTGCGTACAAAACGAAACGAGCATTACAGCATTCAATGATTTCTTGTATAAGAAAAAGTCATTACATATATTTGGCGATATGAAAAACATCCTTCAAAATAAATTTATAACCTCGGCATTAATAATATTTTTAGGACTTGCGGTATTCCTGTTAGTTTTAAATTATATAATTATGCCGTGGTACGTAAGCAAACCCGAAACTAAAGTGCCTAATGTAGTTGGATTAAATGAAGTCGAAGCTTTTTCTATTCTTAATAAATCACAGCTTCAGCCGGTAATTTCTGATACAACGTTTGATCAAAAATATCCTAAAGGTACAATTTTTTTACAGAAACCCAACAGCGGTAAAATTGTAAAAGAAGATAGGAATATTTATCTCTTTATAAGCGGCGGCGAACCAACTGTAATCGTTCCAATTTTAAAAGGGAAATCAATTCGCGAAGCAAAATTTACTCTGGAAAGAATCGGATTGAAACTTGGGAATGTTGAAGAAACTGAATCGAACAATCCTAAAAATATGATATTTGATCAGGAGTTCGCCGAAGGTACTTCGCTTAAAAAAGGAGCATTCGTCGGCGTCACCGTAAGCATGGGCGAAGGTAGTACGGGAGAAATTTTAGTCCCGGATCTCATAGGAAAATCGGTAACAGAAGCGGAAAGAATTTTAGCCGATAGTACTTTGAAAGTTGGGAAGATAAATTATCAGCGGTCATTTTCTTTATTGCCCAATACAATTTTAGATCAATACCCAAGCAAAGGAAATAGAGTTAATATGGGAACAACTATAGATTTATTCGTTACTAAATCAGCCGAAAATCAAGAAGAAATTTTAGAGCAGTAAATGGGAATTTTAGCGCCTTCAATTTTAGCGGCGGACTTAACTAATCTTTCACAGCAAATTAGATTAGTTGAACTCGGCGGAGCAGACTGGATTCATTGCGATATTATGGATGGACATTTTGTTCCCAATATTACATTCGGTCCAATTATCGTTGAAGCCGCGCGTCGTTCTACTAAACTTCCTTTGGACGTTCATTTAATGATTGAGCGCCCCGAAAAATATATTGATCAATTTGCAAAAGCCGGCGCATCTTCAATTACGGTTCATCAAGAAGCGGTTATTCATCTTAACAGAGTAATAGAACATTTAAAAAAGCTAAAAGTTAAAGCAGGCGTTTCGTTAAATCCTTCCACCCCAATTAATTTTTTAAGAGATGTTGCAGAATATATTGATATGGTATTAATTATGTCTGTTAATCCAGGGTTTGGCGGACAAAAATTTATTTCTAATTCCTTAAGAAGAGTTAAAGAATTAGTGAAGCTTAGAGATGAAATGAATGCAAATTTTTTAATTGAAATTGACGGCGGCATTGATAAGCACACCATAAAATCGGCGCAGGATGCAGGCTGTGATGTCTTTGTTTCCGGTTCGGCAATCTTTAAATCAGAAAATATAACAGCTGCGGCTTTAGAATTAAAGAATTTAATTGGCAAATAGTTATCGTTCTGTTTTAACATTGTTCGAAAATCATTTCAAATACAAATCTGAAAATCAAAGAAAAAATAAAATTAAAAATCGTTATTAAAATTGAATAATCATATTGGAGAAAAAATGAAATTAGCATTAGTTGGCGGTGACCTTGTTACTCCTTTTCGATTAATAAAGAATGGGACAGTTTTAATTGATAACAATAAAATTTACAGAATAGGAAAGGCTCACGATGTTACGCTTCCCGATGATTGTGAAGCTATAGATGTTAGCGGAAAAATTATAGCTCCCGGCTTTGTTGATTTACTTGTTCACGGCGGCGGCGGTTTTGGCTTTGCTGATGAGAATGATAGCAGCATTGAAAAAGTTAGTCAATATTTTTTAGAGAACGGTTCAACCACCGTGCTTGCGTCTTTATTTGCCAAACCCGAAGAACATCTTTTAAGCGATTTAAAAAGAGTTGCGGATTATATACAAAATAATCCGAACTCTAACATTAAAGGCATTCACATGGAAGGTCCTTATTTGAATAAGGAACTTAAAGGCGCAATGAACGAAAGCTATTTATGGCAGCCCACAGTTGAGTCGTGGAAAAAAATGTGGGATGCTTCCAGGGGTCAAATAAAAATTATGACCATAGCCCCCGAACTGCCGGGATCAATTGAGGTAATGAGAGAAGCTTCCAGCCAGGGCGTTGTTTTATCAATTGGACATTCAATGGCAAACTATGACGAAATTGAATTGGCGATTGATAACGGCGCCGCGCATGTCACACATATTTTTAATGCTATGAGACCATTTCATCATCGAACTCCCGGAGTAATACTCGGCGCTCTTTTACGCAACGAATTAAAAATTGAATTAATTGCCGATACGCTTCACGTGCATCCCGCCGTGATGGAATTGCTTTTAAAATTAAAAGGCGCAAGCGGAATTATTTTAGTTTCAGATTCAATAAGAGCGGGGGGAATGCACGAAGGCGAATATGAGTTTGCAGATCAAAAAGTTTTTATGAAAGCTAAGAAAGCATTTTTGGAAGATGGAACGCTTGCAGGCAGCACTCTTACATTAAATGTGGCAATTAAAAATATGATTGAAACCGCTAACGCAAAAGTAACCGAAGCTTTACGAATGGCATCATTAAATGGCGCCAAGGTTATAAATCTTGATCACAAAAAAGGAATACTTGCCAGCGGAAAAGACGCCGATATTGTTGTGCTGAATGAAAATTATGATGTTGAAATGACAATACTTTCTGGAAAGATTGCTTATAAGAAAACAACTGCATAAAAAAGTAGGAAAAGAAAGTTATTAAAAGTATTTGATTAGAAGAAAAAATTCATTTATGTTTCTATCAACAATTTATTGAAGACTTATTAAAACCAAATTACAACATTTCGAAAATTCTATCCTAATAATTGGCATTGCTGATATTGCCTAAAAAGGCTGCGCTTTGCCATTGTCTTTCTAAGCTCTGATTTAAAGAGCACTAATAATATTTTAAATTTTAAGGAGAAATTTAAATTGGAAAAATTAATTTCATTAGGATGGAATACGTTTTTTGAAAATCAATTTAATAATTATAAAAATACTAGTTTCATTCCAGCAAGAATAGTCGTTGAAAACAAGCATAGATATTTACTTTATAGCGAAAGTGGGGAGATTACTGGAGAAGTTAATGGTAAATTATTGTTTACCTCAAGCTCAAATTCTAACCTACCTAAAACAGGTGATTGGGTTGTGGGAATCTTATATGAAGAGGAAAACAAATTAATTATTCATGATGTATTGCAAAGGAAAACAAAATTATCAAGAAAAACTGCGAATAAAAATAACGACGAACAAATTATTGCGGCAAATGTTGATATCGTATTTATTGTCCAAAGCCTGGATAATAATTTTAATCCGAATAGGCTCGATAGGTATTTAACTGCGGTAAATGAAAGCGGTGCTAAATCTGTTATCATTTTAAATAAAACAGATCTTATTGAAAATCCTGAAGAGAAAATAAATCAATTAAAAAATCGTGGCATTGATATCCCAATTTTATTAATGAGTGCACAGACAAATAAAGGAGTTAGTGAAATAAAAAAATATTTAGGTGAAGGAATCACCGCTGTATTTACTGGTTCGTCGGGCGTTGGTAAATCAACGATAATAAATATCTCTGCTGGGAAATGATTTCATAAAAACTCAGGAAATTAGTTCCAGTGTATTTAAGGGAAAACATACTACAACTAAAAGAGAATTAATTGTTCTACCTGAAGGTGGAATCTTAATTGATACGCCGGGCATGCGTGAGTTTCAATTATGGAATGTATCAGAAGGATTAGATTCAACATTCAATGATATTGAATCTTTAACGACAAAATGCAAGTTTACTAATTGTTCTCATTCTATTGAAATTGGCTGTGCAATTTTAGAAGCACTAAATGACGGTTCATTATCTATTGAAAGATATAAAAGTTATCAAAAACTTCAAAAAGAACAGTTATATCTCGAACAGAGACAAAGTATTTCTGCAAAATTGGCAAAGAAGGAATTGTCAAAAAAGATTAATAGATATCTAAAAGAAATCTATAAGTATCGCTAATTAAAATGTGTTGAATTATTTTTGTTTCAATATAGAGTTGATTTCAAATGCATTTTACCTAATATTGGAAAAGACCTTTTTGAACTAAACGTAAATTGTAAATGAAAATAAAAGCAATTATAACCGGCACAACCGGAATGGTTGGCGAAGGCGTTATGCATGAATGCCTCCATCATCCCGCGGTGGAAGAAGTCCTTATTATAAATAGAAGAAAGAGCGGCTTTCAACATCCAAAATTAAGAGAAATAATTCATAATAATTTTACTGATTTCTCTGAGATTAAAACATGATTTGATTGGCTACAACGCTTGTTTCTTTTGTCTTGGCACAACATCCGTCGGCAAGAAAGAAGATGAATACACAAAGATCACTTTTGACATCACAAAAGCACTAGCCGATTTACTTGTGAAACTCAATACTGATATAACCTTCTGTTATATTTCCGGTGCGGGAACTGACAGCACTGAAAAGGGAAGAAGCATGTGGGCAAGAGTTAAAGGCAGAACTGAAAATTATATATTGAAATTAGGTTTCAGGCAAGCTTTTGCTTTTCGTCCCGGTATAATTATCCCTACAAAAGGACTTAGAAATACTTTGAGTTTTTATAAATATTTATCATTTCTTTTTCCAATTGTAAAACTATTATTTCCAAAATATATCTGCTCATTAAAAGAAATAGGTTTAGCAATGATAAACTCTGTGAATAAAGGTTATGATAAAAATGTTTTGGAGAACGTAGGATATAAAAAAGCTTGCAAATAATTAAATTATTTTATGAATAATCTGAAACTACTTTTCTAAATGTACGAATACCAAACCCAAGGATTTTTTGCTCAATGCACCGGAAAGATGGAAGAACTTTGTGAACAAGAATTAATTGAACTCGGCGCCGCTGAAACTAAAATTGATTATAAGGGAGTTTATTTCAAATCTGATATTCCAACAATTTATAAAATTAATTACGTTTCACGTCTTTTGTCTCGTGTACTTGCTCCTTTAGTAATTTTTCCATGTCATAATACAAACACTCTAATTAAAAGAGCGAAGAAAATTAATTGGGAAGATTTTTGTTCACTTGAAAAAACATTTTCAATTAGCGCCTCCGTTTCCAAAAGCCAAATCACTAATTCATTGTATGCATCACAATGTTTAAAGGATGGGATCGTAGATTATTTTAGAGAGAAATATGGCAAGCGTCCCAACGTTGAAGTTGTAAATCCTGATGTGCGTCTAAATCTTCATATCAATAAAGACACTGCTATAATTAGTCTTGATACATCCGGTGAATCGCTGCACAAAAGAGGGATACAGGCTTCTTGCCGGAGAAGCGCCTATGCAGGAAACTCTCGCAGCCGCAATTATAAATATTAGCAAGTGGGATGGAGAAAATCCATTATGGGATCCGATGTGCGGTTCGGGGACAATAATTTGTGAAGCGTTAATGCATTACTGTAGAATCCCGGCACAATATCTACGTAAGAAATTTGGATTTTTTAATATGCCGGAATTTGACCAGGAAGAATGGAAAAAAGTTATGAATGAATACGACAGTAAAATTCGTCCGCTGCCGAAAAATATTATTAAAGGAAGTGATAAATCTCCCAATGCAATAGAAGTTGCGAAAAGTAATTTATCCCGTCTTCCTTATTCCGATTCGGTTGAGCTTTCATGTAAACCATTTCAAAGAGTAAAAAGTTTTGAAGATGGAACTATAATTGTAAATCCGCCTTATGGAATGAGGCTGGGAAAGTTGGAGGAGGTTCAAACTCTTTACAAAGAATTGGGCGATTATCTTAAAACAAATTGCAACGGCACAACAGCTTTTATTTATACCGGCGAGCCTTCACTACGAAAATCAATTGGCTTAAAAACTTCAAGAAGAATTCATCTCGATAATGGAAAATTAGAAGGCGTGCTTTTGCAAATTGATAGTTATAAAGGAAGCAAAAAGAAAAAATGGGAAGTATAAATTTTATAGCTAGTGTTGAAAAAAGAATTCTCGCATTTTACATTTAGATGATTTAATTTATTTAAATAAAAAGGATTTAATATCTTAAGAACATTTGAATTTTTAAGTCCCATTGGGACGAAATATTTATAGAATTATTATAAAACCAACACGATTTGTCCCATAGGGACAACATAGAATGACTAATGGCTAATACATTCACTCAAATTTATCTGCATCTGGTTTTTGCTGTTCAAAATAGAATTTCACTCATACATCCTGAATGGCAGACCGAGCTATATAAATATATAACCGGGATAGTTCAAAATAATAATCATAAATTAATTGCCATAAGTGGGATGCCTAATCATCTACATATCGCAATTGGATATAAACCACATCAATTAATTCCGGAATTATTGCAAGATATAAAAGGAGACTCCTCAAAATGGATAAATAGAAAGAAATTAGTACCCGGGAAATTTAATTGGCAGGCTGGCTACGGTGCCTTTTCTTTTTCACATTCACAGATTGACAAAGTTGTGAAATACATAATTAATCAGGAAGAGCATCATAAAAAACAGACATTTCAAAAGGAATATACGAACATGCTGACAAAATATAATTTATCATTTGATGAAAAATATATTTTGATCGATGTTAAATAAAATTAATTTATGTCGTCCCGATGGGACTTTTTGTCGAATGGTGCCTATTGATTCTATAAATATTTTGTCCCTAATGGGACAAATAACGAAATGATATTTTCATCTATTCAAGTTCATTTTTAGTTCTCTCCAATTCCTCCCATCTTTCAAAAATCTTTTTAACTTTTTCTTTTGCTGTCTTCCAGTTGCTTGTTTAGCTCATTTGTTTGCGCTTGCATATTTTTCATAAAAGTCTCGAGAGGTAAATATTTTTTCAATTCTTTCAACTTCTGATTCTGCTGCAATTATTTTTTCTTCAATTGTTTCAAGCTCCAGTTTATCTTTGTAGCTCATCTTTTTAGGCTGACTGGATTTTGTTTTGCTCGAAGAAGTGTCCGTTTCTTTTTTCTGTAATGGTTTGGATTTTTCTTCTTCTTGAATTCTCAAATTTCTCTTTTGTATATAATAATCATAATCGCCTTCGCTGTAATAAATTTCTTCTTTGCCTTCGAACGCTAATATGCCGCCGCAAACTCGATTCAAAAAATATCTATCGTGACTAACAACAATAACGCAACCTGCAAAAGATAAAAGAGCTTCTTCAAGCATGCGCAGAGTAGGGAGGTCGAGGTCATTTGTCGGTTCATCCAGCATTAAAAAATTTCCGCCGGCGCATAAAATTTTTGCAAGTGTTAATCGGCTTTTTTCGCCGCCGGAAAGTTTTCCCACTTGTGTATTTATTCTGTCATCCGAAAAAAGAAAACGTCTTAGGTAAGTCCAAACGCTTAACTGCTGTTTGCCAAACATTACCGTTTCGTTTCCTTCGCCTATAGCCTTCATAACAGAATCATCATCATTCAAAAATAGTCTCGACTGATCAACATAATTGAATTTTGTTGTTTCACCAATTTCAATTGTCCCTTTTGAAGGAGATATTTCTCCAAGTATAGTTTTTAATAGCGTTGTTTTGCCTGATCCATTTTGTCCAACAATACCAATGTTTTTTCCGGCTTCGAAATTAAAACTAAAATTATTGAACAAAATCTTTCCGCCGAGATTAATTCCTAAATCTTTAATCTCAACAACTTTTTTCCCCAATCTTTCCGCAGGGGGAATAATCAAATCAACATCAAGTTCTACTTCATCATTTGCCTGCGATGCAACTTCATAATAATTATCCAGCCGACTTTTTGCTTTTGTTCTGCGCGCCCTTGGTCCGCGTCTTACCCATTCTAATTCACGCTTTAAAAACATTTGTCTTTTCTTCTCTTCGACTTCAGCAATAGCTAGTCGCTCAGATTTGTTAATTAAATATTCTGTGTAATTTCCTTGATGAGAATAGAAAGCGCCGGAGGAAAGTTCAACAATTCTATTTGCAATTCGATCCAAAAAATAACGGTCATGTGTAACAAAGATGCAAGTTCCTTTATAGCCTGAAAGAAAATCTTCAAGCCATTCAATTGATTTTGTATCGAGATGATTAGTTGGTTCATCAAGAATTAATAAATCAGGATTGGAAATTAGAGCGCGACAAATTGCAACGCGTCTTTTTTCTCCGCCCGATAAAGTTGAAACTATTCTTTCAGATTCAGGAGCATTTAAAGATTGAATTAGAATATTAATTCTTTTTTCAAGATTCCAAGAATCCAATCGCAGAATCAATTCTTCAAGTTGATGTTTTCTCGGAGATTCGTAATGCGTTTGTTCATATTCCTGAATTAAATTCAGTTCAGCTTGTGCGCCTGATAAAATATTTTTGTATACATTTTCAGATTCTTGCAGAGTAAATTCTTGTGGAAGAAAACTAATCATCAGATCTTTTTTCTTTGCCACTTCGCCTGAGTCCGGTAAAATTAATCCTGAAATAATTTTTAAAAAAGTAGATTTGCCGGATCCGTTTCTTCCCACTAATCCTATCCGATCGCCCTCATGTACGCTTAGCGATGCTTTATCAAGAATTATCTGATCACCAAAATGAATTTCTAATTCTAATGCAGTTAAAATTACAGGCGCAATATTTTCAGACATAACAAATATTTTCAAATTAAATTAAGGCGCTAATATACGGTAAGTAAAATTAATCATTCATTTTATTTATTTAGCCAAATCTCAACACAAATTTAGTTTGAATGAATATTAGCCCTCGTCTTGAATAGTTAGTTTTTATTTTTAAATTCAAGCGTCATTTTAAAAACAATTTTTATGGAAAATAAATTTTACATCTCGACCGATAAATCAAAACTTGATATTAATTTGATTTTTAATTTTCTAAATAAAAAATCTTATTGGGCAAATGGAAGAAGCATTGAAACGGTAAAAAAAACTATTGAACATTCTTTATGCTTTGGAGTTTACACAAATAATAAACAAGTAGGCTTTGCGCGAGTAGTAACGGATTATGCCGTCTTTGCCTGGATAATGGATGTATTTATAATTGAAGAACATCGGGGAAATGGTTTCGCAAAATTATTAATGAAAAATATTTTAGAACATCCTGCATTAAAAGGAATTGAAAGATGGAGATTGGCTACTACAGATGCCCATAGTTTGTACGAACAATTTGGTTTTAAAATACTTTCTAATCCGAAAAACTTAATGGAACTAATAGTCAAAACAAATTAAAAATTCTCACCTTAAAGTTTTATCTTTGTAAATAATTTCCCAAAAAATAAAATCTACTAAATATTTATTTTGAAAGAACAACATCTAAAATATAAAATCGGCAACCGCATTTTTGATTTTAGAAATCCTTGCGTAATGGGAATTCTAAACATTACTCCCGATTCATTTTCGGATGGTGGATTATATTTTAATTTAAATGACGCCGTAAATCATGCATTTAAAATGATTGACGAAGGCGCGGATATTGTTGATATAGGCGGAGAATCCACTAAGCCGGGTTCAGATTTTGTAACTGTCGATGAAGAAATTAACCGTGTTATTCCAGTTATAAAAGTAATACTTGATAAAAAACCAGAAGCAATAATATCAGTGGATACTACAAAAAGTATTGTTGCGGAAGAGGCGCTAAAAAACGGCGCGCAAATTATTAATGATATTAGCGGATTGACTTTTGATTCAAATATGTCAAAAGTTATTTCAAAATATGATGCCGCTGTTGTAATAATGCATATCAAGGGCACGCCAAAAACTATGCAGCAAAATCCATCTTATGACGACGTTGTAAATGAAGTTTATAATTTTTTAAAGTTGCAAATCGTAAAAGCAAAAGAGGCTGGCAACTCAAAAATTATAATCGATCCCGGAATTGGATTCGGAAAAAGAATTCAGGATAATTTTGAATTAATAAAAAATTTAAGCGAGTTTAAAGAATTAAATTATCCTATTTTAATTGGGCTGTCTAGAAAATCTTTTATAGGAAAAACTTTAGATTTAGATATTGAAAAAAGAGACACTGCTTCCGCGGTGTTGGAAGGACTTGCAATAAAAAATGGCGCGGGCATAATTAGAACGCACAATGTTAAAAACGCTGTTCAAGTTTGTAAATTATTCAATCAATTAAATTAAAAATAAATGTTCGATCTTTTTAAAATTGGCTTTCTAACCGTATCCTTTATTGACGTGCTGGATATTGTAATTGTTACGTATATCGTTTATCGCTTGTACATTCTTTTAAGGGGAACAATCGCCGCGCAGATATTTTTAGGGTTAATGATAATTTTAATTTTATCATTTATTGCGCAAGCGGCAAATCTAAGGGCGTTAAGCTGGCTGTTAAAATTAGTAACCGATATTTGGGTAATAGCATTTGTAATTTTATTTCAACCTGAAATTAGAAGACTGCTTGTAATTGTGGCGCGCAACAGATTCTTCACTCTTTTTGTAAAATCAAATTCTCCCCAGGAGGCTGAGATTGTTACCGAAGCGGCATTTGAACTTTCGCAGCATCAGCACGGCGCATTAATGATATTAATTAAATCAACCGGCATACGCGGATTTACTGAAACCGGCGAACAAATAAATGCTCGTTTAAGTAAAGACCTTTTGCGCGCAATATTTTTCCCGCGCGCCGCTTTGCATGACGGCGCAGTGGTAATTAAAAATGATGTTATCGAAGCGGCAAGATGCACGCTTCCATTAAGCGCTACAACTTCTATTAATGGCGAGTCGCTGGGAATGAGGCACCGCGCAGGGTTGGGAATTTCAGAGCAAGCTGACGTGGTAAGCGTTATTGTTTCCGAAGAAACAGGGGGAATTTCTATTGCCGAAGATGGGGTTTTGACAAGAGGTTTGTCTAAAGATGCGTTAAAGAAAAAATTAACCGAATCATTTAAACCGCCGGCAATTAAGGGCTGGAAAGCTATTATTGAACAAATTAAAAAAGATAAATAATATTTCAGCAGTTATTCCTTTTTATAATGAAAGTAAAAATCTAAATAAAATTATAACGGAAACTTTATCTTACGTTGATGTTGTTATTGCGGTCAACGACGGTTCAACTGACAATTCTATAAATCAAATTCCTTCTTCCAATAAAATAATTTTAATTACTTCAGATAAAAATTATGGCAAAGGTCATGCATTAACTCTTGGATTTAAAAGATCGACTGAAATTAATTCAGATGTAACCGTTACGCTTGACGCCGACTTACAGCACGATCCGAAATTAATTTCTGAATTAATTAAAATGATATCTAACTTTGAAATAGTAATTGGTAATCGGCTAAACAATTTATCTGCTATGCCGGCGCATAGAATTTTAAGCAACAAAATAACTTCATCATTACTTTCAATAAAAACTCATCAAAAAATAATTGATAGTCAATGCGGTTTTAGAGCATACCGGACTTCTATTTTGAAAGATATTTTACCGCGGTCAAACGGCTTTGAAGCTGAAAGCGAAATTTTGGTAAGTGCCGCTAAGAAGAATTATAAAATTGGGTTTGTTGATATTCCCACAATTTATGGGGAAGAAAAAAGTAAAATGAAAAACTACGAAACTATAAAAGGTTTTTTAAAAGTTCTATTTTCGTAAGTGATATCACAAAGAACTTATATTAATAAAACTTTATATAAATAAAATTGATTTTGAATTCCATAAAATTAAATTTAATTAAAATAAAGATATTCAAATCAAAAAATTTGAATATAAATTTCGTTATAAATTTTAGGTGCGTAAAATGGAACTAAAATATTTCTCACATTCAGCCTTTCAAATAAAAACTAATGGCATAACAATTTTAATAGATCCTTTTTTAGATGACAATCCGACTTCGCCTGTAAAATCAAAAGACGTTGACGCTGATTATATAATTTTGTCTCACGCTCACGGTGATCATTTGGGAGACGCATTAAAAATAGCAGAGCGCTCCAAACCGCTTTTTCTCTGTGTGAATGAGCTTGCTAATTATTGTAAAGAGAAAGGATTTGAAGCGCACAATATGCACATCGGCGGCGAACACGAATTTGAATTCGGAAAAGTTAAATTTACAATTGCCCATCACGGTTCACAAACTCCCGATAAAAAATACGGCGGCGAACCGGCTGGAATAATTTTAACTATTGAAGGGATAAAAATTTATCACACCGGGGACACGGGATTATTTTATGATATGAAATTAATTGGCGAAATGAATAAGATTGATTATATGCTTCTGCCAATCGGCGATAATTTTACGATGGGAATTGACGATGCTGTAATAGCGGCAGAATTTGTTAATCCCAAAATTGCAATTCCGATGCACTATAATACTTTTCCTGTAATAAAAGCCGACCCGGAAGAATTTAAAATGAAAGCAGAAAAAAAGGGAATTAAAGTTAAAGTTTTAAAATATGGCGAAGAAATAAAACTTTAATTAAAAAAGGTGGAATTATTTTTTCAAAACAATATAATTTTATATGAAGCTATTTTTTTGTGAAAATAATTTTTTAAAAGCTATTTTTATCAAACTGAATTTAAGTGTATTTTAGAACTTCATTGTATTATTTTCATCAATAAAAAAAATCTCAACTTAATGACAAAAGTTATTGCCATAGCTAATCAAAAGGGAGGCGTTGGAAAAACCACAACTTCAATTAATCTTTCTTCATCCTTAGCTGCAGCGGAAAAAAAGACTTTATTAATTGATATCGATCCGCAGGCAAATTCATCTTCAGGTTTAAGCATTCATAACCAAACGCCCTCTGTGTATGAAGTTCTAATCGGAACAGAAGATATTAGCGAAGTTGTAATAAATTCATTTATGCCACACCTGGATATTCTGCCGTCTAATATTAATTTGGTGGGCGCTGAAATTGAAATGGTTGATATTGATCATCGGGAAGGCTTACTGAGAAAAGCCCTTGAAAATTTTAAAGATAAATATGAATTTATTTTAATCGATTGTCCGCCTTCTTTAGGGTTGCTTACACTTAACGCTCTCACCGCATCCGATTCCGTATTAATTCCTGTGCAGTGTGAATATTTTGCATTAGAAGGTTTGGGACAATTATTAAATACAGTAAACATTGTTAAGCAGCGTTTCAATAAAAATTTAACGATTGAAGGCGTGCTTTTAACAATGTTTGATACTCGTCTGCGTCTTTCGCATCAAGTTACAGAAGAAGTTAAAAAATATTTCGGCGATAAAGTTTTTGAGACTATAATACATAGAAATGTTAGAATTTCAGAATCGCCAAGTTACGGTAAGCCGGTAATTTTATATGACGCAATCTCATCAGGCTCAAAAAATTATATGTCGCTTGCCTCTGAATTAATTCAGCGTAATACGCCCATTGAAAAACAAAACTAAGTATGAGTAAATTAAAAACAAGTTTGGGAAGAGGATTGGATGCGCTAATTAATCAGCAGCATTCAAAAACTAGTGAGGAAGAATCGGCTGATTATTCCAATCTTATTAAAGATGATGGGCAGGCGAATGATATTCTCGCCAAAATTCATGTCGAAAATATTAAACCTAATCCATTTCAGCCCCGCGTTTATTTTGAACCCGAAGCGCTTGAGGAATTAAAAAAATCAATTTTGTCAAACGGATTAATTCAGCCGATTACAGTGCGCAGAGTTTCCGATAATAAATATGAATTAATTTCAGGCGAAAGAAGACTCCGCGCCTGCATAGAAATTGGTTACAAAGATATACCCGCATATATAATTAAAGTTGATTCCGATGAAAGCATGCTTGCTTTTGCGTTGATTGAAAACATTCAACGTGAAAAATTAAATCCCATCGAAATTGGTTTTGCATATAAAAGATTGATGGAAGAATGCAGCTTAACTCAAGAACAGATTGCTGAAAAAGTAGGTAAAGATAGATCTACAATTGCTAATTCAATAAGGCTTTTAAAATTACCGAGAGATATTCAGGATAGTTTAGTTAAGGAAGAAATAACTTCCGGGCATGCGCGCGCTTTAATTAATCTTCCCTCTGAAGAGCTTCAGCTTGTTGCATTAAATAAAATTAGAGAAGGTAATCTTTCCGTTAGAAAAGTTGAGCAGCTTGTTAAAAAATTATTAACGGGAACTGAGCACAAAAAGAAAACCGGTTCATTCACTACAAAAACAACTGTCTTTTCCGCCAACTTAAACGATGTTGAAGATAAGTTAAGAAGAATATTCGGAACAAAAATTTTATGCAAACAGAAGACTGACGGCTCAGGAGAAATTGTAATTGAATTTTATTCCAATGATGAACTCGAACGACTATTTGAACTTTTTGAAATCATTGACAAATCATATCATTAAAATCGCATTCGTAATTTTCATTTTGCAATTTGCGGCAGCTGCACAGCAAAGCTCTCTCAAAGATGAAACTTCCACACAAAAAGATTCAACATTTGTAATGACGAAATCGCCATGGGGAGCCGTTTTGCGCAGCGCGATAATTCCCGGTTGGGGGCAAATTTATAACGAATCATATATTAAGGCTCCCGTTATTTGGGGAATTGGAGCCGGGCTTGCCGCAGCCTGGATTTGGAACAATAACAGATATTGGAAAAATGCAAAGCTGTATGCCCAAAGTGGGTTTGCGGCTAAGACTTATAAAGATAACCGTGATTTTTTTAGAGATCAGCGCGACCTTGTAACAATCTATATTGCTTTGGCATATCTACTTAATTTAGTTGACGCTTATGTTGATGCCCAGCTTTTTGATTTTAATGTGTCGGAAGACTTTTATACGCGCCAGCCTTTCATCGGATTCAAACTAAAATTTTAAAATAAATATATTATGAACAATTCCATTAAATGCGTAAGCTGTAATTTTGAAAATCCATTTTACAAAAGCGTTTGTAAAAATTGCGGCGCTTATTTAAGAGACAAAGTTTATAACATTGATCTATGGAAGATACTTGGGCTTTTAATTGAATCGCCAAAAGATGCTTTTAGAATTATAATTTTTTCAGAACATAAAAATTTTATTTACCTAATATTATTTTTTGCAGCCATTAAATTTTACGTTGATGCAAATTTCATTTCTGTGCTGTTTAAAACCTATCATCCTTTTGAAATAAATTTGTTTTTAGAATTTGGAATAATTCTTATCATCGTGCTTTTAATAATTTATCTGTTGTCCCTTCTATTAACAACAATTGAAAACCGCTTCGGTTTACAGGCAAGAGAGAAAGATAATTTTGCGATAACAATTTATTCTCTTGTTCCGCACGCATTCGCTGCAATTCTAATTTTCCCTATTGAATTAATATTATTCGGCGAATATTTATTTTCAACTAATCCATCTCCATTTGCACTAAAAGAAATTTTAGCATACATAATGCTGGTTTTCGAATCGCTCATAATTATTTACTCAATAGTTTTATTAGCCGCGGCGAATTTTGTGATGACAAAAAATTTAATCTTTTCTGTTTTGATTTCACTTGGTATTAATATCTTAATTTTTTACTCGCTCTATTTATCAACAAAATTATTTATATAATATGTATGTCTAAAAATATTTTTGAATCAGAAAAAAAATTATTTATAAACACATACAATAGAATTCCTATTGATATTAAATCGGGAGAAGGCGTTCACTTATTTGATAAAAATGGGAACAAGTATTTAGATTTTTTCTCCGGACTTGGAGTAAACGCTCTTGGCTATGCTCACCCAAAAATAGTGGAAGCTGTGTCCAATCAGATTTCAAAGTTTGCTCATTTGTCTAATAATTATATCTGCGATATTCAAATTGAATTTGCTGAACTTTTGTTAAAGCATTCTAAAATGAATAAAGTATTTTTAAGCAACAGCGGGACTGAATCGATTGAGGGAGCTATAAAATTAATTCGTAAAAAATTTGGACCTGATAAAAAAATATTTACTTTAACTAATTCTTTTCATGGAAGAACATACGGCGCAATGACATTAACTGCCAGAAGCAAATATAAAAAAGGATTTGAGCCCCTTTTGCCAGGAATTGAAAATATTATTTTTAATGATGTTTCAGATTTAAAAGATAAAATTGATAAAAACACTGCCGCTGTTTTTGTTGAATTCATTCAAGGGGAAGGCGGAATAAATGTTGTCTCGCAAGAATTTTCAGATCAGTTAATTGAGTTGAGAAATAATTTTAATTTTTTGATTGTCTCTGATGGAATTCAATGCGGAATTGGTAGAACGGGACTACCGTTTTCACACAATCATTTGCATTTAAATCCTGATATAATTGTAAGCGCAAAGGCTATTGGAGGAGGATTACCTTTGGGGGCTTTTATGATTACCTCTGAATTAGAAAATATTCTTGAAATAGGAAAGCATGGTACAACCTTCGGGGGGAATCCGGTTAGCTGCGCTGCCGGCAAAGTTGTTTTGGAAGAAGTTTTTGAAAATGGATTAATGCAGCGCGTGGCAGAGTTAGGTACATATTTAATTGATCAACTAAATGAAATAAAAACAATGTTTCCTAATCATATTAAAGAAATACGCGGCAAAGGTTTGATGGTTGGAGTTGATCTCTTTTATAATGGGAATTCAGTAGTCTCAAAAATGCGAGATAAAAAAGTTCTTGTTAATTGTACAAACGAAACTGTAATACGTCTTCTTCCACCCTTAATTATTACAAAAACTGATATTGATTTCTTCCTCTATAATTTTCATGACACATTAAAATCAGAAGAAAGACAATGGAATTAAAAACTGATGTTCTTATAATCGGCAGCGGTATTGCAGGATTATTTTCAGCTTTAAAAATAGCCGAATATGCAGACGTAATATTGGTAACAAAAAAAAATAAAACTGAATCTAACACAAACTACGCTCAAGGCGGAATCGCTTCTGTTATTAATAAAGATGATTCATTTGAAAAGCATGTGGAAGATACCCTTATCGCAGGAGCAGGGTTGTGCAATCAAAAACATGTTGAAATTATGGTAAAAGAAGGTCCCGAAAGAATTAATGACTTAATAGAATTTGGTACAAGTTTTACTAAAAAAAATGGGAATTATGATTTGGTTCGGGAAGGCGGTCATTCAATGCCAAGGATTCTTCACGCAGCAGATTTGACAGGGCAGGAAATTGAAAGGGCATTAGTTGAATCTGTTAATCTTGCAAAAAATATAACAGTTATAGAAAATACTTCTGCAATTGATTTAATTACAGAACATAATGTGGAACAATTAAAAAATTCTAAACTTGAAAATAGAAATTGTTGGGGAGCTTATGTTTTAGACAGCAATAAAAATAATGTAATTAAAATTTCGTCCAAAGCTACTCTTCTTGCTACAGGCGGGCTAGGGCAAGTTTATCAGCATACAACTAATCCGGCGATTGCGACAGGAGATGGGTTTGCAATGGCATACAGGGCGGGAGCAAAATTAGGGAATATGGAGTTTATTCAGTTTCACCCCACTTCATTATTTTCAGAAAATAATTTAGACGCTTCTTCAAGCCCGGCGTTTTTAATTTCCGAAGCTGTCCGAGGGTTTGGCGGTATTCTTAGGACAAAAGATGGGGATGCATTTATGAAAAATTATGATTCTCGGAAAGAGTTAGCGCCAAGAGATATTGTTGCAAGAGCTATTGACAATGAGCTTAAAAAGAGCGGAGATGACTTCGTTTATTTAGACATCACACATAAAAATAAAGAGGATATACTTGAACACTTTCCCCATATATACGCAACTTGCTTAAAAATTGGAATTGACATTTCGAAGGATTTAATTCCTGTTGTTCCTGCCGCGCATTATGCTTGCGGAGGAGTTGTGGTTGATGAGTATGCCAGAACTTCGTTAACGGGACTATACGCTTGCGGCGAAGTTACAATGACGGGAGTCCACGGCGCTAATAGATTAGCGAGTAATTCATTACTAGAAGCAGTGGTGTTTGGATATCGAGCGTCAAAAAATATAAATGAGTTTTTAAAGAATTATAAATCGGAGATTCCAGTTATTCCCGATTGGGATGATTCAGGAGTCTTATCATCCGATGAAAAAATTTTAATCACTCATAGTATAAAAGAAGTAAAGCAAATTATGTGGGACTATGTTGGAATTGTACGTTCCAATTTAAGGTTGAAGAGGGCCGCAAATAGAATTCATAATATTTTTACTGAATCAGAAGAGCTTTACAAAAAGACAAAAATATTTGACGGCATTTTAGAATTGAGAAATCTTACAACTTGCGCCCATGTAATTATTAAATCAGCGAAGATGAGAAAAGAAAGCAGGGGCTTGCATTACACTTTGGACTATCCGCAAACCTTGCCCGATAATTTAGCCGACAATACAATACTTCAAAATGTTAATCTCTAAAAATTATCAACTAAAAATTTTTCTATTGCTCCGTAGCGAATTCCTTTTGTACTAACTGTAATTTTTTTTACTCTTAAAATTTCTAAAATTTTATAAAGTAAAATGGTTCCCGCTAACAACACATCCTCTCTCCCTTCCACAACAGATTTATATTTTATGCTAATTTCATTTGAGGTCAGTCCACTTAATTCATTCATTAGGCTACTAATATCATCTTTACTTAAATAGCTTCCTTCTATCAATTCTTCATTATATTCAATTAATCCTTTTTGAATACAAGCCAAAGTGGTGGGCGTACCAGCGATAGCAATTACCTCGTTAGCTTTAAAAGCTTTAAATTCAGATCATTAAAAACTTGATCAATTTCCATTATAAAATTATTTATTTGAAGCTGGGAAGGCGGATCGTCAAAAAGAAAATTTTCCGTTCCGCTCACAACTCCAATGTTAAAACTTTTGTTAAATAATATTTTGTCATTACTTCCAAAAGTTAGTTCTGTGCTGCCTCCTCCAATATCTATCATCAATATTTCTTTATTGGATTGATTCGAAAATGCTCCCATAAAAGACAATAAAGCTTCGTCTTCGCCTGAAACAATTTTTGTATCAAATCCAAATTCGCTTTTAATTAAGGAAATAATTTCTTGTGAGTTGGAAGCTATACGAAAAGCATTTGTCGCCGTAACCAAAATTTGCTCACACTTGTAACTCTTTATTTTTAGATTATACACATTTAATATTTGCAGCAGACTTAAAATTTTCTCTTTTGAAATTGGTTTCCCTTTTTTTAATCCTTGTCCGATGCGGGGGATTTGTTGTACATTCAAAATTGATTTTATCTTTTTATCTTTAAGATCAATTTCCGCGATTAGTAAAAGTACAGTGTTGGTGCCTATATCAATTGAAGCAATAGTCATAATTTTTTTTTATTTTAATTGAATCAATAATATAGATTTTATGGAAAAAGAAAAAGTTGTAACCAAAATATTTCTATATCTTACAGCCTTATCAGGAATAATTTGGATAGGGTCTTATGTTTTAAGGTTAAGTTTATCATATCAGCTTTTCGAACCAAATGAATATATATTAAAAAGTTATTACACTACTGAAGGATTAAATAATTATTTGCTTATATATTTGACTGCGATAAAGACTACTGCAATATTATATTTAATTTTTTTTACGGCGTTTTTTATTTTTATTTTTTTAACAAAGTTAAAATTAAAAAAGAATGGATGGCTATTTATAATAACTTTAATAATTTCTTTAACATTGCCGTTTGAGCTTTTTTTAATGACCATTGATTATCAAATGATTAACCTATTAAGCTCTCAAACATTTGCAAGCGCTGATGTTTTATTTTTAATTGTTAAAAGATTTAAAGTATTAAACGGCTTTCCATTGATGGAGATGTTTGCATATTTCTCAATTATTTATTTTGTAATCTTTAAACCTTTAACGGTACATGAAACTAATGAAAATTAAAGAAAAGGAATTTGAAGATTTAATTCAAGAATTAAAATCCGTAGCGGCTCAACTTGGCGCGGAAGTAAGATTCGAAAAAGGGGATTTTAAAGGCGGATATTGCTTGCTAAAGGAAAGCAAAGTTATTGTTATTAATAAAATGGCAAATCTTCAGCGTAAAGTTATGATTCTATCAATGGCGCTAAAAGAATTAGGCGCTGATGAAATATATCTTTCACCAAAGCTGCGGGAAGTAATTGAAGAAATGACGGAGGGGAAATGAATATTCTAATTATTAACGGTCCCAATTTAAATTTGCTTGGTAATAGGGATCAATCTCAGTACGGTTCTGTGTCTCTTGATCAAATTAAAATGCAATTGGAAAAAGAATTTAGTGGTGTTTCATTTAGTTTTTTTCAATCTAATCTTGAAGGAGAAATAATTGATGCAATTCAAAAAGCGCGTAATAAGTTTGATGGTATAATTATTAATCCCGGCGGATACGCCCACACTTCGGTTGCAATTAGGGACGCACTTGCTGATTCTTCGTTAAAAAAAGTTGAAGTACATCTTTCCCATCTTGTCAACAGAGAAAATTTTAGGCAAACTTTGGTAACCGCTTCCGCTTGTGATGGTTATGTCTCAGGCTTTAAAGATATAAGTTATAGCGCAGGGGCGCATATATTATTAAAATTGTTTCAAAATAAGTAAAGGATGTTAAAGTGATCAAAGCAGTTATTTTTGATTTGGATAATACTTTAGTTGATTTCATGAAAATGAAACGGAGAGCAATTGAGGAAGCGATTCCGGCGATGGTTGATGCAGGACTGAAAATTACTCCTGATGTTGCAAATAAAATGATTGATGAAATTTATAAGGAGCAGGGAATTGAGTATCAGCAAGTCTTTGACGAATTTCTAAATCGAGTTTTAAACAAAGTGGATTACAAAATATTATCAGCTGGCATAGTTGCTTATCGAAGAGCCAGAGAAGCTGCTTTAATTCCGTATCCTCATGTTTATTCAACTCTAAATAAACTGCTTAAAATGGGAATAAAAATGGGAATAGTTTCTGATGCTCCCACAAAAGAAGCATGGTTAAGATTAGCATATCTTAATTTTCATCATATTGTTGATGCTGTAGTTACTTTTGAAGATACAGGCAAACGCAAACCAAATCCGGAACCATTTCAAATGATATTAAAAAAATTAAATGTAGAAGCGGAAGAAGCTTTAATGGTAGGGGATTGGGCGGAGCGGGATATTATTGGAGCGTCTAAATTAGGAATGAAAACTGCCTTTGCGCGTTACGGCGATACGTTTGATACAGAAAAACATAATGCTGACTTTGAGTTGAGCGATATAGGAGAATTGATTGATATTATCAACAATGAAAACAAATTATAGAAGTTAATTAAAGCAATTGATTATTTGATTACTTTAAGCTTGCTATTCAAAACTCTATTATTTATTTTTCTTTTCAACAATTTTGAGTTGACATGAAAGATCTTTCAATCAAAAAATTATATTACTCCATCAGTGAAGTAAGCAAAATTACTGAGGTTGAACAGTATGTTCTTCGCTATTGGGAAACTGAATTTGACCAATTAAAACCTCAAAAGAATAGAGCCGGAAATAGGATATATACAAATAAAGATATTAAGCTTATTCTTCAAATAAAAAATTTATTGAGAGATCAAAAATATACAATTGAAGGCGCTAAAAATATTTTGGATAGTGGTAACATTGGAGAAGATCAGCTTAGTTTTGATGCAGAAATTACAGCTAAGGATAATAACAATAGTTCACCATACTCTGAAGTAAAAAAAGATAAGTCCTCACTTAAAAAAGATTTAGACGAAATTAAAAATTTTTTGCAGGGATTACTTGCAAAGTTATAAGAATATTTCGGAACGTGGCGCAGCCCGGTAGCGTACCTGAATGGGGTTCAGGGGGTCGTGGGTTCAAATCCCACCGTTCCGACCACGCTGCAAGCCCTCAATTAATGAGGGCTTTTTTTGTTTTTAAATAATTAAATAAGTTTATGTTTAAACTATTGTCGGCATTAGCGATAATTTCAATTTCTATTTCTTACTATTTCTTTTTTAGTGACGATACTATTAATAATTCATCTTCAGTTAAATCCTTTTTCGATCCAAACAAAAAAATAAATTATCTCGGGGCTGGAGGCGCTGGCTGGAGTAATGAAATTGCCGTTCATCCAGAAAACCCAAATATCGTTTTTGTTGGAGCGGATAACGGCGGACTTTTTAAATCTACCAATGGCGGGGAAACATGGATAAGACCCATGGGCGCACTGGGTTCAAACAAAATATTTAATTTCCAAGTCTGCGGAGTAGTAATCGATCAGCAAAATCCTAACACAGTTTGGGCTGCCACAGGGGCTGGTCCTTTTAAATCAGATGATTTAGGAGAAACCTGGAAATACTTAGGTGGAAATGGCTTCCCAATATTGAATCAAAAAAATAGAAGAGAAACAAATCTTTCATCAGTTTATGTCCATCCGGCAAATTCAAATCTTATTTATTTGGGATTAGGGGGATCGGCAAAACATCGTACAATTAAAGCAGGGAAGTATTTTGAGATTGGATGGAAATCAACTGATGGCGGTAAAACATGGAACGCTTTGGGAAAAGGGGGAGACTTGCCCGATTTCACAAAACCATTTGGCGTTGGTAAAATTGCATTTTCTTTTTCAGACCAAAAAATAATTTACTTTGCTACTAACCAGGGATTATTTAAATCCAATGATGGCGGAAGCAATTGGTTGAAAATTTTAAATGCAGGAATTGCAAAAAGCGTAGACGTCGTTAAGAATAATCCTAATAAAATATTTTGCGCTGTAGAAGTTGGGAAAGAAGCTGACCCAAATAATGGTATTTGGTATTCCACTGATGCAGGCGCTTCATGGAATCGTCCAGACAGAATTGAAAAGGTTAATTATACTAAAAGTTATTTGGGAAATAGGCGATGTGTATGGACGCAAATTGCAGACGATGATGGAAAATATATTTATGCCGCATCCTTCGGCAGACTCTTGCAATCGACTGATGGCGGATTAAATTGGGATTATTACAGCAAGCTAAATCAAAAACCTTTAGAGAGGAATGGCGCTTTTGACGATGGTGGGAATGGTTTAAAGCAATTTTATATCTACCCTAAAAATAAAAATATAGCTTATGCTGATGGAACATATTTCACTTTAAAAACAACTGATCACGGATTAACATGGAACCAGACTTATGGAAATAAATTACAAAATGGAAGTTGGAGCAATAATGGTTATGTAAACACAGCGGTAAAAGATGGCTTGGTTGATAATAAAACTCTTTTATTTGTTGATCCCGATATTGGTCTTCATATAAGTACAGATAAAGGATATTCCTGGAAGGTTTTGAGCGAAGATAATTATCCGATGGGCGCAACATCGGTGGGGATGGATTCTGAAAATTATTATGTGCTTTTTGGATCGAGGGATAAAGGCGGATTATTTAAGGCTTCTAAAAACAATCCTTTTGATTGGGAATTGTTGGAAGATTTAACTGGCAGAATCAGCGACTATACTTCAATGCTAATTGCACACAATAATAATCTTAAAAAAATTTTTATTGCAGATGGCTCTTCTATAGGAGGGCTGTTTGTAAGCAATAATTTTAAAGATTTTAAGAAAATAAATTCTGTTCGAGATAAAAGAGCAAACTTCATATATCAAGATCCAAATAATTCTAATAATCTTTATACAGGATTTTCATATAATGAAGGAGGAGGTTTATTTCGTTCCACTAATTTTGGAGAATCATGGAGCCGAATAGATAATGACGATAATGGAACTGATGTTTACTCCGTTGTAGTTAAACCAGGCAACAGCAATATTATTATTAAAGGAGTTAGAGGATATTCAACTCCCGGAAAAGGCGGAGCTTACAAATCAACAGACTTTGGAAAAAATTGGAAAAGAGTTGATGACACGATAATCATCCCATTTGAATCGTTTGGTAAAGACCAGCAAAGATGGGTTAAAAGTTTATCATATACTATTGACGGAAAACTTGTAATGGCTTATACAATTGACAGCGATGCTTATTGGTTTCCGGGAATTTATATCAGCGGAGATGACGGCGCTACCTGGGAAAAATTAAATACTGACGGAATAAGCGGAAGGATGGATAAAGTTATACCTGATCCTACAGATTCCAACATTTTATGGATTTGCAGCGACGGAACGGGGGGAATTCGATACAGAATTAAATAAATTAATATTCACAATAAAATTTTCCTCTTTATATTCCAGCTTAATTTAGTCCAGTCTTTTTACCCACTTTGAAATTTTAATAAATAGCATTTATTAATTAACTTAACATTCAAAATATTATTGAAATTTTCTTAATTATAATTGCTCTATAATGATAATACAATCAGACAAACCAAAATGCTTTTGTGGAATATTTGGAATTTACGGCTCTCCAGATGCTGCTTCTAAAACTTACTACGGACTTCATTCACTTCAACATAGAGGGCAAGAGGCTTCCGGAATAGTAACAAAAAATTTTAATTCTTCCGGCAAATCTGTTTTTAATATTCACAAAGGCGAAGGTTTGGTTTCGGAGGTTTACCATAACCCAAAGGTCTTCTCTGAAATTCTTCTCGGCGCCTCTGCTATTGGTCATAATCGTTATTCCACAACCGGGGCTGCTGAATCAATCAAAAACATCCAACCTTTTGTTGTTAATTATAGGATGGGAAATTTAGCTATTGCTCACAATGGAAATCTTACTAACGCCAAAGAATTGCGAGAAGAATTAATTAATGAAGGCGCCATTTTCCAAACTACCAGCGACACAGAAGTAATTTTACATTTAATTGCGCGCAGCCGGCTTGATAACCAAGTCGATCAAATAAAAGAAGCTCTTTCAAAAATTAAAGGCGCGTATTGTTTAACAATTTTAACTGATGATAAATTAATTGCGGCGCGCGACCCTTATGGATTCCGTCCTCTGGCTCTCGCTAAATTGAAAGATTCTTATGTTGCCGCATCCGAAACCTGCGCATTCGATATTATCTCCGCTGAATTTTTAAGAGAAGTTCATCCCGGCGAATTGGTTGTAATTGATGATGAAGTTTTAAAAACCAATCAAATTAAATCTTATCAAATAATTCAAGAAAAATTTCCTAAGCAGCATTGCATTTTTGAATACATTTATTTTTCCCGTCCCGACAGTTTTATCTTTGGTCATAATGTAGACAAGATGAGAAGACGACTTGGAAAAATTTTGGCGCGCAAACATCCTGTTGTTGATGAAGATGGCGATAAAGTAATCGTTATCAGCGTTCCGGATAGTTCCAATACAACTGCGCTTGGTTATCAAAGTGAATTGAAGAAACAAGGCGTCCCATCAAAAATTGAGATTGGGTTGATCAGAAGTCATTACATCGGCAGAACTTTTATTCAGCCGGAACAAGCCAAAAGAGAGATTGGCGTAAAAATAAAATTTAATATTGTTAAAGGCGTGCTGGAGGGTAAGACTGTAGTTATAGTTGACGACTCAATTGTAAGAGGAACTACGTCTAAACAATTAGTAAATTTAATTAGAGAAGCTCAGCCCAAATCGATTCATTTAAGAATTTCTTCATCGCCGATTATGCATCCTTGTTTTTATGGAATGGATTTTCCTAGCAATCAGGAATTAATTGCAAACCGATTGAATGGCGATGTTAAAGAAATTGAAAAATATCTTGAAGTTGACAGTCTTGAATATTTGACAATTGATGAAATGCTGGAATCGGTATCGGAAGCTAATTCAGATAATTTTTGCACCGCATGTTTTTCCGGAAAATATCCCACTAAAGTTGACGTCAACTTTAAAAAGGAAATGTATGAAGTTTAAGCTGTTAAAGCTTTTTCTATTTTTTTTCTTTCTTCAAAATTTCATTTACGCCCAATCTACATTTTTTATCAAATATAAAAAGGAAGTTGATAAAATTTTAATTGATGAGAAAATTAAAACTCAATCAATTCTTCCGCAAAGCTCTTTTCAAAATCTTAACAAACCTTTAAATATAAAAACTGACGTAAGTCATCTTGCAAAAAATTTGGGAAGAGATGATGAGAACCTTTCAAGAATTATAAAAATTGATCTAAATGTTTCAATGAGCGTTGAAGAATTTTCGCAACTATTTAAAGACGACAACAGCATTGAATATATTGAGCGTTCTCACACATACAATGTTGATTATACTCCGAACGATAGCTTAATAAACGAGCAATGGGCTTTGGAAAAAATAAAAGCGTTTGCCGCCTGGAATATTACGCAAGGTTCTGATTCGATTATTATTGGAGTGATCGATACAGGCATTGATTATCTTCATCCCGATTTAAAAAATAACATCTGGCATAACAAAGGTGAAATAGGAATAGATCAGAATGGAAAGGATAAATCATCAAACGGAATTGATGATGACGATAATGGTTTTATTGATGATTGGCAGGGCTGGGATTTTGTGGATAGAGTTGGATTTCCGTTTGATACGGTAGGCGGAGATTTTCTTTCTTGGGATAACAATCCTTTTGATAAAGTTCCAGGAAATCTTGGATTTCACGGGACTGCAGTAGCTGGTGTAATTGGATCTGAAAATAATAATACTATTGGAATTTCAGGCGTGGCGCCGAAAGTAAAAATTTTAAATTTGCGTTCTTTCGACAATAGCGGGAACGGGGAAGAGGACGATGCGGCTGCGGCAATTTTATATGCGGTAAACGCAGGCGCCAAAGTAATAAATATGAGCTTTGGCGATTATACCTTTTCTTATGTGCTTCGTGATGTAATTAGATATGCATATTCAAAAAATGTGGTACTTGTAGCAAGTTCTGGTAACACGAATGATTCTGAATTACATTATCCCTCCGGTTATCCTGAAGTTATCTCTGTTGGTAATTCAACTAAAGATGATTTTGTAACAGGTTCTTATGGATCAACTTTAGACTTGACTGCCCCGGGGACAGATATAATTTCAACAACCTTGAATAATAAATATGATTTTGTAAGTGGTACATCTTTTTCTGCTCCGCATGTAGCTGGAGCGGCAGGGTTAGTATTGTCACTCGCCAATTTTACTAATGAAGAAGTAAAGCAAATTTTAAAATCCACTAGCGATGATATTGGTGAAATTGGATGGGATGAAAAAAACGGTGCGGGAAGATTAAATTTGTTCAAAGCATTAAGTGTTCTAGCTCCCGCAAAAGTAAAAATTAATTATCCTTCACAGGACTTCTCAACTTTTCACGATTCATTAATAATAAATTTAACTGTAATCTCTCCATACTTTTTAAATTTTAGTTTGATGGTTGGCGAAGGATTAAATCCAAATACATGGACATCATTAATTTTAAATCATAAAACTCAAATTATAAATGAAGACTTTTTCAATTTAAATCTAAAAGATTTTTCCGAAGGCGCTTATACAATTAGAGTTTTAATGAAAATGAATAATGGAAACACTTCCGAAGAAAGAATTAATTTTTATGTTGAAAGGTCCGCTCCTTTAGTTGAATTGGCGGGGGTGGGACCGGTTTACTACGGAGACAAATCTACTATTGTCGGAGAGATTTATACTGATCAAAAAACTATTGCCAGATTATATTATAGAAAGCTTGGCGAGGCTAATTTTAATTTTATTACTCTGGATGGTTTTAATACTAACAATCAATTTGTAAAACAATATCATTATGGAATTATTCCCAAACAAATTATACAGCCCAATACTAATTACGAAATTTATTTTGAAGCGGAAAACTTGGCGGGACTAAAAACAGTTTTAAAGGATAATAAAAATTATTTTAATTTTAAAACCGATGATTCTCCATCTTCAATTCCATACAAAGAATTACCTTTCAGTTTACCCAATGGAACTGTTTTTGAAAACCCTGTAAATTTTTTATCGCATAATTCTAATGAAGTATTATTTAACTCTGCTGAGGGCGATGATACAAGTAAAGTGAATTATACTCTATATTATTTTGAAAATGATTCGCTGAAGAAGTATGATACTTTTCCAAACAAAATTCCTATATACTCTTTTGATTTTAATAAAAATGGTAAAGAAGATTTGCTTTCCATTCTTTATCCGGAATCATTTATTGACGAGCAAGTTCAACCGGGCAGCTTTAATTTTACAAATAAATTATCGACACAATTATCCAAAGACACTTCTTTCTATCCGGTTCTTGCTATGGATTTAGACAACGACAACAGTACAGAAATTTTAAGTAATTACTTTAGTCGTCAAACTACAGTTTGGAAAATCAATAATGATTTATCGGTTTCAAAATTTGATTCACTGCCTAACTATTCATTCATAAGTTTATTTGATCAATACACCAGCGGCGATTCAGCAAATACAGTTGCAAGAAATTCTTTTGCTATTGCAGATTTAAATGGCGATGGAATAAAAGAAATTTGGATGGCTGATTTTGACGGCGATTTAATTAGTTATAAAATTTTAAATAGCCCGCTTCATTTTGAAAGAGGGGACAGTTTAATATCGCAATTATTTATTACCGGCGCTCATAAGATAATTTCGGCGGGGGATTTTGACGGCGATGGAATTGACGAGTTAGCGGTGTTGTTTGAAACCAATAACATCGCTCCAAATTTTTGGCTGAAGATTTTAAATTTTAAAAATGGTCAGCCAAATATTCTTTACGACAAATTATTTTTAGATCAATCCGCTGAATTTTTAGGATTTGGTTTTACAAAAGTTTTTCAGTCGTTACGCTTTGTAGATTTGGATAACGATGGCAAAGATGAATTGACGCTAAATATTTTCCCTTGCTTTTACATTATTAAAAATAACAGCGGAGAGGGCGAAATTGTTTTTTATAAAGATGGAATAAATACTGAGAATATTTTTGCGGGCGATATAAATAATAATAACGTTAATGAAATTGGGCTGCAGTCTGCGCAGGGATTTAGATTTTATGAATTTTCTGAGTCTAATAAAGCTTTTACGCCTTCAAATCTTTTCGGTTATAGTTTGGATTCTACTCGAATAAAAATACAATGGAGCGGGGCGGGGCAGAAGTATTATATTTACAGAGGTGAAACGGAGCAAACAATTTCTCTTTACGATTCCACAGCTCAATTATTTTATATTGATAATAAAGTCGTAAACAAAAAAATATATTTTTATCAAATTCAAGCGTTTGACCAAAATAAACAGAACAATTTTTCTGATTTAACTTTTTCAATAAAAATTTATTCGCATCAGCCGGCTAACATAACAAAAATTAAAAATGATTCGCCATCGACTTTGTTGATCTCCTTTTCTGATTTAATAAATAATACTATTGAGAATTTACTGTCATTTGAAGTTGTGAATTTTGGTTTTCCAAATTCGATTTCAGCAGCTTCGCAGAATTCATATTTGCTTACATTTAAAAATGATTTACCCGTTGGAGAAAATAAATTAATCATCAAAAATATTAATGATTATTATGGTTCGCCGATTTATACAGATACGTTATTGTTTAATGTTGATCCGGCAATTGTAAAGGAAGAATTTTATATTTCATCGCATGAAATTATTAATCCTTTTGAAATCAAAATTAGTTATAATCTCGATGTTGATGAAAGCTCAGCGAAGAATTTTAACAATTACGAGTTTAATCCTTTCAATAATATTTCTAAAATTGAAGTTGATCCGACTGATAAAAAAACAATTTATGTTTATCTTGATAAAACAAAACCTATTGGCGCAATAGGGAGGGAGTATCGTCTGCATATATTAAATTTAATTTCATCATCGGAAACGGGGAGCTTGCAAATAAACTCCGGCGCCGGAAGTTATATTGTACTTACTGATTTTGCTGATAACTTATCTGAAATTTATGTTTATCCGAATCCATTTAAAATTAACGGGGATGAAAAAAAAATAACGTTTGCCAATCTTCCTAAAAAAGCAAAAATTGTTATATTTAAATTAACTGGCGAAAAAGTAAATGAACTCGAAGAAAATAACGGAGACGGCGGAACAGAATTTAATTTAAAGGACTTGCACGGAAATGAAATCAGCAGCGGCGTTTATATTTATAGAATTGTTCGGTTAGATAATTCCAATAATGAGGTAGAACAAAAACTTGGTAAATTTGCAGTTGTAAAATGATAATAAATCCAAAAGAAATTTATACTAAATCAAATTTAATAAGTTTGCTCAGACTGTTTTTGGTTATTCCATTTTGGATTTTGCTTGATAATTTTTCAAATCCAACAGCCAGATATTTTACATTTGGTTTATGTTTATTTGCCGCAGCTACCGATATGCTTGATGGTTACCTCGCCCGGAAATTTAATGAAGTTACCGAGCTCGGTAAAATAGTTGATCCAATTGCAGATAAAGTCGCTGTTGGAGTTATAATCATTAAACTTTATTTGATAGGAGTAATTCCAGCCTACTATTTTATTATGATTTTAGGAAGAGACGTTTTAATATTTTTTGGCGGACTATTCATCACAAATAAAATAAAAAGAGTTTTGCCATCCAATATGCTGGGCAAAATTACCGTTATAAATATTGGTATAGTTATTTTACTTTTTTTATTAAGGTTTGATACAACAAGTCTAATTTTTAAAATCATTTATGGCGTAAGCATAATATTAATTTTTGCATCATTAGTTGGTTATACAATTAGAGCGCTTGAATTTTTAAGACAGAAAAATTATGAATCTATTTGACAATATAAATTTTGATAAACTAAAAGAAGGATTAACAAAAACCAGGAAGAAAATTGTTAATTCTATAAACGAAGCTGTAACCGGCAAAGCGGTTGTTGACGATAAAACTCTTGACGAGCTTGAAGAAATTTTAATTACATCAGACATTGGGTTTGATATTTCGGAAAAAATTATTGAGCAAGCCAGAGTTTCATATAAAAATGAAAAGGATCGTGAAAAAATTAATCTTTTAGAATATGTAAAAAGAGAACTGGAAAAAGTTTTTACAGCTAATGGAAATTCAAATGCTTCAAAAATAAATATTGAAAAATTTAAACCCTACGTTATTTTAATTGTAGGAATAAATGGAGCAGGGAAGACTACAACTATCGGCAAGTTAGCGTATAATTTTCAGAAAGCGGGATTAAAAGTAATTGTAGGCGCGGCTGATACATTTCGGGCAGCGGCAAACGAGCAGCTGGAAATTTGGGCAAAGCGAGCCGGCGTAGATATTATTCAAAAACCTCAAGGCGCCGATCCGTCTTCTGTTGCATTTGACACAGTTCAAAAAGCAGTTAGAGAAAAATATGATGTCGTTTTAATTGACACTGCCGGAAGACTTCACAATAAAACTCATCTTATGGATGAATTACATAAGATAAAACGAGTGATAAATAAGCAGCTTACTTATGCTCCCAATGAAACTTTATTAGTTCTTGATGGCAACACAGGACAAAATGCTTTGGTGCAAGCTCAAGAGTTTTCAAAGGTAACTGATATTTCTGGTTTAGTAATTACTAAATTAGACGGTACGGCAAAAGGCGGCGCTGTTTTTCAAATTAGTTCAAAACAAAAAATTCCCGTAAAATTTATAGGCGTTGGCGAAGGCATTGACGATCTACAAGCATTTGATCCAAAAGTATTTATATCAGCTTTATTTTCTTAATCAACTGCAATGCGGGAAACAAATTAAGAGATGAAAATTTTATTATGTTTATGAAAAAACCGCGGAATAGAATTTTTGATTATCCCTCAAGATTTTATAATCCTGAAACCGATGTAAAAGAAAAGCAAAAAAGAAAATTAGGATTTACAAGGCAGCGAAAATATAACACAAAAAAAAGGAGTCCTGCAGTGTGGGGGATATTTATAATATTAGCAGTATATATTTATTTGAAGTTAAGCGGTCAAATTTAGATAAAAATATTAGTTTACATAATATACATTATCGGACACATAATAATTAATGTTTAGTGTAAAATATGAATGAAATTTTCTAATTTGTCATCATTACCAAAAACTACTAACCTATCCGAATTCTTCAATTTATAATTTGGATCCGGCGTAATTATAATAGGTTCGCTTTTATCATCAAACATATCTTTAATTTGTTTAATCATTAAAACTTCCAAACCATAATTATTTCTAACTTTTATCTCTGATAAAGTCTTACCTAAAAAAATATTCGGCACGTGAAGTTCCATTATTGAATAACCTGCAGCCACTTTTGTCGGGGCTGATTTATCCAGGGTTTTTAATTCCTTAGCTAATCCGCTAGCAAGATTTTCTTTTAGAGTTTCTCGATTATAGATTGACAAAACTTTTTGTCGAGTGATTGCTCCAAGTACAATCTTAGGATCATTTGAATCAATAACCGGGAATTGATCAAGATTAAGCTTGCCAAATAAATTTAGCACATAATCCAAATCATCGCTTGTTTTAATTACCGTTGTGGAGGGATTTGCAATATCTCTAGCTACAATAACATCTTTTACAATTTCATATTCAGTGATGATGGGACGAAGTTCATTTTCTGTTATTATTCCGCTAAGTTCTCCGGAATTATTTATTGTATAAAAAGAACTGTTCGGACTTTCAATTAGTTTTCCCATCAATTGAGGCAGTCCCATTTCTTCATTAATTAAATCGATTTTTTCTAATTCAACATCGCTAACGCTCACGGACTTTAAAAGATTTACTTCGCGACCTTCGGATATTTTAAAGCCCTCCGCTTCAAGATGTTTCTCTTGAACTGATCCGCGTAAAGCTATTTGAACAACCATTGCGCTGATAATTACTGCCAGCATTAACGGAAGAATAAATGAGTAGTTTTGAGTCATTTCGAATATGATTAGAATTGCAGAAATGGGAATTGTATTAACGCCGCCCAGCATAGCGCCCATTCCAACTAAAATCATTGCTGTTACGTCAAGATTTAGCCCCCAAATTAAATTGACAACAAATGCAAATAAATAACCGAAACATGCTCCCATATATAAAGAGGGCGCAAATAAACCTCCAAATCCTCCTGAATATAAAACAAGCGGCACCAAAATAAACTTAAGAACCAAAAGAACTAAAACCACATGCCAGGCAATTGAATTTGCCAGCATTTCATTAATAGCTGAATACCCGATACCAAAAATTTCTTTGTAAAAAAAACCGCTTACTCCTACTAAAAGTCCAACAATAATCATCGCCGCCCATTGCGGAAATTTTTTATTGTTAATTTTATTTCTGAAAAATATTTGTACCTGGTTGGAATATCGTATAAACAAAACTGAAATTAATCCGGAAAATAATCCAAGTATAGCAAATAAATATAAGTGCGAATAATTTATTATTTCATTTACATGAAATTTAAAAATTGATTCATTGCCGAGTAAAATTCTTGAAATAGCGCTGGCTGTAACCGAAGCTAAAATGAGCGCGGAAAATGTCGGAGTATGGAAATCATTTAATAAAATAATTTCAAGGGCGAAAAAAACGCCGCCCAAAGGAGTATTAAAAATTGCGGCTATCGCAGCGCCGGCGCCGGCGGCTGTAAATATTCTTATGCGCTCATCTGAAAGTCCAAGGAAACTGCTCACCCTGCTAGCCATTCCCCCGCCCAATTGCGCAGCAGGACCCTCAGGACCTACTGTTCCGCCCGAGCCGATACAAACTACTGGAGCTATAAAATGAAATATTGTAGTTTTTAAAGGAATATATCCGCCTCTTAAAGCAACGGCTTTTATCACTTCCGAAACCCCTTTATGCTTAGCAGTGTCAGGCGCTGATAAAATCATTACAGCTTGAAGGAGCATTCCTATTGCAGGAATAACAACTACCGCGGCTGCGCCCAGAAAAAACAATCCTTCGGCAGTTTGCTCAAAAAAAATTCTGTTAAAAAATTCTATTGAGTTGTGGAAAAGGACGGCTGCTAATCCCGATATAATTCCAATTACTACTGCGAAAATACTAAAGGTAGTATAATCGGGTAAAGAGAGCTTATTTAATTTTTTTTGAAAATCCCTTTAAAATTGCGTGATTTAATATAAAATTTTAAGAAGCGCTTATTTTTTTTTTCGTTCAATTTTAAACTGTATAAATTAATATTTGAAGAAACCTTCGCCGGATTTTCTGCCTAATTTATTGGCGGCAACCATTTTTTTCAGCAATGGACAGGGGCGATATTTTGAATCATTAAATCCATTATACAATACTTCCATTATTGCGAGGCAAACATCCAATCCAATAAAATCAGCTAATGTCAGCGGACCCATAGGATGATTCATTCCCAATTTCATCACCGTGTCAATGTCATTGGCTGAAGCAACTCCTTCATATAAAGAAAATATTGCTTCATTTATCATCGGCATTAATATTCTGTTGGATATAAATCCCGGATAATCAAAAACTTGTACTGGCGTCTTATCTAGTTTGGTTGATAATTCATAAATAGCTTTAAATGTTTCATCGCTTGTTGAATAACCTCTAATAATTTCCACTAACTTCATTACCGGAACAGGATTCATAAAATGCATTCCTATAAAATTCTCCGGCCTGCAAGTTTTTGCAAGCTCCGTAATTGATATAGACGAAGTGTTGGAAGCAAAAATAGAATCTTTATTAATAATTTCATCTAACAGATTAAAAATTTTTAACTTTGCATCTTTATTTTCATAAATTGCTTCTATCACTAAATCTGAGCTTGAAGGAGTTTTATCTACGCCTGTTATAGAATTAATTCGATTTAGCGTTTCATTTTTTTGATGGGCGGAAATAGTATTTTTTTTAACCTGTCTTTCCAAATTTTTGTCGATGCTGGAGATTGCCTTTCTACTCAAGTCGTCATTCATTTCAATCAAATTGACCTTAAATTTATTTAAAGCAAAAACATGAGCAATACCATTACCCATAGTTCCGCCGCCAATTATTGATACTTCTTTAATAGTCATTTTTAACTCTTATAATTTTTTACGATTAATGCGGAAGCCTCTCCCCCTCCGATGCAGAGGGAAGCTAATCCAAAATTTGAACTATTTTTTTTCATTTCATGAATTAATGTAACTAAAATTCTTGCGCCGCTTGCGCCGATTGGGTGACCCAATGCGATAGCTCCTCCATTTACATTTACTTTTGATGAATCCAAATTAAGTAATTTATTTACCGCGAGAGAAACAACAGCAAACGCTTCATTGATTTCAAATATATCTATATCTGAGATTTTAAGATTAGCTTTTTTTAATACCTTTGAAATTGCGTCAGCCGGAGCCGTAGTAAATTCAATCGGAGCTTTTGCTGAAGAGCTTTGAGCAACAATTTCTACCAAAGGAATTAAGTTTAATTCTTTTGCTTTTTCTTCCGTCATAATTAATAATGCCGCAGCTCCGTCATTTATACTTGATGCATTTGCCGCTGTAACAACGCCGTCTTTTTCAAACACTGGTTTTAAATTTGGGATTTTATCAAATTTAACTTTTGAAGGCTCTTCATCTTCCTCGACAATCGTCTCATTATTTTTTGCTTTGATGGTAACTGGCGTTATTTCATCTATAAATTTATTTTCCTTTTGCGCCTGCAAAGCTTTTTTATAAGAATTGATAGCGAACTCATCTAACTCATTTCTGCTGAAAGAAAATTTTCTTGCACAATCCTCGGCGCAGCTTCCCATATGAATATTATTATAAACATCCCAAAGACCATCGGTAACCATGGAATCAACAACTTCTCCGTTTCCCATTTTATAACCATATCTTGCTTTCGGCAAAACGTACGGCGCATTGCTCATACTTTCTTGTCCCCCTGCAATAATGATTTCTGCATCGCCAAGCTGAATTGCTTGATGCGCAAGCATAACAGCTTTTAATCCGCTGCCGCACATTTTGTTTATTGTTAAACATTCTGTTTTATTCGGAAGTCCGGAAAGAATAGCGGCTTGTCTTGCAGGCGCCTGCCCTAATCCGGCGGTTAAAACATTGCCCATAATTACTTCATCAATTAAATCTAGATTAATTTTAGAATTTTCGAGAATAGATTTTATTGCAATACTGCCCAATTGCGGCGCACTTAAGCTGGATAAAGACCCGCTAAATGAACCAATGGGCGTGCGTTTAGCGGTTGTAATTACTACTTTCTTCATTTCTATAACCTTGTTTATAATGAAAAGGAATAAACAAACATAAAAAAAATTTAAGGATTAATCAGTAATTTATTATGAAGGTTAAGAATGAAATCATTTTTTTTGATTGGTAAGATTTGCTAGTTCAAAAATAATATTGAGGACTATAACATTTATGTTCACGTTACTTCTAAACATTGATGAAAGCCTATCAAGCGAGTAGACGCAATTAGTAATTTGCGCTTCCGGAAATTTATTATTGAACTTTTGAATTGTCTCCAAATGTTTTTTAAAATAAAAACTTTGAAAATTAGAGCGATGCTTCTGCGTATCATTTAACCAAATAATTATCATTTGAATTAATAATCTTATCGTTTCAGTATCGCCTTCAGAAATATATTGGGAAAGCTCCGCTAACGCGGAATCATATTTTTTACCGAGCGAATATCTTAATATGTAAATCGTTTTATTTAGAAGAGGTTCAAAATCATTTTTAATCAGCTTTAAAGCGGTAGTAACTGAACCGCCGGAAAATAGTGAAACGTCTTCAGCTAATTGTTTGTCAATGTCATAATATTCAATTAAAATATTTTTAATATTTTCTTCTTCTAAAGGATGAAAATTAATTAACCAGCATCTCGATCTTATTGTCTCTCTAAGGAGTTCCGGGAGGGGCGTGCAGACAATAAATATTACGCCTTCCGGAGGCTCTTCTAAATTTTTTAATAAAGCATTCTGCGCGGCTTCATTCATTAAATGTGCATCGGAAATAAGAATAATTCTGTACGCTAAATCGCTGAAATTTAAAGATAGAAATTTTTTAATGTCACGAACGCTGTTAATTTTAATTGTGTTTGCTTTAGGAATGGTAATTTTATGGTAAGGATTTTTAATTTTAATTTTTAATTCATCTTTGAATAATTGAATATCGTCTTCGGATAATTTTTCAAACGGACCGCTTTCATCATTTTCATTTTTACCTCGAGGCAAAGGCGTAATATATTTAACGTATGGCTCGCTAAAATTAGCAATAGAGTTAATTATATGCGTGTTTTGATTTGAAGCGTTTAGGTTTTTATTTAACGCCTGAACAAATCGAATAGCAGTTAGTTCTTTCCCGCATCCCTCAATACCCTGGAATAAGAAAGCATGGGGAATCTTTTCAGAAGAAATGATTTTTGTTAAAATACTTTTAACATAATCTTGTCCGTATAGTCCACTCCAAATATTTTCCATAGCAAAAAAAAGGCGCCTAAGCGCCAGATTTAATAATCATCTTCGTTATAAAAAAAGTCTTCATCAGTAGGGTAATCGGGCCAAATATCCTCAATGTTTTCATAAGGTTCGTCAGAATCCTCAAGCTCAATTAAGTTTTCAATTACTTCGTAAGGAGCTCCTATTCTTTCAGCGTATTCTAATAACTCATCCTTAGTAGCGGGCCATGGGGCGTCATCCAAGTAAGCAGCAAGCTCCACCGTCCATATCATATTTTAATCTCCATCATAAGTTTTTCTTTTTATTCTTATTTGTTATTTCAAAAAAACTAAAATCATCAAAAAAGAATTCAATAGGGTTTAGTTTAACTCCGTCGTGTTCAACTTCATAATGAACATGAGGACCGGATGATAAACCGGAATTTCCGCTTTTTGCAATTAAGTCTCCTCTGTTCAACTTTGCGCCAACTCTTACTTTAGCAGATGAAAGATGAGCGTAAAGCGTTCTGTAACCAAACCCGTGATCAATTTCTATAACTAAACCGTAACCGCCTTTGTAACCAACAAATTCTACAACGCCAGCGCCTGTAGCATAAACCGAAGTTCCGACATCGGCGCTAATATCTATACCTGCGTGCATTCTTCTAATTTGCAAAATGGGGTGAAGGCGCATTCCATAATCGTCATTAACAGTTCCTTTAGCGGGTTTTATAGCCGGCATTGCCGCATACAGCTTTTTATTTTCTTTTATTTGTAAAGTGATTTTTTGATATAAAGATTTTTCAAATTGAATTTTTCTCGAAACCTCATCAACATAATTTAATGCGTTTTGTAATTTTAGATTTTCAGGGTCGGCAATAAAATCAACGCTGTTATCAATGTAGCCTCCGCCCACTCCCACCATTCTTTCTTCATCAGAAACAGGTGGTAAATTTGCGGATATTCTTAAATCATCATTTACATTTTTAAGATTATCTAATTGATTATCCAATTTTTTATATTCAGACATAATATCTGAAAATTTTTCTCTTAAAATCTTATTTTCATTTTTAAGTGTAGATAATCCTTTTTGAGAATTATTAAGCGAAGAAATGATGAAATATCCACTTATGGCAAAAGCACTTGTTATAATTACGGCAGCTGTAAATGAAGTAATAAACTTAAATTTGAAGTTTTTTATTTCTACAAATTGCAGTTTTGTTTTGGAAAAATAATATAATTTTTTCATAATTCGGCAACGAATGTATATAAATAGTCGTTATTTGTCAAGGCAACTTTTAAAATTGGTTTATTCGAAATCATGCTCGAAATAATCGACTCCCCTAAGGTCGTCTGCGTTTTTACTCCTTAATCGCTCTTTCAACTTTTCCTCAAAAACCTTAGGAGTATTATAGCCATAATGTTTCAAAAGGTAATTTAATGAAATAACTTCAGAAATAACAGTTATATTTTTACCAGGCAAAATAGGAAGTTTTACATAAGGAATTTCAACGTCAGAAATAATTACCGAATTTTCATCTAACCCGGTTCTCGTATATTCCCATTCAGGGTTCCAAACTTCAAGTTCCACAATAATTTCCAGCCTTTTTTGATATCTTATAGCTCTAATACCAAACATCCTTTCCACATCAATTATACCAAGACCTCGTATTTCCATAAAATGTTTGGCAACATTAGTTCCACTCCCCATTAATATACCTTCGCCTTTTTTGGTGAGAATTATTACGTCGTCGCCCACAAGCCTATGCCCTCTTTCAACTAAATCAAGAGCCACTTCGCTTTTGCCAATGCCCGATTTTCCCACGAATAACATTCCCGCTCCGTAAACATCAACAAGAGAACCATGCACTGATATTCTGGGCGTAAATTGATCATCCAAAAAATCACTTACAAGATAACTTAATTTTGTAGTAGAAAAAGGAGTGCCGAAAACTGATGTCTTGTATCTTTTGGCAAGTTCAATTAAAATTTCCGGAGGTTGATTATTATCGGTTACTATTACGCAGGGAATGTTAAATTGAAAAAATTTTTCTAAAGCTTCGCGTTGCTTTTCTTGGGTAAGCTGCGATAGAAATTGTATTTCAGTGTTTCCAAATAATTGAACGCGCTTGTACGAAAATAAATCCACAAACCCGGCTAATGCTAAACCGGGTCTGTGTAAATTTTGTTCATATATTTTTTTTTCAAAACCGGATTCATCAGTAAAGTTTTTTAGCTTAAAAATATTATTTGAATTATTAACCATAAACCCGACTGTTATGAACTCTTTTCTTGATATTGATTTTGGATCTATTTTAAACATTAAACGTGTGCAATCCTTTTTGTTTTATACTTTTTTAGCTGCCTAATTAATTTTTGAACCGACCCGCTAACTGATTTTTTAAAATCGTCAGTTTCTTCTTGGGCGCTAAGCGTTTGCCCAGGAATGCTCAGAATAATTTCTGCAATTTTAACGCTCTCTTTATTATTTCTAAAACTCAATTTTACGTCGGCGTTTAATATATCGCTGTTATATTTTTCAAGTGAAGATAATTCCCCATTGATGAAATCCTTTAAAGTATCATGAGCTTTAAACTTGCGGGCTGTTATTAGTATGTTCATTAGTTCCTCCGTTGTTTAAGATTTTGGGTGCGACTTTTTGTAAGCTGATTTTAATCGTTCAATACTTACATGAGTATATATTTGAGTTGTAGATAAATTTTCATGTCCTAATATCTCCTTTACCGCTCTTAAATCGGCGCCGTTATCAAGCATGTGGGTGGCGGCGCTATGCCTAAGCACATGCGGGCTTTTCTTTTTTATATCGCTTACTTTTGAAAGATAATTATTTACTATTCGATAAACATATTTCGGATAAATTCGTTTATTATTTTTTGTGACTATTAAGGATGATTCAGGTTTGTCATCATTTTTAAAATTTAAATAATCTTTAATAATGGGGATTGATTTTTCTCCAACCGGAATAATCCTAACTTTATTTCCTTTACCATGTATTCTAATAGTTTTAGAATAAAAATCAATATCTCTATTATTTAAACTGCATAGCTCAGAGACTCGAAGTGCGCAGCCGTACAATAATTCAAAAATAATTTTTACCTCTTTTGAATTATCGTCTATTTCATCAGCCAATTTGTAGATAGAAAGAATATTTTCAGTTGTAGTAATCTCGGGAAGTTTCCGCTGAGATTTTGGATTAGAAATATTTCCAGCAGGATTTGAATCAATAATATTATGCTGAAATGCGTATTTGAATAAGCCCCGTATTGAAGCAAGGTTTCTGGAAATAGATTTTTTTTCGATTCCTTTTTCAGACAAGACCATTAAATATGACTTAATAAATTTTTCAGTTACTATGTCCAACTCATATTTTTCATAATCGTTGCAATACTCTGAAAAGTTTTTCAAATCTGTTTTATAAGATTTGATAGTATTGAATGAATATCTTTTTATGTTTTTTAAGTTGTCGAGATATTGATTAGCAGCTTGGCGAATGAGCATTATTTTTGCTTTTTCTTTTTCTGTTTGGATGAAAAATAAGCAGAGACAATAATTTACATTTACGAGTAACTATTTATTTCTTGAACTCAATAAAAGAAATTTATAATTGTTTAGCAATTTATTTTCCAACTTTTTCATATTTTTTTTTTCAGATTGCGCTTTATCGTCAAAACCTAATAAATGCAAAATTCCGTGTATTACTAATCTTAAAATTTCTTCATTAAAAGAAACTTTAAATTTTTTTGCATTAGCGTTTGCGTCAAACGGTGAAATGAATAATTCCGCATCAATTATATTTTTATTACCGCTATAATTAAAAGTAATAATATCCGTAGTATGGAAGTGTTTTAAATATTCAGAATTAATATTTTTTATTTCTTCCGCTGAAACAAAATTGATTATTAATAACTCAATCGTTAAATCAAATTCTTCTTTTAGTTTATGAATTATTTTATGTATTAAAAATTTATCAATTTTAGTTTTAGACGAATTATTTACATTTAAGTTTTTTACCAAAGTGTATTTCTTAATTCTCTAATAATTCATTTTTTGTAATGACTCCACCGTTAATTGGGTGTACTTTTTATATCTCTCAGCCGATCGCTCAAAATCTTTCATCTCAGCTTCAGTTAAATTTCTAACTATTTTTCCCGGAACTCCGGCGACTAATTTTCCCGTAGGCACAATAAAATTTGGCTTTATAACTGAACCGGCGGCTACTAAAGATTTTTGCTGAATAACTGCGCCGTCTAAAACAATTGCGCCCATTCCAATCAAACATAAATCCTCAAGAGTGCAGCCGTGCAAAGTAGCGGAATGTCCGATAGTAACTTTGTTTCCAATATTTAACGGGAATCTTCCATTTGTAACGTGAAGCATCGAACAGTCTTGTATATTAGTCATCGCACCAATTTTAATATAATGCACATCGCCGCGAATAACGGTATTGTACCAAACGCTTGAGCCTTCTCCGATTTCAACATTGCCAATAATTTTTGACCCTGATGCAAGAAAAACTGATTCATGAATCTTCGGATAAAAATCTAAATAAGGAAAAATTTTAGTTTCAAAATTTACATTTGATATTTTGGAGGCGTCCATCCTTCTCTCTTCCATTCTTTTAATTCTAAAGTAATATTTCCGATTATCACTTTCATTTTTGCAACAATGGGAATGGCGGCTTCATCATTTGAAAACCAGCCTTCAAAATACCCGGTTAATCCAAATACGCTTACAAAATCGGTGCTGCCGTCTAATCTTACACAGGCAATATCATAATCAACCGCATCGATAGAAACATCGGAAACTTCTTTATAAAAATTTATTTTTGTTATTACTTTGTCTTCAGTAACAAAGCACGGAATGTCCTCGCTTTTATTTTGTCCGGAATTTATTCTTGCGTAATAAAAAATTGATAAGCCGTCTTGATACTCTTTATCGGCGTTAGTGGTCGAGTCAGTCCAAACTTCTTTTGGATAAACTTTCCCTTTATTAAATTTTTATTTTTGAATTTTCATAATCAAAAAAATATTCAGTGTAAGAAGTATATTTATCTCCTCTAACTAATCCGCGGAAAAAGCTAGAAGCAAAATTTTGATTTATCTTTGTTTCATAAATTTGGTGAAGATTTACAAACGGCACACCTGAATATGAATCAATAAAAGCAATGGCGTTATAATAAGTATTGCCTTTGATAATATTTTTAGATGTAATTTTTAATTTTACCTCCCCCAATTTTACAAGAGAATATTTTACAACGTAGATAAGTTCTTCGCCAACTTGAAGCTTTTTATTTGCGATGATGGAATCATTATTTTTTTTTTCAAGTTGATAAGAAAATGATGAATTAGTGATAAAAAGAATTTGCAAAATCAATAATAAACATATTAAGATTTTCATTTAAGATTTGCCAGATCTTTAGCCTCATCAAATAGCTGAGTTGCCTTTTCAGCCTGCTTATCTATTTTAAGCAGCACTGAATACCAGCCTTCATTCTTCCAATAATTTCTTGCGAGCTGCGCTTTTAATCTTGTGGTGATGTAATCTTTATCTTTTTCAAAATCTTTTTCAACTAATTTAACATCTTTGTCTTCAGCAAACTTTTTAAATTGATTAATATCTTCTTCGCTAAAATTAAATTCATTTTTAAATTTATTTAGATTGTCTCCGTATTCAGACTTTATTTGTTTGTCGCGCGTATCTAAATATGAAAGTATAAATTGATAAAATAAATTATTCTTTAATAGATCGGTGGTGTATTTTGTAATATCACCGGAGCTAATAAAATAATCGGGAGTGATGCCGCCGCCCCCGTATACAATGCGTCCGCCGTTAGTTTTAAATTTATTTTTTGTAGTATCTTTTTCTGCGGTGTGTTCAAGATTATCTAATTCTGTTGTATCTTTTCGTTCGCCGACTTCAGCGTAATATTCTTCAGCGTTTTTCTTGTTCTTATAATCGCGTTGAATCAATCTTCCTGAAGGAGTAAAGTATTGAGAAATAGTAAGTCTTATTGCGGAGTTATCAGGCAACTCAAATTGACGCTGCACTAATCCTTTGCCGAAAGTTGTTTCGCCTACTATTAAACCTCGGTCCCAATCTTGCACCGCGCCGGAGACTATTTCACTTGCCGAAGCGCTTCCTCTGTTCACTAAAATTACCAGCGGCATGTTTTCATAAGGAGAGCTTTCAGATGAATAGTACTCGTCATTAAATTCTGTTCTTCTTCCTTTTGTGTAAACTAATTTCTTTTTACCGGCAATAAATAGATCGGCTATTTTAACCGCTTGGTTTAAATATCCGCCGGGGTTTCCCCTCAAGTCTAAGATCAATTCGTTCATTCCATTATTTTTCAAGTCATTCAGTGCGCTAACTAATTCATCATAAGTGGTTTCCGAAAATCTTGAAACGCTCACGTATCCAATTTTATTATCCATCATAAAATGTGTATCGACAGAATATAAAGGAATTTTATCTCTGGTTATTTCATACTGTATTGGTTCTTCAACTCCGTGACGAACAATAGTAACTTTCACTTTTGTGCCGGCTTTTCCGCGCAGCTTATTTCTCACTTCATCGTTGGAAAATCCAACTGCGTTTGCGCTGTCAATTTTAATAATTCTATCACCGGACATAATTCCCAAAGCTTCACTTGGTCCGCCGCTGATGGGAGAAACAACCGTTAAAGTATCATTTACAATTTGAAACTCAATCCCGATTCCATCAAAATCGCCTCTGAAAGATTCTTCAACCGATTCCATTTGCTTTGCTGGAATATAAACAGAATGCGGATCCAATTTGCTTAGCATACCGTTAATAGCAGCTTCCACAAGTTTTTGCGTATCGACATCTTCCACATAATATTTTTCAGTATAAGTTAAAACGTCATTAAATTTTACAATATTGTTTCTAAGATTATCATCTGAAAAAACCTTTTGTATTTGCGTGCCGAGCACAATTCCCAGCGTTAAAATTATTATGCCGATAGGAAATTTGAAATATTTAAAGTTCATTTATTACTCCGTTATCATTATAGCTTTACTGATAAATTTAAAAATGAATTTGTTTCATTAACAGTATAATTATTATTTGTAATATTAAAATTGAAAGAAAATTTTATTTGATTGATTGGCTCATAAAATATAGAAACAGAATAATTTCTTGCATACTCTAAATCACCGTCTAAAAAAGTAACTCGTTCCGAATCAAAAGTACGATGACCAAAATTGATATCGCCGCCAACGTTGCGTATTGTTCCATTTTCCATCAGCTGATTTGCGCCGTGTTCTGAATAAGCAAAACTTGCCGACAAACCTATTCTGTTGTTTAACCTATAATTTATTTGAGTAAAAAACAATCCAGTATTCGGTTGGATATTCGCGCCTAAGTTATAACCGTAATTTGTAAAAGCATTTCTGATTAGACGATGGCTGAAAGTGTAAGGTTCGATTCTTAAATATTCCAAATGAATATCCAAAGGAAAAATTTTATATAGATTTGTAGAATACAATCCGGCGTTAAACATTGTTTCATTTCCCCACCAGCCTTTTCCAATTTGATCGAATTGCATATCGTCAATTAAAAAAGTTCCAAATATTTTCAATCCTTTTATTGAATTATTATTGAAATCAAAAAACAACATTGAGTTATCTCTATCTTGATTTGCATGTTCAACCGACTTATAAAAATTAAAAGGGTTAACGTAAGAAAAGTCTAGCGGTCTTTCTCCATAAATAATTAATTCGCCAACGCCAAAATCAAAATGGCGTGATAAATTAAAACCAAAACGATGATAGCCAATATATTTTTCTTCAATCTTAGCCGAGCCGCCTGTAACAGAATTATTTTCAAATGAAGCGGCGCCCAAAAGTTTGCCGTGGAAATATGAAAAATTAAAAAAGTCATAATTTATTTTGAATGAAATATAATCGAACAAAGGCGAGCCGCCGGCTAAAATAGATTTTGTAATTCCGTAACCAATATTCATTCTGTCTCTTCCAATTTTGAATTTAACCAAATCAAAATCGGCGGTTAAGTAGCCTTCGGTTTCATCAAAAAAAGTTTCGTCGGGTAGAGAATTAAATTTATAATTATACTTTATATCTAAACGGGCAAGCGCTGCGTTACGATTTCCAAAAGCATTTCCGTTTGTCCCTCTAAGACCAAAGCCGAATTTATCTAAAAATGTTCCGCGTATTTCGCCGCCTATTATTCCCACGAAAGATGAATAGCTTGAGGAATCTTTGATCATTCTATTTATAAATTCACCTTCGCCTAATAAATTTATAAATATATTTGCCTTGGATGGATTTACGTGATAGAATAAATATTTTTCATTTTGGCTTAGCAAATCATATTTATTATTTCCAAAAATTGATTGCGAGTTATTTACGGTCCCGAAAAGTTCGTATTCAAATTCAATTTTAAAATCATTTAAAATTTGTTTATCTATTTCATCAAGCTTGGCTTCATTATTAATAACTTGCTTTAAATTTTCTGAAATAACATTTCGAGTTTTAGGGATTTCAAATGAATTATAGTTATTAATAATTTGTTCAGTTTCCATTCGTTCCAAAAATTCATAAACGGAATTTTCCACCCGCACATACTCAGCTTGAGCAAAATTTATTGATGGAAGTATGAAGAAAATAATTAATAACTTTTTCAAAATTATCTTACCTGTTCCCATTCTTTTGAAAGAGATTTATTTTTGAATAAAACCGACAAACCATTTTTTGCCCATGTTACAGTAATATTAAAATAACCAAATTTTCTAAATCTTCTGGGCGATTCGTAAACCCATATTTTATTTGTGAATAAAATATTTCCCTTTTCTTTTAATCTTCTAAATAAATCAAAATCCTCTCCGGCGGCTAATTTTTCATTATAGCCTTTCACGCTTTGAAACGCTTCTCTTCTTACAATCTGGCACTCTCCTCTTCCCATCCCTATTCCTATTGAGTTTAGCAAGCGGAAATAGTTATTAAAAAAAGAATGATAAAATTTATCAGCCGCTTTCTCTTCATTCGGAAAAACTTTTACGTTACAGGTCATTGCAATAAAATCTTTTGAAATGAAATTATTTTTTAGAAAAGAAAAAAAACCTTGGGGGTCGGCTAACATTACATCGCCGTTAAGAAAAATAAGTATGTCGCCGCTTGCATACTCGGCGCCTCTGTTTCTGCCTTCCGCAATGTTCTGCGACTTTTTCTTATTGTGCGCTTTAACAATATCCGCCTGCTGTATCGCAATTTTTAAAGTTGAATCTTTACTGCCGCCATCCGAAACAATTATTTCAAAATCATTCTCGCTTCTAAGTTGTTTATCATTTAATTGATTAAGCAATTGAGGAAGCAAAACTTCTTCATTAAGTACGGGAATGATTATGCTGAGTTTCAAAAAAATATTCCTTAAAATACTAAAGCAAAAAATGCCGCATTAGGTGAAATCCGAATTCCCGGCATTGGAAAGTGAAAATAATTTAAAGTGTTTTTAACAAACTGCCACCCCCTGCCGTATAATGGAATTTGTTCGAAGTCCAGATCAAGCGCCAAATAAAATTCTCTTTCACCGCCTCCCGCGCCGTCTAAATTTTTTACCCCCATTCCAGTAGAAATATTTAAAAGCGCGGGCCAGTATTTCGCAATATTTTTAGGCAGTAAATTTTTAACGCGCATGCTTAACCAATAAATTTGCCCTTCATAATCATCAATAGCGTTTCCTTTATGAATTCCGTCTCTCATTTTTTGCGATGGTAAATAGCTGAATCTAAATTGAAAATTTTTTAATATGGGAAAATAGTATTGGCTAAGCGCATAGCCGGCGCCAAAAAAATCTCCCGCAGCATCGCCTGGACTAAAACCCCAATCAGGTCCAAATCCATCTTCAATTTCCACATACATTTGAAACGCAAAAGCAGCGAGGCTTCCGTAAATAGCGGCTTGTTCTGACTGCATATTCCCGGCTTCTAAACCCGAAGAGAATGCATGTTCTAAAATTGTAGTTCCATAAAAATGTCCTATCTTATCAATCCCCAAAGCATATTGCCAGTCATTTTGAAAATGAAATTTTGATCTTTGATTTTTCCACCAGGCATTTCTTTGGTAAATATGAATTGCAATTCCGGTGCCTAAATAAACAGCGCCGATTCCGGCAAGCGCTCCGTAATTCAATTCAGTTTTTAACGGGTCAATTACTTCTATATTATTTTTTGTAGAATTATATATGGTAAGTGAAAGAGGAATTTTTGATGTTTCAATTTCTGAATCAATGGACTTACTTAATTCATCTTTATCCTCAAATGAAATTTTCGACTGAGCAAATAAAACTTGAAGGCTGAGGAGTAAAATAAATAGAAAATTTCTTAACACATTTTTCCTAATGTTAAAAAGAGTTAAAGGTTAAAATATCCAACAATAAATTAATTCGAGAGTCATTTTCAAATCACCTTTAACTTTTTACTTCAGGCTTCATTTGAGGGAAGAAAATTACATCGCGTATTGACGATTGATTTGTTAAAAGCATAACCAGCCTGTCAATTCCAATTCCAAGCCCCGCAGTAGGCGGCATTCCATATTCCAAAGCGCGGATAAAATCTTCGTCAATTTGATGAGCTTCTTCATCCCCTTCTTCTTTCATTTTAACCTGACTTTCAAATCTTTCTCTTTGATCAATCGGATCATTCAATTCGCTAAAAGCGTTGCACAGTTCTCTTCCTGCAACGTAACCTTCAAATCTTTCCACCAAACCCGCTTTGCTTCTATGCTTTTTTGCGAGAGGAGAAATCTCAACCGGATAATCAACAACATAGCACGGCTGTATTAATTCCGGCTGAACAGCTTCGCTAAATATTTCGTCAATCAATTTTGCCTTGCCTTCATTTTTATGAATATCGATTCCTAATTTTTTTGCCGATTCTTTTAATTGATTTAAGTCGGCAGTTAAAACATCAACTCCGGTTTTTTCTTTTATTGCTTCAGTCATTGATACTCTTTTCCAGGGAGAAGAAAAATTTATTTTATTTCCTTCATATTCAAAATCAAGAGTTCCGAAAACTTTTTCGCAAATATGCTGAATCATATTCTCTACAAAATCCATCATCCAATTGTAATCTTTATAAGCTACGTATAATTCCATCATTGTAAATTCGGGATTATGGGTTCTATCCATTCCTTCATTTCTAAAATCTTTTGAGATTTCATAAACGCCGTTGAAGCCGCCGACAATTAATCTTTTGAGATAAAGCTCATCGGCAATTCTTAAATATAAAGTTGTATCAAGCGTGTTGTGATAAGTTGTAAAAGGACGAGCAGCGGCGCCGCCGTATAATGGCTGAAGGATTGGAGTTTCAACTTCCAAATAATTATTTGAATCTAAAAAACTTCGCATCGCCGAAATTATTTTGCTTCGTTTTATAAATACATCTTTTATTTCTGGATTAACAACTAAATCCAAATACCTTTGTCTGTAACGCAATTCCTTATCAGCAAATTGATCGTGAACATTTTTATTGCCTTGTTCATCAGTAGTTTCCTTTGCAACCGGCAACGGTCTTAATGATTTTGAAAGTAATTCTAATTTTGTAACGTGAATAGAAATTTCACCGGTTTTAGTTTTAAAAGTAAAACCTTCAACGCCAATTATATCGCCGATGTCTAACAATTTGAATGCGTCATATGCTTCGCCAATTTCATCGCGCTTTAGATAAATTTGAATTTTACCTTTGTCATCGTGAATGTGTGCGAAAGAAGCTTTCCCCATTTTTCTAATGGTCATTAATCTTCCCGCGATCTTTACAACTCTTTTTTCATCATCAATAAAATTATCTTTTATATCTTTTGAATCTGAATCTACGTCAAAAGAATATCCAAAAGTTTCAAACCCTTTTGATCTTAATTCATTTAATTCTTCATGCCTTCTTTTTATTAAAACATTTAATTCCTGCTGAACGCTGTTATCCACTTAACCTCCGTTTATTTTCTTCTAAAGTTTGCTAATCTAAGACAAACCAAATCTTGAATATTTTCCGCTAACTTAATTGGGACATTAAAATTATTTACAATTATTGAAAACGCGACCGGCTCATTGTCGGCGGTATAAACATAGCCGGAAATGCTTCTAACATTTTCAAGATAGCCGGTTTTAGCCCTTACTTTATATTCCGCTCGTGTTCCTTTCATCCTTGTCCCAAGCGTTCCATCCACGCCCGCAATGGGTAATGAATTATAAAATGGGACAAAATATTTACTCTTAAACATATAATTTAGCAAAGTTACAATTTGAGCCGGAGTTACCAAATTCAATCTTGAAAGACCGCTGCCGTCAACCATCGTCATCATATTAGGATTTATACCCATATCCTTTAACACAAAGCGCAAAGCATCAACTCCATTTTTAACCGAGCCGTATCCGTTTTCTTCCAACCCCATTGTTTTAATTAGCTGTTCGGCAAAAAAGTTTTCACTGTTTTTATTAATTACTTTTATAATTTCTTTTAAAGGCGGAGAGTGATAGGTAAACAATTTTTTTATTTTAGATTGATCCAACGATTTTGATAAATCATCAATATCAAGCGGGAAGCCTTTAACTGTTATTCCTTTTGATTCTAAAACTTTTTTAAAAACAACCATTGAATACTGTGTGGGGTTATTTACAGTTACAAAAGTTTTAATTGAGTCTTGATTTTTTATAGCGCCGAATACGGTTACAACATTTGTTCCCAGCTGTCTGTAAACATTGATGTTTGTTGCCGAATCAGCGGAAACTTTTTTAACTTTATTAATGATTACAATATAATTCGTATTGGGAGAAGTAGTAATTGAAACTTCTTTTGCTTTTGCTGAAACAATAATATCCACCGTGTTATCATTAAAAGAAATTGCACCGGATGGCGCTGAAAACCAATAGCTGGTTTTATCCCAAGCCCAGCCTTCGCCCAAACCTATATCATCAAATTCATTATCATCGCCGATAATATTTCCATCAATTTCATCGATGCCGTTTTCTAATAGTGAATCAGCCCAATTATTGAAGGCAGCCAATTGATCGTTGTCATAAAATCTTCCTGAAATAGTAGGATCGCCGCCGCCCTGCACAATTAAATCGCCTATTAAAATTGAGCCGTCAATTTTTCCGTGAGTAAAAATATTAGTCGAAAATTTATATTCGTTTCCCAAAAGAATAAGAGCGCCAGACGTTGTAAATAATTTTAAATCGCTGGCGGGAATAAATAATTTGTTTTCATTTCGTTTATAAAAATATTCTCCCGTTTCAATTGATTGAATGACTACTCCCCAATTTGCATTACTAAAATTGGGATCGTGAAAGATGTCTTCCATCTGTCCCCAAAATTCTGGAATAGTTGAATAAGAAAAATTGGGGATGGAATCGCTTGCAGCTTTTTCAAGTTTTATTTCCTGAGCAAAGAAATTTGGAGCGGTAAATAATAGAAAAATGAAAAATGATAAGCTTAATTTATGAAGCATATTCTTTAACAATATTTTTTATTTCAGAATCGGATAGTTTGCGATAACTTCCAACTTCAACATCGGCAATTAAGCCGGCGTAGCTTTTCCTATTTAGAGATAGAACTGTATAACCGAGCGCGGCAAACATATTTTTTACAAAATGATTTCTTCCTTCTATGCATTCAATCAAAACGCTTTTTCTGTTTTTTGCGGATTTTACTTTTGTAAATTTTCCTTTTTTATTGTCGATGTAAACCCCTTGCAGCAGCGTTGTTCTATCGTCCTCTTCAAGAATTCGATCGAGAGTAACTTCATATTCACGCGGAACATGATTGCCTGGATGAGTTAAAAGATTTTTAAACTGGCCGTCATTTGTAAGAATCAAAACTCCGGTGGTATTGTAATCAAGTCTTCCAACCGGATAAACTCTTTCATTAAATTTTATCAAATCTAAAACTGTGGTTCGTTTTTTTTCATCGTCAGTTGAAGTTATAACTCCTTTAGGTTTATTCATTAATAAATAAATTTTATTTTTAATAGTAATTTTTTCGCCGTCAAGAAAAACCTTATCATAATTTTCATCAACTTTATAAGAAAGATCCACTATTATTTTATCGTTTACAGAAACTCTTCCTTGTAAAATAAATTCTTCGGCTTTTCTGCGCGAAGTAATTCCGCAATCGGCAATAAATTTATTCAGTCTCATCGCCGCTCATTTCTGATTCGTCACTTTCATTTTCAGCGCTTTCTTCAATTACATTCATCATAATTTTTCTTCTTTGTTCTAAAAAATCTTCATCCTGCATTATCTCTTCAATTTCGCGAGGCTTTGGTAAATCGCTTAATCTATTCAATCCAAAATATTTTAAAAACTCCGGCGTGGTATTATATAAAAGCGGGCGTCCGATTGTTTCTGCTCTTCCGGCAATTGAGATTAAATTTTTTTCCAGCAGGGTATTTATAATATAATCGGAATTAACGCCGCGGATTGTTTCAAGTTCCGGTTTTGTGATAGGCTGTTTATAAGCAATAATAGCAAGGGTTTCCAGCGCAGCGGAGCTTAATCTTCTTTTGCTTTTTTCGGAAGATAAATATCCGAGATATTTTGAATATTCGGGGCGCGTTGCAAATAAGTATCCGCCCGCAATAGTCGTAATTTTAAATGAAGAATTTGTTTCTTCAAATTTTAAGTTCAAATCGTTTACGCAACTTTCAATATCATCAGGCGTAATTTGAATTTCCTCGCCGTCAATTCCTTTTACCGCTTTAATAATTTCTGATGGGTGAAGCGGTTCATCGGACGAGAAGATTAAACTCTCAATTACTGAATTATAAATGTTATCCATTTTCAGTTCCGTTGGAAAAATCTAATTTTAAAATTACAAAATCGTTAAAGTTGTCTGAAATTCTAATTCCAATTCTACCCACTTTCACTAATTCCAGTAAAGCAATAAATGTAATAACAATTCTAATTTTTTCTCTCATTCCGTTTACAAGACTTAAAAAATGAAGTTCGTCTTTATCGCCAAAACAAGTGAAGATATAATTTATTTGTTCATCAATGGTAATATTTATTTTTTTTATTTCATGAACAGGCTGTTCTTTTATTCCTTCTAAAACCTTTTTAAAGGATTTTGCCAGATCATAAACCGAAACATTTTTTAACAATATTTCATATTCGGGCGGAGATATTTTTTCATCTTTAGAAAAGTTGCCGCGGTAACTAATCTTTCTTTGGTTCGATTCAAAAAAAGATAATTCCTCCGACATCTCTTTATATTTTTTATATTCCAGCAGAGCTTGGATTAAATCTGCCCGTGGATCAATCTCTTCACCTTTGTCGTCAACTTCTCTCGGCAGCAGCATCCTTACTTTTATGTGCATTAAAGTTGAAGCCATCAAAATAAAATCACCCGCAGTTTCAAGATCAAGCGTGCGTATTAAATTTACGTACTCCAAAAATTCTTTTGTTATTGTTGAAATAGGAATGTCATAAATATTCAGCTCGTCTCTCTTGATAAAGAAGAGAAGCAAATCTAAAGGACCTTCAAAATGATCTAATTTTATTTTGTACAAATTTAACCAATCTTCATTTTTTCGTGAACTTCATTCATTGTTTTTACAGCTTCAGTTTTAGCGCGAGCTTCTCCATCGGCTAAAATATTTAAGACTTCATCAATATGGTTTTCATAGTAATTTCTTTTTTCTCTGAACGGTTCAAAAAAATTAGAAATTTTACTTGCGCAATTCATTTTACAGTCAAAGCAGCCCAACGCCCCGCTTTTGCATCCGGCTTCTATCTCTTCAACTTCATCAGGGTTAAATTTTTTATGATAAGAAAAAACCAAACAAATATGCGGATTGCCCGGATCGCCTTTGCGGATTTTGTTTGGATCAGTAACAGCTTTTTTTAATTTAGCTTTTATAGTTTCCGGCTCATCAGAAAGTAAAATTGTATTGCCCATTGATTTACTCATTTTAGCGTTGCCGTCAAGTCCCGGTAATCTCGGAAAATTTGTCAGCAGCGGTTCAGGTTCATTAAAAACTTTTCCGTATTGATTATTAAACTTACGCGCTATCTCTCTAGTAATTTCAATATGCGGAACCTGATCTTCGCCAACCGGAACTGCATCGCCTTTGTACAAAAGAATATCAGCAGCCTGTAAAACAGGATAACCCAGGTGTCCGTATATGACATTCTCAATATTCAAATCGCGAATCTGATCCTTAACCGTTGGATTTCGTTCAAGTCTGTTCACAGTAATCAGCATTGTAAAAATTAAATTTAGCTCGGTGTGTTCTTTTATTTTTGATTGACGGAACATGGGACTTTTTTTATAATCCAATCCGGCGGAAAGCCAATCAATTAACATATCAACTGAGTTTTGATAAATGTCCTCGGTATTTAAAGAAGTTGTGAGAACATGATAGTCTGCAATTAAGTGAAAATTCTGATATTCATCTTGAAGCTTAACCCAATTTTCCAGCGCGCCCACATAATGCCCGATATGCAATTTACCTGTGGGACGCATCCCGCTTAAGATTCTTTTTTTATTCATTTTAATAGATTGTTGTTAAGATTTTTGCTGCGTAAAAATAATAATAATGCGCGTAATTTTCTTAATAAAGCGAGACTATATGATAATTTATTTTACGATAAATAAAGATAAGGCTTCCAGTTTTCATCTAACTTGCCTACGACAGTTTTTATGAACATAATATGGCTGGGTTTAAATGGTTTGCTTAATAAATTCATATTTGCCTCAAGCGGAGTTCTATCGCCTTTGCGATTGTTGCAGGATGTGCAAGCGCAAATTAAATTTTCCCAGCTGTCGCCGCCTCCTTTTGCTCTTGGTAAAATATGATCAATAGTTAAAGGCAAATCGCCTCGTCCGCAGTAGCCGCACTTGTAAGCGTCTCGCCGTAAAATGTTTTTTCGCGTAAGCACAACTCTTTTATAAGGAAGATTAATATAATGCTTTAATTTTATGATGCTGGGCCATGGAAAAATTTGCGAAGTTGAGTGAAGTTCCTTTTTACGGTCTTTTAAAACTAATTCGGCTTTGCCAAGATAAATTAGTATGAAGGCTTTTTTAATGTTGCAGATTGTTAAAGGTTCATAGCTTTGGTTTAGAATTAGAACCTTTGCATTTAGTTTCCCGTTAGTATGTTTAGCTGGTTCGAACGCGACCTCCTAATTTCCTTTTTTCCTATCTTGAATTGCGTAATAAATTCTAAGTGAAAATCTTATTACCATTAAAATTATACTAAAAATAAGAATATAAATAAACCAATTATTCGGGACTAATTTGAAGATCATTAATACTAATAATACCGCTACTAGACCGATGGACACATAACTGAAAATTTCAAATTTCTTTCTCACAAGAAAGTAACCCTATTTTAATTTTAGTAAAATTATGAATTAGAATGTTATTTATCAAATGGAATGATTATAAGAAGATTGCTATTTCTTATAAATAATTGCAACGCAGGTAACATAATCGCGGGAGTGGCTTATAGAAATTTTTACGCTTTTATCGTCGGCGAGAAACGTTTGTAATTTTCCGGTTAATTTAACATAGGGCATACCGCTTTTTTCGTTAAAGATTTCTATGTCTTGCCAGGTTGTTCCCTTTTCCCAACCTGATTCAAGAGCTTTATACACGGCTTCTTTGGCTGCAAACCTTGCCGCAAGATGCTGAAATTTATTTTGTTTTTCTAAACAATATTTTAGTTCGTTTGCAGTATAAATTTTCTTCAAAAATTTATCGCCAAATTTTTCAATACTTTTTTGTATTCTGTCAATTTCTATTATATCAATGCCGAGTCCTATTACCATATCTGCCTGTGAAATTATAAATAATGAATAACAATGATTACAAAAAATTTATCATTTGGAAAAATGGAGTTTGGAGAGTTTAAATTGAGATGTTTAATTTGATTACTTCAACATTCCATATTCCAAAAAGTTTTGTACTGCGCAAAGTTTTTATAAATTAATATCCTGCTGCCAAGCCATTCGAGCGTGGATCGGATGCGCCGTAAATTATACCATTTTCTTGATCAATCATTATCGCCTGAACTCTCCCCAAAACTCGCTGATCGCTAAGACCGTAACCCATTTCTTTCAAATTATTTTTAACATCTTCAGTCAATCCAAATTCTTCATAATCAATTTTATCAGGCAGCCATTGATGATGAATACGGGGAGCGTTAACCGCCTGTTGGATATCCATTTTAAAATCTATGCAATTTAAAATTACTTGCAATACAGAAGTGATAATAGTAGAACCGCCCGGCGAGCCAACTACTAAAAAAGGTTTGTTATCTTTTAAAACAATTGTAGGCGTCATGGCGCTAAGCATTCTTTTTTCAGGCTGAATAGAATTTGCTTCAGCGCCCAGCAGACCAAACTGATTTGGTTCTCCAGGTTTAGCGCTAAAATCATCCATCTCATTATTCAATAAAAATCCCGCGCCCGCAACTACAACTTTATTTCCAAACCATGAGTTAATTGTTGTTGTTGTGCTTACTGCATTTCCATAAGAATCATAAACGCTGTAATGAGTTGTCTGCTCGCTTTCTTTTGCAATTGGAATACCGGCATTAATTTGATTTGAAGGCGCAGCTTTATCCGTAATTTTATTAAAAATTTCTTTAGCGTATTTTTTTGAAGTAAGCCAGGTTAAAGGAACATCATAAAAATCGGCGTCGCCTAAATGTACAGCTCTATCAGCATAAGCATATTTCATCGTCTCCGCAAGCTTATGAATATAGCCGCTGCTCCCCCATTCTTCTTTTTTAAATTGATAATTTTCTAACACATTCAGCATTTCAATCAGCAGAGTTCCGCCTGAACTTGAAGGCGGCATAGAAACAATATCATAGCCGCGGTATAATCCTGTTACAGGCTCGCGCTCAACAGGCTGATACTTTTTTAAATCGTCTAAAGTTATAAAACCGCCGAGCTTTTGCATTTGGGCTACAATCTTATCAGCCACTTCACCCGAATAAAATCCATCTCTGCTGTCAGCTTTTATTTGATTTAAAGTTGCAGCAAGATCGGGCTGTTTAAATATTTCACCTTCCGAATATGCTTCCCCATTTTTCGAAAAGACTTTCATTGAAGATTCATATTTCTCAAAATACTTTAAGTTATATTTATATGAATTTGCAAGCGAATAGTCTAAAGGAAATCCATCTCCCGCTAAATTAATTGCCGGCTGAATTACATCTTCAAGCTTCATTGTTCCGTATTTTTCTAAAGCATAAATTAATCCCGCCACGCTGCCTGGCACTCCTGAAGAAGTTGTTCCTTCTAGACTCATATTTTCAATTATATTTCCGGCGCTGTCAAGATACATATTTCTGCTTGCGCTTAACGGGGCTTTCTCCCTATAATCTATCGCAACATTTTTTCCATCTTTCAAATGAATGATCATATAACCGCCGCCGCCGATATTTCCTGCGCCCGGATAAGTAACGGCAAGCGCAAAGCCCGTAGCTACAGCTGCGTCAATAGCGTTGCCGCCTTTTTTCAAAATCTGTAACCCGACTTTTGAAGCCAGTTCGCTTGCGGAAACTACCATTCCGTTTTTTGCTCTAACTGGATCTGGGGCTTCTGAAAATATTATTTCAGCGGATGAAAAAAATACTAACAAAATTAAAAATATATTTCGTTTAAAATATTTTTGCATCTACTTTTATTCCGTCGTCTTTAATTTGTTCTAAAATTATTTTTGTTAATTCATTTATTTGAGTTAAAGTTTCATTTAGATTTTTATATGTCCCTTCATCATACAAAATTTTACCAAGATTATTTTGCTGATTTTTAGTTTCTTCAATTATTAAATTTGTTTTTGATACAAGTGAATCAGTCTTGATTAGAACGTTATTTAAATTTTCTATTGATGATTTAATATTGTTTCTATTTTCATTTATAAAATTTTTTGCTTCTTCAGTCAATTCCAAAGTATTGTTTGTCAGCTTAGAAATATTACTCCGGTTTTCATCTAACATTAAATTAATTTTTGAAGTAAGAGTATTAACATTTGTCATTGATTGTTTTACGTCAGACTGAAGTTTTTCATCAGTTAAATATTTATTAAGCGATGACAACGTTAGGTTTACATCTTCAATCGCTTGAGTAATATTATTCTGCATTGATCCAACCAAAGTCATAACGGCGGGAATATCAGCGTTGTAATTACCATTTTGAATTTTATTATAATTTAATTCATCGGAAGAAACTCCGGGTTGAATTTCAACTTTTTTTCCGCCCATTAAATCAAGCATTGAAATGCTAAATTTAGCGTCCTCTTTAAGCTGCACATCATTGTCGAGTGAAATTTTTACAATCACATTTCGATCTTCAACATTTATATCTTCAACCTTACCTTTTCTAACGCCGTTCACTGTTACATCATCTCCAATTTCAAGTCCGGACGCATTATTGAACTCAACTCCCAAACTTTTTTCGGAGGGCGAAAGGCTAAAATTTTTTGCCCAGCCTAAAATCCAAATAAATATTAATATGCCAGCAATTACTGTTATGCCGACTCTTATTTCCGTTTTTCTTTGATCTTTCATTTCATTTTATTTTTAAAAATTCTTTAAATCTTATTAAATCATTTTTATCCACAACATTATCTTTTAAGTAATAATTAATTGTGTCTTTAATCTTGTTAATATTAAGTTTGAAATCATCGCCAATTCTAATGCTAATAGAATCAGAATGGAGCGAATCATCTTCCTCTCCAATTTGATTTATTTTACTTTCCATATAATTGTTTATTAATAATTGAAGCGAATCTTTTTCAGGCGTGTCTTTAATTGTTTCAAATCTTTTTTGAATATCATTTAAAGCGATATTCTTTAGTAATCCTTTTCCTGGCTTAACCACCCAATCATCAAAATAATTTTGCGCAAGATAAGTAATAACAGCAACTAGAATAGTTAAAATAATTATCGATTTTAAAAAACAACCTTTTTTCATTTTAGCTATTCACCCGGCAGCTTTTCAATAAGAACTTTTTTTATTCTTTTATTTAGAATTTCTTTAACGGTAAATTTATAATTATTATTTACAAATGAATAATCTTCTTTTGGAATATGACCGGCAAGCGTTAAAACGAAGCCCGCGACCGTTTCAAAATCCTCATCCTTTTCAATAATTTCCGCATTAGACAATTCATTTAAGTCATCAATAGAAACATTGCCGAGAACCAAAAATTGATTCTCATTAATTTTAGTAATTTGATTTTCATGCTCATCATACTCATCCCTAATTTCGCCAATTATTTCTTCGAGTATATCTTCCATAGTTATTAGTCCCGCCGTGCCTCCGTACTCATCAACAACAATAGCTATGTGCATTTTTTTTTCCTGGAATTCGTGCAGAAGGTCATGAATCATTTTAGACTCAGGAATAAAAATAGCTTTGCGCGCAATCTTTGCTAATGATAATTGATTTTGAAGGGACTTGTCTCTTATGTAGGGCAAAATATCTTTTGCATAAATAATTCCAATTACTTCGTCAAGATTATTTTCATACAAAGGAATACGGCTGTGTCCGGTGCTTTTAATTATTTCCTGCACTTCATTAAAATCAGTGTCCGTGGAGAGCGAAATAATATCAACGCGCGGCGTCATAACTTCATGCACAGTTACCGATCTAAAGCTGACGATGCTTTGTATCAATTCATGTTCGTCTTCTTCAATGGTTCCTCTTTCATGACTTAAATCGGCAAGGTCGGTTATTTCTTCAGGAAGAATAACTGATTTTCTTTTATCGAATTTTAATTTCGAAATTGATAATCTTATTATTTCAGTAACCGATTCGGCAATAGGATAAAATATAATGCTGATCCAATAAAGCGGAACAGCGGCAAGCTTTGAAAATTTAACAACATTTTTTGCCGCCCAAACTTTAGGGGTAAGTTCGCCAAATAATACTATTATAATTGTTAGTACACATATTTGAATGGTCAACGCGGCGTTTTCGGAAATAGTTAAATCGTTGGAAACGTCTAAAGCGATTGATACGCTGATAATGGAAGCGGCAACATTTACAATTGTATTGCCGATAAGTATTGTAACAAGTAATCTTCTTGGGCTTTCAACAAGATATGCTATATAACGTTCAATTAACTTTGCGCCGCCAAAAAGATTTTTTATTTTTTTCTTATTTATTGAAAATAAAGCGACTTCAGAGCCTGAGAAAAAAGCAGATAAAACAATAAGTAATAATAGAATTATAAGTTTATATTGCCAGTCAACATCCAAAAAATTTAAAAGCCTTTTATAATTTTACAATAAATTTAAAACGGTAAATCATCATTGTCTTCAACGTTAGGAGCCGACGCCTCGGAACTTGATTCATTAAAATTACTATCAGAACTTCCACCTGAACTACTTGGGTCTAAGGGAATAATTTTTTCTGAAATTACATCGGTAGAATATCTTTTAACGCCTTCTTTGTCGGTGTAGTCTCTTTTAGTTAATCTTCCTTCAACGTAAATTTTTTTTCCCTTCTTAAGATTCTCTTTAAAGTAATCCGATAAATTAAAAGAAGTAATATTATGCCAGGTAGTTTCTTCAACCCAATTGCCGTCTTTGCCCTTGTAGCTATTGGTCGTCGCCATACTGAAACTTGTAACGGAAACATTATTGGTTGTAAATCTTGTTTCAGCGTCTCTACCCAAATTGCCGATTAACATAATTCTGTTTAGTGAAAAAGCCATCTCTAACTCCATAATTTTTGTTACTTAATAAAAACGAATTTAATTATTATATAAATAAAATACTATTTAGATGAAAACAAAAAAAGGAACGGATGAATTATCAGTTCCTAAAAAATATTTTAAACTAATAAAGCAAATGATCAAACGAATCGGCGCTAAAATTTATGAAACCATTTTTAAACGATAATTTTTTAGCGAAGGTTAGCGAACCGGGAATTGTGGAAACATTTATTAAAGAAACGTTTCCGCCGAATTTAGAATTTATAACCTTTATAAATTCATTTGCAATTATAGCTTGTCCCTGACTTGTGGGATGAACTCCATCTAAACTAAAAATTCCTCCGGTTACAAAATCAGAACTGAACTCAAGTCCGTCAATCATAGTTCCGCCGGAATTTTTAACATTATTTAAAAAGGTATTTATATCCACCAATCCAAATTGAAACGTAGCGGCTGTTTGCGCAATGGCAGCATTAAAATCTATTGTGGCTTGTTTAGCGGTTGTAATTTCATCTGTATCTAAAACTAAAGCATCAGGCCAAGGGTTTTGAGGATCGAAACCAAAAGGTTTAGTAGTATCAATTCCCGTAGGAAGAGCGGGATATTTATTATCTCTATACCACTTTCCGCCTGGCATACCTAAAAGCGGCGCATAAGAACTTCCCGTTAAAGTGAAAAGAACCGAACCGCTAACGAGCGCGCTTGTGGATGCAACTCCCGCCCCGGTCGTTTCACCATGCTTTACAAAAACAACGCCAGGCACTGGAAGTTTTGAAATAACTGCCGCAACTTGCGGACCCACGGTATTAAAAAAAGGAATAACAGTTACATCAGGAATATTTGCAACAACCACTTCTGCTCCAAGGCTTGCGAGAGCATTCCCCAATTGGGAATAAAGCGCTGAAAATATTGCTGAAGAAGTAGGAGCTGTAGGTTTAACTCCGCCGCTAGTTGCAAAGCCAAGCACATCATTATTTCCTATCCAGCAAGTAAGAAGAGTAGGATTTAAATTTTTTGCTTGATTGAAAACACTGTTTCCGAAAATTGAATTTCTAAGAACTAGACTAAAAAAAGGATTTGCTCTGGCTAGACTTTTGGAAGCAAAGTCCGTTGTATCCATTATATCAAATAAAACGGAACCAGGAATTCCAAGATTATTAAAAGGAGCTGGATAACTTGAATTTGTAGGCTGACCATTGCCATTTTTTGTTGTTATTGCAAATGGATTTAAAGATACAATTTCAATTCTGCCCGGAGTTCCCGGCTCAGACACAATTGGTTGAGTAAAGCTTGTCCCAACTTGTTGGGCAATAAGATTTCCGTAAGAATACATTTGAGCGCCTTTATATAAACTACCCGATTGGTAACCAGCAGTTAAGCTGTTGCCCAATGTTACAAATCGAGTTAAGTTTGCTCCTCCATTAACAGGATTAGGAGCTGGCGGCGCCGTCAATTCAGTTCTATCTTTACAGCCGGAAATTAGGAATAGGAATAAAAGTATAAAGCTAATTTTAAATAATATTTTTTTCATTTCTTAATCCTTCTCGAATTTATAATGAATATGATAAACTTAATGCAAAAAGATTTGCAGTTGAATTATATGTTCCGTTAAATGCGGCGTTACCTAAAGTATAATCCTCTTCTGAATTGGTTACAGTTAGTTCGCTGCTTCTAATAAACAAATATGACGCTGATATATTTAACTGCGGAAGGATTGCATATTCTAAACCAAAACTAAATCCTAATCGGTTAGCATCTGGTAGAGAGGGATTGACATATTCTTCCTTTACCGGATTTTTATCAAAATAAATTCCGGCTAATAATTCTAAATCATTATTAATTTTATAATCGCATCCCAGCCTAACTATAAATGAATTATCATAAAGTCGCGGGCTTGCCAAGTCAGAATAATCAGGGTCATTAAAATCAATTGCTAATGAATCATAACTTGACCATCCCACATATTGAAAATCAAAACTAATTTTTAACTTATACAAAACATCGTAAGCGGCGCCGAAGGCAAAGTTAAACGGAGTTGTCAGCTCAGCTTTTACGCCTCCGTTGGGAAGTCTTTTTGCATCGATTAACGGTTGCGCTCCCGTTGTTTTAGCGTCGCCGTCAAATTCATAAGCTAACTGACTGTGGAACGACAAGCCCAAATTTAATCTGGGCGTCGGTTTATACATTAATCCAAAATTATATCCGGCGGCAAAATTATCTTTGCCGTCTAATTTAACAAATGCGTCTCCTTCAAAAGGCGTTTGAGGAACTTTGCGAGTGATTGTAACGTTGGCGAAGCTATAAACAAAAGCAGCGCTAAGCGAAAAGTTATCTGCAATATTATAAGCTACAACCGGAGAGATAGTAAATGTTTGGAGTTCGGTTTCGATTGCAAGATATTTTCCAATCCAATCTTCGCCCCATTTTGTACCCAATCCAAACGGACTTGTAAATCCTAAACCCACGGCTAAATCTTTATTGTAAGAATGCGAAATAAAAAAATGACTGGGGAAAAATATTTGCTTCTCCATTTTATATTCAGTTATATCCGGTGTTACGCCTCTGAAGGAACTAACAGGCGCTATTAAAGTTGATCCGAGTAAAATGTTTGTGCCATACAACTGCGTTAATCCAGCGCCGTTCCAATAAATTGCTGAAGCATCGTTTGCAACGGCGGTATATGCGCCGCCCATTCCCATTGCTTTAGCGCCGTGTTCATTTAATTGGAATCCTCCGCCAAAACTCATGCTGGATGTAAAAACAATACTAAGTATAATGGTAAATATTTTTTTCAAGTTTTATCTCTCCTTGATTTAGTTATGTAATAACGAACACATTTTATTTTAAATGAGGCGGCTGATCAATAGAAAATAATAAAGTTCCTTTTTCCACAGCGGTTCCTTCATCAACAAAAATATTTTTTATTACGCCTGCGATTGGCGAACGAATTTCATTCTCCATTTTCATTGCTTCCAGAATAATAACAGTTTCGCCAGACTGTGTTTCTTCACCGCTAGATTTTTTTATGCTGATAACCATTCCAGGCATGGGAGCTTTAATTTCTAATTTTTGAAGCCTTTTATGTTTCTGTTCAATTATTTTTGCGGCTTCTTCTTCTAATTTGTTTCTTACTACGGCATCAAATATAGAGTTATTTATTAAAATATTATAATGATTCTTTTCATTTTTTTTTACAGAAACTTCGTAAAATTTGTTGTTCAACTTTAAAATATATGCGTTGTTACTTAATGGATAAAATTCATTACTAAAAATTTTACCGTTAATTTTTAAATGCCGGTCGTCAATAATTTCAATCGTCTTTTTCTTATCATTTAAAGAAACAATAAATTCATTCATAAAGCTGCTTTACCCAAAAATTATTTGAAATCGTTTGAACTTTACTGTTTGCCGCTCCATTATTTTTTGAGATTAGCTTGAATAATACAGCGCTGATTGCCGCGGCGTTTTCGATCTCTGTTTCAACATTGCTTATTTGGATTGAATCGCTTGACAATAATTTATCCTCCACAAAATTAATGTCAAATTGTCCTGATGCAAATTCATCCGATTTTATAATAGTCTGGAGGAAATTATTATTAGTAATTATACCTTCAATTTTAAATTCATTTAAGGCTCGCAGCATTCTGTTAATTGCATCGCCTCTATTGTTATCCCAAACAATCAGCTTTGCAATTAATGGATCATAATAAATTGAAATATTTGACCCGGCGCCAAACCCGGAATCTACTCTAACTCCCGGTCCGGAAGGCGCAATGTAATCATTAATTTTTCCAGTTGATGGAAAAAAATTATTTTGCGCGTCTTCAGCATAAACGCGGCATTCGATTGAATGCCCATTTAATTTTATATCATTTTGTTTAAATGATAATCCATTTCCATTTGCAATTAAGATTTGTTCTTTCACCAAATCAATTCCGGTTATAAATTCGGTAACGGGATGTTCAACTTGAATTCTAGTATTCATCTCAAGAAAATAAAAATTCATTTCCGTATCGACAAGAAATTCAATTGTTCCCGCATTAAAATACCCGCAGGCTTTGGCGGCGTTTATTGCGGCGGTTGTAATTTTTTCGCGGATCTTTTCATTAATTAAAGAAGAAGGAGCTTCCTCAATTATTTTTTGATGTCTGCGTTGAATCGAGCATTCTCTTTCGAACAAATGAACATAGTTCCCTTTTTCATCAGCAATTATTTGAACTTCAATGTGCTTAGGATTTTCAATATATTTTTCAATATAAATGGCGTCGTCGGAAAATGATTTTAACGCTTCTCTTTTAGTTGATTCAAAAGCTGATTGAAATTCGCTTTCAGATGAAACTTTTCTCATTCCTTTCCCACCCCCGCCCGCTGAGGCTTTTAGCAATATCGGGTAGCCAATTTCTTGTGAAGTTTTAATTCCATCTTTTAAAGATTTCAAAGGCTTAACCGCGCCGGGAACAATAGGAACGTTATGAGCCTTCATCAATTTTCTTGCTTCAGTTTTATTCCCCATTAATTTTACCGACTTAGAAGAAGGACCAATAAATTTTATTCCCGCACCTTCAACCATTTTTATAAATTCAGAATTTTCGGAAAGGAAACCGTAGCCGGGATGAATAGCATCGGCTTTTATTTTTTTTGCAAGAGAAATAATTTTATTTTTATTTAGATATGTTTCAGATGAAAAAGCTTCCCCAATTAGAAACGCTTCATCGGCAAGTTTTGGATGAAGCGATAACTTATCAGCCTCAGAATAAATTGCGGCAGTTTTAATTCCCAATTCTTTGCAGGCGCGAATTATTCTTACAGCAATCTCGCCGCGATTTGCTATTAATATTTTTTTGAACAATATAATTCCTTACTTTAATTCCGCAATGGTAACGCCTTCTCCGCCAAATTCAATGGGCGCAAAATAAAATGTTTTTACTTTTTCATGGCTTTTTAAAATATCATTAACAGTTTTTTTCAACGCGCCGGTTCCTTTGCCGTGAAGTATTTCGACGCGAGCTAAACTTGTAGTATAAGCGTCGTCAATAAATTTTATTATTTCAAATTCAGCTTCCTCCGGTTTCTCGCCTCTAATATCAATTCGAGTTTTAGGCGCTTCAACAGTGTAAAAATTATAATTGTTAGCGGTCTCTTTTTCAATCTTTTTATTAGCCGGTAATAAATCCTTCAAATTTATTTTCATTTTTATTTTGCCGGATTTAATAGATGCATTGTTTTTGTTTTCTGAAATATCAATTATTTCGCCAAAAGTATTTGTGTTTTTAATTGAAACATAATCGCCTACTTTAAAATTAAAATTTGAGTTTTCTAATACAGCTTCTTCTTTAAATAGACTTTTATTTTCTTCTTTTAATTCTTTAATAATTTTTTGTGAAGATCTAATCGTCTCTCTATTAGCATTCGATTCTTTTAAATCTTTAATAACTTTTTCAAATTTTCTATTAATATTTTTCAGATATAAATCCGCTTCCGCTTTTGCATTTTTTAGAATATCTTTTTTTTCTTTATCGAGTTTGTCAATATTTTGTTTGTACAAATTTGATAAACCTTGCAGTCTGGTATTTTCAATTTCCGAAGTTCTTAATTTCGATTCGAGCAAATTTGATTTTGTTTCTATATCAACAAGAAAATTTTCAATTTTATGTTTATCGGAATCCAAATGATTTTTTGCAACTTGAATAAAATCAATATCAAATCCTATCCGATGCGCGATTTCAAAAGCATAGCTTGAGCCGGGAATTCCTTGTTTAAAGTAATAAGTTGGCTTTAAATTTAAATGATCAAATTCCATAGCGGCGTTTTCAAATCCCTCAACATCATTTGCAATTAACTTTAATTCGCCGTGATGAGTAGTTGCAAAAACTGTAGAATCTTTTTCTTTTAATTTCAACAATACAGCCGAAGCCAATGCCGCCCCTTCCGTAGGGTCGGTTCCTGTGCCTATTTCGTCAAGCAGTATAAGTGAATTTTTATCGCTTGTCTCTAATATATTTTTAATATTTAAAAGATGTGAACTGAACGTGGAAAGGTCATCTTCAATGGATTGCTGGTCGCCAATATCAAGAAGCAAGTTAGTAAAAATATGAAAATTGCTGTCAGGATCTGCGGGAATGTGAATTCCACTTTGAACCATCAAAACCAAAAGTCCCACAGTTTTTAAAACTACAGTTTTGCCGCCGGCATTTGGTCCTGTTATTAGAATAATTTTATTTTCATCTAACTTAACATTTAAAGGAATTGTTTTTTGTTTGCCATATTTTTTTAAAAGAATGGGATGTCTTCCCTCTTTAATTTCAAATCCTTTTTTATCATTTACTTCAGGGAAAGAACCGATTATTCCAATTGAATATTTAGCTCTCGCAAAAATTGAATCGATGTACGAGATAGTTTCTAGAGTTTGTTTTAATTCTAAACTAACGCTTCCAATTTTTTTGGTTATCTCTTTTAAAATTCTTTCAATCTCTCTTTTTTCGGCAAATGAAAGAGAAACAATTTCATTGTTGAGATCTAAAGTTTCTTCAGGCTCTATGTAAACAGTTTGTCCGGTTGAAGATTCAGAATGTATAAATCCTTTAATGTGCCGCTTATGTTCCGACTTAACGGGAATTACAATTCTGCCATCGCGCAGCGTTAAATAATCTTCGCGAATAAAATCTTGCTCTTTATAATTTTTAATCAGCCGGTTTACAGCTTTAATTAAATCCTCATTTTTTTTTCTTATCTCTGATTTGATTTCTGCAAGTTTCCTGCTTGCGGTTTCTCGCACTTCGCCGTTTTCGTTAATTACATTTTGAATATGATGTTCAAAAACTTTATCGACAAATAAACTATAAGATAGCGCCTGCAAATCGGGAGCCATTTCAGAATTATTTTTTAAATACTGAAATAAATTTCTGGAAGTAATAGATAGATGAAGAATGTCTAAAATTTTTTTGCTTTCTAAAAAAGCGCCTTCAATTTTTGTTTTAGCAATAACTTCATTAAGCAGGGGCAGATAATTAATAGGCGGAAAATTATTTTTAATTAATATTTCTTTTGCCTGGGTTACTAAATCGCCTTCCTTTTTAACTGAAGCTAAATCCGACTTAGGCGCGAGGGAAAGAATTAATATTTTAGCATTTTCGGTTTGGGAATAATTAGCAATGAGTTGAAGTATTTTTTTAAATTCTAATTTTTCTAATGAAGTATCAGTAATCATTTTAGCGAATCTTTGTCGTCAATAATATTATTAATAATTTTTTTTGGTTCGGGCGTATATTCTCTTATGTAATCAACTGTGTATGGAATTACATTATAAACCGGAGTGTAAAGCAACGAGTTGTCGGCAGTTTCTTTGTCTGGCACATTAAAAACATTCAATAAAAAAAATAACGCGCTTAAAAAAATTAAGATTTGTATTGCGCCAATTATAGCTCCAATAATCTGATTAATAAAATTATTTACTTTATCAAAAGGATGGATTAACCGTTTGAGTATTGAAGTAATGATCATTATAACTAAAAATATTGCAAGCCCGCCTATAATTTTTGCTAGGTATATTTCAATTCCCAAAGCGCTTTCAATCATCCTGCCAAGCTCTACTGAAAATTTTATGGCAAAATAAGCGGCGGCAATAAATCCAATTGTCCCTATTAGCTTACGAACAAAACCATCTTTATAGCCGAGTATAAATCCGATTAAAATCACAGCTATTATTATAATATCTAATATGCTCAAACAATTCCTAAAAATTTTTCTACGGCATTTTTAACGGACTTTCCATCAGCTTTACCTTTTAATGATTTCATAGCTAAAGGCATCAGCTTGGGAAAATCTTCTTTCGACTTAGCGCCGATTTCGTTTCCAATATTTTTTACTTCCGCAATAATTTCTTCTTCAGAAAGCTGCTTGGGAAGATAATCCATAATTATCTTTAATTCAGCCTCCTCTTTTGAAGCAAGATCATCTCTGCCTGCATTCTTGAATTGTTCGATTGATTCTTTACGTTTTTTTGCAGCTGTTGAAAGCATTTTTATTTCTTCTTCAGAGTTTAATTCTTTTCCCAAACCGCTTTTTTCAAACTCTAAAATTAAAGCTCTTATTGATCGAATTGTTTCAAGCCTTATTTTTTCACCGCTTTTCATTGCGGTTTTCATGTCTTCGCTAATTTTATCTTTCAAATTCATAATTTATTTTACCTATTAAATTGAAAAAGGCAGGCAAGTTTAATAAAACCAGCCTGCCTTAATTTATTTTTACAATTTTATTTTAGATTTTTAATCGAGAGGAATAATTTATACGCAAACAGGATGCCTTTCTTAATTCCTGCTGAACATCAGTTATTAATCCCATATCAACGCCTCTATCAACTCTTAAAGAGACAATAATATTCGGAAGCTCTTGAGCCTTTGCGTACATTATCGGCTGAATATCTTTCAACTTTACCAGGCTGTCGTTAATCTGCATACGGTCGTCTTTGCCAATCCATATATAAGAGACCAATCTTTTGTTTTCAATTTTTTCAATAGCCTTTGCGTCAGGGAGTTTATAATCAACCAAAACATCAACTTCTCTTAAAGTGGTGGTAACCATAAAGAAAAGGAGGAGCATAAACACAATATCGGGCATAGAAGCAGTGGGAATTTCTTGCTTCGAATTTGCTCTTCTTTTTTCAAATTTCATTTTTAATAAACCTCAATTTTATTTTTTCAAACCTTCAGGTTCGGCAATAGAAATAATAATTGGAATTTTTTCTTTTACCAAATCCTGACGTTCAGGAATTAAGTCATTATATTTTTTCCCAAATTCGCCATTGGAATATTCGTCTCTAACTTCAAAGTATGCTAATTTAATTTGATCGAGCGCTTGTATATAATCATTATACCGGGTTTGACGATCTGTTTTAAGGGAAACAATTAATTTTTTATTTGAAGGAACATCTATTTTAGATTTTATTCTTTCTTTTAGATTATTCTTGATTTGAAATAATGACGTGGGATTTCCATCCACCAGCACATCGCCATTTTCATTAACAAGAACGGCAGCCATTCTTTCTTTTGGCACGGGAGCTACTTCCGTCTCTTCGTTAAACTCCGGCAAAGTCATTCCTAAACCGGTATCAACGTCAATTACTGTGGCAACAAGAAAGAATAATAAAAGCAAGAAAGCAATATCAGCCATTGAACTGGTAGGGATTTCTGCTTGCGCGACATTTCTTTTTTTAATCATTGCTAAATTTATTTATGTTGAATGAAAAATTAAACTACTCTTTTACCGGTTTTCATTTCATATAAAGCGTCAATTAATTCAATTGAGCTTTCTTCCATATCGCCAACCAATCTGTCAATTCGCGAAATAAAGTAATTGTAAAAAACTTGAAGCACCATTGCAACAACAAGCCCGAAAAGCGTTGTTAAAAGAGCGACTGAAATACCTTCAGCGACAATTGCAGGAGAAATTTGCGCCGCTTCTTTAATAGCGTCAAAAGCTTCAATCATACCTTGCACAGTTCCTGTAAAACCAAGCATAGGCGCGATGGTTATGAAGGTAGAAATCCAAATCATACCTCTTTCAAGAAAACTCATTTCAATTCCGCCGTAAGCTATAATAGCTTTTTCGGCAGCTTCCATACCTTCGTCGGCTCGTAAAAGACCGGCGTGAAAAACTGAAGCAACTGGACCTCTTGTATTAGCGCAAACGTCTTTTGCGGCTTCAACTCCGCCTTCATTTAAAGCTTTCTTAACTTTAATAATGAATCCTCTTGTATTAACTCTGGCTCTTGATAAAGTCCACAATCTCTCAATACAGAAAGCAAGTCCGAGAACAAGACAAGCTAAAATAGGCCACATAAAACCGCCGCCCGCAATAAACTTAGTAGTTAACCAGTTTAAAGCTCCTGAATCGTTGGCTGCATTATTAGCTTGCGCTATAACGCTGATAATTGACGAAAATATTCCTGTAAATTCCATTGAGAATAACCTCCAAATATAATTAGTAATTGACGCTTAAGGTGAAGAAAGGCTCCATAATATTCTTAAAAAGATGATGCTACAATAATGATTTCAAAAAACAAAGTCAACAAAATATTTAATCTAAATTGCAATAATAAATATCTTTAAGAAAATTTTTAGCTGATTTTAATTAACCGGTCGAACCTATTTTTTAATTGAATTATGTTACCCGAAATAAAATTAAAATTTTGAAATATGCTGTGCGCAAGTTCACCAATCTCCCCCGGCTTAATCCATTTGTTAAGGTCGCTTTCCTTCCCCCATTTACGATTTGCTTCTGTATCTATAATATAAGGCGCGATGGCGTTTGCGCTCATATTAATGTTTTCACCTTCGATGGATAAGCTTTTTACAAGATGAATTAACGCGCCTTTGGCGGCGCCGTAAACTGATTTTTGGTTTTCTGCGTTCAAGCCTGTGTAAGCGGCGGTGAAGCAAATTGATCCCGCGGCTGAATCTTTTACAAGCAATGAAAAATATTTAGCTATTAAAAAACTTGTTATCAAATTAACCTTTATCATATTTTCCAAATCATCAATTTCAGTTTCCCACAAATATTTCCCGCCGGCATATCCGCCGATTGTTGAATACAAAAAAAATATTTTATCTTTACCCGGTTTTATTTTTGCAAATGCATTAAAAACATTTTTTTCAATTGAAAGGTCTTTAACTTTTATTTTTTTGAAAGGAAAATTTTCATCCGCTGCTTCATCAAATTTTGAATTTAATAAATAAATTACATCATAATTTTTTGAAGCCATCACATCTGTGATTCCTCTGCCAAGCGCGCCGCCCGCACCAAATATTAATAATTCTTTTTGCATTATTTATTTCGAATTTCAAAAATTGACGTAACTGGAAAATGATCGCTAAAGCCGCCGAGATATTTTCTGCCTCCGTATGTTGGAAAAGGCGTTCCTTTGTATTTTCCCGTCTGCTCAACTAAAAATTCAGGCTTATAAATTTGAAATGAACCGCAAATATATTTTAAATCATTTTCCAATAAATTATTTGAAATCATAATTTGATCCAGCATGTTCCATTCAGTTTTATATTTGTAACTTCCCAATCCTTTACTGTAATCGTCATAAGCAAGATTAAACATTTCTTTTTTGGTTTGATGAAAACCGGTTTCATTCGAATCGCAGATTAACGGCTGCGCTTTTAAAACATTTAGAATCGCTTCATTCGTTGGATCATCGTTAAAATCTCCCATGACAATTATTTTATTAGTTGAACTAACTTTAAAATCAGAATCCATAATTTTTCTCAGAACCTTTGCCGCTTCAAATCTCTTTGATTCGCTTGCTTCTTCCCCGCTCCTTCGCGAGGGCCAATGGTTTACAAATATACTTAGAGTATCATTACTCTTATTTACAAATAAAGTTAGCTCTAAAATATATCTTGTTTTAAAACCAATCTTCTTTATTTCGTGAGGCAAAATAGATAACAAAGAAAATTTTTCTGAGTTAAAAATTAATCCATTATCAATTCCCCGTTCGTCCGGCGATTCAGCATAAGCAATTTTATATTTTTTGTTTGACTTAATTTTTTTAATCAAATCCTTCAACAAACTTTCATGTTCAACTTCGGCTACGCCTAAAATATCCGGACCTTCGCCTTCATTCATGGATGAAATAACTTTAGCCAAATTATTCAGCTTTAATTCCAATCTTTCATTAGTCCAGCCCCCGCTGCCGGAGGGAGTAAATTCTTCATCTCTTTTTCCCGGATCATCAATTGTATCAAATAAATTTTCGAGATTCCAAAAAGCAATAAATATTTTATTTGACTTTTCTTGCTGCATGCAATTAACATTTATAGCAATAGCAAAGAAAACAAATAGAAATATATTTACCGATTTATTGATGGCGTTGTTCATAGAATTTTTCTTAAAGTAAAATTAATATTTGGTTTAAAAATAAATAATATTAGATATGTGCAAAATTATTTTGATAACAAAATTTAACTGGCTGTTAAAGGAGCATTTATTTCATTTTCAGACGATGCAATTAACACAGCTCCGGCGGCGTCTCCGGTAACGTTTGTGATTGTTCGGCACATATCTAAAATTCTATCCACGCCGAGGATTAAAGCAATTCCCTCTTGCGGCACGTTTACGGATTTTAAAATAATTACCAGCATAATTATTCCCACGCCCGGCACAGGCGCCGTTCCAATAGATGCAAGCACCGCCATAAAAACTACCGTCAACTGCTGAATTAAATTTAAATCCATGCCAAAAACCTGCGCAATGAATACAGTTGCAACTCCCTGATACAACGCGGTGCCGTCCATATTAATTGTAGCGCCCAATGGTAAAACAAAACTTGCTATTGATTTTGAAACGCCCAGATTTTCTTCGCAGGTTTCAATATTAACAGGAAGAGTTGCAGCGCTGGAACTGGTACTGAATCCTATAGCTTGAACGCGTTTAATTGATTTATAAAAATATGATACTTTAACCTTTGTAAAAAGTTTAATGATTAGGCCATAAACGCCAAATGTATGAATTGCAAGCCCCAGTATAACAGCAAACGAATACCAAATTAATGTTTCAAGTATGTCAAAACCAAACTCGCTTACTGTAGCGGCAATTAGAGCAAATACTCCCAACGGCGCAATTAACATTATCATATCCACCAATTTTATTAATGCGTCAGTGATAGCATCAAAAAATTTAATTACCAAAGAAGATTTTTCTTTATCTATTAAACTTAACATTAAGCCCAAGCAAAATTGAAAAAATTACAACTTGCAGCATATCGCCACTTGCCATTGAGCCAATTGGATTTTTAGGAACCATTTTTACAATTTCACCAAAGAAATCATATTCATGTAATTCACCGAGAGTAGATGTTGCATCTTCTTCATAAACCGAAAGCAGCCTTTCCTTAGTATCAGCTGCCATACGATGACCCGGCTGAATTAGGTTCGCTATAACTAATCCAATTGTAATTGCAAATGCTGTGGTGGTAATATAGTATGCGATTGTTTTTCCGCCGATGCGTGCGAATCTTTTTATGTCGCCCAAACTTGCAGCGCCGACGGTAAGCGAAACAAAAACAAGCGGCACTGCAATCATCATTAATAGTCGAATAAATATATCGCCAATCCATTTTATACCGGTTGCAATAGTTCCTTCACGCGAAACTGAAACTATGCGTGAAAAGGTTTTTAATTGTGTGTCGTTACCATCTAACTTAAAATTTTTTACATTTGCTTCATTTATAATGGAATGATTTTTTTTGAAATATGAAATTATTGCAAGCTGTTCTTTGGAATTAAAATTTATGGTGTCTTTTCTATCATTTGCAATGAAAGAAAATGTTTCCCAACCTTTTATTTTTGACGAGGTAATTTCGTTTTTTTGTAAGTATGAAATTTTAAGGCTGCTTTTTGCAACATTAAAAAATGCGCCGAACATTGCCCCAAGAATTAGAGCGATGAGTATTTGATTATGAAGTTTCGGTAATTTTATTTTCATGAAATGAATTCAGAACTCACTAAAATATTTTAGTTAAATTTTTGATTCGTTATAATTTATATCATCAATTAATTCATTATACATTTGAACGCTTTCTTTAATAATTTGATAAGCTTTTTTCTTCCCCAAAAAATGGTTTACAACTACATGTTTATTTTCAAGTTTTTTATAATCTTCAAAAAATCTTTTAAGCTCCACAACCGTGTGAGGCGGAAGTTCAGTGATATCATCAATATAATTTACCGACATATCATTTTTTGCGACGGCAATAATTTTATCATCGCTCTCATTATCATCAACCATTCGCATAACGCCGATGACTTTTGATTCCACAATACAAAGCGGTTCAACGTCAATTGAACAGATTACTAAAATATCCAACGGATCTTTATCGGCGCAGTAAGTTTTAGGAATGAAGCCGTAGTTTGCAGGATAATGCACCGATGAAAAAAGCACACGGTCTAATTTTAAAAGTCCGCTGTCTTTGTCAAGCTCGTATTTTGCTTTTGAACCTTTTGGAATTTCAATAATTGCGTTTACGTGCGAAGGAACTTCGTTTCCCATATTCACATCGTGCCAGGGATTGTAATGTTGAGATTTTTGATATTTAATTGTTTTTGATTTCATTTAATAATGTGAAACTTTCTGATAATTTTTTATTAAAAATTTTGGTGTAAACTTAATTCAAAATAAATCCAAATGCAGTAAATAAAATTAAAGCAATTACCGCTGAAGTTATAGCATACGGAAGCTGCGTGCGCACATGATCAATATGATCGCTTGCAGAAGCCATAGAAGATACAATTGTTGTGTCGGAAATCGGAGAACAATGGTCGCCGAAAACGCTTCCGCTTAAAACTGAAGCAATTGCTAAAGACAAATTAACATCCATTAATAAAGCTGTGGGTACGGCAATTGGAATCATAATAGCAAAAGTACCCCAACTTGTACCTGTAGAAAACGCAATAAACATTGACGTAATAAAAATAATTGGCGCGACAAAATTAGGATTCAAAATTGAGTTTGCGACTGATGCAACGTAAGGTCCTGTCCCAAGCATTCTGCAAGTATCCCCAATTGCAAAAGCAAACGTCATTAAAATTGCTAAAGGAATTAATCCGCCGATTCCTTTTAATGTATAATCCATTACTTCGTGAAGCGATAATATTTTTTGGCTGACAGATAAAACGCCCGACACTACAATTGCCGCAAGCACTGACCACAAAACTGAAGTTGAACCTGTGCCGGCAGTTAAATCGCCATTGCCCGTAATAATTAAACTAATAGGCATCATAAAAATCATAGTGAGAATTGGAGCAATCATATTTATTGCGCGGTGAGGAATTTTTGCTTTTGGTTTTATTGACGATACTTCAGTAGAAATCATAGGAACAGCGCCATCTGTTATTGTCTTCCCTTCTTCTAATGATCTTCGTTCGGCTTTTTTCATTGATGAAAAATCTTTAAATGTAAAAGCTATAAAACCAGCTAACAGCACGGTAATTATAGGATAAAAGTTTAAAGGAATAGTTGAAAAAAAAGTTGGGATGGGATCGGAAATATTTTCTTTATTTAGAAGTCCTATTATGTAAGCTCCCCAGGCGTTTAAAGGAATCAACACGCAAATTGGAGAAGAAGTTGTATCGCAAATGTAAGCGAGCTTTTCTCTGGAGATTTTAAATTTTTCAAAAATAGGATGAAAAATTGTTCCGGTTACGAGACAAGAAATACTGGATTCAATAAAAACTGAGCATCCTACAAAAAACGCAAGAATTGAAGCGCGTTTGCGAGTATTTACTAATTTCTTTTTTTGGATAAGATCAATAAATCCTTGCACGCCGCCGGAGACTTGAGTTAGCGAAATTAAAGCTCCCACCAAAGCTGAGAAAATAATTACTCTTGTATTTCCCTCGTCTTTAAAAACATTCACGCATGCTTGAATAGCTGACGCCATGCCATTGAACGGATTCCAGCCTTCAATAATAAGCCAGCCGGAAAATATTCCGAGAAATAGCGATAGATAAACTTGCTTTGTTTTTATTGCCAGCGCAATTGCAAGCACAGGCGGGATGATTGAAAGCCAGCCGAAATTCGTCAATAGTTATTATCCAATTATTTTTTGGAAGATTTTTTTGAAGTCCATTTGAAAGCTAATTTTTAAGTTGATAAGATTCAAGAATAATTAAGATAAATTTGCTGTAACTATTTTTTAGAAAATTCCAAAAAATACATTATTGACTTTAGAAATGAAGTAAACTATTTTTGACAAAAATATACAAGCAGAAAGTTAAATCACCTTGAAGGGATTTTACTATCTCACTCTCCTATCCTTTTGCACCCTGCAAGGCGTACTGAATTTTTTTTAATAAATCCTTACAACACATCTTTTCAGAAAGAAGTTAAATTTAATATATGCTATGTTATGAAGGTTAATCTTTATTAAGCGAATATAACTGTAATGATTGAAAAAATAATTTCCCATTATAAAGTTTTAGGCAGAATTGGTGAAGGCGGAATGGGCGTATTATTCCTTGCCGAAGATTTAGAAATTAACCGTAAAGCAGTTTTAAAATTCCTTCCAGCTGAAATGGAAAATGATCCCGATATAAATTTAAGATTTAAGAGAGAAGCACAAACAGCAGGTTCACTCAGCCATCCGAATATTGTTACCATTTATGATGTTGGAGTTTATGACGAAAAAACCTTCATAGCAATGGAATATGTGGAAGGAAAAACTTTAAGGGAAATAATTAACAGCGATGAGCTGACAATTGAACAGATAAAAGAAATCTCAATACAAATATGTGAAGGATTAAATGAAGCACACAGCAAAGGAATAACCCACAGAGATATAAAACCGGAAAACATACTGATAGATGAAAAAGGGAAAGTGAAGATAGTAGATTTTGGATTAGCAAAGATAAAAAATATAAGTAAAGAGATAACAAAGGCATGGTTAAACATTAGGGACAATAAAATATATGTCCCCCGAGCAGATAAGAAATCAGAAAGTAGATCAGAGGACGGATATCTGGTCATTCGGAGTTATACTGTATGAAATGATAACAGGAAAATATCCATTTAAGGGAGAACACGATGCAAGCTTATTTTATTCAATAATAAATCAAACACCGGAACCAATTGCAAGATACAAATCAAATATCAATGAAGACTTCCAAAGGATAATAGATAAAGTATTAGATAAAGAACCGGAGACAAGGTACCAGCATATTGATGAAGTACTTTCGGATATAAAAAGGATTGGAGGTGAATCCTCTAAAAATAAAATTAAAAGTAAAAGTAGAAGAAGAATTTATTATTTAACTGCTGCGTTTTTAATACTTGCATTATCCTTCTTTGCGGTAAACTATTTATTCAAAAGCTCCAAAAAAGTAGAACCGCCAAAGCATAAACAGTTAACTTATATCGGGAACGTCTTTGTATTTATTGGTGGTGGTGGTGGTGGCTTCTATTCTGATTTATCTCAAATTTCTCCAGATGGACAGTTTACCGCTTATGTACTTGATAAAGGAGGGGAAAAAAGTATTGTTACAAAAGATAATACCAGTGATCAGGCTTTTGAAATTTTTAAAGGGGTCAAAGATATATAGAGTTTAAAGTGGTCGCCTGACGGAAATGAGATTCTATTTTCAGCAATGTTAGCAAATTCTAGCTTCACGAACTTTATAATTCCGAAATTAGGTGGAGGTCCAGCCCATTCATTTACAGCTTAATTCATGCTGGTCCCCTGATGGAAAATTATTTGCTGGTTGTCAGATTGATCAGAAGATTATTACGCTTATAAATCGAGAAACAAATGATACTGTAAAAACAGTAAAATTGGATGGAGATTATAATTGGTTTCACGAGGTTGATTGGTCAATCTCTGGAAATAGATTAGCATGTCTTACGTACAAAGAGAAAAACAAAAGTTTTGTTCTATGGACAGTTAATGTCGATGGAACACAACAGCAGAAGATAGTTGAAAGTAATAAAAAAATTTATTCACCGAGGTGGTCTACAAATAGTAAAAATATATATTATTTACAAGAAAGTAAGGGGACAAGGAATTTGGTGAAAGTAGAAATTTCTTCTTCTGACGGAGGTGCAGAAGGTGAACCCAAAATTATCTATACAGGGTTAGATGCTTATGGGTTTTCTCTTACAAAGGATAACAAAAAACTTATTTACTCTAAATACTTGATCAATTCTAATCTTTGGAAATTAAAAATAAGTGATGAGGGAAAATCTTTTGAAACCAAAAAATTAACAAATGGAACAATTGCGATTAAGTTTCCTGCGCTTTCTCCGGATTGTGGAAAAATCGCTTTTGTAAATCATGGAAATGTCTTCTTAAAGCAAGTTGATGAAGAAAATATGGAGCAGCTTACTTTTCTTGCTTCGGACTGTTACGGTCCAAAATGGAGCCCAGATGGAAATCAATTAGCTTTCTTTTCAGGTTCAAGTATTAGGATTATTTCCTTGGAGGGTGTTATTTCCAAAATATTCAATAATATAGAAATGGGTGCCCAATTAAGTTGGAATACTGATTCTACAATTTTATGTCTTAAACCGGGAAACATTAAATTTTTATTTTTTGAATTTAAAAACAGGAGACCGCAAAGATCTTTTAAAGATGAAAATGTTGGCTGGATGTATAATCCTATTTCTTCTCCAGATCAAAAAAAAATTGCAGTGTATTGGGATAAATCTATAAATGGATTATGGATTATTTCATTAGAGGATTCTTCGCAGAATTTATAAAGAAAGGTCGGTTATTTCCTTTAAAATGGTCACCAGATGGAAAAACAATTTATGCTTTTGAATATCAAAGTACTCGGATATTGACCGTATCTACTAGGGATGGTTTTGCGCAAGAACTTATTAAGATACCTTTTAATGGAGTTAATGTTTTAAATGAGGATATTGACATGACTCCGGATGGCAAGACTATTGTTTGTGCAGTACCAGAAACCAATTCCGATGTTTGGATGATAGAAAATTTTGATCCGGATGTGGAGTAAATAATGCCAAAAGATAAATATGAAGTAAAAATTAAGCAGCTTGAAAGCGATCTGAGCAGCTACAGAGCAGCCGTTGAAGAACTCAAATTATTAAATGAAATTGCAGTTGCCGCCGGAAGAACCATCAATGTAGATCAAACTCTTAAATTAATTTTAAATAAAACTGTTAGCGCTGTAAATGCAGAGCATGGATCAATTCGTTTAGTTTCTGAAGAGCATGAAGTATTAAAAACTTTTATTAAGCAGGAAAATATTAGTAGGATAAATAAAAATCCTCATATTGGTGAACATATAACAGGCTGGGTTTTATTGAATAAAAAATCTTTAATTATTAAAGAATTAAGCAAAGATGAAAGGTTCAAAACTACCGAAGATGAAAAAGAAAATATTAAAAGTTTAATCTGCTCCCCTATCTGGTTTGAAGGCAGGGTAATTGGAATAATGCAGATGATAAATAAAAAATCCCACAGGAAAAACTAATTCCCTTCACTGAAAATGATATGACTCTCCTTTCTATTATATCAGTACAGGCAGGAGAATTAATTAAAAATTCTGAACTGCAGCTATTAACATTTGAAAAAGAAAAGGAAGCTGAACTTGCTAAATTAGAAACTGAAAAATTACAGGAACTGGACAGAATTAAAACTAATTTTTTCACTAATCTCTCACATGAATTCAGAACCCCGCTTACGCTAATTTTAGGTCCCTTAGAAAAATTAATGGAGGAGAATAAAAATTACAGCAATGAAAAATTAAATCTCATTTATAAAAACGCTAAACAGGTGATTAAGATTAATAAATGAACTTTTGGATTTATCTTCAATAGATGCCGGGAAAATGGAGTTACAATTATTAAAAGCAGATGTAATAACTTTTGCCAAAGGAATAGCTGCTTCCTTTCAAAACCATTGCCGAAATTAAAAACTTAAATCTAATTTTTAATTGTAATCTTGATGAGCTGATTACTTTTATTGATAAAAATAAGCTTGAAAAGATTTTATGCAACCTTCTGATTAATGCAATAAAATTTACCGGCAAAGGCAATATTATAATTTCTATTCCTGATGAATTCAAATTTAAAAATAATTTTAGATTTTTTGAAATAACCATTGAAGATACCGGAGCTGGAATTTCTACAGATAAAATGGATAAGATATTTAAACGTTTCTTTACTGAAAGCAGCGCCTTTGTTAATGAAGTTCCGACCGGAACAGGCATAGGGTTGTCCCTTGTAAAAGAATTGGCTGAGCTCCATCATGGTTTTATTTCTGTTAATAGCATTTTAAATAAAGGAACGAAATTTATATTGGAACTCCCTTTAGATAAAGAATTTTATATTGACAAGAATTTAAAAATTCCTTCAGAAAATGAAGCTGAGCTATACACTAACAATTTTTCTACTTTAGAAAATGAAGTACAAATTTCAGATAAAGAGGACCTTCCTTTAATTCTTATTGCTGAAGATAATGTAGAAATAAGAAAATTTATAAAAGATGACATTATCCAAAATTTTAGAATTATAGAATCAATAAATGGAGTAGATGCTTTTGACAAGGCTGTAAATAATATTCCTGATCTTATTTTAAGCGATGTTCTTATGCCTGAAATGGATGGAATCGAATTGTGTGAGAAATTAAAAACCGATGAAAGAACAAGCCATATTCCAGTTATGCTGTTAACTTCTCGCTCTGCAGTTGAAAATAAAATTAAAGGATTGGAAACTGGAGCTGATGATTATATAACCAAACCTTTTATTATGGCGGAACTGAAGATTAGAATAAACAATTTAATTACCCAGCGCAGAAATTTAAGAAAGAGATATAGAAAGGAAATTATATATGAGGCAAAAGATTTTGCAGTTACATCTACTGATGAAAACTTTTAAATAAAGTATTTAATATGATTGAAGATCATATATCTGATTATAATTTTACGGTAGAAAATTTTGCTGAGGAAATAGGATTAAGCAGAATGCAGCTTCACCGAAAGTTAACCGCACTTACAGACCAATCTGCCAATGAGTTAATTAGATCTTATCGCTTAAAAAAATCTTTAAAGCTGCTTGCCGGAAAAACAGGCAACATTTCAGAAGTAGCTTATGACGTAGGATTTAACAATCCATCCTATTTTGCATCTTGCTTCAAAGAACTGTTTGGTTGCTCCCCTTCCGAATATTTGCAAAACCTAAATTCAATCCAAGATTCTTAATCATAATCTTACTCTTAAACATAAACTTCTATAAATGTTACATCTCTTATAATAATAGTTACAAATAAGGTAGATAAGCCTCCTTTCATTTAAGATTTTAGCTTAAACATTAGGACATAAATTATATGAAACTTATTAATCAAGTTTTATTACCGGTAATTTATTTTTTACTGGCGTTGCTCCTTCTCAGTTATTTATTATTAACAATAGTAGTTAAACTATTAATCGATAGTAAAATATTGCATATGTAAAAAATGTTTTATCTAATAAATCATATTAAATATAAAAGATAATAGTGATTCTTCTCTTTAATGATTTTTATACAGACAAATTATTTTCGGAGCTTAAATGAAAAAAATATTATTTATTTATTTAGTCCTTATTAGTACCCCGTTTATAATTGCCCAAAATAAAATCAGTATTCATTATACAGTTGATTTAACAAAAATAGAAACAGATTCATTTTATGTAACACTTAATGTGGATGGGATTAAAACCGATTCAATTGTATATCAGTTTGCTGTTACACAGCCGGGCGCTTATCAGGTAATGAATGTTGGACGATTTGCCGGAAATTTTGAAGCTTTCAATGCTTCCGGTAAATTATTAAAAACTTACCATCGGAATGTAAACCAGTATGTTATTTATAATGCGACATCGCTTAGAAAAATTAAATACCAGGTTGAAGATTCGTATGACACCAAAATTAAAGAATCTCCAATTATATCTTGCTCAGGGTCAAACTTGGAAGAAGATAATGCCGTAATTAATTGCCAGATGATTTTCGGTTACTTTAAAGATCATCAAAAAAACCCTATAACTATAAATTTCATTTATCCGAAAGATTGGATGGTTGGAACAGCCATGCCAAGTAAAGAGGGAACTTTCTTTGCTGAGAATTATAATTATTTAGTTGATTCACCAATAATGTTTGGAAATTTAACCAAGTCTGTTTTTGAAATTAACAATACAAAAATTGAAGTTTACTGTTATTCTCAAAATAATATAATTACCTCGTCAGTACTTGCTGATTCATTAGTGCAAATTGTAAAGGCCATTGAAAGTTTTCTGGGCTTTTTACCCGTTATGCATTACACTTTTCTCTTTCATTTCAGAAAGGAAATTGAAGGATGGGCACTTGAACATAATCATAGTTCCTTTTATGCAATTCCTGAAATGGATATTATGAAGTTATTTAAAATTTTACTTCCAACAGCTTCGCATGAGTTTTGTCATATTGTAACTCCACTGCATATACACAGCGATATAATTGAACAATTTAATTTTGAAAAACCAATTGCATCGCGCCACTTATGGTTTTACGAAGGCATAACAAACTGGATGGAAGGCATGGCACGTCTTCACAGCAGTTTAATTTCTGAAAAGGACTATTTAGATAATATAATAAGTGGAGATTTAGCAACATCATCGAAATATTATGACTCTACGGTTAGTTTGATTGAAAGTAGTCTCGGTTGTTACGACAAGTATGAGTTTGAATGGTTTAATGCATATTCCCGGGGTGAACTGGTAGGATTACTATTGGATTTAAAAATTTTAGAACTATCTGACTATAAGCTTGGTCTTAAAGATGTGATAGTTAAAATGCTTAATGAATTTGATACAAAATCATTTCCTGATGAAAAATTTTTTGACCTAATTGTTGAAAACAGCTATCCGGAAATAAGGGAAATTCTTGAAAGATGTATAAATGGAACGGATGCTTTACCAATGAAAGAATATTTAACTAAAATAGGCTATGATTACATCCCTGAATTAAAAACCGGGAAACAAGAAGCGTATATTTCAAAATGGGCTTATGGACAAAAAGATAATATTCGTTTTATTAAAAATCCGGATTTGAATGATACCGTTATGATAAAACTTGGAATAAAAGAGGGTGATATAATAAAAAAGCTTGCTTACAATGGAATTGAAGCCGGAGTTAATGAAGCACAATATTACAGTCTGTCGGATTCAGTTAAGGCAGGTGAACCTTTTTCGTGGGTAGTTGAAAGAGAAGGAAAAGAAATTACCTTAACTGCAAATGCCGGAAGCAGAGAAGTAATTGAAAAGTATAAAATTGTTCCAACGGAAAATCCCACAGAAGAACAATTAAGATTTAGAAAAATCTGGAGTAAAAATTAATTACTCTCAATCTTAGTTTATTACAATTTATTGTTTGGATTCTACTTGCTCTTAACTTGCTCTTGATCTTGATCTTACACTTGAACTTACACTCCCCCCAATGTTACAAATCTTATATTAAAAGTTACAAATGAGGTAGAGAAATTATCCCTTGTATTGCATTTTAGAACAGCAACTTAAAATGTAAATAAGGAGGATAAAATGAAAGCAATAATAATTGTTACGGCAATAATATTTAGCGCAAATTTTAACTTAGCACAGCAATGGCAAAATCTTAATTTCCCGCAGAATAAAAATATTAACGATGTTAGCTTTAATGAAAAGGAAATTGCATTTGTTGTAGGTGACAGCGGTATGTTTTTAAAAACAAAAGATAATGGGGCAACATGGCAGTCAATTGATTCCAAAACTGCTTCAAATCTTCAATCAATCTTTTTTATTGGGCAAACAGGTTATCTCGCAGGAAATTCTGGTAAAATAATTAAATTCGATAATGAGGGAAATATTTTAGAGGATATATCAGTTAGCCACTTTTTTAATATTAATGACATAATGTTTAGAAATAGTCTTAAAGGATTAGCTGTTGGTACAAAAGAAGTTTTTATTGACGGTGCAAAATATTTTTTGCCATCTGTACTACTTACAATTAATGGCGGATCATACTGGAAGGAAATTCATTTTGATTACCAGGGCAGCCTAAATGCTGCAGCTTATATCGATGATAAAATTGTATTTGCTGTTGGAGACAATGGAAGATTTATTAAATCTACTGACGGCGGATATAGCTGGAATTTAAAGTCTTTAAATATTTCATTAAATCTAAATGATATAGAAGTTTTGCCTGATTACAATATAGTTATTGCAGGTGATAATGGAATTATCCTACTTTCTCGTGATCTTGGTGAAACCTGGTCGTCTATTCCTCTCCCCAATTATTATCATTTCAATAAAATATCATATAAAAAGAATGACTGTATATTTTGTGCGGGTACAAAAGAGGTTAGAATAGACGGAGTAAAATATTTTATGGCAACAATAATTTCATTCTCTCTTCGTCAATTATCCTGGCACGAAGAATATAGCTTTAAAAGAGGAGAATATAATTCAATTTCATTTAGCTGCGAATCAGAATTTGCATTGGCAGTCGGTAATAACGGTGCTGCCGTATCCTTAGGCGGGAGAAAAGAAATAAAATCAACTAAAAAAATAATAACACAGTCTTATAATTTGCAGAATTATCCTAATCCATTTAATCCATCAACCAAAATCAGCTATACAATTCCGCAGGCAACATTTGTAAAAATAAAATTATTTAATTCCCTGGGTGAAGAAATTTCTCAACTTATTAATGAAGAAAAAGAACCAGGAAGATATGAAATAGATTTCAATGCTTCTGGGTTATCAAGCGGTGTTTATTTCTGCGTTATTGAATCGGGTGACTTAGTTGAGACAAAAAAAATGTTACTCCTGCGATAACTTAAAAACAATTTTAATTTAAATGGAAATGTTAAGGAAGGTGTCTATAAGTTACAAAATTAGTTTAAGTGATTAGCCTGGCATTTCCTTCTGATCTTAATTAAAAGAAACTTGAATAGAGAACCGCCAGGCTCCGTGGCTGTCCAAACATTTTTATGAAAGCACTTCTTAATTTCCTCTTTGCAATATCAAAAATAATTTGTAATATAAAGCAAATAATAATCCCCCCTGCTGTTATTCTACTAAAACAAAAATTTAATGAGCGATTTAATAGGTAAAACTATTTCACAGTACAAAATACTCCAACACATTGGTAGTGGAGGTATGGGAGTTTTATATCTGTGTGAAGATTTAGAAATTAACCGTAAAGCAGTTTTAAAATTCCTTCCCGCCGAAATGGAAAATGATCCCGATATAAATTTAAGATTTAAGAGAGAAGCACAAGCAGCAGGTTCACTCAGCCATCCGAATATTGTTACCATTTATGATGTTGGAGTTTATGAAGAATAAAACCTTCATAGCAATGGAATATGTTGAAGGAAAAACATTAAGGGAAATAATTGACAGCGATGAACTGACAATTGAACAGATAAAGGTTATCTCAATACAAATTTGTGAAGGATTAAATGAAGCACACAACAAAGGAATAACACACAGAGATATAAAACCGGAAAATATACTGATAGATGAAAAAGGAAAAGTGAAGATTGTTGATTTCGGATTAGCCAAAATAAAAAATATAAGTAAAGAGATAACAAAAGCCGGCTCAACATTGGGGACAATTAAATATATGTCCCCCGAACAGATAAGAAATCAAAAAGTAGATCAGCGGACAGAATCTGGTCATTCGGAGTTATACTGTACGAAATGATTACAGGAAAATATCCATTTAAGGGAGAACACGACGCAAGTTTATTTTATTCAATAATAAATCAGAACCCGGAACCATTGGCAAGATACAAAACCGGTATAAGTGAGAGCTTGCAGAGAATAATAGACAAAGCGTTAGACAAAGAACAAGAGAACAAGATACCAACATGTTGATGAAATTATTTCAGATATAAGAAGAGAGAAAAGAGAAAGCGGTGAATTTGCCGTAAGCAACTTGAAGAAAAAGAATACAAGATTAATAAAAAGAATTCTATTCATATCTACTGCTTTTTTAGGTATTGTTTAATATTTATTACGGTAAATTATTTTTTCAACAACGGATAAAAAATAGTTAAACCGCCCAAGCATACACAATTAACCTTTGATGGAAATATTTATTTTTATGGATGGACAATTATTTGATAGATCTCAAATATCCCCGGATGGTCAGTTCACTGCTTATGTAGTTGGATAAAGGAAATGAAAAAAGTATTTATGTAAGGGATAATTCCGGAGGGCAAGCAATAGAAATTTTTAAAGGGTCAAAAATCTTACACTTCTTTAAGATGGTCTCCGAGTGGTAAAGAAATATTCTTTACTGCTAGTCGATTAATAATTCTGCTTAAATCAAGTTATATATATACCGAAATTGGTGGAAAAGATCGAATTTGATTAAAGATATTGGCGGTATGGCATGTTGGTCCCCTAGTGGAAATTTAATAGCTGGCATTCATTCCTCAGCTAAGATTATAAGAATTATAAAAAGTGAAACAAATAAGTAGAAAAGCATTTAAACTGATGGTGATTTCACACGGATTTATGATATTGATTGGTCACCAAATGGAGAAGAATAGTTTATCTTACAAGAAAATAGAAAAAAAATATTCTTTATGGACAATAAAAACAGATGGACACTACAAAAGAAAAAATATGGATGAAGATAAGGCAATATATTCTCCAAGATGGTCCTCCAATGGAAAGTATATTATTACCTTCAGAAAAATGAAAGGACTAAGGATTTAATGAAGATAGAAATATTTTCAATAAACATCAGAATAGTAAATCTCAAGTTATTATAACAGGTTTAGAAGCATATGGATTTTCAATTACAAACGATAATAAAAAACTTATTTATACAAAATATATTGGTTTTTCAAACTTATGGGTAATTAGTTATTAGGAAAGAAAAAAATCTTCGCAGATCAAAAAAATTAACTGAAGGAAACTTCGATAATAGAGACTCCTGTATATATCTCCTGATGGAAAGAAGGTGGCTTTTGTGTACAAAAGGAATATTTATAAAATCAATATAAAGGGAGATTCAGTTAAACAGCTTACATTATTAGATTCTGAATGTAGTAGCGCAAGCTGGACCCAGATGGAAAAGAAATAGCTTTTATTTCAGGTTCAAATATAGTTAAAGTTGAGACTAACGGAGGATCGTTCAAAGATATTTAAAAAATATTTTGGAGGACGAGCTTATTGGGCTACAGAATCGAAATATTTTATAAGAAACGCGGAATCGTAATTTTTATATATTTAATTTGAAAACAGGAGAAAAAGAAAGTTTTGTGGCAAATGATAATATCGGCTGGATGTTTAGCCCACTGTATCTCCAGATAATTCAAATATAGCATATTTTGGAATCGTAATTTGATGATAAATTGATTGGTCTATGGGTAATTTCAATAAATGATTCATTCACATAAATTAATACTTGGAGGTGATATTATATCCTATTGAAATGGTCAAAGGATGGAAAATGGATTTATGTTACAATGATGATAATAAAATCTACGGAAATAATAAAGGTATCAACAATCACGGCTTCACTAAGTTATAGATAAATAATTATACCTCACGGCGTTCAAGAGAGTAGGATCTCCTGTTGATATTACGCCGGATGGAAAAAAAATAGTTTGTACCGTTGATTGAAACCAATTCTGATGTCTGGATGATAGAAAACTTTAACCCGGATGTGGAGCAGTAAGTCAAAATTGAAAAGTCAAATTTCAAAAAATTAGTCTTACTGTAAAACTCAAATCAATCTTTAAATCTGCTTTCTTGAACTTTAACTTCCTCTTGAACTTACACTTGAAATTGCACCTCCCCCAATGTTACAAATCTTATATTAAAAGTTACAAATAAGGTAGAGAAACCATTCCATATAAAAGATATTGAGCATAAACAAACTGCTAATATTAATTTATAAGGAGGTTACTATGAGAACGTCATTTTTACTTTTAATAATAATTTTGTTGAATATACAGTTTTCATCAATTGCTCAGCAAATAGAAAATGTGAAGAAAAATAAGTCGATAAGAAATTTGACTAATCATCAAATAAAAATGCACCATAAAACTTCACTAAATACAAATTCATCAGAAACTAATATTTCTGGAGAAGGCGCTAATGTAATAGCAGGTTTTCAAAAATTGCCTGGTCAGGATCCCAATATTTCATATTATGAAACAACACCAATAGCCTTATCAAATGGAAATATTATGATTTTATGGTCCTCTATTGATACTTACGATTATTATGATAAAGATTCCCTTTTTTGCATTGTGAGTAGTGACGGAGGCTCTACCTGGAATAATAAAAAACTAATAACACTCTCCCCTTTCAACACTATTTATTATCTAACCGCAATGCAGACTAATAGCGGCAGGATAATTGTTTTTTGGATAGATGCTTCTAATTTGACTTTAAAAATGGTTTATTCAGATAATAATGGTGATTCATGGAGTTCAATTAAATCAATTGCATCTGCATATTCTACCTGGTATCCGGCGGTTTCTCAATCTGAAGACAGCACTATCTATTTGAGCTACAGCCGGGACGTAATCAATGATTTTAGTTATGCTGATATAGTGGTAAGAAAAAGTAAAGATGATGGTTTAACCTGGAGTAAAGAAAAAATATTAGCCAATAATCAGGTAAGTGAAAATATGGGCAGCATTGTCCAAATAAATAATTTTGAACTTTTGGCTGTTTATTCAAGAGAACTTGGCAGCAGCTGGGGTATAGTAAACCGTAGAAGCTATGACGGCGGCGATACTGGAGTGCTGAATCTGTATTATATGATAGTCCGAAAAATGATGACAACTGCCGCGTATTAAGGATAAATCAAGATACTCTATACCTGGTTTACTTAACCAGGAGCGGCTTTTTTTATGAAGATTTTTATTATTTAATAAGTGAAGATAATGGACATACCTGGAGTAACCCTGTTCAATTTACAAAGTATGCCGGGTTTGACGGCTGGATTTCTAATCTTACTTTATACCATAAAAGACCATTCATTTCTTTTACATCTGCTCGATGGCAAACGGTTTATAACACGCCCGAAATTTGGTATGGAACCATAGGCATAACAGAAGATAAAAATCCGCCTCCCGCGGTTCTTTACAACAGTCTTTATCAATATTATTTTGAGCCGAATAAATTAGAAACAATTTTAGGAAATATTGCAGATGAATCCGGGATTAAATCTGCCCAGGTTAATTTTTCATTAAACGGCGGCGCTGAATATTCAATAGAATTATTTGACGACAGTAAACATAATGATTGGGGATTTGGGGATGATATCTTTGCTGCTAAAGCTGGTCAGTTTGCACTCGGCGATCATATAGACTATAGCTTTAATGTTACTGATGCAACAGACAATATTATTAATGTTCAGGGGTTTTCTTTAGATGTAGTTGAGCATGGCGAGCCTATTAATCCAAATAAAGGTTTTGAAGAATCACCCTTAGGATTTACGAGCAATACAACTGGATGGAATTTTTACGTTACTGATCCTGCTTCAGCATCTTTTGAAATAATAGATGACACAGTTAAAGAAGGAAATCGCGCTCTTAAAATTGAAGTATCAGCTTTAGGAGAAAATAGTTGGGACATTGGAGCCGTAAACCAGCCATATATTTTAGAAAAAAATGTTCCTTATAGATTTTTATTTTGGGCTAAATCTGACAAAAATAATATCTTTGCAGATTTTGCTTTAGGCAAACAGGAAGGCGGCTATTTTACCGAATGGCTCTCCGCGTATAATACAGTAATTAGCGCTGAATGGCAGGAATATTCATTTGATTTTATTCCACAGGCTAATACCGGGATGGCGCGCATTACGTTTAGTCTGGATGAAGATAAATTATATTTGCCAGCCAATTTTTACATTGATGATTTACGCATAGTTAAACTTGGTGCAACTGTTAATGTTGATGAAAGAACTTCCGAAATCCCACAAAAATTTTCATTAGAGCAAAACTATCCAAATCCATTTAATCCAACTACCAGTATTCAGTACTCAGTGGGCAGTCAATCTCATATCGTTTTAAAAGTTTATGATGTTTTGGGAAATGAAGCGGCAGTTCTGGTAAATGAAGAAAAACCAGCCGGTACTTATGAAGTTAATTTCGATGCGGTCAATTCCGAAAACGGAAGAGAGCTTTCCAGCGGAGTTTATTTTTATCGCATAGCGATCCATTCGGATAAGATTCAAGCCGGTGATTTTGTTGAGACAAAGAAAATGATTTTACTGAGATAGAGTAACTCTTTAATAGTAATGTAAATTCTTAAGCAATATAATTAAAAGGAGTCGATATGAAACAGAAGCTATTTTTTATTTTCGTTTTAAATATTTTGTATATGATTTCAATCTGTGGTCAAATTGAAAAGCCTCCGTTAGCAAAAGTTCAAATAGAAACGAAGGAATATCATGGCGTTAAAATAGACGACCCATATAGCTACATGCAGAATTTTAATGACGAAAGGGTTCAAAATTGGGTGAATGAAAATGCGGAATATGGAAGAAACTTTTTAGACAACTTGCCCAACAGAGAAAAATTAAAAGTAGCTGTAACAAGAGCCCTTACCATCGAAAGAGAATTGATGAACAACTTTAGAGAAAAAAATAATAAATATTACTACAAAAAAACAAAGCTGCCTGAAAACCAGGGGAAAATTTATGTTAGAGAAAAAGGAAGTATTAATGAAAAAGTTTTGTTTGATCCGGTGGAATATAAATCTGCTTCCGGAAAAATATATGATATAAACACCTTTGATTTTTCGCAAGATGGTAATTTAGTTTTAATCGATTTATTTCCCATGGACGGAAGCGAAATAAATGAGGCAGTGGTTCTCAATTTAAAAGCTAATAAAGTTTTAGCCGATACCTTAAAAGAAATTGAAGGAGGGCCTGCAATTTTACCTGATGGTTCCGGAGTCTATTATTCAAAAGCAAAAATTGAAAATGGTAAAAAAATTAATTCCGACTTTAATGTTTTCGCTCATAATTTTGGAATCAATCAGAATAACGATAAGATGGTTTTTTCATTAGTAAATAATCCTGAGCTTAATCTTTCTCCCAATGATTGGCTTTGGGTTCAGCCCGACCCCTTATTAGATTATTCCTATGCTTTGGCTTGGGGTGTGACTTATGGTGATATTTATATTACTTCTACTAAAAACTTAAAACATGGTAAGGCTGAATGGAAAAAAATCTTTGATAAAGAAGATAAGGTTTTAAACTTCTATACTTTTAATAATAGTATTTATGTGTTAACACAAAAAAACGGACTAAATGGTGAAGTATTAAAAACATCTTTAGAAGAACCCGATCTTTCTAATGCAGATGTTATTATTCCTTTGGGAAATAATAGTATACAAAATATGGTACTTGCAAATAATAATCTTTATTTCAGCGGCAGAGATGTTATGAAAGGAATACTTGGTTATGTAAACTTAAATGATCCCGATAAAAAAGTTAATTCCATCAGTCTTCCCTACTCAGGACTTGCCTCTATATGGCAATATGAAGATCAGCCCGGAATTTATTTCAATCTTAATTCATGGATACATCCTACTAAGGAATTTTACTATGATCCATCAATAAATCAAAGCAAAGAAATTAAACTTTTTAATAATGAAATAGATTTATCTTTTCTTGATGATTACGCGGTTGAAGAAATAGAAATAAAAGCCAGAGATGGAATTATGGTTCCTCTTTCCCTAATCCACAAAAAAAATATGAAGAAAAACGGAAATAATTTTGTTGATATGTATGGATATGGCTCTTATGGAAATTCCATTGGTCCATATTTTATCGGCGGAAAATTACCTGAGTTGGAAGAAGGTTTTGTATTAGCGTACACTCACGTTAGAGGCGGAGGTGAAAAAGGAGAAGCCTGGCATTTGGCCGGTATGAAACAAAACAAACCGAATACATGGCGCGATTTTATTGATTGCGCTGAATATTTAATAGACAACAAAATAACCAGCAAAGGGAAAATTGCATGCCGCGGAGGCAGTGCAGGGGGCATACTTATCGGTATGGCAATTACGGAAAGGCCTGATCTTTTAAAGTTGCTGTTCCGATGGTTGGATGTTTAAATGCTTTAATTTTTGAAGACACACCTAATGGCATCTGGAATGTTAATGAATTCGGTACTTATAAAAACCCCGATGAATTTAAATATCTATTAGAAATGGATGCATATCATCATATTAATAATGGTACAGAATATCCTTCACTGCTTATAACTGCAGGCGCTAATGATTCACGTGTTGTTGAATGGATGCCTGTAAAATTTTATGCTAAAATGTCAGCGGCAAATTCTTCAAACCCTGTCATACTTAGATTTGATTATGGAGGAGGACATTGGGCTAATGGATTTGATGAAGAAGTAAATTATAACGTTGATGTTGTTGGTTTTATTTTATCCCAGCTTGGTGTGCCCGGTTATAATTCAATTGTGCAAACAAAAAATTAAATTAACTAAAAGAGGTGTTATTATGTTTAGAATAAATAATTTCATTTTGTTGCTGCTGCTGTTTTTACCAATTACGACATTTACTCAAAATCAAAACTCCTCGACAGAAGAGGAAGCAATTAAGCAAGTTATAATGAATGAAACTAAAAGCTGGGCTAAAAGAGATTTTGACGAATGGGCAAAATACTGGGCTCATGAAAATTATGTATTTAAGATGTTTTCTGGTTATGGAGATTCTATTCAATACGGGGAAAAATTAGGCTGGGATTCAGTAAAAGCCGATGCCAAGTATTTTTTTAATAAATACATCAAACCATTTGATTTGGATATTAGCAGGTCCGATTGGAATATTAGGAGTTTCAATAATTGTGCATGGGCATATTATATACAGACTAACATTTTTGAAGGGGATACGCAAAATCCAATTAGATATAGAGAGGTTAGATTTTTAGAAAAGAAAAATGGTGATTGGAAAATTGTTTATTTAGCCGCCGTAAATTTATCGTCCTATAATTTAGAATACAATATAAATGATGTTGGGTATAAACTGCTGGATGAAAATAAATTTAAAGATGCTATTGATATATTCAAAAAGAATGTAGAATTATATCCAAAATCATCTAATGTTTATGATAGCCTCGGTGAAGCATATATGAAAAATGGAGATAAAGAATTAGCAATTGAAAATTATAAAAAATCTTTGGTACTCGATCCGAAAAATGATAATGCTAAAAAAATGCTTAAGGAATTAGGAGAGAAATAAAAAATAATCATTTAACTATTGTCATCTTATAAAGTGAGTTTCATACCTATCCTCGATTATTAGGATGATTCTCACTTTTATAATTTTGGAAATACCTTACTCAAATTTCAGCAGTCCAAAAAACTCCGGTTGATACGGCGGATGTTCCTGCATTTTCGACCAATCGCTTTGCGAAGGTTCTGCCTGCTGCCTGTGGCGGCGAATGTTAAAACCCCATTCATCTCCCCTTTTAATTTTTGCATCAAGTTCAGTTAGTGGTATTTTAAATTCAGCGCTCCAATAATTATCTACCGATAAATGTTTTTACCTCGAAATTTAAAACTGAATAATCCTTTAGGACCACTGCTTAAAATTGTTCCGTTAGGATTAACCATTAATCTATAAAATGTTTTTAGGTCTCTATTCGTATCAAAATAAATTTCGAAATCATCATCGCCAAAAACCAAAGGAATAGCGCCGTACGCTGTGGAGGCAAGTCCGGCGGGATTTGGCTCTTCCCCTTTTAAGCTTACATACAAATTCGAATCATCATATAAAACTTTAACTATAGTTTGATTTTTTGCCGGCGTATTTTTGAAATCAACATAAAGCGAATCAATTTCAAAATCATTTTGCCAGGCTTCTTCATCGGCAATGCCGTCAATTTTTATTTTTTCATTGGTGCGTTTGGCTTTCGTTATCGGCGGAGTAAATAAATGATAATAATAAATGCTGTTTGTAGTATCGCTCGATTGAGTAATGTAAGGCGATTCAATTTTTAATTTTGGAAGTTGAGACTTTAAATAATTTCCTTTCGGTCCCGACAAATTAAATTCTAATATTTTATTTTGATTCGGACTGAGAGTAAAATCATTTCCCCAAGGTTTGAAATTCCAATTATAATTATTCGTTTGCCAGGTTAATTTATAATCGCGTGAAATATCAGCGCTGTTTTCAATTTCAATTTGAATTGTTGTATCAATAGAGTTAACTGCCGGATTTGAAATAATTATTGTTTTATCTGTGCTAAAATATTTTGGCGAACGCTTATATTCGTCAGGCTTAACCGCATCGGGAGCGTAAATTTCTCCCTTTGTTATAAAAGCGTAATCAACTTTTTTACCATTAACAGTAACGTATAAAAATCCGTGAGTTCTTCCCGCGAGATGATTTTCAAATTCCATATTGCCTGATGAATTAATACAAAAATAAGGAATGCTATCCATCATTCTATAATCATAAATGTGATAATGACCGGTGAAAATTCCTTTAACGTTGTAGCGCGTTAAAAGTTCATGCACAGGCTTCCAATCATATTTTTTATTTAGGTATAAAGGCGAATGAAAAGAAAGAAAAATATTGTCGGCGTCTTTAGCTTTTTCCAAATCATTTTTAAGCCACTCATATTCGTTATTCGGAATCGTATCAAACTGTTGATCTAAAAAAACATTTAAAATTATAAAATGTGAATTTTTATAATCAAAAGAATAATACAATTTATCCTTTCCCCATGTCTCTTCGTAAGCAGGCTGAATTTCTTTTGTGGTTACATCATGGTTTCCGGGAGTCGGATAAAAAGGAACGGTAAGAGGCGAAATTTGTTTTTCAAATCTTTTCCATTGGCGGCGCGCATTATTAATATCGTATGTGTAGCCATGAATCATATCGCCAACATGAACTACAAAATCAGGTTTAAGCAATTCACTTTCCTTAACAATTTCTTCAAACACTTCCGGATTTTGAAATTGACTGTCGCCCCAAACAATAAATTTATAACTTTGTCCGTAAGAATTAGCAGCCGGCAAAATCATCATAAAAAATAAAATTGTATTAATTCCAAATTTTAGTTTTAGTTTTGATTTTAATAATAAGTTCATCTCAATTCCATTTTTAAATGTTAGAAAGTTTTTAGCAAACTTTTCTTTTTGTTAAAAGAAATAAAATAAGAATAATAATTAACTCATAATAATAAATTTTAATAATTCACCTTGCCCAAAAAAGATATTGCGTCTCTTTGCAGTTTAAGAAAAAAAATTATGGAATTATAATCATTTAATATTTAAATTTGGAAACGTATGCCGAAGATTGCAAGTTTTCTTGATATGGAGATTTATATGTATTGGCGTGATCATATGCTGCCACACATCAATATTATATCTGCTGAATATAGGTGTAACGTTGACTTTAATGGCAATATATTAAATGGTACTTTGCCAAATAAAAAATATAAAATAATTAAAAAATGGATTGAGATGCATAAGAATGAACTTAACAATAATTGGAAATTAATTAAAAATCTTGAACATCCGGAAAGGATTGCACCATGGGAATAATTCACTATCCAGTTAACGCAGCGTATGTTGGCAAGTATCAGATATTAATAGAATTTGAAAATGGAGAGTTGCGGTTAGTTGATTTTAATAAATGGTTAGATGAGGATCTTAAATCGTTTAGCGATATCAAAAATGAAGAATATTTTAAAAAGTTTTTTATTCGGAACGGCATACTTCAATGGAAGAATGGTTATGATGTTGCCCCAGATTATTTATACGATATTAGTCAGCCGGTAAAATTACAAACTGTCTCTTAATATCTCACCAAACTTTTAGCTCTAATTTTAATTATTGTTCTAATTAAAGTTTTTATAATTAGCGGTATTTCTTTTCTCAAAAACTCTAAAATTATTTTTGTTATATTTACGGAAAACAAAAACACTTCAACTTTTATATAAAATCAAAAATATAATTTAAATGAAAAATAAAAAATTTGTAATTATTGATGCCATGGCATTGGCATATAGAGCTTACTTTGCTTTTATGATGCATCCTTTATCGAATAGCAAAGGCGAACCAACTTCAGCAGTATTCGGATTTATTAATCAGCTTTTAAAAATACTTGAAGACAACAAACCGGATTATATTGCTGTTGCTTTTGATTCGTTCGGAAAGACTTTTAGACATGAGCGTTATGAAAATTATAAATCATCACGACAAGCAATGCCCGACGATATGAAGCCGCAGATACAAAGGATTAAAGATATAATTGAAGATTTAAATATTCCCATTTTTATTCTTCCCAAATATGAAGCCGATGATATAATTGGAACCGCCGTAGTCTTTGCGGAGAAAGCCGGATTGGAGAGCTGGGTAATAACTCCCGATAAAGATTTTAATCAACTGATAACTGAAAAAGTAAAAATTGTTAAACCAAGTACGAAAGCAGATGAACCAATAAAAATTTACGATAGAAAAAGAGTTTTAGAAGAATTTGGATTTGAGCCGCCGCAAATGATTGATTATCTCGCTTTGATCGGCGATTCTTCCGATGACATTCCCGGCGTTGCCGGCATTGGTCCAAAAAGCGCTACGCCTTTAATTCAAGAATACGGAACAGTTGAAAACATTTATGCGAACATTGAAAATATTTCTAAAGCAGGAATAAAAAATAAATTAATTGCCAGCCGTGAAAACGCTTTTTTATCTAAAGAGCTTGCAACAATTCACCGCGAAGTTCCGTTAGAATTTGATTTTGAAAAATGTAAATTCTGCAAACCGAATTATGATAAGCTGCGCGATGTTTTTGTTGAATTGGAATTTAAAAATTTATACTCGCGCTTATTAACAATTTATGAAGCAAGCGAAACCCAAGCTGATATAAAAGAAGAACCGGTGGAAGAGGCTGCGGTTTTTGATGAGAAAAAAGTTGTTTACAAATTAATATCCGAAGTTAAAGAAGCAAAAAAAATAGCTGAGTATTTAAGCAAGAAAAATCTCTTTGTATTTGATACTGAGACCGACGGGCTTAATCATTTTACAATTAATTTAGCAGGCGCATCATTTTCAACAAAAGCGAATGAAGGTTTTTTTGTAGCGATTAATCCCTCTAAAAATGAATCATCTTTATTTGAAAAAGATTTAAGCGATAGACTTCACATAAATGATTTTGTAAAAATATTTAAACCGGTTTTTGAAAATAAAAAAATTAAAAAAGTTTGTCAGAATGGTAAATTTGATATTTCAGTTTTAAGATCAAACGGAATTGAAGTAAATAATTTTTACTTCGATACAATGCTGGCAAGCTATTGTTTAGACCCTGATCAAAAGCACGGAATGGATGAACTCTCACAAAAATATTTAAAGTACAAACCCATTCCCCTATCAGAATTAATAGGCGATAAAAAAGATCCCACAAAAATATTTGACTGCGATGTAAATTCCCTTTGCCATTATGCTTCGGAAGACGCTGATATTACTTTTCGCTTATTTGAAAAATTAGAAAAAGAATTAAAAAAAGATCAACTTGAAAAATTAGCTTATGAAATTGAATTCCCTCTCATACCAGTTTTGGAGGATATGGAAAGAGAAGGTATTAAAGTTGATAAAGATGTTCTAAAAACTTTAAGCAAAGATTTGCAGATATTAATTGATAATTACAGCAAAGAAATTTTTAAACTTGCCGGCGAAGAATTTAATGTAAATTCTCCCAAGCAAATGCAGGAAATTCTGTTCAAAAAATTAAATCTTCAAACCGGAAGAAAAACTAAAACGGGCTTTTCAACTGATGCACGCGCACTGGAAAATCTTCGCGGCGAGCATGAAATAATTAATACTATTTTGGATTTTAGACAGGTATCAAAACTTAAATCCACTTATTCTGATTCGCTTCCTAATTTAATTGAGCCTTCAACCGAAAGAATTCACACTTGCTTTAATCAAACTGTAGCGTCCACCGGAAGGCTTTCCAGCAACGATCCTAATCTGCAAAATATTCCAATACGAACTGAGCTTGGCAAAGAAATTAGAAAAGCATTTATTCCACGAAATAAAGATTACGTAATTTTAAGCGCCGACTACAGTCAAATTGAATTAAGAATTATGGCGCACCTTTCCGGCGATCCCGGCTTAGCAAAAGCATTTAAAGAAGGCGAAGATATTCATCGCAGCACCGCCGCGCTTGTGTTTATGGTTTCGCCCGAAGAAGTAACGCCTGATATGAGAAGAAAAGCCAAAGAAGTAAACTTTGGAATTTTATACGGCATAGGTCCTTTCGGATTGAAAACAAGATTGGGAGTTACACAAGGGCACGCTAAAGAAATTATTGAGACTTATTTTACCACATTTAAAAAAGTTAAAAACTTTATGGATGAGTCGGTAATTCTCGCAAGAGAAAAAGGCTATGCGGAAACTCTTTCGGGACGAAGAAGATATTTAAGAAATATTAATAGCAATAACAGAGTTGTGCGTCAGTTTGAAGAACGCGTTGCAATAAACATGCGCGTACAAGGCGCTGCGGCTGATATGATAAAGTTGGCGATGATTAATATTTACAAAGAATTAAATAAAAGAAAAGCAAAAACAAAAATGGTTTTGCAAGTACACGATGAACTTTTATTTGACGCTCATAAAAATGAAGTTGAAGAACTGCGTCCCGTTATAAAAAAGCTAATGGAAAATGCTATGCCGATGGACGTTCCCATTTTAGTTGAAACCGGCGTGGGCGATAATTGGCTGGATGCGCATTGATGAATTGTCAAATTGTTCAATTGCTAAAATGATTTTTAATTATGACATACTATTTGGATAAGAAATAAAGTGATTTAATTTTTTTTGACCTTTCAATTTTGACTTTTGATTAAACAATATTTAATCTTGTTCTGAACTTTACTAATAAATACATAAGGGCAATGAAATTATATGACAACTAAGATTATAAACAAAAATGATATTGTGATACCGGATGAATTTGCCGCCTTGTTATCGGGAAATAAAACAAAAATTTCAAAAACCAAAGATGGAATATTAATTTCGAGTGTGGAAGAAGCTATTAAAAAAACAAGAGGAATACTCAAAGGCGTTTATGGTACTGAAGAATACTTCAGAGATAAGAAAGAAGAAAAAAAATTAGAAAATTGAAAAATGTTTTTATTCTTGATTCCTCTGCCTTGCTCGCATTTCTTAGTAATAAAGAGGGCGCTAATTTTGTTTCCAATTATATAATAAATGCAGCCGATAATAAAATTGATCTACTTTTACATTCAATTGATTGTTTGGAAATATTTTATAAAACATACAGAAAAGCAGGTAAAAAGAAATCGATAGAAGTTTTGAGCGCAATTCAAAAATTACCAATTCTTATTATTGAAGTATTTAATATTGAAACATTAAAAATTGCTGGAGAAATAATGGGGAGATATAAATTATCGTTAGCAGATTCGGCTGCAATAAGTTTATCCAAAATAAAAGGAGGAGCGCTGCTCACCACTGATCATTATGAAATGGAGATAATTAAAAAAAGTAAAATTATCGATATAAAATGGGTGAGGTAAAATTCTCTCAAATTGACATAAATAAAATCCTCTGCATCAAACCCCGCGGCATTGGCGACATTGTCCTTTCAACTATCATTCTCGAAAATCTAATCAATTATTTTCCAAACGCTAAAATTGATTACCTAACTGAAAATTTTGCGAAGTATTCGGTTTCAAATAATCCGATGGTTAATAAAGTTTTAACTATGCGCAAAACAGAATTTCCGCTTTGGGTGGCGGGTAGAATTAGAAAAGAAAAATATGATTTAATTCTCGATCTCTGGTCAAATCCTAGATCAGCGCAGATTACTTTTTTATCGGGAGTAAAATATCGGGTGGGTTTTGCTTACCGCGGAAGGAAATATGCGTACAACATTTTAGCCACGTCAGGCAGAGGCGATCAGCATTCCGCCGAACATAATTTAGAATTGTTAAAAGCTATTAACGTTCCTATATTTTCTAAAAAAGTTTATTATTATGTTGATAAAAAAGACGACGAATTCGGCAAAAAATTTATTGCAAATAATTTTTCATCTAACGAAAAAATAATTGGAATTATTCCCGCCGGCGGCTGGCAATCAAAAAGATGCGACGCTGTAAAATGGGTGGAAATTTGTAAAACTATAAATCAAAAACATCCCAATATAAAATTTTTAATTCTTTGGGGTCCGGGTGATGAACGGGATGCTGATTATATACATAAGCGTCTCCCCTCTCAAACCATTCTTGCGCCAAAAACAAATTTGCCTGAAATGACCGGCTTAATAAAAAATTGTAATTTAATAATTGCAAATGATTCCGGTCCAATGCACATAGCTGCCGCAATTGGAATTCCAACGCTCGGAATTTTTGGTCCCACAAATCCTAAAAATCACGGACCGTATTCCGACAATTCAACTTACGTAATAAAAGAAGATTTGTTTTGTATAATTTGCAACCTGCTGGAATGTCCCTACAATCACGAATGTATGCTGCAGCTTTCAAATGAAAAAGTTTTAGAAGCGGTTGAGAAGATTGGGAAAAATAACTTATGATATTACACACTCATTTAACCGATTATATGATTTAATAAATCTTTCTTAGAGATTTTCATTCGATTTGATATGTCTGTAATGATACTATTGAATGTCCCGATTTTAATTGGATTTTGATTGGGTACCGTTATATGATGTTCACCATCCACATATTTTTTGTTAATCTTATATGGCTTCCTTTTTGTCTATCTATCACATAACCAAGACTTTGCAATTTTTTTACTAAATCTTCACCTTACAAATTTCGGGGGATTTTCATGCTGCTATTATTTCTTCTTTATCATAGTGAATCCTTATCATCTTGGGGAGTTCGCTATCTTCAAAATGACAAGCTACAGCATCTTTAATATTAATTTTTAACTCTTCATAAGTTTCTGCTTGCGTAAAAATTGAATTGCCGATTGCTTTCGCCTCATAACCTCCTTCTAAGGAATCTTTTACTAAAAAATATAACTTCACTCGCCATTTTATTTATCCTTTTATTTTGAAGAAAAATATCTAAATATATTTTGAAATTAAATGTGTGGAATCTGAATATCGGCAAACAAGTTTCATTTATCAAATTCTGATTTTGGTAAACCTTTTGGGTAGTCGAGACAAATACCTAATTTCCCCTACGCACATCTTCGTCAAATTTCCACCATTTTTATTGTATTTGTTTGATGTTTATTTTTGTTGAACAAACTTTTGAATTAAGTAAAAGCAAAAATTTTGGCAAAATTAAATTTAAGAACTGTAAACGCTGTAAGATATGTAACGCCTCTTCGCGAAGGCGGATCGCTGCCGGCAATTATTGAAGCGGATGACGATGGAATTTATGTTCTTAAATTTCGCGGAGCCGGACAAGGAACTAAAGCGCTTATTGCAGAATTGATTTCAGGAGAAATTGCCAGAGCTATTGGACTTCGAGTACCAGAAATTGTGTTGGTGGAGTTGAATTCCGATCTTGCCCGCACTGAAGCCGACCCCGAAATAAGCGATCTTATAAAAAGCAGTTCGGGATTAAATCTTGCGCTCGATTATCTCCCAGGTTCGGTAATGTTTAATCCAGTTGCAGATATGCCCGACGATAAACTTTCTGCTTCCATAGTTTGGTTTGATGCCTTTATATCCAATGTTGACCGCACAATAAAAAATACAAATATGCTTATGTGGCATCGCAATCTCTGGCTTATTGATCACGGCGCATCGCTTTATTTTCATCACAACTGGAATAATTATTTAGAAACAAGCCGCGAACCTTTTTCATTAATTAAAAATCATGTGCTTCTAAAATCAGCCCGACATTTGAAAGAAATAGATAACGAGTTATCTCCTAAAATTACTTCCGAACTAATAAAAAATATTGTTGATCTTATTCCCGACGACTGGCTGGATAAAAATTCATTTAACGGCAAAGATGAAAATAGAAAAGCGTATTACAATTATTTGCTAAAGCGGTTAGAGACGCCGCATTCATTTTTGGAGAAGGCAGTACATGAACAATAATTATTTTTATGATTATGTAATCATACGCGTTGTCCCTAAAGTTGAACGCGAAGAATTTATGAATGTCGGCGTAATACTTTCATGCAAAGAAAAAAAATTTTTAGAAGCTCGAATTGATTTAAATGAAGATCGCTTAAAATTATTTAATGATGAGATTGATATTGAAATTGTTAAAAATCATTTAACCGCAATTGAGGCAATAGCCTTGGGCGAAGAAAGCGCGGGTGAAATTGGAAGACTTTCTTTAATGGAACGTTTTCATTGGTTAAGCTCGCCTAAAAGTACAATTATTCAAACCTCGCCTGTGCATTCAGGCTATTGCGCAAACCCATCCGAAACGCTTGAGCATCTTGTTAATTTAATGGTGAAGTAGGAATTTGCTTATCGCGAGTGTTGCTGAACTGCTGCAAATGTCTTTTCGAACGAAGAGAGAAATTTATTTCTAAAAAATGTGAAAGATTTCTCATTCGATCCGGAAACTACCGAAGATTCGAAATGACAATACCGAGTTGCGCAACGCTCTCAAGCGGCAGGCAGGTGTTTATTCTTTTAAAAACACAGTCTTCGACAGGCTCAGACTGACAAACGTAGACTTTTTGTAACGCTCTATAACGGCAGCGCTCATTTATAATGGCAATGTGAAGGAAACCGTTGCGCCTTTGCCCAGTTCGCTTTGCACCGATATTTCTCCGCCGTGTTTTTCAATTATTTCTTTGCAAAGGATTAATCCCAGTCCGGTTCCTCTTTCTTCTGATGTGCCGATTGTGGAGTGATGAACGTCTATTCTAAAAATCTTTTCAAGGTCTTTTACGGTAATGCCCACGCCGTTATCAACTACTTTTATTTTAACAAATTTATTTAATTTCTCTGATTGTATTTTGATTATTCCATGTTTAATTGAAAATTTTATACTATTGGAAATTAGATTTCTCAATACAAGCTGGGTCATATTTTTATCGGCATTAACAGATATATTTTCTTCAATTTCATTTATAATTTTCACTTCTTTTTTTAGCGCAACAATTTCAATTGATTCAATTGTATTGTCAGTTTCATTTTTTAAATTAATTCTTTCGCACTCTAATTTATAGCTATCGCTTTGCAGACGCGCCCATTCCAAAAGATCATTCAATAATTTAAATTGTCTTTTTAAGGATTGATTTATACCGCTGTTATAATCTTTAATTTCTTCGTTTGTTAAACTGTCAATATCATTTGAAAGCGCATCGGATAAACCCAACAGCGAATGAAATGGTCCACGTAGATCATGCGCGATGATAGAAAAAAATCTGTCTTTAGTTGAGTTAAGTTCTTTAAGTTTTTCGTTAAGAATATTTAATTGATTATTTACTTTTCTTTTATGATTGTAGCTAAAGATAATTAGCAGTACAATAATAAATCCAAGAAGAATTGTTATTGTCAGCCATCTAATAAAATTATTTTGTTTTTCAATTTCAGTTTGTTGGGCTTCTTTAATTTCTTTTATCCTATAATCAAATTCAGTTTTTGCCATCTTCTTAACTTTAGCGGTATTCTGAAGACTGTCCATGCTGTTTTTATAAATTGCTAAAAACTCAAATGCCTTTTTATAATTGCCTTGCTTTCGAAAAGCTGATTGCAAAATATTAGCGGCGGCTGAAATTTTATCCAATGAGTTTATTAATTTCCCCTGTTTAAAAGCCGCCTGCGCGTGTTTAATAGCTTCTTCAATATTACCTTCCTTTTGATAGACCAAAGCAATGCCGGTTTCAGCTTGGGCAATTCCATGTTTTTCATCTAAGTTAATATAAATATCATTGGAAGCTTCATAATTTTTAATGGCTTTTTCATCTTCATTTAATTCCAAATTAATTTTTGCTATTACTAAATAAATTCCCGCTACGGTTTTTTTATTTCCAATTTCTTTACTAATAATTAACGCATCGTTTAAATAAACCAACGCCGAATCATATTTTTTCATTCTGCTGTATATGTCGCCAATATTCCCTTCAATTATTGAAATACCTTTTTTATCATTTTTTAGTTTTCGTATTTTTAATCCTTTTTTCAAATACTGCAAAGCGGTTTGATAGTCTTCAATTGCAAGATAAACTAGCGCAATATTATTGTAAGAAGTTGCCATTTTAATAACGTCGCCAATTTCTTCGCGCATCTTCATAGCTTTTAAATGATTTTCAATTGATGGAAGGTAGCTGCCCTGGTAATAATCAATAACGCCCAAAACATTTAATGAGTTTGCAATTCCAATTTTATCATTAATTTTTAATCTTATGGCGAGGGCTTTTTTAGTATATTCCATCGCTTTTTCATTATCCAAATTAATATAGCAATAACCTAAGCTGCCGTAACAGCCTGCAAGTCCTTTTTGATAATTAATCTTTTGGGCAAGTTCAATTCCCTGGTTGGCAAAATCAATGGCGGTTTGCGTTTGTATGTATTGATAAATATCGGCTAAATCATTTAAGACTTCTACTTTTTTTTCTCCGCTGATGCTGCTAAGCTGACTTTCGAGACTGTCGGCAATATTTTGTTGGGCAAAAATTTCGAAGCTAAAAATAGCTGCTATAACCAATATTGAATTAAAAATAAATCTCATAAATTTTTTAGCTCATCAATTATCAAAATTCTTTCATCGCAATAAAATGTTTATCAATTTGAAAACGGAATTAAAATTATTACTTAGAACAATTTATCATCGAAAATATTAATGTTTATATTTATACCTGAAATAGAATAAATATATCAATTCTCTAAAATAATATTTCAACTTATTTCATAAATTTTTAAAATAAAAAACCTCAAAGTAACTATTCTTTGAGGTTAAATTTTATTATAAATTTAAATTACTGATTTAAAAATGATATACAACGGAGACATTTAAATCGCGCACGTTTGTAAAATTATCATTTATAAATAGCTGTACTTTAACGCCGGATTTATGCCTAAATTCCCCGCCCATATAAATCGATTTTGCCGACTGCCAGCTATTTGAGTAGTAATTATTTTTCGCAGCTTCAATTCTTTTGACACTGTATGTATAATATTGCAGCCCTTCAGAGTTTTGATCATTTTAATACGAGGAATAATAATATGAATAATTAAGCCCGCCATAAACTGAAACCCAATCGGAAATAAAATAATTAATATAGAGCGGGAATTTGATAGAAGCAGATTTATTTTCCCCATCAACTTTATTTGATGACGCCGTTGATGGAGATAATGAAGCGGTCAAATCTTTAATATGATTATTTTCGCCCGATAATTTAAAGCCTGCTAAAATAAAAATATCGGACAATTGCTGAGTTAAAGAATAGCCTGCTGAAATATTTATTCCCCAGCTTTTTCCATTTAAATTTGATTTTTGAGAATTAGTTATTGAATCTGTGTTGATAGAGCTATTAGTTGAGGTCAATCTATTTGTTACTTTTGTAAATCCGTTAAAGTCGGCATCAGAATTTGCATAAAATGAATTTAAGGTTACGAAAACATTATCATCGTTCGTTATCCAATCTATCTTGCGCTGAAAATAATTATTCAAACTAAAAGTATTTATTTTTTTATTTAGAATTCCGGTTAAGTTATTTGTTGTGGTAGATTCATAGTTATCCTCGCCCGGATGATTGTAATTTAGCGAATTCCGCAAATACGAATTTGTATAATTGTATGATAATTCTTGAGTCGAATTCAAATTTTGATAACTAACCGAACCGATATAATCCCAATCAGAATTATTAACTGAGAACTCTATTCCAGCGACATATCTATTGCTCTTTTTACTCAATGAAGAATTACTGCTATTAATATATTGGGAATGCTGATAAACTGTATCCGAACGAATATAATTTGTATTCTGAATATCCGCATGATTTCTAATCGTTAGAATATTATCACCATAAATAATTCCAAAGAATCCAAAAGAATAATTGTAAGAGCCGCGCTCCCAAATTTTTGCAGCTTTTAAAGTTGTTTCAGTTTCATTCAAATCGTAATTATTCAGATCATCAATGCTAGTAATATCAGTATATGCAAAATCATTTCGTAGGCTGCTATTTGTATTATTAGTTTTATAATTACGATTATAAATTCCATTTGAAAATAAGAAAAGCCATTTCGAACTATAAGAACTAATTAATGCAGCCAAAGAAATTGAGGAACTTTTGGGAGAAGCTATCAAATTGCTCGCCAGATTTTTCTTACTTAATTTTGCAGCTATTCTAAAGAGAATCAAAATTTTTCCTATCATTAAAATTAAAAATCATCAATTTATTTTTTAAAATGACTTAAAGCCTATACTTGGAAATACAAAAAAATATACAACCTCTCGAAAATGAAAACATTGTTGAAAAAACTGCTTACCCCGTTTTGTTTGCTATAAGTTTTTCGCATATGCTCAATGATATAATGCAGTCCTTAATTCCATCTATATATCCTTTAATGAAGAATACTTTTGGGTTGGATTTTGTTCACATAGGAATGATTACTTTAACTTTTCAATTATCGGCTTCTTTACTTCAGCCGTTTGTAGGATTTTATACTGATAAAAAGCCAAAACCATTTTCGCTTGCTATTGGAATGGGCTTTACGCTTTTAGGAATAATAATAATATCGCTGGCGCCAAGCTATGAAGTAATATTATTTTCCGTAGCCTTAATTGGAATTGGCTCCTCGGTATTTCATCCGGAAGCTTCGCGCGTGGCGTATCTCGCATCCGGTGGAAAAAGAGGAACGGCGCAATCAATATTTCAAGTCGGCGGAAATACAGGAAGCGCGCTGGGACCTTTGCTCGCCGCATTAATTATAGTTCCTTTTGGAAGACCGAGCGTCATTTGGTTTTCGTTAGTTGCTTTGCTCGCAATTGTGGTTTTAATAAAAATTGGAAAATGGTATAAGCGGAAAAATAATTTAAATTTTCAAACCAAAAACAAAAATGTTAAAAGTGAAAATGAGCAAAAACTTTCACGTAAAAAAATAATTTTTTCTGTTATCATTTTACTTACATTAATATTTTCAAAATATTTTTACCTTGCCAGCATGTCAAGCTATTTCACTTTTTATTTGATTGATAAATTTCATATCTCGGTGCAAAGTTCGCAAGTATATTTATTTATATTTTTAGTTTCAGCCGCAATCGGAACCATAATTGGCGGACCTCTGGGCGATAAGTTTGGAAGAAAATATATTATTTGGTTTTCAATTCTCGGCTCCGCGCCTTTTACAATTTTACTGCCGCACGCAAACTTATTTTGGACGGCAATTTTAACGATATTAATTGGGATAACTTTGGCATCAGCGTTCCCTGCTATTTTAGTTTATGCGCAGGAATTACTGCCTGGAAAAATCGGAATGATAGCCGGATTATTTTTTGGATTTGCATTTGGAATGGCTGGAATCGGTTCGGCAGTGTTAGGCGAATTAGCCGACCAAACAAGTATAAATTTTGTTTACCAAGTTTGCGCTTTTCTACCTTTGATTGGAATTATAACCGGATTTTTGCCAAATATTGAAAGCGAAAGAAAAACCTGAGAAAAACTATTTTGATATTTGTTTTAAAAATTCATCTAAATTATTAGCGTAGTTTTGAATTAAATAATTATTCATTACTGATGAAAAGGCATTCTCACTCAATTCACTTTTAAGTTTTTGATTCCCTCTAAGTTTTTGAATTGCAGATAATAGTTCACCTGAGTTTTCAATATTAAAAAGCAAACCGTTTTTACCATCTAAAATAAATTCTTTATTGCCTGGAATATTTGAAGCAATGATAGGAAGTTTTGAAGCAGCGGCTTCAAGCAGAGAAAGTGAAAAACCCTCCGATCTTGAAGGCAAAAGAAAAATATCCATTGCTTTATAATATTCCCATATATTATCAACATATCCGGGCATAATAATTTTAGAGCTTTGAATTTTAAATTCGGCGGCATAATCGAAAACTTCTTTTTGGTCTTTCGCAGGAATACCTATTATAAAAAGAACAAATTCATTTCCAAGATTTGAAAAGGCTTCAAATAAAATATCAAATCCCTTTCGTTCTTTATGAAACCACGTGGATAGTCCAATCACAATTTTATTATTCAAATTATATTTTTTACGAATTGAATTTCCATTTATAGCGATTAAATTATCAGGGATTTCAATTCCATTATAAATAATTTTAATTTTCTTCTTCTTGATTCCAGATTTTAATAAACTATCAGCAACTCCCTTGCTGCAAGCAATTAAATAATCAAAATAAACGTTATATAAAATTGAACCAATTATCGGGGCGCTTTTTGTAATATTATGCCGATAAGCAATATTAATAAATTTGCTTTTATATTTTGATTTTAATTTCAGCCCTATTTTTCTATCAAGCGAATGGTGTGAAATTACAATTTGAGGATTTTTTGAATTAAAGATTGGATATATTTCTTTTAAAAGAATTTTTAATTTTATTTTGTCATGTAACGAAATAACATTCAGACCTTTTTCAATTCCTCTTTTTTCAGTTAAAGAATTTTTAGAAACAAATAATGTAATTGAATGACCGAGACCTTGCAGCAACTCAGTGCTTTGCAGAGCAACTTTAGCGCTGCCTGAATAACCCTCGCCTAAACTGAACTGGAAAATGTTCATACAATTATTATAAATAATGACTTTTGTTATATTTGATTATAAATTCAAAACACAAATTAATTTTATTGATAATTTAACGCTTATATTTTTCCTATGAAAATAGATATTCCCAATTGTAAAAGATTTACCGGATACAAACCATGCTTCCCGGATCATGATTGTTTAAAAGATGGATGTAAAGATAATATTCCAATTGGAAATAAGATTTTGATAATTAATTTAGATGCAATGGGAGATGTTTTGATGACAACTGCGCAGCTTCCCGCATTAAAACGAAAATTTCCCGAATCAACTATTTATTGGATCACAGATAAAAATGCAATGAAATTATTACACGGCAATAATTACATAGATTTTATTTATCCATACGATGCAGAATCAATTTCCATATTTAATAATTTACAATTTGATTATATAATGAATTCAGATAAATCGTTGAGATCATGCGCCCTGCTTAATGCTTTGAAATCAGAAAATAAACTGGGATTTGGACTTAATCAAGATGGGAAGATAACTCCGATAAACCAAGGTTCTTTATATAATTATGAACTTGGCTTAAACAATGAGCTTAAATTCAAAATAAATAAAAAAACCGGGCAAGATTATCTTGCGGAAACTTTTGAACTTGAAGATTTTTATAGAAGAGATGAATACATATATAATTTTAATGACGATGAGTTAGAATATATAAATAGTTATAAAAAAGAGATGGGACTGACCGCGAATGATTTTGTTGTTGCATTTAACACGGGCTGCTCTAATCTTTATCCTAATAAAAAAATGACAGTGCAGCAGCATGTTTATCTAATAAATCAATTGTTAGATTCTACTAAAACTAAAATAATTCTGCTTGGCGGTCCCGAAGATGCAGAGAGGAATAAAGAAATTCATTCTTATTTTAAAGACAAAATCATAAATACCCCAACAAATTTAGGAGTTAGGAAAGGAGCATGTTTTGAACAGCTTGCCGATGTTGTTGTTACAGGCGATTCTTTCGGAATGCACCTTGCAATCGCTTTAAAAAAATATGTGATTGCTTGGTTTGGTCTAAGCTGCTGGACAGAAATCGATTTGTACGACCGAGGCGTTAAATTATTTCAAGAAGATTTATTTTGTTCACCTTGCTGGAAAAAAGTTTGTCCTTACAATCTCGAATGCATTCAAAATATAGATTTAGATAGAATTATTTTAGAGGTAAAAAATTATTATAAAATTAAGATTGATCGAAAGTAATGCAGCGCCTACAACTTAAATCTCTCGCCAAAATTAATTTAGGATTAAACGTAATTGAAAAAAGAGATGACGGGTTCCATAATATTGAAACAATTTTTTATCCGATTAATATTTTTGACGAATTAACTTTTGAAAAATCAAATGACTTTAAATTCATTTCAAACAATAAAGCATTACAGCAAGACCCGCAAAATTTAATTTTAAAATCCAAAAATTTATTAGATGATTTTACGGGCAAAAAATTAAATGTAAGCATAACCTTGAAAAAAAATATTCCAATTGGGGCAGGGCTTGGAGGCGGTAGTTCGAATTGCGCTTCAACCTTGCTTGCGTTGAATGAACTTTTTTGTTTGAATATAGAAAAAAAGATTTTAGATAAAATTGCTTTAACGCTTGGCTCTGATGTACCCTTCTTTATTGACCCGAAACCAAGTCTGGCTTTTTCGAGAGGAGAAATCTTAAAAGAAATTGAACTGAATATTTCTTTACCAATTTTGATTGTGAATCCCAAAATACATATCTCAACAAAATGGGCGTTTGAAAATATTCAAATTAAAAACAGAGATTTTCATCTAAATGAGTTAGATTTTGATAATCAATTTAGATTTGAAAATTCCCGTGCTTTAATAACTAATGACTTTGAAGAAATTGTTTTTACAAAATATCCTGAGTTATCTAACATTAAAACAAAGCTTTATGATTTGGGAGCTATTTTTTCTTTAATGAGTGGGTCCGGCTCTACAGTTTATGGAATTTTTAATAATATTGAAGTTGCCGAAAAAGCTAAAACTAATTTCAATAAAAACTATTTTACGGAAATACATTATGAAAAAAATTAATTTTTACTTTATTTTTTTTCCGATATTAATTTTTATCGGATGCTCATCATCAAATGATGTTACTATAATATCTAGAGAAGATTGGAATGCTTCTAATCCCAAACCATACAAAACTCAAATTCCAGAAAGGATTACAATTCATCACGAAGGCGAATATTTCAGCCCGGATTCCAATGCAGCAAAGTTTATTAAAAAAGTTCAAACTTGGGGAATGAGCGAAGCAAGAAATTGGACAGATATTCCTTATCATTTTTTAATTGGATTGGATGGGAAAATCTATGAAGGAAGAAATGTTTATACTGCAGGCGAAACTGCCACAGAGTATGATCCAACCGGACATCTTTTAATTTCATGTATCGGAAATTTTGAGGAGCAAGATGTGCCAAAGGCGCAATTAGAATCTTTAATTAATTTAATTGCTTTTTGTTGTAAAAAATATCAAATATCGCCGGAGACTATTGCTTCACACAGAGATTACTCAAATCAAACCGTCTGCCCGGGAACAAACTTATATAAATATTTAGAGAATGGATATATCAAACAACAAGTAATGAAAAGACTTAACTAACGGCAGCTTCGGTAAACTCTACAGTCTCCTTTGAGGCATTTACTTTAACAATTGTGCCAAATGGAATTGTAATATTTTCTTTAATATGACCATGCTTAAAATTGTAAACGACTGGAATTGAAATTTTTCTAAAGTAATTATCTATCACTTCGCCTAAAGTTAAAGTCTTTTTATCGGGATCATGCTCATTGCAATCTAAAAATCTTCCCAAAATAATTCCTGCAGACTGGCTAAAAATCTTATTTAATCTCAAAGTATTTAGCATCCTATCAACTCTGTAAGGCAACTCCTGTATTTCTTCTATTATTAATATTTTGTCTTTAGAACTAGGAAAATATTCTGTTCCAACCAACGCAGCTAATAATGATAAATTTCCACCAAATATCCTACCTTTAGCCATTCCTTTTGTAAATTTTAATATTTTTTCATCGCTTGGAGGAGTTATTCTTCCTATCTTTTTGTTTGAAGTTATTACTGACCAAAAAAATTCTTCTGTGTAAGGATCAACTCCATTATAAAAATCTACCGCCACCATTGGTCCGCCGAATGTAACGAGTCCGGTTTTTTGAAAAAAAGCCAACTGCAAAGCCGTTATATCGCTATAGCCGACAAATATTTTAGGATTATTTTTAATTAATTTATAATCAATTTTATCCAAAAGTCTAGGGCTTCCGTATCCGCCGCGAACAGAAAAAATTGCTTTGACATCTTTCTTCTTAAACATATAATGCAGATCATCCAACCGCTCTTTATCGCTACCAGCTAAGTAGCCGTTATATTTGCCAACATTTTTTCCGACTTCAACCTGATAGCCTATATTCTCTAAATATCTTACGCCTTTATCTATTTTTGTAAGATCATCCGGGGACGAAGCTGGAGAAATAACACCTATTAAGTCCCCTTTTAGTAATTTTTTTGGTTTAACAACTCTCATAATTTTGTTCTTTTTGTTTTTGAAATTTTGTGAATTGGCTATAAATTAACTAATCAATTTTAATCTAACAAATTATAAGAAAAGAATTTAGGAGTTTTTTAATGGAATATTCAAAAATATTGGGAGCAAAATACTCATCAATAAAAGCTAAAGCAAAAAAAATTAAATTAGTTTTATCTGATAATGATGGCGTTTTGACCGATACAGGAGTTTATTATTCTGATGAAGGAGAATTATTTAAAAGATTTTCTATTCGCGATGGAATGGGCGTTGAGAGATTGATGAATGAAGCAAATATTGAAACGGGAATTATAACCGGAGAAACTTCCGGATCAGTAAAAAAGCGGGCGGAAAAATTAAAAATTTCAGAATTGTATTTAGGCATAAAAGAAAAACATAAAGTTATTCCCACAATTATAAAAAACAAAAATATTTCAGCGGAAAATATTGCTTACATTGGGGATGATTATAACGATTTTGAGATTATTAAATTAGTGGGATTATCTGCTTGCCCAGCCGATGCAATGCCCAAAATCAAAAAGTTAGTTGATTACGTATGCCCGCATAATGGCGGTAACGGAGCTTTTCGGGACTTTGCGGAATTAATAATTAGTCTTAACGAAGAATAGATTTATTTTTTTATGGGACGTATGATTCTAAAATAATTTTTTATTTTGAATACATAATATTGCATAAATATTATTTATATTCCATTCAATAGCTTCTTTTTATATAATAACTAAATTTATATTCATTATTATATTGACAATAAATTTTTCTCTATATATTTTTCGCCTTAAATGAAAACAGAAAAAAAATATATAACCTCAGAAAACATCAATGCATTTTCGCATTTATTGATTTGTGCAAACCCACGCCGCCCCCAAAAGGGGTAATAAAATTTCATCTAGTTATAAGTTCATCACATCTATATTAATAAAAAATCAAAAGGATTTTTATAATGTTATCAGTTGGAATATTAGGCGGCGCTGGTTATACAGGGAAAAAATTAATCGAGTTTTGTAATTCACATCCGCAAATTAGCGAAATAAAAGTTTATGGTAATTTAAGCGCGGGGAAAAAATTAACTGAAATTTTTCCGGAATTAAAATCAATTATAGTCGATGATACTGTTGAATCAATTAATAATATCTCATACGAAGAAGACCTTTTTTTTATCGCGCTGCCCCATGGCGAAGCGTTAAATTTTGTTCCCGCAATTATTAATAAAGGGAAAAAAGTAATAGACCTTGGCGGAGATTTTAGATTAAATAATTCAGTTGACTATGAAAAATGGTATTGTAAAAAACATACCGCTTCTGATTTTCTTTCGAAAAAGATTTATGGACTCGCCGATTTACATGAAACTGATTATTCAGAATTTGATTTAATCTCAAACCCAGGCTGCTACCCTACTGCTGCTTTGCTCTCTCTTTTGCCGATTGTTTCAAATTTTTCAGAAGAAATTATTTCAGTTTCCGTTAATGGATATTCGGGGACAAGCGGGGCAGGCAAATCGGCAAAGACTGAACTGCTAATGTCGGAAATGGATGGAAATGTAGCTGCATATAATGTTGCCGCCCATAGGCATCAGCCGGAAATTATACAAGCGCTAAAAGAAAAAGGATTTGATTCTTCGTTTTCATTTACCGCGCATCTTCTTCCAGTTGCAGTCGGCATTTACTCAACTTCAATAATTTTTCTTAAAGATGATGTTGATGAGCAGATATTAAAAAATATGTATTCCGTTTATTATGAAAATTCTTTTTTCGTTAGAATGCGCGGCGTACCGCCTCAATTAAAATGGGTAACAGGAACTAATTTTTGCGATATAAATATTACCGCTAAAAATAAAACAATAATTGTTACCGCCGCAATTGATAATTTAATCAAAGGCGCTTCCGGTCAGGCTGTTCAAAATTTAAATAAACTTTATGGCTGGGATGAAACGATGGGAATAATTGAGAGAGGAATGAAAAATGTTTCAGTTTATTGAAAACGGATCTGTTACATCGGTTAACGGATTTAAAGCCGCTGGAATATTTTGCGGTATTAAAAAGAAGAAAAAAGATTTAGCTTTAATTTATTCCGATAAGCCTTGCGTTGCCGCAGGTACTTTTACGTTAAATAAAGTTAAAGCCGCTCCGTTGCTAATTACACGCGATGTAATTAATACTAATACAAAAGTGAAAGCTATTCTAATAAATTCCGGCAATGCCAATGCATGCACAGGCGAACAAGGATTTAATGATGCGAAAGAAATGCAAAATAATTGCGCGCTTCATTTAGGAATAAATTCAAATGAGGTTTTAATTGCCTCTACCGGAGTTATTGGACAAAGACTGCCAATGCAAAATTTAAACCAAGGAATAAAATCAATTATCCCTTCCCTTTCTGAAAACGGCGGATTGGAAGCCGCTGAAGCTATTATGACAACTGATAAAAAAATTAAATCCTTCGCGGTAAAAGTTTTTTTAAAAAATGGCGAAATTAATATCGGAGGAATTTGCAAAGGCAGCGGTATGATAGCCCCTAATATGGCAACTATGCTGGCATTCATAACAACTGACGCGGATATAAATCAGCAAACTCTTAAAAGTATTTTTGTTAATGCGATTGATAATTCATTTAACAAAATATCGGTTGACGGTGAAACCAGCACAAACGATATGTGCATAATAATGGCAAACGGTTTAAGTAAAATTAATATCGATGATGATGAAAAATTAAAATTATTTTCTGACGTATTAAACTCGCTTTGCATTGAAATGGCAAAGTCAATTGTAGCTGACGGCGAAGGAGCTACTAAACTGGTTACTGTAAATGTGAAAAATGCGAAATCAAAGAATGACGCTGACCTGGTTGGTAAATCTATCGCAAATTCATCCCTCGTTAAAACTGCTATTTATGGCGAGGATGCAAATTGGGGAAGGATTATGAGCGCCGCCGGACAAAGCGGAGCCTATATCGAACCAAATAAAATTTCAATTAGCTTTAATGATCTTGCAATTTTAAAACCGAATTTTAATCTTTCTTTAAATGAAGAATTGGCTGCCGAAATTTTATCGCAGCCTGCATTTATTATTAATGTTGACTTAGGATTGGGAAATGAAAATAGCACCTGGTGGACTTGCGATTTAACCGAAGAGTACGTTAAAATAAATGCAGATTACAGAACCTGAAATGGAGAACAAAATGAAAACGGCTGTTTTAAAAATAAGCGGTAAAACAATAAACGAATTTATAGAAACCACTAAGTGGGTTGAGCTAATTAAAGAGTTATATAAAATATATGACAACGTTTTGCTGGTGCATGGCGCGGGCAAAATAATTTCTGAATGGGCGGATAAATTTGGATTGGAAACAAAATTTGTCGACGGTCAACGCGTTACTTCTTCGGAATATATGGAGGTTGTAGCCGCAGTGCAGGCAGGGTTAATTAATTCACAGCTAACCGCAAAACTAAATTCTTACGGAATTGAAGCGGTTGGACATTCGGGAATTGATAGAAATACTTTCACTGCAAATATTTTTGATTCGGATTTAGGATTTGTGGGCTATCCTGAAATAACTGGATCAAAGGAATGGATAATAAATCTTTTATCGCATAACGTACTGCCGGTATTTTCAAGCGTTTGCAAAGATGTACACGGTAATTTAATTAATGTTAATGCCGATATTTTTACTGAGGTTCTTTCCGGCGCCATTCAAGCTGATACTGTGTTATTTGTTTCTGACGTTGACGGCGTTATTATGAATGGGGAAATTAAAAGAGAGCTTAACACTTCGGAAATTGTCAACGGAATTACCAACGGAGATATTACAGGCGGAATGATTCCAAAATTAAAATCATGCTCTTCCCTTCTTTATAAAGGTATAAATAAAATTTGGATTGGATCAGAACTAAACTTAAAAATAATAACAAATGAAAATGACTTTAATGGAACCTGGATCATCGGTTCAACAGAAGAAAAACGAAATCTCCACTTCGTTGCTTAACGTTTACAATAGGTTTCCCGTTGAGTTTTCTTATGGAGATGGCGCATATCTTTTTGACGCTGATGATAATAAATATTTAGATTTTCTCAGCGGAATAGCTGTAAACGGTTTTGGCCATAACAATAAATTAATTAAAGCCGCGGTTAAGGATCAGCTTGAAAAATTTTGGCATTTATCAAATTTATATCAGTCTACTCCGCAAGAAATTCTTGCGAAAAAATTAACAGATATTACAAATCTTGATTCTGTTTTTTTCAGCAACTCCGGAACCGAAGCGGTTGAAGCGGCTATTAAGTTTGCAAGAAAATGGGGCGAGGGAAAATTTCAAATAATTTCTGCGTTGGGAGGATTTCATGGTAGATCGTTGGGAAGCCTCTCTGCAACAGGTCAACCGAAGCTTCACGAGGGCTTTACTCCGATGTTGGAAGGATTTTCCTTTGTGCCTTTTGGCGATATCATATCAATAGTAAATAAAATTAATAATGATACAGCCGCAGTTTTAATTGAGCCCATTCAAGGCGAGGGCGGAGTTATTGTCCCGTACGATAATTATTTAAAAGATTTAAGGAATTTATGCGATGGAAAAAATATTCTTTTAATAATAGATGAAATACAAACAGGCAATGGGCGAACGGGAAAATACTTTGCATATCAGCATGAAAATATAATTCCCGATATTATTGTTACAGCTAAAGGTTTAGCAAACGGTTTTCCATTAGGCGCTACAATTTGTTCACAGAAAGTTGCTGCGTCAATTAAACCTGGAAATCACGGCTCAACTTTCGGAGGCAATCCAATTTCAATCGCCGCCGCCAATGCTGTTGTGAATTTAATTACTGAAAAGGCTTTAGAAAATAATTCTTTGCTGGGAAAAATTTTAATGAATTCATTGCACTCTTTGCACTTAAATTCAATTAAAGAAATTCGCGGCAGGGGTTTAATGATTGGAATAGAATTCTGCGAAGGGATTTCTTCCAAACAAATTGCAGCCGAACTTTTGAAAGAAAGAATATTAGTGGGAACGTCGGGAGATAATGTTATCCGATTGCTTCCCCCTTTTATTATTACTGAAAAAGAAATAATGAATTTTCTGCTGAACTTTAAAAAAGTAATTGAAAAAATATTTGAAAATGCTAATAACAAAATATTGGACTAATGTTTATGGCTTCTAAATTAAAGAGACTGAACAGAATTAAAGAACTTTTAAATAACCGCTATATTACTTCACACGATATGCTTGTAAAACTATTGCAGGCTGAAAACATACAAGTTACACAAGCTACGCTCAGCCGTGATTTTGCTGAGTTAGGCGTGGTAAGAATTTTTTCGGAAGGCGGAACGCGTTATGTTTTTGACTCGCATGAATCCGGCAGACAAATAGCAAAATTAATTGGATACGAAATTATTAGCGTAGAGCACAATGAATCTTTAATTGTGATTAGAACGCTTGCCGGAAGGGCTCAAGGCGTTGCGCATCATATTGATAGACTTAATAATACAAACATTTTAGGAACAGTCGGCGGAGACGATACCGTTCTTGTCATCCCAAGTTCCGAAAAAAACATAGACGATATAATTGCATTAATAAAAAAAATGATGACTGACAACGCCAGTTATTAAAATTTAAAAGGAGATGATAAATTGAGTAAGAAAAAAATAGTTGTCGCTTATTCAGGCGGATTAGATACTTCGGTTATGGTTAAATGGCTAAGCCAAAAATATGACGCAGATATAATTACCGCAACCGGATTTTTGGGACAGAAAAAAGAAATTCAAGGCGTTAAAGAAAAAGCGGCTAAAACCGGAGCGGTTAAATCTGTGGTTTTAGATTTACGGGAAGAATTTATAACAAACTACGTTTGGAAGGCTTTGAAAGCGGGCGCGCTGTATGAAGGAAGCTATCCTATGGCAACCGCTATCGGCAGACCTCTGCTTGCAAAAATGCTTGTCGATGTTGCTATTCAAGAAAATGCTGAATCTGTTTCCCACGGATGCACAGGCAAAGGAAACGACCAGGTAAGATTTGAAGTTGGAGTAAATACCTTGGCGCCTCATTTAAATGTAATTGCGCCTTTAAGGGAATGGGAATTTAAATGCCGCGAAGATGAAATGGAATATGCAATTGCAAATGGAATTCCCGTAAACGCAACAAAAGATTCCCCTTATTCAATCGATGAAAATCTTTGGGGAATTTCTGTGGAATGCGGCGAACTTGAAGACCCGGAAGCCGCGCCCCCCGAAGATGCATATCAAATTACTACAAATCCAAAATTTGCGCCGGATAATTCTGATGTAATTTCAATTGAATTTGAAAAAGGAATTCCTATTGCCTTAAACTCGGTTGAATTAAATCCGGTTGAATTAGTTTCGCAACTTCGTGATTTAGGCGCGGTTCACGGTATTGGCAGACTTGATTTAATTGAAAACCGGGTTGTTGGAATCAAGTCTAGAGAAATATATGAAGCTCCGGCGGCAGTAATTTTACATCATGCTCATTTAGAATTGGAAAGATTAATTCTTGATAAAGAAACTTTTAGATTTAAACAAAACATCTCAAATAAAATTGCTAATTTAATTTATGACGGTCTTTGGTATTCTCCTTTGTTCAAATCTCTTTCTGCTTTTGTTGATTCAACACAAGAAAATATTTCAGGAGAAGTGAAGCTTGAATTGTATAAAGGAACGATAAAAACTTTATCGCGAAAATCTGTTCACAGCCTTTACAGCAAAGAATTAGCAACTTATACTAAAGATGATATTTTTGATCATCAAGCTTCCACAGGTTTCATAAAAATATACGGGCTACCATACAAAACTATGTCGCAGATAAATGAAAATATAAATAAAGAAGTAGTCGTATAATGCTTTGGGGCGGTAGGTTTAAACAAAAGTTAAATGATAAAGCGCTAAAATTTTCTTCATCATTAAGGGTTGATATTTTATTAATTGAAGAAGACGTTGAAGCGAGTATTGCACACGCAGAAATGCTTGAGAAAATTAATTTAATTTCAAAAGAAGAAGCCTCAAAAATAATCGACGGGCTTCAAAAAATAAAAGATGAATGGAAGAATGAATTATGGAAACCTAATGAAAATGATTTTGAAGATATCCATTCTGCAATTGAGTCAAAACTTTTTAATCTTATCGGCGAATCTGCCGGCAAACTGCATACTGGTAGAAGCCGAAACGATCAAGTTGTAACAGACGTTAAATTATGGCTTAGAAAATCTTGTAATTTATTAATTGAAAAATTACTAGACTTTCAAAAAACACTTTTAAAAATTTCAGATGAAAATATTGAAACTATAATTCCAGGCTACACACATTTGCAAAGAGCGCAGCCAATCTCTTTGGCTTTTCATTTTCTTGCTTATGTTGAAATGCTGGAGCGCGATAAAAACAGATTAAAAAATATTTTAAAATCAATCAGCCAATCCCCTCTCGGCTCCGGCGCTCTTGCCGGTTCTACGCTTCCGTTGGATAGAGAATTTACCGCAAGCAAACTTGGATTTGAGTCGCCGACCGGAAACGCTTTAGACTCAGTTTCCGACAGAGATTATATAATTGATTTTCTTAATTGCGTTTCTTTGGGGATGATGCATTTAAGCCGGCTTTCGGAAGAAATAATTCTTTGGTCTTCAAGCGAATGGCGGCTGATAAAATTAAGCGATGATTTTTCCACAGGATCATCTTTAATGCCTCAGAAAAAAAATCCTGATATGGCTGAGTTGATTCGAGGCAAGGCGGGAAGAACTTTCGGCAATTATATTTCGTTAATTTCTACAATGAAATCTCTCCCTTTAAGTTACGATAGAGATTTGCAGGAAGATAAAGAGCCGTTGTTCGATTCTCATTTTACTTTTTCAGATTCGCTCGAAATTATGAAAGAAATGATTTCGAAAATTTCAATTAATAAAAACAGATTTGCTAATGAACTGGAAGGCGATTTTATTCTTTCTACAGATATTGCCGACTGGCTGGTACTTAAAGGTATTCCGTTTAGAAAGGCGCATGAGATTGTTGGAATGCTTGTAAAAAAATTAGAAGACTCTAACAAAAACTTTAAAGATATTAATTTAGAAATGTTAAAAAATGTAGATGAGATATTTGATGAATCTATATTACAATATTTTGATATCAAAACTTCGCTGCAAAGGAAAAAAACTTTCGGTTCCCCTAATCCTACAATAGTAAAAGAAAGAATTAAATTTTGGCAAGAAACGCTTAAACAAAATTAAGCTTCGTTTCTATAAAGCATTTCGTGCGATTTATAGATTAAATAATATTCCTGCGCCCATTCATTGTCCTTATCATTGTTTGCAAAAATATGATTTTCATTTTTATTTAATTCGCCCATTACTCTTTCAGTAATCTTCTTATCTATTGCCAGAGTAACTTTTAGCCTTGATACGCTTAAAATATTTTTTCCATTTTCATTCATTTCTTTTTCTCCTACTTATAACTAACCGCATTACATATTTTTGCTCTTTATTTATAATCGAAAATAAGGATTGAATATTAACTCAATGTTATTTCCGCATTAAATATTTATTAATTCTAAACAAAAAAATGGGGCGTATATCACGCCCCATGTCAAAGTAAGAGAACGAGAGAGAGTAATGAACAACTATTTTAACAATGTCATTTTTTTAGAGATCACAGCGCTGCCTGATTCTAATCGATAAATATAAATTCCGCTTGATAAACTGGAGGCGTCAAAATTAACTTCATATGTTCCGATGTTTTTAAACTCATTCACCAGCGCTGAAATCTGCTGACCTAAAATATTATAAACGGATAATTTTATATTAGACGGCGTGGTTACTGCGTAACGAATTTTGGTTGACGGATTAAATGGATTAGGATAATTTTGTAATAACTCAAATTTATCCGGGAGGGCGCCGCTTAATTTAGTTTCATTAACGCCAGTCAAATCTGGTCTGAATTTAGCCCAGCCAAAAGTCCAATCTTTTGATCCAAAAGCGCCGACAAAATTTCCTGACTGATCAAAGAATCCATCATTAGGCGGTATTCCGCCTCCAGTTAAAACAGGAGAACTTGAGTTTGGTAAAAAGTTCGGATTATTTAAATCAAATGGTGCTGTTAGATTTACTTCTGCGGTTGTTGCAAAAGATCTATTGTTGTTTGATGAAAAGAAATTATCCGGATTAAAAGTTCCGTTGGATGATGTTGAATCAATTACTTTTCCCAATACGCCGGCTACAATAGTGTTCTTAACATACAGAACTCCGTTCTGTGCATCTGTAGTTGTGTTTACTCCGTCAATCAAAATTCCCAATGGATAGCCAAGCACCATTGCATTGTTTATTTTGTTTTGTGAAGATCTTCTTAAATGCATTCCTCTTTTAAATTGTGAATTTACTGTGCTGCTGGTTGTGGCTAATGGTCCTACCAGGGTTACATTCCACCAAGTTGGAGATGTTCTCGGATCATTAGTTGAACCTGATCCATCGTTGTCTGATTCAAATCCGTTGGAACCCGATTGATCCGCGATTTCCGGGTCTCTTAATCCAACTAAATACTGAAGCTTTCCGCTATAACCAAAGTCTGTGTCAAAATCATCGTCCCATCCCCTATAAGCTATCAAATGCTTACAGTTAACAGTTCCTCCAAACCATTCATAAGAATCATCGCCGCTGTAGCTTACTTGCACATAATCTATTATTGTTCCTCTGCCTACTCCGCCGAATGTCAATCCGTTAATTTCATTGTTAAGTGAAAATGCAATTCCGGGATATTCTATTCTTACGTATCTCATAATTCCACTGTTATCTTCAGGATCAGTTCCGCCATATTGATCGCCGGGACCTTCAATTGAAGCTGTTCCGCCGGTTACATTTATAGGAGCGTTGCCTAATAAAATTATACCGCCCCAATCTCCGTATGTTGGTTCTGTTGTTGATTCAGGTTTGTTGAACTCGCTTGTAAAAATTATTGGTTCATTTTCATTTCCATCCGCCATTAATTTTCCGCCAGGCTGAACTATTAATGAACCTTGCGAGGAGTTTTCACCATAGATGGTTGTTCCCGCTTGTATAGTAACCGTAGCGCCAGATTTAATTCTAACAAAACCGCTTAGCAAATATGTGTTATCCTTTGTCCAATTTTGGTCTGAAGTTATATCGCCTGAAATAACAACTTGAGATATCGCCGAACCTGATAAAATCAGCAAGAGAGTTATAATAGCTGAATTTTTTTTCATTCTTTCTCCTTATAATTTATATGATTTTTTATAATTGATAGTTAAATCCAAGATTAATGTTGCGTCCTAATTTTTCTACTTCCGCAGCCTTATCTCCAAGAGGAGATTTTTGAATGAATGTTCTTTCCTGGTTTAATAAATCTTTAACGGAAAGTTTAATATTAAAGCTGCTAAATAATTTTTTCGAAATTGATACGTCAATAAGGTCGATCGGTTTTTCAATAATATTTCCCAATTCAACTGAACCTACCGTTTTAATTCTTTCGCCAACTTTGTTATATGCTAAAGAAGCGTTAAGTCCATTTTCAAAATCATCATAATAAAGACCAAGGTTGAAAATGTAAGGGGCTTGACCCTGCAAAGCCCTTTCAGTTTGCTGGAAGCCTGAGTTTTCAATTTTGATTTTAGATTTGATTAAACTTGCATTCCCTATAAAAGAAAAATTATTTAGGGCAGATGAAATAAAATTTAAATTTTTTCTAAGCTCTAATTCAATTCCGTAATTTGAGGCTGTCTGAGCGTTTGCAAAAGATCTTATAGGTTCATTCTGTGCTGCAAAAAGTACTTCTTCAATTGGCGCATCGAATTTCTTATAAAAGAAACTAATTGCTAAAAGTTCACCCCCCGAAGGATACGTTTCAAATCGAAGATCGTAATTGCCAATTAAAGTTCTTTTTAAATCAGGATTGCCCTGCGCCAATTCATTATCAATAAAATTGAAATAACTAAAAGGCGCTAACTCCCTAAATTCGGGACGTGCAAGTGTTGTGCTGAATGCACCGCGAATATTAATCTTATCATTCAGCAGATATGTTAAATTGACGCTGGGAAGTACATCGTTATATGTATTATTAACCTCAATAGTATGATTTTGCAAATCAAAAGATTTTAATTTTTGAATAGATTGTTCGTAACGAGCGCCGGCTATAATTTTCAAATTATTAAATGCAGTAGCGTCAAACATTGCGTATACTGAATTTATATTTTGATCGGATTCATAACTGTCCGATAGCTTGGTAATTTCTATAACCTGAATAAATTTTTTATTTATATTTTCTGGGGTAAATATTTGAGAGATTGGTCCTTGCAGTACGCTGTCTTCATGCTGAAAATCTCCGCCGGCAATATTTTTAAATCCAAAAGTTCTCGCGTTGAAACTTCTTTTTTTCTTATCATATTCATATCCAAATTTTATTTTAGGAAGCGACGGATCGTCCCATATTTTCAATGTGAAATCAGTTGTTCCGCCGTAAATTTTATCATCTAAATTTCCGTAGTAACGTGTGGCAAGCGATTGATCAAGCTGGAATCGAAGGGGTTCACTTTTTTCAAAAATATCTCTGGCATAAATAAATCTTCTTGAATCCGGCTCATCTCTTTTTGACTGCGAATAATTTATATTCCAATCAAAATTTAATCCGTGCAATAAACTAATTTGATGTTCGCCCACAATTTGATTTGAAAGAAGCGAGCGAGCAATATAATTGATGCTTGTTATATCGCGATATTGCAAAGCATATCTGTAGTCGCCTTTGTAGCGCGTAGAAATATCATCGCCGTTTTTATTATAAATATTTTTAAAGCTGATTTTATTTGACTTGCCGAGTTTGAAGCTTAAATTTAAAAGCGCGCCAAGTTCAGCCGACTTTGCATATGTATTTCCTTTGTAGTCATATCTTGATCCGGAAAAATCATAAAAGTTTTTTTCAATTTGTTTAATATTATTTTGAGATGAATAACTTAACGAGCCGATAAATCCAAAAATATTTTCACCAAAACCGTATTTATTACCGATATTAATTTTATAAGCTGAATTGATTGACGCCGTTGCAGAATTAACATCCCAATTATTATTAAAAGCCCCGGTAATATTTTCAAGATCAGATTCAGAAAAATTTCCTTTTTTAATAAGCGTGTTGTCAATTAACGAAGGAAGATTTCGGCTTTTATCAGAAAAGCCAAGGAAGTCATATCCGTTCGGAGATGTAAAAAAAGATTCTCCCGCGCTTAATGTATTATAAGTTGCCGATACGCTTACATCGAATAAAAATTTACTTGGAAATTCTATTGTGCTTATTTGAACCAAGCCGCCCGAAAAATCTGCGGGTTTATCCGGCGTAAATGTTTTTGCGGTCAATACATTTTCAATTAAGCTGGCGGGAAAAATATCGTACGAAAAACTTTTCTTTTCGGGATCGGTGCTTGGCAGGCTTGCACCGTTTAAAAGCGTATTGTTATATCTGTCGCCAATTCCTCTAATGAAAGCATACTTCCCGTCTGAAATGGTAACGCCGGTCATTCTCTTTAGTACATCTGTTCCGTCCGAGCTATTATTTTTTGTAATCAATTCCGCGCTCATACCATCAACAATATTACCAGAGTTTTTTTGAATTTTAAGAATTGAGGCTTCTGTTGATTTTAACGCTTCAGCGGTAACCACTACATCTTCTATTTGCGTTACCGAGGGCTGCAATGGAATATTTAATTTTGTTATTTCGTTTGACTTAACTTCTACGCCTTCAATAATTAAGGATTGATAAGAAATGTAGGAAACTTTTAATTTATACATTTGCGGGCATAAGATTTATAATCTTATAAACGCCGTCAATGTCAGTTGATGCGCCTGTTGAAGTTCCGATTACAATTATATTAGCTCCTATTAGAGTTTCGTTATTACTTTTATCAGAAATCTGTCCGGCAATTGATCCGGTAGTTTTGAGCTGATATTTCCTTAGTTAAGATTGAAGCTATCATTAGCGATAACAACAAAACAATAACTAATTTGGAAATTTTAATGTTCAATGAAATAGAAAATAGTTTGGTGAATGAAAAAATCATTTTTTTCCCGATCTATAAATATTCTTAAATATGTTAACTTCGACGAGTCAAACATAACAGCGCAATGTTAATGGAATGTTAAGAGAGTGTTACGGAAATATTAATTTTGAAATGCAGCAATGCGGAAAAAGAAGCAGTTTAATTTTCTTCCCATAAAGAAATGTAACCTTCTTTGCTCACAATGGCTTGTCCGGCGGGGCTAATAACCCATTCAATAAATTTTTTAATTTCAATCGAAGGTGGATTTAAAATATAAAAATGAAGATAGCGGCTAATGAGATATTTATCGTTTCTAACATTTACTTCAGTAGGTTCAATTACATTTATTTTTGGATGACTGATTCCATTTTTAAAACCGATGCCGCCGTAGCCAATTGCAGATTTATCATTTTTAACTTCGTCAATTACTTTGTTAGTAGTAGCTTCAGTTTTCATATTTATTTAACGAGACCTTTGTAATGATGCTGAAATAATCCACCGCGGCGGACAGCATGACAGAATGATGTTACTTTTTTGAAGTCTCTAAATATAGAATCACTTTTTAATAGCTCTGTATTTAATTATCTCCGCTTTTTCAATTGTTATTAATCCGCCGCAGTTTGCTTCTTCAAATAAATTATTGAGCCAGGGAATAAACTTTTCAATTTTTGAAAACTCGTCAACTATTTCGATAATCAAAGGTAAATCTTCGGAAAGACTTAAAATTTTAGATGAATGAATTCTGCTGTTGCCGCCAAAACCCATTACCCCCTTAATTACCGTAGCGCCTGCCAACCCTTGTTTACGGGCTTCTAAAACTATCTTTTCATAAACAGGAATTGAGCCGTGCTTATCGCTTTCGCCGATAAATATTCTTAATAATTTAGCTTCGCTGTTTATGTGCATTTTATGCTTTCATATTTTTGAAACTAAGTATGCTAAATAAACTCCTATCAAACAAAGTAAAATGTTTAAGACTATGTTTAATAAACCTAAAACAATTTGCGAATCTCTAAATAAATTAATCGTCTCAAAAGAAAAAGTTGAGAAAGTTGTAAAGCCTCCGCAAAAACCGATGGTTAAAAATATTTTTAAGTTTGAGCTTAGCATTTCTTTCTGATCAAAATAAAACATAAATAAACCGAGTAAAAAACTCCCGATAATATTTACAACTAAAGTTCCGTAAGGGAATGTCGCCGGAAAATATTTATATGAATAATTGGAAAGCCAATAGCGAAATGAGCCTCCAATACCAGCGCCCAAAGCGACAATAATATAATTTGTCATAAATTATTTAATTCAATTTTGAATACTCTTCAGAAAATTATTTTACCCAATCGCAAATTAAATTGATAGCTTTAAAAGTATCAAAACAATATTTTTTAATAAACTGATCGTCAATTTTTTCCGGCGAATTAATTAGCAGCGCATCTTCCATAGCTTTGTTCCCGTTAAAATTAACATAAGCAATACGCGCAGTTAATTCTTCAGGCGGTCTTCCGAAAACTGTGCCGGGCAGCAGTGCAACGCCTTTTTCATTTAACAAATTTTCACACAATAATTCATTTGTAGTTATTCCGCGCGCTAATAATTTTTCTTTAAGTTGATTAAAAGAAATGAAAAGATAAAAACCGCCCGAAGGTTTTGCGTTATAAATTCCGGCTTCATTTAATTTTGCAGAAATTGTGATTCCTAATTTTTCTAAAATCCATCTTGCGCGCCAAAGATATTTTTCAATTTGTCTTCCGCCGTTAAATGCAACCACCGCCGCATGCTGAATAGGAGCGCTGGTAGCGGTAAAAGTCTCGCTGGCAACAACCGACATTGAATCCAGCAGCCAACGAAGAGCCGGCGGAAAAGTAAACGTTCCCAATCTCCATCCGCCTGCGCCGCACCATTTACTTAATCCCCCGCTAATTATTGTTCCTTCGGGATAATATTTTGCAATTGAAGTATGATTGCCTTTAAAATTTAACTCGCCGTAAATTTCATCTGAAAGTAAAATGATTTTATACTTTCGCGCCACGCTTGCAATTTCTTTTAATTCACTTTTTGTATAAGTAACCCCGACCGGATTGGATGGATAATTTAAAATAACTATCCTTGGTTTATTAGGATCGCTTTCACATTGTCTTGTTAAATCATCGGATGATAAAAGCCATTTATCTTTTTTATTTGTGGGAAGCCATCTAACATGCCTGCCGATTATATGCGCTTGCGGCGCGTACGAAACCCAGCTTGGAGTCGGGATAAGCAGATCGCCGTAATAAACTAATTGAAGAAGAAACATTAATTCTTTTGAGCCGGGACCGATCAAAACATCCTCGGCATTATGCTTAATATTTTGTGATCGTGAATGATAATCGGCGACAGCTTCGCGCAGCTTGTACAAACCTTTTACAGGCAAATAATCTTTTTGATGTGCGTTTAATTTTAAAGATTCAACTACAGGTTCGGGAACGGGAAATGGCGATTGTCCCAAACCCAGTTTATAAATTTTTCTTCCTTCAGAAATTAATTGATTGCTTTTTTCATTTATCATTAAAGTGGCAGATTGCGGAAGTCCCCTAACATTGAGATTCAAATTAATTTGATGTGAATAATTTTTGTTGTTCATTAAACTTATAAAGTAAGAATAAAAATTGATTTGAAATCAAAATCAAAATAGCAATAATACTTTAAAATTATAAATCCGTTTTCAATTAAGAAACCGGATTTACAAATGAATAAAAAAAATTAATTTATAAAAAACTATTTCATCAGAATCATTTTTTTTGTTTGAAAATAATCTCCTGCTTTTAAGGAATAAAAATATACGCCGCTTGGCAAAGGCGAATCGCCATACGCCCCTAAATCTGCATTGAATTCGACTTCATAATTTCCAGTTTGTTTTTCTTCATTTACAAGAGTTGCAATTTCATTCCCCAAAACATCATAAACTTTTAATTGCACTGACAAGGCATGCTGTGTCCCTACATTAGGGATGCTATACTTTATCTTCGTTGAGGGATTAAAGGGGTTAGGATAATTTTGCGAGAGAGTATAAGACGTTGGAATAGTGTTTCCATTTTCTTTGGCGTCTGTTAATGTTATGTAAATATTTACTCCGTCAACAACAGGTTTGTTATCGAGATTAATATTTATTTTCCCCGCATACTCTGAAGTATGAAAACCGATTTTACTTGCTTTAATGGAGTAACTTCCGTTTTTTAGAGAAGGAATTAAATAACTGCCGTTGTAAACCGAAATTGAAGAAGAAACAGTATTCCCGACGGAATCAACTGCTGAAATCAAAGTTCCGCTCATTGAAGAATTGAGATCGGTATAAATTTTACCCATGACTTCACCGCCATAAGGATTAATTGGACTCAATTCAGTAAATAAATAAGATATTATTTTTCCTCCGCTTAAACTAAAAATGAATGCGTCTTCCCAATCGGAACAAGTTTCATAATAATTTTTATAGAATTGGCTGATACAATTTTCTTTATAGAAAAGAATTATATAGTCGCCATTCTTTAGATCTTTTAGTAAGTATTTACCATCATAGCCTGTTGTTGATTTAACCCAATTCTCCCCTGCTAACGGAACTGCATAAACTTCAACACCAAACATTTCACTATTGGTATTTTTATCCCTAACAAATCCAGAGATAGAATTTGAACCAGGTTCTGGATTTATCAAACTAAAATCTATTCCTTCGATATTCAAACTATCTTTACTTACTGTAATTGGCGTTGCGTCAAATGTACTATAAGCATTATCATAAAATTGCCAGTAATATCCATCGTCATAAGCAGAGATATTATACGAACCTTCAAAAACCTCTATAGTGTAATTGCCGTTTTCATCGCAGCCGGAAAAAAGTGAATCTCTTGGCTCTTGCGATGACGCTGAAATAAATGAATTAAATAAAGGCTGTTGGGTAGCAGCATCTATTACCCTCCCGGAAATTGTTCCTATTTCAAGAAAAGGAAAAATAAAATCTACGACAGTGATTGTATCTTTAATTTCAATTAAATCAGCATCTGCTAGTTTTGGTTTATTATTGAAGTATGACATTCTATATGTCCAGGTATATCCATAGTGATAATATAAAGTAGCGTTTAAGTAATAAAATCCGGGGCTGCATTGCATCGAATAATTTCCTTCAAAGTCGCTTACAGCGGAGTAATAATTTTTTGAACTAAACATATAAACATTACAGTTTTGTGCAGGCTCGCCATTTTCATATTTTACCTTTCCTTGTATTGTAATTTTATTATTTAAAATTACATCTGGTCCTGTAATACTATCGCCTTCACTCAGCATTATAATTTCGGTGTAAGGCTGATAGTCAGGATGAGAATAGTTAACATCAGGATATGCTATAGGCGGTCCGGGTGGATATATTAAAGAAGTGAATTCTAAAGTGAACTTTCCCTGAGCATTAGTTATAGTACTTTCAGCGCCTTGCGATGAAACAAATACATTTTGAATTGGCTGGTTAGCATTATTTTTTACTGTCGTCGAATAATAAGCAATAACTGAATCCGTGATGAAAATTTCTAAAGTATCAGATTTACCATATCCCAAAACTTCACCAATTATTTTGTGATGCCCAGGTTTAAGCAAATGATTCTTATAAGTAAATGACCAGGTTTGTGATTGATTTGGTTCTAAAGTTAAGCCTGTTAAAATATGTACACATGTATGATCATTAGTCCAGTTATATTCATTAATTACCTCATAACTTGCTTGGCAGCTAGAACCCCAACTTAAAATAATTGATTCTGTGCTGCTATTTGTTGCAGTAACAAAAATGCGTATTGAATCTCTATAATGATATTCTAATTTATCAGTAGAGACATCAATTTTTATTTGACTGAACAATGTTGAACTGGTAACAAGTAACAAAAAAAACACTAAGAAATTTTTCATTTTATTACCCTTTCTAATAATTTTAACTTATTAAGTTAATTTCAAAAAATCTCATCTTACTTCAGTAAAGTCATCTTTCCTGAAAACTGCTTATCGGCAACTCTTAAATTATAAATATAAATTCCGCTTGAAGTTAGAACGCCGCTCTCATTTGTTCCATCCCACTTTGTTAAATAATTTCCCGCAGGCAAAATTTCATTAACCAATGTTTTTGACTACTTCTCCTTGAATATTATAAATTGACCAATTCGGAAATAGAGTTGGTTAAACTATACGGAATAGAAAAACTTATAATTGTACTTGGGTTAAAGGGGTTCGGATAGTTTTGCGCCGTTAAATATGTTTGCGGAATAATATTATTTTCATCTTTCTCAACTGAAGTAGTTAACTGCAATCCTTCTCCACGCGAGTTGCCGCTGCTGTCAGCTAAATAAATATTTACCCAGGATGGTCTGACCGCTGATTGCAAATATTGATTACTCCATTCCTGATCAGTTAATCTAAAAAAGTTGGTTGAGACATATTCATAATAACTCATAACCGGCGCAACGAAAGCTACGTTTTTTGTTTCTGGCAAATCAGCTACAAATACTCCGAGATTTATATTTCCCGTACCGACGTGAGTAACCGCGCCGATTAAAGCGCCTCCGCAATTGGTGGGCGTTGTGTGAATATCGGCAACAAGATTGTCCTGCTTCATCATTTGATCATAAAAGTAATCATTGTAATAAAGCTTAGGATACCATCCCATATATGGATAACCGCTACCGACATACGTATCATAAATTACATTATGCATAAAAGAATCTTCTTCAACCGTAAAAGGAATTTGATCTAAAATCTTTTGAGAAATTATTTGAAGGTTATCCATGATAGGAATAAAATCATCAAAATATCTCGTTATGGTTGGTTTGATATATTCATTTTCAAAAGGAAGTTCGGCAAATTTATTTTTAGCGGATAAAGCATAATCTTTAAGAGTTTCATAAAATTTAGGAAATGGTTCTACATAAGTGTATGGATAAGAGCAAATAGTTCCGCCTGTATAAGATTGTTTTGCATAAAGTAAATTATCATGCCTTAGCTGCGCCCATGAAGCAAGCTGAGTATTTAATTTTTGCTGCCAAAATGCCCCGGTTTGCATAAACCGTGGAAGTGAAGTTCGATCCGTGGGAGGGTTTAATTTTCTTACAGAATTAAGCCAAGAATTATAAATAGTATTATCCCAAAATTCCGTGCCGTAAGAATTAATTAAATATCTTAACGCATCAAGATTACTTGAATAATGATATTGATCCAATTCCGGTTTAAGCAGCTGACCCGCGGCATCATTTCCCAAAGCAAACATTGGGTCCAAGGTTGAAGGGAAAAGTCTGCATATTCTGTTGCCATTATAAAATATTTTATCAAAAACTACCCCGCCTGTAACGTAGGAATCAATAACGAATCTTTGCCCGAACATCATAAACGCTGACGAGGGAACAATCCCATCCGGCGATGTGGAATTACCGGAAATTAAAATCTGTGATAAAATTTTTTGCGCAGCGAATGACTGAATTTTCAACGTATCTTGAAACTCAACTATTTTTAAACTATCAAGTAATTCGTCGGCGTTATTAATTTGAAGATTTTCTTTTATATAAAGAAGATTGGATAAAGTAACATTGTCCTGATCTCCCACAAAGTAGCGAAGTATTTTTTCAAAATCATAGTAAAGCTGCCATGAGTCTGAGATGTCGAATAATTCAGTTAATAAATATGAATCGATAATTTGACGCATAGCATCTTGAAAATTTTGCTGAAGACATTCCGGCTCGGGCAAGCTTTGAGGCGGAATAAGATAAATCTCTATTCTTCCCAACCACATCATTGCGCGAAAATAATTTTGCAGTTTTCCTTCGCCATAAAAATCAGATAAATAATGTCCTCTCGGTTTAAATTGGCTCCAGTCAACAGCTACGCATGCCTCAGCAAAAAGCGTATCGTAATCTATTCCTTTTGCCTCAAAAGATTTTGCATAAAGTTTATTTACCTTCTCAATATTATCATTAAAATAAGGCGAAGAATTTTCATCTAATAATTTTCTCGGAACGGTTAAATAAACATCAGCGTCTTTAAGCATTTGTCTCATTTCCGGATATGATGCATATTTAGTTTTTAATTGAGGCAAAGCGCTGTGTAGTTTGTTTAATAATTCATTTAATCGTCCTATCAAAACGCCTAACTCAACATCTTTTAAAATTCTATCGTATGATTGATGAAAGGCATTAAGTATTGCATCCGTAGTAATAAACAAAGGAAGGTCTTTATGATAAATATCCAGCAGCGCCTCGCCGAAAGAAGATTTAGTTAATCTCTCGCTAACCATAAATCCATTTTTGTTGATTAAAGATTTTTCGTAATCGGTAAGATTATATTTGATGTCGATGCTGTCAAAATATTCCGCTGAGCTATAATCAATATTAATATTTGATTCAAAAGTTCCGGCATCGTGCATTTGCAAAAGCTGTTCGGCATCCATATTTTGATGCGACGATAAGAATTGCTTGTAGCTCTCAATATTAAAATTTGTATTTGATTGAGGAGATAATAAGATTGGGCAAGCAATGAAAATTGCAAAGGAAAGTTTATATGAAGTTTTCATAATTTCCCCGAAGTTTATTTTTATTAGTAATTAACTTACAAAATGTTTTATCAAATGTGTATTGCTTATTGTTTAGCTGACGGCATTTTAATAAGAATTGCAGTTGGAAAAAATTGTATCGCAGTATTTAATGATGAGTTGGAATAGTTACATTTTGTAATTAAATTACGTCAACAATTAACAAAATTAAATTTTTATTAAACAACAGACGCCGTAAAGAGAAATATTAAAAACTCAGAACTTTTACTCTTTTGTCAACCCTTTTTAACGGATAATAAACGCACTAATAAAATATATTGAGCGTTCCCCCATTTAATAATTCTTCAATTTTAAAATTACTATTACTCATTTCCGTTAAGCTGCTTGCCAAAATTTAAGCAAGCGCAACGGAACAAAAACAAAAGGAAAAATGTATGAACCTTTATGTAGGAAATCTTGCCTCTGATGTAACTGAAGAAGATTTGAAAAATTTATTTTCAGAATATGGAAATATAACCAGCGTTAAAGTTATTAAAGATATGTATTCAGGCGCGTCAAAAGGCTTTGGCTTTATTGAATTATCCGACCAAACGGAAGGTCAGAAAGCTATAAACGAATTAAACTCTAAAGACTTAAAAGGGAAAACTATTGTTGTAAACGAGGCTCGTCCTAAAACTGACCGCGGCTCAGGCGGAAGAGGCGGCTCTCGCGGCTCAAGCAATAATCGTCCCAAAAGATGGTAATAAAAATATGCCCTAATAATTAAAATAATTAGGGCTTAACTTTTTTTTATTTAATTTAAAGAAGCATGGTAAATACTAATATTCATAAATTTCATATACCCGTAATGGGTCTTGCTTTTACAATTGACACGCCGCTTAAGGTTGCCCAGTACGGAATAAATTCAGTTGTGTCTATTGTTGACGACGACCTTATCGAAAAGATGAGAAAGATTCATTCACAAAAAAATGATATTGATTTTGTTCCGGTTTCAACAAAAGAAAAAGATTTTAGAGCTAAACGAATTACGCTTTATCTTAATCTGCTTGATGAACTTGTAAAAAAGAATTTTATCATCTTTAAAGAAAACATTATAAATAAAGAATTAGAGCTGGAAAAATATTATGAAATTTTACCTGATCATTCGGAACTAAAGCAACCATTAAATCATTACAGTAAAGGCTTAATAAATAAAAATGAGATAAAATTTTTGTTAGATGAATTTATGCAGCCCGGCAGTATTGACGTAAACATTATGACCAAGGTTGATAAAACTAATTTCGATAAATCCGGACAGCTTCCTATTTACTATAACGACGCGCATGCTTCTTTACGCGGTTTTGCAGAAAGCAACCTTAATTCATCGGTTATATTATCGGCGGGAATGAATCCAAAACTATATAGTTATTTTGAGAGCTTCCATGATTTTTTCCCTGATGGAAATGGTTATTTAAAGAAAAAAATAATTTTAAAAGTCAGCGATTTCCGATCGGCGATTATTCAGGGAAAATTTCTTGCTAAAAAAGGTTTATGGGTTTCGGAATACAGAATTGAGTCCGGACTTAATTGCGGCGGACATGCTTTTGCAACCGACGGTTATTTAATAGGACCAATTTTAGAAGAATTTAAAACAAACCGAAGCTTTTTAATAAATACAATTCATAAAATTTATACTGAATCCTTACTGAAAAAGAATATTGCATTTAATGAAGAGCCGCCTGAACTAAGAATTACGGCACAGGGCGGCGTTGGCACATTCGAAGAAAATAATTTCTTGTTAGATTATTATCAATTGGATTCAGTGGGATGGGGTTCGCCTTTTCTTCTCGTCCCGGAGGTAACAAACGTTGACAAAAAAACTTTGGAACTTTTGTGCAATGCTAAAGAAGAAGATTTGTATTTAAGTAATACTTCTCCCCTCGGCGTTCCTTTTAACAGCCTGCGTGGAAATACAAAAGATGCAGAGAAGGAAGAAAAAGCCTTGCAAGGTAAGGCAGGAAGCGCCTGCCCCAAAAAGTTTTTAATTTCAGATATTGAGTTTAGCGAGAAACCGATTTGTACTGCTTCAGTTAAGTATCAATCACAAAAAATCGAACAGGTAAACGCTTCATCTATTAGCAAAATAGAAAAAGAAAAAGCTTATAATAAAATTATTGATAAAACTTGTTTATGCATGGGACTTGCTCTTCCGGCATTGGAATTAAATAATGGAGTTTCAAAAGTAGATGGCGTGGGAACTGCTGTTTGCCCGGGACCTAATATGGCTTACTTTTCCTCAATAGTTTCATTGAACGAAATGGTAAATCACATTTACGGTAGAATTAATATTATCACGCACACTACTCGTCCGAATATGTTTATGAAAGAGCTTAAACTTTATCTCACTTATTTGGAAGACAAAATTTCATCAATTGATTTACCGGCTTCTGTAAATCAAATTAAGTATTTCAGCGCTTTTGTAACAAATATTTCAGATGGGATTGAATATTATAAACAACTTTTCGCAGACGCTAAAGGGAAAATTTTTGATATTAAAAAGAGAGCAGATTACGAAATAACCACTCTTGAAGAAAAGTTTTTTTATTTAATCTCTGTTATGGCTGATAAAAAATTAATAGCGGAAGTTACTACTCCAAATGTTAAGGTTTCTGGGTTTTAAATTTTTCAATAGTCTAAGAACGTTTCACTTATCACTTTTTTGAATTAAGTTTTAAGTTTTTTGAACCTCCCTAAACTGCAATCCACTTATACTTTACAATAAAAAAACCTTCAACATTTCTGCTGAAGGTTTTTCTTTTGTGACCCCAAGGGGATTCGAACCCCTATTACCGCCGTGAAAGGGCGAGGTCCTAACCATTAGACGATGGGGCCAGCTATCAATTTATAATGAACAATACATAGTAAATAATTAAAAAACTCTTTAGATTTAATCAATTGGGGTGAGCGATGGGAATTGAACCCACGACCCCCAGGGCCACAACCTGGTGCTCTAACCAACTGAGCTACGCTCACCATAACAATTCAATGGTCAAAAATCAAAAGTAATAATAATTTAAACAACTTTTGACTTTTTAATTTTGACTTATCATTTGTACGCCCGAGTGGAATCGAACCACTAACCTACAGCTTAGAAGGCTGTTGCTCTATCCGATTGAGCTACGGGCGCAGATTAGTGAAATGGTTTAACAATAAAAAAAGAACAAATTGTTTAAGTTATTTTTTGTCGGGGCGGCAGGATTCGAACCTGCGACCTCCTGCTCCCAAAGCAGGCGCGATGAACCGGGCTACGCTACGCCCCGATATGTTAAAAAAAACTGATTTCAAATATATATTATTGAGCTTTAATAATCAATTAAACCTATTCCAATATTTTTTAAACTTTAATATTTCTTGGGGGATGATGGCAAATTTTCATATAAAATATTACTTAGTTAAATTAAGAGGCAAAAATAAAATTTAAGAATGTCATTCCCTTTATTTGTATCCCGAAAATTTACTTTCTCTAAAAAAAAATCGAAGTTCGTTTCATTCATTTCGGCTATATCTATTGTAGGAATTGCATTAGGCGTTGCAACGTTAATAATAACCCTAAGCATTTTAAATGGATTTGAAAAAACAATTACAAGCAAAATTGTTGAGTTTGATTCTCACATTCAAATAACCTCTTATACTTCTACTCTGCCGGATTACCATAAAATTTTTCCTTCGCTTAAAGCAGGACTAGGAAATCTAGCTCAAGAAATAAATCCTTATGTTTCCAAGCTTGCTATTATCAGCAGTAAAAAAAATAAAGAAGGACTAAATATTAAAGGAGTTATTCCCGAAGAATATGTTAATCACTTAAAAGATAAAATAATTGAAGGCGAATATAACCTGGATGAAAATTCATCAACAATAATTTTAGGAAAAAAATTAGCTAACAAGTTATTTATTAAAGTCGGCGACAAAGTTACAGTTTTTGCCTTAAAAAATGATAAGCTTCCTTCATTTGAAAATTTACCCAACATTGAAAAATTTAAAGTGGTGGGAATTTTTGAAAGCGGTATGCCTCAATACGATGATCTTTATGCTTATGTTAATTTGAAAAATGCACAACAGCTTTTTGGTATAGGTGATAACATTAATGGATATGATATTAGATTAAATAATACAGCAAAAATTGACAGCGTAGCAGCAGTTTTAAGTAGTGAATTGAAATATCCTAACATTGTTAAATCAATATATCAAACACACAGAAATATTTTTACGTGGATTCAGCTTCAGAAAGAACCCATCCCAATTATACTAGGATTAATTATTATAGTAGCAGTATTTAATATTATTGCAACTCTTTTAATGATTGTACTCGAAAAAACAAATGCCATCGGAACGTTAAAAGCATTGGGCGCGCGCAGCGGACAGATTGTTTTTATATTTTTGTATCAAGGATTTTTTTTAGCGGTTTGGGGAATCTTAGCCGGCAATTTATTGGCTTATCTGTTGATGGAAATTCAATTAAAATATAATATCATATCGCTCCCCTCCTCCGTTTACTTTATGTCCACAGTTCCGATTCAACTTTCATTAAATACTTTTTTAATAGTTTCAGCAATTACAATGCTGCTTTCAATTTTGGTATCGGCGCTTCCAAGTTTTATAGCTTCCAAAATAAAACCGGTTTCTGCTTTGAGGTTTAATTAATATGAAGTTTGAAAAATTTATTTCAACTCGCTACTTAATCTCAAAACATAAAATAAATTTTATAACTATCATTTCTTTTATTTCAATTTTAGGAATTACAATTGGAGTAGCGGCGTTGATAGTTGTTATTTCTGTGTTTAATGGATTCGGAAGTTTGGTTACATCTTTTCTCGTTACTTTTGATCCGCATGTAAGGGTTGAATTTATTTCTGATGAAGGATACAATTTTGAAAAACAAATGCTGCAAACTCTTCATCAATTAAAAAACGTAGAAGAAATTACGCCTTACATTTCCGGGAAAGTAGTGGCGGAGAAGAAAGATGAATTTCAAATTGTAACTTTAAAGGGGATCGAACAATCATCGGGCGACAGCGTTTATCGCATAAAAGATAATATGCTTTTCGGAAAATATGATCTTTCAAATAAGAATGGATTGCCGCAGGTAGTTTTGGGTCTGCCTCTTGCGGATAAGCTGGAAACCGCTCTCAGAGATACAATTTCAATAATCTCTCCCGTAGGAATTGAAAAAGCGATCACACAATTTAGTCTTCCTTCCATGCAGAAATTTATTGTAAGCGGAGTATTCAATTCAAACAATAATGAATATGATAACTCATACATCTTTGCATCAATTAATTTTACGCAGGGGCTGTTGGGATATAAAAATAAATATCAAGGTTATGATATTCGATTGAATGATATGAACGATGCATTCGAAATTAAAAATGAATTGCAAAGCAAATTAAATCAAAATAATTTTAGCGTTAGCACCTGGTTTGATTTTAGAAAAGATCTTTATTCGGTTATGCAGATTGAAAGATGGTCGGCTTTTATTTTGCTATCATTAATTATCGCCGTTGCAACTTTTAATATTTTAGGATCGCTTTCAATGTCTGTAATTGAAAAGAAAAGAGACATCGGAATTTTGCGCTCAATGGGAACGCAGGAAAATTCAATCTTAAAAATTTTTATGTTTGAAGGTTTGCTTATCGGACTGGTCGGAACTTTAGCTGGACTTGCGTTGGGATACGGAATTTGTTTTCTCCATTTGAAGTTTAATATTTATCCGCTTGATCCCACGCAATATAAAATTGATGCGCTCCCATTACAGTTAAGAATTTCTGACTTCTTTTACATCACCGGTGTTTCAATGCTGCTTTCGTTTCTCGCTTCTCTTTATCCTGCGCTAAAGGCGGCGCGCGTTAATGTTTTAGAAGCAATAAAATGGGAGTAGTTTTTATAGCTGACAAAATGAAATATTTGAAAATTAAATTATGATAAATATTCTTAAAGCTGATAACCTTATAAAATCTTATCAGACAAATAAAAAATTAAGACTTGAAGTTTTAAAATCAGTTTCGCTTGAAATTGAAGCGGAAAAAATTTCAGTTATTATCGGCGCATCCGGCGCGGGTAAAAGCACTTTGCTTCATTTGATGGGAGGATTAGATCGTCCCGACAGCGGCGATGTTTACTTTAATTCTGAAAGTATTTTCAAATATTCAGATGATAAACTTGCTAAATTCAGAAATAAAAATATCGGATTTATTTTTCAGTTTCATCACCTGCTTCCTGAGTTTACTGCAATTGAAAATGTTTCCATTCCTCAAATGATAAATAATATTTCTTTAACTGACGCGCTGCAGAAATCGGAAAATTTATTAAATACAGTTGGATTGAAAGAAAGATTAAATCATAAGCCGGCGGAACTTTCGGGCGGAGAGCAGCAGAGAGTAGCGGTGGCGCGTGCGCTTGCAAACGATCCTTCAATAATTTTTGCTGATGAGCCAACGGGCAATTTGGATTCGGCAAACAGCGAAACTCTGCACCAGTTGTTTATTAAATTAAGAGATGATTTAAAGAAGACTTTTGTAATCGTAACCCACAATTCAGGTTTAGTAAATTTAGCTGATAAGGTTTTTGAAATGCGGGATGGAAAATTAATTGAATGAATAGTAAAATGGTTGAATGAATTTAGCGTGAATAGAGGTCTAATTGTTTTAGCGATAGAAATAACTTTATTCTCAAAACTTAATTATTTTAATTTAAAAAGCTGCACGTCTTATTTATAAACAAGTCAAAACTTTTATTAATACTATCTTCATATTTTGAAAGTAAAGGGAACGGAGTTTCGTGAGAATAAGGAAAGGGAAAGTCTAAAACTTCAGATTTTAATCTAGAATTAGTATTTCCGATTAAAGTTTTATTTACCGCACTGTAAGGCATTACATTATCCTTCTCGAGCGAGCAATTAAATATTTGATTTTCCAATTCTTTAAATCTGCTTTCTCTCAAGTCTTCATACTTTTCAAAATTTAATAACGACTTAAAATATATTCCTTCAATGGTTTCCATTTTGAAAAATGCTGACAGCCTTTCATCGTTTGAAATATCTTTATCAAAATCATAAACTAAAAATCTATTTATAGAATTGAACGCTTCGCTATCCAAAATAGATTTTGCAACCGGATTCATAAAATTTAGCGTTGGTCCGCCGCAAAAAACAAACAGTCTTGAATCAGAAAAAAGATTATCCGGATTGCTCATTAAAAGTATTTCAGATAGAAACGCCCCAATCGAATATCCCAATAAATCAATCGTGGCGTCTTTTTCAATAAACGGGTTTTTGTTTTGCCGAATGTCTTTAACAAAATTCACAATATCATAATAAGTCTGAAGCCCGCTAAAAATAAACCTTTGAGGCACAAATTGTAAACGCGTACTTATTGCAGCATTAGCAAAAGTCCCGTATTTTAATCCGGGTAAAAGTTTTTTCCTTTCCTTCGCCACTTCATTCATTATTCTAAAATCGCTCCAGTCTAACGGCGCCCTGTTAATGTGAAATGCCTGCGGAAACAAAACCACAGATTTGTTTGTTTGATGATGAATTGAATAAGCCCACGGTAAATATTTGTTCCAGTTTCGTTCATTTAATCCGTGTAATAAAATTACTATGCTTTTTGATTTTAAAGCGCTGTTGTTTTTAAACAGCGTGTAATTAAACGTTTTGTTTTCTTCCACTTGATCATCAGGAACCTCCAGCATTTTTAGAATATAGTTATTCGAAAAATAATTTTGTGAAAGATAAAATTTTACCAGCGCTTTAAAGAATGTATTAAAAGACTGATATTCGTTTCCGCAAGGAAACTTAGTTAAGCTTTCTGAAAAAAAATTTATATTATAAATTTTCGCTTCATTAAACCGCGTGATATCAATTTCGTTTTTATTTATATCAAATATATTTTTTAAATAATTGTACTGTTCAAAATATTTCATTTTAATCCCCGCTTAGTATTTTTATTTTTTAAACTGATAATTTCTTTTTTCTTTTTTTTCAATAGCTCTTCCCATCGTGAAATGCCTTCTTTAAGCAAATTCATTTTGGCGAATAGATTTTCTATCGATTTCTGCATTTCACCAAGCTTAAAATTTGTATCGTCTTTATTAAAGGCATCTATATTATTTTGTATTTGCCAAAAATCCCGGAAATAATCGGATACAACTTTTATTTCTTCGAGCGTGTAGCCGAATAATTGTAAATCCTGAATTAAATTGCACAAGTAAACATAGCCCGCAGAATAAAGGCGAAAACCTCCATCGCTTCTCATATCAGGCTCAATAATACCTTTGTCTTCCCAGTGTTTTATGGTGCGAGGACTTACTCCAATTTTTTCAGCAAGATTTCCAACGGTTAAATAGCTATTGTTTTTTTTGTTTGTGATTTTATCGGGAGTTAATTGCGGCAGCCCTACTTTTTTAATAATTTTTTGAATATCATCTAATTCATATCCGAGTTCGAGAAACTTTTTTACATGAATTCCCTTTTCATATTCAACATTAGAATAATAAGGAATATCATCATCTGAAATTCCGGATTGTTCAATTAAACTTGAGTTCTCCCATTCAATCAGTTGTTTTTTGGAAATGTTTAATTTGGAAAGAAGTTCATCTTGAAGAAAAATATTTTTCAATTCTATACCTTAACGTAGATTATAAATAAAGTGTACGTTTACGTATAGAAATATATTAAAATGAAATTTCTTTTACAATTTATAATAGTGAGACCCGCTTATAATGTGGATCTCACTTAATACTTTTCGGTTATATTTTTGATAGGTATTCAAAAAGCAGTCGTACGCCAAAAGGATTCATATAAATTTTAGTGTAGTTTTTTAAAGAGTAAGCACCGGTGGGTCCCGCAATATCAATGTGAACCCACTTCAATTTTTTATCTACAAAATTTTCTAAAAACTTAGCGGCGCTGATTGCGCTTCCCCAACGCGATCCATTGTTGTTCACATCGGCAACATCGCTTTTAATTAAAGTATGATAATCATCCCACATCGGCAAAGCCCAAACTCTGTCGTAAGTTTTTTGTCCCGCCTTAAATAGATCGTTTGCAAGCTTATCATCTTTAGTAAAAACACCCGCCACAAATTCACCCAGAGCGACAACACAGGCGCCGGTTAAAGTTGCCAAGTCAATTATAACATCGGGCTTAAGCTTAGATGCGAAATCCAATCCATCTGCAAGAATCATTCTTCCTTCAGCATCCGTATGCTCAACTTCAATTGTTTTTCCCGATGCTGTTTTTACAATATCTCCGGGACGCATAGCCGAGCCGGAAACCATATTTTCCGCCGAAGGAATAATGCCTATAATTTTAGTTTGAAGGTTTGCTTTTGCCGCCGCAAGTATAGTTCCCGCAACCACGGCAGCGCCCGACATATCAGCTTTCATCTCGCCCATGTTTGCGGCAGGCTTTATTGAAATACCGCCTGCGTCAAACGTTACGCCTTTGCCAACGAGAGCAACAGTTTTAAATTTTTCCCGCTTTTGATTATTTGCTTTAACTTTTGGCGAGTACTCTAACGTAATAAATCTCGGCGGATTAACGCTTCCCATTCCCACTGCAAGCAGTCCGCCCATTTTTCTTTTTTTAATTTCTTTTTCATTAAAAACTTTTACCTTCACTCCAACTTTTGAAAGAGCTGATAATATTTTTTTTGATAAAATATCCGGAGTTAAATTTATGGCGGGCTCGTTTTGTAGATCGCGAGTAAAGTTTGCTCCTTCCATTAAAATCAGCGCGGAGGTTAAAGCAGATTTTAAAATCTTTTCATTATCAGCATAAAGAAATACATCCAGCTTTTTTAATTCTTTTTTATCGGACTTATATTTATCAAACTTATAATTTCCAAAAATTATTCCTTCAACGAATGTTTGATAATAATATTCTTCACTATCAAAATATTTTTTTAATGTTTCATACTTGGGAATAAAAATATGCAGACTTTTTAACTCTTCATTTTCTAATTGCGGAATTAAACCAGCTAATTGATTTCTAAAATAATCAACACTAAAATCTTCATTTACAGATAGTTTAATTAAAATTATTTCATCCGGTTTACCGCCTTGTTTTGCAGCTCTTATTTCTTTCCCGCCTTTGGATAAAAAAGTTTTTCTCTGCAATTCAGATAGATGTATGTTCAAAACTTTTTCAAGATTCTTCAAACTTACGTCTAACTTTTTTTCATCAATTAAATATCTAACGCTGACTGATAAATTTTTATAGCTAATTTTTTTTCCGCCTGATTTAATATTTAATTTAAACATTATTTTTCCTTTACATCTTTATATTGATTAAGATATTCTTCGGCTTTACCTAAAATTTTAATTTTATAATCCTCTAAATTTTTATGAAAAAATCTCGCGCCCGAAGCGTTTGTATGCCCGCCTCCGCCATACTCTCCTGAAAGCTTATTCATCGGAATATTTCCCTTAGAACGAAAACTTACTTTAAAACCATCCTTTAATTCAATAAACAAAATTCCGATTTTAACATTCATTACTGAAAGAGAAAAATTGACAAAGCCATCCGTATCCGATTCCAAAGCGCCGGTTTCTTCAAACGCTTTTCTGGGAAGAGTCATATAAGTTATTTCATTGCTGTCGCCATAAAGCTGCATTGAATCTAAAGCCTTTCCCAAAAGTTTAACTTTACTGAAATGACTTTGATCATAAATTGAATCAAAAACTTTTCCGGGACTTACGCCTAATTGAATAAGCTCGGCGGCTATTAGATGAAGCTCCGGCGTGGTGCGCTCAAATCTAAATGAGCCGGTGTCGGTCATAATTGCGGCGTAGATGGGTTCGGCAATTTCAAAATTTAATTTTACAATATTTGTTTTTTTTATGAAGTCATAAATGATATGCCCCGTGGCGCTGTATTGCTGATTAGTAAACAAATGATCAAAAGAATTTTCGGGTTCCTGATGATGATCAATACAAATTTTAAGTTTGTTTGACTTGATAAAACCATTCATCATTCTTACAATTCTATCAGCGCGATTAAAATCCAAAGCGACTATTACATCCGATTCATCAAAAATATTAGCGTGTTTTTCTTCATCGTATCTTTCAATAATTTTTTCATCGTCTAAAAACTGAAGATTGTAGGGAGTCTCGCTTGTGTTTACAATTTTTGCATTCTTATTTAATAGTCTTAATAATTCATAAAATGCAATTTCAGAACCGATAGCATCGGCATCAGGATTAACGTGCGTGGTTAAAAGGAAGGAATTATTTTTTTCTATAATTTCTTTTAATAAAATATAATCAATCATAATTGTGTTTTGTATAAATAATAAAGGGCTTGAGGAGTCAAGCCCTGAAATAATTTTATTGTAAAGATAAAAAAAATATTTGAATAAATTTGATTTATAATTGAGTGAGAATAATTGTTATACCTTCGACTCTTAGAATGAAGTGTTTGCGGGACAGTTTCGCCCAAGCTGTACAAGCTGCAAAAAAAAATTTTTTATTTGAATGTAATATGCTCGCTTTTATTTTTCATATTTATCAGTGAAATAATCCCAAGCTGCTTTTGCTATATCAGCAATAATTTTTTGATTTATTTCTTCATCTTCCTTCGAGTTGCTTACAAAAATACTTAAATAAAAATATTTGCCATTCGGAAGAAAAACAATTCCAATATCGTTTACTGCCCCCGTAACACCGGCGTCATTTTTACCGGAGCGCCCTGTTTTATGAGCAATAATAGTATTGTTAGGTAATTCACCTCTTATACTTTTCTTTCCGGTTCGGGTACTTTTCATAGTTTCCCATAAGAAATTATAGCTGCTTTCTAAAAGTAAATTATTTTGGTTCTGATAAAATTTAATTAGCGATTGATTGGCGGCCTTTGGAGTTGTCCAATTTTCAAATTGATTTTCCCAATTACTTTGCTGCGTCTTTTCATTATATCTTATGGCAATATCTATAATGTTTTTATCGTGTAAATATTTTTCAACAACTTGCGGACCCCCAATTAGTTTTAAAATTAAATCGCAGCCTACATTATCACTTTCCGTAATTGTAATTCTTAAAATTTCAGATAATTTAAGAGTTACGCCATTTGGAAATTTATCGCGGATGGGGCTGTACAAATTAGGAGTTAAATCATCTTTAGTAATTTTAATATTTTGGTTTAAGCTTAATATTCCTTCGTCAACTTCTTTTAATACTGCTAATGCAATATGAAATTTAAATACACTCTGCAGAGGAAATCTTTTATCGCCATTTATTGATAATGTATCTTTTCCATTATAGCCTTCCACGGCAATTCCTACAATGGCATTTTTACCTTCCACAACTTGCGTTATTTTTTGCCGCAATCCATCATAGCTTTGCGTGCAAGCGAGAGAAGTAGTTAATAAAATAAATACAGCGGTCAGCTCACTTAGTTTTTTCATTTTCGTTTGCTATATCTAATTTTAAAATCTCGTTTAAATATTGCGGGTTACTGAAGCCGAAGTTCAGTTATCAACGAGGTTTTTATTTTACAGCAGTTTTAACTTCAGATTGCATATTAGTTTTTTTGATTTTCATAGCTTCTATTTCTAACTGCTTCATTGTGCTTAATGCTTTGTTACAATAACAATAATAGGAAGTAACATTCCCATAAATACCGCCCACGCTTAAAAATATCCAAAAGCTTTCATCCATTTTTTAATTCTCCTTTTTAATTATTTGAATCGGTTAGTGATTTAATTTTAATGGACTCGTTTTTGGTACGCACCGAAGGCAATTATTTCAGTTAGAACAAATGCCCCGAACAATAATGCCGAGCAAAAACAAATATGTTAAAAACCTTAAAAACCCCGCGCTAATACGGCGGTGGCGTTGAGCCGCAAGTTATGTGTTTTCTAAATTGGCTATTACCTTCGTTGATTACAATGTTAATATTTAAATATCAAAATTATTCCACTACAATATTTTCAGGAGGAGAATTATTATTATCTATAGGAGCGACTTTTTTGCTCAAGAGAAGCAATCTTAATGCTGAAGAGAAACCTGCAATTGTAACTCCATAAATTATTTGGGATCCGGAAAGTACAGCAAGAATCAATAAAAATAATGTTGTTGCTAAATATCTGCCAGATTGAATAAGTAATCCCGTTCGCTGATGCAGAAATAATTTACCGTGCAGGCCTCTCCTGCTTGTTCGGTATCCTAGCACATTTGTCAAATGCTGGGTATTAACTATTAATAAAGTTCCCCAGATGAATCCCAGAAAATATTCCTGGAGGAGACCGGGCATATATAGTAAAGCAACTGGCAACCCAATACCTGAAATTATTGTTGCCGTAAAATGTCGAGGATTAAATATTTTTAATTTTGCTACAGCTTCCTGCATTATCGAGTTGCCCTCAATTGTATTTACCGGGTAACTTTGATAGTGTTTTGAATAATGTTCTTTTCTTTCTTTTTCCTGTATAAGAGTTAGTAAATAATCGCTCCACATTAAGAGCATTGTAATCAAACCTATGGTCAGAGGACTATTCATTAAGAATTTGAATACCATTATTCACCTCTTATATTTTTAAGATTTCAAAAACACATAACTGCGTTGTTTTTAAGCCGTCGCCCAGCACAGCTATGCAGCTTAAAACACAGAAGCCAATAATTTTAGAACTATTTCTTTTTGCAATCTACTTAAAAGAGAAACTAACATTTATAACGCAACATTAAAACAGAACAAATGCCGAACATTTGAAGCGGTCGGCTTGAAGAAATTGTTAGGTTTTACCATTATGATCAATAGTTATTACTACATTTCCTTTTTTATGTCCTTTGTCAACATATCTGTGAGCTTCTACTATTTCTTCCAGTGTATAGAGTCTGTCAATCACGGTACTCAGCTTTCCCGCTTCGCAGAGTTCTTTGAGATAGTAAAGGTCTTCAAATTTTAACTTGATGTTCCCCTTCACAGCAAGAACGTTGAGATAATGTCCTGACTTAGAGAGAGATTTATTACGTTTTGAATATTCAATTTTTCCTACAGCATCATAGATAACATCGTAAGTCTCTCTGCTCTGTGTAAAATCTTCTTTAGTATAATCAATTACTTTATCAGCGCCGAGTGACTTTACCATTTCCAGATTAGAAGTACTGCATACTGCCGTAACTTCTGCGCCAAAATATTTAGCAATCTGTATTGCATAAGTACCAACGCTACCAGAAGCGCCATATATTAATACCTTTTGTCCTTCTCGAATATTTGCTCTTCTAAGATGAATCAATGCAGTTATCCCGCCATTAGAAACTGGTGCGGCTTCTTCGTAAGTCATATTTGACGGTTTAATTGTAAGAATCCCATTTTCAGGCAGGCAGCAATACTGTGCATAAGCGCCAAAACGAAACTCGGTGGATGCAAAAACAGAATCACCTACTTTAAAACTTTTAACATCTTTTCCTATTTTTTCTATTTCCCCCGAGAGTTCCATCCCGAGTATATTTTTTCTTGGTCCCTTAAAACCTACTAAAACCCGCATCAGCGGCTTAAAAAAGAAATCTTTAACGGGTCCTAATCCCGGTTCCAGTCGCCGGATTTTAGTATCACCAATGTGTACCGTTGTAGCTAATATTTTTATAAGTACTTCATTGGATTTTGGTAGGGGTTTTTTAATTTCTTTAATTTGTAGAACTTCAGGTGGGCCATATTTTGTACATATAACAGCTTTCATAGTAACACCTTAAATGATTTTTCAAAACCTAACGGCATTGCAAATAACCCGCCGCCCAGAACTACAAAGCGACTTTGTCACAATTGCAGAGAATTTGCAGCGCCGCTTAAATTACTGACAAGCGGTGGTTCCTACCAGTTACAATATGGTTCCTACCCATTACAATATCATTCCTACCAGTCACTTTATCATTCCTCCCAGTTACAATATCATTCCTACCGGTTACAATATGATTCCTCCAGTTACAATATGATTCCTACCCGTTACAATATGATTCCTACCCGTTACAATATGATTCCTACCCGTTACAATATGATTCCTACCCGTTACAATATGATTCCTACCGGTTACATTATGATTCCTACCGGTTACATTATGGTTCCTACCCGTCGCTTTATGGTTGCTACCGGTTACTTTATGGTTGCTACCATTAATTTTAGTCGAGGATGATTCATTTAGGTCATACTGTGTGACAATTTGTTACTATATTATTACTATATGGAACGCTGCTTTTGAAAATTAGCTTAGTTCACATCCCATAAATTTCCGGTGAACAATATTTTCCTTAAATCTCCATCCCCTTTTGTCTGCTTAATTTTATTTATCTGGTTATGGAAGTCATCATCATAAGTAGTTTTGAATTCCTGCTTAAAAATACCAATTGGAGTGGGCAGCCCGTCAATTTCAGTAAACTTGGAAAGTATATATGAACGCGCTTCAGCTTTGTCAAACTCATCATGAATCCAAACATCGCTAATAGAAAATTTGCCGTTTGAAATAGAAATTACTTCAGGCAATAGTCCGTTTAATTTAATTCCCTTGTCATTGTTCTTTCCAAAAATCATCGGCTTATTATGCTCAAGCGTAATTACATTATCAGCTTTGGTTTCTTTGTCGGTTAAAATTTCAAAAGCGCCGTCGTTAAAAATATTACAGTTCTGAAATACTTCAATAAAGGCTGCTCCTTTATGTTCAGCAGCCCGCTTCATCATTTGTTGAAGATGTTTTGGATCCCTATCCATAGACCTTGCAACGAATGTAGCTTCCGCGCCGAGCGCCAAACTAATGGGATTAAACGGAAAATCGATGCTTCCAAACGGAGTACTTTTAGTCCTCTTCCCTTTTTCAGATGTGGGTGAATATTGCCCTTTGGTTAATCCGTAAATTCTATTGTTAAAAAGTAAAATTTTTAAATCAACATTTCTTCTGCAGGCGTGAATAAAATGATTTCCGCCGATACTTAAAAGATCGCCGTCGCCGCTGGCAACCCATACTGATAAATCGGGGCGATTAACTTTTACTCCCGTTGCAATTGCCGCCGCTCTTCCGTGGATACCGTGCATTCCGTAAGTTTCCATGTAATACGGAAAGCGCGCTGCACAGCCGATGCCGGATATCCAAACAAAATTTTCTTTTTTAATTCCAAGATCAGGGGAGACGCGCTGCATTTGTGCAAGTATAGAATAATCGCCGCAGCCCGGGCACCATCTTACATCCTGCGAAGTAGAAAAATCTTTTGACGTGTATTTAACTTCTTCATTAACCTGGTTATTGTTTTCTTCCTGCATAATTAATTTTCTCCTAACATTAAATTTATTTTATTTTCTATTTCAGATGACTTAAACGGAAGCCCTTGAATTTTATTCAGTTGTTCAACCTTAATATTGAATTTACTTGAAAGCACATTTGAAAGCTGACCCATATTTAATTCAGGGCAAAGAATTTTTTTGTATTTAGATAAAATCTCTTTTGTGTTTGATGGGAAAGGGTTTAAATATTTGAAATGAATTTGCGCAGCCTTCTTTCCATTTTTGCGTACCCGGTTTACAGCTTCCGTAATTGAACCGAAAGTTCCGCCCCAGCCTACTACAAGCAGGTCGGCGTCTTTATCGCCATAAATTTCTAAGTCAGGAATATCCTGCACAATATTATTAATTTTTTCTGCGCGAAGTCTAACCATAAATTCATGGTTCTCAGGGTCATAACTTACATTACCTGTTACGTTTGCTTTTTCTAATCCGCCAATGCGGTGCTCAAGCCCCGGCGTACCGGGCACCGCCCATGGGCGGGATAAATTTTCATCTCTAAAATACGGCTGAAAATTTTCTTTATCCGTCATAAATTTTACATTAATCTCAGGTATTGTTTCCGGTTCAGGAATTTTCCAGGGTTCAGAGCCGTTAGCAATATAGCCGTCGGATAATAACATAACCGGCGCCATATATTTAAGAGCAATTCGGCTTGCCTCTATCGCCATTTGAAAACAATCGGCTGGAGTAGCAGCCGCAACAATAGCAACCGGAGCTTCACCGTTCCTTCCATAAAAAGCCTGCAGTAAATCTGATTGTTCAGTTTTGGTTGGAAGTCCGGTGCTTGGTCCGCCCCTTTGAACATCTATAATTACTAAAGGTAATTCAGTCATAACCGCAAGCCCGACGGCTTCGGTTTTTAAAGCAAGTCCGGGACCGCTGGTAGTAGTAATTGCAAGCGCGCCGCTAAACGCCGCGCCTATAGCTGCTGTAACTGCGGCAATTTCATCTTCCGCTTGAAACGTACGCACGCCGAAATTTTTATGCTTGCTTAATTCATGAAGAATATCCGATGCGGGAGTTATTGGATAAGAACCGAGAAACAACGGCAGCTTGCTTTTAACTGAAGCGGCTACAAAACCTAATGCAAGCGCTTCATTGCCCGATATATTTCTGTATGTTCCCTTTTCTAATTTTGCAGGCTCAACGTGATAGCGCACCGTAAAAAGATCGGTGTTCTCTCCAAAATAATAACCCGATTTCAAAGCTTTCTCATTTGCATTTGCAATTGCTTCATTATTTTTAAATTTTATTTTTATCCATTCAAGCGTCGGCTCAATGGGGCGGCTGTATAACCAGTACATAATGCCCAGAGCAAAAAAGTTTTTACATCGGGCAATTTCTTTTGCGCCCAGCCCGCTATCTTCTAATGCAGTTGCCGTTAATTTGCTGAGAGGAACCGGCACCACATTATAACCTTCCAGCGTACCGTCCTCAAGCGGATTGCTATCATAATGAGCGAGCTTTAAGTTTTTGTTATCGAATGAATTGCTATTTATAATTATAACAGCATCGGGTTTTAAAGAATTTAAATTTACTTTTAATGCGGCGGGATTCATCGCAACTAAAACATCCGGTTCATCCCCCGGCGTATGTATATCATCGCTGCTGAAATGTAATTGAAATCCGCTAACGCCGTATGTAGTTCCTATGGGGGCGCGTATTTCAGCGGGATAATCCGGCAGGGTGCTTAAATCATTTCCAACTAACGCAGTAGTATTTGTGAATTGGGAACCGGTTAATTGCATTCCATCGCCCGAATCGCCGGCAAAGCGAACTGTTACATCGTTAAGTCCAATAGTATTTTTTTCCATTTTAATATTAACCTATTTTTTGTGAAAATTGAAAAATATAATTCTATTTAACCTTAATTATATTAAAAAAATTATTCTTCTTATTCAATCGAAATGATCAAACCTAATAATTAAGCGCCTAATAATTTTTAGTCAATTTGTTCTATTGTAATTCACTTCATAAATCATAAATATTTTATATGAATTTAAATTGATAGTCATATGTAAAAATCATACAATATTATTTATATGAAAGGATGACGCAATGAATAAAGATAATCTCAAAAACCTTTTTGTATTTGCCTGCTTATTTATAATTATTTTTTCTTCACAATCTTACTCGCAGCGTTATTGGAATGCTGCCGGAAAGTTTGAAGGCAGCAGCGACAGCTACGTGGCTGTGGCGCCTTACACTACTCTACAAAACCTTTCCGGAAATTTTACCGTAGAGTGCTGGTTTTATTGTGAACCAAATGGCGGAGGAACTTTATTCGGCAAGAATGGAGTTAGATTGCTCCTTGAAAACACGACTGATAATAAAGTTAGGGGGAGACTGCAGACAGGCAGTAACACAAAATTATATACGCAGTATTCCGGAATGGAAACAAATAAATGGTATCATATCGCCTGCACTTATGATCAATCCGGCTCAGGCTCAATGAGGTTTTATATAAATGGAAATCTTGACACCATTAGAACCGGCAGCTCAATCGGATCAATTGCGGGAACCGATTCCCTTTTTATTGGAACATCTGTGTATGGATCGTTTAAGGGAATGATTGACGATATTAGAATTTGGAACAGAGCTTTAAGTCAAACTGAAATTTATAAAAACATGAGGAACCCTTATGTCGGCTATTTAAATGGACAACTCTCTAATTATGGAAGCGGGCTTTTAATGTCAGCCACTTTTGATTTTTCATATTCCGGAGCAGGCGGAGGTTCGCTTTATTTTTATGATGGTTATAATTCTTATTTAGCGCATAATGTTACGTCAGAATATCTGGGAGGTTCGCCCTCGCAGACTTTAGCAATTAATAATGCATTGGAGCTTTCCGGTTCAGGTTATGCTTCAATGCAAAGCAACCCCGATATTGAATTGACGGGACCGGTAACTGCAGAAGCCTGGATATATCCAACCAATCCAGCCTCAGGTTCTTCGCAATATATTTTACGGAAAGGAAATGATTATGCAATGTATCTTGACGGAACCGGAAATTTGAGATTTATTTTTTCCGCTGTCGGTTCATCCAGCCTACCAATTCCCGCTAATAAATGGACTCATGTTGCAATTACTTGTAATGCCTCCGGTATTGGCACCTTATATATTAATGGATCAAAGGATAGAGCGTTTAATTTTGGAAGTCAGCCAATACCCGGAACTGATTCACTTTATATTGGTGCCGCGTCTTATAATTCACAATTATTTAACGGCTTTATAGATGCAGTAAAAATTTCAAATTACGATAAGAGTGAAGCGGAAATTAAGCAAGATATATTTAGGATAGTTGATACCGGAAATAAACCGTCCCCTCCCCACTCTGCAGTGAGTATTAATTTTGATTTTTATAATTATCCAAATACCGGAAATGGAGCATATTATTATTTGAGGGGAGACGCTAAATATTCATCCCCGATTTATGATAATAATACACCTGTTTCGCCAGTAATTGGCAGCCTTAACCCAACCTTCCCAAACGGATATTATTTTAAATCATCTTCAAGAAGGATTCCGCAATCAAACACCGCAGGCTATATGATTGACGATACACTTGATGTTACCGGTTCAATAAATATTTCTGATTTAAAAATGTTTATAGCTATTAATCATGATAAGCTGACGGATCTTCAAATTATTCTTTACGCTCCAAGCGGAGATTCTGTTATTATTTGGAATAATACGAATGGCGTAAATACCAGCATGGATAATATCATTACAATTTTAGATGATGAATCAGAAAATGAAAATTTAAGTTATCAGTATGCAGATTTTGGTCCGAATATGAAACCCAAAAATTCTTTGTTATCAGCATTCTCCGGTAAAAACTCTTTGGGAAAATGGCGTTTAAAAATTGTTGATTTATTTAACGGCGGCATTGGCTATTTATATGGCTGGGGTTTAAGGTTTAATAATTTGACGGATGCAAAAGAGAATATCGCAGGCATAGTTCCGGATGAATTTAATCTTGAACAGAATTATCCGAATCCATTTAATCCCACAACAAAAATTAAATACACTATTGCCGCCTTAGGGACAAGGCATGCCTTGTCCGTACAATTAAAAGTTTACGATATTCTGGGAAATGAAGTAGCAAATCTTGTAAACAAAGAGCAGTTAGCCGGAAGTTATGAAGTAAATTTTGACGGCGCAAAATTATCAAGCGGAATTTATTTTTACGCCCTTAAAGCAGGCGATTTTTATCAAACTAAAAAAATGATTTTGCTGAAATAATTTTGAAAAATTAAAAAAGATATATATTTAAATCAAAAAGACCGGACTATAATTTTAGTCCGGTCTTTTTTTTGCAGTAAGCGATTTAAAAGAAAATATAAATTAATTCACTTCCCAGGTGTTTCCACTGAACAACATTTTTTCTAAATCACCTTCACCCTTTTTTAATTTAACTTGTTCTATTTGGTTTTCAACCCCTTCGTCATAAGTAGGCTTTAGAATTGATCTGAAGATACCCATGGGATGAGGAAACTCAGGACTGTCAGTCAAATGAGAAAGTATAGTTGCGCGAACAGGGCTCTCATCAAATTCATCGTGAACTAATAAATCATTTATAGAATATTTACCATTGCTTATATCTACAACCATTGGTTTAAAACCGTCAAGCCTAATACCTTTGTCTTTTTCCTTTCCGAAAATTAAAGGTTTGTTATGTTCCAAATAGACAATATGGTCTTCTTTAATATTTTTATTTGTTAAATCATCAAAAGTTCCGTCGTTAAAAATTACGCAATTTTGATAGACTTCAATAAAAGCAGTTCCTTTATGAGCGCCGGCTCTTCTAATCATTTCCTGAAGATGTTTTGGTTCTCTATCAATTGAACGCGCAACAAAAGTTGCATTGGAACCGATTGCAAGTGATATAGGGTTAAAAGGATAATCAATACTTCCATAAGGAGAAGTTTTAGTCTTTTTGCCTTGCTCAGATGTAGGTGAATACTGCCCTTTTGTTAATCCATAAATTCTATTATTAAATAATATAATTTTAAGATCAATATTTTTTCTGCAGGCGTGAATAAAATGATTTCCGCCGATGCTTAATAAATCGCCGTCGCCCGTGGCTACCCATACTGAAAGATTAGGATTGCTGACTTTAACCCCGGTTGCAATTGCGGGGGCTCTTCCGTGTATTCCGTGAAATCCAAAAGTATCCATGTAATATGGAAATCGTGAAGAGCATCCTATGCCGGAAACCCAAACAATATTTTCTTTAGGCACATCAATAATTTCAGGAAATGTTCTTTGCACCTGCGCAAGTATTGAATAATCACCGCAGCCGGGACACCATCTTACGTCAATTCCGGTGGAAAAATTTTTGGCGGTTAATTTTAAATCTTTTACAGCTATTTGATCGCTCATTGTTCACCTCTTAAAATTTCAACTATTTTATCTTGAATATCGGATATTTTAAATGGAAGCCCTCTAACAATATTCAACTGTTCAACCGGGACTAAAAATTCGCTGCGGATAATTTTAGCAAGCTGTCCCAGATTAATTTCCGGAATAAGTATTTTCTTAAAGTTCTTTAAAACATATTCAGTGTTTTTAGGGAAAGGATTTAAATATTTTAAATGAGCTTGCGAAACTTTGTAGCCATCTTTTCTTGCTTTTATTACCGCTTCTTTAATTGTACCGTAAGTTCCGCCCCAGCCCAACACCAAAAGATCGCCTTCTACTTCGCCGTCAACTTGAAGTTCAGGAATATCTTTGCTCATATTTTTAATTTTCTGTTCTCTAATTCTTATCATTTTATCGTGGTTGTCGGGATCATAACTTACATTGCCTGTGATGTTTGCTTTTTCCAATCCGCCTATTCTATGTTCAAGCCCCATTGTCCCCGGCACAGCCCATGGACGCGCTAAATTTTCATCTCTATCGTAAGGTGAAAAATCGGCAATCTTTGTTCTAAATTTTACATGAATATCAGGCAGCTCATTTACGTGCGGAATTTTCCATGGTTCCGTACCGTTGGCAAGATATCCGTCAGTTAATAAAATTACAGGGGACATATATTTAAGCGCATACTTTGAAGCTTCAATTGCCATATAAAAACAATCGCTTGGCGATGAAGCGGCAAACACAGCAAGAGGAGCCTCGCCATTTCTTCCATAAACTGCTTGAAGCAAATCTGCTTGTTCTGTTTTTGTGGGAAGACCGGTGCTTGGACCGCCTCTTTGTACATTTATTATTACTAAAGGAAGCTCAGTCATTATTGCTAAACCGATAGCTTCAGTTTTTAGAGCAAGTCCGGGTCCGCTTGTAGTTGTAATTGCAAGGCTACCTGCAAAAGCGGCTCCAATAGCGGAAGTGATACCGGCAATTTCATCTTCAGCTTGAAAAGTTTTTACGCCAAAATTTTTATATCCGCTAAGATATTGAAGAATTTCCGACGCTGGCGTAATGGGATAAGAACCAAGAAATAAAGGCAATTCACTTTTTACAGAGGCTGCTAAAAAACCAAGCGCAGTAGCTTCGTTTCCCGAAATGCTTCTATAAACGCCTTTCGGCAATTTAGCGGGAGCAACTTCAAAACGCGTGGTAAACACTTCTGTCATTTCGCCAAAATTATAACCAGCCACCAATGCTTTTTGGTTAGCTTCGCCAATTTCATTTTTATCTTTAAATTTTATTTTAATCCAATTTGTAGTTTGTTCTATGGGCCTATCAAACAACCAATACATTAAACCCAAAGCGAAAAAGTTTTTGCATCGGGAAACTTCTTTTGGTGAAAGTTTAACTTCTTCCAAGGCTTTTTGAGTTAAAGTTGTAATGGGAACGCTAAAAAGCTGGTAGCCTTTTAAATCTCCATTTTCCAATGGATTATTTTCATACTCGGCTAATTGCAAATTTTTCTTATCGAAAGCATCGCTGTTTGCAATTATAATTCCGCCATTTTTTAATTCTGCAAGGTTTTTTTTGATTGCCGCAGGATTCATAGCTACTAAAACATCGGGACGATCGCCCGGAGTATGAACATCGTGGCTGCCGAAATGCAGTTGAAATCCGCTAACGCCGTAAACAGTTCCCGAAGGGGCGCGAATTTCAGCAGGGTAGTCAGGGAGGGTACTTAGGTCATTACCAACTATTGCAGTGGTCTCACTAAATTGTGACCCGGTAAGCTGCATACCATCCCCGCTATCCCCTGCAAATCTTACTGTAACTTCTGAAAGTTTTTTAATTTCTTTTTCTTTAATCATCTTACCGCTCTAAAATTTTATTGTGAAATAATCTATATTGAGAATTGCCATAAAGTATGCCATTGTATTTTGTTTCCTAAATTGTTTGATTTAATTAGAAAAATGAAGTGTGAGATTAATAATTGATATTTTTAATTATCAAATTTTGAAGAAATCAAATTTATTTTTCTTATAAATGGGAAGAGATCGTGATTCGGAATTGGAATGATTAATTTTACTTCCGTAGCGCTTTATTCGGTTAGGCGGGTTTATCAAATTCCAATAAAAACTACTTTTCAATCAAATCCTTTAGGTACTGGGTTGTTACAGATTTCGGTCTAATTATGGGGTTCATTAAAGCCCTATTTACAACTGCTTGGGCAGTTAAACCTAAACTTCGCGAAACTGCAAATAAAACAGTATAATAAGAAAATTCTTTTAATCCATAGTGGTAAAGAGCAGCGCCGGAAGCAGCATCAACATTAGGCCAGGGGTTTTTAATTTTAGATATTTTTTTCAATTCTTCCGGAACAACTTCAAATAATCTTGTAACCGTTAAAAATACAGGGTCATCCGGAAAATGTTTTTTACCAAACTCAACCAATCCCTCAAATCGAGGATCGGTAACTCGAAGAACGGCATGTCCGTAACCGGGCACAACTTTTCCGGCGTCTAAGGTTTGCCAGACATATTCCTTAATTTGTTCTTTCGTAGGGGCGCCGCCGAACTTTTCCATCATATCTAAAATCCATCCCAGGCTTTCTTGATTTGCTAAACCATGCAACGGACCCGCCAAACCATTAAAACCGCCTGATAAGGAATAATATAAATCAGACAAAGCCGAATTAATAGTTTGCGTAGCAAAAGCTGAAACGTTTCCTCCCTCATGGTCGCAATGCGCGACAAGATAAATTCGCATCAAATCTTTAAACTCATCTGAGTTTGAATCGAGTCCAAGCATGTGAACGTAATCGCCCGACAAATTCATATAATTTTCTGCAGCAATCAATTCGCCTTTATTAAATCGAATTCTATAAACGGCGGCGGCAACCGCTGGAAGCTTGGCGACAATATTAAGCGAATCTTCTAATGTTGCTTTCCAATATTCATCTTTTTGTAAACCTTGCTCATATTTTTTTGCAAAAACTGATTCTTTCTGTAAAATTAAAATAGCAGTGTTAAACATTGTCATCGGGTGAGAATCGGCGGGCATACTTTTTAAAACATTCCAAACGTATGCAGGTACAGCTTTTCTGCTTTGCAATTCTTCATTTAAATTTTGAAGCTCATTTTTATTTGGAAGGTCACCGGTTAACAACAAATAAAAAACTTCTTCAGGGGTTTTGTCCAACAATTTATTTAGATGAATACCTCTAATAATCAATCCTTCTTCCTGGGGAACTCTGGAAGTATCGCAAATTAAAGCGCGAGCGCCGCGCATTCCGCCGTAAGCCTGCTGAATTGTAATTTCCGATAAAACTTTATCGCCCCCCTTTTCAAGAACCTGCTTAGCTTCTTCGCGCCATAACTTTACTTTTTGGGATAGTTTTTCAAAAATATCGGACATTTGTTCTCTCGCGATTTTTAGATTAGAAATTAAAATATTTGTTAAAAGATGAGCCGTCAAATTAGGGTATGATTATTCCAAAGTCAAAAGTCAATCCGCCGTGGCGGATCAAAAATCAAAGCATTATAACCATTTAATGGGATGAATAGTCTTTGAGTTTATTATTAGGATAAAATATATAAATGATTTTAAATTTATTTAAAATTGCGCGGATTAAGATTTGATCGGAAAAAATGGCGATGGAAAATTCCCGGCTTCAAATAATCTTTATTTGAAGCCGGATGGTTAACTTTTAATTTTTAATTAGCTTCTCGTAAATTTAAAAATAGAAATAATTTATCAGAGCTACATTCCATAATATGGCGCGCCGGGCTTTAGCAAATTTAATTTGACGATACTTTGAGGAATAAGTATTGCATCATTCGCGTCATTAATTTGAGTTCTAACGTAATAAAGAAAGTTTGAATTCCCCCAAGCCAAAGATAATGCCGGTGAATTTTTTAATATACCCTTATATAATAAATCGCTTGATTTATCCGGTTTAACATAAATAATCGGCGATGGTAAATCTGTTGCCAAAAACATTTCGCCATCCGCTGCAAAAGTAAGATCATTCACCACAAAATTGGAACCATATTTTGCTGATAAATCATAATAAGTCTCAGCCCCACCCGGATCGCTATTTGCGTCTAAAGGCATTCGCATTATAGTAGTTGCTGAGTTTTTTTGCGCCGCTAAATAAAGATAGACTGTGCCGTTATCATTAAATATACGCATAGCTGTTACGTTATAATCGAACGGAAATGAAGTATAGCTTTTGTCAGGTTTAATTCTGAAAATAGATGAATTATTTCCGGAAGCCCATAAATTTCCATTGGGGTCAAATTCAATTTGAGATATCTTTGTAGAACTTGGCGATAAAACTACCCAAGGACTATTTTTAACTCCGCCGCCGGCTGGAATGGTAAATATTGCCTGCAAACCTCTTGCAGCAAACATGTTTCCCCCAGCTCCGAATCTCATGCTAGTTAAAAAAGTTTCTCCCGACCGCTCTGAATACAAAGTGGAAACACTATCGGGTGTAATCTGAACAACACCAATCGTTGAGTTAGACGAATAAATGTTGTCCATTTTATCTATTATAATGGAAACAGGCTTGTTAGTTCTATCTTTAATGTAAGGGTAAAAGTCTTTTGCTGCAGGCTCAAGTAAATAATCATAAGTATTGCTAAACTTTAAAGCGTTTGCGGTGCTGATTTTTATTTTTACAGAACCGGACACATTTGGAGAAATTACAGTAAGCTGTGTTGGCGTTGAGGAAATAATAATTCCAGCTTGTTTGCCGAAATAAACTTTTATCAGGGCTGTATCAGATGAAAAATTTGCACCAGTAATAGTTACTGGAGTTACTCCCGCGATTGCTGTATTAGAAGGATCAACCGAATTGATGATTGGCGCAGCGTCTGTAGTTTCCCCGGATGAATCGGAATAAAGGCTGGGTACTTCCTCATTCGAGCAGTTGTTAAACGAAAAAATCGCAGCAAATGCAAGGGCTAAAGTAATAATTGATTTTAATAAATTTTGTTTCATTCTATCTCCAAAATTAAACTTACTATAAAAGGAAATGCCTGCGTTTTAATTATCTAATAATAATACATTTTTCAATAGCAGTATCGCCTTTTCGATATTTCACCTCGTTTGTTTGAGGATCTAAGTAATCCTCTGTAACTGTAAAATGAACTATATAAACGCCGCTTACAACTACCTGCCCAGACGAAGTGTTTGAGTTCCATCTTTCATCGCCGCTCCCATCCTCATGGGAAATTGAATTAATTAGATTACCATTCTCAGTATAAATATTGATTGTACAATGTCCGGGAATATTTAAAAACATTATCTTATCAGGTTCGCCAGGATATTGCAACTCCGCCGAGCGGATGTTGTAAGGGTTGGGTACAATTCTTATATCCGAAATCTTTCCGCCTGCCTGTCTTCTTAGATATGCGGCAATATTTGTTTTTGTGTAAAACCTGCTGCTTAGTAATTGACCGGATGGATTAGCGCCGCCGGAAGAATTATTACTTCCATCGCTGAACGAACAGATATAATAATAATATGAAAAGCCTCTTTTAGGATTTACATCATCAAATGCGGACGCGCCGGGAGGCAGTGAAGCAATTTCAGTAAAGATTGTATCGGGAGTTCCTACCGCCCGAAATATTTTATAACCGCCAAATCCTGGATTTCCTTCTGAAGAGCTTCTGCCCCATGTTAACGATATACGATCGCCGCCTGATTTAACGTCAAATACGGGCGGCGGCTGCGGCGCTTCAGGTATATTGTATCCAAGTTCATAATTACGAACTGCGCGGCTGAATGTTTTCATAATTGAATCTTTACCCGTATAAACCCAAGTATTCTTATAAACATTTTTGTCTGTTGTGATAGATCCGTCGGGTAAAGTAAAAGGTCCATTGTCGCTTGAATTTTTATAAGCCTGCATCCATCGTTTGCCTATTTGCCAGCAAGCGCTGCGGTCTAACCCATCTACTCCAAAAGCTAAAACAATTACTACGCTGTCGCCTGGATTTATATCCCACGGTCCGAACGACATCCATAACCCGGTACCCCCGCCGTCCCCGTGAACTTTCCACGGATCCGGATGGCTCGTCATATAAACTTCATCCATTCTTTCGGAAGGGCTGCCTAAACCTTTGTATGGAACTCCGCTAAGGAAATTATACATATCGGCTTGCTGCGGAGCGGTAGATAATGACATGTCGCCAAGCGACGGATAAGTGTCGCCCGCATGCCATCCAAGAACCGCCGGTTGATTTACGTCATCAGATTTATCTGCGGTTGATTTATCAACATGCAAAGTTACAAAACCGGCAAACTGCGGCGAACACAAACGACCGGAGTTTGTAATTACATCGGGCGAACCAATATTATCATAAGTATTTTCCGCTCTTTGCCCGGTCCATTCGAAACCTGCGCGAAGCCATTGGGGTAATGGGCTTGATTCTGTGAGTGTGGAAACTTCACTTGCATGCTGGGAATAATTTTCACCGCGTCTTGTAGTCCAGCTATGCTTTCCGTATTCCTGGTCAAAGCCCATTTTATCTGCGCCTTCCCTGCAAACGCTGTATCTGTTTAGAAATCCGAATCGAAAACCTTTAACCGGTGCATTTAAAACTTTTATATTTTCTGCATTAACGTATCCTGTATTTTTAAATGTGTATTCAATTACAAAATAGTTTTCGTGGTATTGCTGGCTGAAGGCAAGAACCCGCCTCGTCATAGTAATTCCCATTGAAGTATTTACAATGTTTGTTACTATTCTATCTGCAATCTGATTTTCATCAACGCTATCTACATCTCCCAAATAAGGAGCGCTTACATTAATCCCATCAACATAAACTGTAGGATTAGCAAACTTAGCTGTTTGCTTTAAAACCATCGGATAAATATTTGTACGCGCATAAGCTGTAGAAATACCGTTATTATAAAAATCCCAATGCTGTCCCTTTTCGTCGGTAAAATCCTGGGAACCAATGTATGTTCTCTCGATAACCGCATTATCTTGAAAAAGATAATCTGAAGGCCAGGTTAAACCTTCATAGTAAACATTGTTCCAAGCGCGTTCAGATCCGATAGCTGTAAATTTGCTCTGAAGCGATCCAACCCTGATATATCTTGTTTGAGTTTCAGAAACCTGGGCTGATAAAGGGATTGTAATGGACAATAAACAAGCTGCTGTAGTTAAAGTAATTAAAATATTATGTAAGCGAATTATCATGATTTTCCCTTATGTTAAAACATAAATTTTATTATAAATTAATCCTTATACCTAAACTAAAATGCCGGGGGTTAAGAAAAGTAACCGACTCATTATTAGGCATATTGATATAGGATTTAGAATCTTTTCTCTTATTATTAGCTGCGGTAATAGCCGGATCATTATTAGGATTAGGCTGCAATGGATCGTAAGCTACATCGTCAGGGCGATAAATGCCAATTCGATCATCTCCGCTTTGATCGCCTGTTTCAAATGGGAAGTTGAGAGATGTAAGATAATCCTGGTAATCATATGAATCCACAAAGCCTGCATAGTTAAGAAATTTAATATTAAATGGATTTGTTACGTCAAGATAAAGTTGAATATTAAACCCTGAAATATTTGCAAACTGTTGAAAGTTTTTGGCAAGTCTCATATCAACGCCGTAATAATCTACCCACTGAACATTATTGGAAACGCCGGGAATATTATTGGGGTTATAGGTTACATGAGCTCCTGAATTCCAATTTGCAAGAATACTTAAGCTCCATCCACCAAGCAGTTTTCTACCTAATATGTCAGGACCAAAATCATCCGGAGTAACAAATTCCACATTTGCTCTCGCATAGGGCTGCGGCACCGGTCTGGATTGCTGAGGATTTTTCAGCAAATAGGCTCGCTGCTTGTTAATATCCTGATAATATTGAGTTACATCAAAGTAACCCGAAGTAACTACATCATAAGTATAATTGACAAATCCCCTAAACCACCCTCCAGAAATTTTAGATAATGTTGCTTCAAAGCCGCGGATATCTGCATAATTATTACTTGCAGATTGATAGTAATTGACCGATGTATTTATGCTTTGATAGAGCAGCCATCCCGGCTGATGAGTTACATCTTTATAATAAGCCGCTAAATGAAAAAGCGCTGTGTTGAAAAAACTCTGCTCATAACCTAACTCGTAAGCAATCGTTTTTTCAAAAGTCATATTAGGATTTCCGATATAATCAACTTGCCCATTAGATTCCCGTTGAAGAAGGAATCTATATGAAGAAGATGGTTCTGAAACGAAATGCCCGTAATTAAAATATAATTTTGAATCTTCAGTTATAGGATGCGAGATACCCAAACGAGGACTGATATACATTTCTGAAGTTGCTTTAGTTTTTGATGAAGTTTCTGTTATTTGACTTCCAGCGCCTGCGCTGTAAGAATCACTATACGGATCGAGATTCAAATAATCTGTATTCGGGTTTGAATAGTCGAGCCTAACGCCGAGATTAGCTATGAAACCCTGAAACTCTAATTTATCTTGCGCATAAGCGCCAAGCCTGTATGGAAAAATATGATACTGAAGATTTCTCGTCCAGGTTGACATTGATGGGCTGTATGTGCCGGAATTAATATTCATATCATTATAATAGTACTGAAAGCCCGCTTTAATTTCGTTATTCTTATTATACTGGCTTGTAATGCTGAAAAGAAATGAAGTAGTTGTGTTAACGCTCTGATCGCGACCTAAGTTCATCCATCCGCCCATGCTCATAATGCCATCAATGGATCCAGTGCTATATCCCCAATAACCATAAGGCGCCTCATCCACATAATAACCTGAGACCGGTTCAAATCTTTTTGTTGTGTCGCGGGTTGCCGTCTGGAAAGTATTGTACCGGTTTTCACTCCGTTGTACTTTTACATCATAAAAAGTTTGCGGACTTAGAACATGTGTAATAGAAGCGCCCAAAACATTGCGATAAATTGAACTAGGGCTGTATCTATCCGGCATATATAATACATTCATTCCTTCTGTGCTGCTAAGTAAATCTGCTACTTCTGCTTGACTTCTCATTAAGTAGCCGGTAGGCACGGTAGTCCATTCATAAGGAGAAACTGAATTATCTTCCCCATAAATTCCTATCAGTGTAAGTTTAATATCTTTGGTAATGTTAGAATTTAGTTTTAACTCAGCATGGCTATCAGTATATGCATCCCTGGAAAGAGGTATAACAAACATATCTCGCTCGGCAAAATAAGATAAATAAAAACGAAGATCTCCAAGCGGTTCGCTTACAAATGGGACAGGTCCTCCAAATCCGGCGTCTATAGTATAATCCGGTTTATTAATGTCGCCTGTACGTCTGCGCTGCCATTCCCACAATTTTTTTGCAGCTAAGGGAGTAAGATCATTCGCAGGATTATCATCCTGAAGCGTTTTAAGCGATACTGCATTCCACCCCTGAAATGTAGGAAAACTTTGCTGTGTATATTCATCCCAAGCGCCGTTTCTTGTGCCGGTCCAGCTAACAGCGGGATCAGTGAAGGGACGATTGTAATATGAATTTCGATCGTAAGGCGATATACCAAAATGCTTTTGCTGGGGCGGAGCATAATTAACATTTAAGGTTGCTGAATATCGATTCTTTGCGCCATCTTTTGTAATAACATTAACTATTCCAGATCTCACATTACCATATTCAGCGTTAAAGCCGCCGGTTTGTATTTGTATATCTTTTGCTGAAGCTATGCTAATTGCTGAATAAGGAATATTTGCCCGTTCATCATTAAGATTAAAACCATCAACCAAATAAGTAGTTTGATTAGAGCTTCCACCGCGAACAAGAATGCCGCTGCTTCCTTGCTTAATTCCAGCCTGTAATGTTAACACATCAGTTACCGTTTGAACCGGCAGCGTTGCTATATTTTCCGGTCTAATATTAACTACGCTGTTAGAAATATCTTTTATAACAGCTGGATGCTTTGCAGTAACAACAACTTCTCCCATGGTTAAAGCCGTTGTATGAAGTTGTGCATTTACCACGCTCGTCAAATCTATTTGAACAATAACTCCTTCTACCAGGGTTGTTTCATAACCTACTATGCTGAACCTAACATTGTATGTTCCCGGTGGAATATTAAGAATAGCATAAGAGCCATCAAGGTTTGTAGCGGCTCCAATGGATGTTCCAATAATAAGAACATTTGCGCCAATAACCGGTTCTCCTGTTTCGCTATCTGTTACTTTTCCGGTAAGCTTTCCGGTTGTTCCGGCAAGAGTTAAAGCAGAAAGAAGCAGAAATAAAGCTAATGTAAATATATATGTGAATTTCATTTTAAGTCTCCTTAAATATATACCGCTCAGAAAAATTTAATCTTTCATCAATTATAATTTATAGTGAAAAACTAAATGAGAACCTTTGGATATTATTAAAAATCGTGTGTGAAGTATATGAATAATCAAAAGCGAAGCCGAATTTCGTTACGCCTAAGCCGAGTGTTAATCCATAATCATCCTGCTTTGTTACATAACCAGCCCGCAGCGCAATGGTCTTCATAAAAACATATTCGCCGCCAATATTTAAAAACTCTGTATAGGAACGAGGATGCACTGCATCAATAGAAATAACAAAGTTACTATATTCGGACATGTTTGGAATTAAATCCATAACATCCATAGAAACTCCGAATCTAAATGTTAAAGGAAGTTGGAAACTCTCGCGTTCGTATGCAATTTCCCTAGAGAAATTGCTTATGGACATTCCAAACGCAAGACTTTTGAACCCTGTTTTGTAGATTGTCCCGAAATCGAATGCCGCAACATTTAAAGAATAATCTTTAATTTGGTAACTCGTATCTGTTGTTAATACAGAGTCCACTATCACTTGATTATAAACCGGTATTTGACTATTGCCGAGATTTTGGTTTGCGTATTTTATTCTTGCGCCCACAGAAAACGCATCTGAAATTTTTTTGCCATAAACAAGCTGCAAGGCAAACGCATACGGCTCAGGATAATTTGCGAGATCAACAAAGCCTTGTTCATTACCCGCAACGCTTGTAAAATTAAATTCGCCGTAATTTACCCTTACAAAATGAAGTCCAATCGCGCCGTACTTACCATCGAAAGGGGCTGCCGCAATAGAACCGGAAAAGTATTTGATATCGGCAATCCATTTCATTTGGCTTATTCCGGCTTCAACCAAAGAACTCATGCTTGCAATTCCAGCGGGGTTGTAAAACATTGAAGTTGCGGTTCCATCAAGAGTAGTAACCGCTTCACCCATACCAGTCGCCCTGGCATTTGTGCTTATGTCAAGAAAACCAAATCCGGTTTGAGCAAGTTTCACTTGTGAAATTGCAGACGACATAAAAGCAATCTGCAATATTATTGTAAATAATAACCTGGTAGGATGTCGTTTAGAAATGAATCTATCAGTATAAATTTTTATCATAGGCGATATAGGTCTCCTTTCCAATTTCTTTTGCTACGAGTGGAATTAAAACTTGTAAGCGGACTTAATGTATGAGATATGATTTGTTTTTTAACGGAAGAGAAAAAACTAAAAGCGCTAAGCGTTAATAGATTGTTTAAGATAAGATTAAACCACAACTGAAGTTTATTTTTATTTGCAGATACCAGACATGTAAACATATTATTCTCGTTTACCATTGTGTTTAACAAATAAAGAAAATTAAATTTTCTCTTTATCATCGGTAAACATAAATAATTACTTCTTACGATGTCAAGTTCCAAAATTGAATTAAGAAAAATGATAGCTCATATTAAAGATGTTTTGCTTTTTTTTCTCGCTCAATTAATACTTTTATATTATCATGAAAATCTCTTATCTCATTGTATTGGCTGGTTACAATATCTTTTGTTATACCCGGCAGCTCGGCTTTTACTGTGCGCGAATAATTCATCATAACATCGTATTCTAATTTTTCAGAGATTTTCAGAATTTCTAATTTATCTTCATTGTTTATTTTCATTTTATATTCTTTATTTGAAACGGAATCATTCGGGAAATTAATAGATTGTGAATTTTCATTTTTAACTTTTCCATTAATCCTCTCAATTTCTGTTTTTAATTGACTTACATATTCTAATTTTTTTTCAGCTATTTTTTTAAATAGCTGTTTTAAATCTACATCTTCAATTACCTCGGCAGCCTCTTCAAAAGAGCTATTTGCTGATGATGAAACGGCAAGTAAATTACTAAGCAGACTAATTGTTTTTTCATGTACCTCTTCCATTCTGAATTCCTTTGTTGTTTTTATTAATCAATTTCTAATATATATTTATTAAAAAGTTTTTAAATGATATTTAACACAAACTAATTAAACTCAAGCGTTTTCATTTTTGTCCAATCAAAAATTATTTCAATTTAAAATCATCAAACCGAAAACATAATTTGGAAAAAATTATTAATAAATTTCAAATCGTTCCTTTAATATTTTTTGTTTTGATTTTATACGGCGAAGGGTTAACTCAAGATTCAACAAGCAGCTTAGCATTTAAAAAAAATCGTCCGCATGAAATTAGAGGAGGTTTTTTTTACCAGCCCGATCTTTCTTATCAAATATGGCGGCAGTTTAATTTGATTAGAGAGGCAAACTCTGGCGATGTGCTTGCGCAGCATGAATTGGGTTTAAGATATTTGCTGGGCGAAGGGATTGCAGCAGATACAATTAAAGGCGCTTATTGGATTCAAAAGGCAGCGGAGAAAGGGTTAACTGCCGCCGCTTTTAATTTCGGAATTTTATTAATTAATGGCTGGGGCGTTGATTGGAATCCGTTTGCAGCTTATAATTATTTTTTAAACGCCGCTAACGATGGAATGGCGCAAGCAGAATATATAATTGGAATTTTGTACACCGACAACCTGATAATTAAACGCGATTTAAATAAAGCTTATTACTGGATTAATAAATCTTCAAAAGAAAATTACGAACCCGCAAAAGAAGTTCTTGCTGAAATTAAAAATAAAGTCGATACATCTTTAATTCCTGAAAATAAAATTTCAATTATCAAAAGAAACAGCAAAGATTCTCTTAATCAAAAAAATAATCAATCGCTTCCTAATTCTTTAGGTTTAGTTTTTATTGATTTTTCCGCAGAACAGGATACAATTAATCATATTTCTGATTCGACTTTAGTTGATGATTTACTGCTTATCAATTCTGAAGAATTGAATAAAGAACTTGGATTAAAAGAGAAAAATAATTCTTTAGATTCTATAAAGACTTCTGGATTTTCTTCGCTTCTAAAATACGCCGACGCAGGGAGCCCCGAAGCGATGACTTTGCTGGGACGATTGTATGAAAAAGGAATTTATTATTCTAAAGATTTAATCGCAGCTTCAGCTTATTATATACGCGCGATTAAAATAGACTCTCCCCGCTCCCCTTTTCTTTTGTATGAATTAATCAAAACTAAAAATTATTTTGAAAATTTGAAAACCGAAGTTGATAACAAAATTCCCGATGCAATGTTTGTGTGGTATGGTTTGCACGCCATCGGATTTGATAACCGCATAACGGATTTTGACGCAAACAGGCTTTTGCTGCAGTCAGTCGAGAGATACTATTTACCCGCTATTGTGGAATTAGGCTTGAATTATTATACCGGCAAATACGTTAAACAAGATAAAATAAAAGCGGTTGGAATTTGGAACAATGCAGCTAAGTTGGGAAGCATTGAAGCAAAAGTTAGAATTAAATCTTCCGAAGTTTATGGTGAAATAAAAAGCAGCAGTTATGATGACGCGGTAGATGAATTAAAAAAGGCTGATAAAAACGGATCAATCCTTGCGCAAGTTACTTTAGCGTATTGTTATGAAAATGGAATTGTTTTAAGCAAAGACAAAGGCGAAGCTGCAAAGTATTATCGATTTGCGGCTCGACGAGGAAACCGTTACGCTTACGATGAATTAAAAAGATTGTATGATGAAATAAGACCTGGTGATTCTAAGTTTAAAGTAAATTAACTTTTATTTGCCTATCGATTAAAATGATTTGTATTTTTCGTTCATGAAAAATAAAAGTCTAACCATAAAATCAAAATTAAGTAATATACAAACCAGCGTCTTCTCAAAAATGACGAAGATGGCGATTGAATATAACGCACTTAATTTATCGCAAGGCTTCCCCGATATTAATCCTCCCGATGAGCTTTTGAAATTAGTTTCACATTATCAAAACAAAGGCTTCAATCAGTATGCGCCAATGACGGGAGTAAAAGAATTAAGGGAAAATATTTGTAAAAAAATTTCGACTCTATATCATCATAATTATAATCCCGAAACAGAAATAACAATTACCAGCGGCGCAACACAAGCTATATATACAGCAATAACCACACTCATAAATAAAAATGATGAAGTAATAATTTTTGAGCCAGCTTATGATTCCTATGTGCCTTCGGTTATTGCCTGCGGCGGTAAACCGGTATTCGTTCCTTTAACGTTCCCCCATTTTAAAATTGATTGGGAGCTGTTTGAAAAATCAATTACAAAAAAAACCAAACTTGTTATAATCAACTCACCACATAATCCTACCGGTTATGTAATAAGTAACGAGGATCTTAAAAAATTAGAAGATATTCTGCAGGACAAAAAAATAATTATTATCAGCGATGAAGTTTACGAGCATATCGTGTTTGACGGAAAACAGCATATCAGCATTTCGCAGTCGGAGCAGCTTTCAAAAAAAGCATTTGTAATTTCATCTTTCGGAAAAACTTATCACACAACGGGATGGAAAGCAGGCTACTGCACCGCCCCTGAATTTATGATGAATGAATTTAGAAAGTTTCATCAGTTTATTGTTTTTTCTGTTAATACACCAGTACAATATGCTTATGCTGATATTTTAAAAGATGATTCATATTATAAAGATTTGAGCAGTTTTTATCAGCAGAAAAGAGATTTTTTTATTGAGAAGATTTCCGATTCAAAATTTAAATTTAAACCGGCGGAAGGAACTTATTTTCAACTGCTTGATTACTCAAATATTTCTGAAATGAATGATATAGATTTTACTGAATACTTAACTAAAGAAATTGGAATTGCTTCTATTCCGCTTTCACCTTTTTACAACAGCGCCGCTTACAAAAGTAAAATTATAAGAATTTGCTTTGCCAAAAATGAAAAAACCTTAAACGAAGCCGCAAACAAATTGAAGCTGATAAAAGAAGTTTTATAATAAATTATTTATGACACAATCAAATTCCGATAGAAAATTTATTAAAGTTTTAAAAGATGATTTTCAAACAATCAGCTTTCAAAAAGACGTTAAGCGTGAATTTAGAGAGCTGCGAAGTTTTTATATTACCGAGGAACAGAATAAACGCCTTGCTGAAATGAATCCCTTTCGGAAAAGTTTTCGTTTAACAATTTGGACGATTAAAAGCCTATTCCTTTACTTAACCCCTTTGAGAAGATTGCTTACTGTTCTTGGACTTTTTTTACTCATATTCGGCAACAATTTTATTGTTATTAATGAAAATAGTACGCAGTCCAACAACATGGGACTATTGGGCGGCGCTTTTCTTTTTATTGTTTTAATGCTTGAGCTTAAAGATAAACTTTTAGCAAAAGATGAACTTGAAGCCGGCAGAAAAGTACAGCAGGCTTTAATGCCGGAACAAAGCCCAAAAGTCAGCGGCTGGTCGGTTTGGCTTTACACGCGTCCCGCTAACGAAGTCGGTGGAGACTTAGTTGACTTTTTAAAAATTGGCGATACCAGAAACGGAATTGTTATTGGCGACGTTGCCGGCAAAGGTTTGCACGCAGCGTTGTTAATGGCAAAACTGCAAGCTACAATTAGAGCAATCGCCGCAGATTATAATTCACTTTCTCGGCTTTGCACAAAAATAAATTCTATTTTTTTTCGCGACAGTCTTGCCAACATTTTTGCTTCCATGCTTTATCTCGAAATAAAACCCGATAACCCGCAAGTGCGTTTTGTTAATGCCGGACATTTGCCCCCTTATTTAATCCGGCAGCTTCCGGATGAAATAAAAGAGATTTCAAAAAGTAACCCAGCCATAGGTTTGATGAAAGATTTTTCTTATAACGAAGATGTTTTGGAATTGCAAAAAGGTGATATGATAATTGCATATTCTGATGGAGTTACAGAAGCACGAAATGAATACGGACAGTTTTTTGAAAAAGAAAGATTTGTAAAAGTTTTATCGCGGATAAAAAATTATACTTTTGAAAATATCGGTCACGCCATAATTAATGAAGTTGATTATTTCGTCGGCGATAGTCCGGTAGTTGATGATTTGTCCTTAATAATTATTAGGAAAGATTAGCATTAGTCTCTCTGAAAAAGTGAGGTTCTCCTTGAAGGAGAGCCTCACTTTTTTAAACAACATTTTAGACGTTCTCAGAACGTCTTTACAAAACGACAAACCCTATTCCTTTAAACCTATTCTTATAGAATTACTAGTATTGAGGAAGTGGTTTTTAATCTGAAATGATTTCTTTTAGGAATTGGGCTTGTCGGCGGATGGTTTTCTCTGCATTTAGAGGTCATGTCATACCTACGGTATATTTTAATTTTCTATTCAATTTATTCTACAATAGTGTCATCCATTTTGGATGAAGAAATTAAATCCCGAAGGGGATGAAATTTTTTTAGCAGAAGAATTAAAATAGGACATAGAATGCCGAAGGCATGAAATATTTTTCTTTGACACGTGAATTAAACAAACCCAATTCCTTTAAAAGTATTCTTATAGAATTACTTGCATTGAGGAATTGAATTTTTAATTTGAAATGACCTTTTTTAGGAATTGGGTTTATAAATGTAGATCAATTAGCGATAATTTCTTCTTCACTTTTTTTTATCTCCGGCGCTTCAACCTTCTGAAGAATAATTAATCCCGCGATAAAAAATAATCCTATTGCCAAAGCAGCAAATCTTTCATTTGAAATATCGGAAATGATACCATAAAAAAGAGGTCCAACCACTGCGGAAGATTTTCCAAATAAGCCATCGTAAAAACCAAAAAATTCTGCTTCTCTATTTTTTGGAGTAAGCAGCGCCATTAAACTTCTACTGCATGATTGTGAGGAACCGATTGATAATCCGGCTACTAATCCAACAATGTAAAATTCAAAAACTGTCTGCACAACAAAAGCCCCGACAATAACTCCAATCCAAATAAATAAAGTAATCGTTATTGTTTTTTTTGGTCCGATATGATCCGAAATAATTCCAAACACAAACGAGCCGATTACGGCGGTGCTCTGCACAATCACAAAAAAATAAATTACTTCGGAGTCAGACATCTTTAAAATATTTGCGGCAAAGATTGAAGCAAATGCAATGATGGTTATTATGGCGTCGTTATATAAAAAAAACGCCGTCAAAAATCTTTTTATGGAAGGATATTTCCCTTCTACAAAAATTGCTTTTAATGTTGCCAGACTTTTATTAATCCCAATTTTAATTACGTCGGTTTTTATTTTTTCTTTTACTTTCGGTTCGCTTATAAATAAAAATAGCGGAACTGAAAAAACAAAAAAGAACGTCGCCGCAACTACAAAAGTTAATCTTATATAAAAATAATAATCTGGCGAAGTTTGATCGGGCAGCAAAAACATAATTATAATTAAAACCACAAGCGCGCCTACGTAGCCCATCGCAAAGCCGTAGCCGGAAACTCTTCCAAAGTTTTTCTTTTCGGTTAGATTAGGAAGAAAGGCATCATAAAAAACTAAGCCCGCTTCAAATCCTATATTAGCAAGCACGAACAAAATTAAACCGAGAAGTACATCTCCCCTCTCCACAAAAAACATTAATGCAGTTGCAATAACAGATAGTAGAGTCAAGATAAGTAAAAATCTTTTTCGGTTTCGGGAGGCGTCCGCAATTGCGCCAAGAGGCGGACTTAAAATTGCAGCGATTACCATTGATATACTTACCGCAAGACCCCATAACCATTTTTGTCCTCCGGTTACATAATTGGAAAAATATTTTGAATAAATGACGGTAACTATAATTACGGAGAAGGCGGTGTTAGCAAAATCGAACAAAGTCCAAATGAAAATTTTGCTTTTATTTTTTATAGATAAGTCTGTCACTTTAAGCGGCTTATTTTTTTTGTGAAGGACGGTTAATAGTTTCTTGCAGAAGTCCCCTTCCGGTTTTATCCAGCTTGTTGGAATTTTTTAATTCTGAAAGTACAGCGTCTAAAATTCCGTTAATAAATTTTCCGCTGCCTGCGGTGCTGTACTCTTTTGCAATTTCTATCGCTTCGTTAATAGAAACTTTCGGGGGAATATCGGGGAAATGAATCAATTCGCAAAGTCCCATTCGCAATAAAATTTTATCAATTAAAGCAATGCGGTTCATTTCCCAATTATCAACTCTCTTTTTTATTTCATCATCCAAATCTTCTTGATGAATTAAAACTCTATTAATTAAATTATTGGCAAACTGTTTATCGGCTTCTTCGGGAACGTCAATTAAAATTCCATTAACCAAATTTGTAAGCGATTCTTTATTCAATTCATAAGCATAGAGTATTTGAAGAACTCTTTCTCTTACGCGTCGTCTTTTAAATGTGTGTGTCATAATCTCAATCAGTTTCTACAGGACATATTTTAGAAAAAATACTACATATTATTAAAGTCAATAGTTACAAAGCAAAGAGCCAAAAAATAGTTAATGCAATTGACTCTCTAAATTTATAATAAATCTGGTTTCTAATATTTAATTTTAAATCAGATCCGGCAAAGGATGCTTTAATTTTATAAAAAGAACAAATTTCTTTTACCCTTGCAAGATGATAATTATCCGAAATAATAACAATACTGCCAATGTTTGAATGATGGAATAAAAGATAATTTATAAAACTTATTTGTTCGGTAGTGGAAGTAGTATTTTCTTCCAGCCAAATATCATCGCTGCTTAATAATTTATTTTTTAGATAAATCAGCGCTGCTTTAGCTTCGCTTAACTCGCCGGGAGCGTTGCTTCCTGTTAGCTGTATTTTATCAATTATTTTATTTTGAAAAAGTTCAATAGCTTTGTCAACCCTTCCTGAAAGGCTTGGGCTTGGTTTATTGTTAGACCATACAGCCGCGCCTAAAACAACTCCCACTACTAATTTGTTATTTGTTCTATACGCATTAAAATTTTCTATATTCTGATTCAGATAAAAAAAAGTGAAAAGCAGCAAAGCCGCGCTGATGATGACGGAATAAAGTAAGGCTTTAATAACTACTAAATTTTTTATTTCAAAAATATTTAACCAGATTATAATTATTAATACAAACTGCAAAAATTGATATAGCGAAAAAACAAATCCTTTTAAAACTGTAGAAAATGGATAGCCGAAAAAATAACCCCTACTATTTGTGTAGCTTGTAATAATTATAATTGCACAAGCGGCAAGCGCTATGGTAATTGCTATTACAAATCTTAAATAAAATGATGGATTAAAATTATTGGTTTTCTTAAGATAATTTATTGACAATCCTAAAATTAAAATTGCTATAAAAAATAAATTAAGAACGTTGCCAAAATAATTTATGCTGAATTCGCTTAAAGGAAATTTTTGATTTTTGTACTTCAAATAAAAAAGTAAAAATGTATCAGCAAGTAAAATTATAATTGATAATGAATAGTAAAATAATTTTTTATCTTTTTTTGAATTGACCATCTCTATTAGAAAAAGATTAATATTTGGAGAGGATAAAATACTAAAATAATTTTATTTAGGTAGAGACGTTTTGAGATCGTCTCTTGTTTCGAAAGATTAATGAGACGTTTTGAAAACGTATCATAATTTTAATAGATGCATGAGACGCTTTGAGATCGTCTCTGGTTTTGAAAGCTTAATAAGACGTTCTCAGAACGTCTCTACAAATGGAAATGCAAATTTATTTTAAAGATATTCGTTTAATTTATTAATCTTTAAATGGTCAACAACTTTTTTAACATCCTGACATTTATCTCTTCTCACTATTAATAAAGCATCGTCGGTATTAATTACAATTAAGTTTTCAATTCCGATAGCGGCGGTAAATTTATTTGGAGAATAAATATATGAGTCCATTGTCATATCCGTGAAAACATTTCCCACAAGTGAATTGCCGTCGCCGTCTTTATTAGAAAGCTGATAAACCTCTTCCCAGCTTCCTACATCGCTCCAGGAAAAATTTCCTTTAGTTAAAAATACTTTTTTTGATTTTTCCATTATGCCGTAATCGATGGAAATATTTTTTATTTGTCCATAAACCTTAGCTACTGTTTTATCAAAATCTTCAGAATTAATTTTTTCTTTAATAATATTTAGTCCATCGCTTAAATCAGGAATGTAATGTTTAATCTCCTCAAGAATAGCGTCCGCCCGCCAAATAAACATACCGCTGTTCCAAAGAAAATCGCCGCTTTCAAAAAATCTAACTGCCGTAGCGTAATTTGGCTTTTCAGCAAAAGTAAAAACCTTAAAAATATTTTCGGCAACTTTACTCTCGTCAATTTGAATATAACCATAGCCCGTTTCAGGGCGCGTAGGAACAATTCCTATTGTAACCAATCCTTTGGCTTCATTTGCAAAAACAGCGGCGTTAGTAATTGTTTGATGAAATGATTTTATATCATTAATAATATGATCAGCCGGCAGCACAACCATTACCGCGTCTTTATGTTTACTTTGAATAACTACAGACGCCAAACCAATACAAGCTGCGGTGTTTCTGCCGAACGGCTCTTCAATTATATTTTCGTTGGGAATATTGGAAAGCTGATTAAGAATTTCATCTTTTTGAATTTTATTTGTAATTATAAAAATGTTTTCTTCTTTAACCATTCCCTCTAATCTTTTTACCGTATCTTGAATTAAAGTATTTTCGCCAAAAATTTTTAACAACTGCTTGGGAGTTTTTTCTTTACTTCTGGGCCAAAACCTTGAACCAACGCCGCCCGCCATAATCACCGCAAATAATTCCATCTAACTAAATTCCTTTACTTTTAATGTTTGAATTTTTTTACCAAATTCTTCGGCTTTATTTAAATAATTTGTTATATCAACTTCCTTCCCGCGCACTACCGCGACTATAACAATTAAGCAGGCCCGCAGCGCTTCCACAATATCATTGCTAACAGCCAGCTTATCCGTATTAATTAAGAATAATGATTTCGAAATAATCTTGTGCATATTGGCAATAATTTCGAATCCAATTTTAGAAGAAAGCTCGCCGTTATTTTTCATTTGATGCGCATATTTTATTATTTCATTTTGATCAAAATTATTTTCAGAAATATTTTTAAGCAAAGCGTCAATCGGCTTAATTGGTTTTAAAATTGACGTTTCATAATTCTGAAAAAATAAATCTTCATCTTCTTTATCTTCATCAAAAATTAATTTTTCTTTTATTGCATCGCTTTCAGATTTTTTTTCTGTTGATCCGGAAGTTTGAGCAAAAGGATTTTCATTTAATTTTCTTTTTGAAAGATCAACGCTAATTCCGTTTGTTTGAGAATTTACTTCGGAAATATTTTTATTTTCTGCGTCGGAATTATTATAAATTTTTTGCAGCGCTTGCGCAAATGTTATGGGATTGACCATATCGAGCATGTGGCTCAAATCTTTTATTAGCCAGGAACTATGCTCTTTTATTTTGTCCGATAATTTAAATAGATCAATATGCGGCTGCGTAAGGTAAGCGTACACTTCATTAAGTCTGATGGCAAGCGTTGAAAGCTCTGTAACTTTTTTCATTTTCTTTAGATCGTTTTCTAAATCTTCCGACCTAATAATTAAATCGCGAAGCTGCGCCACCACTTCAATTTTTTGATTGCTTAACCGAAGATTGTTTGAAGCCGTAGAAATACTTTGAATTATATATTGCTTTAAAAAATCCATCAGCTTTTCTTTTTCCGGACTGTATCGCTCTGTGAATAAACTCGCGGAATGCGTTTGCTAATATTGCAAGTTACTTCGTACGGAATTGTGTTCAATTTTTTACTCCAATCCCAAGCGTTTATAGTTAAGTTTTTATAACTGCCGAGTAGAATCACCTTATCGCCAACTTTAATATTTTCATTATCAATATCATACATAATCCTATCCATAGTTACTCTGCCAACCTGCCGAAAAAGTTTACCTTTAATAATAGCGTAAGCTTTGTTTGATAAATTTCTATTGAAGCCGTCAGCGTATCCTATCGGAACAGAAATAATATTAGTTTCTTTTTTAGAAATAAATATTCTGCCGTAGCTGACTGAATCGCCTTTATTAATTTTTTTAATGGAAGCCGCATAAGATATTATTGACATAACCGGTTTCAAAGGAATTGACTCGCTTGTTTGCAGCGAAGGATAATAACCATAAAGTGAAATTCCCGGACGCACCATATCAAAATATGAATCAGGCAAATCTAAAATGGCTCCGCTGTTAGCCGCGTGGGCAAGTCCATAATTAATATTTTTTTCTTTAAGTTGATTTATTAATTGAGTGAATCTAAGCAGCTGAAGATTTGCAAATTTTTTATCCTTCTCATCCGATGTAGCAAAATGAGTATAAATTCCATCAATAATAAAATTTTTATTTTTGCTTAATTTTTTAATGAACTGAAAAGCGTCTTTAAAGCTTATGCCAAGCCGACTCATCCCCGTATCAACATTAATATGAACTTTTACTTTAAACTCTTTTTTATTTTTGATTGTAGTTTTTTTTAAAGAGCTTAAAATATTTTTAATATGCCGGTCTTCAAATACAGTGGGAATTAAATCATATTCAAATATCGAATTCATTTCATCTTTAACGAAAGGTTCAAATACAAGAATCGGCTGTTTAATTTTTAACTTTCGTAAATCGGCGGCTTCTTCCGGCAAAGCAACCCCAAAATATTCGGGGCTTTTATTTTTAAATGAATTGAGCGCCTTAACAGTTTCACTCATTCCATGACCGTAAGCGTCGGCTTTAACAACCGCCATTATTTTTACGTCCCCCACTTTCCGTTTTATATTAATGAAATTTTTTTTGAGATTAGAAATATTTATATCGGCAAACGTAGAGCGCATAACGCAACTTCAATTAATTTATAAAAAATAATTTTTTATTAAATTTATAAAAATAAAATTCAGATTAAAAAATACGAGAATTTCTTACCAAATGACAAAAATCAAAAACACTAATGAGAAATCGCCAGCCGCCGAATTCAAATAAAAAATTGAACTATCACTTTGAAAATTAATTTTGAAAATTATTTTACCTTTTTGTTTTTCGCAGTTTAAAATTTCAAACTAAAATAATTTTTTTTCTCTCCAATGGAAATCCTTAATAATTATTTTCTTATTTTTGGCAATGAAAAAATTAGACGATACACTTATTTACTTTTTTCAAGTTTTTTAAATGGCATATATATTGTCAAAACATCGTCGTTTGAAAAATTAGGCTATATAAATAAACTTTTTCAACAATTGAATCAGGGCGTAAGTTTTTTATACTTATTAAATACAATCATTAATGTTAACAGAGTTCGGTAAAATATTTGTCTTTCTATTAGTTGCGGTAATATTTGTTGTCGCGGTAGTATTCGTAGCAAAATTTATTCGACCTTCCAGACCTACTAAAGAAAAATTACTTACTTATGAATGCGGCGAGGATGTTCAAGGCTCGCCCTGGGTAAAATTTAATATACGATTTTATGTTGTGGCTTTAATCTTTTTAATTTTTGACGTTGAAGTTGTACTGCTTATACCCTGGGCTTTAGCATATAAAAGTTTTGGAATGGCGGGATATTTAGTTGGCGGAATTTTTCTTTTCTTGCTCGGTTTAGGAATGGCTTACGAATGGAGAAAAGGAGATCTTGAATGGGAAAAACCAAAAGTTATCCCGCCCAAACTTAACAGAATTGAAGAAACCCAAACCATCATTATTAATAACGAATTATCTCCAACGGAATCAGTGTAATATGGGAATTTTAGACAAACAATTTCAAACTGATAATATAATTGTAACGAAGGTTGACGACTTGTTTAATTGGGCAAGACTTTCATCTTTATGGCAAGTGAGTTTTGGTTTAGCCTGCTGCGCAATTGAAATGATGGCAACGTCGGCTTCGCATTATGATTTTGATCGATTCGGGGTTATACCCCGCCCATCTCCACGCCAATCAGATGTAATAATTATTTCCGGAACGGTTACATTAAAAATGGCGATTAGAATTAAAAGACTTTACGAACAAATGCCCGATCCTAAATATGTTATTTCGATGGGAAGCTGTTCAAACTGCGGAGGTCCATATTGGGAACACGGCTATCATGTTTTAAAAGGAGTTGATAGAGTTATTCCGGTTGATGTTTATGTGCCAGGCTGCCCGCCCCGCCCCGAAGCATTATTGGAAGGGTTGTTGAAGCTTCAAGAAAAAATTAGAAATGAATCATTCGTAAAAAAATCTGCATGAAAAATCCCGAAGAAATTTATAATCTTTTAAAAGAAAAATTTGCCGAGGCTATAATTGAATTTTCTAACAGCCTGCCTGTTGATCCATTTATAATTGTTGATCCATTAAAAATTGATGATGTATGTAAATTTCTTCATGACGACGACAATTTATTATTTGACAGCTTAATGAATTTATCAGGCGTTGATGAGGCAAACGGGCAAGCGGCAAAAAATGAAAACGGAGACGATGTAATTCTCGGAGGTACTTTAAGCGTTTACTATCATTTGGAATCTACAAAGCTTAATCACAAAATTGTTTTGAAAGTTTCGGCAGGCAGAGAAAATCCTCATGTTAAATCAGTTGAAAAAGTTTGGCGCTGCGCTGATTGGCATGAACGCGAAGCTTATGATTTAATTGGAATAAACTTTTTAAATCATCCCGACTTACGAAGAATATTAATGCCATACGATTGGGAAGCCGGTCATCCTTTAAGAAAAGATTATAAGAATCCTGAATTTTACCAGGGAATGAAAGTTCCATATTAGTTGATTTGTGTTTTGAAATTTCATTAAATGAATATTGAAAATAAAAATATAGTAGATCAAAACAGTTTAATTAAAACTGAAGAGATGATTTTAAACATGGGTCCGCAGCATCCTTCTACCCATGGCGTTTTAAGATTGGAACTTCAGCTTGAAGGCGAAATAATTACAAAAGTAATTCCGCATATCGGCTATCTTCACCGCTGTTTTGAAAAACACGCCGAAGCAATGACCTATCCGCAAGTAATTCCCTACACTGACCGAATGGACTATCTTGCTTCAATGTACAATGAATTTGGTTATGCAATTGCTGTAGAAAAATTACTTGGAATAGAAGTTCCCGAACGCGTTGAATATATAAGAGTAATAATGGGAGAACTGCAAAGAATAGCTTCCCACTTAGTTGCTTTCGGAACTTACGGCGCTGATATCGGCGCTTTTACTCCTTTCCTTTTTGCTTTTAGAGATAGAGAAAAAATTTTAACGCTGTTTGAAATTACCTGCGGCGCCAGACTTCTTTACAATTACATTTGGGTCGGCGGCTTGTCTCATGATTTGCATCCCGATTTTGTAAGACTCGCAAAAGAATTTATAAATTATTTCAGACCTCAAATAAAAGAATACAACGAACTCCTCAGCTACAATTCAATATTCATTGAACGCACAGCTAACGTGGGAATACTTCCCGTGGAGACAGCTATTAATTATGGAATAACCGGACCAATGCTTAGAGCGTCCGGTATGAAATGGGATTTACGAAAAAACGATCCGTATTCAGTTTACAATAAATTTGATTTTGATATTCCGATTGGCGAAGGTGAAATGGGAACTGTAGGCGATAGCTGGGATAGATATTTTGTGCGCATACTTGAAATGGAAGAAAGCTGTAAAATAATAGAGCAGGCTTTAGACCAACTGCCAGAAGGCGATGTTTCTGCAGCTATTCCTAAAAGAATAAAACCTCCTGTGGGACAAGTTTATGCAAGGGTTGAAAATCCACGCGGCGAGTTGGGATATTTTATAATTAGCAACGGAACACCAAATCCGTTTCGTGTAAAAGTAAGAGCGCCTTCATTTATAAATTTGGGAGTTATGGATGAACTTTGCAAGGGACACATGGTTGCAGATATAATTACTATTCTCGGCAGCGTTGATATTGTTTTAGGAGAAGTTGACAGATGATGCTCTACGATTTCTTTTACCGAATTACAAACAGCGAAATTATTTCAATTATTCTCGGAAGTATCATTCCATTATTCTTACTTGTTCTTCCTTTTGTACTTGTTGCAGTTTGGCTGGAAAGAAAAGTTTCCGCGCACATGCAGGATAGATTAGGACCAATGAGAGTTGGATGGCATGGCTACCTTCAAACCATCGCCGATTTGCTTAAGCTAATTCAGAAAGAAGATATTGTCGCCAAAGATAATGATAAATTACTTTTCAATATTGCGCCGGCTTTAGTATTTGCCGGAAGCTATGCGGCATTTGCGGCAATACCGCTTACAAGTTTTTATATCGGTTCAAACATTGACCTGGGAATATTTTTTATTATTGGAATATCAGGTTTGGTTGTCGCCGGAATTTTAATGGCGGGCTGGTCATCAAACAATAAATATTCTCTACTTGGCGCAATGCGTTCCGCCGCGCAAATAATTAGTTATGAAATTCCCACGATTCTCGTTGTGCTTACAATTGTAATGATAACCGGAACAATGAACCTTTATACTTTAAGTGAAATGCAAACCGGCTACTTTTGGAATTGGATGATTTTCGGAGGTCCGGTTTTAGGCGCGGCAAAATTTGCTTTTATTCCTTTGATGATTATCGGCTTTGTAATTATTTATATAAGCACGCTTGCTGAAGTAAACAGAACTCCTTTTGATATTCCCGAAGCTGAATCTGAATTAGTTTCCGGCTACCATACTGAATATTCAGGAATGAAATTCGCAATGTTTTTCCTTGCTGAATATGCAAATATGTTTGCTGTGTCGGCGGTTGTTGCGGCATTATTTCTTGGGGGATATCAGTCTCCCTTCGGATATCTAGGCAACACTCTCGGCTTACCCTGGCTAATTCCAATCGAACAATTATTTTGGTTTGTCGCCAAAGGAACTTTCTTTGTTATCGTTCAAATGTGGCTGCGATGGACTTTGCCGAGATTAAGAGTTGATCAGCTTATGGCTTTGTGCTGGAAATATTTAATACCAATTGCTTTTGTAAATTTATTGATTGTAGGATTGATTACGGTTTTATAAAATGAAACAATATTTCTTAAATATTTGGAATGGATTAGCCCCGGTTTTTATTGGGATGAAAGTTACATTTAAACATCTATTTCAGCCCGCCGTTACAATACAATATCCTGAAGTAAAATTAAAATTACCCGAAAGAGAACGAAACCGCCTTTATGTTAATATGGATGATTGTATTGGCTGCGATCAATGTGCAAGGGCTTGTCCGGTAAATTGCATAACTATTGAAACCGTTAAAAGTTTGCCGACAGAAGACCTCGGCAAAACTTCAAACGGAAAAAAGAAAGTTCTTTGGGTAACTCAATTTGATATTGATATAGCTAAATGCTGTTACTGTCAATTGTGTGTTTTCCCCTGCCCCACTGAATGTATTTACATGACCGACGTTTATGAATTTTCAGAATTCCAAAGGAAAGATTTAGTTTACGATTTCGTTACGCTTACGCCAAATGAAATAGTTGAGAAGAAAGATAACTTCGCTAAAATGGAAGCGGAGAAAGCGGCTCTAAAAGCCGCCGCTGCGGCTGAAGCTGCTAAGAAAAAAGCCGAATCGCAAAAACAAAATCCTGAAGAAAAAAAACCAGAATAATAAAATGAGCGCTTACGATTTAATATTTTATCTATTTGCGGCAATTACAATTTTGTCCGCATTTTTTGTAGTTACTACCCGAAATATAGTTTACTCAGCTTTCTATTTGTTGTTTACTTTTTTTGGAGTGGCGGGTATCTATGTTTTGCTCGGCGCTGATTTCGTCGCAATTGTTCAACTAATAGTTTATGTAGGCGGAATTTTAATTTTAATGATTTTCGGCGTAATGCTTACCAATAGAATTACAAATGTTGAAATAAAAACCGGGACAATTCAAGTAGCTCCGGCGGCTATTGGCGTTGGTGTTTTATGGGGAGTTTTAACCGCGACTTTAATCGGAACAAATTGGAAAGTGGTTGATTCATTTACGGCTCCTTCAACCACATTAAATTTAGGAATGCAATTGCTGCAAGAATATGTAGTTGTGTTTGAGCTTCTCGGCGTAATATTATTAATAGCTTTAATCGGGGCGGCTTCAATAGCAAGAAAATAATTATGAGTATAGGAATAAATCATTTTATAATTTTAAGCACGGTGTTATTTGCATTGGGACTTTTTGGCGTTGTAACCCGAAAAAATGCAGTTATGGTATTAATGGGAATTGAGCTAATTCTTAATTCGGCAAACATTAATTTTATTGCATTTGCAAAATTTGGAAACTTTGGAAATCAAGGGCAGCTAGTTGCATTATTTGTAATAGTGCTTGCAGCCGCTGAAGCCGCTATTGCGCTGGCTATTGTGTTAAACATTTATAAAACATTTTCAACTGTTAATGTTGATGAAATTGATACTTTAAAAGATTGATTAATATGTCTGAATCTTTAATAATAAAACTTGCCGTAGTAATTCTTTTCCTCCCTTTGCTCGGATTTATTGCTACAATTTTTATGGGAGAAAAAGTTAAAAAGGGTTTCATCTTTGAAAACGCTATAATTGTCATCTCATTTATTTTGGCGGTTACAGTTCTATTTTTAAAATTAAACTACTTTCCTTCCAAAGATATTGTATCCGAATTTGAATGGATCAATCTCGCAAACCTTCCATTCATCGGCGCGTTGCATATTGAACTGGGAGTTTTAATTGACAACACTTCCGTTATAATGCTTTTCACTGTTTTTCTAATAAGCATGCTCGTTCATATTTTCTCGCTGGAATATATGAAAGGCGATATAAGATACAATAGATATTTTGCATATCTCGGAATTTTCACTTTCTCAATGACAGGCATTGTACTTACCCACAATGTTCTAATGATGTATATTTTTTGGGAGCTTGTCGGTTTATCATCCTATCTTTTAATAGGCTTTTGGTTTGAAAAGAAAACTGCCTCCGATGCCGCTAAAAAAGCTTTTATCGTAAATCGAATTGGCGATCTCGGAATGTTTGCGGGAATTCTAATTTTGTTTTCATCGTATCACACTTTTTCCTTCGACAAAATTTTTCATCAAATATCAATCGGCAACTTGCCATTCAATAGTGAAGTTTGGCTAACCATTACTGGGCTGCTGCTGTTTTGCGGAGCAATCGGCAAGTCGGCGCAATTTCCGCTTCACGTTTGGCTTCCCGATGCAATGGAAGGCCCAACTCCGGTAAGCGCGTTAATCCACGCCGCTACAATGGTTGCCGCCGGCGTATATTTTATTACCAGAATTTTTACAATGCTTACCGGCGATGCATTATTAATTATCGCAACTATCGGCGCGCTTTCAGCTTTCATTCCCGCAACAATTGCATTAACTCAAAATGATATTAAAAAAGTTTTAGCTTATTCAACAATAAGTCAGCTTGGTTATATGGTAATGGCGTTGGGCGTTGGCGCTTATACTTTTGCCTTTTTCCATTTAATCACCCACGCATTTTTTAAAGCCTGTTTATTCCTTGGCTCCGGTTCTGTTATTCATGCTATGCATCATGAGCAGGATATTACAAAAATGGGCGGACTTAGAAAAAAAATGCCTATAACTTACGCAGCATTTTTAATTGCTTCGCTCGCCATTTCAGGTATTCCGCTTACATCGGGATTTTTGAGTAAAGATGGAATACTTGCCGGCAGTTATGCTTTTGCTTCACTTACCGGCAATTGGTTTTTCCCTTTTGTAGGATTTTTTGTCGCTCTGCTTACTGCGTTTTATATGTTTAGATTAATAATTTTAACATTTCACGGAAAGCCAAAAGATCAGCATAAATATGATCATGCCCACGAATCAAAATTTGCAATGGCAATGCCGCTGGTTGTTTTAGCGTCGCTATCAATTTTTATTTGGTACACTCCAAATCCTTTCGGCGCTGAAAGCGGATGGTTTGTATCAAAGTGGGTTAAGGTTCCGGAAATTTCTGTTCCCGAACATGCGCGCTACAAATTTATGCAGACAGATATTGCAACCGCGGAAGGCAAAGTAGAAATGATTCCGCAGGAAATTATTTTTTCGCATACCTATTCACACGCAATGCACGCGGCGCATTATCCCGCAATGTTCCTTTCGCTTGCCATGGCTGGCTTCGGAATTTTATTTGCATTTCTCTTTTATCAATGGAAGAAACTTGACCCCGACAAACTCGCAAATTCAATTAAGCCTTTGTACAAACTTTCTTATAACAAATGGTACTTTGATGAAATTTATAATACGGTATTTGTCGGGGGAATTCTTTTGCTCAGTAAATTTCTCGCTTGGTTTGATAATACAATTGTAGATGGAATAGTAAATCTTTCTGCAACTTTAACGCGCGGCTTCTCCCGTTTCAGCGGCTCGTTTGATTCAATTGTTGTTGACGGGCTCGTAAACTTTATGGCCTATTTAAGCGGTTTTTTTGGTTTGATTTTTAGAAGATTTCAAACTGGAAAAGTTCAAACGTATTTGGTGTTTGTAATATTCTCTTTAGTAATACTTTTATTTTTATTTAAGACTTTTTAGGTAGTGTATGGAAAATTTTCCCATTTTATCGCTAATAACATTTCTTCCCGTCATTGGAATGATTTTAATTTTATTCATTCCCAAAACGCAAGAGAAAGTAATAAAGAATTTAACTTTGATTATAACGGCAATTCAATTGCTGCTTTCGGGTTTAATTCTATTTTACTTTAACTATGCTAAAGGAGGAATTTTTGATGAAAGCTCGTTCCAGTTTATTGAAAAATTTAGATGGATTGATATTGCCGGAATGTCGTGGATTGGAAGAATTAAAATTGATTACTTTATCGGCGTTGATGGAATAAGCGTACCGTTAGTTTTTCTTACAGCGCTAATTACTTTTGTAGCGACGCTCGCATCGTGGAATATTTCAAAATCAATAAAAGGCTACTTCGCTTTATTTCTTCTGCTCGATACCGGAATGATGGGCGTTTTTGTGGCGCTCGACTTTTTCTTATTCTACATCTTCTGGGAATTAATGCTTCTGCCAATGTACTTCTTAATTGGAATTTGGGGCGGACCAAGACGCGAATATGCCGCAATCAAATTTTTTCTTTATACATTGCTCGGAAGTATTTTTATTCTGCTTGCGATAATAGGTCTTTACTTTAGTTCGATGGAAACCTTGGCGGATGGATCGAGAGTTTTTACATTCAATATGCTTGAGTTGATGAATTCGAGCAACTATATAGCAACGGGAATTTTATCTCCGCTCAATCCAAATAATTTTAGATTGTACGCCTTCTTAGCTTTGTTTGTGGGATTCGCAATTAAAATACCCATGTTTCCCTTTCACACCTGGCTTCCCGATGCCCACGTTGAGGCTCCAACAGCCATAAGCGTTATACTTGCAGGCGTTCTTTTAAAGATGGGTACTTATGGAATTTTAAGAATTTGTTATCCGATGTTCCCGGAAATTACTAAAGATTTAGCCTGGTACATTGCTTTATTTGGAATGATAAATATTATTTACGGCGCGCTATGCGCAATGGCTCAGAAAGATTTTAAAAAGCTAATTGCTTATTCATCTGTTTCGCACATGGGTTTTGTGCTGCTCGGAATGGCGGCGCTGAATACAATGGGAATTTCCGGCGCGGTTTTACAGATGTTCAATCACGGTACAATCACCGCGATGCTCTTTATTATTGTGGGAGTTATTTATGACCGCGCACATACACGGGGCATTGATGACTTTGGGGGATTGGCTACGCAGATGCCGATATACTCCAGCTTTACTACTTTCGCATTTTTTGCCGCAATTGGTTTACCCGGATTAAGCGGATTTATTTCTGAAGCGTTTGTATTTTTAGGCGCATTTGGATATGAAGAGATTAGAGTTATTGCAATCATTTCTACTCTCGGAATTTTACTCGGCGCGGGATATATGCTGTGGACGCTGCAGAGAATTTATCTCGGCAAGTTAAATGAAAAATGGAACGCTCTTCCCGATTTAACAATGCGCGAATATTTTATGCTTGTTCCTTTAGGTCTTGTAGTTCTTTTCTTAGGAGTTTATCCAGCGGCAATGTTAAACTTGATGAATACTTCGGTAAATACTATGGTTGACTTCTTAATTAAATCACAATCTTTCTTTAGTTCAATCGGAAGTTTTTAGGAAGATTATTTAAGATAAATTTTTGAAAATAATTATTTAACAAAGTGGATCTCAATTTAAATTATATAACCGACAGTCTTTATTTATTCAAACCGGAAATTGCAATTTCAATTACTTTAGCTCTTATAGTTATTGTTGATTTGATAATGGCGAAAAATAAAAAACTCCTTCCCTACATTTCTTTGGCTGGATTGATAATCACTGCAATTTTTGTAATCGCGCAATATGATTATAATACTTTTGCTTCTGTTTCCGGCGGCAGCAATGGTCTGGTCAGCGTTGACGCGCTTGGCGCTTTTTTAAAACCATAGTATTATTTGCTTCATTCTTATTAATATTTTTCTCTCTTTCTTCCGATGAAATAAAATCCGTGTTTGAAAGACACGGTGAATATTACGCGCTAATCTTCGGAATGATTCTCGGTATGTTTTTTATGATTTCTTCCGCCGATTTAGTTTTAATTTATCTTTCCTTAGAATTAGTTTCATTATCATCCTACGTATTAGCCGGATTCACTAAAAAAACTTTGAGAAACAGCGAGGCATCTTTAAAGTATATTATTTACGGCGGAGTTTCTTCCGGCATTATGTTATTCGGTATTTCAATTATATACGGACTTACAGGCAGCACAAATATTTATGAAATAAACTCATTAATACAAGCGCCGCAATTTCAAAGTTTAACTTTTATATTAGCTGGCATTTTTATTTTTGCCGGAATTGGATATAAAATATCCGCCGCTCCTTTTCATTTTTGGACTCCGGATGTTTACGAAGGCGCGCCAATCACCATCACCGCCTATCTTTCAATCGCAAGCAAGGCTGCCGGTTTTGCTTTATTAATAAGATTTATAAAAGTAACATTTGTTAAATCTGTCAGCGCAGACGGCTACTGGGAATTAATTAATGTAATTGATTGGAAATCATTTTTAATTCTGATTTCTATTTTAACTATGACGCTTGGTAATTTTGCCGCCCTTTGGCAAAATAATATGAAACGGCTTTTAGCTTATTCAAGCATTGCCCATGCAGGTTATCTTTTGTTAGGATTGACAGTAATGTCCAACCAAGGTTTAATTGCCATATTAATTTACTTTGCCGTTTATGCATTTATGAATCTTGGAGCTTTTTACGTTGTTATGCTTATAGCCAATAAAATCGGCAGCGAAGATTTAGATGACTATAAAGGCTTGGGATATTCAGCGCCGTTTTTGGGAATTTCATTGGCGATATTTCTCGTTTCATTAACGGGCTTACCCCCTACCGCCGGCTTTATTGCGAAGCTGTATTTATTCATGGCATTAGTGGATGCCAAAATGATAACCGTTGCAATTATAGCTTTATTGAACACGGTAGTTTCGCTTTATTATTATATAAGAGTGCTTAAAAATTTATTTATACAACAAGGGGAAAAAGAAATTCCCGCCTTCCCTACTCCGCTTGGCAGCACTATAGTTTTAGCTGCTTTACTCACGCCGGTTTTAGTATTTGGAATATACTTCACCCCTTTAATTGAACTTGCAAAAAATTCAATCGCAATTTTGGGATTTTAGAAATATTCATTCATTCAACTATTCAATCATTTAAATGTTAGTACTCAATTTTTACTCTTTCTATTAAGAATTATTATTTGCTATTTTCAATTGTACATTTAATGTCTTTTTACTTTATTTAAGCGGGAAGCATGTTCTTCTGATTCAGGTTTTACTTTTGAAAACTAAGAGTATATTATATTTTTCTACATCCATTCTTTTAATTCTCAAAATTAATATTTTAAAATATTACAACTTTACAAACGAGTCATTCCTTCACTTTCCTAATTTTCATTTAAACACATTTATTAATAAATTATTATTAAGGGGTTACCATGAAAACTCTAATCATTTTTCTCTGTTCAATTCCTGTTTTTGCCCAAACTCAATATCCTGATACTCTATACCTGTTAAGCGACAAATCATATCCATGCCTATTTACAGACATTAATGAAACCAAAGTAGAATTTATCTATGCTAATGAGATAACTCAATCAACCGTTGTAAATGCTATTGAGAAAATATTATTAGAAAATCATGGGACAGTCTATTCAACAAGCAGCGGGTTTACAAAAAATTTAAGTCAGCTGCAAAAATTTGTAAATGAAAGATTTCAAATAATTAAAGACAATAAATTAGCCAAAGAAGAAGAATTAAGATTATCTTATCCTTTGCCCAAACTTCCGCAGCAAGTAGCCAAAAATGATATAGATTTTGATCAAACAAAAAATAATGAATGGTCTTTCGGAGTTTTATATATCCCTTATTATTCCGGAAAAATTTATACTATTATTTCTTCTCATTATCCGCCCTACACATTTGAACCTTATGGCTTATCAGACAATGAAATTAATATGGAAGCGCAGTTGTCATTTGCCGTGTCTAACTCACTGAGATTGACTTTAGATGTAAATTATAATTCATCAAATTATGAAAGAAGAGATGAAAGTCATAGCAGAACTACTAATATTACTGAATACGATAATGGAAATTTAACCAAAGAAAATTTAGCGCTTATTGATATTAATTTAGGTATTAAATATTATTTCAAACCTCTATTGCAGGAAAAAGTAAGCATATATGCTTTATTAGGATTTGGGAAAAAATTTGCCTCGGCAGATCAAGAGAGTAAACCTTTATTTCAAAATCCGCCGCCTTCATATGTAATTGAAGATAATTTAACGGAATTTGTTGAGGATGCTAACTCTCCCTTTCATTTTAATATCGGATTTGGCGCAGAGTATTTTTTTAATGAATCGCTTTCACTAACATCAAATATTCGTTTTATTTATTCGAGCATAAAAGCTAAATATGATTCAAGACAGGTATCAGATTACGAAACTTATACCAGTACAATTGATTATAAAAAAGCAGACTTTATAACTCGCATTGGAATAGGTGTGAATTTTTATTTTTAATTAAAAATGCTAATTACACATAAAAAAAATCTTAGGGGTAATTTATGAATAAGAATATTTTTAAAATAATCTCTTTTACAATTACGTTCATATTTATATCTATTTCTTATCCTCAAGTAATAGAAAAGAATGGAATATATTTTAATAATTTTCAATTAAACCCGGATAACCCTTCAGTAGCAGCCGACAATTTTACCGGATTCCAAAAAACATTTTCATCCGAAGAATTAAATCGCGACACAATGAATATTCCCTCTTTAAAAAATGATTTTATGGTTAATTCTTTGGATGGAGATTACGGGGCAGATCAATACAGCGTTAGCTCTGCAATTGATGGAAACGGTAATTATGCTTTTGCGTGGTTGGATTTTCGCAACGGCGTAAAAGATATTTACGCACAATTCTATAATAACAATGATGAAAAGATAGGGATAAATTTTAAAGTAAATAAAAATAAAATTACCGGAAATAATGCCCCATTTATCGCGGCAAATAGGAATGGTGATTTCATTATTACTTGGCTTCAAGATTTTAATTACGCAGCTGCTCAAAAATATACAAAAGATGGTCGGGAAATAGGCGAACCGGTAATTGTTAACTATACACGCGGGACAAACACTATGGAACCCTCCGCTGCCATGAATGAAGATGGTTCATTTATGGTTATGTGGGCGTCCGAAAAAGGAGATTGGCAATATCAATTATATGCAAGGCTGTTCGATTCTTTTTGCATTCCCCTAACTTCAGAAATTTTAATTAATTCTCCAGATTACGGACCCACAAGCATAGGACAAGGAAAACATATTGCAATTGACGGCAAAGGGAATTATTGCATTACATGGAGTTCGTCAGGAACTGATAATATTTCGGATATCTATTTACAAATGCTAAATAACGCTGGAGAAAAATTTGGAGACAATAGAATTGTTAGCAATCTAAGCGACAGCTCAGATAAATATTTTCCTCAAGTGGTTTCAACAGACGATGGTCATTTCTTAATTACGTGGGATAACTATCCCAAATATCTTCAAACAGATAGAATTGGCGCAAATATTTTCTATCTAAATAATTTTATATCTGCTGATATTTCATTATACAATAGTGTGTCAGGAAATTGGAATTCCCTAAACCTTTCTTCGGATAAGGACAGTACTTTTTATCTGCTCTTTCAAAATAATGGAGTTGAATATTTTCAAAAGTTAAAATCATCAGGCGAATTTATTGGCGATACGATTAGAGTTAAGTTTAATTTGGAAAATCAATTTTATTATTACACTGCGGGATTAATGAATGTGTACAAGAATCATTTCTATGTCGCTCCCCAGGTTTATCAAAGGACCGATCAAAATATTTATCTTCAGAAATTTGATACTATGCTTGCGCCGGTTGGTATTGCCGCCAAAATAAATGATGACTATGGAAGCTCCTCGCAAAGGAACTCTACTGTTAAGTTTAATAATAAAGGAGAGTCAATAATTATTTGGGAAGATGGCAGAAATGGGAATAAAGATTTATATGCACAAGTTTATGATAAAGATTTTAATCCGGTTGGCGAAAATATCCAAGTGAATGACAGCGCGAGTTTTAATGATAAGAAAATCCAATGCCTTTCTGACGGCACTTTTGTTATTGCCTTTGGCGGTTCAGCAAATAATAACTATCCAAATATTTATATCCAGCCTATATCAACATCCGGCAAAAAACTTGGGAAAAATCGATGGGTTAAATATGATAATTATTACTCGCCATTCAACATTGCGATGAATATTAATTCCAACGATGATATTCTGCTTTGCTGGTATAATCGTTATGGCGCATACTTGAAAAAATACAACAAAGATTTTACGCCATTAACTACATTAAACAATTTTATTAAAAGTAAATCGCCATACAGCTACAATCAATTTGCCATTTCAATTGATTCTTCATTTAATATTTTTGCCGTTTGGAAAGAATATAATTTTGAAACAAACTTGTATGACAATAAAGTTAAGGGCAATTTTTTTGATGAAATTGGGAAATCAACTTCTCAGATATTTATAATTGACAGCGCCGGGTATGATTTGTATAATTTTCATTGTCAAAATGAAAACAAAAACTTCGTATTCTTATATCAGCGTTATAATACAATTCATTTAAAGAGAAAATATAATTTTGATAAGGAATATACTTTTGAAAATCTATTTTATACCAATGGAGGCGCGCCTCTGCAAGCAAATATTGCAGTATTCAATAACCAAAAAGTTTTTATTACTTATAATTCTTCTTCTAATGTTTTAGGATTTTTTGCAAACGATAATAAACGTAAGACAGAATTATTTAATCTTTATACCTATGATTATATCAATCCCCCTTATGAAGAAAATAACGAAATTAACAGCGCAGATATATTTCAGAATAAATTAATTTTTACTTTTGATAGCAACAAAAACGGTGGAACAGGCTATGATGTTTGGGCAAATGTAAAAAAGATTGAAGATGTTAGTTTTAGCAAAGAAACTTTTTTTGCTCCTGTAAACTATGATATTTTATATCAAAACTATCCTAATCCATTCAATCCAAAAACTACAATAACTTATGAGCTGCTTGCATATCATAAAGTTAAGCTGGCAATTTATGACTTGCTAGGGCGCGAATTAAAAGTTCTCGTTGATGTAAATCAGGAAAAAGGCTTGTACCAAGTTGAATTTGATTCTTCTAATTTGGCGTCGGGAATTTATTTTTATAGACTTGAAGCCTTTAACACGATAGTCAAAAAAATGATTATTTTAAAATAAAACTTCATATCATTCTTCACAACCCTTACTATTCACATTGATTTTTGGGGTCATTTTTGGTTAGTTTTGAATAAAGTTTCCACGCTTAAATATTTATTTTCTATTTCAAAATTTGATGATGCCTAAATTGAATTTGCCAATTTATTTGGATAATCATTCGACAACTAAGCTTGATCCCAAAGTGTTTGAAGCAATGAAGCCGTATTTTATGGATAAGTTCGGGAATGCCTCAAGCGGTAATCATTCGTTTGGATGGGAAGCAAAAAGCGCGGTCGATCATTCTAGAAAAATTATCGCTGATTTTATCGGCGCCGGAAAAGATGAAATAATTTTTACCAGCGGATCAACTGAATCAATAAATTTAGCCCACTTCGGAACTGCGTTAAGTTACCGTTCTAAAGGTAATCATATAATCACAACTTCAATTGAACACAGCGCGGTTTTGGATTCACTTAAATATTTAGAGCAGCATGGATTTGAGATAACTTATCTCCCTGTTGACAGTGAAGGATCGCTCGATATTAATTTGTTGGAAAAAAGTATAAAGAAAGAAACTATACTTGTTTCAATAATGACCGCTAACAACGAAATTGGATCATTAAATAATATTAAAGCAATCGGCAAAATATGCGCTGAGAAAAATATTTTATTTCATACCGACGCCGCGCAAGCAATCGGCAAAATAGAATTTAATGTTAATGATAATCAAGTTAATTTAGTTTCTTTTTCAGCCCATAAAATTTATGGACCAAAAGGAATAGGGGTATTATTTCTTAAGAAAAAATCACCGCGCATAAAAATTACTCCACAAATATTGGGCGGCGGACAGGAAAATAATTTGCGTTCGGGAACTTTAAATGTTCCCGCAATTGTTGGTTTCGGAAAAGCGATTCAACTATTGAATGATAATTATGAAAATGAAATTCGTCGTATAAAAATCTTAAGAGATAAATTATTAATTGGGTTACAAAATAATTTAGAAGGCGTTCAAATAAACGGCTCAATGAATAACCGGCTGCCTAATAATCTTAATATTAGTTTTGAAGATGTTAAAGCTGAAAATTTAATTATGAACTTAAGAGAAATTGCCGTATCAACCGGAGCCGCTTGCTCATCCGCTTCTTTAAAATCAAGTCACGTTTTAAAAGAAATGGGCTTTAGCAATGAACGCGCGTCATCGTCAATAAGATTTGGACTCGGGAGATTTAACGCCGAAGAAGAAATAGATTTTGTAATAGAAAGAATAAGCGAAGAAGTAATAAAAATAAGGAATGAATCTCCTCAAAGATTAATCAATAATTTACAAACAATTTCGTGAGAAAATAATGGAAGAAAAAAATAATCAATATTTTAATGTGATAAAAAATGAATATCAATTGTTTTTAAATTTTCTAAAAGCAAAATATCCTCTATTTCATAACTCAAATTTTTTCTTTAGAGATTTTCACTACGGCGTGAAAAAATATTTAGAAACAAAAGATGTTGAAATAAGCTATCCTCAAGCAGAAAAAGTGGCGAATAAACTTTCTAAGTTTTTAGAAGATGAAAATATTTTTATAAGAGTTAACAGACTCGGATGGAAAATAAATTACCCTGAATTTGTGACGGCTGTACCAGGCGATCCTTTATAGCAAGATTTTTAGCAAAACAATTTTGATTTTAAAACCATATTTTTATTTTATTAAGAATACAAAAAAGGAAATGTAATTATGTCCAATGTTCAATTTGACACTGAAATAAAAGTAACAGAAAAGGCTTCAGCAGAAGTAAAAAAAATTAAAAACGAAAATAATATTCCTGAATCATATGGACTTAGAGTTGGCGTTAAAGGCGGCGGCTGTTCAGGGCTAACGTACACCTTAGGTTTTGACGCCGTACAAAATGAAGGCGACACCATAATAGAAAACGGCGACGTTAAATTATTTGTTGACGGTAAAAGTTTATTCTATTTAAGCGGCACGGAGCTTGATTTTAGCGATGGGCTTAACGGAAAGGGATTCGTTTTTAATAATCCAAACGCTGTTAAAAGTTGCGGCTGCGGGGAGTCTTTCGGCGTGTAAAAAAAAACAAAAAATAAATACCGCGATTAACATTTCATTAAAACTTAATTTATTTGCGCGATATTTTAATTCATAAAAACTACTCTAAAGGAGGACTAAAATAATGGGAAAATTTGAATTGCCTAAATTACCCTATGAATACGATGCATTGGAACCATACATTGATAAGCAAACTATGGAAATACATCATACGAAACACCACAATGGTTATGTTACAAATCTAAATAAAGCCATTGAAGGAACGGAACTGGAAGGAAAATCAATTGAAGACATTTTAAAGAATGTTTCAAAGCATCCAGTTGCAGTTCGCAATAACGGCGGCGGACATTACAATCATTCGTTGTTTTGGAAGATTATGAAAAAAGATGGCGGAGGATTCCCCAAAGGAGATATTGAGCAAGCTATTAACGATTCCTTTGGTTCATTTGAAGAATTTAAAAAACAATTTGGCTCAGCCGCCGCAACAAGATTCGGATCCGGCTGGGCTTGGTTAATTTTAAATAACGGCAAACTCGAAATTACTTCAACGCCAAATCAGGATAATCCATTAATGGATGTGGCTGAAAAAAAAGGTACGCCGATTCTTGGTTTGGATGTGTGGGAGCATGCGTACTATCTCAAATATCAAAATAAAAGACCTGACTATGTTGAAAATTGGTGGAACGTTATTAACTGGGATGAAGTTTCTAACAATTATAAAAATGCAAAATAATTAAAATCAATTATTGAAATTATTTAATGCCGGATTAAAACTCCGGCATTTTGTTAAAATGGTCATGCCTGGCTAATTTTCATCCTCATAATCAACTAAAGATTTAACACTATAATCTGATAACAATCTTCTTCCATTCAAAAAGCTAAGTTCAATTATAAAAGAAAGTTGCAAAACTTTACCTCCCAACTTTTCCACAACTTTGATTGCCGCTTTAGCAGTTCCTCCGGTTGCAAGCAAATCATCGTGAATCAAGACTTTATCCCCTTCCTCAATAGCGTCTTTATGAATTTCAATTGTGTCGCTTCCATATTCTAATAAGTATGATTCTGTTTCGGTTGGAGCAGGTAATTTTCCGGGTTTACGTATAGGCACGAATCCCGAATCCAATTTTTCTGCGAGCATTGCTCCGAAAATAAATCCGCGGGATTCAATTCCTATAACTTTTGTTATATCCAAATTTTTGCAATTTTCATATAATTGATGAAGCGTTAATTTTAATGAAACGGGATTTTTTAATAATGTAGTTATATCTCTAAAAACAATTCCTTCCTTTGGAAAATCTTTTATACTTCGGATATACTTTTTAAGGTCTTCAGCCATTCTTATCCTTATTTTTTATTTAGAAAATTATTTAACCCTTTTTTAAAATCGTCGCTCGTACGGCTGATTGAATTGAGATGGACGCAGTAATCAACCGCTTGTTCAACGCTTAATTGAGACATTTTATCAATCATCCTTTTGGTTAGCTGTAAACTTATTTGAGAATTACTTTTTATTTTTTTTGCAAGATTAATTGATTCAGATATTACATCATCAGCAAAATAATTCGCCAAACCTATTTCAAAAGCTCTTTTGCCCGATATTATTTCGCCGGTCATTAATAGCTGCTTTGCAATTCCCTCCCCTATTTTTTTAATCAAGAAAATAGAAACTATTGCGGGAATAAATCCTATTTTAACTTCCGTATATCCAAATTTAGAATTATCATTAGCAACTATAAAATCACATGAGGTTGCAACGCCGCATCCGCCGGCTATTGCGGGACCGTTGACTGCGGCAATAGTGGGCTTTGGAAATTTATAGATTTCTAAAAATAATTCAGCTAAAGTTTCGGAATCAATTTCGTTTTCAATTACCGAGAAGTCTTTTAACTCATTTAAATATTTTAAATCAGCGCCGGCGCAAAAGCTGCCGCCTTCGCCTGTAATAATTAAAACGCGGCAGTTATCATTTTCTTTTAGCTCCCATAATTTTTCTTTGAATTGCTTTATTAAAATTGGATGAAGCGAATTTCTTTTTTCAGGTCTGTTTAAAGTGAGGATTGCTATTTTATCTTCTAATTTTATTTTAATCATTTTGATGATAAGTCTTTGGAAGAATTATTACTAAATAGTGGAATAATATTTTAAACTTCTATATTCATATTCAAAAGCTCTTCGAGATATTTTAAAAGAATGTCTTCAACTAAATTATATTCTACTTCAGCCATTAAAGCTTTTCTAATTTGAGAAACATTCGGTAGAGCTTTTAAATATCCCGAATAAAATTTTCTATGTTCAATTACAGCCCTGCGCTCCCCTTTTATTTCGGTGGCAATCTGCAAATGTCTTAAACAAGTTTTTATCTTCGTTTCTTCATTTATAGCAGAAAATATAATACCATTTTGCAGCAGTTCTTTAGCTTCTTTAAATATCCAGGGATTTCCAATTGCTCCGCGCGCAATCATAACAGCGTCTGCGTTGGTTTCTTCAAATGCGCGCTTTACATCTTCGGCGTTTAATACATTTCCATTCAAAACAACTGGAATCTTAACGACATCTTTTATTTTGGGAATCCATTCCCAGGCAGCTTCGCCCTTATGCCCCATAGCGCGTGTTCGGCAATGAATTGTTAATGCCTTTGCTCCCACATCTTCCAATCTTTTTGCTACTTCAAGTATTTGAATGCTGTCATTGTCCCACCCAAGCCGGGTTTTGACAGTAACCGGCAGCGCAACATTATCCACAACTTCTTTAACCAGCTTTTGCATATACGGCGGATCCTTTAACAAAGCTGAGCCGGCGCCGGCGCCCACAACATTTTTAACCCAGCAGCCAGCGTTGATATCTATTAAATCAGGATTCTCAGCTTCAGCAATTTTAGCTCCCCCAACCATAGATTCAATATTGCCGCCGTAGATTTGAATGCCGACCGGTCTTTCTTTTTCAATTATCTTTAACTTTTTATGAGTCTTTACAGATGACCGTATCAATCCTTCGGAGTTAACAAATTCGGTGTAAACCACGTCAGCGCCGAGTTCTTTGCAAATTAGCCTAAATGAAATATCCGTTACATCTTCCATTGGAGCTAAAAGAATTGCCTTATCTATTTTAATATTTCCGACTTCAAACATAATTATTAAAATTTTTATTGAAATAATTTAAGCAGATATTTCGCTTTCTTCAACTTTAATTTTTTTGGGAAGATAGGTTAATGAAATTATTAAAATCAATCCTGTAAAAGCCGCGCCCGTTAAAAAAGGAAAAGAATAACCTAAAAATTCAAATGCAAATCCGCCCCACAAAGGACCGAGAACCCTTGCAAAAGCAGATAGTGATTGATTAACGCCTAATGTAATTCCCTGCTCTTTATCAGTTGTAACTTTTGAAACAAGGCTCAGTAATGTTGGTTGAAGAATTCCAGTGCCGAGAGAAAGTATAACTGTAAAAATTGCTAAGCCTAAAAAATTTCCTCCGTATGGAAGAAGCGCTAATCCTATCATCATAAAAATTGATCCATAAATTAACAACTTTAAATCCGATATATATTTGGAAAAAACACGGATCAATCCTCCCTGCACAAGAGCGCCCACCAATCCAACAATTCCAAAAACATATCCATTCTGCAAATCCGTAAATCCATAAACTTTGTAGCCGAGTAATGCGAAAGTTCCATAAATATTTGCGACTGAAAATGTTAGTATAAAAAATAAGATTATTAATATTCCAATATCTGGCTTTTGAAATATTTTTTTCATCGAATTAATATCAAGAATTTTCTTTTCAATTTTCAATTGTTTATTAATATTTTGATGCGATTCAGGTAAAAAGAAAATGGTAGATAAAAATGCAAGAAATGAAAATCCGGCGCTGGCAAATCCTGTAACATCATAACCAAATTTTGATAGTATCCCGCCCATTAAAGGACCAAATACAAATCCTAATCCAAAAGCGGCTCCAATTAAACCCATCCCTTTTGAACGGTCTTTTTTAGTTGTAACATCGGCTATGTAAGCCTGAGCAACGCCTATGCTGCTTCCGCCAACGCCAGCAACGACCCGGGAAATAAGTAAAATTAAATAGGTATGCGTAAACGCAAAAATTATATACCCGGCGGCGTTTAATAGCAGGCAAATTACAATTATTGGTTTTCTTCCGTGCTTATCAGATAGCTTTCCGAATATAGGATTAAAAATAAATTGTACAAATGAATAAATTGCAATAGCAATTCCGATTGCAGTTTCATCAACTCCCAATTCTTTTGTAGCAAATGTGGGAAGGATGGGAATTAAAATTCCAAATCCTAAAAGATCAATAAAGACGGTTAGAAATATTAAAAATAGCGGCGTCTTTTTACTCAATATTATTTCTCCATTTCGTCAATAACGGCGTCCGCAAATTCTTGCGTGCTGACAAAATTATTTTTATTTATATCTTTTGTAACCCTCTCCCCTTTTTCAATAACTTTTGCAACTGCGCTTTCGATTTTATTTGCCGCTGAAGTTTCACCGATATATTCCAACATCATCACTGAAGCTAAAATTTGAGCGGAGGGATTTGCAATATTTTGCCCGGCAATATCCGGCGCTGATCCGTGAACGGCTTCAAACATTGCAACATCGTAACCAATATTTGCCCCCGGCGCCATTCCTAATCCTCCAACTAAGCCCGAAGCTAAATCGGATAAAATATCTCCGAATAAATTTGTTGTAACAATGCAGTCAAATTGATATGGATTCATAACCATCTGCATAGCCATGTTATCAACTATTTTATCGGAGTATTCAATTTCAGGAAAATCTTTTGCGACTTCGTTTCCAACATCCAAAAAAAGTCCGCCAGTAAATTTTAAAATATTTGCTTTATGAACTAAAGTTATTTTTTTTCTATTGTGCTTTCTTGCGTATTCAAAAGCATAACGAATAATTCTTTCAGATCCTTTTTTAGTAATGATACCAATAGTTTCCGCTGCAGAGCGGGCGCTATCAATATAATGTTCGACTCCCGAATAAAACTCTTCTAGATTTTCTCTAAAAATTATTATATCAATATGGTCAAAGTAGAGGGATTTAATTCCTTTAAAAGTTTTTGCGGGACGCTGGTTTACGTAAAGTTCAAACTCTTTTCTCAAAGCAACGTTCACGCTTCGGAATCCTTTACCAACCGGAGTTGTTAATGGACCTTTTAAAACAATTTTATTTTTGTCAATTGAATCCAAAACATTCTGCGGAAGAGGGTCGTGATATTTTTCTAAAGTTGTTAATCCGGCTTCCACTACATCCCATTCAATATCAACGCCCGACTTTTCAATTATATGCGTTGTGGCTTTCGTTATTTCCGGTCCAATTCCGTCGCCAGGAATTAGCGTTATTTTATATGCCAAGTTTAAAACTCCATCCTCTAAATTCTTTGAAAGTGAATTTCAAATATAATGATTCTACTTATATTGATTTATATTTTTAACGGCGTTGTGATTAATATAATTCATAAATTTTAGGAATGTTTAATGTGACCTTTTCTTTTGATGAACTTGCTTATGTAAGCTTTTTAATTTCATTCGATTTGAATATTTGGTAAGAATTTCATTGGCGTCATAAAATGATTCCTTCATTGCGGCAATATCTTTTTTAGTTAAATATTCAGGAAGAGAATCTTTAAAAGCAATCTCGCTTGGGAGAATAATATATTCTCTGCCATTTTCCGTTTCACCTTTAAAAACATAGGTGGGAATATAATTGACTTCAGAAAGAAATAATGAATCGGTCGCTAGGTTTTTTATAATTTTCAAATTTAAAATTATCCCGGCGTCAGAATAACGCCATCGTTGATTTGAAATAAAATTGCCCATCGAATAAGCAACAAAAGCAGAATCGAATCCATTGGAATTTGATTTATAAAATTTAACTGGTTCCAGCACATGCGGATGACCGCCGATAATTATATCAGCTCCAAATCTAATTGTTGAATCCACAACGCTTAACTGATACTTAGTGGGTTCGCGTTTATATTCATCGCCAAAATGAAAATGTACAAGAGTGAGATCAACCTTTTTTAGCTTTGCTGATTTTATATCATTATGAATTTTTTCATAATCAATCAAATTTATTAGATAAGATTTACCTTTGGGAATCGGAATTCCGTTCGTTCCGTAAGTGTATGCTAAAAAAGCAATCTTAATTCCTTTAATATTAAATACCCGAATGGAATCGCGGTCCCGCTGACTTACAAAAGTTCCGTTGTATGCAATATTATTTTTAACGAGTTGTGCAATAGTTCGACGGATACCATCCTCGCCTTGATCCAAAGCGTGGTTATTTGAAGCGCTCAATAAATCAAAACCGGAATTTGCAAGAGCTTCAATAAATTCATCCGGGGAATTAAAAAAGGGATAACCAGAATATGCTTTTGATTTCCCTGCTGTAACTGTTTCGAGGTTGCCTAAAACAAAATCCGACTCGCTAAAATATTTTTTTACTTCTCTATAAACAGGATTGAAATCAAAAGAATCTTTTCCAACTCTTGCATAATTAAATTGAACGGAATGACACATTAAATCTCCCACTACGGAAATATTAATTGTATCTGCGTTTTTAACATTAATTTCCTCCTGCGCATTTATTTCTTTTCCGCAGTAAGTTGAGATGAAAGAAATAAGTAAAAAAGCAGCAGCTAATAATATTTTAGATATTATAAATTTATAATTCTTCAAATTAAAAATTTCAGATTAATAAAATGCATTTGAAATAAAAAGGCTGAATCAATTTTGATTCAGCCTCAATCTTCTTGCAAACGTTAAAACGGTTTAGCCTTGTTTATCCGCTTTTCTTTGAGTTTTAACATCCTGTACATCTTTTCTCATATCCTGTGCAACTTTTCTTAATTCGCTTAAGCCTTTGCGTAGCCTTGTACCAGCGGCAGCTTGTCCTTTCTCGTAGAATTTTTGGAAATCAGTTTCCAAACCTCTAACAGTTTGCATTAGATCTTCAAGATTTTTCATAAAACACCTCCTAAATTTGTTGATAGATATTTAATTGATTAAAGTGAGTTCTCAAAAATAATTTCTGCAATATCCTTTACTGCAACTTCGTCTGTTTTTTCAAAATGTTTAACTCCGTCCGTCATCATCGTCATACAAAACGGACATGCTGAAGCAATAGTTTCAGCGTTTGTTTCCAAGGCTTCGCGAGTTCGTTCAACATTAATTTTTCCGCCTTCCTCGTCTTCCAAAAACATTCTTCCACCGCCGGCGCCGCAGCAAAATCCTTTGCTTTTGTTCCGATCCATTTCGATTAAGTTTAAACTATCTACTTTGGTTAAAGATTCCCGGGGCGGTTCATAAACATCATTGTATCTGCCAAGATAACAAGAATCGTGATAAGTTACATTTATTTTTTTTGTTTCGGAAGTATCCTTTAATTTTATTTTATTTTTGCTTAAAAGTTCATCAATCATTTGAGTATGATGCATAACTTCAAAATTTCCGCCAAACTGCTTATATTCATTTCCGAGTGAATGAAAACAGTGAGGGCAAGCGGTAACTATTTTTTTAACGTTATAATTATTTAAGGTTTCTATATTTTCCTGCATCATCATTTGGGCAAGATATTCATTTCCCAATCTTCTGGCTGTGTCGCCGTTGCATTTTTCTTCCGTTCCTAAAATTCTAAAATTCACTCCGGCTTTCTGCATTAATTTTGCAAATGATTGAGTTACTTTTTTATATCGATTATCAAACGAGCCTGCGCATCCCACCCAAAATAATATTTCACCGTTTGAATCTTCCGCCATAGTTTTGATGTTTAAGCCTTCAGCCCAATTGGCGCGGTCAGCTTGGTTAAATGCCCAGGGCGTAAAATTCGTTTCGATACTTTTAAAAACACTATTTAAATTTGAAGGAAACTGTGATTCAGTTAGTACGAGGTTTCTCCTCAAATCAGAAATAGAATCTAAATGTTCAATCATCACCGGACACTCTTGCACACAAGCGGCGCAGGTTGTGCATTGCCACAATTCTTTATCAGTTATATAATCATGAACTAATGTTTTGCCAAAAATTTCTTCGTCGGTTTTCCCTTCCGCAAGCAAAGGTCCTTTCTCTTCTGTGCGCTTTCTAATATCGACAATTATTTTTCTGGGAGATAATGATTTTCCAACAGTTGCAGCGGGACAAGCCGCAGTGCATCTACCGCATTCCGTGCATGAATATCCATCTAAAATTTGCTTCCATGATAAATGTTCAATATCCGCCGCGCCGAAAACTTCTATATTTTCATCTTCTAAATTTAAAGGTTTTAAAACATTTCTTTTTTCAGGAAGATTTGCAAAAAAAGTATTTGGTATTGAAGTAATTACGTGTAAATGTTTTGAGTAAGGTAAATAATTTAAAAATCCAAATACCAAAACTATATGCGCCCACCAAAAAATTTCATACCAGGAGGAAGCGCTTTGATTATCTAATCCAAAAATAGCTTGGCTCAACGGCAATGAAATTGGACGAACCGCATAATCATGAAGCACAAAATTATTTTTTGCAACTAATGAAACATTTTGCCCCAGCATAAAAATACAGACAAAAGCAATCATCAATAAAATATAAACCGCATCTAATCTAGCGGCTTTACCTGCTTCCAATCTTGGAATATGCAAAACGTATCTTCGGTACAAAGCAAAAATAACCGCCAATATTACAAGTATTGAAAATACATCTTGAACAATTGTTACGAAGGAATAAAATATTCCTGAAAAACTAAGAGTGAAAGATGAATAGAATCCTTGCACAATGGATTCAATTACAGCAAAAAGAAAAAGAACAAATCCCCAAAAAATAAAAAGATGAAGTATTCCAGCTTTGGGGTCTCTTAATAATTTTTTTTGGGCGAAGGCAACTATCCAAACTCGTTTTAATCTTTCGCCGATTTTATCAAACCTGCCATCCTTCTTTTTTGCAGTCATCATATATTTAAAAAGATTTCTGCAGCTCCAAGTAAAAAAACTAACGGCGGAAATAAAAAAAAGAATAAATATAATATTTTTCATAAAATGATATTAAGTCGGGCTCAATAAATATTTAAGGTAGTTTTGAATATTTTTTTGAAACGCCAGAATAAATGCTGACAGCGAGAAGAACTTTAATTACTGTTGCCAATGAAAATAAAATTCCTCCAACCTTTAATGCTTCTGTAAAATCTTTTACAAAAAAGATATTTAAAAATAAAGTTCCCAATAAAATTACTAATGCTTCGCCGGCAAACATTGCAAGCGTTACAACTAAATAATTTTTATTTTTTTCTACGATATATCCGGTTAAAAATGCGCCTATCGGAAAAGCTAATAAATAACCGCCGGTTGGTCCAAATAAATAAACAAAGCCGCCGGCTCCGTTTGCAAATAATGGAAATCCAATGCTTCCCAAAAACAAATACATTAATTGACTGTAAGCTCCGTTTTTGGCGCCGAGAAATGCGCCCGCTAAAACAACCATCATTGTTTGGAGCGTGAACGGAACGGGTTTAACCGGAATAGCAACCTGGGCGCTTACTGCTGTTAATAAAGCAAATACTGAAATCCAAAATAAACTGCTCGCAGTTACTTTATTTAAGATTAAAGTTAAATTATTTTTTTTGACATTTTGATCAGCTTGCATATTTATCCTTTATTAAAATTAGTATTAAAAAAAATTTTTGTTTCGTTTAATAAACTATCGAATTTAGAATTGCTTCCTTCAAAAGGATGCTTAATATTAAAAGTATGTCCCGTTGATTTTAATTTATAAAAAGTTATTTGACTTTTATCAGACCAGCTAAACAAATTTTCGGCTTCATTTATCTTAACTGATAAATCTTGTTCGCCGTGCGCAATAAAAAAAGGTCTGTTTAAATTTCTAACTGCGTTTTCAATGTTCAAAAGATCGTGTTTATTTTTTTCCAAATCATCTAACAAAGAAACATTTAATTTCATCACTTGTTTTGTTCTCGAATTAAGAACTTCAAATTTACCTTTTTTTCTCCACTCTTCTTTTTGTCTATTTGAATATCTATCTAAATTTGAAACGGACGCCCAAACTGCTAATGCGGAAATTTCTTTTTTAATTGAAGCCGTTAAAATTGTAATTGCTCCTCCCCTGCTGTGTCCAATTAAACCAATATTTTTATTGTTGCTTTTTCCGAAAAATCCATTTAAGTAAGCGTCAATTAAATCTGACAATTCCGAAATTTCTAAAGAGAAAGTATTTTCGGCAAATTTTTCTAACTCGGTAAATTCAAATAAATTTTCTCCGATTCCATTATGCGAAAAATTAAAAGTAAGAACAAAATAACCCTCATTTGCAAAATATTCTGCCGAATAAGGAAAACCTCCCCAATCCTTAAAACCTTTGAATCCGTGAACTATTATTAAACAAGGGGCAGAATTTATTTTCTCTAAACCAAAAGCAGTAATTTTTAATTTGTTGTTTTGACTGGTGGTTAGAATAAAATCTTTACTCATTGGGGTGAAATATGCTTATTAAACTTAGAAAAGTCAAGATTTTTGAAGTTAATTCAACTTTTCTTTTTTACGAATAAATTAAATTTGCTTATTGCTGGCCTAAAAATATTATAGTTCCCATATAAATTTGTTTTGAAAATTCAATTATTTATCTTGTGCAAACTTTTAATAATTAGGAATAAAATGGATTTTAGTTTTTCTGAAGATCACAAAATGCTGCGCTCTTTAACGCGTGAATTTACCGATTCTGAAATAAGACCCCTGGCTTTTGAAATAGATAAAAATGAAAAAATTCCAAATGAGCTAATAAAAAAATTAGCTGAAGTTGGATTTTTGGGAACTGCTTTTCCGGAAGAATACGGCGGCGGCGGTTTTGGAGAAATCGGCTATTGCATAATGCAGGAAGAAATTTCAAAAGCCTGCGGATCAACGGCGGCTTTTATTGGCGCGCATCAATCAATTGGAACTAATGCAATTTATATCGGCGGCGGCGAAGCTTTAAAAGAAAAAATATTTACCTCAATTAACTTCGGGCGAAAAAATTGCCGCTTTCGCTTTAACGGAACCTGAAGCCGGATCAGATTCATTTAATCTTAAAACATCGGCTAAACTCGTTGGCGATAAATGGATTTTAAATGGAACGAAAGTTTGGATTACAAATGCAGGCATTGCGGATGTCTTTTCAGTTTTTGCGCGTACAAAAAAAGGAATAACGGGATTTGTAGTTGAAAAAAATTTTAAAGGAGTTATTGTCGGTCCGCCTGAAAAAAAATTAGGCATAAAGGGAAGCGTTACAAACTCAATTACTTTTGAAGACGTAGAAGTTCCGAAGGGAAATATTATCGGCGATGACGGGAGAGGATTTTTAATTGCAATGTCTGCTTTAGATACGGGCAGATTAGGTTTAGGCGCTTGCTGTCTGGGCGCGTCAAAAGAGCTGCTAAGTATTTCAACTAAATTTTCCAAGCAAAGAAAACAATTCAACGAACAGATTTCTAAATTTCAGGCAATTCAATTTATGCTTGCTGAAATGTCTGCGCAAATTTATTCAATGGAAAGCATTATTTACCGCACCGCTTACAGCTATGAACAAAAAAATGATATTACGCAGGAAGCGGCAATAGTAAAATTACTTTGCTCAGAGGCAATGGCTGATGTTGCCGATAAAGCTTTGCAAATTCACGGAGGCATGGGTTTTTCGCGCGAACTTCCTTTAGAAAGATTTTTTCGCGACGCCAGAATTTTGAAAATTTTTGAAGGCACAAATGAAATACAAAAATTAATTATCAGCAGATCCGTTCTAAAAAATAACGGCAAAAGTAAAATTTGAATAATTAAAAACTGAAAGCATAACTTCATATTTAATTCATTCATTTATTTTTGTTCAATGTTTCTTTATTTTATTACTGATAAATTTTAAAAGATTATTTATGCGTTACCTGTTAGTAATTCCTTCAATTGATATTAAAAACGGCAAAACCGTGCGCGTTGTGCAAGGCATACCTGAATTAGACTGCATTGAATATGGAAGCGACCCGCTTGAAATGGCAAAAATCTGGCGAACAGAAAACGCTAAGATGATTCATATTGTTGACTTTGACGGCGCTCATGAACACTCGCATAAAAATTATAAAATCATAAGTGAAATTTGCAACTCGGTTATAATTCCCGTTGAATTTGCCGGCGGAATTAGAACGGTGGAAGACGCGGATGAATTAATTGAGATGGGCGTTTGCAGGCTTGTTATCAGCACAATGCCCATTGATAAGCCGGATGAATTTAAAAAGTTATTTGAAAAATACGGACCGCTAAAAATAGCCGTAGGTTTAGATATTGTTGATAATGAATTAATCATTAAAGGGAGAAAAATAAAAACCGGTATTTCTTATTTAGAGTTTGCAAAAAAAATGTCGGATTACGGAGTTGAGCGTTTTATTGTTACTGACGTTAAAAGAAATGGATTACTGGGCGGACCTAATTTAAAGCTTGCCGAAGAGATAGCCACAGCCACAAATAAAAAAATTACGCTATCCGGAGGAATAAGAAATAAAGATGAATTAATGGATGTTCAAAGCCTATTGCCCATTGGAGTAGATTCAGTTATAGTGGGACGCGCTTTGTATGAAAACAAATTTCCATGTCAAAAACTTTGGCGTGTCGCTGAATCTGGTATTTTTCAATAAGAGGATTTATGGATGAAGTAAAATCTAATAATAGAATTATCCACAGTAGCTTTTGGGCTAATCTTTTTAAATCTCCCACAGATAAAGCCGATCTCGAAAAAAACTTACTTTCCATCCCTATGTTTTCAGCTTTAACAAGAAAAGATATTTCCCTTTTATTAAATATTATTCATAACAGAAATTATTTGCCGGGCGAATACATCTTTTATCAAGGCGATCCGGGCATTGGTTTGTATGTAATCCGCGAGGGCGAAGTGACTATTCAAAGAACTAATGACGAAGGAATAATTTTGTCATTAGCTACTTTTAAAAAAGGCGATTTTTTTGGAGAGCTTGCTTTAGTTGACGGCGAAAAAAGATCCGCTTCCGCAATTGCAAAAATTGAAACTAGACTTGCCGTTTTCTTCAAACCTGATCTTGATGATTTTATAGAAAAGTATCCGAGAAAAGGAGTGAAAATTTTGCAAGGTATTTCTCACGTAGTTGCAGTAAGACTTCGAAAGTTGAACGAAGATAATTTTAAAATTCAAAATGAATTAAAAATAAATGTAGGAAAAGACTATGAAACCGGATATTAAAAAAGTTCTTGCCCCTATTGATTTCTCAGATTACTCTAAAGACGCGTTAAAATATGCCGTAGCTTTTGTTAAAGCTTTTAACGCCGAGCTTTATTTAATTTATGTTGTTGAGCCGGTAATTTATCCGCCGGATTTTAGTATGGGGCAAATTGCAATGCCTTCTGTAGATATTGAAATGGATAAAAAGGCTCAGGAAGAATTAGATAATCTTGCTAAAAAAGAAATACCCCCGGAATTAAAAATTAAAACAATTGTTAAAACCGGAAAACCTTTTTTAGAAATTATTGAAACTGCGGAAGAAGAAGATATTGATTTAATAATTATTGCCACTCATGGTCATACCGGAATTGAACATATATTATTCGGCAGCACCGCAGAAAAAGTTGTGCGAAAAGCTCCTTGTCCTGTGCTAACTTTAAGAGCGCCCGCTAAAGGGTTTGCTTTTAAAGAAGCAATGAAAGAAGAGAGAAAATAAAAGATTAGTTTTTTCGATCGGTAATAAAATCGACTAAAGCTTCCAAAGCAAGTTTACTTGGATTGTCGGGAAATTTTTTTAACATTTCCTTTGCGGTGTTTGTATATTTTTCAGCGACTTGCGAAGCGTAATCTATCCCATCTTTTTTTCTAACAAACTCTATAATTTTTTGAACGCCGTCTTTATTACCGCCGTTTCTAATTATTTTTTTTATAGAATCCGCTTCTGATTTTGAAACTTGATTAAGAGAATAAATTAATGGAAGAGTAATTTTTTTTTCTTTTATGTCCCCGCCAACCGGCTTGCCAATTAAACTTGTTGTTCCCTCGTAATCTAAAATATCATCTCTAATTTGAAACGCCATTCCAATAGACTCGCCAAATATTTTCATAGCTTCGTTTGTATCGGCGTTGTTGGTTGCGCTTAATGAGCCTATCTGGCAGCAAGTTTCCAGCAAAGACGCCGTCTTATCTGAAATAATTTTGAAGTATGTTTCTTCATCAATATCCAGCTTCCGCGTTTTTCTAATTTGAAGAAGCTCGCCTTCGGACATTCTTTTAACTGTGTTTGTAATTACGTTAAGAAAATCGTAATCCTTCCCTTCCACGGCAATCAGCAAGCCTTTTGCTAAAAGATAATCTCCCATTAAAACCGCCGCTTTATTTTTAAACACCGCATTGATTGACCAGAAGCCTCGTCGCTTATCAGCATTATCCACAACGTCGTCATGCACCAAAGTAGCGGTATGAAGCAGTTCAACCAAAACGGCGCCGCGGTAAGTTCGTTCAGTAATTCCCCCTGATACATTTGCCGAAAGCAGCACGAGCAATGGACGAATCTTTTTCCCTTTTTGCCGAATTATATACTTAGCAATCAAATCAACTAAACCTACTTGAGATTTAATTGACTGTTTAAACAATTTATTAAATGTGTCTAATTCGGATTGAACTGGTTTGCTAATTACTGAAAGATCTTTTTTAATCAACTTTTTTAACAGACATTTTTGAAATGAAAATACTTATTTCGTATAATAAAACCAACGGAATAGCCAGCACAATTTGAGAAACAGGATCAGTTCCGGGCGTTAGAAACGCAGCTAAAACCATTATAGCAACTATAGCATGCTTGCGGTATTTTTTCATATACTGAGGTTTTAAAATTCCAATCTTTGAAAGGAAAAATGAAATCATCGGCAGTTCAAAAATAAATCCCGCCGCCAGCATTACGCTGATTATAATTGAAAGATATTCGTCAATTGCAAATTGGTTTTCAATTTCTGACGATCCGAACTGAGCGGCAAATTTTAATGTTAACGGAAGCATTACATAGTAAGCAAAAACGATTCCCGCTAAAAAACAGACGGTGGAATAAAAAACAATAAGTAGCGCATATTTGCGTTCGCTTCTCTTCATAGCGGGCGCAATAAAACTCCAAAGCTGGTAGAATATATTCGGCAGGCTGAGTATAACTCCGGCAACAATTGCAACTTGCATATACATAAACAACTGTCCAAATGGTTTTAAATTTTGGAGTTTAGCGCCTGAATCAATTGCGGGTTTTAAGAGAATTACGTTCACTAAAAAATCAATAAATATCCAGCAAATGGCGGTTGCTGCAACAAGCCCGATCAGCGCATAAATCAAACGCCATCTTAATTCTTCAAGATGATCGAGAAAAGACATTTCCCCTCCAACGTCTTCTTCAATTTCAGTGTTTTGATTTATTATTTCCTGTTCAGCCACGATGTTAAATATTTAAATTGAATCAGAAAATAACGGAAATTTTACGCAAAGATTTTTAACTTCTGATTTTATTTCACTCAATTTATTTTCGTCTTCAAAATTAGAAACTGCGTTATTAATAAACTCAGCTATTTTAAACATATCATTTACTTTCATTCCACGCGTTGTAACCGCAGGCGTTCCCACTCGAATTCCGCTGGTTACAAAAGGGCTTCGAGTATCAAATGGAACCATGTTTTTATTAACTGTAATTCCGGCTTTGCCCAATGATTGCTCAGCTTGCTTGCCCGTAATATTTTTGTTTGATAGATCAATTAACATAAGATGATTATCAGTGCCGCCTGAAATTACGTCAAAATTAAATTCAATTAATTTTTCCGCAAGAGTTTTGGAATTAATAATTATCTGTTCAGCATATTTTTTAAATGAATCATTTAACGCTTCGCCAAAAGCTACGCCCTTAGCCATAATAATATGCATTAGCGGTCCGCCTTGTATTCCCGGCATAACTTCCGAATCAATTAATTCAGACATCATTTTAGTTCTATCGCCCTTCGGAGTTTTTATTCCAAATTTATTTTCAGAATCTTTTCCTATTAAAATAATGCCGCCCCTGGGTCCGCGCAAAGTTTTGTGAGTTGTTGAAGTAACAAAATCACAATACGGCAGCGGATTATTTAACAAACCTTTTGCAATTAAGCCTGCGGGATGAGCCATATCGCACATCAAAAAAGCGCCGACAGAATCCGCAATTTGGCGGAACTTTTTATAATCCCATTCACGCGAATAAGCGCTTGCGCCAACTACAATCATTTTGGGTTTTTCTTTTTTGGCGAGATCTTCAATTAAATTATAATCTAAAAGTTTTGTGTCTTTGTTTAAAGAGTATCCAATTGCTTCATAAAGCTGCCCCGAAAAATTAACAGGCGAACCATGAGTTAAATGTCCACCGTGAGCCAGGCTTAATCCTAAAAATTTATCGCCGGGTTTTAATACGGTCATAAAAACAGCCATGTTAGCTTGCGAACCGCTGTGCGGCTGTACATTTACATATTCTGCGTTAAATAATTTTTTTAATCTTTCGCGCGCTAACTCTTCAGCCATATCAACATATTCGCAGCCTCCGTAATATCTTTTGCCGGGATATCCTTCGGCATATTTATTTGTTAATACAGATCCAGCGGCTTCTAAAACTGCGGGACTGACATAATTTTCTGAAGCGATTAGCTCAAGTTTTTCAGTTTGTCTTTTTGTTTCTAATTCTAAAACTTCAAAAATTTTTTCATCTTTTTTTAAGTGATCATACATAGTAAAAACCGGTTAAATTTATTTTAGATTTTGTGGAATAGAAAAGGTTTCGCAAACAACATTTACGAAACCTTTAAACTTAATTTTAATTTCTCCCTTCAAAAAAAGCACAGCCAAAAAGATAAGAATTAATCTTAAGGAACTTTTATACTTTTACCAATCCAGCCGTAGCAATTGCCAGTAATTGGAATTGAATCGCCGGACTTATATTTATGAAAGAAATAATCTTCTTGAGATGGAACTGAACCTGATAAAGCATTAGCGCGTTCTCTTGCTTGCGTAACTGTGGGGTCCATTGAAGCCGCTCTTCTGTAAGTATCAACCGCAAGCTGATAAACTAATTTTGCTTCAAAATTAAATTCGCCGCAGCCTCTGGCAGCTTTTTCATATAACAAACCCTCGTAGTAAATCGGAAGTCCCCAGCCATTACCAACATCGCTGGCTTTTAAATATTGTGTTCTTGCCGCGGAAGCTTGACCTTTAGAATCATAAATAATTCCTAAATTTAAATAATGATTTTTATTTTTAGGTTCAATTTGAATTAATTTTTTGTAGGCATCTTCCGCTTTATTAAGGTCATCAGTTTTTTGATAAGCGTTTGCGAGTTTCGTCCAATAATTTACGCCATCAGGATTTTGTGCCACTAAAAATTCCAGCGGCTTAATTGATTCCTGATACATATTATTTCTCTGAGCCATATCCGCATACTTATAAGCCTTCTCCTGATTCTCTGATTCCTTATCCCATTGTTTTTTCAAAATTTCAACAAGCTCGCCTTGATTCTCCACATTGTTAGCCAGAACCTCAGGCCATTGAGGATTGTCCGGTTCCTTATCGCTTAACATCATATAAAGGTCAATCGCCTTTTGCTTGAACTCAGCATCGTCTTCGCCTTTTTTAAGATACAATTGACCCAATCTATTATAATAATAAGAAGACATATTTGGATTCATCTCGGCGGCTTTTTCATACTCGGCAATCAATCTATCTGTATCGGCGTTATGCCAGGTTTCCAATACAAAAGCCTTTCGCTGTTGAAAGAAGGCTTTATCATCAGGGTAATTTTCGATTGCAGTATCATACAAAAATAAAATAGTATCGTTAATAGAGGCTAACTCTTCAGGCGCTAAATCAGATGAATCGTGCAAATACCAAAGAGCGTCTTCCATTTTGTAATAGATCCATTTAGCAAACATCTTGGGGTCTTGCTGAATTACATCCCATCCGTAGGGTAAAGCGCTTTTATAATCTTTATTTTTATAATACTCAGAAAATAAACTATAGAGTTCTCTCAGCTTATTTGTATCGGAAAATGCAATTTCGTTTTTCCATGAATTAGAGAAAGAAGAAGAGGGAAAAAGAAGAAAAACGAACACAGCTAAACCAAATATTTTCATTCTTGTTTTCAATATTTTACCCTTGAATTGTTAAGTATATTTATTTGTCTTGTCTGATAAACCAGATATCGCCAAAGCTAATTCCAACGCCCAGCTTAACTATATTTTCTTTTAAAAGATTTGAATCAGTTGTGCCGCGCATTGAATAAACTAAAGCTAAATCCAAACTGTTTCCAGCGCCAAACGGGAGCGAACAGCCGCCCGAAACGGAAAATTGATTTATGCCTGTATCATTAATTTTATATTGCGTCTGTTCGTAACTTAAACCTGCGCGCCAAATAATTTGTTCCCAAAAAGTAGATCCCAAATCACTCTGCGGTCTATATTCAAAACCGGAACTGAACTTAGTATTATCTCTTAAGTTTGAAGACTTAATTGAATTAAATGTATAATCGCTAAACGGTTGAAAAAAATAATCAAAATTAATTAAATAATTTTGATTTAGCGTAATACTCAAGCCCCCGCTTATTCGCATGGGAATATGCATCTTTACAACGCCTTGAGCAATTGTATCGCTTAACACGGAAGAAGAAGCTGTAAGCAAAGTATCAGTTGATAAATTTGAAATAATATTTGCTGCAACGCCAATTCTTAAATCGGAAATTTTTTCAGAATTTAAAACGTTTGAAAAGTCAGGACTAATAATGCCAATTGTAGTTCCAACGCCATTTGGACGATAAGCTCGCAAGTAGGTTGTTTTGTATGAACCGGTTCCATCATAATCAAAAACAGATGAGTATTTTAAATTACCAAAATAATAATCCAGGCTTGCGCCAATGCTGAATTCTATCGGCAGCTTATAAGATACGCCGATAAATATTTTTGATAATCCGCCTGTTCCCTCATAATTAATTTTAGAACCTTGAATTCCATTTTGCGAAGAAACATCTTCAACTGAATTATAGCTAACGTTTGAATAAGGAACTATTCCAAGCGCCGCCCCAATGCCGTAAAGTCTGCTTACCGGAAATCCGAATGTAAACCCTGTAAATTCAGTTTCTGAATAATATTTTTTTAAGCTGTTGTTTGATATGAACAACCCCTTATATGTTCCGCCGAATTCCACCCTTGTCATCGACAATCCATTCCATCCCGCTGGATTAAGAACGCTGATATAATCTTTGCCTGAAACAGAAACGCCGCTTTCACCAATACCTAATCCTCTTCCCGAATACGAAAAAGTTAAATCTCCAATTCCCACACGGGAATAAGTAGAACTGTTTTGGGCAAAGCTGCTTCCTAAAAAAATAAAAAATATTAATAAGAGAATTTTCAACTTCATATTATTTCAATCTTGTGTAGGTTAATTTTAATTTTGGTCTCTCCGATAAATTAGCCGCAGCGCTCCCCTTCAAAACAAAAGATTCAACTCCGTTTGTTTGACCGTTTATTGTTATCAACAAACCTTGATTGTTTCCGGTGTGAATCCAATTTTGAACATAGGCGGTTAAAATAGCGGAGGAAATAGAAAAAGTATTTTCGTTCCGGCTAAGCAAAAGAGCGGTGCTGTAAACGCTATCCAGATTTGTGCTGTCCGCTAAAGCATACGCTAAAATAGAATTATTATAAGGGCTGCCAACTTTAGATTGAAGAGTGTCAATTGTAAAGATTAATTCGGCAGTAGAAAGCAACGCGTCTACGGGAATTCTTGAAACATCAAAATAAACTTTACTGGCTGCCGTTAATCCGCCTTGAACAAAAAATTCATCAGGATTAACCGCCGGCAAATTTCCATTTACAACTCCAACGTCCGAAGAAGGAATAAATGTAAGAGTGTCCAGGTAAGCTCCCGGTTTTTCAAGCACAATTTGTAAAGTAGGGATGCTGCTTAAATCCAGATTTAAAGCTGTAAATCCTACAACTTTTTTTGAATCATCGGCGGGCTTTAATATAATGCCGTTACTTTCCTTCAGGCTTGTATCGGAAGTGGCTTTAAGCCAATCTAATACTTTTGAGTTGTCAATATTAAAACTATAAATCGAGTCGCCTAAGTCCGATGATTGAGGAACAATTAAATTATTTCCTTCATCATAAGTAACCGTACTGTCGGAAGTAAATTTTATGCCCCACTTGCTGGTAATTTCATAAGCGTTAAAATTAAGAGTTGAATTAGTATCGCCATACGCATAATTTTTAACCAGGCTAACCTTAGCTGAAATTACATTGATGTTATTTGCCTTTAATTCATTTTGAATAGAATCTTGAACAATAATTAAAAACTTCATTAGTATAGAAGCGTCAACGTTATCGGCTTTACCTAATAGTAAACGGCTTGAAGCCGCTAATGGAAGAACTCTTTTAAAACTATAAGAATATTGATTGATGGAATCCGTTTGAGAATCAAAACTTGTTAATGTAGGTTTTTCATGAAGTAGATCGTCTAAACCCACCGCCGCCGGTTCATCTTTACAAGAAGAAAATAAAATAACAACTGAAGAAATGAAAACTGCAAATAAAATTCTATTTAAAAACAATTACTTAACTCCGGTAAAATCTTTATAAATGTAATTACTAGCGTCAATTAAATTTTCGGCAACAAAACTGGGGAAATTATTTTGCTTTTGCAAGATAGAAATACTTTCCTTTCCATAGCCCGTTTTTACAAGTACAGTTTTTAAACCTGCATTTTTTCCGCATTCAATATCGGCGGCGCTATCGCCAATAAAATAAGATGATTTTAAATTTATATTAAAATCTTTAGCTGCGTCAAAAATTAATTTCGGCGAAGGTTTACGGCATTCGCAATCTTCGGGGCTGCTGAAATCAGGATGGAATGGGCAATAATAAAAAGCGTCTATTGAAACATTTTTTTGAAGCAAGATTTCATTAATCCTATCATTAACTTTATCAACGTTGTCTTTAGTTATCAGTCCTCTTGCTATACCCGATTGGTTTGAAATTACTATTAGCTTAAAGTTTAATTTTTTTTTTAATATTGATAAAGCTTTCGCTGTATCAGGATATAGTTTTACTTTTTCGGGTTCGCCTAAATATCCTGGATCTTCGTTTATTGTTCCATCTCTATCTAAAAATACAGCAGAGTTGTTCATCAATTAGTATTAAGAACAGTTTTATATAAATCGATATATTTTTTTGCGGAAGAGTTCCAGCTAAAATCCGATTTCATTCCGGCTTTCATTATTTTGGTCCAGGCTTTTTTATCTTCAAAAACTTTTAAAGCTCTTTCAATTTCTTTTAACATAGCTTTGGTATCGTATTTCTTAAATACAAAACCATTTCCTTCGCCTGACTTTTCATCATAATGTGAAACCGTGTCGGCTAATCCGCCGGTTTCTCTAACAATAGGAACAGTTCCATACATCAAGCTGTACATTTGATTTAATCCGCATGGCTCATAAAGCGAAGGCATTAAAAACATATCGGATCCCGCTTCGATTAGATGAGCAAGCTCGTCATTAAAACCCAAATATGCCGCAAATTTTTTAGAATTTTTAGAAGCCATCTTATCAAAAAAAGTATGATATTTTCTATCGCCCGTTCCCAGCAAAATAACCTGCACATTCATTTTCAATAAATCAGGAAATGCTTTCATTAAAAGATCAAAACCTTTAACATCAAACAAGCGGGAAATTAATCCAATAATTGGAATCTCTCGGATTATATTCAAAGCCAAATTTTTCAGCAAGCTCTTTTTTATTTTCTTCTTTTACTTCCAAATGTTTTGAGGAATATTTTTTAGGAATAAGTTTATCCTTTTCCGGATTCCAAACTCTAACATCAATTCCATTTACAATTCCGTATAGATCGTCTTTTCTTTTGGCAAGAACATTTTTTAAACCGGCGCCAATTTCATCATTAGTCCTAATTTCATTTGCATAAGTTTCGCTTACAGTATTAATTACATCGGCAAATAATAATCCGCCTTTCAAATAATTTATTTTGCCATTATTGAAGTAAACCTTTTTCAGTATTTAATTCTTCCGGAAGTCCAAGTTTTTTAAATGTTGATTTGGGAAATTCGCCCTGGTAAGCAAGATTATGAATTGTAAATAAAGTTTTAAAAGTTGTGAATTGTTCTTCATCCTGAAAAATATTTTTTAAGATAAACCGGCACAAGTCCGCACTGCCAATCGTTGCAGTGAATTATGTCCGGAATCCATCCCAGCTTTGTGATTAATTCAAAAACCGATTTTGCCAGTAAGATAAATCTTTCATCATTATCAGGATAATCATCGCCGCTTACGGGATCAACATATAAACCGTTTCGGCTTCCAAAATATTCTTGATTATCCAAAAAATAAATTTGAACTCTAACTTTTTGCCCTGGAAGAAAACAAGATTTTAAAGAAAAAATAATCTCTTTATCCCCAATTTTAATGTTCAAATCTTTTAATCGTACAACTTCATGAATTTTAAATTTTCTATCATCAACGGCTCCATATTTAGGCACAACTATCCTAACTTCGTGTCCCATTTCCGCCAGCATTTGCGGCAATGCAGCCGAAACATCAGCCAGACCGCCGGTTTTTATAAATGGAACAACTTCGGATGTAACAAATAGGATTTTGAATTTTTTTGCAGGCATAAGTTAATTCTTATTTTGTGATGAATAAATTGAAATTAACGTTGCAATTTACGAAAAATAAAGTATCTTCTCAAAATAAAATGAGTTACGCCGCTTAAGCGCAAGGTTTAAATTTCGCTTTTTTACGTTTAATTAGCCGCAATTTTTAAGTTGTGTTTATTTGGTTAGAAAGGTAGGAGCAACTTTTAATTTGCGAAATGTTTAACTCACAATTTGAAGTTTGCAATTACAGCAATTTTATTTCAATAATGATTTTAAGCCTTTTTTTTGATATTATTTAACTCACAAAAAAATGGATTTTAGCAAAAGGTATGAAGCTTTCTAAAATATTTTTAATTGGTTTAAGCGCATTATTATTTTTGATGATTGGATGCTCGTCTTCAAAAACCGACAACGAAGCCGCAAAAAATAAAACTAAGGTTGAAACGAAAGAACTTTCAGCCGTGGAATTAGAGGATAATTTTGATTTATCAGCTTATCATGAAAATATTGAAATCTCAAAAAATAATGGAGCTGAAGATTTAGAAAATCTAAATTTATGGTATGGCTATAACGATGCGGATATTCCCAACTCAGATTCTATTGAACAAGGGACTGAGTATGTTCACGGCTTTAGAGTTATAGTTTTATCAACAGATGATCTTCAGAAAGCAAATGATATGAAATCAGAACTTTATTTTAAGACGAATCAAAAATCTATTTATGTAGATTTTGAACCGCCTTTTTATAATGTGAAGATCGGCGATTTCGTAGATTTGAAAGACGCCAATAATTTAAAGTTTAAATTAAATCAATTGGGTTATCAGGATGCAAGAGTGATAAACGAAAATGTAAACGCGCTCAAACTTAAATAAATACGGTATAGATTTGGTCAAATATTTAATCAATCCCGCGCAAATAATTACCGTTGACTCTTCGGGAGAAAATTGTAAAAGAGGAAATTCTCTTAAGGAAATAAAGCCCGTTTACAATCATTCAATAGTAATTGAAAATGATTTAATAAAAGATTTAATTCCCAATTCGTCCCTTCCAAATACAAGCTCAAAAAATGTTATTGATTTAAAAGATAAAATAATTCTACCGGGTCTAATTGAATGCCACACGCACACCGCCTTTGCCGGCAGCCGTGCAAATGAGTTTAAAGATAAATTAAGCGGCGTAAGTTATGAAGAAATTGCTAAAGCAGGCGGCGGAATAAATGCAACCGTGCAAGCGGTGCGCGCAGCAAGTTTTAATGAATTGGTAAAATTAATTCAGCCCAGAATTGAATATTTTATTTCGCAGGGAATTACAACTTTAGAAATAAAAAGCGGCTACGGTTTAGATTTCGACAATGAAATTAAATTATTGAAAGTTATAAATTATTTAAATGAATTTTACCCCATTGATATAATTCCTACTTTTCTCGGCGCCCATACTTTTCCAAATGAACTTAAAGATAATCATCAAAAATATATTTCCGATATTTGCGAAAATATGCTTCCTCATATTGCCAAAAATAAATTAGCAAAATTTTGCGACGGCTTTTGTGAAGCCACTGCATTTTCAGCGGAGGAAATTGATAAAATATTTTCTTCTGCAAAAAAATTAGGATTGCAGCTAAGACTTCACACTGATCAGTTCAACAACATCGGCGGGATTGATACCGCTATAAGACTTAACGCTTCCAGCGTTGATCATCTTGAAGTTATTAATGATTCGGATTTATTGAAATTAAAAGCAAGTAATGTTTCGGCTGTATTGCTGCCCGGGGTTTCATTCTTTTTAGATTATCAATATGCGCCCGCAAGAAAATTAATTGATAACAATATTGTTGTCGCCCTCTCTACCGATTATAATCCAGGGTCGTCAAACATTTCAAATTTAAGTTTTATAATGAGTCTTGCCGCTTTGAAAATGTGGATGTTAATTGAAGAATCTATTTCTGCTGTAACAATAAATGCCGCAAAAGTTTTACAAATGGAAAAGACCATAGGCAGTATTGAAATAAATAAGAAAGCAGATTTTTCAATTTTTAATACTATTGATTATTCTGATATTGTTTATAACGTAGCTAAAAATTTAAATGTAATGACCATTAAAAACGGTAAAATAATTTATAACAACGGAGAGTTTTTAAAATGAAAATTACTTTTTTTGTAATATCCTTTTTGTTCGCAATTAATATCTTTCCTCAATCCCCACTAGTAAAAACCGGAATAGAAGTTTTAAAAGAAAATAATTTTAAAATTCTTCAGGGGAAAAGAGTCGGCTTAATTACCAACCCAACAGGAGTTGATTCAAAATTAAAATCTACAATCGATATTTTATTTGAAGCGCCAAATGTTAAACTTGTAGCTTTGTTTGGACCTGAGCATGGCGTGCGCGGTGATTTTGCCGCCGGAGATTTAGTTGAAAATTATATTGATAAAAAAACTAACCTGCCTGTTTATTCTCTTTACGGAAAAACTCGCAAACCAACTCCTGAAATGCTTAAAGATATTGATGTGCTTGTCTATGATATTCAGGATATCGGCTGCCGCTCATATACTTATATCAGCACAATGGGAGTTTCAATGCGGGCTGCAGCAGAAAATAATACTGAGTTTGTTGTGCTGGATCGTCCCAACCCTTTAGGCGGATTAAAGATTGAAGGCAATGCTGTTGAAGACGGATATTTTTCATTTGTCAGCCAATTTAAAATTCCTTACGTCTATGGTTTAACCTGCGGCGAATTAGCAAAATTACTCAACGAAGAAAACATGCTTGGAGAAAATGTTAAATGCAATTTAACCGTTGTGCCGATGCAAAATTGGAAAAGAGAAATGACATTTGAAGATACAAAACTTATATGGGTTCCGACATCGCCGCATGTCCCGCATAATTACTCGGCTGAGTTTTATGTTTGCTCAGGAATTTTAGGAGAGCTTGGCGTTGTTTCAGAAGGCGTGGGTTACACGCTTCCGTTTCAAGTTTTTGCCGCTGATTGGATTGATCCAAATTTATTAGCGGATAAAATGAATGGTTTAAATATTGATGGAGTAATTTTTCGTCCCATTACATTTAAACCTTTTTACGGAAGGGATAAAGATAAAGAATTGCACGGAGTTCAAATTCATTTTAGCGATTATAAAAAAGTAAACTTGATGAGTCTGCAATTTTTATTTATGCAGATTAATAACGAGTTGTATCCGGACAAAAATCCTTTTAAGATGGCGAATGAATCGCGCTTAAAAATGTTTGATAAAGTTTGCGGAACTGCAAAGATTAGAGAGGCATTTTCAAAAGAGATGAAGTATAAAACGATAGAAACGTTGTTAAATAAAGATGTTGAAAGTTTTAAATCGCTCTCTCAAAAATATTTTTTATACTAAAATATTTTCACTTAAAAATAAAATTCAAATCTGTTTGAACCCAGCGTGGACGCAAGTTCAAAGTATCGGGGTAAACTGAAAATTCTTCCGAAGGTTTAAATGGAAAAACTTTTCCGGTTTCATAAGTCCCGCTGCTGTCGGAATCTAAAAAACACCAGAGCATATATTTTCCTGCTTCGACTCTTTCAAAATTGAAGGTATTAACGGAAACTTTTTGCTTATAAATTAAATTTGCCGATTTAGTATTTTGTAAAACCATAACGGGATTTTTTGAATTATCTACATTAAAAATTCTTCCTGTAACTCCGGTAAAATCCAGCCCGCCTATTGTTTTAAATTTAAATTGAAATATTGAGTCAACTTTATTGCCGGCAGCGTCTGTAAATTTTGAGAGATCAAATTCTATCAAATAATCTTTTTCAGGCTCTAAATTTTTTACCGGCATAATTATAAACGAAGCATCGTCAATAAAATAAATTTTATACAATATATTTTTGCCGGACGTATCGCTAAAAATTATCCCTGTTTTGGCGACGGAGGAATCGAAACCATCATCAAATTGAAACTTTAATTTTAAATTTTGATAATCTGCGCTTTTGCTGCCGCTTGGCGGAATTGAATTTTTCATAGAACTGGTTAATGTATCTATTTTTTCGCTGACAGTGATTTGAGCAAAATCATTTGTGAAAATATTGGCTTGCTTATCTTTTACGGTATCAACAAAAAGATAAACATTATTTTGAATTGATAAGCTGTCAGTCAGAGATAAAACCATTTCACTTTCTTTTGCCCCTCCCTTATAAGCGTATTTTGGGAATAATTTTTTATTTGATGTCGAATCATAAATAAAAAAATTATTACTTTGAATTACAGTCGAATCAATTGCTTCATTAAAATTAATTAGGATATGATTTCGATCAGTCATAACAGCGCTTAATACTCGAGGCTTCGCTGTATCTTCTTCCGCTAAAAAAAAATTTAAATTCTGCGCGAGCGTATCTTTATCGCTTAAAATAAAATCTTTAAAAGGAACGCCGTACTTATCCTGCCCCGCTTGATATAATAAATCTCTGTACTCATCTTTAATTGCAAAAATTCTATAAGAACCGTTTGCAAGCGCCATTAGTTTATAGTTTCCATTAGCGCCTGTTTGTGAAATATAATTGGGTTTTTTTAAGGAAGGATTTATAGTGTCTCCATTAAGTTTGTAAGCAAAAATCAAAACTCCTTCAGGTTTCTGATCAAAAACTTTTCCATCAATTTCGCCTTTGTCAATTTTAGACCCTGTGGCAAAAGTTAAAGTGAACGCTTCAGCCATACGATTTTTATTATTGTAATCAACCGCATCTGTGCCGATGTTTATCACATAGGTAATATTTTTTTTCAATTGATTTGGAAAATAAACGCGAACATATTTGCCGCTCCAATTAAATTCCAAATTACCGTCAATTGCAGGCGAAATAAAAATCGCATCTTTAACTGAACGCTTATCAACATATTCTGAAAATCCTATTTCAAAATAATCGTCATTAAAATTAGTAGTTCCATCCGCGGGGTAAGTTTCAATTATTTTCGGAGGAATTTTATCTACCTCTCCCCCGCCCGGCGGCAACTGATTTGCGCAATTAGAAAAGATGAATAAAAACAAAATTAATAAATAATTAATTCAACTTTTAAAAAAGAAATTTTCGCTAAATAAATTTTTGAAATCAGCAGACGAAAATAATTTCTTCAATTTTTCTCCTGACTTTTTAACCATTGCCTGTATTCTTTAACTAAGCGAATATGCTGTGAAAAGTTTTTGGCAAATTTATGTCCACCACTTCCATCTGCAACAAAATAAAAATAATCATTTTCTTCGGGATAGAATACGGAAAGGATGGCGGCTTTGCCCGGATTATTTATTGGGTTAGGCGGAAGCCCGGCATATTTATAAGTGTTATACGGACTTTCAATTTTTAGATCGTCGTACAACAATCTCTTCCATTTACCATCAGTCGAGTTTTTATTGTTGATGAGATATTGTATTGTTGGATCAGCTTGAAGTTTCATTCCAACTCTTAATCTATTAAAATAAACTCCGGCGATGGTCGGCATCTCATCAGTTTTGTTGGTCTCTCCCTGAACAATTGAAGCAAGAGTCAAGTAATTGATGAAGAGAATATTTTGAGTTCTTTAACATGCCTGCATTAACGAATCATCAATAAAAATTTTAAAAGACGTATAAAGCGAATCCAGCGCTTCTCTGGCAGAGCTATGTTGGTACAATAAATATTGCTGTGGCAAAAGATAGCCCATCATTGACGGAGCTTTAATTTTTAATGAATCAAGAATATTTTTATTTGTAGTCAGTGAAACAAAAGCAGTAGAATCAACAAATGCTTCTATCTTTAACATTCCGCCAATCCATTCATTCGACTTGCCGTTATAAATTTTTACCGTTCTTAAAAAATCGGCGCTGCCGTAAAGCAAATAATCAAGTAAATCTAAATAACTTAAACCGTTGGGAATATAAAATCTCCCCGCTCTTAAATTTTTTTCTGCGCCGTAAACAAACGCCGCAACCTTAAAATTTGTTTGGCTTGGAATAATTTTTTTTTGATATAAATCTTCGGCAATATCTGATAAGGTTTCTCCCTTTTTTATTTCCACTTTGATGGGAGATTTTTCGTTATAATAATTTGGAGTGAAAAAAATGTAGTACAATATTGAAAGCAGAATTACAAAAAAAGAAATAACAATTAATATTTCTTTTCGTGAAAACAAATTCTTCCAACTAAATTCGTTTTTATATTTTGGAATTTTATGAATTATACCTTTCTCCAATTCATCTTTTTGAATAACCCGCGCTTCATCAATAATTCTTTCATAAATTCTTGCCAGCGCCGGCTTACTTAAAGGTTCTTCTACAAAGGAAGAAATTCGATCAGCAATTTGTTTTTCCCTTTCAGGGTTGTAAGTCGGCAAGTTTAAAGTTCTCTTTATTCTTCCAATAAGTACGGCTTGAAGCGATCTTCTGCTTAATAACTTAACTAACTTTTCATCTATTTTATCAATTTCTTCCCGAAGTTCTTCAAGTATTTTATTTCGTTCTTCAATTGAAAGAGAATCGAGTTCATTCTCTATTTTTTTATAAATATTATCCATGTTTCGAATCTAAAAAGATTATTCTGCATAAACTATAATTCAAAAACAAATTCGATTTCAACGCTCATATAATAATTATAATTTTATAATAGTTTTCTCAAAAATTATATTTAAAACTTTAGCCGAAATAATTTTTTGACAAGCCCGGATACGCGTTCAAATCCAACTCGTTTTTTTGTCCCGCTTCATAAAGCTTCAATCCTCTAAAAGCTATCATTGCAGCATTGTCTCCGCAAAATTGTAAAGCAGGTATTACTAATTTTTTATCGTATCTATTGGCAAGATTAGAAAATTCACTTCGTAATTTTTTATTTGCAGCAACTCCGCCAACCAATGAAATTGATCTAATATCAAAATTATTAATTGCTTTCTCAGATTTTTTAATGAGCGCTTTTACAACGGCATTTTGAAATGAGGCTGCAATGTCTTCTAAATCATTTTGAGGAATTTTAATTGAAGCAGGATAATTTTTTTGAATGTATCTTAACACTGCAGTTTTTAATCCGCTAAACGAAAAATTGTAAGTGTCTTTTAATTCAGCAATTGGGAAATCTATTTTATTTTCATCTCCATTCTCAGAATATTTTTGAATCATCGGACCGCCTGGATAACCAAGCCCTATCATTTTTGAAACTTTGTCGAAAGCTTCGCCAGCCGCATCATCCACCGTTGAACCAAGTTTTTTAATTTTGGTAAAGTTTTCAACTAAAAGCAAAAGCGTATGGCCCCCTGAGACAACCAAAGCCAAATAAGGAAACTCTGGCTTTTCATCCATTAAAAATCCCGAATAAATATGCCCTTCAATATGATTGACACCGACAAATGGTTTTTGCAATGAATATGCTAACCCTTTAGCATAAGTTAAACCCACCAGCAGCGCGCCAATTAAGCCCGGACCCGCTGTTGCACAAATTAAGTCAATGTCATTTAAACTAATATTTGATTTTTGAAGTGCGTCTTTGACAAGTGGATTTATTATTTGAAGGTGCGCTCTGCTGGAAAGTTCCGGTACAACGCCGCCATATTTTTTATGAAAATCTTGAGTGGAAATTAAATTTGCCGTGAGCTTACCGTGTGAGATAATAGCGGCGGAAGTTTCATCGCACGAACTTTCAATTCCCAAAACATTCATCGGCGCAAATTAATTAATAGAAAATAAATTTTTAAATATATGTCCGGCAACCTGCGGATTTTCTTTTAGTCGTCTCATTGAATATAAATACCATTGCTCGCCGAATGGCACATAAATTCTAATTTTATAACCGTCATTATTAATTTTATCGCGCAAGTCTTCGCGCACGCCCAGCAACATTTGAAATTCAAATTTATCTTTTGAAATATTCATTTCTTTAATCAACTTATAAGCTTCAGTAATTAAATATTCATCGTGAGTTGCAATACCAACATAATTTCCGTCTTTAAACATTGCTTTCAAACATTTCAAATAGCTTTCTCTAATTGCCTGCTTATCCTTGTAAGAAATATTCGGCGATTCAACATAAATACCTTTGCACAACCGATAGTTGGCGCCTTCTTTATTAAGCCTAACTACGTCATCGTAAGTTCTACGCAAATAGGCCTGAACCACTATTCCCACATTCTTAAACTTACCGCAAAGCTGTTGGTATAAATTTATTGTGGGATCAGTTAAAGTTGAATCTTCCATATCTAACCGCACAAAATTATTTATACTTTTTGCTTTTTCACACAGTTCGCTTATTTGTTCAAACGCAAAAACTTCATCCAAACCCAAGCCCATTTGCGAAGGTTTTAACGAAAGATTGGCCATTAATTTATTTTGAACAATCGCGTCGAGAACTTTTAAAGCTTCCTCTTTAAATATCACCGCTTCTTTTTTATTTTGAATCGCCTCGCCTAAAACATCAAGCGTGGCGTAAATTCCTTTTTGATTTAAATTTTTTGTTGTGTTGATGGCGTCTTGTAACTTTTCTCCGGCAATGTATTTTTTGGAGAAGATCCACACAATTGATTTGGGCATCTTTTGAACGACCGCCACAATTGCTTTGTTAAATATTGACAAATTTACTCCGTAAAATTTTAACGGTAAATTTAGCTTTAAGCCGATTAGAAATCAATTTTGAAAATTTAGCTTTTGAAAGTTTTACCTGATCCGTATGTACCGAATTTTTTTATGCTAAGAGAAATTTCATTTAAATGATTTACGGCTAATTTAATTTTATCATCATTTAAATCTCCGACTAAATCAACATAAAAAATATATTGGAAAGGTTTGTGCGGAATAGGTCTGGATTCAATCTTAAGCAAATCAATATCGCGCAGCGCGAAAACGCTTAGCGCTTTAAATAGCGCGCCGGGAATACTTTTAAGCTCAAAGCATAATGAAGATTTTGGATTAGCTATTTTATTGTTGTTTTTCTTTTTGCTGATAATTAAAAACCTTGTGAAATTTTCTTCATTATTTTGAATGCTGCTTTTCAAGATTTTCATTTTGTAAATCTCTGCAGCTTCTTTACTCGTAATTGCTGCAGTTGCTTCACTCTGCTCTTCAATCGCAAGCATTGCGGAACCGGCGGTATCATAAGCAGGAAAAACTTTAGCGCTTTTTAATGAATTAAGAAAATTAGAACATTGCCCCAATGCCTGCGGATGAGAATATATCTTTTTTATTTCATTCAGCTTAAATTTTTTAGCCGCAATTAAGTGATGATTAATTTGAAGATTTAATTCGCCGACAATTGATAACGAATATTTTAAAAGTAAATCGTAAGTTTCAAAGATACTTCCGTACAAAGAGTTTTCAATTGGAATAACTCCATTATTAACAGTTCCCTTTTTCACTTTTTGAAAAACTTCGTCAAACGAAAAAGAAGGAGAAACAGTTACATTTTCGCCAAAAAATTTTTTTGCGGCGATTTCACTAAATGCGCCGCGCTCACCTTGGAATGCAGTTTTAATCATAAATTTAATTGATAAATGATTTTATTGTTTTTATTAGTTTAATTGTTTTTAATTCTTCAACAATAGACAATTAAACAATTTAACAATATTCATATTATAAAAATCCATTTAGAATAGTTAATAATAAATCAGCTTTTGATTTTAAATCATTTAATATCAGTCATTATTTTAAAAATAAAATCAGCGCGCTTCTTTTTTTCTTCATCGGGAATTTGATTTTGATTTCTTTCAGTAAAAGTTTTTTCAGAAAAATTTTTATCCTTCGTTTTTCTGTCCATTCTAATTTTTTCTTCAGCGGTAATTAGCACAACATAATCAAACATTTCTTCCATATCAGCTTCATAAATTAAAGCGGCTTCCACAAAAATTAAAGAACTGTTTTTTGAATATTCATTTAAAAGCTCTTGAGTCCTTTCAATTACTTTAGGATGAAGTATAGAATTTATTTTAACCACATTTTTCGGATTTGAAAAAACTTTTTCCGCTAAAATAATTTTATTAGGCTTACCATCTTTAAATGATTCTTCGCCAAATACTTTTATTATTTTCTGTTTTACTTCACCGTCATTTGCCAAAATTTCTTTTGAAATATCATCGGCTTTAATTAAAGGAAATCCCTTTGAAGAAAGATATTCACAGAAAGTAGATTTACCGGAACCAATTCCTCCTGTTATTGCAATTTTAAGTGATTTGTTTTTCATGGTTCTAAAATAAAAATAAGTTCAATAATAAACGCAAAAATTATTCTTGACACGAATTTTTTAAAATAAAAAGCTACTTATTCAAAAAATTAATTTGACGATTTGAAAAAGAAGAATTACGTTAGTCTTGACTATTAAGGGAATTGGCGTTGAAACTTAAAAGTATATACATTTTCATCTCTCGCTGCAACTTCATCTACCTATTAAACAATTTTCAAAATAAAGGATAGAGGATATGAAAGCTGCCAATATATTTATAATCTTTGTTGCTTTATCCATCAGCTTATATTCACAAATTGACACTTCAAGAAAAGAATTCTATCCGCTTAAAGTAGGGAACTTATGGCAGTACTTTAGTTATGAGTTTAATCAAACATTGACGTTAAAAATTATTGAAGATACAACATTTGAAGGGTATACATATTATAGGGTTGATGGAGGAGGTCTTCGTACAATATATCCTTACATGAGGATAGATTCACTAATGAGAGTTCAAAACCATAGAGGTGCACCTACAGCAGGAGATAGTTGCGGTGGCAATACACCTTATGAACTTAGTATATATCATTTAGCTGAGCAGGATAGTGCAATTTGGGAAATTTGTGAAGATTTTAATGGGTTCCTCGGTACACCCCTTATCCGCTTCAATTATATATCTACCCTAAATATATTTAGCCAGCAGCGTGAAGTAATGTATTTTAATTTTGGCAGTGCACATCCTGATGAAGATACAGCTTGGACTCATGGAGCAACATTGGCAAAAGGAATAGGAGTAATTGAAGAACGTTATTTTGAGGGGGGATATTCTATTTTGCAAGGAGCTATTATTGATGGAGTAAAATATGGTACTGTTGTTTCGGTTGATGAATTTTCTGAAACTCTTCCGCAAGAGTTAGTACTTTATCAAAATTATCCAAATCCATTCAATCCAACAACTAAAATTAGGTATGAAATTTCAAAAACAGACGGAATGTAAATCTTAAAGTAATAAATATACTTGGGGAAGATGTAGAAGTTCTTTTAAATGAAATAAAATATCCGGGGAGCTATGAAGTTGAATTCAACGCGTCAAAACTAAGCAGCGGTGTTTATATTTCTGTCTTCAAGCAAACAAAGCACAGATTGATACGCAATATGCTTCTAATTAAATAATTCACTGTAAAACCAACACCAATAAAAAAAACCTCCAAGTTTAAAAACCTGGAGGTCGTCTTAAATTAAAAAAAATTAAATTTTATTTAGCGTAACTAATTTTTCTTACCTCTCTAATTACGGTAACTTTTATTTGTCCGGGATATTCCATTTCACCTTCAATCTTTGCTGCTATATCTTGAGAAAGTTTATCAGCGACAATATCGTCAATCTTGTCATGTTCAACAACAACTCTAATTTCACGTCCGGCTTGAATTGCATAAGTTTTTGCAACGCCTTCAAAAGATTTTGCCAGCGCTTCAAGCGTTTCTAATCTTTTAACATAGCCTTCAAGAGGTTCTCTACGAGCGCCGGGACGGGCACCGCTGATTGCATCAGCAGCCTGAACTAACGGCGCAATGGGGTGTTCCATTTCAATATCTTCATGATGAGAACCAACTGCATTGGCTACAATTGCGTTTTCTTTATACTTTTTACATAAATCATAACCAATCAATGCGTGAGGACCTTCAACAGTTTTATCAACAGTTTTGCCTACGTCGTGCAGCAGACCGGCGCGTTTAGCAATGCTAACATCCAGACCTAATTCAGACGCCATTATGCCCGTAAGAAATCCAACTTCAACGCTATGTTGAAGAAGGTTTTGTCCATAGCTTGAACGATATCTCATTCTTCCGATATGTTTAATTAATTCGGGATGCATGTTATGAAGACCAAGTTGCAAGATTGTGTTTTCGCCTTCACGAATCATTTCCTCTTCAAGCTCCTGCTGAACCTTTTCTACAACTTCCTCAATTCTGGCGGGATGAATTCTTCCATCGGCAATTAATCTTTCGAGGGAAACTTTGGCAATTTCTCTTCTGAATTGATCAAATGAAGAAAGTATAACTGCTTCCGGGGTATCGTCAACAATTACATCAACGCCGGTGGCGGCTTCAAACGCGCGAATGTTTCTCCCCTCTTTACCAATAATTCTTCCCTTCATATCGTCATTCTGAATTTGAACTACTGAAACTGTAGTTTCAATTGAATGATCAGCGGCTGTTCTTTGGATTGCCTGCACAATAATTTTTTGGGCTTCTTTTTTTGCATCTGATTTAGCGTGATCATGAATTTCTTTAACTGATTGAGCGCTGTCAATTTTTGCTTGATAAACCATATTATCCATAAGCATTTTTTTTGCGTCATCAGCAGTCATCCCCGAAATTTTTTCAAGCTTTGTATTTTGTTCTTGTTCGAGTTTTTGAGCTTCTATTAATTTACTGTCTAAATCTTTTTTTTGCGCTAAAAATTCTTTTTCAAATTGCTTGTTTTCTCTTTCTTTTTTAATTACTAAATCAAATTTCTTTTCGATATTTTCTTCACGCGTTGAAAGCTGTTTTTCCAAATTTGATATTTTTTGTCTTTTCTGATTTACTTCGCCATCGAACTCAATTTTTTTCTTATACCACTCATCTTTTACTTCCAGCAGTTTTTCGCGTTTAGTATTATTAGCTTCTTTTTGTGCGTCTTCAATAATTTGCTTAGCTCTTTCTTCAGCAACAACTTTGCTATTCTTTCCGGATTTAGAGTTAATCATCCACCCTAAAAAAAAGAATAATATCGAAAGGATAATGCCCATCGTTATTAACAGAAAGGGATCCATTTTTCCTCCAGTATTGGGTTATGAAAATAAAACCGCATCTGCCAGCCACCGATTACATTAGGAAAAACCCTAAGTAAGTCAGTTTGGGAGATCGCTCAAGCGCTTTTTGCTTCCACTGTCTTAATCAATTTAACCGAAGCTAAATTTTTCAGAATCCTACCGAAATAGGATGAGGCCTGCAATAGACGCCCAAAGTCAAAATCCCTATTAAATGATGTTAGTTTTTCATTTTGTAAGGACTGACAGAGCGGTATATAAAATTAGGATGGTTCTGACATGAGAGGATCGTTAAGAAGAAGCTTAAGTTTTTTTATTTTATCTGAGGCCTGAATTACAAACTCTCTGTTTTTATTTTTTTCTAAAAATAAATCATAAGCAATATTTAAACAAGCAATAATTGCAATAGTTTGCGCTGGTTGATCCGGAAGCTCGTCTTTAGTTTCTTCCATAACTTTATTAACATAAACAGCCAGTTCTTTGGCTATTTCTTCATTTTCAACCAATAAGGAATATTCTTTATCAAATATTTTTATTTTAAGCTTTTTCTTTTCACTCATTTATGTCATTCCATCTAACGTTCAATATATTTAAGAACTTAAATGATAATCAATTTTTGAAATTAAACTTTGTATCTTAGTTTTTAAGGTCTCTCGCTCCTTTGTATTTAATAGATTTATAAATTGCCCCTCGCTGTCATTTTTAAAATTTTCAAATTCTGAATCCAGATCTTTTAATTTTTGATTAAGCTTCAAATTTTCTTTTTGAACGTCTTTTAAAAGATCTTCAACTTCGGCATTTCTAATTAAAATATCTTTATATTTATTTTTAATGATAGCCGCTTGAGATTCTAGTCCGCCTAAATCACTTAAAATGATTTGGTATTTTGATAATTCCGACAATCAATTGCCTCTTAAAATTGCATTAAAATTTTTAGTGATAAGTGAAATTAAATTAGTAAAATCCTTCTCCACTTCTTCTTCTTTCAAAGTCCGTGTTTCCTCAAAATACTCAAGCGCAAAAGCCATACTTTTTTTATTTTTTTCTAATGCTTCGCTCTCAAAAAGATCAAAAATCCTTACATTTTTTAAGAGCGGCGAACTTTTTTTAGAAATAAATTTTCGCACATCTTCAAACAAAATTTCTTTATCAAAAATAAAAGCAAAGTCTCTAAATATCTTAGGATATTTTAAAGATTCAACATAAGTTTTAGATGACGGTTGAATTTTTCTCAATTCATCTACGTCAAATTCAAAACAAAAAACATCCTGATTAATGTCAAATTTTTTAAGAACGTCTTTCCTAACTTTTCCACCAGCTCCAATTAACTTTTCATTAATGTTTTTATCTTTCGATGAAAAGTTTTTTTCAAGATGGTATTCGTAAATTGTATTTACATTGTGATAATATAAATCATTTAAAACATTGTCAAGCGATAATTTTGAAATAATTGAATTCACAATCCCTTTTAAATAAAAGAAATCAAATTGCTTTTCGTTTAAATTCCATTCCTTTTCATTTTGGTTTCCGGTAATGGCGACTATAAATTTTTTCTTTTCTTCAAAATCATCAAAGCTTTTTATTTCATTTTCAGTTTTTTTATTGAACACATTTCCAATTTCATACAAAGCCAAATTCTTTTCGCTAACTTTAATATTGTTTGAAATTACTTGCAGCAAGCCTGGAATTAAAGAAGTTCGCAGATAAGCCATATCCAAACTTTGGGGATTTTTTAATTTGATTTTGCTCCCTATAAGCGAAGCTAACTTTTCGCTTTGCAAGGGATTATTAATCATCTCAAATAAACCTAAAGCAACCAAAGCATTTCTCAAATCATTTTCAAAAGAAGACTCATCAACTTTATGCCCAAGCGTAATATTAATTTTTGAAATTGTGGGAATGTTATCGTATCCATTTATACGCGCAACTTCTTCAATTAGATCAATTTCTCTTTCAATATCAGGACGGAAAGTCGGAATATTTACTTCAATTTCATTTTCGTTTGACGATAAAATCTTTAGCTCTAATCCCCTTAAAATATTTTTAATTTTTTCATTTGATATTTCATAACCTAAAATTCTCTTAACTCTTTGAAATCTTAGATTTACAGTTTTTACTTCAATCTTATTTGGATACTCGTCAATAAAACCATCGGCAATTTCTCCCTCGCTTAATTCTGATATTAATTGAGCGGCGCGTTTAACTGCAAACAAAGTATTATTGGGATCAATTCCTCTCTCAAATCTATAGGAAGCTTCAGTTGATAGTCCTAAAATTTTGGAAGTTTTTCTTATGCTCGAAGGATTGAAATAAGCGCTTTCCAATAAAATATTTTTTGTCGATTCGGAAATTTCTGAATTTTCGCCGCCCATTATACCGGCAATTGCAACGGGTTTTTCAGCATCGCAAATCATTAAAGTATTTTTGGGAAGTTTTCTTTCCTTTGAATCAAGCGTTGTAAAAGTGGATTCTACATCTGTGCTTTTAACAATAATTTTTTTGCCGGCAAGTTTTTCCAAATCAAAAGCATGCAAAGGCTGACCGGTCTCATACATAACATAATTTGTAACATCAACAATATTTGAAATTGGTCTTAAGCCGATAGAGGTTAGTCTTTTTTTCAGCCATTCCGGTGATTCTTGAATTTTAACATTAGATATTACAGATGAAGAATAACGCGGACAATTAATTTCATCCACAATTTCAACTAACGCAAGTTCTTCAATTTTGTTTGTAGATTTTTTTATTTGAACAAAAGGCAGTTTTAACTCTCTTTCAAAAATTGCGGCAAGATCTCTTGCAACGCCAATATGCGAAAGAGCATCGGAACGGTTTGGCGTAATTGCAATTTCTAAAATTACATCATTTAAATTTAAAGCCTCGCTAATCGGCTCCCCTTCTTTAGTTTCATTTGGAAGCACGAGTATTCCTTCGTGATTATCGCTTATCTCCAATTCAGCTTCGGAGCAAATCATCCCAAAAGATTCCACGCCTCTAATTTTTGCTTTTGTAATTTTAAAATTTCCTTTAGGCACAACTGCCCCGATTTTTGCAAATACAATTTTCTGTCCCGCATCAATATTTGGCGCGCCGCAAATAACTTGGAATTCATTATCGCCGGTTGAAACTTTGCACAAAGAAAGTTTATCAGCGTTTGGATGTTTACTTTTTTCTTTTACAAATCCAACCACAAAGTTTTCATATATCGCAGATTGATCAACTACTTCTTCAACTTCCAAACCTGACATAGTAAGCTTATCAACAATTTCTTTTGTTGAAATGCCATTAAGATCAACATAATTTTTTAACCAGTTTAAAGAGATTTTCAAATTAATAACTCCAGAAAGATATTTAATCCTTCTTCTTTTTAATTATATTTTCAATTTCATTAAATGGAATTGAAGGTTCATTCATGGTATCTGATTTAGCTTTTCTTAAATCTACCAAATCTTCGTAATCCTCTAATATCTGTTCAACTTTCAGATATTCATTATATGGTAAAACTACATATTCTTCTTTGCCATCTTTTTTTATTATTTGGGGGGTTAAATTCATAATGAACCTCTTATTTATAAGATTCTTTTCTATGCTTAATTCTATAAATTACAATTTTCGTTTCTAATAGTTCAAATAATACTCTAAAGTTTCCAACTCTCAGCCCATATTCTGGAGAAAAATTAGTCAATCTTTTTATATCACCTTTCAAATCGTTATTCATATCTTTAATTTTTGAACTTATTTTAAGTGCATCTTTTTTATTTATCTTTTCTAAGTCTTTTAATGCTGTTGATTTGAATTCTATTAAATACTTCAATTAGAACTTTCGATTTAATAAATTTTAAAATTGCTTCAGAAATCTAAAATCATTTTCAAAATATTTTCTTATATCGTCAATGTTATATTTAAGCAAACCAATTCTTTCAATACCCATTCCAAATGCATAGCCTGTATACTTTTCCGGATCGTAATTGACAAAATTAGAAACATTCGGATCAACCATTCCGCAGCCTAAAATTTCTAACCAACCGGAATGCTTGCATATTTTACAGCCTTTGCCTTTGCAGATAAAACATGTAATATCCATTTCAGCGCTTGGCTCAGTAAATGGAAAATAGCTGGGGCGAAATCGATACTGCAGGTCGCTTCCGTAAAATTGTTTCGCGAAAGAAACCAATGTGCCTTTTAATTCGGCGAATGTAACATCGGTATCGACATACAAACCCTCAACTTGATGAAACATGCAATAGCTTCGCGAGCTAACTGCTTCGTTACGATAAACTCTGCCAGGCATTATCGCTCTTACCGGTGGTTTTTCTTTCTCCATAACTCTGATTTGAACCGGAGATGTGTGGGTTCTTAATAGAAAATCTTTACTGATAAAAAATGTATCCTGCATATCTCTTGCGGGATGATCATGCGGGAAGTTTAACGCTTCAAAATTGTAATAGTCGGACTCTAGTTCCGGTCCCTCATAAATTGAAAAACCCAATCCTTTAAAAATTGTTTTTATTTCATTAAGCGTTTGAGTTAAAATATGTATACTTCCAATTTGCAGATTATTGCCAGGCAGACTTAAATCTATTTTAGCTTCAGTGGATGAAGTTGAGTTTTCTAATTTTTCTTTTTGAGAATTAAATTTTTGAGTTAGGCTGTTTCTTAACTCATTTAAATTTTTACCAAGCAGAGGCTTCTTTTCTTTAGATACGGTTTTTAGATTTTCAAAAAGTTCAGCGAGTAATCCGTTTCTGCTTAAATATTTAATTCTAATTTCTTCAAGTTCTTTTAAATCAGAAATGTTTGAAATATCTTTTTCAAAATCTTGAGAAAGCAAATTTATTTTTTCATCTAACATAAAATTAATAAAAAATAAAAAGTTTATTTAAAACAATACCCTCTTTAAAACATCAGTGGTTTAGGCAAACACACATAATATTTTAAGAGGGTATTAAAATTAGTTAGCTGAAAAATTTACAAGCTCGGTAAAAGCTGAGGGATTTTCAACAGCTAAACTTGCTAAAATTTTTCTATTTATATTCACGCCTTTAACATCCAAAGTGTGAATCAGCTTAGAGTAAGTAGTTCCATTAGCGCGTGCAGCGGCGTTAATTCTTACAATCCACAATTGTCTGAAGGTTCGCTTTTTTAATTTTCTATCTCTGTAAGCATGAACCCAGCCTTTTTCAACATGGTTTTTTGCAATAGTGTAAACTTTGCTTCTTGCGCCCCAATAACCTTTAGCGTGCTTTAATACTTTTTTTCTTCTTAGATGCGCGGCAACTTTATTTTTTGAACGTGGCATTTATCTTTCCTTTATTTATTGTAGCATTCTTTCAACACGCTTATGATCGGCATCCGATACTAACGTTGCGTGTCTTAAATTTCTTTTACGTTTAGTAGTTTTTGAAGAAAGTATGTGACTTTTATAAGCCTTCTTTCTTTTAAATTTACCCGAAGCGGTTTTCCTAAAAGTTTTACTAGCGCCGCTATTAGTTTTCATTTTTGGCATTGTTCTACCTTATTTATTTATTTTTTTTGTTTTAACTTTTTCAGGAACCAAAATAACGCTCATATTTCGTCCTTCCATTTTTATGGGAGACTCAACTTTTGAAACATCATCCGTTCGCTCAACAAATCTATTTAACAGTTCTTCGCCCTGCTCTGTATACGCCATTTCCCTTCCTTTAAACATCACTACAACTTTGACTTTATTTCCTTCTTCAAGAAAATTTACCGCATGCTTTAATTTAAAATCAAAGTCATGAACATCGGTGTTGGGATGTAATCTTATTTCTTTTAGAATAGAAACAGTTTGATTTTTTCTTTGAATCTTTTCTCTTTTCTGCTGTTCATATTTAAATTTTCCGAAATCAATTATTTTACAAACCGGCGGGCTTGCCTGTGGAGCAATTTCAACTAAGTCCTGTCCTCTATCATGCGCGTGCTTTATTGCATCGCGAACAGTAAATATTCCTAATTGCGAACCGTCAATATCTATTACCCTAACTTTTGGGGCTTTAATTTCTTCATTTACTCTAACGTTTTCTGCTTGAGCGATTTAGCACCTCTCTGATGTTATTTAAATTTTATTTTTAATTTCGGTTTCAATATTATCAATAAATTCACTTAAAGACAAAGAACCGAGATCGCCTTTCTTATGCTGACGAACAGAAATGTTTTCCGCAGTCTGTTCCTTTTCTCCAAGAATTAACATATACGGAATTTTCTGCGTCTCCCAATCTCTAATTTTATAACCGACTTTTTCATTTCGTTCGTCAAGCTCAACGCGAATATTTTTTTCTTTTAACTGCTCATAAATTTTTTTAGAATATTCAAAATAATTTTGCGAAACGGGAATAACCGCAACTTGAATTGGCGCTAACCATAAAGGAAATTCACCCGCAAAATGTTCAATCAAAACACCAATAAATCTTTCAAGCGATCCGAAAGGAGCTCGATGAATTACAACCGGTCTATGTTTTTGCCCATCGCTGCCAATGTATTCTAAATTGAATCTCTCGGGCATTACGTAATCAATTTGAACGGTGCCAAGCTGCCATTTTCTGCCGAGCGCATCCTTAACCATAAAATCAATTTTAGGTCCGTAAAAAGCGGCTTCGCCTTCTTCAATATTATAAGTGAGTTTCATTATATCAGCCGCTTCTTTTATTTCTTGCTGAGCTTTTTCCCACAAAGAAATATCGCCGCCGTATTTTTCTTTATTGTCATCTCTAAAAGAAAGCTGCGTTGTAAAATCAGCAAAACCCATGATTTTAAAAACATATTGAATTAGATCAATCACATTACATAATTCATCCTTTAATTGATCTTGCCTAACAAACATGTGTGAATCGTCAACGGCAAAACTTCTTACGCGCGTTAAACCGTTTAATTCGCCCGATTGCTCATATCTGTAAACAGTTCCAAATTCCGCATAGCGAATTGGAAGGTCTCTGTAGCTTCTCGGTTTGCTTGCATAGATTTGAAAATGATGAGGGCAATTCATCGGCTTTAACAAATATTCTTCTTCGCTGTCCGCAAATTTTAAAGGAGGAAATTGGCTGTCGCTGTAATAAGGATAATGACCGCTGGTTTTATATAAATTAATATTTCCAATATGCGGAGTAATTACAGGAAGATAATTTCTTTTCATCTGTTCGTCGCGCAAAAATCTTTCAAGAGTTTCTCGTAGAATGGTGCCTTTGGGAAGCCATATTGGAAGACCTGCGCCTACGTTGGGGGAGAAGAAAAATAATTCTAATTCTTTGCCAAGTTTTCTGTGATCCCTTTTTTTCGCTTCTTCTAATAGAGTAAGATAATCATCAAGCATTTTTTTCTTGGGAAAAGAAATGCCGTAAATTCTTTGAAGCTGTTTGTTATGCTCATCCCCACGCCAATACGAACCTGAAATATTTAAAAGCTTTACATATTTTATTTTTCCCGTTGAAGGCAAATGCGGACCACGGCAAAGATCAGTAAAATCTCCTTCATTATAAATGCTGATATCTTCTGATTTTTCATCTATTTCAGATAAGATTTCAATTTTATAATTGTCGCCTTTTTTATGGAAGAAATCTATTGCTTCATTTTTAGATAAATCAACCCTTTCAAAAGGATTATTAGTCTTTGACAATTCAATCATTTTATCTTCAATTTTTTTCAGTTCCTCTTCAGACAAACGATTAGTAATATCTATGTCATAATAAAAGCCGGATTCAATTGCGGGACCAACTCCAAATTTGGCTTCGGGATAAATATCTTGAATTGCGTGTGCCATTAAGTGGGAAGTAGAATGCCAGTAAACTTCCTTTCCTTTTGGGTCTTCAAAAGTTAAAAATTTTACAACCGAGTTACTATTAATTTTAGAAGATAAATCTTTAACAAATCCATTTATCTCTACAGCCAAAGCATCTTGAGCTAGCCTTGATGAAATAGATTCGGCAATTTGAAAGGCTGTTATTCCTTTATCAAATTCTTTAGAATTACCATCGGGAAAAGTTATTATTATTTTATCCATTACAAATTTTAAAGCTTAAAAAAAACATTTTACATTTTTAACTAACTCGAAAAATAGGAGTGTTGGAGTATTGTGTAAGACGATAAATATTTCTTCACTATTCCAGCGCATCCACCCTCCAATTTTACAGTGGGTTCTATAGGATTCGAACCTATGACCTTCTGCACGTCAAGCAGACGCTCTAACCAACTGAGCTAAGAACCCCAAGAGCAATTAAAAAGAACCGCACATAAATTATAAATTCCAGAGTATACCAACATTTGACCTACCCGATTTTTCGGGACGCTTTAACCAATCCCATCCGAACAGGCTGATCTAAGAACCCAACTTCACTAAAAATATAATTTAGATTAATAAAAAATGAACAATTAAAAAAAATTAATTGTTCATTTAAAATTTATTTGAATTCTATGTTAACTGTACCGAGGGCCGGACTCGAACCGGCACGGGAATAAATTCCCACAGGATTTTAAGTCCTGTGCGTCTACCAATTCCGCCACCCCGGCAAAACTGCATTCAATTTGAGCGTGTAAATATATAGAAAGCGTCATTTTTTTGCAAGAATACTTTAAGGTATTTTTAATAACTTTTTATGAATGTGGAATTTTTCTATCCATTCTATGATTGAGATTCGTTCGGAAGCATCTTAGAGCTAATCATTTATTCTAAATTTCCAACAATTTGATTTATTGAAGTCATTACATGAGATTTATAAGTAAATTTGAATTACAAATTTTAATGAATAACCAGTAAAAATTAATTACTAAAAATCGTTACCACTTTATGAAAACACTTTTACTCTTTTTAATCCTAATATCATCTATCAATTTCCCTCAAATAAAATTTAGCGCAAATTTTGAGAGCGGTAATTTATTAAGCGCATCAACAACCGATTCAATTAATTACGCGGTTAAAAGCAGAGAAGATATCGGGAGTCGCTGGTTTTATTTTATGATTTCCGGCGTGAAGAATAAATTTATAAAAGTTACCGTCTCCAACAGCGATGTAACGCGTGCAGTTTATTCATACGATAATATAAATTTTACCCGCTTCAGCGCCGCTGAAAGTCCGGCGGTAAATGTCTTCCAAAAAACTTTTGAAAACGATTCCGTATATGTGGCTTATTACGCTCCCTACACTTTTTCTTATTTGATGAAAAGAATTAATAAGTGGAACGAAAGTGAATTTGTAAAAGTTGATACGCTTGGTTTTACTCCTAAAAATCTTCCCATGCAGGAAATCATTTTAACTGATTTTACAGTGCCCGATAGTTTAAAATATTCTGTGTGGATTCATGCAAGAACGCATCCCGGCGAGACTCCCAGCTCATTTCACTTTGATGGAATTGTTGAAACGCTTCTTAAAAATGATGATGTAATTAATTTTTACCGGAAGAATATTGTTTTTCATTTAATACCATTTGATAACCCCGATGGAGTTTACTATGGACGCTCGCGGACTAATTACGCCAATATTGATTTAGAACGCGATTGGAATTTTGATTCGCTTCATACTACAAAAGAAATTTCAATTATAAAGAGCAGATTAGCGGAGATTAATTCGGCAAATGTGGTTAAAGTTTTTCTTAATCTTCATTCGCAGGCTGCTTCCTACTGTACTTTTTGGATTCATACATCAACTTCTACATCTATTAATTATTATACGAGAGAGCATCAATTTACAAATTTAAATGTTTCTGATATCCCCTACTTTGCAATGAACGATTATAGTTTTTCTAATTTGCAGCCTTACTTTCCCGAAGGCTGGCTGTGGAATAATTACGGCGACAACATTATGGCCCTGACGTATGAAACTCCTTATGATCAATACTCAAACGGCGCCTGGGTAACGAATGAAAACTTAGCCGAACTTGGAGAAAGAACTGTTTTCTCAATTGCAGAATATTTGAAACTCTCTTATCCCAAATATATTATTTTGGATAATGATGATGCGCAACTTATCGGAAATTGGACGACTGATTCATCGGGATTACTTTTTTACGGAAATAATTTTGTTACTGCTGAAGGCGGTTTTGGAAATAATAAAATTGAATATGAAACTGAAACTTTGGAACCGGGTAATTATGATGTTTGGGGATGGTATCCATCTAATTCAAGTTTATCAAGTAATTCAAAATTTAGGATCTCCGCAAGTGAAAATATTGAAGTAATAAAGTCTCAAAAAACTGACGGCGGGCAATGGAATTATTTAGCTGACGCAAGTCTTAATCAAGAGGAAAAAATTTTTATAAGTTTAGACGACAATGCTAATGGTAAAGTTGCCGCAGACGCTTTTAGAATAATTTACAATTCACCCATTAGTTCTGTTAAAGAAAATATTCAGCCGAAAGATTTTGTATTATTTCAAAATTATCCTAATCCATTTAATCCTTCAACAACAATTAGATACACTGCCCCTCCAAACCTCCCCAAAGGGGAAGCTTTAATACAGCTTAAAATTTATGATGTGCTTGGAAATGAAATTGCGGTTCTCGTAAATGAACAGCAGCAGCCGGGAACTTATGAAGTAAATTTTAACGCCTCTAATCTCGCAAGCGGAGTTTATTTTTATCGATTGACTATTATTGGTTCCAATCAAAATAAAAATTTAACTCAAACTAAAAAATTGTTGTTCTTAAAATAAAATTGGATTAATTAGATTTAAAATGAAAAGAGAGAAATCTATAATAATGATTATAAAATTTCTCTCTCGTACCGAGTCTATGGATTTCTTCCAAAAAATTTGCGGTTAATGGTTTCGTAACGCTTTTATCAACTCGCCTTTATTCATATTTGATCTTCCGTCAATTCCAACCTTTTTAGCTTTATCGTAAAGCTGGTCTTTAGTCCATTCTTCGTACTTATCTGCTTTGCCCCCTTTTTTGCTGGTCTTTTTTGTGGGCGAATTTGCAATGCGCGCCGCTTTTTCTTTGCTCATTCCCTTCTTCTTTAGCTCTTCATATTGTTTTTTATTTTTAATACTGTTCATTCTTTTGTTAGGCATAAACTCCTCCCTAATCTGTTTAAAAATAAAAAAGGCATATAAATATTTATATGCCTTTACAAGTTATGATTTTTAACTACGTGAAGAATTATTATCATTTATACTATTGATATACTTAGTAATCTCTTCACGAGATTGCCCTGTTTTTTTCTGAATATTACCGAGCAACTGGTCTTCTTTTCCTTCTGCATAGGTTAAATCATCGTCAGTTAAATTTCCCCACTTTGATTTTATCTTACCTTTAACTTCATTCCAGTTACCTTTTATTTCTAATTTATCCATCGTGTCCTCCGAATGTATTGTTATTATAATTTTTCTTACATCTCCAAAATAATAATATTACATTCATACGAAATAAGTCTTATCACACTCTACCATGTATTTAATTAAAATCACAAATTTTTCAGAAAGTATCCTTGTTAAGGAGAAAAATATTGTTGCTCCTATCCACATCGGGATAGTCTCTGTTTCCAAGCTCTATTTTAATAACGTTAGAATCTATTTTTTTATTGATGATAAAATTATTATTGCCATTCTTCCAAACTCCTGGGGAAGCATTAACAGACAAAGTATCCTCTTCAGTAATAATTTTCATATGAATGGGAGCCGGAAGCTCCCCCTTATTCTCAATTTCAACCTTCAAATTACCTTCAGAATAACCCGCTGATTTTATTGCAAGATCAACTACTCCTCTTTCAAAAAACCACGGAATCCAGATCCAGCTTAAATCTTCTCCGGCAGAATTATTAAAACTGAAAAAGAAATCGTACGGCATGGGATGTTTGCCGTTCCAGCTATTCATAAAATTATGCAGTGATTCATTAAATTTTTCCTCGCCTAAATAATCGGCAAGTGCATCATAAGCCGCCGCCGGCCTATTGTATGAGGCGTTGCGGTAATCTCTATAAATACCCATTAGAATTGTAGGTACCATCATCGGCATTTCAGTTTCATTTCCCATAATACTTTCGTACATAGCAAACCTTCTTGTCCGCGGGTGATAATTCGGATCGGCGGATTCCTGATAACCTAAAGGTAAAAATACCGCCATTCCTTCATCCATCCAGGCATATTTTTTTTCATTTGTTCCCATATAAAATGGAAAATATTGATGCGTTATTTCATGCGACGTTAATTGCGCCGCGCCGCCGTAGCTTGACGCCGAGCCGTCGTTCACCATCATTGGATATTCCATCCCATCATCTCCGTTGAAAACTGTTTGGGATGGATAAGGGAATGGAACTCCGGGACGATTTTTCGAAAGATAACTTATTGCGTCTTTTGCAATTTGAGCGACTTCATAAAAATCTTTTGACTTTTTATTATAGGCGGCTGCAATGTAAACTCTTCTGCCCGTTTTTTCATCAACCAATAAACTTGTAGCGTCCCACAAATAATGATCGCTTAACGCGAAAGCAAAATCAGTAACATGTTTTGCGGAGTAACGCCAGGAGTTTATTGATTTAGCTGAGTTGAAAATGTTTCCTTCTTTCACATCATTGCTGTCAATTATATTTATTATTTGATCTGATTGATGAGCTTCGTTAAAGCGTTTTAAATATTTGGGATTAAGAATTTCATTACCGTTCTGCAACTCGCCGGTTGACCAAACTGCGAAATTATTTGGAACTTCTATCTCAACGTCAAAATTTGAAAAGTCATTATAAAATTCCTGAAGTCCAGAGTAGGGATAAATATCCCAGCCGTCAATATCATCATACACAGCTATTTGCGGATACCAATAAGCAATTAAAAAAGTTGTGGAATCATAAGTTCCCATTCTTATATTACTGCCGTGGGGAATTGTAAAATGCCAATCAATTTCAAAATTTAATTTTTGATTAGGGTTTAAATTATCTTTTAAATTTAAAGTTTGAATGGTTCCCCCCGCAACTGAAAATGAATCTAAATTAAAATGCTTGCCGTTGATTTTAAATTTATCAAAAACAATCCCGTCAGTAATAGCTTCCTTTTTTAAATTTGAATATCTAGCTGAACCAATTTTATTTATGTTTTGATACAACCGAAGCACAATTGTTTTTAAAGTATCGGGGCTGTTGTTAGAATAAATAATTTTTTCAGAGCCATTTACCAATTTAGATTTTGTATCAACGTTTACTTTAATTTTATAGTCGGATGAATTTATCCAATAGTTCGCGCCGGGTTTTCCGTCAAGCGAGCGGGTTCCCTTTTCATAAGCCCGCTGTATGTTTGTTGGTATGTATAATTTGGATTGAGAAAATATTATCGCCGATGGAAAAATAATGAATACAAAAACTGCAATGCTGAAAATTATTTTTTTCATTTTCTGTAACCTTTGAAATAAAATTATTTATCAAATAATGATTCCCCTTGGTTCCCTTCAAACTTTACCTTCCCAAATCTTTTGTAAGCAAGATGGGTTGCTTCCCTACCTCTTGGGGTACGTTGTATAAATCCCTGCTGAATTAAAAATGGTTCATAAACTTCTTCAATAGTTCCGGGGTCTTCATTAACCGCTACTGCAAGCGTTCCTAAGCCGACAGGTCCGCCCTTATATTTTTCAATGATTGTTAAAATTATATCTTTATCCATTTCATCCAAACCGAACTCATCAACTTCCAAAGCTTTCAAAGCTGTTTTGGCAATGGTAACATCAATCGTTTTTTTATCTTCATAATCCGCAAAATCTCGGGTGCGTCTTAAAAGTCTGTTTGCAATTCTCGGCGTTCCCCTGGAGCGTTTAGCAATTTCCAGCGAAGCGTCTTTATCAATTTTAACATTAAGAATAAGAGATGAGCGTGAAATAATTTTATCAAGAATGCTAGCGTCATAATAATCAAATCTAAATTTTATTCCGAAACGATCACGCAAAGGCGAGGTAAGCATTCCTGCTCTTGTGGTTGCGCCCACTAAAGTATATTGCGGTAATTTTATTTGCACCGTTCTTGCATTGGGTCCGCTGTCAATCATTATATCTAATTTATAATCTTCCATCGCTGAATAAAGATATTCTTCAACCACCGGACTTAGGCGGTGGATTTCATCTATAAACAAAACAGAATTTTCTTCAAGATTTGTCAAAAGTCCAGCAAGATCGCCGGGCTTTTCTAAAACAGGTCCGGAAGTAATTTTTAATTTTACTCCCATCTCTTTTGCGATGATGTGCGCAAGCGTTGTTTTGCCAAGTCCGGGAGGTCCCGTAAGCAGCACATGATCGAGAGCCTCTCGTCTTTTCTTTGCCGCCGAAATAAATACTTTTAAATTGTCCGTAATTTTTTTCTGACCAAAAAATTCTTGTATTTTCTCGGGACGTAATGTCTGCTCAAAAACTTTTTCTTCGGTTACGGGGTCGGGATTTGTAGAATCAGATTTTCTCATTTTCTAATTTTCAGTTTTAAGTTACTAATTGTTTGTTTTTAATTTTTAATTTATGAATGATAAGAACCATCGCCGACATTAAAAGGATCATTGTTAGCGCCGTGGCAAAAGTCTGCCAGGCTGTAAAAGATTTATTAAATAAAATACTTAAGCCGGGGTTCCAGGCGCTTCCATAAAGAATAATAAGATGCACAATATAAATTAGCAGCGTATTTCTTCCCACCAAAATTAAAAACCGCGGGATTGATTCCATCGTTAGGGAAATAAAAGACACGAGCGAGTTCATCATCAAAACAAATCCAATTCTTTGAAACAAAATACTGTACGATGAAAGCCAGTAAAGACTTTCGTGATAATAATTTTGATAAATTAATTGACTGACTGCAAATGCCGCCATTAAAATTGCGCCTGTAATGCCAAGCCAAAGACTGAATTTTTTTGTTTTAAAAACTTTAGGATGATTCGCAAGATAGCTGCCTAAAACTCCTCCAAAAATTACAAAACCGCACCACGGAAATAAAGGAAACAAGGAGCCGGTTCCGGAATAAAAATATCCCGCTAAAAATCTTGGCAAAAATTGAAGCCAATCTATTTTTTCAAAAAATGGCGAGACAGCAAAAAATATAATTCCCGCAATTGTAAAAACTGCGTAGTCATTTAGTTTTAATTTTTCAGATATGTAAGCTAGCGTAAGCAGAAAAAGAATTCCAAATCCTATTGACTGCAAAACATCAACAACAAAAAAGGTGTGCCAGCTTTGCTCGGTAATTTCTGTAAAGCTGATTATAGTCGCTGTGGGATAACGGAGCAAATACCCCAAACACACTAAAAGCAGAAATCTTTTAATGCCTTTACTAACGCGCGGGTTTATTTCAAACGGCTCTTTGCTTAATCTAAATAGATAAGTAAAAACAGTTCCCGCGGTAAACATAAAAATAGGAGCGGTCATTCCGCGCATAAAAAACCAAACTGCAAAAAAAGGATTGCTCATATCTCGATATACATTGGATAATAAAACGTCGGTAGTGTGCCCCTGCACCATTTGAAGAACGGCAAAGGCGCGCATTAAATCGATGAAAATAATTCTATTTTTTTTTGAACTGTGAGTCAAATTGTTTGTATTAATTATCCAAATAAATTAGATATAAATAAGCGGCTAAAAGATAATGATATGAATGAATAATTAAAATGATTGCAGAGACTAAAATGCGGCAAACCCAATTCCTATAAGACATCATATTTTAATACGCCAACTTAATTTTTCTATACAAGTAAATTCATAAGAAAATCTTTAAGGAATTGGGTTTGTAATTTAATAGCCATTAGTTTTATTTAAAATAAAAAAGCGAGGCTCATACTTAATTAAACCTCGCTTTAATTTGTTTGTTATACTAATAATAATTACTGAATGTTAATATTTCTTGGTTTTAATCTTTCGTGTTTAGGCAGATTAACTACCAATTGTCCATTCTCAAATTTAGCTGAAATTTTTGTTTCATCAATGCTGTTAGAAATTTTGAATTTTCTATAATAATTGCCAATTGCATTTTCATTCAAAACATATTTTCTATTTACAGCGTCGTCATAATTAATTTTACCAAAAATTACTAATGATTCTTCTTCCAATTTCAGCTTAATATTTTCTTTTGAAACGCCCGGCATATTTGCAACAATTGCAAAATCATCCTGAGTCTCATAGATATCAACGAAAGGCGCTACTGTGCTTTCATTTTCGAGAACAGATTCCCATTGCTGGGTTTCATTATTCTCAACATTCAATACATCTTTATTATCTTTCATTATTTTTCCTCCAAGTTATTTTTATTTTAATTTTTTGATTTTAACTTCATTTGATAATAAATGCCGGAAAGACTCCGGCATTATAATTAATATTTTACTTATCTTTTTTTTCTTCGTCGTCAACTACTTCATAGGATGCATCCTGCACATCGTCCTTTTCTTTTCCATTATTGTCTGAAGAAGTATTTTGATCTTGCTGCTGCCCCGGCTGCGGTTCTTGTCCGGGCGCGCCGGCTTGTGAATAAAGCTTAGAAGCGATTTCACTCCACACTTTATTCAACGACTCAGTTGCAGATTTCATTTGATCTGTGTTATTTGAAGCAATTGCATCTTCAACTTTTTTAATTTCAGCTTCAAGTTTTGATTTATCATCGGCTGCAAATTTATCTTTCATTTCTTCCATCTGTTTTTTTGTTTGGAAGACTAAACTGTCAGCTTGATTTTTTACTTCTACAGATTCTTTTCTTTTCTTATCCTCGGCTGCGTGTTCTTTTGCATCGTTTTTCATTTTTTCAATATCATCTTTATTTAAACCGCTGGAAGAAGTAATTCTAATGCTTTGCTCTTTGGCGGTAGCTTTATCTTTGGCATTTACGTGCATTATACCGTTTGCATCAATATCAAAGCTAACTTCAATTTGAGGAACGCCTCTTGGCGCAGGCGGAATTCCATCTAAATGAAATCTTCCCAGAGTTCTGTTATCCGTAGCCATCGGTCTTTCGCCTTGAAGAACGTGAATCTCCACTGAAGGCTGGCTGTCTGAAGCCGTAGAAAACACTTCGCTCTTTTTAGTCGGGATAGTTGTATTCGCATCAATCAGTTTTGTCATAACGCCGCCGAGAGTTTCAATTCCAAGCGCAAGCGGAGTAACATCCAACAATAGAACATCTTTAACATCGCCCGCTAAAACGCCGCCTTGAATTCCAGCGCCGATAGCCACAACTTCATCCGGGTTTACGCCTTTATGAGGCTCTTTTCCAAAAATATTTTTTACGAGTTCTTGTACCATTGGAATTCTAGTAGAGCCGCCCACAAGAATTACTTCATCAATGTTAGATGAAGTAACATTAGCGTCTTTCAAAGCTTTTTCGCATGGGGTTTTAGTGCGCTGAACTAAATCATCAATCAACTGTTCAAATTTGGATCTTGATAAATTAATATTTAAGTGTTTAGGTCCATCTTGAGTTGCAGTTATAAACGGAAGATTAACATCAGTTGAAGCGGAAGACGACAATTCTATTTTAGCTTTCTCGGCTGCTTCTTTTAATCTCTGTAATGCCATAGGATCTTTGCGAAGATCGATACTTTCTTGCTTCTTAAATTCATCGGCTAAAAAGTCAATTAATCTTTGATCAAAATCATCGCCGCCAAGATGCCCGTCTCCATTAGAAGATTTCACTTCAAAAACTCCATCTCCTAATTGAAGGATTGAAACGTCAAACGTACCGCCCCCGAGATCGTAAACTGCAACAGTATGATCTTTGCCTTTTTTATCCAAACCATAAGCTAACGCTGCGGCTGTGGGCTCGTTAATTATTCGTCTAACTTTTAAACCGGCAATTTCACCCGCGTCTTTAGTCGCTTGTCTTTGTGAATCATTAAAATAAGCTGGTACAGTAATAACAGCTTCATTCACTTCCTGTCCCAAATATTCTTCGGCGGTTTTTTTCATCTTCTGTAAAATCATTGCGCTAATTTCCGGCGGAGAATAAACTCTATCGTCAATTTTTACTCTGGCTGAATTTCCATCGCCTGATATAACTTCATAAGGCACTTTACTTTTTTCATCTTCAACTTCGTTTATCAATCTTCCCATAAATCTTTTTATAGAAAAAATTGTGTTCTTTGGATTAGTGATGGCTTGCCTCTTTGCAGGCTGTCCCACTAATCTTTCGCCGCTTTTAGTAAAGGCAACAACTGAAGGAGTTGTTCTTCCGCCTTCAGAATTTGGTATCACTACGGGATCGTTTCCTTCCATCACCGCTACGCAAGAGTTTGTAGTTCCAAGATCAATACCTATTATCTTTCCCATTATATTTTCACTCCTTATAATTTAAAATATGGCGGCAAACATTTTTACCGCCTTTGTTATTTCTTCTCTCAAATTCTATTATTTAATTTCAATCATTTTTTCTTTTTTTGGCTGAGGATGTAATTTCAAAATTGAAATATTTAATATTCCATCTTCAAATTTTGCGTCAACTTTATCGGGGTCAACTTCCGCAGGCAAAGTAAAGCTTCTACTAAATGAACCATAGCTTCTTTCACTTCTGAAATAGTTTTTATCTTTTTCTTTTATGTTTTCTTTTGTATCGTCTTTAGCAGATTTCTTTTCACCTTTTATGGTAAGGATATTATCTTGCAAAGAAATATTTATATCGCCTTTTTTTACGCCCGGTATTTCGGCTTCAATAAAGATATTATTGTCGTCTTCGGAAACGTCAATTTTGGGATTGAAAGAATTTCCGCTATCCAAACCAAAAGAAGGAAACTCATTAAAAAATTTTTGAATTCTGTCGTTAAAACTTTCTAAATCACGTAAAGGTTCAAATTTTATTAAAGTCATTTTATCATCTCCTATAATTTTTATTAATTTTTTATTTGATAGGAATAATTTTATTTCTAAGTTTGTTTATACTTATACAAGCATCATACCAGGATTTTATTTGACCACTAAGTTATTATATCACAATGGGTTAGAGGGAAAAAAACTCATTCTTTTACACGGATTGATATGGCAGTCAATGCGCCTATATGTCAGAGTAGAATATTTATTAAGCAATTATTCTGACAATATTTCATTTAGGTTTATATTTGCAAATATAAATTATAAGAGGTTTTAACTTTGTTCAATTTAGAAAACTTTGATTTAAAGCTAAGCACGGATTTTATAGGCAGGCATTTTATTTATTCTGATGAAGTGGAATCCACAAACTCTTTACTTCTAAATAAAGATAATAAATTTAATACGAATGGAACCGTAGCTTTAGCTGAGAAACAGACAAATGGAAAAGGAAGAAAAAATAGAATTTGGTATAGCGCTAAAGATCAAAATTTAACCTTCTCAATTTTGCTGACTGATAAAAGATATTTTAAAAAATTATTTAACTTAATAAATTTTGGGTCTTCGCTTGCGGCGGCTTTGGCAATTGAAAATTTATATCAATTAAAAACTGAGCTTAAATGGCCAAACGATATTTTAATTAATGGGAAAAAAACCTCCGGTATTTTATTGGAGTCCTTTTCAAAAGGAAGTAAAATAGAGCGGTTGGTTATTGGATTTGGTTTGAATGTAAATCAAACTTTGTTTCAGGGCAGTTATAATTATCCGCCCACGTCAATTAAGTTGGAAGCAAATGAAAATATTGATAGAGAGAAATTACTTTCAGAAATATTAAATATTTTTGAAGATACTTTATTTAAAATTGAAAATGATCCCAATGAAATTATGCGGGAGTGGAAAGCCCGCTGCAGAATGTTAGGCGAGAAAATTTCGATTGATGATGGCGATAAAATTAAATATGGAATTTTTAACGATCTTGATGAAAACGGTTTTCTGTTGCTGCGCATGGGAGATAAAATTGAAAAAATTCATTTTGGCGATGTTAGTCTTGCTTAGCGCAATAAAAAAAATATCAATATGTTTGTAGCCCTCGATATAGGAAATAGCAGAATTAAATCCGCTGTTTTTAAAGATCATAAAATAATTGAGAAAATATATTTTAAAACTCCGTATGAATTAATTAATCATTTTAAAAATAAAGAAATTCACAACTTTGCTATATCTTCAGTGGTGCCATCATTAACTGAACAAATAACTCAAAAAATAAAAACGAAATTCAACGTCTCTCCTTTCATCATAAATCATAACTCTAAATTCAATTTAAGGATTGAATATCAATCAATAAAAACGCTCGGCATTGATAGAATTTCTTCAGCCGAAGGCGCATTTTTTTTATTTAAACAGAGGAAAGAATTTTCAAATTTTAATGAACAAACCTTTTTGCTTTCAATTGATTTTGGAACCGCCACTACTATAAACCTTATTAAATATCCGGGAATATTTATTGGAGGAATGATTGCGCCCGGGATTAAAATGATGCTCGACGCTTTAAATAATAACACCGCCCAATTGCCGGTTGTTGATATTGACGATTATGATTTATTGATAGGAAACAGTTCGAAAGCGTCAATAGCAAGCGGCGTAATTAATTCAGCCATTGGTTTAATTGAGCGGACAATAAATTTTATTAAACAAAATTATAACGCCGACAAAATTAAAATTTACATTACAGGCGGAGCGGCGGAAAAAATATTGAATGAAATTAAATTTGATTTTGAGTTTGAGGAATCGTTGGTATTGCAAGGGATAAAATCTATTTGGGAAATAAATAAATAATTTTTTATGCTTTTATTTTCACATTATCAATCAATCTCGTCTCCCCTATTTTACAAGCGATAAGTATAAAATATTCTGTTCCTGAAATTATTTTATTAATCATTTTAAAATTATCAACATCTACAATCTGCGCGTAATCTAATTTTGCCGATGAAACTTTTTTAATTAATCTCTCCATATTTAAAATTATTTTATCTGTTTTTGTTTCACCATTATTTATTAGTTCTTTTCCTAGCTTTAAAGCTTTACTCAAAACCAAAGCGTCTTGGCGTTCATATGTGGAAAGATAAATATTTCGGGAACTCATTGCCAGCCCATCTCTTTCACGGACAATTGGTAAAACCTTAATCTTCAAATTAAATTTTAAATCTCTTGTCATTTGTTTGATCACGGAAACCTGCTGTGCATCTTTTTGTCCAAAAAAAGCATAGTGCGGTAAAACGCTGTTAAATAAAATTGATACGATTGTAGTTACGCCTTTAAAATGTGCAGGACGTTTTTCGCCTTCCAATATTTTGGCAATATTATTTACTTCAACATAAGATTGAAAATTTTCAGTATAAATGTCTTTAACAGAAGGATAGAAAATTACATCAACATTTTTTTGCCGCAATAATTTTTTATCTCGCTTAAAATCACGCGGATATGATTTTAAATCTTCGGTTGGGGAAAATTGCTTGGGATTAACAAAAATAGAAACGATAGTTATATCGCAAATTGATTTTGATTTTTCAACTAGTGAAAGATGACCTTCGTGAAGATACCCCATAGTTGGAACCAGTCCGATTATTTTCCCTGCTTCTCTAAATTTTGAAGATAGCTTCTGCATAGTTTTTACAGAAGTAACCGTTTTAATTTTTTCGCTCAATTTAATAAAGACAGCAGATTGAAAATATTATTTTTTAAATCTTTTCGGTGGGAAATAATATCAATAAAACCATGCTCAATTAAAAACTCGGACCTTTGAAATCCGGGAGGCAAATCTTTACCAATGGTCTGTTTTATTACTCGCGGTCCAGCAAAACCAATTAACGCTTGCGGCTCTGCGATATGAACATCGCCAAGCATAGCGTAGCTTGCGGTAGTTCCTCCGGTTGTCGGATCAGTTAAAATTGAAATGTAAGGAATTTTTGCTTCGGCTAAACGCGCCAATCTTGAGCTTGTTTTTGCCATCTGCATAAGTGAAAACGCGCCTTCCATCATACGCGCGCCGCCGCTTGCAGAAATTATTAATAATGGTATTTTATTTTTGTAGGCTCTGTCCGTTAAGCGGGCAATTTTTTCTCCCACAACCGAACCCATACTTCCGCCAATGAATTTAAAATCCATACAGCCCAGGGCTACTTCCATTCCATTAAGTTTTCCCGTTCCGGTTTTTATTGCGTCATTCAAACCGGTTTTTTTTATAGTCTCGGGAATTCTTGATGAATATTTTTTTGTATCAATAAATTGAAGAGGATCCGCTGATCTCATTTTTCTATCAATTTCTTTAAAGCTTCCTTCATCTAAAAGAATAGGAATGTATTCCGCGCTTCCAATCCTAAAATGAAATCCGCATTTTAAGCACGTCCATAAATTTGCTTCGAGCTGCTTTCTATGAATGATCTCATTGCAGCTGGGACACTTCTCCCACAAGCCGTCAGGCAAATCTTTTTTCTGAGTGTCGGGTGAAATGTTTTCTTTTGTTCGTTTGAACCAGGGCATAGTTTTACTCTATTGTTATTTTTTTTGTATGTCTGCGCTGATAGTTAAAATTTTATTCGGCTCTTCAGGATCATTTGAAGTAACGGCGACGGTTCTCTCAATTTTACCGGATCTATTTTTTGTATCAAACTCAACTTTAATTGTGCCGCCTTTACCAGGCTCAATTTTTTTACTGCTTAACAAAGCCGCGGTGCATCCGCAAGAAGTATTAACTTTTTCAATCTCCAGAATAGAAGAGCCTTTATTTAAAAGTTTAAAAGTATAATCCACAACTTTTCCTTCCTGCACAGTTCCAAAATCATGTCTGGTTTCAGGGAAAAATATTTTGGGAACTTCTCCCATATTTGTTGAATCGCTTTTATCAACAACATTTCCCTCAAACTGAATTCTTAATTCTTTTTTTTCGGGATCGTTAGAATTTATATAAACATATTTTCTTTGCTTCCCAATTTTATGCGAGGAATTAAATTCAACTTTAAGCTCAGTTGATTCATTTGGCGCAAGAGTATTTTTCTCAGGCTTTGCGGCAGTGCAGCCGCAAGAAGCGCGCACATTAGTAATGCTTAATTCAGCGCCGCCGGTGTTAGTAATTGTAAACACGTGACTGACAATTTTTCCCTCGGAAATATTTCCAAAATCATAGCTCATTGGCTGAACAGAAATTTTTGGAGTGAACATTTGTGAAAAAGCAAAAGTAGTTGACAATAAAAATAAAAAGAAAATTCTCTTATACATTTTTCTTTTCCTTAACAATAAAATTTTTAAAATAATTTGGCTCTAAATAATCGTAATCAAAAGTGAGCAATTTGTCGCCAAAACTGCGGCTCCATTTAGCGACATAAAATGGTCTGGGTGAACTTAAATGATTCACTGAACCACTTTTAGAATTTAATAAAGAATTTCCAAAATTAATAATATTTTCGTCAACTGCCTGGAAATCTTTTTTGTTTTTCAATTGCAAGTTTTCAACAAATATATAGTTATTGTTCTTTACTTGAAACTTTGCATAATATAACTCTTCAACATTAACATTATTTGATATAGAAAAAAAAGTTTCATTGGGAAGATATTCAGAAATTTGATACGCTAATGCTTCAAAAGTGGGAACCAAAATCATTGGCAAATTTGATCCGAACGCCAAGCCTTTAGCGGCTGACATACCAATTCGTAATCCGGTAAAAGAACCGGGACCTGCAGAAACAGCAATGCAATTAAGATCGGTCATTTTAATGCCGGCTGATTTAATCACAAAATCAATTTCATCAAAGAGCTTTTCTGAATGAGAATTTTTTAAATTGACGTTAACTTCAAAAAACTTTTTATCTGAAAAATAAACGCAAGAGCCGCATAAGTTGCCGGAAGTCTCAATAGCAAGTATGGGTTTGTCTTCATTCATAATAATTAATTTTAAATTCTCTTTCTGTTTCTTCTTTAATAATTATTCCTATTTCAATTCTTTTTGAAGGCAAAATATCAGGAAATAAATTTCCCCACTCAATAAAAGTTAGCGCTTCGTCATCGCTAAAATAATCTGTTATTCCGATATCGTAAAGCTCGTTTAGTTTTTCGATTCTGTAAAAATCAAAATGATAAATTTTAAATTTACCTTCATACTGATTAACAATAGAAAAAGAAGGGCTTGATGTTCCGTCGATTCCAAAATTATTTAAAACTTGTTTTATAAAAAAAGTTTTTCCGGCGCCTAAATTGCCATTTAAAATTATAACTTCATCTCCTTTTAAAGATGAAGAAAATTTTTCAGCAAGCTTTTTTGTTTCTTCTTCATTGTGAATAAAATAAACCTTGCCGGATTTCAATTTAACGCGGCTCCATTGTAATCACGGGTAAAATCATTTCTTCCATACTTATTCCGCCGTGCTGAAAGGTATCTTTATAATGACTTAAAAATTTATGGTAGTCGGTAGGATAAACAAAATAATAATCTTCTTTGGCAATTATATAATTTATTGTTACTCCGCGTTTAGGCAATTTATAATCGCCGGGATTTTTTATGAAGATTGCATTTTTATCATCAACTTTTAAATTTCTTCCGTACTTAAATCTCAGATTTGTGGACGCTTCTTTATCGCCTAAAACTTTTGCGCCTCGCAGCGAACGAATGCTTCCGTGATCTGTTGTAATTACAATTTTAACATTATTAATTTTTGATAGCGTAATTAAAGTTGACATTAAAGATGAATGCTTGAACCAGCTTTCTGTAAGAGATCTATAAGCAGGTTCATCGGGAGCAATTTCTTTCAGCAGATCGGAATCAGATCTTCCGTGTGCAATCATATCTAAAAAATTAACTACAACTGCGGTGAAGCGCGTGTTTTGATATGACAAAATATTTTGTTCAAAATTTCTTCCCACTTCCGGGTCGATGATTTTAATATACTTTAAATCATTATTGAGCTTAATTTTTTTTCTATCTAATAAAAGCTGAAGCAATTCTTTTTCATATTTATTCATGCTTCGTTCTTCGTCATTGCCCGACTGCCATAATGTAGGATAATACTTCTCAATTTCCGACGGATACAAACCGCTGAACAGCGCATTACGGGAGTATGGGGTTGCGGTCGGCAAAATTGAGTAATAATAATTTTTGTTGATTTTAAAATATTCATTTAAATGTTTTTCCATCAGCATCCATTGATCGACGCGCATGCAGTCTAGCACGAAAAAAAACACGGCAGAGTTTCCATCTTCCACATGAGGCAAAACAAAATTATTAACTATTTCTGTGGTCAGCATAGGAGTGTAAGGGTCGCCGGGTTCATTAATCCAATTTTTATAATTTTTTTCAATAAATTTTGAAAATTCTTTATTAGCCTCGCGTCTTTGGTCGTTAAGCGTTTGGCGCAATCCTATTTCAGAATGAAGATCAAGTTCTAAATCCCAATTCACCATTTTAAGATATATATCAATCCACTCTTCAAAATCTAAATTATTAAGCAGCGATTGAGAAATTTGATTGAAATCTTGTAAATAATCTTTAGCTGCTTGTTCGCCTGTAATTTTTTTCCCTTCAAGAAATTTTTTGCATACAAGCAAAACCTGGCTTGGGTTAACGGGCTTAGTTAAGTAATCATTTATTTTGCTTCCGATTGCTTCATTCATCAAAGTTTCTTCTTCGCTTTTCGTTATCATAACAACTGGAATGTTGGAATCCACCTCTTTGATTTGCGCCAGTGTTTCCAGACCTCCCATGCCCGCCATATTTTCATCAAGAAAAATTAAATCATAAGAATTTTGCTTAACGTTGGATATTGCATCTTCGCCGTTGGTGGCGGTGTCAACTTCATATCCTTTTTCACTTAGAAAAATAATATGAGAACGAAGCAGTTCAATTTCGTCGTCAACCCATAATAATTTTTTTGGTTTCATTAAATTTCCTTTTTATTGAAGATCAATTTTGAATGTTTCAAGTAGATTTTGTTTTCACTGGTTTTGCTCAGTCTTAAAAAGTTTCCTGCTGAATAACAACTCTTTCGCTAAAATAAAACTTTATAATCCAATTCTATATAAACTTAATCACCGAATTAATTTCATTGCTTATTTGATAACCTAATTAATTGTTAAAAGCAATTGAACAATTTAATTAATAAAAGTTATTGAATAGAAATATGCACATCCAAGCCGGCTTCGTTAGTAGTTGTGGGCGGAATGCGTGCTGCGCCTTCCGGCTCAACAGAAGATCGGCGGTAAAAAATTGATAAAGTTACCTTACTGCTAATTGTATATTTTACCCGGGGTTCAATTGTGGTGCGCGTGGTTCCATCTTGCGGAGTTCCTTCTTCCGTGAAATTTGTGAAGTCATAAATAATTGTAGAATTTTTTGTGCTTGTATATGAGAAACTGAATTCAATATCGTTCTTTAACGATACCCCGAATAGAGGAAGTTCAAATCCAGATTTGGAATAGCTTGCAGTAATTCCAATGTCGCGCGAAAAATTTTCATTTATACTTGTGGTGGAAATTCCAAGATCGTATCCGGTGCGCGTTGAGTATTTTACGCTGCTTATCAAATTTCCTCCCCAAACTTCTCCGAATGTAAAATTCAATCCCACCAGCGGGGCAAAGCCGTATTCAATTCTTTGTGTCTGCACTTCCTGCACTCCGTCAGGATTTATTCTCCATCCTTCCGTGTAAGAAGAAGTGTATGCATGATCCAACGAAACTCTTTTTGCAAATGTATTGAAGAGCGGAAATTTTTCTAATCCATCCCAGCTTAATCTCCAATTTGGACGGGGTATATAATTTGCAACCTGCGAAAGGAAGCCTAATTGGGAAAGCAGCGGCAAACTTTCAAATCCTTTTAAAAATGCGTTAGATAAATTTTGATGAGGATTAGGGGAGTTCGGATCATAAAGTTCATTTACTTTTTTTATGCCGCTTTTGAACACGCTTAAAAATAATACCGGCGGCAGCGATAAAAACGATCTCGAAATTGTGCCGGTTGATGAAATAGAACCAATAGAAATATTGCTTAACGCATCTGTATTTATTTGCGTGCTTTTATTTATTGACCACCCCACTTTCCAGTTCAAATCTATTTTCGCTCCTTCCCAAAGCGGGCGGGAGGTTTTAAAGTCTAAATTATTTTTTTGTGAAAAATTATCAGATAAGCTGCTGTTGGGCGCGCGCGTTCCAACGTTCCTGCTTAAGCCGAACATAAATCCGCGCGAAGGTCCATTGTTTTCATTAAAAGATAATCCCCAAAAATTATTAAAGCCTGTTCCAGTTCCTTTAATTCCCGATTTAGAAAGGTTGTTATCGCTGCTAAAATTAAATGAGATCGATTCATAATCAAACAACAAAGTTTTTGTAATTGTTTTTAAGAATAAAAATGCGGTCTTCAATGGAGACTTTTTATTTTTGATTTGAACTTGCAATGAATCGGTTATTTGCGTTGAATCAACTTCAGCCATTAGCGAATCAGAATTAGAAATAGAATTAGGCGAAGGATTATTTAAAGGATTATCTAAATTCTCATTTTGCGGCTGCTTTATTTCCGGCTGATTAAAATTTCTATTGTTCCCTCTACCGCCGGGATTTTGGGGTCTGCTGCGTCCGGCATTTTCTTCAGTTTGTTCTTCTTCATCATCTTTACTTACTTCAAATAAAGGAGCCGCTAAAGATTTTAATTTTAAAGTTAGACCTATACTTGATTTACTTGCGTAGCCTGCGCTTCTGCCGGATTCTTCATTTCTAAAATCATTATTCCATTGATAGCTTGCCGTGTAGCCTGCGGTAATTGTAAAATATTTATTTATATCCCACAATGAAGGGAGCCTTGGCGAAGTGCGCAAATCAAACGACTGTTGATATTGATAATTTCTTCCGAAGAAATTGCCGTCAAAAATATCCCGCCAAATTTTATATTCAGGCCGCTGCGCGCCAAACTCGTCCGTTTCTAAGTAAGCCAGCGATGAAGAAATATTTACATTATAGGAGTTGCTCAAATTAATTAAGCCGCCTTCAGTAATTTTCCATGAATAATTAAATCCGCGCGTAGTTGTAAAATCTCTTGAAATAGAAAGCTGCGAAGGAGCGTTATCTCTGTCTCTTGTAATACTTGTATTTCTATTTCTTCGAGCCGCAATATTTAACGCTAAGCTTTGCGGAGTAAAATAAACTTTCGCATTGCGATAATCCGAGAACAAAGAAATCACGCTTCCGAGTATTGGAATATCAGCGGGATAGAAAAAATAATCCGGGCTTAACGCCAAAGCATAACTTAAGTTTGCGTTCCAAATCCAGCTTTTGCTGCTTGAGATGGTTGGGCTTCGGCTGAATGTTTTATTGTAATTAAAACCTAACGTTATTGCATTCCAAGTATCGCGTATCAGCCAATAGGAGGATGGTATTCGCAATTTAATGTTTGATGAAGACCAGGAATCAGACACATTAAGAGTTTGAGATTCCAATTCAAGGTTACGCTGATTTTGCGGCGTCTTTAGTGAATCCGCAATTTGATTTTGAAGAGCCATTGCTTCGGAAACTTTAATATCTGTACCGGGCAAATACAATGGTTTGCCGATGGATTCAGTGTGGGAATAATTTAATTTTAAATTACTCTCCGGCAGATTTATAGGAAGAACTTTTAAAATATTTAGATCGGATGATACGCTCCAATTCCTTGCTTCCACGCGCGAACCGAATCTATCAGCCAGTCTATGAAAATATGGATCTGTCTTACTCATATTAAAATTAACAGTAAGCAGATCAGCCATTTTTAATTGAGACGCAATACTATAAGCCCAGCCTGATTTATCGTCAGCGCCAACAACGCGCAGTTCATTTACCCAAACTTCTCCTGAAACATCCGGCTTATAAAAAGTAACGTTTTTAATTTTCTGTCCTGAAATATTGTAAACGCCCACGCTCAAAAATTTAATTTGCGTTAGAGTAGGTCTGCCCCTTACGCCGTAAAAATGCCCCGGTTTATCGCGCACAGGCTGCTGCGCAAAAACAGTATCGCTTGTTCGCGCTTGTTTAATGCTTGTAAGTTCGCTAAAGTCAATTGAAATTTCATTCCAATCAGGACGCACAGGCTGACGGTATTCATAAAAATTATTTGTGTCGGTTCCGAATCTAAAAAATACTTCAGCATTTGGCGCATTACGTGGCTCGGTTGAAACGGATGTTGGCCCGGTGCGTTTATCGCCGTGAATAAATAATTTCATCTGCGCGTAACTGAAAACATCCAGCGGGCGTGAAAGATATCTTACAGCTTGGCGCGACTGCCCTGCCGGAAGATCTGTTAATATTAAATTTAGAGATTGCTCATTCTTTAAAATATTTTGGTCGGGACGGGTGTTGTCTCTTTCTCTGCTTATTCCCGGCGGAATAGTATAACTCTGGTTATCTTCATAGCTAATAACAGAAACGGATAATGTTGTATCCTGCTGCAATAGTTTTTGCCATTGACTTCCCACTAAATTAAACTCGGCAAACCTTAATCTTAAATAATCTTCAGGCGCCGCCGCAGCAATTCCATTTACGAAAAGTCTTATTGCTTCAACGTTAGAAAAAGTAGGATTGCCGATTTTTGTTAAAGTATCCTTTAAAGGAATTCTATATAAATACCAGCCCGGACCTCCTGCGCTTACTATAAATGGGTTTGTTTGCGAATTAGTATCCAATGGAATTTTATATCTATAATAACTATTTATTTGATCAAGATTTCCATTTCTATTTAAATCTTCGGTGTCAGGCAAGCGACCAATATCAGTTAAAGTTGAATTTCCTTCGGTTCCATTTATATTTAAATAATCTGTAATTATAAAACTTGAAGTTCCGTTATAAGCAAAATTATCATGATTCGGATCCGCAATGTCGCCATACAATTGTCTTTCTCTCGCATCAGGAATTCCGTCTAAACCTGTATCTTCTCCTTCATCAATAGCCGTGTTGCTGTTTATGTCTTCAGAATTTAATTTACCATCGGGAATAACATCTTCGCTTATTCTTCCCAAATCAAGATACATATCAGAATTAGGAGAGGACTTAGCGATGTTCATCCAAAATTCAATGTATTCAATATTCTCGTCAACAAGGTTGTTTGCAGTTGAAGACAATAATTTTTGAATTCCGCCCCAGCTTTGCTGCGGATTTGTGAGGTTGGGATTATGATTATATGAGCCGGGTTGATTTGGATTAAACGCATAATCCATTATAGTAACATTCTCATCTCCCTTTGCAACTTGTTTTTTTGGCTCGCCGGTTTTCGGATCAACACCGTAAACTTGGGCTACGGTAACGCCGGACGGATTTATTGACACCCACCAGCTTTTGCCTTTGTACGGCATTTTAAGGCTGTCAACCGTTATGTTTGATAAGAAAGGTAAATTATTTGGCGGACTTAAATCCTTCCACGAAGTATAGGAAACGCCAATTGGAATTATTCTTTTTGCGCCTTCAAAATCATCAATGTACGCAATGCTTTTATTCTGATCGGTTAGTATTGTACTTTTTTTGGTGTTGGGATCAGGATTCATATAAGCAAATTCGCCGGACAGTGCAAATGAAGACATTTCTCTTGTTGAAATTATTTTATCTAAAGCTTTAGTTAGAAAAGGAAGATCAGTTCCGGTCTGCATATCAACGCCATAAATAGTATTGCTTAAGGGTTCTTCACCAATTCTAACCTTATCGCTTAATGTTTGCTGCGTAAGATTTAAGATTGAAAATCCCAATTTAGTTTTATTTGAGATGTCAAAAATTCCTCTCGCGCCTAAAAGAGTTTTTGATGCAAGCTGGAATAAATCATTTTGCTCATAAGTGATGCTTAAATTTGCTCCGGGAACTAAAGCTGCGTCATTTCTAATAGTTAATTGTCCGATATTATAATCAACAATATAATCAACGCCCTGGGTTAAAAGCCCGCCGTTAAGTTTAACCTTTACGGAATTTTCAACCACGTTAAAGCCAAGCTGATAAACAGATGAAACATCCCCGGAATACTTTCCGGTTAAAATCCATTTATCTTTTGTCTTATTATAACTAGCGGCAGTTCGCGTAGTGTCATAAATATCCTGATACTTATATTTTGCGGTATCTAATGAACCGGGTAAGTTATAACCAAACGGCTGAAGCGTAGGAAAAATTATTTCACCGGTTTCTTTATCAACAGTTAATCCCGGCTGAAAATCAAAAATATTATCAGGCGTGGGCGCGCCGCTTTGATTTATCTTATCTAAACCAAAAGCTTCTAATAATTTTACTACTCCATTAGCGGTCGGCAATTCAGTTGTAGGCTCTTGTCCTTCAAGCTCGTACTTAATATTAAAATCAAAACCTTCGGATTTAATATTTCTTCCGCCTACGGGATAAAAGTTTTTAAGCAGCAATTGCCACGCGGTTGTATAAGACGATTGCAGGTATGCAGGCTTTACAAGTTTTAAAACTAATCTTTTTGAAGTATCGCTTTGCGTAGTTGAAGTTAAAAGTTCGCCGTAATAAAGATCGTCATCCGGGCTGGGACCATTTTGCTGACGATAAGAAACTGCAATAATATCAGCGTCATTTATTGCAGTTTTAAAAGTAATGAAGCCGGTTTCGCTGTGTAAAGTGTAATCTTCCCCTTCAGTTAAAAGAACAAATCTTGCTGTTTCGGTTCTACCCGGAACCGGTTGTATATCGGTTCTAAGCCCAGTCGGATACTCCAGGTTGGGCGCTAGACGTGGAGGCAAATCAATATAAGCGTTCGCTTGTCTTTCTTTTGATTTATCCTGGACATAAGTTGAAACAGATTTCCACACTTCTATTTGAACAATATTATAAGCATGATTATTAACTATTCTTGAAGGAGAATATCCATAATAATTATTAAAGATATTTAGATTCGAAGTATCAGCATAAATAGAATCAACAAAGAAATGGTTTTTAGAATAATCATAAGCGCGAATAGAAAATTCCTGTGAAGTTGAACCGCCGGAAACGGCAACTTCTTTTACTTCGCTTTTTTTCTGGCTTGCCAAAGTAGTTAAAGTCAAAGGTCCCATTTTAAAATTAGCTTTAATACCAAACAAGGCTTCGCTGCCGCCCACCAGCGGAGAGGTTTGCAGCGAAACGTTTCCCGCTTCAATGCTTTGAATTATTTCATCTTCATAGCCGGTATATTTTATTTTTAATTGATTCTCATATTCAAAAGTTCTTTCAGTGTTCCAGTCGGCGCTAATATTTAATTTATCTCCAATGGTTCCGTTTACATTTATCTGAACCTGCTGTTTAAAATCGGGTTCATTCCTTGTATTGCCTAAACGTGAAGCGGTAACGCCTTCGGTAGTTTCGTTTCGCCAGGCGCCGTGAATATCAACCGCGCCGCCAATCTTCAAACTAATTTTAGGCTCGCCGAAAATACTAAGCACGCCAACGCTTGGCAGCGGAATTTCAAAATTAGTTATGTCCGTAATTAATTTAGATAAATCTTTTTTAGTGTCTTTAAGTTCATATTGATAAGCTTCATCTTCCCACAATTTTCTATTTCTATTTTCAATTCTTTGATTGATGTATTCGTCAATGGGCATAGTCAATAATATTTTAGTTTGCTGCCCGGCAATGTATTCTTTAACTGTAACAAATTTTCCGGTAGAATCTATTTCAATTTTCTTTTCCCTTAATTGACCCAGCGGAATAAAAAATTTGGATTCTTTAGGATTGGATAATCTTACGTAAGGTTTATCGGCTCTGCTGTAATGAAAATATTTTAATCTTGCAGTAGAGTCCATTGCTCTGGGATCGTGCAGTAAAGAATCATAACGGCTGGCGTATCCTACTGTCCCCGAACCTTTAGCGGTGTCATTTGGATTAACAAAAGCATTGGGGTCTCTCCATTGCCCATTTGTATCGGGCGGCGCCGGAGTAACTATGTTGGGGGCGGAAAGAGAAGCGAGAGAAATAGAATTCTTCTCAACATCGGCAATAGATTGAGCGCTATTATCCGAAGAAGAATTATTAAATTTTAAAAATTCTTTTTGATAGTTGAATAAAGCATCAACCCAAAGATTTTTGTTTATCTGGGAATTATTTGAGGAACTAAACCCTAAGTTTACCGCCGCATAAAAGGCAATAGAATAAAAGAAAAGTATGCGGAGAATATCCCGAATAAAATTTATTTTTTTTTGTCTGATATAGAACCTTTTATGAGAATTATTACTAAGTAAATCAAACAGTAAAAATTATTCTATAGATAATTCTCCTTTAATATATTTTGTTAAAAATGATGGGAAAAATTAGACAATAAACAATTTAATTTCAACACGATTATAATCTATTAAATTTTGAATTTTAATGTAAAACTAAATTTTATATGAATTAAGGTAAAATTTTTTCACTCATAAAAATTGGGATTATTTAAAACCAAATCTTAGCGGTTAGACATCCCCATTTCCCTATTAAAAACTTTGTAAAATTACCTCATCAGAGAAATTGGGATTGTTAATCCCCACAATATAAAAAGAGACGTTCAACAGAACGCCTCTACAAAAATAAAAAACAGATTAATTTATCTTTTTTCTAATGCTGCATAATCTCTTTTTGTTTCGCCGGTATATATTTGTCTTGGACGATAAATTCTTCCGCCCGGAACTTCTCTCATTTCTTTCCATTGAGCAATCCATCCAGGAAGCCTTCCCAAAGCAAACATAACAGTAAACATATTGGTAGGAATTCCCATTGCGCGATAAATTATTCCGCTGTAAAAATCTACGTTAGGGTAAAGTTTTCTTTCAATAAAATAATCATCGCTTAAAGCCGCTTCTTCTAATCCTTTGGCTATGTCGAGAAGAGGATCATTTTTCCCCAGCTTGCTTAAAACTTTGTCGGCGGATTTTTTCAATATTCTAGCGCGCGGATCAAAATTTTTATATACTCTGTGACCAAAACCCATCAGCTTAAATTCTGAAGATTTATCCTTAGCCATTTCAATATATTTTTTATATCCGGCGTTGTCGTCTTTAATATGATTTAGCATTTGGATTACCTGCTGATTTGCGCCTCCGTGAAGCGGTCCCCAAAGCGCACTAATACCTGCTGATATTGCTGCAAACAAATTTGCCTCACTACTGCCAACCATTCTTACTGTAGAGGTGCTGCAATTTTGTTCATGATCAGCATGAAGAATTAATAATAAATCAATAGCATCTTCAATTTCCGGGGCAATACTATAATCTTCCGTAGGAACTGCAAACATCATGTGAAGAAAATCTGCGGCGTAGCCTAAATCATTTCTAGGATAAATGTACGGCTGACCTATAGATTTTTTAAATGAGAATGCGGCTATTGTTTTAAGTTTAGCTATAAGCCGAACAATATTTAAATTTTTATCATCTTCATATTTTGATTCTGGATAAAATGCAGAAAGCGAAGCTACCATAGAAGCTAATATTCCCATCGGGTGCGCTGATGGCGGATACCCTTCAAAAAATTTTTTCATGTCTTCGTGTATTAAACTGTGATGGGTTAAGCCATATTTAAAATCTTCAAGTTCTTTTTTGTTGGGAAGATTTCCAAATATTAAAAGATAGCTGACTTCAATGAAGTTTGATTTTTCTGCAAGATCTTCAATCGGATAGCCGCGGTATCTTAAAATTCCTTTTTCCCCATCGATGAATGTAATAGCGCTTTGGCATGAGCCTGTATTGCCGTATCCATTATCGGATGTAATTGCTCCCGACATTGCTCTTAGCTTGGAAATATCAATTCCAATTTCATTTTCTGAGCCAACGGTTAAAGGAAGTTCGTACTCTTTTTCTTCGAGAATTAATTTGGCGGATTTCATAAAGCAAATCCCCTTTCTTAATTTGTTGTTAATAGAAAATTATTTAGCATGTAATTTTATCGGCTAATTTAGGGCTTAGGGTTTTGTCCTTGCCCCTTTGTATTAAAATTGTACTTCAACTTAAATAATAAGGATTTCATTTTCAACAAAAATAAATTAAAACCGCCTAAGAATTTTAAGGCTATTTAATTTTTAGAGCCGCAATTAATCTTATTTTGAACCCAAAATTAAATCAGCCGTCTTCTTCCCGCTTTTAACGGCGCTTTCAATTGTAGAGGGCAAACCCGTATTTGTCCAATCGCCCGAAAGAAAAAAATTAGAATATTTTGTTTTGTTAGAAGGACGAAATTTCTCAATTCCGTTTTCAGGTAGAAAGGTTGATCTTTTTTCCTTTATAATTTTAAATGATTTTATTTCATCCGGCTTTATACCTGCAAATTTTCCAAGTTCAGTAGAAAACATTTTAAATATTTCTTCTTTTGAATTATCCATAAATTTATTTGCATCGCTGGTAACAAGCGTTAGATGGGAGCCGTGATTAAATATCCAATGTACGCCTGAGTTTATTAAACCATAAAAAGTTTTCTCTAAATTATTTTTATGAAGCCAAACATGAACTGAAAGTATGGATGAATAATTTAGCTTAAGGTTATTATAAATTGAATGATCATCAATTATTTTTTTCAACGCATATAACGGAACAGCGGAAATAACAAAATCAAAATCAGTAATAGATCTTTTTGAAGTTATGATTTTTGATAACTTATTTTTTTCAAACACCAATTTCTTAACTTGCTCAGAAGTCGAAATTAAGCCGTTATTTTTTTGAATAAAATTTTTCGCGTTATTGCAGTATGTTTCAGTTAGTCCTTCCTTCGGGAGAATAATTGCGGCGGCTTTTCTTCCCCTAAAAAAAATCTGCTTTAAAATATCAGCAAAAACTTTAGCCGAAGCATTTTTAGAATTAGTATTTAATGCGCCCACAACCAAAATATCCCAAAATGCTTTTTGAATATTTTCATTTTGATTTTCAAGAATTAACCATTGAAAAACAGTAAGCCGGTTTAACTCGTCATCAGAATAAAAATATATTTTCAAAAAAAATTTTAGCAATTGAAATCTTTCATTAATCGAAAGCGCCTTATAGGATAAAAGCCCTTTCAAAAGGTTTAGGGGGTAAGAAAATGAAGTGCAGTCTAATAGCTGGAGGTTAAAATTTTCTTTTAAAAAATTTACCTTTAATTTTTTTTGAATATTTAATTTATCGTAAGCGCGGATTATTTTTAAAAACATTAAAGTTTCGTTATAACAGCCCATCAAAATATGCTGACCGTTATCAATTACAGTTTCAGTTTCATTGTCTAAAAAAGAATAAGCTCTTCCCCCCAATTTTTTTGAGGATTCAATTACTTCAACTTTGTAACCTGCTTTGGAAAGATAAACTGCGGAAGTTAAACCCGAAAACCCCGCCCCGACAATTATACATTTTTTCATTAATAAACTAAGCTGTACTTCGCCCAAACGCCGACGGAGATTCCAATTTTTTCAAAAGTAGAAACCTTAATATTTTTTTGATAAATGTCATAGTCGGCTTCAACAATTTTATCAAGCATTTTTTTATAAATATGCTGCATTGCTCTTGCAGCAAACATTGAAGATTTATCGTCAAGGTTTAAATTTTGCGTTGCTAAATCGAAATAGTGTTTTGCGCGTTCCGATTCATATTTCATTAATCTTTTAAAGTTAGAATCATATTTATTTTGGAAAATATCTGTTTCAGGATAATTAAATTTTTGCAAATCTTCCTGCGGCAAATATATTCTTCCTTTTTCAGAATCCTTTTTAATGTCTCTTAAAATATTTGTAAGCTGCAAAGCTATGCCGAGATTGATGGCAAAATCTTTTGCCGATTTATGTTTGTAACCAAAAATTTCAATGCACATTAAACCAACCGTTGAAGCAACTCGGTAACAGTATAATTGAAGATCGGAAAAAGTTAGATAGCGGTTTTTCTGCAAGTCCATTTCCATCCCAATAATCAAATCAAAAAACGGTTCGATGGGAATATTAAATTGAGAAATAGTTTTTGCAAGTTTGTTCAGCAAGGGATATTCGGAATGTCCATTAAACGCTTTTTCAAATTCGATGCGCCACTTTCGGAGTCGTTCATATTTAATATCATCAGCCTCGTTTCCTTCGTCAATAATATCGTCGGTCTGACGGCAAAAAGCATAAACGGTATTCATAGCGTTTCGTTTATCAGCAGGAAGCAAATTAAAAGCATAATAAAAACTGCTTTTGCTCCCCTTTGCTATTTCTTTTGCGTCGTTGTTCATTTCAAATAAATGATTTAAATAATAAAAATATTTTTTCGCGCTTGCTTAATTCAGGTCTGTTATTCAAAACATCATAATCAATTTTTTTTATTTTATTTAGAATCGCTTCACCGCTTAAAATTGTCCATTTAATTTCCAGTTTCAATCTTCCGCTTAAAAAATTTAAAAGCCGCTTTCCTTCGTTGAATAAAATTTCAGTCCGCTTTACATTTGCCTTTAAAACTGACTTAAATTTAAGATTATTTTTTTTTAACTCAAATACTTTTTCGTCAACATTATTCTTTTCTAATTCATCCGCGGGAAGATAAATTCTCCCTTTTTGCCAATCGATTTTTACATCCTGATAAAAATTTGTTAGTTGCAAAGCCGTACAAATTTTATCAGAATAATTAAAAGCATTTTCATCTCTGATGTTAAACAATTCTAAAATTAACCTGCCGATTGGATTTGCAGATCGGCTGCAATAATCTAAAAGCTCAAAACAATTTTTATATCTTTTTTTTATAACATCCTGCTTAAAAGCATTTAACAAATTATAAAAATTTGCTTTGCTTAAATTCATTTCATCAATTGTATTTTTTAGAGCAATCTCAAAATTATTCTCAGCTTTTCCATTTAGTAATTGAGTTAAGCGATATTCAAATTGATTAAGTTTTATTAATCGATCTTCTTCTGAAGCATTCCCTTCGTCGGCAAAATCATCAGCGGTTCTTGCAAACCAATAAATTATTGCAATATGTTTTTGAAGATGTTTTGGAATAAGTATGGAAATAACGGGAAAATTTTCATAATGATTTTTAGCGAACGTTAAAGCTGTTTGATAAACTAATTTAATTTCTTTAGATGAAGACGCCATTCACTAATCTATTAATAATTTCAGATTTTATTTTTTTTAAGATAGGAAAAGATACAAAAATCCGTTAAGATTTTTTTTTGAAGATATATAGGGAAATGAAAATAAAAATTAATGCAGATATTTACATCTGCATTGAAAATATTTTATCTAACGAAGCAATAACGTTTTCGCGGAAGATAGGCTTTGAAATAAAATCGTTAAAGCCGGCGGCAATAAATTTTTGATGATCACCCGGAAGCAAGTACGAGCTTACGGCAATAATCGGCAGCTTATCATAACCGGGAAGGCGATGTATTAAACGGAGAGCATCCAAACCATTGTATTCGCCGAGAATATTTATATCAATTAGAATAAAGTCAAAACTATTATTATCAAGCAACGGAAGAGCCTCTTCAAAACTAACCGCGTATTTAATATCCGCCAGGTCTTTCATTTGCAGGCTGAATAAAATTTGCGAATCAATTTGATCTTCAATGTAAAGACATTTCAATTGTGATAAGTCTATCCCAGCCGCTGTATCAAAACCTGTTATTGAAGAGGTGATTTCGTTTTCAACTTTTGCCTCAAGTTCTTTGTTCAAATCTGAATAATTTTCATCATCTTCAGCGGCAACTTTTTCAGAGACTTTATTTTCTTCAATAGAATTTTCAGATGAAAATATTTCAGTATTTGCATTTTGAGAGTGGCTCTCATCAATTTTTTCTGTGGGAATATCAATATCGGATGATTGCGTTTTATCATTTTCATTTTTTAAACTCAACGGAAAAACAAAACCGGCTTCAATTTTATCATCTTCCTTAAAATGAAATTTACCAGATAATATTTTTAAAAGCGATTTACTTAAATCGAGCGAGTTTTTTGAAACGCCAAATTGTTTGCGTTTGGAAGTATCGGAAGTGTTAAAAAAATCATTTAAAATCTTACAGTTATCTTCCGAGAGTTTTGAATAACTATTTTGAAAAGAAATAATGAAACTATCTTCATCAAATTGTGAAGCGGAAAAGTAAATTTTGTTTCCGCCTATTACTTTTGAAGTAATATTTAGAAGCAATTCCACGAGTCTTACAAATTTCTTGTTATCCGTATCGAAAGTAAGCGAAGAAGAAATTTTGCCATAAGCAAATTCAACATTGGAGGAATCCATTATTTCGGAAAAACGTTGGTTCACCTCTTCCACAATATCAGTTATATTAATATTTTCCACATTCAGCAAAACATTTTTTTCTTCAGTTTTGGATGATTCAACAACATTATTTATGCTGTTCATTAACGCTTCTTTGTTTTGCTTGATGAAATCAATTGCTTCAATTTGATCTTGCGTAGGCTTATCAATGCTTTCAAAAATTTCCTGAGTAAAGCCAATAATTGCATTGATAGGAGTCAGCAATTCATGAAAAACATTTGACAGCAAAACCGAATCATTTTTTAATATCTCAGATTTCTCATTTACATTTTGCAGAACATTCTTTTCTCCCTTATTGATTTTATTCGTTTCTTGTTTTTTAATTTTTACAATAATATTATAATTTATTATCTCATTAGTAAAATCTAAAATAGGAATTGATTTTATTTCGACGTCAAAAAAACCGTCGTTGGATTTTTTCAAATTACAATTAAAAGTCTGCGAATCTTTATTATTCGATTGGAATATTTTTGAATTAATCATTCCCCTATTTTCATCTTCGACGAATGAAGTGAAGTTTGAATTCAAAATTTCATCTTCGGATTTAAGTATGCTGTCCATAGCTCTTTGATTTACATCTAAAATAAAACCTGACGAATCCGTAATAAAAATAAGGTCGTCCACATTATTAAATGAAGTTTGAAACAATTGCTGTTTCTGCTGAAGTTCAAATCTAACCGTAACATCTTTTATGATATTAAAATGGGCATCCTTTTCACGCGACTTAAAACTCAACTTGCTAATTTCAACAAAGACAAATGAACCGTCTTTTTTTCGGTGCTTAAATGGTTTTGAAAATTTCCCTTCTTTAGTTTGATTGTTGCAATCAAGCAGAGTTTGAATATCTTCTGTTGTGTAAAGATCGGTCAAATCCATCTTTAAAAATTCATCGCGGTTATATCCATACAATTCCAAAGCGGCGTCATTAACTTCTAAAAACATTAAATCGTCTTTGGCGTAAACAAAAATTGGTTCGGGATTATTTTTAATTAGTAAATCAAAAATTTTTCCTTTGTCGCTTAATAGCTTTTCAAAATCATCAGACGATGAGTTCTCTTCAATTTGCATAAGTACTCCTTCCATCTGTTTTTCGGAATTAAAAATTTTATTAAAAGATATTTCAACTTTTTCAGTTTTAGCAGCTTGAATATCAAACTTAAAATTTTCCTCTTCTAATTGGGAATTATAAAATGTTTCAATTTTTATAGATAATTCATCATCGAATATTTTTTTATAATTTAATCCTGAAGCAACATTATTATCTAAATTTATTAACCTGCAAAAGCGATTAGAGCCTGTTATAAATTTCCCCTCTTTATCAAAAACAGCAACGGCTTTCGGCATGTTATAAATAACTGCGCTGTAACTTTTGCCTTCGCCCGAATTTAATGAATCAATAGATTTATTTATTTTTTTTTGGGCAACTCCGATAATTGCGATTACATTGTTATTAGAATCGGTTACAGGAATTTCTATTAATAGAAATCCATCAACGCCGGAAATTCCTTTCAATGGTATTCCTTCCAAAGAAATGGAGTTAATAGATTTTTGAATGTAAGCATCTATAGCTTTTTTGAATTCGATTAAATGAGGAAGAATAAATTCACATTCCGACCTTCCTTCAAGCTGAGAATTTTTCAATCCAAAGCTTTTTGAAAGTTTATTATTAACCAAGACATATTCGCCTTCGTTATTGCTGATCCAAATCAATTCGCTGAATGAATCAATTTTATTTCTTAATTTTTCTTTTTGTAAAAAAGTAAACGGATAAGAAGAAGCAACTTCATTCACCGCTTTAATAAGCTCGCTATTATTAATTATCTCTTTAAGCTTTTCGGTTACAATATTAATATTGGTTAAACTTTTTAACATTAATTTATTTTCATTTGAATAGAAACTGCAAAACAAATATGTAGCGTCGTCGTCAAAAAAAGTGTTTAAAACAAATTTATTCGAAATAATCTTTCCGCTTTTTAAAACGGCTTCAATATTCTTTTCAATTTTTTTACCGCCGCTTAATACCTCGCTAAACAACTGATTAAAATATTCTGCCGATTGATAGTCCAGAATATCATAAATGTTTTTTGTGGAAGAATTAGATTCCAACAAAATAGAAGCTTCGTCATTTAAAGATATAATGTTTCCATTTTGCGCTAATACCATAAATGGCGTTTTAATTGTTTTTTGTATTGAATTAAAAAGTTCAATGTTTATTTTGTTTTCCTGGTTCACTAAAATTTCCTGAATCTTTTTTTTATTGAATGTTTTTAAATTTAACCGTTATAGTTCTTGTTTCGCTTGGGGACAATTCAGTAATATAAATTTTTAGCTGATTTTTCTCTTTATCAAAATCAAATTTCATTTTATTTTTTTCGTTAAATATTTCAAAAGCATTTTGCGCATAAATTTCGCCGATGAAAGCTCCCACGGCAAAATTTTCAGCCTTAACCTTATTTAAATTTTTAATTTCAATTTGCAAAGATTCTTCTTTTTCATTTATTATTGAAACGGATAAATTATTTTTAATGCGCTGCCACTCACTAATTTTATTGGCGGTAGTGATCCACGAATTATTTTCTTTAAATTTATCGATACAAATTCTAAGAGCTTCAACATTATCTTTTAAGCATTGAAGCTGAGAGTGATAATATAAAACGTAAAGTCCGCCTTCGTCATTAACTCTGGAATAATCAAGTAAATATTTTTCAGCCTGCTTTTTATAATCGTCAATTTTAAATCTTATCAAAAGATCATAATCGTCATAACCGGTTTCCGGAATAATCAGCAAATTATTTTCTTCATCATAAAATTGCGGAACCGATCTATCTTCAATATTATCTGATGCAAGTAATGTATAGTTTAATTTTTTTAATGCTTCAATTGTGTTTTTATCGTAAACTGTTTCCGGCGGACGAAATGCAAATATTTTTCTTCCGCTTTTTGATTCAAGTTTAATTCTTGCTGATAGTAGCCTATCGTATTGCTGATCATAAGACTGCCATCGAAATACATCGTGATTGTCACCGTGCAGACCAATGTCTCCATTTTCCAAAATTTGATTTAATATTTCGTTATCCATAACATCGGTTAAAATGTAATATTGTCCTTCAACCTTTTCTTCGTTAAGAATTTTTATTGCATTTATAATATTTTCAAATTCATATTCAACGTCGCAGGAAATAATTACGGCAGACTGTTTTCCAAATTGCCAGTTTTCAATCCAGGCGGTGTTTTTATTTTGAAGCCACGAAATGCAATTAATTAGCAAATCATTTAAAACGTGCTGATGAACTTTTGTCCCGACAACTTCATTAAAATCAAACCCGATCCAAACAAATTTGCCATTCCATTTTTTGCCGTAAGCTATTGCCGTAGTTAGCGAATCTTCCGGCAAACCAGCATAAGGGAAATCATCATTATACCAGTTGCCCAGAGCCTTTGTGTTAATAGAATTTATTTTTGCTCGCATCGGTTGCTCCGATGTCGTAACTCTTAATCTAAAACCAGCGGGAATATTTTTTGAAAGAGGAGCGCTGCCTTTAATGGTATGAATTTTACTCATTTCAGATTTGGCTATTTTATTTTGCAGCGAAAGTCCAAATATAGAATTTAATATTTCATTGCTGCGAACTTTCCCGGACTCATCTTTTTCGCCAACCAACTTATTTGCTAAAATTGAATTTCCATCTTTTAAAAATAATTCGACGCTGCTGATTTCATTATCGCTTAAAGCAACGGAGCTGGGAAGTATCAGTAATGAAAATTCATCGGACAAATTTGATTCTAATTCATCATCGGTGATAACCGCGTAATCAATTTTATTTTGAATAAAAAATAATTCCCAAAATGTAATTTGATCCTGCACAAAGGTTGAATTTGAGCTTAATAATTTTTCAGTGTATTGAGAATATAACAGCGCGACTTTCCCATTTTTATTTTTCCCCGCAGCATTATAGCCAACAAGCAAAATTAAAATTAATAATATCTTTAAAACCGCTTTCATATTAATTAAGTGTTTGGTTTATCATAATCTATATAATACGTTCTTGATTCGCTTTCAGTCAATCCATCAATGTAAACGTAAAGTATTTTTGTTTCTTTATTGTATTTATATTTGGCAAGTTTTGTGCCGATTAGTTCCGAGCTTAAAGAAATATTTTTTGCATCAACAATCATATCCACCTCTACTACAAGGTCGTTAATTGTGTCTTTACCCGGATTGGAAATTGTAAAAGCTACGCGCCTATCGCCACGCTTCTCCACTCTTAATTCTACATAACTTCTTTTCTCATACCATTTTTGGATTTCTTCAAAAGTAGCGATCCAAAAGTTCTTCTTCTTGAGATCATCAATTACATCCTTCACCACATTAATATATTCGGGCTTTGCTTGTATATCAGAATGAAACTTATAAATATACATACCGCTTTCAAACAACACTTTGTCAATATCTTCTTGGTATGTATATCGCTGAAAATTTAAATCAGTCAAACCCAAATCCCGTATAACCTCATAATCATCTTTAGAGGTTTTGGACATAGAAAAAATGCGTTGATCTCCTCTGATAATAGTTTTAGGAATTGATCTATCAGAAAGCGAGTCAGACAGAACATATTTAAATCCCGCATTTATAAACGCTTTAATATCGCTTTCATTATTGACGCCATCTAACGGCAGCGCGCCCACAACTTTATTTCGCAAGGCATATTCCAATCTTTTTTTTGAACGAATTAATTTTTCGGTTTTGATTTTTACGTTGTCAACCTTATCTAACGAATCATTTTTAAGATTTGACAAATCAAAATTCACCAAGGCGGCAACCTCGCCATAATTTTTTAGTTGTTTAATTATATCAGAATATTTTTCGGCTGAATAAGGATCAACCAAAAAAGTAGATTTAATTCTTTCCTCTCTTAAAATTTCAAGAAGGGCTTTTATATTTTCAACTTCATTTGAAAGAACGGGAGTGATAACCGCCGCGGCGTTATATCCTCTAGGCCAATCCCGCACGTAAGCAATGGGAGTGTAAGTAAGCCAATGAATAGAATTTTGAAAAAGTCTGTCAAAATACAGGTAGTCGTCGTGAGCGCCTAAAATGGAATTGATTTCAAATCCCATCCAAATAAATCTGCCATGCCCATATTTACCATAAACAATTCCGGCGCTTTTTTTAATTTCGTTTCTAATCAAACCTTCTTCAAGTCTGTAGTTGTACCAAAAACTAACTTGAGTAGTGCGCGGATCTAAAACTTCCACCGCCATTGGGCGATCCCACGTTGCAACTTTTAGAGGGAAGCCTGTCGGGACGTTGGCAGTGATTGGCAAGCCGCTGCGAATAGTATGAACTTTTGTAGCTTCATCATTTGAAATCTCTTTTGTAAATCTGATTCCAAAAACTTCAGAGAAAAAATCCCAGCCCCGCCACTTACCATCATCAGAATAAGAAGCGGTACCGCCGGTTGCAAAAATGCTTCCGCCTTTGTCTAAATATTTTTTTAGCTGAATAATCTCTTTATCACTTAATGACTTTGCGCCCGGCATAATGATTAGGCTGTACTTATAATGTTTGCTAAGTTCGATGGTACTATCATTTATAATTTCATAATTGAATCCAATTGCAGTTATAAATTTTTCCCAGGTTTTAATATTCTCAGTTAACCAATCGCCATTATTATTTAATAAATTTTTTGTGTATTGAGAATTAAGAATTGCCACTTTCCCTTTTTTGCCGTTAAACGCTTCTTTAAAAAGTTTTGAATTAGGTATGAAATCATCGGCGGAAAGCCTGCCATAAACCCCTCGAAGAACGTAGATATAAATAAAAACCGCGCCGATTGCTATTACTAACCCGGCAAGAATAATTAACGCTTGATTAATACTTTTATATTTTGTTTTTTTTATCGCCATCTAATTTTAGAAACGTTCTCATCCTCAATTGGCGGAACATAACCTTCAGTAGTGTATTTTAAAAATTTTTCATCTTGCCTAATCCGAAGCTCGCTTTCAGTTTTATTTACTTCAATATTCATTCTTTGTTTATGAAGAGGTCCAGGTTTACCTCGCTGTATTATCTCTTTCCTTTTCGGGATTTCTTTTATTTTTTCGCTTACTATTTTTTCAACATATTCCTTATCAAAATTGTTTCTATTTTTTTCAAAAGAATATTTTAGTTCTTCCAAAGGCGTAAGCAGCTCTCCCTGCATTGCCGCCGGTTTGCGCGCTTGAATTGTTTCTCCTTTTCTTTCCCTCACCTTATATAATATGTACGCGCCTATTGCAAGTATAAACGTTGAAATAGTTGCCACCAGAATTATTGTGGACAGTATTGGTATTAGTTCCATAAAAACCTCTTGAAATAAAAAATAGTTTTAAGCTTTTGCAGTTCCGACACGTTCTAATTTTCCCCAGCCCATTTTAATTCCTAAAAATTCTTCAATAGTTGACATTGCTTTGCAGATGTCAATTATTAGAATAAAAAACATTCTATAAATAATAGCATAGCCCACCAATCGGAATTCTTCTTTTTCAACTGCAACGCAATAAAGAGCAGTTGCAAGATCGAGCAAAGCCAGACCCGCCCACCAAAAGAAAATTAAATTTGAAAGTCCAAACACAAGCGCCGCCACAATAAAAAATAAGTTTGCGGCTATGTTCATTGCGGGCCAGATTAGTGCTTCATAAAACATTGTCCACAAAATAAAAGTATCCCCCGCGTTAATTGTGGGGTTAAGCATAATTTTTTTATGCTTTCTTATAGATTGAATAATCCCTCTCGTCCACCTGTATCTTTGCTTTAACAATTGTTGAAGTTTTACGGGCGCTTCAGTATACGAAACAGAATTTGGTTCGTAATAAATTTTCCAACCCGCCGCCAACAGCTTTAAAGTTAAATCTGCATCTTCAGCAAAAGTATCGCTGGAATAAAACCCTGCGTCAATAATTGCCTGCTTTCGAAATAAACCAATCGGACCGGGAATAATATTTACCAAACCAACAAAGCTCTGCGCGCTTCGAGCCATATTTAATCCTTCAATATATTCTAAAGCTTGAAGATCAGTAAAAAACTTTTTACGATTTAAAACTTTTACATTCCCCGCAACCGCTCCAATTTTGGAATTTTCAAAATGACGGATAGCAATCTTTAAAGCATTTGAAGATAATTGTGAATCCCCATCCATGCATAAAACAAAGTCAGCGTTTGAATATTTTATTCCCGCGTTTAGCGCCTGCGACTTGCCTCCGTTGGGACGATTTATTAATGAGACTTTTATTTTTGAATGTTTGCCCTCCTTAAATCCCACTAATTCTTCAGCCGCTTCCGCGGTTCCATCGGTTGAGCCGTCGTTAACAATTATAATTTCATAGTTTTCATAATCAAGTTCCAATAAAGAATTAATGGATTGGCGAACAACTTTCTCTTCATTATAAATAGGTACTATAATAGAAACGAATGGCGAATAACCATTAGTGGATTTATAAGTGTATTCATTTAAATAAAGATATGCCATAATTAAAATGGCAAAATATCTTACGAGCAGAATAAACAAAAAAATTACGAGAGCCACAATTGCGGCATATTCCAAAAGAGAACTGACAGAAAGCGCCGTCATAGGCAAAGTGTAAATTATTAAGAAGAGTAACAGCGCGGATAAAATGCCGCTGATAATTATTCTTCTCAAATATTTTTTGCTGGCATTTTCTTTTGAAGAATCGTCATGAATATCTTCAATTAAAATTTCTTGCTTTTTTATGAATGATTTTGACTGCATAAGAAAATGATATTATTATATGTTTGTCATTTTGCCAATTATAATGCCACGCATTTATTTAGTTTTTATGTTAGATAATATTTTGATATCTCATAATGCAACAAAAAATGTGCGCTAATTTTTTTTTGTATCGAATTAAAACAAATAAAATAATTAAAACTTTTTAACGTAATTAAAATGGAAGTATTTATTTCTAAACTAAATGCCCCAATAAATTCCTGTAAAAAAACTTAGCGAGCTGTATCCATCATTATTTCTTATTGTACTGCCCGCTGTAATGTTGGCTTGAATTGTTAAGTTCTCTAAAATTTTATAGTCTGCCGTGCCATGCGCTTCTCTTAATACAAAATTGGTTTGAGTAATCAATCCTACTTTAGCGCCTACCGAAATATTTGTGTTTTCATTCTTTATGATTTGTACATCGCCCCATAAACTATGGGATTCAAAATTTTTGGGTGAATAATAAAAGGCGGAAACTTTTTTGTAATTTTCAAAATGATATTCATATCCCAAAACTAAATCGCTAAAAATTTCTTTGCCCAATTTAAATTCAAAATCGTTGCCGGAATTTTTATCATATACATACACGTACGAATATCTTCCCGACAAAATAATCTGATTCAAATTTTTATACTCCCCTTCAAAACTGTACTGATCGGCTTTTAGTCTATTGTTTATAAGTTGGCTTGAATACAACAATTGCGCGGCGTCTATTGAATTATATTCAGCGTTAAAAAGATATTCATCTTTCTTTTCTGCTTTAAGCGATGCCTGAAAAATCTCTCTTGAATTTGTATCGTTAAAAAAAGTTCTGCCGTAAGCAGAGCTAAAAGTAAATACGCTTGCAAACCTTAAATACAGATGTCCTTTTATAATATTTAAATAAAGATTTTTCGAAACAGAATCAGAATTAAAGCTTCCATTAAACACGCTGCCGGCAATCGATAAAAATTTTGTTACACCTATTTCAAGTTTAACGCCCCGAAGGTTATACAAAAAACTTTGATTGTCAGTAAATAAATTGTACTCCGGTGAAAGCAAAATATAATTTGGGAAACTTCCGTTATTCGATGCGGAATTTAGCCAGCCCAGCCTTTGCTTAATTATAAAAGACGAAGGCGCTTTCGAAAGCATTTCTTCATAAATTTTTCTTGCGCTTTCAGGCTGATTGTTTTGAACATAAGCGTCTCCCAACATTAATTTTATTTCAGCGTCATCAGGATTTTTGGAAGCCAATTCCTTTAAATGAATTAATGCTTTTACAGAATCGCTGCTCCAGAAATAAACTTTTCCTCTTTGCTTGTCTATTTCATAATCATAAGAATTTTTTAATAAACTATCGTAGATAGCAATTGCAGAACTATATTTTTTTGCACAGACATAAGCATTAGCCATTTCCAAAGCTATTTGTTTATCCAATAAAATATTTTCTTTTTTTGATTCGGAAATATATTCGGCGTAATTAGTTATGGCTTCCTCGCATTTTTCTTTAAAAGCTAATTCCCTCGCCTTCTCCAACTTATTAAAAAGCGTCGCTTCGCTATCGCGTTTAACTTGAAGGTCAAGCATGTATTTCAATCTATTTAAATCAAAATTATCAGTGCTTATTTTTTCAGCTAAGGAAGCATAATTTCTCGCGGATTCGTATTCTTTCATTTGAAATTTTAAAGCGCCCATTGTAATTAAAGCCTGAAAGTTATTCGGATCTTTATTTAGAATGAAGAGTAAATCTTTCTCGGCTTCGTCAAGATTTCGATTTAACCAAACTGATAATTGTGCGTTTAACAATTTATATTTTATACTATCCGGACTTTTATCAATTAATATATTTGTCTGCTCCAAAGCGTGTTTAAAATCTTTGTTGTACGCGTAATTCTTCGCCAGTTTAAAATGCATCTCTAAATCATTCGGCTTCAGCAATAAATAATCTTGATACATTTTTATTGCTTTGTCGTGCTGTTTAGTTATAGCATAATATTCGCCGAGTTTCTCAATCGATTTTTTATCAGAAGGATTTTTGAGCAGATTATTTTCAAGCGCTTTTATTTTTTCATCGTAATAATTTTTTCTGAAAGAAATTACAGCGTTTGAAAGAGAATCATATTTAGAATCTTCATTATCACTTAACAGAATTTGAAGTTGATTGTAGGCTTCTTCCATTCGATTAGCTTTCATCAATTCATTAATTAATGAAACACGGATTTCATTATTGGAAGAATCCGTTTTTAATATTTTATAATATTTATCAATAGGGTAAACAAATTTTTTGTTTGGAAAATAAGTTCCGTAATATTTTCTGTACCTTGACGATGTATCATTTACAGTATAAATGTAACCCTTCCCTTTTACGCGGTCTAATCCATCCATTGCTTCTTTAAAGAAGGGACGCAATTCCAAAGCATGTTCAAAAGCATTTAATGCGTTGTGTTTTTTACCAAGCCACATTTCAAAATATCCGAACCTCGACCAAATTCTATGATCGCCGTGATATTTGTCGGAATATTTTTTTAAGATCGGCTCGCCCTTTTTTATATGATTATTCTTTGCCAGAATTTCAGTGTATCTAATAATTTCATCTGCGGAAGGTTCTTCGCGGCTTAAATATTTATCATACCAATCTTCTGCGGTAAGCCATTCGCCAAGATTTTTAAATGCTTTTCCAACTTGCAAATAATTTTCAGCGTTGTTTGGATTGATTTCAATTTCGCGCCGGTAGCCTTCAATATTATTATAAAGAATTGAATACCAGGCATTTGTAGTTCGTTTAAGGTTGGAATTTATTTCGGAATTTTTTGGTTCTAATTTTCTGGCTGAACGAAAATCATAAACAGCTAATTCAAACTGTGATCTCTTTTCATAACACAGCCCGCGTAAATTATAGCCTTGGGCTTGCTGGGGTTTTGCTGAAATGTATTTATTTAAAAGATCTATTGCTTCCCCATATCTCCCATCTTTCATTTCACTCAACGCTTCATTCTTTAGTTCATCGGCATTAGTTTGCGCAAAAATATTTGTAAAAATAAAAATGGATAAGAAAATAATTTTAAGCAGAGAGAAATATTTTATCATTAAAAAGCTTTTTTAATAATAATTCAAATTATTCCTTTCAGAAGTTTCTTCAACAACTAAAAGATTAAAAATATCTTCAGCATTACTTATGCTGTCATCAACTTTAACTGAATAGACAGAAATTAAAGTCAAGATTTGTTTTAATAAATCATTATTTTTTACGGGCAAGTTATTTTTTATTCTTGCAATAATTCTGTTAAGCACATTTGCGTCGCCTTGAATTACAAGCACAATAACTTTATTCCCTAAAACGCAAATTTTATCTTTTTTCTCAATGGATAAACGAATTACATTTTGAAGCTGACTAATAGAAAGCAAACCTTTTTTCTCAGCAAGATTATCTAAACGAAAAGAAACAACAGTAAACTTTTGTCCTGTACTTTTAAATAATGCAATTTGATTGTTGAGTAATAATTTGAAATCATTTATAGAATACAAATTTAGAAAAGCTAAGTTATCATCAGTAAAATCAAAGTCAGTTAATCTTTTATATTTTGATTCAGCTTCAAAAGGATTTGCTTCCGTCTCAGTGGCGTCAATAGCTGATTCTTTAGAATGGGAGGTTGTAATTCCTTTTTGCGGGACGATAAAATATTCCGATTTGAATTGTCCTTCAGTGTGTCCAATGTTTGGAGTAATTGTAACTTTGCCTTTTTGAAATTTGCCGGGCTTGCTGTCTTCTTTTTGAAGCGAAATAATTCCCGTTGCAAATGCAGCCAGCTTATCAACAATTTTATTTGTATCGGGACTAACGGGTTCGCCTAAAATAAATAATGAAGTTATTCCCGCGTCTTCAATTAGCTCCGTTGTATTTAAAAAAACATTTTCAAGAGTATTTAAATTTCTATAACCAATAAAGGGGGTCAGCTCATCAAAAACAATTTTAGAGGGTTTATATTGATGAACAATTGCCGCAATGTCTTCCATATATTCAGCTAAAAATTCATCGTGATCATTTTCTTGATAAATTTCTGTCGGAGGCGAAACCCTAACTACTATTATTAAATTTTGATTCATATAATTTTCTAAATCAAAATTAATTGAAGCGGCTTGAATCATTAAATCTTTGGGGCGCATTGTTGTGAAGAACAAACAAATTTCATTATTACCCGCGCATTCTTTTGCATACTGTAATGAAATTAATGTTCTGCCCGATTTATGCGAACCAATTATAAGATAAGTTCCGCCGCTGTATAATCCTCCCCAAGTATCATCAATAAAATTAATACCGGAAGGGATGAGTTGTATTTTTTTCTTCATTGCCCTATCAACATTGTGTGTTGCCATAAAAAGCCAAAATTTATGCCGTTAAAAAAAATTTATTTTTAAGTGAGATATACATTTTTGATACACACTTTTAGAGACACTGCAATTATTTTGTATTTAAATGCGACAAAACAATAAATCGTATTTCAACGAAAAGAAATTTATTTATGTGGTATCGAAGATAAATCCAAAATGGAAAATATTTTTAAGCGTCAATAATATAAATAATTATTCCCAGCTTTAAATATCCAAAGCTAATTTTTGTAGAAGGATGATTTTAAAATGAAGACTTTTCGATTAGATATAGGTAAGATAAAATTGGCAGATTTAATTTAGCTTACCCCATGAAATGATTTAATTTGAATTATGAATAGAAAAACAAAATTTTATTTTTATTCATCATCTTTAGCCGGAAAATCCGTGCCGATAATCTTATCCCACAAAGGCGAACTCACGCCAAATCCTTTATCGCTATCTTGAAAATGATGACGGATGTGATGCTTTTTTATCGCCAGCCAAAACTTGCTGTGCATATTGTAATGATGAATTGCATAATGACTGAGATCATAAACCAAATAGCCGGCAATAAATCCTACAAAAAAAGGAGCTACGAAAATTCCACCCAAAATCAAATCAAATAAATAATAAAATAACAGAGCAAGTGGTATGCTTACAGAAGGCGGCATAACCAATCTTTTTGAATCGCTGGGATAATCGTGATGTACTCCGTGAAAAATAAAATGAATTTTTTTTCCGAATTCAGATTTTGCACGAAAGTGAAATACGAACCGGTGCAATGTATATTCAGTTAAAGTCCAGACCACGCCTCCCAAAAATATTAAGGCGACTATATTTAGAAATCCAATATGAAAAGTGGCAATCGATCTATATAGAAAAAAAGCAATAACAGGTATATAAATATATAGAGGTACGGTGAAATGAACTTTTGAAAGGGCTTCAAAAAAATCGCTTTCAAACATTCGAACAGTTTCGTCTTTGTTAGAAACAAAATTTTTTGCCATGGAGCGCCTCTGCTATTTAAATTAAACTGTTAAGAAAAATTTCTAAAATTTTCATTGCAAAATTATAATTAAAACAATAATCATCAAGTGTTTATTTTCACAAGCAATGATAAATTATAATTTAATTTTTTTCTGCCAATGCTATAATATAATTATTAGGATCCATTAAATAAGCGGCGCGGTCGCCCCAATCGCGTATTTTAGCTTCACTTAAAAATTTTGCATTTAATGAAAGCACGCGTTTTAAATAAGTTTCCAGGTCGTCCACAATTAAATATAATTCCGCTTTAATTTTATTTTCAGATGAATGGTTAGTTTCAACTTTATTCTCTAATAATTTTCTTATTCCTGATTCCGGCATCAATCCTAAAATTGAAGTTTCATTTAATTTAAACTCAGTCATTCCAGGCTCATCAATTATCGGTTTTTGATTTAATAATTTAGAATAAAACTCCGCGCTAATTTTTTGATTTTTAACGTAAAGAATATAATGAGATTTAATAATCAATTTGAATCATCAATTTAATTGCTGCCAAAAAGAATTTATTTTTTTAGAAAAAAGGATTTATAAATATTTATAACAGAATTGTCGAAATTTTCTTACGTCAAGTTACATTGCTTCATTCTATATTTAAAAATCTTACATAATAAAACTTACATAAAAAAAGCCTCAATCAGATTAAAATTGAAGCTTTTTAAGTGGGCCCAGATGGACTTGAACCACCGACCCTCTGATTATGAGTCAGATGCTCTAACCAACTGAGCTATGGGCCCTAAAAAATTGTTTGTAAAAATAATACTTATGGATAATTAAAATCAACCTGATTATCAGATTTATAATTTAGAAATATTTATAAACGTACTGAATAATTCCTGCTTTCTTATCATCGATATTGTATTTGGTCTCTTCAATTACGTTTCCTTTTTCATCGTACCTTAGCTCATATTTATAGACTAAATCATTATTGGCGTTATATGTATAAACAAAATTTTTCTTACCGTCATCGCTGTATTCGTATTCAATTTTATACTCCAAACCGCCATTGGAATCATACCAATTTTCCTCTGTTAAATTTCCTTCATCGTCGTAATCATATTCATAATATTTTTCTAAATTTCCTTTTAGATCGAAGCGGCTTGATTTTATTTTGTTTCCGTAATTATTGTATTCATAAGTATATTTTTTTTCTGTTTCACCTTTTGGCGAATGTTTAGATGTTTCAATTCGTTTACCTAATTTATCATACTTATAATCATAGCGCGATTCAACTTCACTATCTCTATTGTAAATTATTGTTTCTGCCGCGAGTCCATTTTTGTTATAGTTTACAGTTGAAATTTTTTCCCGGTTAATTAATTTTCCTTTTTTGTCATAGTCAAAACTTATCTTTTCAATAGACTTTATTTTAAGGGATTTAATGTAATCTACTTCAATTTTATCAAGATTCTTTACAACCTTTTCAGCTGGTTCTTTTCTTTCTACTTCTTTAGATGTTTTGCTTTTTTCTGTGTCAGTGACAGGAGAGCAATTGCTTAACAAGAGAGCAATAATAAAAATATTTAACGCTAAAAGTATTTTAAGTTTTAAAAAATGTTTCATTAATTTTTATTTATTTTTTTGATTGTTCAATTCAGAAAAAGCTTGCAACAATTTTTTCTTCGTAACAATTAGGTCTTGAGAAATTACTTTTACATCTCCCAATACGGGCATAAAATTAGTATCCCCGTTCCACCTCGGCACAATATGAAAATGAATATGCTCGTGTATACCGGCGCCGCTTACTTTTCCCAAATTTGCGCCGACGTTGAATCCCTCCGGATTATAAATTTTTTTTAACGCTGAAGCAGCCAATTGAAGCTGGGTCATAATTTCATAATTTTCTTCCATACTAAATGTGATGAAGTCATCAGTATGACGATAAGGAACGATCATTAAATGTCCATTATTGTATGGAAATAAATTTAAGACAGTAAAAGTTAAATCGCCCTTATCAACTATTAAATTATTTTCATCATCGGCAGAATTATTAATCATACTGCAAAAAATACATTCGTCATCTTTAATTTTATTTTTGAACGAATCGATATATTGAGACCGCCAGGGGGACCAAAGTTTTTCCATTTTACCTCTACAAATAAAAAAGGCGGTATGATTAACCGCCCTTTAATTAAATTTATTTTTTTTCTAATGCCCTTCTTCTCTTGACTTTTGATACTCAGCGACAATTTTTTGCTCAACATCTTTCGGCACTTCTTCATAATGTGAAAAATTTCGTTTATGAACTCCTCTTCCTGCGGTTAAGCTTCTTAATTGAGAAGAATATTTATACAACTCCGATAATGGAATCTGGGCTTTAATTATTTGAAAATGCCCATCCGAATCCATACCTAAAATTTTACCTCTTCTGCTGGAAATATCTCCCATAACATCGCCCATATATTCTTCGGGAACGGTAACTTCAATATCATAAATTGGTTCAAGTAAAACCGGTTTGCATTCCTGAAATCCTTTTCTAAATCCCTGCGATGCAGCCAGCTTAAAAGACATTTCATCAGAATCAACATTATGATATGAGCCGTCAAATAAAGTTACTCTTATATCTACAACTTGATTACCTGATAGCACGCCTTTCAGCATAGCGTCAACAACGCCCTTTTCAACTGCTGGAATAAATCTGCCTGGCACAACGCCGCCTACAATTGCGTCAACAAATTCAAATCCTTTTCCTCTTGGCAGCGGTTCCATTTTAAAATGAACATGACCATATTGCCCTCTTCCACCGGATTGTTTTTTATGTTTGTATTCAATGTCTTCGGCTTTTCCTTTTATAGTTTCGCGGTATGGAATTTTCGGTTCAACTAAATCAACATCTACGTTATATCTTTCCTTCAATCTTTTTACTGCCAGGGATAGCTGAAGTTCGCCCTGACCCGAAATAATAGTTTGGGAAAGTTCAGGATCAAACCTAACATTGAACGATGGGTCTTCTTCATGAAGAGTATGAAGACCGGAACCTATTTTGTCCTCATCGCCTTTTGCTTTAGGAATAATAGCTCCTCTAATAACTGGCTCCGGAAAATCAATAGGATTTATTATTACTGATAAGTTTTTTGAAGCCAAAGTATTATTTGTATGAGTGTCTTTTAATTTAACTACTGCGCCCAAATCGCCGGCGCTTAATTTACTAACGTCTGTTCTGTTATGTCCATTTAAAATTGATAGCTGGGAAAGTCTTTCCGATTTATTATTGTTTGAATTTAATAAATCGAGCCCGGCAGAAACGGTTCCCGAATAAACTTTGAAAAGAGAAAGTTCGCCCACATGCTGTTCGGAAATTATTTTAAATATAAATATTACCGGCTCGCCATCGGGATCCGGATTAATTTTAATTTTATTTTCTTTACCGGATAAAACCGCTTCCACGCCGCCTCTATCTTTCGGCGAAGGGAAATATTCAGACGCAAAATCTAGAAAGTTATTTACTCCAACAGCCTTGGTCGAAGAGACCGCAAAGACCGGCGTAAAACTTCTTTTTATTAAAGCCTGTCTTAAACCGTTTTGCAATTCCTCATCAGACAAGCTTCCATTTTCAAAATAGTTATTCATCAATTCTTCAGTAGTCTCGGCAATTTTTTCAATAAGAACTGTTCTATAATTATCTGCTTGTTCTTTTAACTCAGCAGGTATTTCTATTTCGGTTACTTTTTTGCTTCCCGGTTCGTCATATTGATATGCTTTCATTTTAAGAACATCGACAACAGAATTAAAATTTACTCCTTCAGCTACGGGAAATGTAATTATAACAGCCCCTGCTGTAAGCCTTTCTTTAGCTTTTTCAAAAGTTTCGTTAAAAGCAGAGTGTTCGTTATCAACTTTATTAATAATTATAGCGGAAGGCAATCCGAATTCATCAACAAACTTTCCGCTTGTTTCTGAGCCGACTTCAACTCCTTCAGCGGATTTTAATACCATTACAGCGGTGTCGCATACCTTCATCGACGCTTTAACTTCGCCAATAAAATCGGAATAACCGGGGGTATCTATTATGTTAATTTTTTTATTATTCCATTCTAAGTGAAGAAGCGAAGTTGAGATTGAGATTTGTTTTTCTATTTCGTTGGGCGAATAATCTGAGATTGTGTTTCCTTCAGCCACGGCGCCGATTCTGTTAATTTCTCCGGCAGTAAAAAGCATTATTTCCGATAGTGAAGTTTTACCGCTGCCACCGTGACCGATAAACGCAATATTGCGAATCGATCCTGCGTCATATTCTTTCAAGGGATTTCCTCCTTAACTCCAAGGCGAGTAATTTTATTTTTGTTAAATAATTATGATTTTTATCTTTTTGTGTAGGCATTCCAAAAAGTGTTTACCCCATTAGCAACCGCGGAAAAGTTTTTAACAAGCTGCATGGCAGGCTGTTCAATCCCCTTCCTAATTTTTTCTTCTGTATTTATAATTTTATCAACGCTATCCCGAACGTTGTAAAAAATTTCTTTTGAAACATCCAATTGATCGGTAGCTTTATCGGCAATGTTTTTTAATTTTTCACTAAGCTCTTTTGTAGATCTTATAGCCGGCTTTATTTCATTGGATAATCCTTTTATATCATCCTGCATTTCTTTAATTGATTTTGTTATAGTGTGAAGATAAAAAATTAAAGCAATACATAAGGCGCTGGCGGCAGATAGCAGAATGATATAAAAGATAGTTTCAGTTTCCATAATAGATATTAATTTTATTTAAGATTTTTTTGTCTCTTTGTATGCATCAACTCCGGCTTTGAAAGCGGTTTTAATATTTGTTCTTTCTTCTTCAACAAAATCTTTACCGGTAGATATCGCGGAATTAGTTTTCCCTTTAGCGTCGTTAAAAATTTTTTCAGCGTCTTTTAATAAATCATCTGATTTAGTTTTAGCGTCCGATATTATTTTATCGCTTCTTTTTTTACCTTCATTTATTAATTCTTTAGCTTTATCTCTTGCGTCGGCAATGTACCTATCAGCCTCGTCTAAATAATTATCTGTTTTAGATTTAATATCATAGCGCAATTCTTTACCGCTTTTAGGGGCATACAATAAAGCCATAATAGCTCCAATAGCTCCGCCGGCAAGTAATCCTACAAATAAACCTTTACCTATATTATTTTCGTTTGACATATTAACTCCTTTAATTAGTATTATTTAGTTGGAATCGAATATAACAACAGCCTTTTTGAAAATCAAGAAAATCAATTTACGTGTGAACTTTAGCAAGCTAAGAACGCCCTACTTTGTGATTGCAGTATCAACCGTAATTTTTCCAAATCGTTTTTGATAAAATGTTACGCTGATTATTCCTACAAGAACGGCAAACCAAAGCGTAACTAGCCGTATAATAAACGTAGAAGCCACGGCTATATTTTTGGAATAACCTTTTTGAATTAATAAAAATGTTAATGAGCCTTCTGTTGCGCCTAAGCCGCCGGGCAGCATTGTAACTGCGCCCACAATAATTGCAAATGCATAGCTGAATGACGACCAGGAAAAACTAACGTCCGCGCCAAAATTAAGTAGAATTATATGATATCCCAAACACTCAAACGACCACGATGCTAAACTTAAAAGCGTCATATAAAATAAAGGAAGCGGGCGAAGCATCTGATACGAGCTTTCATAAGCGTTATGAATGCTTATTAAATGTTTTTTTAAAAATGCATTTTTCTCAAAAAATTTTAGGATGGGGAACATAATTTTTTTACTGCTTAACATTATTAATAATAAGATAAGCAATACAGAAAATATTAAAACAATATTTCTGCCGTAATTAAAAGCGTAAGCTCCCGCAAGCGCTATCATCATTACCGATATTGAATCCGTTATTCGCTCCACAAAAATTATAGGAGCGGTTTTGCTAATTGGCACATTCGAGATTTCTTTTATTAAATATGATTTCAAAATTTCTCCCATTTTCCCCGGAGTTACGCTCATAATTAATCCGGACATAAATACAGAAAAGGAATCAATTTTTTTTATTTTGATTTTTAGAAGGTTTAAATAGTAATCCCATTTTAAAAATCTTAAAAAATAATTTATAAGTGAAAGCAAAAGCAAAAGCGGCAGCAGCATCCAGTTAAACTTTTGCAATGAATCTGCGACATCATTATAATCAGCATAGATAGTAAAGAGCAGATAAATCAACACGCCAATGGCGAGTGAAATTAAAATTTTCTTTTTTATTTTTTTTAGCAATTAAAGCGTCTCGATTAATTTTTTATACAATTTTGATAAAGGCAAACCAACTACATTATAATAGCATCCATTTATTTTACTAACGAACACCGCTCCAAAATCATCTTGAATTCCATAAGCGCCTGCTTTATCCATCGGGCTGCCGCTTGCAACATATTCTTTAATTTCATTGTTTGATAACTCTCTAAACGTTACGGCGGTTTTTTCGTAATCATTTACCTGTTTAGAATTTTGAAAATTAAAAATAGAAAATCCCGTGTAAACAAAATGAGTTTTTCCGCTCAGTAATTTTAAAATTCTTAAAGCGTCTTTTTTATTTTTTGGTTTGCCTAAAATATGATTATCGAATGCAACAATCGTGTCGGCTGTAATTATTATTCCTTTGCTTACTTTTAATTTTGCCGCTTCCATTTTTTCAAGCGAAATTCTTTTTACAATTTGAACAGGGCTTTCGTTAAGTTTTATTTTTTCTTCGGAGTTGATTTTTAAAACTTCAAACTGTAAACCAATTTGTTCTAATAATTTTTTTCTTCTGGGAGAAGATGAAGCGAGATAAATTTTTTGATCAGTTTTAATCATTTAATATTTCAACCCTTGTGTCGGGAAAATAATGAGATAAAATATCTTTGTAATTAATCCCTTTTTTTGATAAGCCAATTGCTCCCCACTGGCATAGCCCCACGCCGTGTCCGTAACCTTTGCCTTCTATAATAATTTTATCATCTGTTTGCGTAACCTTAAAATTTGAACTGTATAAAATTCCGTTGTTAGAATTTCTAATTATGCTTCTAATATTATTTCCAAAAATAGATTTTTTTTTATTTGTCCCTGATTGTGAATAATTTATTTCTAACTCGTTTATTCTACCCGATTCAAATCGGCTTTTAACTTTTAAATTTTCAATTAAGATATTTTTTGTGTTAATGAGTTTTGCGGAAAATAATTTATCAATTAAATCATCATTTGAAAAAGTAAATTCCCAATTAAACTTTGGAGAAATAGAACAGTTTGCCGGACTCCCGTCTTTCACAGAAATTAGATATGGAATATGATTTTTACTAAAAACATTTTCAGCGTCTTCTGTGTAACCCCCGCAAGTTGAATGATAATAAATTACAGCAGGCTTATCATCATAAGTTAGAATCATATTTTTAGTTTCATTTACAATTTTGTTAATCAAATTATTTTCCCGCGCCGCGCCGCTATAAACCTGATCCCGCACATCACAAAAAACATCAAAGTTTTTGGATTTATTTATTTTTGTTAAAGCATAAGTTCTTGCGCAGATAGTAAATGCTTTAAGCGCTTCATTGTAATTGGTACCATCGCCTAAAGGCATTTCCGAAGGTATAACTCCCTTTAAATATTGATCTAATTCTAACTCATTAATTATTTGTAGAGCATCATCTTCGGTCCGAATTTTTATTACGCCTCGATAAATTTTTCTTTTAAAACTAATTATTTTTTTTGAATCAGCGCTAACTATAGTAAACTCTTTGCCATAAAATTTTTTACTATTAAAATTTAAAAAGAGTTTACTTTTATCGGAATGAACTTCGACTATCTGTTTGGGTTTAATATTTAGTTCGGTCTTATTATCGATTTTAATTATTACAGGATTATCGAAACTAAAATTAAAAGATTTTTTTTCTTCAGAAATTAAAGCTCTAATTTTATTGCCGGTTGAAGTTTGTTCATACCTAATTTCTTTTTCATCATCTTCCTTTGCAAATCTTTTTGAAGGAGCGCAGGAATTAAAATAAAGCAACAGGATTACGGAAAGGATTAAAGCAGAAAGTTTATTCATATTGAAAATAAAAATAATTCAAAAATGAATAAATAAAAAAAAGAAAATTTTTGAGGATGTTAAAAGATTTGAAAATCTGAATTGACTTAAGTAGGGGAACGAAATTATCGGAACAAAGCTTTAATGCTACCCCAGGTTCGCTTGTAGCCTGAAACTAATGGAGCGACTGTAATTTCATTTGAATGACTAATTTTTCCGTTGGTTTCAACAATTGCTATGCGGTAGTAAAAAACAATGTCGTTGGTTTTATAAGCCGAGCGGTCCACAAATTCATAAAAAGAATTATCGCCTTTCGAATCGACCTTTGCAACTTCAACAAAATCGGCGGTTCCGCTTCTTCGTTCAATTGCAAAATGATCCATGTTTGATTCTTCTTGTGTCCTCCATTGAATTTTTACGTCTCCCGATTCAGATCTTCCCTGCACATCATAAATGTATGCGCCCGCAAACGCAGTAGAAAAAAGAATAACAATAAAAAGAAGAATTTTGGTATAACTTATTTTCATGGTCAAAATATATATTTCTAATAATATAATGTCAAGCAAAGCTATATAAAAAACAAAACTGTTAATTTCCTTTTCTATTAAAACTCTTTTTTTGCGAATCTAAGAAACAAATTGAGTACTATTTTTTAAGCCTCTTTTGCAAACAGTCTTTAAGAGGATTAGAGAGCTGCAGCAAATAAATACTTCATTCATTTAACAATTTTCTAATATTTATCTTCTCAATACGAAATGAAATTTATAAAAATTATTAAGTTTTGTTTCTCTTACTTATTTTAATATTTTAGTAACAAAAGAACTCAAAGTATAACACAAACATCTCGCTCTATTAATCATCATATTAATTAATAGGTATTGCTTTACTATTGTGCAAAGTGAATTTTTGTAAATCTTAAATACTAAAACAGTTCTATAAAATTTATTTAATCATCAACAAACAAACAGGAGGAACTATGAAGCCAGTTAGGCTTTTATTACCATTGTTTCTGATCAGTTTTTTAATTTTGGGTCTCCAGCAGCAAACGCTGGCAGACGTTTTTGCTCATAATGTAAGAATCACACAAGCAGATATCGAAGCTCCATTTGACGGCAACTTTGCCGACGGCACTAACGCTGCGGTTAGGTTTACTCTTAGCGATAAAGCTGACACAGTAAAAGTAATGATTTATGACGGAACAAAAACTTTAATCAGAACTATAACTGCCCTTAATTATATGCAAGGCGATACTTCGGTGGTATGGGACGGTAAAGACGACGGAGATGCTGTAGTTGGAACGGGAACTTATTCTCTTTCAATTTATACTTCCAGCGCAGGCTATAATGATTATACTGAAATTTATTATGACGGCGGCAACGGATTGTCCACTCGCGGAGCCACCGTAATAAAATCTCAAAGCGTTAGAAATTTTGGTTTCCAATATGGAATTTGGAGCGGAATTATTAGAAGATACGCCAACGATGGAATGCCCTGGGGCGATGTCAAAGGCAATAATGAACTTGCGTCTCCGGAACTAATGCCCGATAGATATTCTCCCGAAGCAGATTCGATGGGGAATATTTATTTCTTAGGATTTACTAATCATTGGGTTTACAGATTTAACGTCGATAATTTAGAGTTAGAAATTGTTGACTCAACTAGTATTAAGAATTCAGCGGTAGGAATTGGTATTAAAGGTAATGGCGACGACGCTTACTTAACTTTAGCTGCCGCTTCAAATATTTTTGGAGTGCAGTTAGCAAACGGAGTTAGTTCAGGGGCTACGGATACTTTAGTTAATGATCCCACTTATACTTTTTGGGATGTTACAGTTGGTCGCGGAACGATGATGTATGCAACTTATTTTCAAAGTGATGTAACGCTGCCAGGTGTAGCGGCTTTTGATATGAGTAAATTTACAGGAACTCCATTAACGTTGGCAGACGCTGATTGGACTGTTGTCGGCGACAGCGGAAGAGCAAACACACTTACTTATGATTTTGCTGATGATCCGGCAAACGATCTTATTTACTATACAATTGCACGCCGTAAATCCGGCGATGTTAACGCAATGCAAAATATTTATTCAATTACTGATTTAAATGGCGCTCATACAAAATCTACGGTTTATGTTGATAAGCAAAACAACTTAACCCAATCGAGATCTGATGTAGCCGTAGATGCTGCTCATAACATTGTTTACTTTGAAAATTCAAATGAAGAAAATGTTTTAATTTCACCCCCTACGGGTTATAACAGTTATACATATACGGCTCCTTTTAGTGAGATAAAAGTTTTCACTTCCGAAGATATAGCAGCTGTAAAAGTTGATGCTGATAACGATGGGAAACCAGATAGATTGGGCGAAACAGTAACTGTAACAGGTATTGTAAATTCAATAAATTTTACAAAAAGCTCCAACTCAACAAGTTATTTTATTCAGGATTTAACGGGCGGAATTGATTTATTTAAAAGCGGCGATACTTCACGAGTTCTAAATATCGGCGATAGAGTATTGGTAACCGGCGTAGTTGCGTTTTACAATGGTACCACTGAATTAGAAATTGCTGATCTTGCAACCGATATAAATTTCTTAGACGCCGGCAATACAGTTACTGCTACGGTTGTTACGTTGGAAGAATTATTGGACAATTTCGAACAATATGAAAGCATGTATATTCAAGTGAAAGGTTTATCTAAAACTTCCGGAACCTGGCCTTCAAATAACAACGCAAGCATTACCTTATGGGATGCATATAACACTATTCTCTTACGAATAGATAAAGACACAAATCTTGATGAAAATCCGGAACCGGCATACCCAATTAATGTGAAAGGTATTGCTACACAATTTACTTCTGTTGCTCCTTATAACGATGGATATCAAATTTCTCCAAACGCTTATTCGGATATCACAGCAAATGTAGCGGTTCCACCTTCAAAATATTTCTTTTTGGAATCCCCTGCTGACAGCACAGTAATATCTATTACTGATTCTGCACAAGCTCTACAAGCAGTATGGAATAAAGCCATTGACTTAAATGGAGACGCAGTCATTTATCAATTTGTGCTGCTTAAAACTCCGCAGTTTGGTTCTGTTCCTTTAAATGATACCGTTTATAATTTTACAGGCGCAGACGCTCTAGGATGGATGGGCGGAAAAGATACGCTTGCTACAAGATGGACTGTAAAATCAAAAGGAGCTGAAAGCACATTCTCAACCAGCGTTGATACTTTTATGATTACATTCATAAATGATATTGTAGTTGGCGTTACAGAAAAATATATTCCTAAAACATTTTATGTGGATCAGAATTATCCGAATCCATTTAACCCCACCACCACTATTAATTTCGGATTGCCAAAGGAACAAATTGTTGATTTAAGAATTTATAATATTCTTGGTCAGCAGGTAGCGGTATTAATTAATAATCAAACAAAATCTGCAGGCTCATATAACATTAATTTCAATGCGGCTAACCTTGCCAGCGGAACTTATATTTATAGATTAACCTCAGGTAAAAACGTTGTTACAAAGAAAATGGTATTATTGAAGTAATAATCATTTTCGTTTATATTTTAAGCCGGACAATTAGTCCGGCTTTTTTATTTACTATTATATTTTTTAAAAATCTATGAGTACATATCAAAAAATAAAAAATATTATTGAACGCAATGACAGCAAGGCTGGGAACATATTTGATATTATTGTTCAATCGCTGATTATAGTTTCCATAATAAGTTTTACCATTGAAACCATTCCTGGTTTGCCGCCGAGTGTAACCCACTATCTTTCCATAATAGAAGTTATTTCCGTTCTTATTTTTACGGTTGAATATATTCTTAGAATTATTGTGTCTGACCGTCCATTAAAATTTATTTTTAGCTTTTTGGGTATTATAGATTTGATAGCCATACTTCCCTTCTATATTGCTTCCGGAATTGATTTAAGATCGATTAGAGTTTTTAGATTATTTAGATTGATTAGAGTTTTTAAATTGTTCCGATACAGCAAAGCCGCCAAAAGATACAAACTCGCTTTTGCTTTAATAAGGCACGAGCTTATGATATTTTTTGCCGCTTCATTTTTTTTACTTTACTTATCTTCAGTCGGCATTTATTATTTTGAAAACCCGGCTCAGCCTGTGCAATTCAAATCGGTTTTTCATTGTATGTGGTGGGCGGTTACAACTTTAACTACTATCGGGTATGGAAATATTTATCCTATTACCGCTGGCGGAAAAATTTTTACTTCATTAATTGTTTTTATTGGATTAGGATTGATTGCTGTGCCTACCGGATTATTTGCGTCCGCATTAACAAGATGTATTCAAGTTGAAGATGAGCGTATGAAAGTTCGAAGCGATGATAGAAAGGATTCCGATGCAAAATCGGACGATAGTTTGTGGAGCTAATAAGATTACAATTTTATAAAAAAAAATTACGAATAGTTATTTACAATGATTTTAAAAGCGTTATTAACGCTTTTCTTTCGGTAATATTTAAGTTCATAAATTTATCTTTAGATTGTTTCCCTTCCCCATCATGCCATAATATTGCTTCTTCTAAACTTCTTGCTCTGCCATCATGCAAAAACGAAGAATGACCGTTTACAATTTCAATTAATCCAATTCCCCATAACGCAGGCGTTTTCCACTCTGAACCGGCGGCTTTAAAATCTGGACGATTATCAGCTAAACCTTTGCCCATATCATGCAAAAGCAAATCCGTGTAAGGATGAATAGTTTGATTACTCAATTCAACTAACTCAGAATGAGTTCCGGTTTCAAGTTTTGTAACATGACAAGAATTGCAGCCTAATTGATTAAACAAAGATTTACCTAATTTAACATCAGCGTTATTATAATTGCGGCGGGCTGGCACTGCTAAAGTTTGAACATACAAAACTACATCATTTAAAATATCCTGGGAAATTTCCGGATCATCATTTAATGTATCACAATTATTACTACCGTAACAACTTTCTAACGGAAAGTAAGGAGATGTAATTCCTATGTCTTGGTTATATGCGGCGGCAGTTTGCTGAAGAAGGTTTGGCGCATTTGCCTTCCAACCAAATTTTCCGACTTCATTTCTTTTATCTTTAACATTCCATACATAATTTACTTTGCCGGAAATTCCGTCCTGGTTTGAATCATATTCATCAGACATTGCAATAATATTCTCATCGCTGACCGCTTCAAGCAATCCTAATCCAAAAACAGAAGGCGCAACTCTGGGCGATAGTAAAACATCATTTCCCAAATTTCCATTTAAAATATAATCAGGATTTCTTAAGAAATAGCTTGTCATGGGATAAGTTCCCTCAATTTCAGAATGATTAATAGTTACATTTCCTTCGGGCTGATAACCAACTCTGGCTTTATTCTGAAGCTGCGTGCCATAAGTTGATATTGGCTTTGGTCCTCCGAATTCATTTTCTCCCTCAGAACTAATTCTAAAAAGCATAGCTTCATTTGTTCCACTCTGTCCTCTTCCGTCGCTAACATGACAATTGATGCAACTGTTGCTTTGAACAAAGGACCCAAACCCGGGTTTATTTTTGATGGTGATTTAACAAAAGATTGCTCAAATTGTAAATCGCCTCTTAAATGCTTTGCAAGAGTTTCGGGAGAAAGAGTTCAGGGAGCGGGAAGCGAAAATGCCGTACTGCCATTGGCAAAAGTTGTTAAATCGCCTCCCGAAAGGATATCATTTTCTTCATCGGAATTAGCAGGCTCAACATTATTTTCTTTACAGAATGTAAAAGAAAAACGGAAAAGCTAATCATAATTAAAAATGAAAAATATTTAATGTAGTATCGCGTTAATATTATTTCGATATTAAAGGTTTCAAATCTTTTTCTAAAGTTTCAAACAATTCATTGCAAGCGTCTATTAAAGCCACGAATTTGAATATCGGCATTTGAAATTATTTCTAAATGGCGCTGGAATGTTAGAGATTTTTTGAAGAACGTTATTAATTTCATTTTAAAATTTTATTATTTAAATCTGAATTTTTAGATTTTACATATTCATCCAATCCAACGCCGTCAATTTCATAATTTCCTGTATAAACATTTTTTATACTTTCTATATTATTTGTGAAATCATTTAATGAATTCCAACTAAATTGAGATTCTACAGCTAATACATTTTTAGTAACATATGGTTCGCTAATTTTTCCATTACCAACTTCATCTGCAATTGCGCTCATGCCCCTCAACTATTTGTAAAACGGCTTGAGTTTTTGAGAGTTATACCTGTGCCCTGATTTGCCGGCATTTTTAAAATCATCGCCAAAACCGGAAATCCATTCCTGATAAATATTATCAGCGTCTTCAGCCAACACAACTGAAGCGGAAAATAAATATTCTCTTTCTCTTGCGGATAAAGTAGAAATGCTTCTGTTTTGTCCATTACTAAAAAGAAAATATTCTAATGTATGATATCCTCGTAAGGAATAGCCTAAACCATTCCTAATAAAATCCGGCGTAAGTGTAAAGCCGCTATTAATAACACTCTGCAATTGAGCTTCATCCAATGGCCAGGTATCCATTGACGGGTCTAAAGATAAAAATGAAACTGGCCCGAATAAAAATCCTTCGTTTGTTTCCCATGGTTGGCGCGCCTTTTCCCATGCTTCTGCGGCTGCATCAAGGCTTGCTTGGGTTGTGTCGTTCATTAAAACTTCGCACGCATTTTTTAAAGTTACGATTTGTTTTTCAAATCCAAATAAGTTGCAATAACTACATTATCCACATAACTGTTTATAGTTAAGCTATAATCATAATTTGCGGGTTGATTTATGGTTTCATCTTCTTTTGAGCACCCGCTAAAAAATATTAGTATGCTTAAAATGATTTTTAATAGTTTTGTAAATATTTGAAGTATCATTCTAACCTTTCATTATAGTTTGAAAAAAGTAGTATTGTATGAAGCGCCTAAGCCTATTGTATGTTCAGTATTAAAATTTTCATTGTCTACTTTTCGCGATGAGTAATCAAGTTTTATGTTTATTTGATCATCCCAAATGAGATTAAAACCAAAACTTGGCAGATTGATCTTTTAAACCTTGGATTGGCAAAAATTCCATTTTTAACTTTTTCCATTGAATTGTAATATTCATATCTAAAAAAGGATAAAGTTTATAAGCGGACGGAATTAAAAATAAATTTGAAATGTTATAGCCGCCTTCTGCATAATAGAATAAAGCGTTTTTTGCTACTGGAGTTCTTGGATTTTGTGTGTTTACGGATAACCTTGCATTGCGTTGGCTAATTATATCAGAATTTTTTAGATAGCCATAAACATAATTGCCGCGTAAAATTATTTGATTGTTATCATACTCAAAATGAGTTCCTAATATTGTAAGGTTGCCATCAAATCCTTCCATATCTTCCGGCTTAGGTCTGTTGTCTGCGCTGTTTCCAAAATAAACAGCGCCGCCGACTAAAAGATTATTTACGCCAACATAATCAAGCCTAAAAACAGAAGCTAAATTAGTAGCTTTAACTTGCTCAAACTTAGTTTGATAACCTCCCGCTATCCATTTTTCAGACGAAAAGCCGCTGGCATCAAGACCGTTAACTAAAGCCGCTCGATATTTAAAATTATAAATACTCCCAAATACTTCTAAGCCAGTTTCTGTCCAGATAGATGGAAGAAGCATTTGTTCTGATTGCGGGCGAACGGTTGCAAAATAATCTGATGGTTCATGCTTCCGATTTAATAGTGTTATAGGAATTGGAAACCTTCCAAATCTTAAAGAAAAAAGATTTGAAAATTTTTTATTAATGAAAAATTCTTCAATTACAACCTCTCCGCCTTTTTCAGACTCAAATTCATATTCTCCGAACTCTTCGTACTCTAATTCCAAATATAGTGACCTGTGCCAAGATGTTCAAATTCAATTTCTGCTTCAACATATAAGTCGTCTAAAAAATTATATTTTAATTCAAATGTAACTCTTGGAATATCCATTATAGCTCTGTTTTCATTTTTAGAGCCATTAAGTGTAGCGCGTTGATTTTGCCCGTAATCAAAATGCTGATATAAAATTTCTCCATAAGAGGAAAGTGAAAAATTATTTGAATTTGTCCTGATTGTGAATAAAGAATTCCTAAACTCGAAAGTAGAAAAAGTGTAAAAATATTCCGCATCATTTTTTAAAGTTTTTATTTTGAAATAAATAGAAGAAGTTATTTTTATTAAGATTAAATCCTAATAGCAAATAAAAGATTTTTTATTCTTAAATCCAAATAAAAAATAAATGTTTGAAAAATTATTAATGAGGAAAGTCAGGCATTTAAGAATTAGTTTATTTAATCCAATTTCTTAAAAAGAGATTAGTTAGTTAAGATAAGTTTCCCCTTTTAGATGATAACAATTTCTAAAGCCGAAATTGTGGAGCTAAGCGGGATCGAACCGCTGACCTTCCCGATGCCATCGGGACGCTCTCCCAGCTGAGCTATCGCCCCAAATGATTTTTAATAAAAGTTTATCGCTTAGAATTTAATACCCAAAAATTAACACTTTAAACTCACAAAATAAAATGATTATCTTAAACCTTTAATTTATATTTTTTTGATTTCAAAAAATAAATTTTATTTAATCTAATAAGAAAGTTATGAAGATTAATCTGTTTTTAATTGCAGCGTGTATATCATTTATTTTATTATTTGCAGGCTGCAAAGATTCGGGAACAGAAGTAGACAATAATCAAATTCCCGATTCCAATGTAAGTTATCAAAAACATATTCAACCCGTGTTCGAAGTTAAATGCAATAATTCGGGTTGCCATGAAGACGCCAGCCGTGCAGGAAATTTAAGTTTAACGTCCTGGGCAAACACCACCTCTGATCCTGCAATTGTTTTTCCCGGTGATCCGCAAACCAGCAGGTTGATTTGGGCAATTGAAGGTCAATCTGGTAGCAGCCCCATGCCGCCGCTTGGTTATCCTCCGCTTACGAGCAACCAATTAAACGGAATTAA
>CAWALU010000015.1:0-16220 GCA_963782985.1 uncultured Bacteroidota bacterium
GCGGTTCATGTTAATGTTCCAATTAAAGTTTAAGTGTTGAACAAATTTAAAGTTTTTGATTTATGATAGTACATCCGACTTTTCGTAAAGACGTTTTGCAAACGTCTTCCTTTGAATTTTTTAAGACGTCTGCAGAGCGTTACTACCGTGGGAATGAAATATAAAAAAATCACAAAGTTTTTGATTTATATTTTATGTTGCTACTAACTTAATTTCTTTAAGAAATTGGGTTAGTACATCCTAAAAATGTTTAATAAATTAGAAGAGAAAAAAATTGAACAAACAAAAATTTATTGAAGATTCATTAAACGAAAGCTCTGAAACAAAACTAAAAATTAAATCACACTGCGCTGATGATATTTTAAAAGCGGTTGATTTAGTTGCAGGCGCATATAAAAAAAATAAAAAACTTTTATTGTGTGGAAACGGCGGCAGCGCCGCTGATTGCCAGCATATCGCCACGGAATTTATGATAAGATTGAGTCACACAATTGTGCGTCCGGCGTTGCCCGCCATCGCTTTAACAACGGATACATCAAACTTAACCGCCGGCGGAAATGACATTGGTTTTGAAAACACATTTGCCAGAAGTATTGAAGGTCTTGGTAACGAAGGTGATGTTTTAATTGCAATATCGACGAGTGGAAACTCAGCAAACATTTTAAAAGCTGTTGATAAAGCAAAAGAAAAGGGAATGAAGACTATAGGACTTCTTGGCGGAAGCGGCGGCAAGTTGAAAGGTTTAGTTGATTTACCGATTATCATTCCATCATCAAACACACAAAGAATACAAGAGGGGCATATAACAGTCGCGCACATACTTTGCGAATTAGTTGAAGATGAATTGTTTGGTAAGAAATAAAAATTATAACAGATATTTAACTACTTAAAACACCACCCCCATCCCCTCCTCAAAGGAGGGGCGCCGGAGGCGGGGTGGTGAGACGAATTATATGGAAAATAATTTTGTGCAGTTATGCGAGAATTAAAACCACTGACATGGTTTGAATTAATTTGGTTATTCGGTTTACCGGCTATTCTTAATTTTATCGCGTGTCAAATTGCGATTCCCACCATAGACAAACTAAAAATATTTCCTATAGAGATTACTTATTTTTTAAGCGTCGGACTTTTAGTTTTAGCGCCAATGTTTTTTTGGTCAATATATTTAAGCGGTAAAGAAATTGGCTCATTCAAAATAAAAAAATTATTAAGCCGGATGCGTATTAAAAAATTATCCGGCACTGATTGGATTTGGACTGTCATTTCATTTGTGGCACTCACATTTACTTCATTTTTAATCGCAAAAATTTTAATGCCGAAACTTGGTTTTGATACAACTCCCTTCTTCTTTAAAAATATGCCTTTAACCAAAAACTACTTTTTTATTTTATATGTTTGGCCGCTATTTTTTTTCTTTAATATTTTTGGCGAAGAATTTTTGTGGCGGGGATATATTCAGCCAAGACAAGAATTATTGAATAAGAAATACACCTGGCTTGTTCATGGATTATTTTGGGCTGGCTGGCATATTCCTATGGGATTCGATTTAATTTTTGCTGCTACTCCAATTTTCTTTATTCTCCCCGCTGTTGTTCAAATCAGGAAAAATACTTCAATTGCAATCGTTGTCCATTTCGTATTCGGCGCATTTGGATTTTTAGCTTTAGCTTTTGGTTTAGCGCATTAATTCGTGTTCAATATTTTAATTGAAGCGAAAAGGCAATACATAATTTTAAAATAAAATCGGGAAAATATGAAAGATCAAAAAATTACAAACAGAACAAAAATAAACAGGCAACCAAAGCGCGCATCGTACGACAGAGAAACTATTTTTAATATTTTGGATTCCTCTTTTATTTGTCATGTCGGTTTTAAGATTGAAGATGAGGTTTACATCATTCCAACGGCTTTTGGAAGAAAAGATAATACCATTTTTATTCATGGTTCTTTAAAAAGCAGAATGCTAAACGCATTAAAAGCCGGGGACGATATTTGCATAACCGTTACTTTGCTTGATGGAATTGTGCTTGCGCGTTCTGCATTTCATCATTCATTTAATTATAGATCAGTAGTAATTTTTAGCAAGGGTAAAGAAATTATCGGCAATAATAAAAAGCTAAATTCTTTAAAAATTATTTCTGATAATATTATTCCCGGAAGATGGGAAGATGTCCGCCAGCCAAATGAAAAAGAATTAAATGCAACTTCAGTTTTTGAATTTAAAATTGATGAAGCATCAGCTAAAATTAGAACCGGCGCACCGATAGATGAAAAAGAAGATTATGATTTAAAAGTTTGGGCTGGAATTATTCCAATTAAAACTACCTTAAGCGATCCGATAAAAGATCCAGATTTAAATGAAAATATTTTATTGCCTGATTATTTAAAGCATTATAAAACATAGATTGGTTATAAACGAAAATTATCTTTTTTAATCTATAAAAAAATTGAAATCCAAATGAACAGCATTAACAAAAAACATCAATATACTGTCACGGTAAAATGGAAAGGTAATAAAGGAAACGGGACTTCAAACTATACCGGATATGAAAGAGAGCATTCAATACTTTCAGAAAATAAAAATGAAATTCATTTCTCTTCCGATCCAAATTTCAGAGGCGATAAAACAAAATACAATCCAGAAGAATTATTTGTTGCATCAATCTCTTCTTGTCATATGCTTTGGTTTTTGCATTTGTGTTCATATGCCGGAATTGTAGTAATTGATTATGAAGATAAGCCAATCGGTAAATTAGAAGAGGCAGCAAATGGAAGCGGCCATTTTACTGAAGTAACTCTTTATCCTTCTGTTACTGTGAAAGATAAATCTATGATTGAAAAAGCAAATGAACTGCATTCTAAAGGCCATGCAAAACTGATGACCCTCACATACAATTTTAATTCTCATTTATATTTTCTCATTAAATACTTTTTTTAAAGGAGTAAAATGATAGATAAAATTGATTCAGTAAAAAAAACTTTGATTATCGACAGACCTGTAAATGAAACCTTCAATTTATTTATTAATATTGGAGATTGGTGGCCTAAAGAATATACCTGGTCAAAAGAAAAACTGGAAAATATTTTTATTGAGCAGAAAAAGAATGGGATGTGTATTGAAAAAGGCCCTTTTAATTTTGAATGTGATTGGGGCAGAGTTATTCATTGGAATCCCCCATATGGTTTGGTTTTCACCTGGCAGATAAGCCCTAAGAGAGAACCGGAACCAAATCCTGATAAAGCCAGTGAAGTTGAGGTTAATTTTACTGAAGAAGAAAATTCCCGGACAAGAGTTGAATTAGAGCATCGATGCTTCGAAAAACATGGTGATGATGCTAAAGAATACCGCGAAGCATTGGATTCTGAATTAGGATGGAAATATATTTTAAATAGATATGAGGAATATGTTTGTGCATCGTGATTCAGTCGATAAAATTTGTCAAAATATCTATTAATCTTTAAGGATTATAATTTATCCAAATTGGGCTGCTCCAAGCCATCTCTCCGTCATCTTGAATTATTCTAATATAATACCAATGTTCCCCGGCAGTTAAATCTTTATCAATGTATTCAGTCCTAACTCCGCGTCCTTCATGCAGATCTTTCCCGAGGTAAATCAAATTTTTATTATCTCTAACCAAAATTGCGTACTCTATTTTTGATGATCCTAAAACTTCAAAATTAATTTTTGGGGGAGTTTTAATATCAATCTCTTTTCCCATCCATTCCTCATTAATTTTAAAATTAATTTGAATTTTAGTGCCTGAAGTTGCGAATACTCTTCTTTCTTTTAATGCTCCAAATATTTCTTGTTTAGTTTTATTTTTAACAATTACGCCCGTCAAGCCTGTTTGCCATTCATTATCTTTTCTTCCAACTCCATGATGAAACCTTAAACCATGTCCGTCGGAAGAACCAATTAAACCAAATTTTAAACCTTTCATTAAACCGTCCTGAACGAAATTCCCGGGCATTCCACCGCGATGTCTAATCGGTTCATTTCCCATATATTCAAAAGCTCCGTGAGTAGAAACTATTTCTACATCTGGCTGCACATCTGGATCATGATTGTCCCAATCAGTTCCTGTCCATCCAATATGATGTGGAATTGCAATGGCATTATTTACTTTTAAAAGTTTAAATAAATCTTTTGTATTTGAAGCAGCAGAATCAAAACTGAAAATGGGCTTATCCCAATTTAAAAAGAAAACGTTTTTATGGCCGAAGCCTTTAGGCAGTCGTGGAGTGGTCCATTCATAAGCTGCGTAAGTGATAAATTTACCAGGTTCATAAAATTGCTGTCCAATTATTTTAATTCTATCCCATTCTGAAGGCGTTAACAAATTTGCTGTAAACCACTCATGATCAGTTAATGCAGCAAAGTCATAATGTAAAATATATTTAGATCGAGTATAACATTGGTCTATCGTTCCTCTTCCGTCAGACAATGATGAATGCTGATGAATATCACCGTAAACAATCTGCATGCTGTCAGGTAATTTGAGTTTAGTGTCATCATCGTTTACCTGGATGGGAAAAGCTTTTAATTTTTTATCGCTAAAATTTATCTGCTGAACATCATGATCAATATCTAATGGGGTTATATTGGTTGAAAACCGATTCAGATAAATATATTTAATATCCCTTCTTATTGAATAAATTAATCCGTCCTTACCTAAAATTGGTTTTGCATACTGTCCGCGGCCTCCCCATCCATCAACACTTAACTGATAAAGTGGAGAGTGATGATCATCTTTAACACATTGAATATAAAATCCCTGAGATGGCCTTCCGAAAATCCACAACACATTATTTTTATCGAATAATAGTGACGGAAATTCAAAAGCTTGATCTTCCCCTTGCTTAAACCAATCGCTATCATCTGCAGTTGTATATGTTGTAGCGCTGTTATTTCCATTTAAACTTTTAAAATAAATCCATGGGGTAAATCCCACTTTTCCATCAGGCTGTAAGTTTGAATGCCAGGCTGCCGTAATTACATTATCATTTGAAATGCTTAAAGTGGGCGCTAAATTAAATCCTTTATTAGGCGATAAGTTTGACTCTTCTCCCCAATTTTTTCCGTCGAAGCTTTTTAGTTTTATATGATAATTCTCTTCATGCTGTCTATCCCAAACGATATAAATTTTTTCCCCCAATGAAATAATATACGGTCGTAATTCCATATCCGACGAATTTGAAATATTAATTGGTTCACTTATTTTGTGATCGGATAGGTTTGCCGCATAAATATCAAAATTATTATTGCGAAGAGATTCCCACGCTATCCAAATATTTCCTTTTGAATCAGCGGCAATTGATGGATTAAGATCAGGCGCTGGATCTTTAGTAACTCTGATTTCTTCAGTAAGTTTTCCATCAGAAAAATTGCAGGCATAAATATCCCAATTATTATTTCTCTTTGCACACCAAAAAATCCAGATTTCGTTTTTGTTTGTGCATAAAATTCTTGGCTTGTGTTCAAATCCTTCCGAAGAAGTATTTACTTTAAAACTATCTTGAACTGCCATATTATTTATCTTTTTTAAAATAATATTTTCTATCCCATTTAAATATTCCGAGTAAACAGTCCAAATATTTTGATTTAAGTCCTGGCAAAGATCCGGATATTCACAAAAATCATTAAAGGATATTTGAAGATCGTGAGCATTTAAATTTGTAATTGGTAAAACATCTGTAGGCTTTTTATAGTTGTTATCATGACCGAATAAGGCTGAGCTTATTGTAATTACAATTAATAAATATCTCATCATTTAATCTCCGGAAGAAATATTGCTAGGGGATAATAGAATCTAATAAAAAGTATTTTTAAAATCTGGCTGTTGTTTGAATTGGGTGGAACTTATTTATTAAGTAATTCTTTCAATTGTAATGCATTCTTCGGAGCGTATGCCTTTTCATCATTATCAAAATAGCAGTAAATATCTTTACCTTCTTTGCTCCATTTTTTAAAATTCTTTCCCCAAATTGATAGCGCTGATCTATCATAGCTTCCTTTATATTTTTCATCCGGGCCATGAAGTCGAAGATAAATAAAATCCGCTGAAATAATTTTTGGAGACGTTACATTACCAAGTTCGAATATGCAGAAGGCTATATTATTTTCTTCTAATATTTTAATAGCGTTTTCATTCCACCAGGTCTGGTTTCTAAATTCAATTGTGAAACGCTTAGTTTTTGGAAGAATCTTAACAAAGTTTTTCAGTTTTTCTTCATTATAATTTAAATTTGGCGGAAGTTGAAATAAAGTAACTCCGACCTTCCTACCTAAACCATTTGCATTTTTTAAAAAATTACTCACAAATTCTTTTGGATCGTTTAATTTTTTGTTGTGAGTTATAAAACGACTTCCTTTTACTGAAAAGATAAAATTATCCGGAGTTTTATTTTTCCAATTTTTAAATACTTCTCGTTTAGGTAATTTGTAAAATGTGCTATTCAATTCGACAGTATCAAATTTTTGAATATAATAATTTAACCAATCTTTTCGCTTTATATCTTCAGGGTAAAACTCCTTTTCCCAATGTTTATAATTCCAGCCTGATGTGCCAATATAATATTTACCTTTACGCATGTTATTTCTTAATTATTTAACATCGAACTTATAACCAATAACTAAAGCAATGGTTTGGTCATATCAAATTGTGAAGATCATATCAAACAAAAATCATGATATAAATAAAAACGAAGATAGGAAGTCAAGCATCCAATTCGTTTAAGAAATTTGGATAATAAGTTGGTGATGTAATAAATAGCTTAAATAGATAGACGCTCCAGCAAAACGTCTCAACAAAAATAATTTTTAATTTAGAATAACTGATTTAATTTTTTTTAATTGCTTTAAAATCACCATTTGGCTGGTGGGAAGTAACAGAAATTATTTTATCGTTCATTTCTTCAAAAATAAATTTAAAGCCTTGCATCCCTTGTAACTTAAATTCATTTTTTGCCGTTGGAAGAAGAGAGTACTCGGGCTGACCTTTTAACGAGGCTTTAAGCTTACCGTCTTTTATATAAACCTTCATGTCATTGCCGGGTCCAAATTCATAATCACCTTCAAATTTTTTCAATTCATTTTCAGTTATTTTTGAACCAGATTCTTCTTTGGGTATTTCAACTTGATTTGAAGTTTTTTCAGCTTTATAATTTCCGTTCGGCTGGCTGGATGTAACACTTGTTACTTTTCCCTCATCCTTAATTTCAAAAATCATTTTAAAGCCCTGTAAATTTTCCAGTTCAAAAGTTGTTGAATCAATTGGTAGTAAAGTGTATTCGGGCTGCCCGGGCAGTAAGGCTTTTAACTTTTTATTTTTTATATAAATCTGCATTTTATTTCCGTTGCTAAAATTATACACGCCGACAAATTTTTGTAAATAATTTTCATCTAAATTTAGAATTGATTTATTTTCATTATAACCGCGCTTAAAATATTTTTGGGAGCCTGCCGGTGAGCCAATTTCAACAGCGTTTACAGAATCATCATCAAATGAAAAAATTGCTTTTTGTCCATACAATCCTTCCGCAAAAAACGTTGTATCGGTCGTTGGTTTATAATTGATAGAATTAAATGGAAGTTCAGTTGGAATGAAAGCAAGCTTATTTTTTTCAGATTTAATTTTAATTTTTATAAAAGGGTTCTCAAAAATTCCTTCATACCTTTTTAATTGATCCGGAGATAGCGCAATTGGTTTTCTTTCTTCACCTCCAATTCCTAAAATATAATTAGCAATTTGCTTAGCTATATTTGAAGGCGCGACAAAGTCTGTATTGGTTAAAAGTATAATGGTTAAATTATTATCGGGGAACAAATAATTAACGCATAAAAATCCTGCCATACCTCCCGAATGCCACATAAATTTGTGTCCAAAATAATTTTCAATTATCCATCCGAAGCCGTAATAAACCGAATCGCCGAACATGCCTGCGTTAACTTGCGGAGAGAGGGCTTCATCCCAGGATTGAGTGGAAAGTAATTTTTTGTTTTTCACCGCTTCATCCCAAATTGCAATATCTCCGGTAGTGGAAATAATTGAACCTGCTCCGGCTAACTGTGCAAATTCTGTGTACTGAGATTTTTTTATTTCTTTTTGAGATAAGTCTAGAGTGTAGCCCAGCGCTCTTTGGCTAATATTTTCAGTATCGGCTCCGTCGGCAGTGTGTTTCATTCCCAACGGTAAAAATATTTTTTCACGCATAAAATCGCCGTAACTCCTTCCGGAAAGTTTTTGAATTATGTAAGCTAAAATTGCGTAGCCGGAATTGTTGTATTTAAATTTCTCGCCCGGTTCAAAATCAAATTTTCTATTTTTAATTAAATCGATAATATCATCCAAAGAATTTTTTGATTCCCAATTCAAAGGCTTATCAGCAAGTTCTGTATAACTTGGAATTCCGGAATTATGTATGAGCAAATTTTTAATTGTTACTTTGTTTGCCGGCTCAATAAAATCGGGAATAAATTTAGTAAGCGTGTCGTCAAGTTTTAATTTACCATTTTCAATGAGCAGTAAAATTGCCGCCGCTGTTATTTGTTTTGAAACGGAGCCAATCTGAAAAACAGTTTGGTTTGTATTTTGAATTTTATTTTCAACATCGGCGAAACCAAAAGCTTTTTGATATTTAATTTCGCCATCCTTCATTATTAATAACGAAGCTCCGGGACCATTGATTGGAAGAAGTTTAATAGCAATGCTATCGATTACGGAGGCATTGATAGATTGTGGAAATACTTGCGCAGCAAAAAATAGAATAGATAAAAATAAAAGTTTTTTCATTTTACAAATTCCTTAAATTTTTTTGGAAACTATATTAATATTTTTTATTGCTATAGATGAAATTCTTTTTTGTTTTAATTTCATTGGTTTCGCTTTGAACAAACTCAATAATAGCGGACGAAAATTTTCCGCCACCTCAAATTAAATTTAAAATTATTTATTCGTGGTTCTTACCCAACTTATTTTATCACCCACAACAATTCCGCCAGAATCAGTTGAGCCGCCTTTAACTTCAACTACATATTTACTTGGCGCTGTGGAGGGATAAGAGCTAAGCGAAAGGGGAATTGTATTCTTGTGAATTGTAATTATTTTTTTATTTGAATCGGCATAAATAATATCCAAAGGGATTAATGTATTAAGCATCCAAAAAGATTGCATTTCCGAATTAGGAAATATAAACAACATACCTTCATCATTATTCATTTTACTTCTCTTCATTAAGCCGAGCTGTCTTTTAAATTCATCATCGGCAATTTCAATATTTATTTTTGCTTTTTGACGATCTAAAGAATCGGTAAAACTTAGTTCCCCATTTTTTGTAAAGGAATATTCTTCCGACGAATTGTTTTTCAATATCTCATCTTTAAATAAAAAAAATAAAATTATTGCAGCGCTTAAAATTATAATTAAAGTTAAAAGGTAACGGAAAGTTTTTTTCGATTTAGTTTTCTGTGCGTTTATTTTTTTTGAATTCATTATTATAAATAATCAATAAAAAGTGTGAACTTCTCTATCTAAAAATTTAGTTCAAATTATCTATTGTCAATAGCAATATAACTTTTAATTTTATTACTTATTAAAATAAAAAAACAAATGGAGACGCTATGAAAAATTTATGCACAGTTATGTTATTTTCCCTGCTATTATTCTGCGGCGGCTTTGCGCAGATAACCATTACAAGCAGCGATATCAGCAGCTTTTATGCAGCCGGGCAAACAATAATGAATTTATCAAACGATGATCCTAATACGACAATGGATATAGGCAGCGCAACTTCGAGTTCGCAAAATTGGACTCTCCCAAATGTTAGTTACCCTGATACTTTTTATTCTCAGAGCATTGACGTTGCAACTTCGCCGTATGCCGCTGAATTTCCCACGGCTACCCATTGTATTTATGGGACTTTTAGCGATGACACTTCCACAGTTACTTTATATACATACGCTCAAGTATCCAGTTCGGAAATTGCGACAATAGGCGAAGTTCAGCATTATCAAACAACTTCATTTGATACAACTATGATAAATCATGAATATTCTTTAAAATATAAATTACCGCTTACATTTAATTCTTCTTTTGAAATCTCCAAAGACACAATGGATTTTGGCGTCGGATTTTTTACCGTATCTTCTAGCGCCATCAGCGTTGACGCTTTTGGAAAAATAAATTTACCTCCCGGCAATGTGGACGCTCTTCGTTTAAGAGAGATTAGAAAAAGTGAAAGTTATTTTAATAATATGCTTATATCATCTAGTTCCGAAGTGTATTTTAGCTGGCTGACAAAAAGTAACGGCTCTGCGGATATTTCAGTGGATGATAGTTCAGCTTCCGGTAATGTTCAAATAACCAGTATTAGTTTATCTATTCTCCCCGGGACAACCGATGCTATTGAAGAAAAAAATACATCTCCCCAAAATTTCACATTATCCCAAAATTATCCAAATCCATTTAACCCGAATACAATAATTAATTATAGTTTGGAAAAAAGCAGTCAAGTTTCTTTAAAGGTTTATGACGCGCTTGGAAATGAAGTTGCAGCGCTTGTAGATGAATTTAAACCGGCGGGATATTATGAAGTTAATTTTAACGCTTCTCGTCTTTCCAGCGGAATTTATTTTTACAAACTAACGGCAGGCAATTTTTCCGAAGTAAAAAAGATGACGCTTCTTCGGTAGTAAAAAGTAATTCTTCATTAATGAATTTTTGAAGTAAAAATAATACGCTGTAATTTTTATTTTTATTTGGAGACTCAAATATATGAGTCTCTTTTTTTAAAATTTCTATAAACTATCTGTACGCTGTACTTTTTATAAACAGTCTAAACGAACTATTGAACAAATACAATTAATTTTATAATATTTAATCGTCAAAAATTTTAATCTAAAATTTTTAGATAAAATTGTTACACAAATTAACTTAACAACAAAATAGGAGGGGTTCTTTGAAAAAACTAATACTTACAATCAGCTTTATTTTATTTCTATCTTTTCTTCAATTCGCACAAATTCCAAACCCGGGATTTGAAAATTGGGCTAATGGAGATCCCGTAGACTGGTATACGCTAGATATACTAGGGGATGCTGTGTCTCAGTCAAGTGAAAGACATTCAGGTTTATCTGCGGCGAAGTTACAAATAATCGATTTTAGTGGTAGTCCCATCCCTCCTATATTAACTTCGGGCAATTTTATTTTTTCTCAAAAATACGCGAGTTTAACCGGATATTATAAGTTTGTTCCGCAAAACAATAAAACAATAGTTTCCTTATTTATTATAATATTTGATGGAAGCAATGTAGTGGGAAGCGGTTCATGGGAAACCGGCGACGCCATGCCTAACTTCTCCCCATTTACTGCGCCTTTAACATATATTGAAGGTTCAACGCCCGATAGCGCTTATATTCAGGTGGTGGTAGTAGATACTTCAGATGAAGGCTCAGGCGGAATAGGTTCATATGCGTTGATTGATGATTTATCTTTGGAGGGGACTGTTGGTATTAACGATGAGGACAATAATACAATCCAGATTTTTAAATTATCCCAAAATTATCCAAATCCATTTAACCCAAATACTATAATTAATTATAGTTTGGAAAAAAGCAGTCAAGTTTCGTTAAAGGTTTATGACGCGCTTGGAAATGAAGTTGCAGCGCTTGTAGATGAATTTAAACCGGCGGGATATTATGAAGTTAATTTTAACGCTTCTCGTCTTTCCAGCGGAATTTATTTTTACAAACTAACGGCAGGCAATTTTTCTGAAGTAAAAAAGATGACGCTTTTAAGATAAGATTTGTTTCTGTCGGGATCGAAAATTTGCACCACCCACTTAATTAAAGTAGGGACACAGCATGCTGTGTCCCTATAATACTAATTTGTAAAAACTTTTAATAAATTTTATAAACCCAATTTCTTTAAGAAACTGCGTTTATTGTTTTTAACTGCCGTTCAACTAAAAATCAATCTATTTTCTTTAAATTCATTTCAAAAAATTTATTCCAATTATTTCCATCGCGGTAATATTCGCCTTCTTCTTTCCAATTAGTTCCATCGTTTGTAATGAAGTATTTAAAAGTTCCTCCCCGCCCATCATCAAACCACCACTTGAGTTTTTTATTAGGTTCAAGCGCTTCAAAATTGGCGTCCGTTGATAAGCCGCTTGCTAAATGTGCGGTCATAATAAATTTGTATTTTATAGGATTATATGACAAAAGTCCAAGCGCATCATGCGTAGTTTTGCAGCTGTCATTTTGCCCAAAACCTTCCATCAAAATTAATGTTTTATTTAACTTCCACTCATATTATCAGAAACACTTGTGAGTTTTTTTTCGCCGGTTCGGTTAAGTGTCCATCCATCGCCTTCCCAATGCCCCGGCATAACAGAAACTTTTTGCATTGAGTCTTGAACAGTTTTGCTAAAGTCCGGCATTTGGGAAAAAGAATTTATAGTGGTGAAAATTAAAACCACTAATGTTAAAAATGTTTTCATTACAGCGCCTCAAAATTTATAATGGATATGTTAATCAACTATAAATAATTAAATTAGTTTCGCTTTCATTTCCTGAAATTCCTGCTCGGAAATCTTTCCTTGATTTCTAAGTTCAATTAGCTTTTCTAACTCATCAACTTTACTTGAAGAATGCGAAGACACTGAAGACATTGTTTTTGCTTTGAGTCCTTCAAAACTGCTTTTTAAGTCATCGTCCGGATTTTTAAACATCCACGCAGATGCAGAAATTCCTATTGAAGAAATAAAAGCCAGCCAAATTCCAATTCCAAGACTCGCGTCTACAAGCCCCATACCGCCGGAAGCGTCATTTGACGCCGCGGCAATTAGAGTAAAAAGAAAAGCAATAACCCCGGCAGCCAGAGCAGCCAGCCACATAGTTTTATCCAATGACTTTGTTTGATCTCCCATAAGCGCTATAATAATTGCGCCCGCAAAAGATAGAAAAACGACTATTCCCACGCCATGAAATCCATTTACGCTGCTTCCCATTCCCATAACTGAGATTGTTACCCAGGGAAGAAAAATTGAAATGACGCCGATAGCTGCGGAGATTAAAATGAATTTTCTTTGTTTGTTCATTGCTTTTAACTTTCTATTATTTGTGAAATAATTTTATAATTATTATTAATTAATTTTTTATGAAAATTATTACGAACAACAACAAAACTTAGAAAATAAACTTGAAGAAGAGGTGAGAGTATAAAAAGGAAACTAAATTTTTTTTAAATGTCTTTTTGTTTTTTATGAAACTAAGTAGATATTTTTATATTGTCAATAAGTTTTTTTGTAAGAACCTTTTAGCTGATAATTGGAGGTTAAAAAAAAATAAAACTAAATGTTATCTAAAATTATAGAGCGCGAAGAAATAAAATTAACCGATAGCCAAACCAAAATGGCAGTAAGCGGCTGGGGCGAAGATGTTTTAAATAACACTATCGTTGAAAAAATAACCTACGCTTCTGATAACTTAAAAGTAAAAGGCTATCTGGCTTATCCCAAAAATATAAATAAAAAATATCCGTGCATTATTTGGAACCGCGGCGGCTATTTAAATAAAGGCGCCATTGACCATTTTACCGCTAAAGGAATGTTTGGGCAAATTGCTTCCTGGGGATTTGTGGTTTTCGCATCGCAGTACCGGGGCAATGCGGGGAGCGAAGGAAGAGAACATCTTGGCGGCGATGATGTTAATGATATTTTAAATTTAATTCCTCTTGCTGATGAACTGAAGTTTGCAGATAAAAGTAGTTGGGGAATTGAAGGCTGGAGCCGCGGCGGAATGATGACTTTATTAGCATTGAAGAAAAATCATAATTTCAAATGCGCCATTCTAAGCGGCGCAATTTCCAATTTGAAGCAAAATGTTATTGATAATACATTTCTAAAAAAATCTTATAAAGAAATTATTGGCAAAAATAATTTTGATGAAGAAGTAGAAAAAAGATCCGCTATTAATTTTACAGATGAATTAGCGGACATTCCATATTTAATTATGCACGGCGGAAATGATGGAACAATTTCAGCGCTGCAGTCAATTGAGCTTGCAAAAAAATTTTCTGAAATAAATTATAAATACAGATTAGTTATTTTTGAAGACGGAGATCATTTCTTAAAAAGATATAGGGATGAAGTTGATAATTTAAGACGAAGCTGGTTTAAAAAATATTTAAAATAAAACTATTAACTTGAATTTTAAGAAGGACAAATCATCATGCAAAAAATTACCGTTTATGAAAAGCCGACTTGCACAACGTGCAGAAGCGTTTCTAAAATATTAATTGAAAACGGCGTGGACTTTGACAAAGTTAATTATTACGTAAAACCATTTTTAAAAACAAAATTGAAATCATTATTAAAAAAAATGGATTTAACTCCCGCCGAATTGTTGAGAAAAAATGAAAGCGCATTCAAAGAATTGGACATCAAAAATAAAAATTATAATGACGATCAATTAATCGATTTAATGATTTCAAATCCTGATCTTGTTCAAAGACCGATTGTTGAAATAGGCGACAAAGCCATACTGGCGCGCCCCGCAGAAAAAATTAAGGAATTATTTTAATAAATAACTATGGCTCATAATCACTCACATAATCATCTTGAAAATAAAAGCGCTTCAAATATTAAAACGGCGTTTTTCTTAAATATTTTTTTTACTGTTTTAGAAATATTCGGCGGAATTTGGACGAACAGCACAGCAATCCTTTCCGACGCTTTGCATGATTTGGGCGACAGCCTTTCGCTCGGACTCGCCTGGTTTCTTCAAAATAAATCAAAACAAAAAAGCAATGAAAAGTTTACTTTTGGCTACAGAAGATTTTCATTACTCGGCGCGCTTATTAACGGAATTGTGTTAGTTACGGGCTCGCTTCTTATTTTATCTCAAGCTGTTCCGCGTTTGTTTAATCCCGAACATGCAAACGCTGAAGGTATGCTTTATTTTGCAATCGGGGGAATAATTATTAATGGCGCCGCTGTTCTAAAATTAAAAAGCGGTAAAACTATGAACGAACGAGTGGTAACCTGGCACTTGCTGGAAGATGTTTTGGGCTGGATTGCGGTTTTAATTGTAAGCATCGTTTTGCTGGTGAAAGATATTCATATACTTGATCCGATACTCTCAATATTGATTACGTTGTATGTGCTGTTTAATGTCATAAAAAATTTGCGCAAAACTTTTTTAATATTTTTGCAAGGCGTTCCTGAAGAAATAAGCATTAAAGGAATTGAAAATAAAATTAAGTCGATTGCAAAAGTTAAATCGACTCATCATGCTCATATTTGGTCTCAGGACGGCGAACATCATGTTCTTTCCATTCACGTTGTGGTAGAAAATGTAAAAGACTTGAAGGAAGTTCTTGAAATAAAATCGGAGATTCGGAATTCATTTAAAGATATCTCAATTGAACATGTAACAATTGAAATGGAATTGGAAGATGAAGATTGTTATATGAAGGAGGAATGCTGAATGTATTTAACATTCCTTCCTATTAGTAAATTCTATTTTATTAAATGAGAAAGTCTACTTAAAATCAATTCTTTGGAGTGTTGGAATTTCGGAATGAGTCAGTTAAATCTTTTCTCAAATAATTTATTAGTGAGCAAGTAATGTAATTCAATATACCGCTTTATAAGTAATATCAATTTGGTTTTTAGTTATGTTATTCTCCGTAACAGTCGCTGATAGAATATATCCTTCGCCATCCCATCCATTTGCATAAAACAAGCTATCCTCTTTAACAAAAAAACTATATTTACCTAGAGGAAGAGTTATCTGATAAAATCCATCTTCGTCAGATTGTGTAATATTAATAAATTTAGAATTTATTTTTGTAAAAAATGTTCCGCCGTTAGAGCCTTCAACCATACTATCGGGGGTTGCTTCGTAAATATAAATGTCTCTTTTCACGGGAGTAATTTTTGCATAATTAGGATCAGCTATTGGCATAAAATTACCTTCCCAAAACCAAACATTCCCCCAAACTCCTTGCGTAATAGAAATTTTATTATGATTGTCTGGGGGATATTTAAATTCGTTTTTTGTAGAATCAGTCGAGGTTACATTACATGAGGAGACTAAAAAAGTAAAAAGCAAAACCAAAAATGGATTATTAGAGTCATTCTTTTTCATTCTTTACCTCATTTAAATTTTCATTGATATAATATGATATGTCTTATCAAATAAAAAAAGAGAT
>CAWALU010000016.1:0-76202 GCA_963782985.1 uncultured Bacteroidota bacterium
TGCTTTTAAGTTTTATTTTTATTCCGCCTGAATCTTTCAATTTTATTTCAATATAGCAGTCTGATTTAACAGATTCTCCGTGTTTGCCTGCAGATGATTTTAATATTTTATTATTCTTCATTTTTAGCTCTTTTAATTAAAAATGTTAAATTGCTAAACTGTTAAATTGTTGATAAGAAAAGAACAATTTAACAATGCGACAATTAAGCAATTAATTTTTTCATAAAATCTTGTGCACTTAACTTTTCACAATTAAATATTGCTACCTTAACTTCTTTTTGTTTTTTGCTTGATAATAAATTTTCTGAAAGAGAATTAAATTTATTATCAAGATCTTCAATTGTCATTGGCTCTCTCGGATCGCCTTTGGGATATTCAAGATATTCTGAAAATTCTTTCCCGTCTTTTGTTTTTACAACAGCTTTAGATGGCTGCTTTGCCGGGAACATTTTTTCAAATTCAATCGAAGGTTCACCTTTTATTTTATCAATCACTTCCCAGATTTTTGGGTCTTTCATTTTTTCTTCAGAGAATGATTGCGTGGTAATTTTATGATCAACTAAAGCACAAGCAATACAGTAGGGGAGTGAATGATCAGCAGTCTCCCGCGATTCGGGTCTGTACTTGTGAGGATCAAATAGAATATCATAAGCCTGCGCTAATGTTGTTAAAGTAACTGAATCAATTTGATCGTAAGTGATATTATTTTTTGTTACAACTTTGAGAACAGCAGAAATGTGCGTGTGTGTTAATGCTTCAGTTGGGAAAGCTTTCATCCCGCATTCCAAAATTTTAAACTTCTCTCCAAGTCCGCCAATAAGTTTTTCGATATTCCATTTCCATTCGGTTACAGCGTCACGTCCCTTCATTTTTAATGCATATACTTTTTGCTCTTTTGCGTTGTAACCAAAAAAACAATCCATGAATCCTTCTTTCCCTTCAAAGACAGCCTCAGTTCCGCTGTAACCTTTTTGCGCCATCAAAGCTGCAAAGACACCAGACTGCACGGCCATTGGATCAACAGTGTTTTTCATCATTGTTAATTTGCCTGCAGTTGGACAGCCGATAGTATGATTATGACTTCCGCTAATGCCGATTGCATTTACCATTTGGTCAACAGTTAATCCTAAAAGTTTTCCGGCAACAATGGGTGAAACAAATTGCGTTAAAGTTGCATGATGCCATTTTCTTTCTCTTACTCCCGGGACAGCAAATTCACAAAGTCTTTGCTCAAATTCATAGGCCAATACAATTGCAGTAATCACTCCTTCCATCGAAGCATTAACAAGTTCGCCAACTGCCAATGCAGCAGGAATTAAATCTGAAGGATGGGAAGGATCTTCTTTCCAATAAATGTCATTGAAGTCCAAAGCGCGTATCATCAATGAATTCACAAGCGTAACATTCACTGCGGGAAGCTTATCGCCAAAGCCTATTAAAGTTGCTTCCGGTTTTCCTTCCATGTTTTTATAAATGTCGCGAAGTATATTTACATCTTTTGTACTGTATGCCCCATAAGCGCAGCCGACCGAATCGTATAAATATCTTTTAACTTCGTGAATTACTTCTTTTGGTAAGTCGTTGTATTTAAGATTAACAGCAAATTCTGAAATTGTTCTTGAGATTGATTTATCCATAATTAGTTTAATTTATTTCTCTTTAAATATGATTAAAAATTTATTTTAATAAAATCATTTTTTTTGTTTGGATGAAATTATCGGTTATAATTTTATAAAAGTATGTACCGGAACTAAGATTCGCTCCTGCAAAATTAACAGAATATTTTCCTGGAGACTTTACTTCATTTACTAAAGTTTTAATTTCATTACCAAGGATATCGTAAACCACAATTTTTGTATTTGAAGTTTTTGCAACCGAATAGGTAAGAGTTGTTGTTGGGTTAAATGGGTTAGGATAATTCTGTTCTAATTTAAAATCTTCAGGTTTTTGTGAAAAATTATTATCAATTATTCCAACATTAATTGTATCTGGAAAAACATAATTACTATCAAAAAACGATTGAACATTAATTTTATTCTGAATTAAATCGTCTTTATCATCCCCTAAAATAAGGGCTGTAGTAAATTTTTGCTTTTGCCATTTATTAAATTGAAAGGGGCCTGAGCCCATAACTGTGATTAAATTCCCATTCGTATAATTTATATTTTTAGTGTTACTTGATAATTTCTGCCATAATACTTCATCATTTTTTGGCCATATTCCTGATGAACTTTTATTTGAAGTTCTATCAACAGCTAAACTTGTAATTCCTATTTTATTTTCACTTTGTAACTTATTTGGAGTATCAAGAAACGCATATCCTACATAACCAGTTTTCCATGAACCCGGCTGAGCAAAGCCATCATGATCATAACCCTTTGCAAAATTGTAAAGTGAATCAAAAGAAATGCAATCATCACCTTCATCATTAATCCCTCCAATTCCAATATTAGAGAGAATTCCAAAATAAGTTTTTGGATAATCAAAATCAGAAATATTGGTAACATCGTACTGAATAAATAAAGCATCTTCTACAAAAGTACTATCCCATTGAAATGTTCTCACTTCAGCTCTTAGCCCTAAGCCGCCTCTAGTAGAATCAGATAAAATAGGAAAATAGTTAAATGGTTCCCCAGTCCATTCAGCATCTTTTGAGTCATCAAGTACAAAGAAAGTTTCTTCAGAAGGGAAAAAATTATTTTTACCAAAGTAACCATTCCACTGACCATCCCATGTTGAATCAAGACTTAGTGCTGCGGGCCAAGTTAATGGCCATGATAATGAATCGGTGTTTGTTGCAATTTTATTTATCTTTGGATTATAATAGCCTGGCACTGGCTCAAAAGCCCACAATTGTCCGGTAACAGGATCATAATCTATTTCTTCTCTATAAGCAATTTCTACAGGATGTATTATTTGATTATTAGTGGTGATAACTTCGGCTGAAACTAAAAAAGTATATCCAGCCAAATAATCATGCTGACTTATTCGAGGCCATTCGAGTGATGGTGAACTTGAAATTGTTCCGATTTGACCATCATTATAAAATATCGTTCTGATAAGATTTCCTTGTAAAATACCGATTATTTTTTCAGTATGATTCCCTTTAAGATCATTTCGATATAATTGTATTTGAGGATCTACTTGTGAAAATACCTCTCCAAATTGAATTAAAAATATAAAGAGAACTAAAATAAATTTTTTCATACGGTTTCCCCCTTATCTAAGTTAAATATTCTTCTTAACCCATTCTTCTAATCCGCCGTCAACAATAAGTTCTTGTGCAGCTTTTCCAACTGGATCGAATGAATATGATCTTTTTATTAAATGTTATTGATGAGTTTGCAAAATTAACTTCTGCTTTTATTCCGGTTTTAACTGTTAATTTTTCTTTACCAAATTTATTTTTCAAATCATTCACTAATTCAGGACATTCGATTAAAAGAAATCCATTGTTCAATGCGTTGCGCTTATATGTTTCATTAAACGTTCCGGCAATTACTAATTTTATTCCTTTGTATTTTAATGCTGTTGCAGCCTGCTCGCGAGAGCTTCCAGTTCCAAAATTAAATCCGCCGACTAACAATTCGCCTTCTTTTGCAATATTCTTAAATTCAGGGTCATAGTTTTCCATTACAACACCAGCTTGCTGCTGCGGAGTAAAATCATCAACGTAAGTGTATTTACCAGGATAAATCCCATCTGTATTCAAATTATCCTGATGACAGAAAATAATTTCGCCCTCAATTGATTTTGGAAATCCTTTTATTATTTCCACTGATGATTTTGCTTTCCCGTTTTTTCTTTGGTGTATTTTTATTGAACCTTCAATTTCAACAGGACAGTATTCCCATGCATAATCAATTTTCCCAGAAATGGCTGATGAAGCAACAACCGCGGGAGAAGCTAAATATGCCTGAGCATTTGGAGAACCCATTCTTCCTTTGAAGTTTCTGTTGGTTGCGGAAATTCCAACTTCACCATCTTCCAAAAGTCCCGTTCCTAAACCGATACAAGGTCCGCACCCTGGCGGCAACGGTTTCGCGCCAGCTTGAATTAAAGCCTGCCAATCACCATTACGTTCACATTCTGCTTGAATTTCGCTGGAAGCAGCGGCAATATAAAATTCAACTCCTTCCGCAACTTTCTTTCCTCTAACTATTGCAGCAGCTTCTCTAATATCGTTTAATCTGCTATTGACACATGAAACTAAATATGCTTTATTAATTTTTACATCTTGAGCTTTTATTTTTGAAAGGGAAGTAATAGTTTTAACATTATTTGGACCTGCTACTGTCGGCTGAACAGAATTTAAATCAATGACAAGTTCTTTAGAATAAAATGCATCCTTATCAGCTTTTAAAATATTTTTTTCAAGATGTAAAATGGTTTCATTATTTATTCGCGGATGTTTTCCTTTTCCATCTGCATCGGAAACTACGCCTTCTAATCCTCTATTAGAAATTATTTCATCTCTTCTCTTTAACCATTGAATTGTAATTTCATCAATTGGGAAAACGCCGGCTAAGGCTCCCCATTCCGTAGTCATATTTGCGATTGTTAATCTTTCGTCAAGCGATAACGATTTAACTTCATCGCCAGTAAATTCGATTGCATAATTTAATACTTCATCATTATTAAATGTTCCGCAAAGTGAAATGATTATATCTTTGCCGGTAACTCCGGGTCTGAGTTTCCCTTTTAATATTACTTTTGCAATTGGTGGAATCTGCCACCAGGTTCTGCCTGTTGCCCAAATTGCAGCCGCGTCAGTTCGGACGATAGGCGTTCCCAAACATCCCAATCCGCCGTACATATTTGAATGACTATCGGAAGCTACCGCCATTGTGCCGGGAAACGCGTAGCCTTCTTCGCACATTATTTGATGACCAATTCCTCTTCCGGCGGGATAAAAATCAACTCCCATTTGCTTTGCGAAATCTTCAATCTTTTTATACTTCTCTAAATTTTTTTCTGATTTATCTTGAACGTTATGATCTAATGCAAACACAACTTGTCTTGGATTTGCAATTTTTTCGGCGCCAATACTTTTAAATTTTGGAATTACAGCGCCGGTGTTATCGTGTGTCATCACATAAGCAGGTTTGATTGAAATGTAATCTCCACTGTGTACTTGTTGATTCGCAGTTAATCCCACGGCGTATTGCTGAGCTATTTTTTCAATTAGTGTCTGACTCAAAATGCTCTCCCTAAAATTATAGCAATTAATTTTTTATTTAAATGGTTCAAATGAAACAAAATCAGCGTGATGCACAATTATAGATTCAGTAGTTCTGTAGCCGAGATCGCCCTCTTTGGAATGGGTTGCTATTATGTGCTGAACTTCAGGGGGAACTCCGAATCTATCAGCAATAGCAAGTCCGCTGAAGGGATGACGCACAAGTTTTCCCGCATCGCTGGTGGTTAGTTTTCCATCGACAATTTTGTATTCAATTAATTTACCAACGTCAATTAAAATAGCGCCGGCGATTAATGTATCCATGTCAATTTTTATTTCATCGCCAAAATTATTTTTCATTCGCTCGGCAATATCAACTGAAAGTTGTACGGCTGTGCGTTTGTGATTCATAAAGGTGATGTTACAATTTTTTATTAGAAGTGAAAATGGAATTGTTGACAAATCTTCAACTGATAAAACACTATTTTCAATAGCATAAACCCAGCAATTCAAAACTTTAGCGCGAAGTTCTTCGTCTTTAATCCAATTTATTTCGGGCCATATTTTTAATATTTTTTCTTCCATAAATCCTCTTTAATTGTCTAATTGTTTTATGGTTAATAAAAAGCAATTAAACAGTTTAACAGTTAAACAATATTTCTTATTATTTCATCCGCCATTTCTTGAGTGTTACATGCGCCTTGTTTGAATACATCTGCCCCGCCTTTTAGTTTTAGCATATCGTACGTTTTTACTTTGCCTTCTTCAATTACCTTTGCAACCGCGCTTCTAATTTTTTCTGCTTTTTCATTCTCGCCAATATGGTCCAGCATCATACATGCGCTTAAAATCATTGCAATGGGATTTATAATTGAAGGATTTAATTCCTCATATTTTGGCGCTGAGCCGTGGGTCGGTTCAAAAACGGAAACTTCTTTTCCAAGATTTGCGCTGCAGGCAAAACCAAGTCCGCCAACCAAGCCGGCAAAGCCATCGCTAATAATATCGCCGAACATATTTTCTGCCACAATCACTCCGTAGATTTCGGGATTCTTCGTTAGCCACATCATTTGGGCGTCAATATTTGTATCCCACAATTGAATGTGCGGATAATTTTTTGCAATAATTTTTGCTTCGGCTAACATCATACCGGAAGTCTCTCGCAGAACATTGGGTTTTTCACAAACGGTAACATTTTTATATCCAAATTTATCCGCGTAATCAAACGCTTCTTTAATTATTCTTTGGCAGCCCGTGCGGGACATAATTCTTGTAGAAATTGCCAGGTCTTCGCCTTTAACATCTTTAAATTTTTTCATTTTAGAATGCGTTTCGAAAGCATCCCTAACTTGCTTTGGCGGATTAGTCCATTCAACTCCCGAATACAAACCTTCAGTATTTTGTCTGAAGATTACAGCGTCAACTAAAGGCTCTTCAAATCCATCTTTTGTGCTTCGAATAAAATTAAGAGGATTTCCTTTAAAAGATTTACAAGGACGAATGCAAATATCCAGATCAAAATGCTGGCGCAATCCTACAATCGGACTGAAATAAACAAAGCCTTTATCTTTTAAAGATGGATCAAGTTCATTTTCCGCTGACGATTTCGGTTTACTTGTAATAGCGCCGAACAAACCAATTTTATGTTTTTCTAAAAGCTCTATGGTGCGCTGTGGAAGGGCGTTTCCTTCTTTACGCCAAAAATCCCAGCCAATATCTGCGTGAACATAATTAGCTTTAAAACCTGACGCATCTAAAACTCTAATTGACTCAGGAAGAACAGTTTTACCAATGCCGTCTCCGGGCATAGTAACGATAGAAGGTATCATAGGATTTCCCCGATAGTTAATAAATAATTTTTTCATTTTAAAATTAGATATTAAAAATTAACTAAACAAGAAGAATATTTTTGAAAATCAGTTGCAAAATTTTATAGAGTTTTTTATCAATCGTTAATTACTTTATAGTTCAATTATTGATTAAACTCTGAAGTCCAAAATTCGATAATAAAAGAAAAACCAATTACTAAGCCTGGTAAAAAGCGTGAAAATAGAAGAGACAGATAGTCTTTTAATGGAAACCCCTTCCGGTCCTGAAAAGCGGGAACTAGCTCAACTACGTGAACTAATACTTGATCTTCCACTTGATGTAGAAAAAGCAGGTAAATTTGACGCATTGATAAATTCTTTTTCACATTGCATTCAAACAAACAAAAAAAAATATGAGGATTTAAATGTAGCTTTAGAATCTTCTATTGATGTAATTCTTAGAGTTTCCAAAACAGGCAAAATAATTTATGTAACCCCTTCCGTAAAGGAATTATTAGGTTATGAAGTAAATGAAGTAATTGGTAAATCGGTTACATCTTTTTTACCCGCAGATCAGAAGAAATTAGGCGTTTCAACTTTAATAAAAATTTTTAGAGAAAAAAATATTATTAGCCAAGATTTATCGCTCGTTCATAAATCCGGCAAGCGCATTCCAATAGAATTAAATGCCCGTGTTTATTATATGGATGGCGAGTATTTTGGTCAAGCAAGCTTACATGATATTAGGGAACGATTTAAAGCGGAAGAAAAATTAAAAAGTTCGGAAAATACATTTCGAACTATTTGGGAAAAATCATCCGACGGAATGAGGCTTACAAACGAGCACGGCGTAATTGTAATGTGTAATCAGGCTTATGCGGATATGATTGGAAAGCCGAAGGAAGAATTGGAAGGCTTATCTCTTTATATGGTTTATGACCCCTCTAATTCAGAACATATTTTAACAAGATATATACAAAATTTCCGTACCCGTAAATTAAAACCGAAGTTTGAGACCATCGCCAAATTATGGAATGGCAAAACAGCATATCACGAAGTAACAAATTCTTTTATTGATGACATTGGCGGTAAAAGGCATATACTTAGTCTTTTCAGGGATGTTACACAACGAAAAGAAAATGAGTTTTTATTAAAGAAGAAAGATAGATTGCTGCAGGGAATTGCAGAAGCTACAAAAAAATTAATTGCCGCAAATGAACATCAGCTTGGGTTTGACGAGGCTCTGGAAGTTATAGGCACAGCTGCGGAAGTTGACCGCGTTTACATTTATAAACATTGCGAAGATGAATTTACCGGTGAAAGATTTATTTCTATTTTTTACGAATGGGCTTCTCAAACAATTCAACCTCAAATTAGTAATGACGCATTAAAAAAACTTTCTTACTCCAGATTTGGATCGCTCAATTTTTATGAGAATTTTGAAAAGGGGAATACGCTTAAATTTATCATTAAAAATCTTCCGGTTGAATTCAGAAAATTGTTTATTGATACATCCATTAAATCATTAATTCTTGTTCCTATTATGGTAGATGGAATCTATTGGGGATTTATTGGTTTTGATGAATGCCAAACCGATCGTGTTTGGACTGACAACGAAGAATCGCTTTTAATTACGGCCGCTTCAACGTTGGGCGCGGTAATAAAACGAAATGTTATTCGTCAAGAAATGATAGCTAAAAATGAAGAATTAGATACAGCCTTAATTAAAGCTGAGAAAGCCGCAAAAGCTAAAAGCGAATTTCTCGCTTTGATGAGTCATGAAATTAGAACTCCAATGAATGGCGTTATTGGAATGACCGGACTTTTGTTAGACACAGATTTAAATGAAAACCAACGCGAGTTTGTGGAAACCATTCGCCTTAGCGGAGATCAATTGCTGGTAATTATTAATGATATTTTAGATTTTTCCAAAATTGAATCTGACAAATTAGAATTAGAATTTCAGCCCTTTGATTTGCGCGATTGCGTTGAAGACTCGCTTGAACTTTTAGCGTCAAAAGCCTCTGAAAAAAGATTGGATTTAGCTTATTTGATTGAAGGCAAAACTCCAAATACAATTAACGGAGACGTAACCCGTTTAAGGCAAATACTTACAAATCTTTTAAGCAACGCAATAAAATTTACTGAGCAGGGAGAAGTTTTAATTTCAGTTTCTTCTGAAGTTTTGTATGATAATGTTCACGAAGTAACTTTTGCAGTTAAAGATTCGGGCATAGGAATTCCTGAAGATAAAATGGATAGGTTATTTAAATCTTTCAGCCAGGTTGATTCTTCCACAACTAGAACGCACGGCGGAACCGGATTGGGGCTTGCCATCAGCAAACGCCTTGCAGAAATGATGGAAGGGAAAATGTGGCTGGAAAGTAAGGTCGGCGAAGGAACAACTTTTTATTTTACAATTCAAACGCAAGCTATATTTTCACAGTCAAAAATTTATTTAAGCGGCGGAACTGAGAAATTAAATAACAAAAAAGTACTTATAGTCAACGACAATTATACAAACAGAAGAATATTAAAACTTCAAACAGAAAATTGGGGAATGATTCCATTTCTGTTCCCTTCTCCTGCGGACGCTCTTAAACATTTAGATAAAAATGAAAAATTTGATCTTGCAATTTTAGATTATCAAATGCCGGAAATGAATGGAATTGAGCTATCGCGAAAAATTCATCAACATGATAATTATAAAGATCTACCGATAATAATTTTAACTTCAATGGGGCGGAGAGATGGCGCTGAATGCAAAGACGCAAATCTTTCCGCGTTCATTACGAAACCAATTAAGCAAGCTCAATTATACAAAAGCCTGCTTGCAATATTTGATAAAGACGCTAAGCCTAAAAAAGAATTTGTTTCTAGACAATCTGAAATTGAAACTAAGCTCGGCGATAATCTTCCTTTAAAAATTTTAGTCGCTGAAGATAATATGGTAAACCAAAAAGTTGCATTAAGAATTTTAGACAAAGTAGGATATAGAGCAGACATAGCGGGCAACGGCTTTGAAGCATTAGACGCTATAGCAAAAATTAATTACGATATTGTTTTTATGGATATCTTAATGCCGGAAATGGACGGCTTTGAAGCAACTAAAGAAATTTTAAAAAAATATAATAATGCAAATCGTCCTAAAATCATTGCAATGACCGCTAATGCAATGCAGGGCGATAAAGATAATTGCCTAAACGCGGGTATGGACGACTACATCAGCAAGCCGGTTAGAATGGAAGAAATACAATCAATACTTGCAAAGTGGGGCGAGATAATCTCAAAACAGAAAAATGAAATAGTAAATGATTTGGTAAGCAAAAAAACTGAAAACAAAATTATTGATGAAAGTAAAATTACTTTTTTTAACGACGTTCAAACTGAAGAAGATTTAATTTTTTATGTTGAACTGATTGATATTTATATTAAAGAACTGCCCAAAACAATTTTAAATATTAAGAAAGCTGTAAATGATAAAGATAGCAAACAGCTTCGTTTCTTTTCCCATAAACTAAAAGGGAGCAGCGTTACGCTTAGCATTGATATAATGACTGGCTATGCTAATCAGCTTGAAGAGTTAGCAAAGAGCGAACAAATAAATGGCGAAGCAAACAAAATATTTTCTGAACTTGAGAGAAAGTTTTTAATTATTATTGAAGAATTAGTTAATATTAGACAAAAATATTATAATATTTCTCAAGTAAATAATTAAACGCCTGTCTTATCAGGCATAAACTCAATCAGAAAAAAATGCCTGTCAAATCAAATAAACAAAAAGCTCCTTTAAATAGAACATTGACTTTGTCGGATGACGAAAAAGTTTTTTTTAGAAAAAGTCTAGTTCAAAACAACTCGCCGCTTACAATTCAAACAATAAAAAATAAAATAATTAATAAAGATTTGTTTGAAACGCTTGATGAATTGCCCGATAATTTTATTGATCTTTTATTTTTAGATCCGCCGTATAATCTTCATAAAAAATTTAACTCAACTTCATCTTTTAAAGAAATTGATGAAGATGAATATGAAAGCTGGATGGATTCGTGGCTGAGAAAAATGGTAAGAATGTTAAAGCCCCACGCTTCAATTTACATTTGCGGCGATTGGAAATCTTCAAATGCAATTTATAATTCAGCAAAAAAATATTTTAAAATTCAAAATAGAATTACTTGGGAACGAGAGAAGGGGAGAGGCGCGAAAAGTAATTGGAAAAATTGCGCAGAAGATATTTGGTTTTGTACCTTATCGGATAAATACACTTTTAATGTTGAAGACGTAAAAATTAAAAGACGCGTTATTGCGCCTTACAAAAATATTGAGGGTAAGCCCAAAGATTGGCAATGCGAAAGCGATGGTAATTTTAGAATTTCTTTTCCTTCAAATATTTGGACGGATATTACAATTCCATTTTGGTCAATGCCCGAAAATACTGATCATCCTACGCAAAAGCCTGAAAAACTTCTCGCTAAAATTATTCTTGCAAGTACAAATAAAGGCGATTTTGTTTTTGATCCTTTTCTTGGTTCGGGAACGACTGCCGTGGTTGCAAAAAAATTAGGAAGAAATTTTTCCGGCGTTGAAGTAGATGAATATTTTAGCTGCATTGTTTTAAAGCGTTTAAGTTTAGCTGAAGATGAAACTTCTATACAAGGTTATAATAACGGGGTTTTTTGGGAAAGGAATTCTTTGGCAAATCAAAAAGTTAAAGTGAAAACTAAATAAAATGTTTTCATCCGACAGTAGGAAATGAATATATACGTTCGCTACAGGAATTTTAAAAATTTATTACAGCAATTAAAAAACTTGATGTTCAATTAAATTATTTAGATTTTTACACTCCTTTTTTATAAATGTTAAATAAATTATTTGGCGCCGGTTAATAAGTTAATGCCCAACTCCACCAGGTCCGGAAGGAAGCAGTGGTAAGTAATTAATTTGTGTAGCCGAGCGCCTTTTTTATTTAAATGCTTGGGGAGGGATTAAAAATTCCAGCAGACCTTTTCCTTTTTTCACCTTATTATAAAAATTAATTTTAGCGATTGCCGCCTTTTTAAAATCTATATAAGAGTTTGTTTGTGAAATTAAATCTGAAACATGTTCGGAAAATTCCGGCTGATGTCCGACAAAAGCAATATCTTCAGCGTTTAACGAATCAGTAATTTCAATTATATCATCCAGCCGGCTTCCGCTTTTTAATTTTTTATCAATAATAAAATTTGATTTTTTAATATTAAAAATTTCGGCAATCTGCTCGGCGGTTTGAACCGAGCGAATAAGCGGCGATGAAATAATATAATCAAACGAGCTGATAAAATGTTTCCAGCCTTCTGCGGCTTTTCTAATTTTTACAATTCCGTTGTGAGTAAGTTTTCTTTCAAAATCTTTTGTTGTTAAAGAAGAATTCTCAGCGTCGCTGTGTCTTATTAAATAGATGTTCATTTTTCTCCCTCATAGTTAACAAAGATAGCAGTTATAAAATTATCAAACTCCGCTAAATCTTTATTCAATGCTTTTCCTTCTTTTGAGTTCATAAGTTTATCCCATTCATCTCTGGATTCAGAATTTACTTCGCAAAACTTAATATACTTTTCAACAGATAAAAGATTACTTTCCACATCGCCTGCGAAAACTTCTTTCTTAATTAAATCAGAAATCAGTTTTAAAGTAATCTCGTTAAAATGGTTAATAATTTTTTCTTCGCTTGTCTTCTTTAAAAATAGCAGCAATTTATACATATTTTTTTTATACAAATTAAATTTGTTCATGAGAAAATTAAATTTCACTAACATGTCAGCAAATAGTTTTTTCAACTACTCAAAAAATAATAATTATTTTTGATTTATTTTGTGAAGAGTTATATTTCTTTTCATCAATTATGCGGTTGTTAAAAATCAGACTCATCTTTTATTAAAGTCATTTATTAAACAGAAAGAAAATTATTGAAGAAAATAATTCCGCTTATAGTTTTATCTTTTCTTTTTTTTACGAATACTTTTTCTCAAACAATTTCAACTTCCAAAATTGCTTTAAAAGGAATTGATTTTCCCCTCTCTATTGCCGGCTTGCCTGACACATTAAAAATTTTAAAAGTAAAAACTGAATCTAAAAATTTCTTTAAAGAATATTCTTTTAAAGTCGTTAAAGGAAAAGTTGACACCTCAATTGCGTTTAACAAAACAGGCAATTTTAAAATATCTTTAGAGCAATTTACCAAAATGGAAACTGAGCTTAGAGTTCTTCCCGGCTATCTCAGTATCGTTCCGCCTTTGCTGGCAATACTATTAGCTCTTATTTTTCGTCAAGTTATTGTTTCGTTAATGCTCGGCATTTATATCGGCGCGGTTTTTATTTTTAATTATAATCCGCTTACAGGGCTTTTACGCTTGGCTGACACTTATATCATTAATACATTGCTCGATCCTTCTCATATAAAAATAATAGTGTTCACCCTTTTATTTGGCGGCGTAATTGGTTTAATTTCAAAAAGCGGCGGCACTAAAGGAATTGCAAATTTAGTAACGCGCTATGCTAAAACAAGAAAGTCAGGGCAAATTGCCACTTGGCTTTCCGGCGTTTTAATTTTTTTTGACGACTATGCTAATTCATTAATTGTCGGCAACCTAATGCGACCGATTACTGATAAGTTAAAAGTCTCGCGTGAAAAATTATCTTTTATCGTTGACGCTACTTCGGCGCCGGTGGCAAGTATTTTTATTGTTAGTTCGTGGATTGGATTTGAGGTTGGATTAATAAACGACGGATTAAATATTATTCACTCTTCAGAAAATGCGTATGGGATTTTCCTTCAAACGATTCCTTATAGATTTTATCCAATAGCAATGCTGCTTTTTGTTTTTTTAGTGGGATATCTTCAAAGAGATTTTGGACCAATGTTAAAAGCAGAAAGACGCGCCGTGGACGAAGGAAAAGTTATGCGCGATGACGCTGTGGCCGCAAAAGATTTAACTGATACTTCAGAAATTTTCGGCAATGAAGATAAAGCTAAATGGTACAATGGAGTTATTCCAATTTTTATTTTAGTCTTTGGAACAATTGCAGGACTTGCTTATACCGGGCTTTCGGCTGTTCACGAACAAGGCTTAACAAATTATGGAATAAGAGAAATTATTGGAAATTCGGATTCCTATGTTTCCCTTTTATGGGCAAGTTTTTCGGCTTGTATAGCCGCGGGCATTTTAATTCTTTCGCAAAAAATTATGACGTTAAACGAAACTGTCGACGCATGGTTTCTCGGTATTCGTTCAATGTTGCTGGCGGCAGTTATATTAACGCTTGCCTGGTCCATCGGTTCAATTACCCAAGATATTAAAACCGCAGATTACGTTGTTAGTATGATTAGCGATACTATTAATCCAAGGTTTTTGCCTGTGATAGTTTTTTTAGTTTGCGCGCTGATAAGTTTTTCCACCGGCACAAGCTGGGGTACAATGGCTATAATGATGCCGATTGTAATTCCTCTTTCGCACCATGTAACCAATTTATTTAATTACGATGCCGCCAACCACATAATAATTTTACACGGAGTAATTAGCTCGGTTCTTGCGGGCTCCGTGTTTGGCGATCACTGCTCGCCGATTTCAGATACGACAATTTTAAGTTCGATGGCTTCAGGCTGCAACCATATTGATCATGTTAGAACTCAATTACCCTACGCTGTTGTTGTAGCTCTTTTGTGTATGATTATTGGCGATGTTCCAACTGCGTTTGGTTTGTCGCCTTATATTTCAATTGCTGTAATTGCGATTTTATTAGTTGCAATTTTATTCTTATTTGGGAAGAAGGTAAGTAGCTCGGAAAATAAAATTATTATCTCCAATTGAAAATTAAAATTTTTAAATAATTAAAATCAGAAATATCATTTAATAATTTTACTCATGAAAAAAGTTTCAATCTTTGTCGACGTACAAAACATTTATTACACAACCAAACAAAAGTATAACCGTCATTTTGATTATAATAAATTTTGGGCTATGGCATCTAAAAATAGGGAAGTGGTTAATGCTTTTGCATACGCTATTTACAGCCGCGATGAAAAGCAAAAACAATTTCAAAATGTATTACGGGGAATTGGTTTTGAAGTAAAGTTGAAACCATTTATTCAGCGCAGCGACGGCTCGGCTAAAGGAGATTGGGATGTGGGAATCACTCTGGATGTTTTGGAGTTTGCGGATAAATCAGATGTAATTGTTTTAGTTTCAGGCGATGGCGATTTTGATTTATTGGTTCACAAAATTAAAACTCATTTTAATATTAATGTGGAAGTTTACGGGGTGCCTGAGCTTACTTCAGGTTCATTAATTAATTCAGCGTCAAAATATTTCCCGATTACAGAAAAATATTTATTAAAGTAATTATAGAAACTCGCTTTAAATGCTCATACTATTTAAAATAATTTATGATTGGAGAAAAAGATGAATAGAATTAAAAATATTTCTGTTTTAGCTGTGCTTTTAATAGCAGCAATTTTTGTTAGGGCTAATCCGCAAAATAAAAATTATGAAAAAAATTCCGCCGATAGTTCTAAATATAATATTGAAAATTGCGTAAATAGATTTTCATTTGAAGATACTATAGGAACGGAGGTTGGTTATCAATATTGGTTTGCAGATAAAAAATTTGCCGATGGAAAAACTTTAAAGCTAAGCGTTGTAGCTCCGCATTCAGCTACTCATGCGCCGCACGCTCACGCTGAAGATGAATTCTTTTTTGTGCTGGAAGGAATTGCCGAGTTTTATCTTGATGGAAAAACAAAAACCGGAGGACCATATACAAGTTTTTATTGTCCTTCAAATGTAAAGCATGGAATTAGAAATATCGGGGATAAAGAGCTGAAATACTTAGTGATAAAAAAATATATTCAAAATTAATTAGTTAATTATAAATCAATAAAATTTTAAAATAGTTGAAGTTCTATCTTCTAAAACTAAATTCAGGAAATTTATAATTATCTATAATCATACAATTTTTTATAGTAGGAATTACTGAGCCGATAAAAAGCGAGAGAGGTTTTAAAGTTTGTCTTTTAGCAATCAGTTTCGAATTCCCAATCGGCAATCCATCGTGGTTTACATTTTCATCGTCAATAAAAATTTTTGGTTTACTAAAATCTTCCGACCAAAAATAATTTCCGTTGTATAATTTATTAAATCTTTCCGGAAGTATTTTTTTTAAATTACTGTAAGAATATATTTTCATGTATTGAACAGAATCTCCAAAAGCAACGGTAACAACATTATTGCCGCTATGAACTAAAACGGGAGTTCCGAGTTCAATGTGTTTATAAATGATAACCGCGTCTTCTTTTGAAACCCTTACGCAGCCGTGCGAACTTTTTTTCTTACCTAAAAATCTATAATAGCTTTTCCCCGCTAAAGCATGAAAGCCAACGCCGTAATTAAAGCCCATCCAGTTTAACATCAATGTACTGTCAAATTGAATTGAATACCATTTTGGTTTTTTAGATTGAATAACAAATAAGCCTTCATTAGTTTCAATTCCATCTTCAAGGCGCTTAGTTCCGGTAGAAACTTTGAAAGTAAAAATTGAATCTTTAAAATGAAGATATCCCATTTGTGATGCGATATTAACCTCTAAAAATGATGGCTTCAGAGTATAAACGGTATCTTTAATAGTTGATAAATAATCAGTTGAATACTCAAATTTAAGTTGAGCTTTTGAATTTTCATCTTCATCATTAAAAGAGAAAATGGAAGAGGGAATTGAACATAAAATTCCGTATATAAAAATTTTTCCTAAGTTACTTTTCATATAAATTAATTATTATTAAAATGATTAATTAGCAAATCCGCTTTTTGCTTACCTATAATTTTTTCCAGTTTTGAAAATTCAGATTTCTTAACTTCTGATAAACTGCCAAGTTCTTTTAACAACTTCTGAGCCGTGTTTTTTCCTATTCCTTTTATATCTGTCAACTCCGTTTTTATAGTTCTTTTGCTTCGCCTGCTGCGGTGAAAAGAAATTGCAAAACGGTGAGCTTCATCTCTAACTTGCTGAAGAAGTTTTAGGCCTGATGAAGTTTTGGGAATAGATTCCGGTTCAGAATTTTCGGGGAAGAAAACTTCTTCCAATCTTTTAGCCAATCCAATTATACTTTGATTTTTTATTTCAAGCTCGTTTAAAACTTCAACCGCGCTGGAAAGCTGACCCTTGCCTCCATCAACCATAATTAAATCGGGCATCGGCTGGTTTTCATTTAACAATTTTTGATAACGTCTTTTAATCACTTCTCTCATACTTGAAAAATCATCGGGACCAACAACGTCTTTTATAATAAATTTTCTGTAGTCGCTTTTCTTCGGCTTGCCGTCCACAAAAACAACCATGCTGGCGACGCTGTCCGTACCCTGCAAATTTGATATATCAAAACATTCTATTCTACGCGGAAGATTATTTAATCGTAAATCTCTCTGCAAAGCTGAAACTGAATAGGGAACTTGACCGTGCGCTTTCATTTTTTGCAGCTGAATTTCTTTCAATTGAAGCGTAGCATTTTCTTTACACATTTTTAATAATGAATTTAAACTTCCTCTTTTCGGATATACAAATTTCATTTTTTTATTTGAGCGAAGGTTAAGCCATTCGCAAAGCGTTTCGCTGTCAGAGGGTTCGATTTCTAAAATTATCTCTTTTGGAATTTCAACAAATTCGGTATAATAAAATTTTATAGCCGAAGCATAAATATCAGTTATTTCATCGGACTCATTTATAGATAATCGCAATTGTTTTTTCCCTACGAGCTTTCCGTCTCGAATATTTAAAATAGAGCAGGCGGACTCTTTACCTTCATAGGCAATTCCAAAAATATCTCTATCTTCAAAATCATCGCTCACAACTTTTTGTCTGGAAGAAATTGAACTTAACTTTGAAATTTTATCTCTAATCTCCGCTGCTTTTTCAAACTCCAACCGCTGAACAGATTCGTTCATTTTACTATTTAGATCTTTAATTAATTCATCGGTTCTTCCTTTTAAAACTTTTGTTACTTCTTGAACCATTTCGTTATAATCATTAACGGAAACCAAACCTTCGCAGGGTCCGTCGCATTTTTTTATGTGATAATCTAAACAGACTTTAAATTTTTGTTTATCAATATTTTCTTGATTGATGTCTAATCTGCAGCTTCTAATTTTGAATATTTGATTAATCATCCGCAAAGAATCTTTCATGTTCTTTACGCTGGTGTAAGGTCCAAAATATTTTGAACCGTCTTTATCAACTCTTCTTGTGGGATAAATACGAGGGAAAAGTTCGTTGGTAACTTTAATGAATGGATAGGACTTATCATCTTTCAGATTAATATTATAGCGCGGCTTGAATTCTTTAATAAGATTATTTTCAAGTACTAGCGCTTCAATTTCGTTGTCGGTAATTATTAATTCCACGTCAGAAATTTTGTTGACAAGAGCCAAAGTTTTTGCAGAGGTTATACTGTTATGAAAATAGCTTCTAACTCTATGTTTTAGATTTCTTGCTTTGCCAACGTAAACCACTTTTCCTTTATCACTTATGAATTGATAAATTCCAGGATTATCAGGCAAATTTTTTAATTTATTTTCCAGCGAGGAGTTCATTAGGTTTTTATAAATATGAAATAGATAATTTTAAAAGCTTTAAAAAACTAATTAAAATAATTATGGAATGAAATGATTACGGCAATACCTGAACGATATCCACGCGGATTATAAGAAAGGTTAGCAATAAATTGCTCAATGGTTTCGAATTAGTATTCTTAAAAAGTTACCCAAAATTATATTAGAATATTAATAACTTTTTAAGATAAAACATGGTTCTTTCCAATAACAACAATACCGCTTTCAGTAACGGTAAATTTTTTCTTGTCGCCTTCAAGATCAAAACCAATTTCATAACCTTCCGGCACATTTACGTTTTTATCAATAATTGCGCGGCGAATTCTTGCGTGTCTTCCGATGTTGCAGTTATTCATTATTATTGAATCGGTTACGTACGAAAAACTATTTACTCTTACATTCGGACCAAGTAATGAACGCTCCACAAGTCCGCCGGAAACAATTGAGCCGTCGCATATAAGAGAATTTAAAGTTCTTCCCACTCGTTCGCCTTCATGCGATACTGTCTTAGCGGGTGGGAATTGCAGCAGGTGAGTTCTCATGGGCCATTCGCGGTCATAAAAATTAAACTCCGGCGTAATGCTAATTAAATCCATACTTGCCGCATAATAGCTGTCGATAGTTCCAATATCCTTCCAGTAAGGTTTTGTTTTTTTATTTTCATCTTCAAATTTATAAGCGATAACTTTTCTTTTTGACTCCACCATAAACGGAATTACATCGTGCCCAAAATCATAAGATTTAATTTTTTTTGCTTCCATTTCATGAAAAATATCTCTTAAAGTTGAAGCGTTAAAAACATAGATTCCCATATTTACAAAAGAAGCTTCCGGGTTATCGGGAATTGTCGGAGGGTTAGCGGGCTTTTCAATAAATGAATTGATATTATATTTATCATCCACGCCAACAATACCAAAGCGGTGGGCTTCAGATTTAGGAACCTCGTTGCAGGCAATTGAAAGATCGGCTTTACTTTCAACGTGGTATTGAAGAAATTTTAAGTAATCCATTTTATAAATATGATCGCCGCCTAAAACCAAAACCCACTTTGCTTTATCTTCTGAAGAAAAAAGATTTAAATTTTGATAAAGAGCGTTAGCTGTTCCAAGATACCAATCATTATTTAATTTACGCTGCGGCGGAACGGAATAAATAAACTCGCCAAGTTCAGGATTAAAAATACTCCACGCTTCAAAAATGTGCTGGTTAAGCGAATCGGATTTATATTGAGTGAGAACATAAATTCTACGCAAGCCTGAATTCAGACAATTGGAGAGCGCAAAATCAATAATCCTATATTTGCCTCCAAATGGCACTGCGGGTTTGCTACGGTATGATGTAAGCGGGTCTAATCTTTCGCCTTGTCCGCCGGCTAATAACATTGTAACTGTATCCCTCAGAATTGATGAACCTGGAAATGCCATTACTTTACTCCTCCTTTATGAAAAATAATAATAGAAATTGATATACTTAATATTGATTTGTTTGACAATTAAAGAAATCGTTAAATTTGTTTTGATAATATAATAATGAGTTAAACTGTAATTGGTAATAAGTTATAAAATTCTTTTTAAGAAGTAAATTAAATTAAGCAAAGTTTTTATAGCTATTTTATAAGTTTGATAACAATATTGATACAAAACAAATATAAAATTATAGCTGCGTTATTTTTTGCGGCAATCTTTTTTATAGGATGGGAAATGGGAATTTCTCCCTTAAAACAAAGCTTGCAAACTATAACTAAAAGCAAAGAACAATTTCAAAAAAAATATATGTCGGTTAAAGTTGGACTTCCTGAAAATTACATTTCGGAAAATCAAAATTTTATTGATGTGTTAGAATACGATCTTAACATAGATCTATTTCCGAAAGAAAAAAAATTACACGGCGATATTACAATCACTGGAAAACTGCTGGATAAAAATTTAAATGAAATTGATCTTAATTTTTATGATAATATGAAAATTGAAAAATGCGAATTTAATAATGTTGAATCAGAATTTAGAAATGATGGAACAAGATTAAGTATTCCTATAAGCGCAAAAATAAAATCCGATTCATTTAACATTAGAATTGTTTATGGAGGCACGCCGGAAAAAGCCGGACTCGCCGGTTTCGTATTTGGAGAGATAAATGATGAAAGTTTAATTTATAATTTAAGCGAACCTAATTATGCGTCAAGCTGGTTTCCATGCAATGATATACCTTCAGACAAAGCTATGCTGAATATTAAAATAACGAATGATTCATCGCAAACTTCAGTTTCAAATGGATTGTTGTATAATATAGAAAGCAAAGGAAGCAGAAAAACATATTCGTGGAAAACCGTTTATCCCATTTCAACTTATTTAATTTGTATTTATTCGTCTAACTATTCTTATTTTGAAGACAAGTATATTTCTTTGGATAAACAAGATACAATGAAAATTCAATATTATGTTTTGCCGAAGCACCTTGAGAATGCTAAAAAAGATTTTTCGGAGCATCCTAAATTTATTGAGTTCTTTTCCAGAACCTTTGGTGAATATCCGTTTATAAAAGAGAAATATGGAGCAGCGGAATTTCTTTGGCAATTAGGCGCAATGGAGCATCAAACAATTACGGGAATTGGTTCAAATTTTGTCAGCGGGAATAATTTTTTTAGAGATATTTATATTCATGAATTAGCGCATCAATGGTGGGGCGATGCAATTACCCCTAAATCATGGAATGATATATGGTTAAATGAAGGCTTCGCAAGTTATTCGGAAGCTCTCTATTCAGAATATAAAGCAGGTAAAAAAGCATTAATTTCTACAATGTTGAGTAAATATCAGGACAACTTTAATGGAATACTTTCCGAGCCAGATGATGATCTTTTCTCTTCGACAGTTTATGATAAAGGAGCATGGGTTTTACACATGCTTCGATGGGAGGTTGGAGATTCAACTTTCTTTAAAATTCTTAGGGAATATTATCAAGAATTTAAATACAAGACTGTAACTACAAAAGATTTTGAAAATATTACTGAAAAGATTTCGAGCAAAGATTTATCGCAATTTTTTAAACAATGGGTTTATGAGGGCGAAGGAAACATTACTTTAATTTATGATTGGGATGCGGAAAAAGATAATGCCGACTTCATTTTAAATCTTTCACTTGAACAAGTTCAGGATGAATATTCAACTTACATTTTTCCGCTTGAATTTAAAATTATTTATGAAGATAGCAGCAGCAGTTTTAAAAAGTTGGACATTACTGAGAGAGATGAAAAATTTAATTTTCAATTGAAAAAAAAGCCTATCGAAATAAAATTTGATCCTAATCATTGGCTGCTTGCTAATATTAGATCAAAAGGATATTCTAATAATTAAAAAAATGCTTTCTTAAAATTCGCTTATAAAAATTTTAATCAAATCTAAACTGTGCCGAAAACCTATTTATTTATATCTGATATTCATTTGGGATTGAGAGAAAAAGAAATTGAATCTCAAAAGGAAATTTTATTAATAAACTTTCTAAAATTTGCGCAAGAAAATTGCAGCGAACTTTTTATTGTTGGCGATCTTTTTGATTATTGGTTTGAATACAAATACGTTTATCAAAAAGGATTTTTTAAAACTTTAAATGCATTAAAGAACTTAACTGAGAGCGGAGTTAAGCTTCATTATTTTATTGGAAATCATGATTTTATGCACAAGGATTTTTTTGAAAATGAAATTGGCGCAATAATGTATGAAGACGCAATTGAAACAACTTTAAATGATAAAAAATTTTTTATTGGTCACGGCGATGGACTTGTAAAAAATGATTATGGTTACAATCTTTTAAAAAAAATTATGCGAAATAAAAAAATTCAAAAACTTTATTCATTAATTCATCCGGATTTAGGAATTTCACTTGCCAGCAACACAAGTAAAAAAAGCAGAGACTATACCGCTAAAAAAAATTATGGCGAAGTTGACGGACTTTTTGAAACGGCAAAAAATAAAATTGATGGCGGGTTCGATTTTGTATTGTTTGGTCATCTACACAAAAGAATTTATGAAAAATATAAAGATGGTTATTACATAAATTTGGGTTCGTGGCTTGATGCTCCGTGTTATGGAATATTTAAAGATAATACTTTCAAAATTGTAGACTGGAAATAATATGGCTAAAAAGAATTCTTCTAATATAGATTTTAAAAAATATTTTAATGAACGCGGGAAGAAAATTAAAAATAGTTCCCGCAAAGTTAGTCGTAAAACTTGGCTTACTATTAGCGGAATACTGCTCGCTATTTTTATTGCATTTCTTATTTATGTTTATAGCGGGCTTCCTTCGCTTGAAGAATTGGAAAATCCAAAACCAGAACTGGCAAGCAAGGTTTATACAATTGACGGCGAACTTTTGGGGCAGTTTTTTATTCAAAATAGAATTGAAACAAACATTGATAGCCTGCCGCCATATTTAATAAACGCATTGATATCAACGGAGGACCGCCAATTTTACAATCATTGGGGCGTGGATTTATCCCGGGTATTTAAAGCTATCGTAAAAAATATTTTTACTTTTTCTCGCGAAGGCGCCAGCACCATTACACAGCAGCTAGCAAAAAATCTTTATCAGTTAAAAAGTTATAATGAGAATGTTTTTCAAACAGGGATTAGAAAAATAAGGGAGTGGATAACATCAATACAAATAGAAAGAACTTACACCAAGAAAGAAATATTGGAATTGTATTTTAATATTTCGTATTTCGGCAAAAGCGCTTACGGAATTGAAACTGCTTCCAGAATTTACTTTAACAAAGACGCTTCAGATTTAACGTTGCCTGAAGCTGCGCTATTTGTTGCGCTGTTAAAATCGGATGTGTATTATGATCCTGTTAAGCATAAAGAAAATGCTTTTGCCCGCAGAAATCTCGTATTATATAATATGGTTCAAACAGGGACTTTGGATAAAGAAAAATATGAACAGCTGAAGAAGCTGCCCATTGAACTTGCCTCTGATAAAATATCCGGTTCCAAAACTATAGCGCCGCATTTTATGGAATATGTTCGTCAGCAAATGGAAACTATGTCTGATAAATATGGCTATAATCTGTATCGCGATGGGCTAAATATTTACACCACCATTGATATGAGAATGCAGCAGTTTGCTAACAAAGCTGCCGCGGATCATTTAGAAGAGTATCAAAAAATATTTGATAAAAATTGGAGTTGGAATAAAAATAAAAGTCTGCTTGCAAGCCTGGTAGATAGGGCGATTAAAACTTCTTCCAACTATAAAAACGTTTCGTCAAAAGAAGAAAAAGCAAGCGTATATAACAAATTAAAGTATGATGAAAAATTTATTAATAAAGTAAAAAAGGATGCAAGCGCTATTCAAGTTGGCTTTGTCGTAATAGATCCAACTAATGGGCAAATAAGAGCAATGGTTGGCGGTGAAAATCAAGATTTTGGAAGAGGATTAAATCATGTTACCGGAATTCGCCGGCAGCCTGGTTCTTCATTCAAACCTTTCGTCTATGCAACTGCAATTGATAGAGGCTATTTCCCTGAATTTTCTCTGCTAAATCAAAAGTTTGATTATAACGGATGGTCGCCTTCAAATTCAAATGGCGAGTATGGCGGCTTTATGACTTTACGCGAAGCTCTCGCTAATTCGGTAAATGTTATTGCGGGGAGAATGACTATCAGCGATATTGCCCCGCCTGAACAAGTTATAAATTATGCAAGACGAATGGGAATTCAGTCTAACATTTCCGCTTATCCTTCTATTGCTTTAGGCACATCGGAAGTAACTCCCTTAGAAATAACTTCTGCATTCGGTACGCTGGCAAATAATGGAATTCACGTTGAGCCTAATTCTATTTTAAAAATTGAAGATAAGAATGGAATTTTAATTGACGAATTTCATCCGGTTTACAGCGAAGCAATTTCGCCTGAGACTGCCTCTATTGTTGCCGATATGATGCAGGACGTGGTGAATTATGGAACAGGCGCGGGAGTTAGAAGATATTTTCATCGCCCTGCAGCGGGTAAAACCGGCACCACACAAGATTTTGCCGACGCCTGGTTTATTGGATACACTCCTCAGCTTGTCGCGGGAGTTTGGGTTGGCTTTGATGATCATCGAGTTAAGTTTACCAATTGGTATGGGCAGGGAGCAAAAGCAGCGCTGCCGATTTGGGCAAAATTTATGGCGGAAACTTATGAGAAAATTAAATTGCCTTTGGAATATTTTAAATTAGCGGATGGCGTCGATACAGCAAGATTCTGTAAGGAAACAATAGACCTGGGCGATACAAAAACCGCAACCGAATATTGCCCGGTTGTTGTATCCGATATTGTAAACTCAAAATACATTCCCCGAAAATGTGAAATACATACTGGTGGGCAAAAAATAAAACCTGAAGACAAGAGGGGAGATACTGGCTGGTAATTCAAATAAAAAAATTGTTTAAAAATAATTTTGTAATTTCGTTTTTGAATTTTTGATAATAATTTTATTCTTATTGCCTGGATGGTGAAACCTGCCTGACCGGTAGGCAGGTTGGTAGACGCGCCGGATTAAAAATAATATTAAATAAAAATTGCCCGGATGGTGGAATTGGTAGACACGCTAGATTCAGAGTCTAGTGAGGGTTCCCTCGTGCAGGTTCAAGTCCTGTTCCGGGTACAAATTTTAACTGCAAAATTCATTTAATACAGTTGCTATTTATTTTGAAAATTTAAAATCCTAAATAACATATTTTTTTTTAAATTCTCTGCATCCGCCTTCAACTAAATTCATGTAACCCTCCGGAGTGTGAGTCTTTTGTTTTTGTGAACTAAAATAGAATTTATTAGTAAATACACGTTGGCGAATTCACAATATTTTCTCTTCTTAAAAAGAAATTAAACCTTGCAGCAGTTTACTTTGTCTTAGGTGTATCGTAAATAAATTGTTTTTAGAAAATTATATAATATATTTATGAGAAATTTTAAGTAAGAATTTTAATCGATCATTGAAAAAAATAATTATAAGCAAAGAATATAAATGAAACAGAAAATAATGGTAACGTTGTTTATTTTAATACTAATTATAACTAACAATTACGCGCAGCAAGGCTCAAAAAGGGGAGCATTGGGCGGTTCAGTATCCGGAGAAGTTCATGACACCACAAGCAACTCTGCTATTGAATACGCTAACGTGGTTTTGTTCAATTCGTCTGATAGTTCACAAGTTACAGGAACTATCACAGACATTGGCGGCAAATTTAATTTAACCGGAATTAAAACGGGAAGTTATTATTTGAATGTTCAGTTCATTGGTTTCGAAAAAAAAACTTTCAGAATAATAATCGAACCTTCAAATTCTAAAATTAATCTTGGCAAAATATTTTTAAGTCCAGCTTCTGTTATTTTAGATAATGTTGTAGTAGAAGGAACCCGTTCTCCCATTTCATATCAAATAGATAAAAAAATAATTGACCCAAGCCAGCTTCCAACAACTGTTTCGGGCAACGCCGCCGACGTGCTGGAAAATGTTCCTTCTATTACTACTGACATTGAAGGGAATGTTAGTCTTAGAGGAAGTTCAAGTTTTACTGTTTTAATTGACGGAAGACCTTCTGTAATGGACGCGCAGGATGCCCTTCAGCAGATACCCGCAAGCTCTATAGAAACTATTGAAATAATTACTAACCCTTCTGCTAAATATGATCCCGAAGGTAATTCGGGAATTATTAATATTAAACTTAAGAAGGCTAAAAATTACGGACTAAGCGGAGTGGTAAATGGAAATGCCGGGCTTAGCGATAAATACGGCGGAGATTTTTTATTTGAATATAAAACTTCCCCGGTAAATTATAATTTTGGTGTTGATTATAACCGCAGGTTTTTTCCCGGTACTCATTTAAATCGAAAGCAATTTGTTAATAATAGTGGCATCTCTTACATAAACTCGCAAGGCGATAATGAGAGAGGGAGAATTTCTTTTGGATTACGCGGTGGAATTGATTTGAATTTAAGCGAGAATGATTTTTTAAGTTTTGGTTCTAGATACGGTTATAGAGATGGAAGCCGAAATGAAGTTTTAAATTTTGAAGAATGGTCGAATTTAAGTTCTGCCAAAACATATTTTAAAAGCGATAATGATCGCAGCCGCTCTGGTTACTACTATGCGCTGAACACTAACTATACAAAAAAATTTAGCGGGGAGGGACATCAGATTCAAAGCGAATTATTTTACAGTCATAATAATGGCGACGAAAGTACAACTTCCGCGGAAACAAAGGCAGGGGTACAATTTAGCGGGAAAAAAACTACTGAAACCGGTCCATCAAATGAAGTAAGAGGAAAAATTGATTACACATTACCTTTTGATAAAACCAGTAAATTCGAAGCCGGCGCACAAGGCGAAATGGATTTATCAAAAGATATAAACGGACTTTATGATTTTGATTCTGTATCGTACTCTTACATTTATCAGCCTGCATACAGCAATTCGATTAATTACAATAGAAGTGAACTTGCCATATATTCTCTATACGCAAATGAGATTAATAATTTTGGATTTCAGGGCGGAATTCGAACTGAATACACTTTGCAGAAAATTGATTTAACCGAAAAAGAACTCTCTTACAAAATAGATAGATGGGATTTTTTTCCAACCCTGCACACTTCATATAAATTGAAAAGCGGTTCTCAATTTATGCTGAGCTATACCCGCAGAATAGATCGTCCCAATGGATGGGAGTTAGAGCCTTTTGAAACTTATATGGATGCAAATAATATTCGGCGCGGCAATCCTTCTCTTAAGCCTGAATTTATTGACTCTTATGAGTTTGGATTTCAAACTTTTTTAGGAACTGTTTCGTTTTCAAATGAACTCTATTACAGATTTACACACAACAAAGTTGAGAGAATCTCTTCAGCCTATCTTGATAATTACACCTTGAATACTGTTGAGAATGTAGGAACTGATTATTCGCTGGGTTCAGAGTTTATGATTAATTTTGATCTCTTTAAATTTTGGAATACAAATTTGATGGGCAATCTTTATAATTACAGAGTTGAAGGAGTTCTAAACGATCAATCTTTTAACAAGCAAAGTTTTAATTGGAATGCTAGAATTAATAATTCTTTTAAAATTACTCAAGCAACGCAGCTTCAAATAAATGTGAATTACAGAAGCCCATCGGTTTCATCGCAGGATAAAACGGAGGGATTCTTTACTACTGATTTGGCTGTTAAGCAAGATTTAATACAGAAAAAATTGTCTCTCACTTTGCAGGTTCGGGATTTATTCAGCACAGCAAAATATGAATCGACCACAACGGGCGTGAATTATTTTAGCTACAATTATTTTACCAGGCAATCGCCTATGATAATGTTAAACCTAAAATTGAATTTTAATAATTTTAAAAATGACGAGGAAAGAAAAAGGGGAGATCAACCGTCTAATGATGGGGGAGATGAAGACTTCTAAAGCCTAGTTATTAGAATGTTATTTACATAGAATCATTTTTTTTGTTTGAGTATTAGCGCCCGATTTAATTTGATCCGAATAAACTGTTAAGCGATAAAAATAAATGCCGCTCGGCAAAGGCGACATATTTTTTCCTTCTTCATTTGTATTAAAACTGGCTTCGAAATTTCCCGCTGGTCTAAGTCCATCAACTAAAACTGCAACTTCATTCCCCAAAACATCATAAACCTTTAAGCTTTGCCAGGCTTCTTTATCAGCCCTCCAATTAATTTTCGTACTTGGATTAAATGGATTTGGATAGTTCTGAAAAAGTTGAAACGAGAGATTAGTTTCTTCTTCTCTTTTTACATCTGTAATATTATTTACACTTTTATACACCCCTCTGCCTGAAGTACCGGCATAAATAAATCCGTCTCCATCCATTGAAATATCAAATATAGATAAAGTATTCATGCCCGATTTTTTTTCTTCCCAGGTTTCTCCGTTGTCTGTAGAAAGCACCACGCCTTCAAAATTATTTACTCCAGTTCCTGCAGCGATAATTCCTTTATTATTCCCATACAAACTTCTTACGTCATAAAATTTACCCGAATTATTTTGTAATTCCCAAGAGTCGCCTAAATTGGTGGAACGATAAATACCAAAATCATCAACGCCTAAAAAAATAAAATTATTCGCTCCAATTGTTAAGTCAGAAAAATAATCAGCCGCCAATCCATTTTTTATACTATGCCATGTAATACCATTATCATTTGATCTGATTAATACGCCTAAATCTCCGCCGCAAAAAATCACACCATCATCATTCACAACAATAAATTCTATTCCGCTTGAAGTATCAGGTAAATTATAAAGTACATTCCAATTTTCTCCCTCGTCATAAGATTTATAAATTGTTTTATAACTGATTGCAAAGAGTTCTCCATTAGCTGCTATAAAAATATCTTCAATATTTAAATCTGTTAGTCCTATATTTTTAGTTTTCCAATTTTCTCCCTTATCAGTTGAAATGTAAATACCCTTAGAATAAAATCCGCAAGCGTACAAATTAGTATTATTTCCCCTAATTAGCTCACGAATTTCTAATGAATCTATTTGCGAGAGATATGACCAGTTCGCTCCTTTATTATTTGATATATAAATATCAGAATTAGAAACGCCATAAACTGAATCGCCTTCGCAAGCTATAATTTCATTTACATAAAGTGTATCTAAACCCGCTTGCTGCCAAAAGTTTTGTGAGTAAGCCGCAATGGTGGAAAGTAAAAACAAAGTTGAGGTTAAAAATAAATTTCTCATTTCAAATTCCGATTATAAAAATTATTTAGATAAAATCATTTTTTTGCTGATGGTTCCATCAAAATATCATTAAAACATAACGAAATGTTTCCTATATTAAAAAATTTTTTAAAATAATTTTTACTTTTTCAACTCCCGTTTATTCAACTTATCTGAATTATGATTGTATTAAATGCAGTTTATGTAAAGGGCTTTATATTTTTGTTGTTTTTTACTTTTGATAAAACGAAAGTACCAAAGCATTCTAAAACTCAGCGCTAATGCCGATTGACGGCAATATTCCGATTGAAGAAGTTTCATCAATTTTCTGCTCGCGTGAATCCCATCTAACAGAATTAGAATTTTTTCTATTATAAATATTTTGTACATCAAGATATGTTATCAAAGTCCAGCCAGAAAAATACCATCGTTTATCCACCCTGACATCAAGACTATGAATTGATTTGAGACGCTTAGAATTGTAATTAATAATTTCTTGCTTACCTATTGAGTTGAAAGGTGTATATGGGGCTCCCGATGCAAATCTAAATCTTAAACTTGCTTCCCAAAATTCATTCATTTTATATCCGCCGCTTAAATTGAAAAGCCAATTTTGGTCATAACTTCCGGGCTTACTAATTCCATCTAAAGAAGTATAATCCGCTTTGCTGTAAGTTAAACTAAGCAATCCGTAATAAGGAATATCGGATAATTTTTTTTGAATTGATAATTCCACGCCGCGCGCTTTTCCGTATCCGGCATCGACCAAAGGCTCTAATCCAAACGATGAAAAGTTTCCTTCTCCTCCTTCAAAACCCGCTCCGGTATTTGCAAGAATTAAATAGGGTCGTATTGTACTGGTAGGATAATCAGAATATTTTTTATAAAAACCTTCAACTTTTAATAATGCATCAGCAGCTATCTTATGGTCAAATCCAATTATAAATTGATTCACAGTTATCATTTTTAAATTCTTATTGCTTTCAAAAGCTTCAAGCCAAATATAAGAAGGGGATTGGTGATAGATTCCAGTACTCAAATTTAAATTTGTTAGTTGAGTTAATTTATAGGAGAGTGATAATCTGGGACTTAAACTAAAACTATTATTGATGGCAGTAAAAATATCAGCGCGTAAACCAATATTAGTATTAAGCTTACTGAATAATAATCTGTTATAGCTTAAATACGTTCCGAATTTATTGTAAGTATTATTCGAGCTAAAATTTGAAACTGGCAATGAGTCGCCAAAAGTAGTTACAAAAGTTGGAAAAAGAATATCATAATTTGCCTTAATAAATTTAATAGAACCGCCAAAATTTATTTCAGATTTATCGGATAATTTTAAAACTAATTCGGCTCGTACTGAATTTTCTGCTTCAAGAGATTTGTTTAAGAAAATTGGGTTGAGTTCTATATCACTTTGAATGCTATTATACTTAATATAATTTCGATTTAATGCAAGATTAATAAATCCATTATCAATTAAACGTCTATAAGATATTCCAGTTAAGTATTGTACTTGATCGGAACCAAGTATTCGGGAATTATCAAATCGCTGCTCATCTGTGTCATTAAAAAATTTCACATTATCAAAAGCGCTAATGAATAAAAAACTTATTTTATCTTTTATATCCGGGTTAATATCTGATTTAAACATTACATCATAGTATTCAGGAACAAAAGCAAAACCAGCAGCTTTAAAAATGAAATCCAAATAGCTCCTACGAGCAGAAAAAATAAAATTTGATTTACTACTGATTGGACCCTCTAAGTTTAAACCAAACTGAGAAGCTGATATTGTTGCTTTTCCGCCAATTCTATCTTCGCGCCCTTCTCTAAGTTTTATAGATAGAACTGATGAAAGTTTGTCTCCGTATAAAGCAGAAAATCCACCTGTTGAAAATGATGTTTCTCGAACAAAATCAAGATTTATATAACTTAAAGGTCCGCCGCTCACTCCCTGACCTCCGAAATGATTTATATTAGAAACTTCAATTCCATCAATCAAATATAAATTTTCGGATGGCGCACCTCCTCGAACAATTAAATCATTTCTTCCGGCATCAGCCTGCGCAACTCCGGGGAGAATAGAAAGCGCACGAATTACATCCTCAAAACCGCCGGGGCTTCTTCTTATTTCTTCATAACTGAAATTTTTAACGCTCGTTACTTCAATTGGATTAGTTGAAAAATAATCGCTGGTAACTGAAACATTTTCTAATTGAATGGCTTCTTCCAAAAGTTCGAAATTAATTTCGGCAGGTTTTCCGGGCTGCACTACTATATCTGTTCGTGTTAAGGAATTATATCCAATTACCGATGCTTTAACTTGATATGTATTAAAAGGTAAATTATTAATTTCATAATATCCATCTTCGTTGGTTGCCGATCCAAAATTGGTTCCTATAACAGTAACATTTGCAAAAGGTATGATTTTTTTAGTTTGTATATCAATGACCCTGCCATAAATGCTAACGTTGTTGTTTTGTGCCTGTGCAGAAATAATAAAAAGTAAAGTAAATATTCCAATTAATAATTTTTTCATTTGAATCAGTTACCGTTCGTTTCTTTTATTTCATTCTCAAATGGGATATCACTCAAAACCACTTTAGGATTTTTTTCCATGAAATAATTCATCGACCATTCGCTCGTTAAAAGTATTGTCAATCTATTTTCAGAATCATAAGCCCAAGCAGCGCCGGCGGGAAGCAAAATATTATTTATTTCTTGCTCGCTTACTTCTGGCGAGACCCAACGTAGAACCTTCCAGTTAGTTTGTTCCAATCTTGACTCAGCGCCGTACTCATCCTGCAGTCTGTACTGCACAACTTCAAATTGAAGCGGACCAACTGCGCCCAGCAGCGGAGTTTTTTGCAAAGAATTTTTTAAATAGAATGCTTGTATAACCCCTTCCTGTAAAAGCTGATCTAAACCATCTCTAAATTTTTTATAGTTAGATGGGTTTGGATTATGCATAATCACAAAATGTTCCGGCGCAAATTTTGGAATTTCATTATAAATAATATTAGTATCGGATGTTATTGTATCTCCAATTCCAAAATTTGAATTGCCGACAAAGCCGATAATATCTCCCGCATATGCTTCGTCCACAGTTTCTCTTTCCTGTCCAAACATTTTTTGTGAATTTGATAAACGAATTTTTTTCCCGTTCTCTGCGTGAAAAGCCTGCATGTCTCGTTCAAATTTCCCGGAACAAATTCTCATAAAAGCAATTCTATCTCTATGCCTCGGATCCATATTTGCTTGAATTTTAAAAACAAATCCTGAGAATCTTTCGTCGTCAGTTTCAATTACATCACCATTACTTTGTCTTGGCGAAGGAGGCAATGCGTAATCTAAAAAGCCGTCAAGTAAAAGTTGAATTCCAAAGTTATTTATTGCGCTTCCAAAAAATACCGGGCTTAATTTACCATTCAATAATTTTTTCCTTATCAAATTCAGCTCCGGCAGTTTCAATCATTTCAATTTCTTCCACAAATTTTTCATAACTCTCGCCGCTTAATTTTTGCTTTAACAAAATCTCCAGACAGGATCGTGAATTTCAACGGGAGCTTTGTACGCACCGCCGGTTGTTCTTTCAAATAAATGAACTTGTTTTGTCTGCCTGTCATAAACTCCCTTAAAATCTAATCCGGTTCCCAAGGGATAATTCATAGCATAAGCGTGAATCCCCAAAACGTTTTCCAGTTCATCCATCAATTCAAGAGGATCGCGCGTAGGTCGGTCTAGTTTATTCATAAAAGTGAAAATTGGAATTTCCCGCTTTCGGCATACTTCAAAAAGTTTTCTTGTTTGTGCTTCAATTCCTTTTGCTGCATCAATAACCATCACTACAGAATCAACAGCGGTTAGCACTCTATAGGTATCTTCCGAAAAATCTTCGTGACCGGGAGTATCAAGCAGATTTATCTTATAATCTTTATAATCAAATTGAAGAACAGTAGAACTGATTGAAATGCCTCTTTTCTTCTCAAGCTCCATCCAATCCGATGTTGCTTTACGCTGATTTTTTCTCGCGGTTACAGAACCCGCTAATTGCAGCGCTCCGCCGTATAACAAAAACTTTTCAGTTAAAGTTGTTTTGCCCGCATCGGGGTGTGATATAATTGCAAAAGTTCTTCTTCTATTAATTTCTTTTATATAGCTCATTTTTTTTTTGATTGAAATTTAATGTGAATTTAAAATGATGAAGGAAGTTTAAAATAAACTTTGCGGCTTGACTAATAAAATTTGGAATGAAATAAAATCATCGCTTCTTAATAATTAAAATTGATGGTTCAAATTTAAGTAAAATTTTTGTAAGAATATCATTTATGAAATTCCACTAAAGTATGTTCAAAAATTTAGTATTCATTATCCGCACAGTCTTTCAGAAGGAACCTCGCTAAGACTTAATAATAATTTTATTTTAAAAAAATTCTTGCTGAATGACAACCATAAAATATAGCGGACTTTAGTAGGAATTCCCTACTCAACCGGGGGGCCACTTCATTTGTCTGCCGCCAAGCAAATGCAAATGTAAATGATAAACTTCTTGTCCGCCTTTGGGACCGCAATTAAAAACAAGCCTGTAGCCATCCTCGTCTATGTTTAAATCTTTTGCAATTTTATTTGCTCTGTCAATCATTTGCCCCAAAAGCTGTGAATGTTCGTCTAAATTTATTTCGCTAATTTTTGATATTTCAGTTTTAGGGATGATGAGAATATGAACCGGCGCCTGCGGATTGACGTCTTTAAAAGCCAAAATACTTTCGTCTTCATAAACAATGTCCGCCGGAATGTCTTTACTAATTATTTTTGAAAATATTGTCGCCATAATTATTCCTTCCGTTCAATTCCGTACTTTTTTATTTTATTATAAAGATGACTTCGTTGAATATCAAGTATCTCGGCAGTCTTAGTGATGTTCCAATCATTTGCATCCAATTGTTTATTTATGAAAGCGCGTTCAGCTTTCTCTTTAAATTCTTGAAACGAATTGCTGTCGTTAATAATATTATCAATTGAAGAAGATCCGGCGGCAAAAAGTATTTCAATATCTTTTTGTGAAATTTCTTTTTTATCAATAATAATTATAATTCTTTCAATAATATTTTTTAGCTCGCGCACATTTCCGCTCCACGATAAAGACTGCAAAAATTTTATAGCGCTCTCGTCAAATTTTACTGCGGGCTTTTTGTGTTTATTTGTAATTTCGTTTACAAAACTTTCAACAAGAATTGGAATATCTTCAGTGCGTTCTTTTAAGGGCGGAATGTTAATTGGAATAACATTTAATCTGTGAAATAAGTCTTCGCGAAAATTTCCTTTTTCAATTTCTTCTTTTAAGTTTTTATTTGTAGCTGCAATTATGCGAACATCAACTTCAATGCTTTTTGTGCCGCCCACTCGTTGAATTTTACCGTCTTCAATTGCGCGTAAAACTTTTGCTTGGGCCTGCAGACTCATATCGCCGATCTCATCCAAAAAAATTGAGCTTTTATCAGCAAGCTCAAATTTGCCGATGCGCTGCTGCATAGCGCCGGTGAAAGAACCTTTCTCGTGCCCAAATAATTCTGATTCAATTAATTCATTTGGAATTGCCGCGCAGTTTACTTCGACTAAAGTTTTATCCTTTCTTCCGCTTTTATTATGAATGGCGCGGGCTACTAATTCTTTGCCGGTGCCATTGTCGCCGGTAATTAAAACGCGGGTATCTAACGGCGCGACCTTTTCAATTAGTTCTAAAATACTTTTTATCGCTTTGCTTTTGCCGAGAATTTTACCATCGCCCAATCCCGCCAGGCGGGATTTAATTTCTAAGTTTTCATTTAAAAGATTGAATTGTTCAACGGCGTTGCGAACGCTGATAACAAGCTTTTCTCTATCGATTGGTTTTTCAATAAAATCAAACGCGCCAAGCCGAGTAGCTTTAATTGCATTTTCCACGCTGCCGTGCGCGGAAATAATTATTACCGAAACCGAAACATTTTTTTCTTTAATTCTTTTAAGAACTTCAAACCCGCTCATCTCAGGCATTTGAATATCAAGCAGTAAAGCTGCAGTATTACTCTCTGAAATTTTCTCCAATCCTTCCGAAGCCTTAGTTGAGTAATCAACATTGTAGCCTTCATATTCAAGGATCATTTGAATGCTTTCGCAAATTTCTTTTTCGTCGTCTATAATTAATATTGAATTCATAATTTTAGGTGAAAAACGTTTTATTCATATTTATAGTTACAAATTTTATCTAAAATAAAATAATGATGTGATTAGGAAAATTTGAGAGGGAAGTATGTTTTTATTTTCTTTTAGAAATTCTCCAAAAATATTTCCCAGTTTGTTCGTTCTTAAATCCCTTTCATCAATAGCCGATTGAACCTTAAAATTCTCTTCAAAATTCTCCACAAAATAACCAATTAAATCACCCAAATCAAAGATGTTAGAGGAGTATGAAATAAAAGCACTGCCGAAGAAATGCGCTAATTTATCTTTGTCACCATATTTATTTTGAGGTGTATCGTAAAATAAATATCTCGGAAGATTTTTATTCTTCTTTTTAAATGTAGAATCATCCGCTGAAGTTAGCGGATAATAGATTTTAATATTTATTAGCGGAATTATAATTGGAATTTTGTTGTACGGAACGCAAGCAAACGTAAGAGCAAGCAATGCTTCATCAATGTCATCATCATAAAATTTAACTGCGCGAAGAAAAATTGAATCGGCTAAAACAGCATCGTTGTTTGATGATTTGAGATTTTTAAAATAATCGCTTGCAATAAATCCGGAAATATAATTTACGCCTTTTGACAATTTGCTTTGCTGCGCGAAAAAATTAGTTGTTAAAAAGGTAGAAAATAAAATTGCTAAAAATAAAAATTTAAACTTCATGCAAACAATATAAGGAACAACAGAAAATATATTAAGTATAATTTGGAACATTGGTCGATCAGTAAAAATTATTCCAACAAAAAAATGGCTCTGCCAAAGGAGATGACCTATGTCCATTTATAAAACCAAAAAAGCTGATCTAAAAGGAAAGTACAAATTTTATTTAGAAATAAGTTTCATCATTACTTTAATTTTATTAATTGCGGCTTTTAAATATGTTCCCAATGCAAAAACAACGGTAAAAATTTTAGATGCAACCCCAGAAATTCCAACCATATTTGACGCGATAGATCGAACCGAGCAAAACACAAAGCCGCCCGATTTACCCAAACCTTTAGAGCCGGTAATATCTTATGCCGATGAAATTGATGATATTAATTTTGCCTCGACAGAAATAAATTATGACGACATAATTAGTCTGCCGCCTCCTTTAAAAGAACAAAAAATTATTGAAGAAGAGGAGAATATTTTTGTTGCCGTAGAAGAAATGCCTGAAATAATAGGCGGGCTGGCAGCGATTCAAAGTAAAATAAGTTATACGGAGTTGGCAAGAAAAGCCGGCATTGAAGGGAAGATAATTGTTACAGCTATTATTAATGAAGAAGGAAAAGTTATTCATGCGGAAGTTGTAAAAGGGCTAATTCCGCAGCTTGATGAATTGGCATTGAACGCAGTAAAATCAACCTTGTTTAAGCCCGGAAGACAAAGAGGCAAACCGGTAAAAGTGCAAATGTCAATTCCTATAAGTTTTAAACTTAGATAATATAATATAAAATTTATTTAAGGCTCATCGGACAGCTAACGGATGAGCCTTGCTTAAAAAATTATTTATTTGTTTGAGAAAACTTGTAAAAAAAATAATTTTGTTACTCTATTGACTATTGTAATTATATTATGTAAGTCTGCATAGTCAAAAAGGAAAACTCAGATGAAAACCCTACCATCTGGTTTTGTTATTAAATCCTTCCCTTATTTTAGCTTTTCAAATTCGAAACCAATTCAAAATTATAATATTTCTTTTAACAATTTCTCAATACAGAATTTAAATGTTAAAAATTTAATTGTTTTAATTAAAATATTTTGGGAGTGTAAATATGTATCTCCTGGAAAGGGTCAATGAATGATTATTAATTTATTATAAACATGTTTATTTAAACATACAAATAGCCCTAACTACACGTTAAAGATTATAACAGATACAATAAAAAATTGAATTTAAAATAATTAGGGAACTAAAATGAAAAAAATAATATTTACTCTAATTTTATTTTCTTGTATTAGTTATTCACAAGAAAATTTTTGGGAACAAACGAATGGGCCATATAGTGCTCATATTAGCGTTTTAGCAATAGACAGTAATAGCAATATTTTTGCAGGAACAAATGGGGGAATATATAGATCTACTACCACAGGTGAGAATTGGGTGGAAATTAATAATGGTCTTGGCACCAGTCATACTGTCCCTTCAATTGTCATCAATTCTAATGGAGACCTTTTGGCAATAACTAGGGACAAGGGGCTCTATAAATCAACTGATAAGGGAGATAGCTGGACTTTGATTTATCCTGTTTATCTTTCTTCTTCTTTAGCAATTAATTCAAGAGGCTACGTTTATATTGGATGTCAAGACAGCATTGTTTTTTCAACTAATAACGGAGATGACTGGAATTTAATTTTAAACCAACTTCCCCCAAACGATCAATATGATTTTGAGGCTAATAAATCTATTGGCAAATTAATATTTAATAAGGAAAACCATATTTTTGCTTCTATTGGGAGAATCTTTGTAGATGAGTATATCGATGAAAATAATCAGGTTCATGATGATTATTTTTATGAAAATGGGATATACAAATCAATTAATAATGGGAAGACATGGAGTAAAATCTTTAACAGTGACTTTATAAATGATTTTGCCATCAATTCACTGGGGCATATTTTTGCAACTAGTTATGAAGGAGTTTATCGATCAACTGATAATGGAGAAAATTGGATAAAAATATCAAATGTATATTCTACCAAAGCAGTTATTGTAAATTCTGCTGATGAAGTATTTATTGGGATTGCATCAGGAATTGGAGGGGTTTACAAATCTATGGATAATGGAGAAACTTGGGAACAAATTAGCAGTAATAATTACTCTTCACTTTTACAGGTTTCATGTTTAGCAATTAATCAACAAGGATATATTTTTGCCGGAACATATGGATGGAAATGTTTTTAGAAGTAAAAATTCAACTGTTAATGAAGATATTTTTCCTTATATGACATTCTGGGCAGTGAATGATGACGTCAGTGGGAAATTGTATTGGTACACTTTAGCGCAAGGTTCAAACTTTTCTAATATCGAAGGTGACATTCAAGGATTGATGGTGCAAAAGATATTGAGGATTTAGCAGTTGATCCTAATGGAAATATTTATCTTGTAAACAATGTTGGCACTTCAACAATTTATATGATTCCGGTTTCTGAGTTAGATAAAAATCCGGCAACTCCGGTACATGCAGCTTTAATCGGCAGCACTGGATTAGCTGCCGGGGACTTAGGCGGCGGAGTAGAAGCGGGTGAAGAGATTGCAAGCTTGCATTTTGGTGCAGACGGCTTAATTGGAATTGGAAAAGAAACTCAAAAAGTTTATCAAATAAGCACTACTGACGGAAGTATAACAGAACTTGGTACGTTAGGAGTAAGCGGTGATTTCAGAACAGATGGACTAACTCAAGATATAAGCGGAACCTGGTATTTAACAAAAACCGGGTTGGATGATACGGAAAGTGAACTATGGAAATTTGATTCATTTCCCGCCGGTCCGGTAAGCTTTGTTACAACCATTCCAACTTCAAAAAAGATTGAAGCATTAAGTGCACATCCAAGCGGGAAATTTTATGCAGCCGATTCAACTGATTTATTTGAAATAGACTTGGGGGCAGCTACCATAAGCAAACTGGCAAGTTATAAAGTAGATATAGAAGGGATGGATTTCTTTTTTGAAGAAGAGCAGTCAAAGCCAGCGGTACCCACATTACAGTTTACTGAAATTGGCAAAGTAACAGATGCAAGAGAAAACCCGGTTACACCCACAGAATTTACACTTTCACAAAACTATCCAAATCCGTTTAACCCAAGTACGGTTATCAATTATCAATTACCGGTCACCGGTTACGTAACAGTTAAGATTTATGATGTTTTGGGTAATGAAATTATGAAACTTGTAAATGAAGAAAAAGCAGCGGGTACTTACACAGCAAATTTTGATGCGGGCTTGTTATCAAGTGGAGTATATTTTTACACGATTACTGCAGGAGCTTTCCATCAAACAAAAAAGATGGTTTTGCTTAGATAGATATGGAATAAAAATGTAAGGCTCACTTCAAAGGTGAGCCTCACTTTCTTAAATTAGAAAATTAATAATTTTAGCAAGGGATGAATCTATTTTAAACATATTTTGAGGAGCATATTTAGGGAGAACAAATTTTTTAATTAAAATTTCTATCCATTCTCGAGAGGCGGAAACTTTTTTAAATCTTAAATAAGCAGAGCTATTATTATAAACAATTTCATAACTTTCTACTATTACTTTAATATCTTCTTTCTCACCCTTTAACCAAATATCAAGTATAATATTTCTTTTTTTAGAATCGATTTGAAAATTTACTAAGTGTCCGTATTCTTCAATTTTGCTGTCGATGAACTTTTTAGCTAAAGAAGAAATACCGGAATCCTTCAAATCTCTAACATTGTTGATAATATTTTTAATTATGGACATTTATAAACTTACTACTCATTAGAGATGATTTACAATTTTTATGTTTGAATTACACCGGTGTTAAATCGTGGTATTTCGGGATTATTATTTGCAGCTTCAATTGCCATCGAAATATATTCCCGCGTTAAAGCCGGATCAATAATTTCATCAATCCATAATCTTGCAGCGGCATAGTAGGGCGTGCTTTTTTCATCATACGAGTTTATTATTTCTTCTAAAAGTTTTTCTTTTTTTTCATCGCTAAATTTTTCATCTTTTTTTTCTGCCTGCTTTAATTTGATGCCTAATAAAACACTGCTTGCCTGACTTCCACCCATCACAGAAATTTTTGCATTCGGATAAGCAAATATAAATCTTGGATCATAAGCCTTGCCGCACATCGCATAATTGCCCGCGCCAAAGCTGTTGCCAATAATTATTGTAATTTTTGGCACTACAGAGTTTGCGACTGCGTTAACCATTTTTGCGCCGTCTTTAATTATACCGCTATGCTCGGCGCGGCTGCCGACCATAAAACCTGTAACATCTTGAAGAAATACCAATGGGATTTTTTTCTGATTACAATTCATTATAAATCTTGCAGCTTTGTCGGCGCTGTCGGAATAAATTACTCCGCCCACTTGCATTTCGCCGGATTCGGACTTAACGATGTTTCTTTGATTTGCAACTATTCCAACAGCCCACCCATCGATTCGAGCGTAAGCTGTAACTATTGTTTTGCCGTAGCCGGCTTTGTATTCATCAAAATCTGATTCATCAACAATTCGTGAAATCAATTCATAACTGTCGTAGGGTTTAAGGGGATCTTCAGGAAGAATTCCATAAATTTCTTTTGGGGAAAAGGCAGGCGGCTTACTTTCTATTTTATTAAAATCCGCTTTTAAATTATTGCCGAATTTGTTTGTAAGACTTCTAATTTTTTCTAAACATTCTTCATCATTTTTCATTACATAATCAGTTACGCCGGAAATATTTGACTGCACTTTTGCGCCGCCCAAAGATTCATTATCAATCACTTCGCCAATAGCAGCCTTAACAAGATGAGAACCGGCAAGAAAAACTGAACCTTCGCCTTCAACAATTAATGCTTCGTCGCTCATAATAGGAAGATATGCGCCGCCCGCAACGCAAGGTCCCATTATTGCGGCAATCTGTGGAATTCCCATTGAGGATATAATTGCGTTGTTTCTAAAAATCCTTCCGAAGTGTTCTTTGTCGGGAAAAATTTCATCCTGCAGCGGAAGAAAAACTCCGGCGCTGTCAACCAAATAAATTATAGGCAGATGATTTTCAATGGCAATTTCTTGAGCGCGAAGATTTTTTTTTGCAGTGATAGGAAACCAGGCACCGGCTTTAACCGTCGCATCGTTGGCAACTATGACAAAATTTTTTCCGTTTATTTTCCCAATTCCATAAACCGTTCCTGACGAGGGCGCGCCGCCGTATTCTTCATACATTCCATAAGCTGCAAATGTGTTTAGTTCAAAAAATTGTTTAGGGTCGTCGACCAATTTATTAATTCTTTCACGCGCTGTCAGCTTACCTTTTGCCTTATGCTTTTCAATTGCCTTTTTTCCTCCGCCTAATTTTACTTTATCCTTTTCGGCTTCAAGTTTGCGAATTAAGTTTTTATAATAATCATCTCTTTTTAAAAATGATTTTTCATCTTTTATTTCGGAACCAATTTTAGTCATAAAAGTCCCTCATTACCCCGAAGGGCAAGATAGAAATTTGATATGTTTTATAAATTTTCAATTGTAAATAATTTAATATTTAAAAAAAGCCCTTCCCTTAGGGAGGGGTTGGGATGGGGCTACTTCAGCAAATCTCTTGCAATAACTATTCTTTGAATTTCGGATGTGCCTTCGCCGATTGTGCAAAGTTTTACATCGCGATAAAATTTTTCAACGGGATAATCTTTTATAAATCCATAGCCGCCGTGAATTTGAACTGCTTCGCTAGCCGCTTTCTCCGCAATTTCACTTGCAAAAAGTTTTGCCATCGCCGCTTCTTTTACAATTGATAATCCTTTGTCTTTCATTAACGCGGCGCGCTGGGTTAATAATCTTGCGGCTTCAATGTTTGTACCCATTTCAGCCAGCTTAAACTGAATTGCCTGAAATTCATTTAACGATTTGCCAAATTGTTTTCGCTCATTTCCATATTTTAAAGAAGCATCCAAGCAGCCCTGCGCCAGTCCAACGCTAAGCGCTGCAATTGAAATTCTTCCGCCTTCTAAAATTTTCATTGATTGAATAAAACCTTCGCCCTCTTCTCCAATCAAATTTTCTTTCGGAACTTTACAATTTTCAAAAGTAAGCTGGGTGGTATCGCTTGCTCTCATTCCAAGTTTATTTTCTTTTTTGCCGACTATAAAACCCTCCATTTCTTTTTCAAGAATGAAGGCGGAAATTCCTTTTTTACCTTTTGATTTATCGGTAGCAGCCATTACAACTATAGTTTCTCCGACAGTTCCGTGAGTTGTAAAAGTTTTACTTCCGTTTAAAATAAAATTATCTCCGTCTTTTTTGGCGGTAGTTCTTAAACCCGCGGCATCGCTGCCGGATACGGATTCTGTTAATCCCCAGGCGGCAATCTTTTTTCCTGAAGTAAGATCAGGAAGATATTTTTTCTTTTGATCTTCATTCCCGAATTGATTTATATGATTTGTTCCAAGCCCGTTGTGAGCCGCTACTGAAAGTGCTATTGAAGGATCAACCCGCGCAAGTTCTTCGATGATAATTGAAAATTCTACATATCCTAAATTTGCGCCGCCGTATTCTTCGGGAACTAATATTCCCAGGAATCCTAATTCGCCAAGATGCTTTAAAATATCAAGCGGGAATTTTTGAGACTCATCAAATTCCATAATTCGGGGGCGAATATTTTTTTCAGCGAAGTCTCTAATTGTATCGTGAATTATAATTTGATTTTCAGTTAAACTTGTTAGGAATGGACTTTCAACTAATTCCATATTTTTTCCTTTCTTGTGGATAAAAATAAATTCAACCTTTTAAGTGAATCAAAATTTTAAAGTAAAAATATTCTTTTGAAATAATTCCTTTAAAAACTTTTCGGCAAAGGAAAGCTGAACGATTATAATTGTTTTTTAAAATTGCAAATAATTTCTTCGGCAATATGATAAGGAGATAAATTGCCAAGCACAACTTTTGAGATTGACGTATTGAGCGAGTTCTCGCCCTCTTCATCCCATAATTTTTCTTTTAATTTATATTCAACAATATCTTTAATTCTATTTTTAGTTTGCATTTCTCTTTTCAATAAAAACTTACCGCTGTGGTGAAGATAATTTTTATGCCGGATTATTTCATCTGCAATTTCCGTTATACCTTTATTTTCTGAGGCGACAGTTTTTATAATATTTGGCATCCATGATTTTTCATCATGATCGCGCATCATCAAAATTGTTCTTAACGCCGTTACTGCTTGCTCAGAACCCGGTCGATCACTTTTATTCAAAACAAAAAAATCCGCAATTTCCATTAAGCCAGCCTTCATTGCTTGCACAACATCTCCCGACTCAGGAACAAGAATAACAATTGTAGTGTCGGCGGCTTGTGCAATATCTAATTCGGATTGTCCAACTCCAACAGTTTCTAATAATATATAATCATAACCTGCGGCGTCTAAAACATCAGCTGCGTCAATAGTGCGCTTGCTAAGTCCGCCCAGACTACCGCGCGTCGCCATGCTTCTAATAAATACTCCTGGGTCATTTCCAATTTCATTCATTCGCACTCTATCGCCCAACAGCGCGCCGCCTGTATATGGACTTGTCGGATCCACCGCTACAATGCCAACAGTTTTATTTTGACTTCTAAAAATTTTTGTAAGCTGATTTGTAATTGTGCTTTTGCCGGCGCCGGGAGGTCCGGTAATTCCAATCCGATAACCTTTCCCGACGCTTGAGTAAATCTCTTTTAAAAGCTGCGCTGATTTTTCAGTATCAGATTCTACTATTGAAATAGAACGCGCAACAGTTCGTTTATCTTTTAATTGAAGTTTTTCTACAAGCGTTTCGTTAATCATTAAAACAACATTACTAAAATTTATTTTTGATTTATTCTTTCTTTAAAAAACTCGACCGTCTTTTTTAAGCCCTCTTCAATTGGGGTTGAGGGACGCCAATTAAATTGTTTAAATAATTTATCGGATGTAATCACGCTTCGCATTTGTTCGCCGGGCGCAGCGGGTCCGTGTTTTTCTGCCTGACCTTTTCCAACAATTTTATTAATCATTTTGAAGAGTTCATTTACATCGGTTTCTATTCCGGTTCCAATATTATAAATATCATTTTTATCATCGTTTAAAGCTAAAACATTTGCTTTAACAACATCGCCGACAAAAACATAATCTCTAGTTTGCTCGCCATTGCCGTTTATAATTGTCTGTTCATCCTTTAATAATCGCGTGCTAAAAATTGCCACCACGCCGGCTTCGCCAAAAGGATTTTGACGCGGACCGTAAATGTTTGCATAGCGTAAAATTGTATAATTTAATTTGTATTGAGCAGCGTAGAAGAATAAATATTTTTCAACTGCAAGTTTTGAAATTCCGTAAGGCGAAAGGGGAGAAGTGGGATGTTTTTCATCGGCGGGGAAATAATCCTGTTCGCCATAAACGGCGCCGCCGGTGGAAGCAAACATAAATTTTTTAACGCCGGTCTTTACGCAATTTTGAAGAAGATTTAATGTTCCCAAAATATTTGTGTTTGCGTCAAACGCCGGATCAGCAACGGAACGGCGTACATCCATTTGTGCAGCGTGATGATTAACCACGTCAAATTTTTCATTTTCAAACAGTTCCGATAAACTTTTATCGCCAATATCTTTTTTGATAAATACTGCTTTGGGATTTATGTTGTGCTCAAATCCGGTTGCTAAATTATCAAGCACAAAAACTTTATGACCTTCATTAATGAATGCATCGGCGACTTGCGAAGCAATAAATCCGGCGGCGCCGGTTACTAAAATTTTCAACTTTTCTCCTTATATAAATTAAAATTATAAATATATTCTTTTACTTTTTCAGGGACAAGAAAATTTATCGGCAAACTGTTTTTAACGCGATCTCTTATTTGAGTTCCGCTTATTTCGATGAATGGAGTTTCAACCATAACAGCTTTACTGTAATATTTATTGTATGATTCATTTTTAACTTTTGTTTTCCTATTCAATACAACAACGGTGGAATTATCTAATATTATTTTTGGACTTTTCCATTTATCAAATGATAAAAAATTATCGTATCCGATTATCAATTCGATATGATCATATTTTTTTTTGAGTTCCATTAGCGTATTGATTGTGTATGAGATTTCTTTTTTTTTCAATTCAAAATTTGAGCATTTAAAGTATGGAATATTTTCAATTGCCAGTTTAAGCATATTTAATCGATGCTTGCCCGAGGAGCTTAGATATTGTTGTTTGAATGGTGAAATATTTGCGGGGATAAAAATTACCTTATCTAAATTTCTAATTTCTTTTACCGCCTGCGCTGTAATTAAATGACCATTATGAATCGGATCGAATGTGCCGCCGTAAATTCCAATGACGCTCATTTTAATAAATCCTTATATTCAATAAAAAGATTTGTGAAATGTTCGTGCATTTGCGGGCTGCAATAATTAAGACTTTCTTTTTTTGAAAGTTCTGAATAAAGACTTTTAAAATCTTGAATTGTTTTTATCAACAAAAAACTTCCGTTCAAAACATGAATAAAATTTTCGTGCTTGCAGGCTTTGGCTAGAAACGAATCATAATCCAACGTCTCCCAATCAATATCATTAAATAGCTCCGCATTATAATTGTTGAAACCAATAAATGAAATATAATTTTCCGGAGTCTTTCCAATTACAACCGCTTCGTCTTCGATTGCAAGCTGATCTAAGGCTTTTCCAATTAGCTCTTTTGTAATTCCCATCGATCTTGAAAAGATAATCAAATTACTTCCGCATTCCTTAAAATGTTTCTCCGATAATTTTTGAAAATAATTATTAATATCCGAAGCATTTATTATAAAAATAATTTTATTTTCATCTTTAAAAATATCCGGCAAAGATTCCTTATCTTTTTCATCAAAGCAATAAACAATTTTAGAAATGGAATTTATCTTATTTAAATTTTCGGCATTGTTTAACAGCAGAGAAACGTAAAGCGATGAAGAATTTTCTGCATTAAAAGATTCGAATAAAGGCGTTTCATCTTTATTGAAAATAGGGAAGAGGGCGGTTAAATAAATGCAGGCGTTGTATTTCATAACTTTAAATTACAATTGAATTTGAAAGCAGCGTTAAAATATTATTTCGAAAATGTTCAACTTCATTTTGATATAATGGCTTATTTTTTTTAGAACAATTTTTAAGCTGCATTTTTCGAAAAGCCAATGTTGTTGCGGCGCTAATATATAGTTTGCGAATTCCTTCATCAACCCAGCCGGGCTTATTTCTTTTTGATGAATTAAGGATATGCAAATGATGAAGCGGAATTAATCCTCTTTCTGCTTCTTCAATTAATTCGTTAAAAATTATTTTCTTTTCACTGACTATTGATAAAACAAAAGTCAGTATAAAAATTATTATAAAGAAAAACATAAACACAAAGCCAAATATTGCGGTTGATTGAAAGCTAACGGTAAAATTCCAGGACATGTGAATAAAAATTGCAAAACCTAATCCGACAAAAAGGAATGTTAATTTAAAGTAAATGTTTTTAAATTTTGCATAACCAAGAAAAGCGCCGAATGCAGCCGTTGCCACGCAGTGCATCACCGCTGAAAATAAAGTCCTTATAACAATTAACCAAATCCATTCATTAACATTTGAACTGTAAGTGATAAAGTATAAAAAATTTTCAGTCATCCCAAAACCTAAACCGATAGCGCCTCCGTAAACAATTCCGTCTGTTATATTATCAAAACTTTTGTTAGCAATAATTATAAAAAGAAAAATCCCTTTAGTAATTTCCTCCATAATAGGAGCCACAATTATCGTCTCTGTATGTTTAAGCTGTTCTGCATTAATTATTAATGATGAAAGTATAATTGAAATGAAATGTTCCAATATAAGCGTTAGAATTACCGCCCCAACGCCGCCCCAAAAATAATTTTGAATAACTAATTTGAAAGGCTCGCGGTCATATCTATCAAATCTCCAAATGATTAATAAATAAATCATCATTGGAATAATAGCCGCCAACGCTGAATAAAAATAAACCATTAATTTTTCGTTTTCATTTTAGTTTTATCCATTCAACTAACTCTTTAAAAGATGGACGCTTGCCGTAAGAGAGAATTCCTATCTTAAATATTTTTGCCGAGATAAGAATAATAAAATAAATTGAGCCGCTCATAATTGTAATAGTCAACAAAATTTCCCACAAAGGAATTGGCGATGTATTAATTCTTAAAAGCATAATTGAAGGGAGCGTAAAAGGAATATAAGATAAAATTGTAACCAAAAGTGAATTGGGATTTTGTATCGCCGGAATCGCTAAAACAACGGGAAGAATTATAAATAAATTTAAGTAGCCGGTTATTTGCTGCGCTTCCTGCTCGGTTGAAACGATTGAACCAACTCCGACAAAAATTGCGCTGTAAAAAATAAATCCCATAATAAAATAAAGCAGCAAAATAAAAAGATGATCAAACACGGAAGCGGGAATTACGGAAGCGCCGCTAAGCGATAAGCCTATTACCGACCAAATAAAAATTTGAAATAAACCCAGCAGACTTAATCCTAAAATTTTTCCGGTAAGCAGTTCTTCGGTTGAACAGCTTGAAATTAAAATTTCAATTAATCGGTTTGACTTTTCTTCAATTAAACTTCGCACCAGCATTTGTCCCGAATAAATTGTCATCATCATTAATAAAAGAATAAATATAAAAGACGAAAAAAAGATTACTAAAAAATCGGCTTTACCTTCTTTGCCGTTCTCTTCTATTTTAATTGATTTGAGCTCAGTTTTTTTTGAAATAAGATTAATAATTTCAGGAGAAACTTTTTCTTTCGTAAGAGTAAGATTAATTTTTATTTTATTAAAAGAAGATTCAATCCTGTCTTCGTCTTTAAAATTTCCCGCGCTTCCGCTTCGATACTCTAATTTCACTGAATCCGTTCCGCCGTTCAAAATTAAAATATAGCTGTCCACTCTGTTAGTAAATACATAATTATCAGCGGAATATTTTTGAGCCGATAGAGTCAGTTCATTATTCGTTAGGTTAATTGCGACGTAATTGGGCTGTTGATTTTCTAATTTATATTTTGATAATTCATTAATCAGTTTATCAAGATAAACTTTAGAAGTATCAACAATACCGATGGCTTTGGTGTGCTCCGCTTCTTCATTTGATAATAAAGTAGGCGCGACTGAAAAGGCGATGATAATTAATGGCGTTAGAAAAATAGAAATTATAAAAGCTTTGGTTTTTATTTTTTCCAGAAATTCCCAACGCGCTACGATGAATGTTTTTTTCATTTATAAATCTTCATTCCAAAAAATCATTATTATTCATTCTTTTACCGGAATGTTTTTATGAATTACATCAATAAAAATTCTATGCAGGGTCGGTTCAACAACTGAAAACTGTTTTACTTTTATTTTGTCAATTATTGATTTTAAAAACTCATACGGCTCAATATTATCTTTTAATTGCACTTCGGCGTAATTCCGGTAGTTATCAATATGCGCTACCCAATCCAGATTATTAATTAATGCGCCGTCGCCTTCGTACTCAATTTTAATATTATTGCCGCCAAATTTTTTTTTGATTTGGGAAACGGTTCCGCTCACGACTTTTCTACCATTATTAATTAAAAATATTTCGGAGCAGAGCTTTTCAGCGGTTTCCATTTGGTGAGTGGAAAGTATAATTATTTTTCCTTCATTAGAAAATGAAAGAATCATTTCTTTAATTAATTGCTGATTGATAGGATCAAATCCGCTGAACGGTTCATCAAGTATTAATAGTTTTGGATTGTGAATCACCGAAGTTATAAATTGAACTTTCTGCTGATTCCCTTTCGACAACTCCTCTATTTTTTTATTTGCCAATCCCAAAATTTCCAGCTTATCTAACCAAAAATTTGCTTGTTCCAAAGCTGAAGCCTTGCTCATATTTTTTAACTCGGCAAAGTATAAAATTACATCCAGCGTTTTGCTTTTTTTATATAAGCCCCGCTCTTCGGGAAGATATCCAATTACATTAAAAAATTCTTCAGTAATTGGTTTAGCGTTAAAAGTTATTTCGCCGGAAGTGGGTTTAATAATATTTAAGACGGCGCGGATGGTAGTGGTTTTGCCGGCGCCGTTAGGACCCAGCATTCCAAATATTTTTCCCTCATCTACTGAAAATGAAATGTCATCAACAGCGGTTACATTTTTGAATTCTTTTTTTAGATTATTAACGACAAGCATTTTATCAAGTAAAATTATTTTATTCGGTGATGAATTTATAAAATATTACCGAAATAATTATCCCAAGCTGTAATTAAAATTGATATTGTATTTTTTTAGATTCATATTACTGCAACCGCTAATCAGCCGCACAAGCATATAGCCGCAAGTATGTAGCCCCATGCTTTAGCTTGCGCTGACAATATTATGACAAACGCAACCCGAAAGGCTGCGGTTACGAGTTACAAATGGTATTTATACTTGGTTTGTTTGAGCCGTGTTATTTAACTAATTTTGAACAATCACAAATCAAATTTAATTTTTATTTTAGAAGGAAAAGAATGTCCATTCAGATTGGAGACGCCGCTCCTGATTTTGCTTTAATTAATACGGATGGAGAGAAAGTTTCATTAAGTGATTTTAATAAAGAAGCCGCGCCAAAATATGATTCCTTGTACGATATTTTTTTGCCCGGCAAATATAATTACATAGGCGTTGCAAAAAGATCGGCATTTGTAATTGGCAAAGACGGTAAAATAAAATATATGGAAATTTGTCCTTCATCCGGCGATCAGCCGAGTTATGAAAAAATAAAAAATTCATTACAATAAAATCGGAATATGTCTTATATGATAGTGCAGTTAAAACCTAAAGAACTAAAAGAAATGTTTGATAAGAAAGAAGAGATAAAATTAATAGATGTGCGCGAAGAATGGGAACATCACTTAACAAATTTGGAAAATTCAGACTTAATTCCGTTGGGATTATTTCACCAACGATTTGCTGAATTAAGTCCTAATCAAAAAGTCGTTATATATTGTCATCACGGAATAAGAAGTTATCAAGCCTGTCTTTATTTGGAAAAGGTTGGCTTTAGCGAAGTTTATAACCTTGACGGCGGAATTGACGCCTGGAGTAAAGAGGTTGATAATTCAGTCCCCACTTATTAATAGAGACGTTGTGCCAACGTCTCATATAAAATAATATTAAGAGAAGTTCTCAGAACATCTCTGCAAAATTATAATAGATTAAGGAGAATTTTAATGTTGGAAGAAGGGAAAAAAGCGCCGGCGTTTCAGTTGAAAGATCAAAATGGAGAAACACATTCTCTAAGCGAGTACAAAGGAAAGAATGTTGTTTTATATTTTTATCCAAAAGATAATACTTCAGGCTGTACCGCCGAGGCGTGCAGTTTCAAAGATGATTTTCCAAAATTTAAAAATATAAACGCGGCAATAATTGGCGTAAGCCCTGATTCGGTGGAGTCGCATAAAAAATTTGCTGAAAAATATAAATTGCCGTTTACGCTTTTGGCAGATGACGAAAAAGAAGTCGTAGAAAAATATGGAGTTTGGAAAGAGAAAAGTATGTACGGCAGAAAATATATGGGCGTTGAAAGAACAACCTTTATTATTGATGATAAAGGAACAATTAAAAAAATATTCCGTAAAGTCAAAGTTCCGAATCATAATAAAGTAGTATTGGCATTTTTAAAAGATTTAGAATAAAACATAAACAATTAAATAAACTCAAAATGATTTACTTAACCCGTCGCGAAAGATTTAGCGCCGCGCATCGTTTATTTCTTCCCAATTTATCTGATGAAGAAAATGAAAAAGTTTTTGGCATGTGCAGCAACCCAAATTGGCACGGACATAATTATGTTTTGGAAATTGTCGTCGCGGGCGAAGTTGATAAAGAAACCGGTTTTGTTCTAAATATTAAAACTCTAAAAAATATTATTCGAGAAAATGTGATTGATAAAGTTGACCATAAAAATTTAAATATTGATACTGATTTTATGAATGGAATAATTCCTACTTCTGAAAATATTACAATGGCAATTTGGAAACAGTTAGTAAATAAAATTCCAAGCGGCAAACTTTTTTCAGTTAAGCTTTATGAAACTGAAAATAATTATTTTGAATTTAAAGGAGAATAAATTTGAACAACGATAAAGTTCAATCTTTAACAGTTGATTTGTTAAAAGAGATTGGCGAAGATCCGCAGCGCGAAGGATTATTAAATACGCCCAAACGCGTTGCTAACGCTTATGAATTTTTAACGGCGGGTTATAATAAAAATATTGAAGAAGTTTTAAATGGCGCCATCTTTAATGAAAAGTATGATGAAATGGTGCTTGTAAAAAACATAGATTTTTATAGTATGTGCGAGCATCACATGCTTCCGTTTTATGGAAAAGTTCACATTGCATATATTCCAAACGGGAAAATTATCGGCTTAAGTAAAGCGCCGAGAATTGTGGAAGTATTTTCCCGCAGACTTCAAGTGCAGGAAAGAATGACGCAGCAAATTGCGGATACAATTAATAAATATCTTGAGCCGCAAGGCGTGGCAGTGGTATCGGAAGCGTTTCATATGTGCATGATGATGCGCGGCGTTGAAAAACAAAATTCATCCGCAACCGCAAGCGCAATGCATGGAGTTTTTAAGGAAGACATGCGAACCAGAGCCGAGTTTTTAAATTTGATTTCAAGCAAGAATATTTAGTTAGAATATTTTAATTATAATTTTTTATGAGTAAATCTAAACCTGGAATTTGGATAACCGGCGCAAGTTCAGGCATTGGCAGAGCCGCTGCAATTGAATTTGCAAAAACCGGAAGCAATGTTTTTGTTTCGGCGCGGCGCGCAGTTGAACTGGAACGGTTGAATAAAGAATTGAATAAAGAAAAATTAAAAGTAAATATTTTTCCGTGTAATGTCGCTTCATCTGCAAATGTAGATCAAACATTAAAAAAAATTTTAGCTGAGAGTAAAATTGATTGTTTAATTAATAACGCAGGCATTACTTCATTTAAAAATGCCGTTGATAATTCTGCGAATGAAATTGACGATGTAATTAATACTAATTTGCTCGGATCAATTTACACTACTAAATATATTCTTCCGCATTTTATTGAGCAGGGCGGGGGAACTATAATTAATATTTTATCTATCGTTACAAAAAAAATTTTAACGCAAAGCAGCCTTTACACTGCGGCTAAAATGGGTTTGCTGGGCTATACAAATGTTTTGCGCGAGGAAGTCCGCGATAAAAAAATAAAAATAATAAACGTAATTCCCGGCGCAACTGAAACGCCAATGTGGTCAAAAGATATTAGAAATGAACACAGTGAAAGAATGATGCAGCCCGAAGACATTGCTCAAATTTTAGTTTGGGCTTATCTGCAAAAAGGAAATATGGTTAGCGAAGAAATAGTAATCAGACCAATAGAAGGAGATATATAATGAGTAAAAAAGATTTAGCGGTTGTAACCGGCGCAAGCAAGGGCATTGGCTACGGTATAGCTTTAAAATTAGCCGATGAAAATAATGACGTAATGATTTTCGGAAGAGATGTTGACGATTTAAAAAAAGTTCAAAGTGAAATAAAAGCTAAAGGAGTTGAATGCGATTATTTTTCAGGCGATGTGAACGATGTTGAGTTTGTTAATAAATCCGTAAAAGAAATTGAAAATAAATACGGCAAAGTTGACCATCTAATTAATAATGCCGGAGTGGGAATTTTAAAGCCGTTTGTTGAATCAACTTTAGATGAATTTAAAACTCAGGTTGATACAAATATATACGGCGTTTATAATTTTACCAAAGCTGTAATTGATGGAATGATTGAAAGAAAAAGCGGATCAATAATTAATATTGCGTCGCTTGCCGGTAAAAATTCATTTGTCGGGGGCACAATGTATTCCGCTACTAAACATGCGCTGTTAGGATTTACGCGTTCGCTGATGCTGGAAGTTCGGCAGTATGATATTCGCGTGGCGGCAATTTGTCCCGGCTCCGTTTACACTGATTTTGGCGGCGGAGTTCAAAGAAAAAATAAAGCTAACATTTTACAAATTGAAGATGTGGCGCACGCAGTCTCTGCCATAATGAAATTACCTGTAACCGCTTTGATGAGTGAAATTGATTTGCGACCGACTAATCCTAAAAAATAAATTTGAATTTAATTACATCTTTAAAACAAAAAAGCTCACCATTTATAGTGAGCTTTTTTTTTGGGATATAATTTAAAGAACTAATTAATTGTCAATATCATTTTTGGGCGACATACCGCGCTTATTTTTCATCATTTTATGCTTGTCCATATGACCTTTTTCATCATCCATTCCTTTCATCATAAGCATTCTTTTACCCATTTTTAACCATTTGACTTTTTGAGTATTATCAAGTTGATCATAAACATCCATATGATGATTGGCTTTCTCCACTGCTATTTTAGTTTTTGCGCTTGCTATATTTTCAATGGCGCTAATAACATCAGATCTTTTAAAATTACTATTAGAGAAAACTTCTTGCAAAGCAATCTCTTGTTTCTTTTAAAGCGGAATTCAAATCTACCATTCTTTTTTGATGATCAATTCTTAATCCTTCAATTTTATCTTTTTGCGCGTCGGTTAAATTTAATTTCTTAAAACCGGATTGCTGATCGCCTTTGCCCGGTCGCTGATCATTTTGCCCCAAAGCTGAACTAACGAAAATGAACGCTGAAAAAATAAAAACAGTTATTAATAAAATGTGCTTTTTCATTTTTTTATCCTCCGAAATGTTTTTGAATATAACTTTGTATTTTAGTTTAATCCTTTGACATTCAAAAATTAATTTTGGTTTAAAGAAATAAATTTTGTACAGCGCTTTTTTACAAAATATTTTTCCGTAAAATATTTAAACCTCTTTGTTCAAAAACTTGTCAAATTAAAGCATAACCGCGGAAGCTATGACTGAAAATGAAATTGTCTTTCAATTAATTAAAGACTTTTTAAATGGCGACGAAGGCGCGTTCAATAAAATTGTTAATAAATATAAAGATAGAATTTATTGGCATGCAAGAAGAATGACCGGCAATCATCTTGATGCAGATGAGATTGTGCAAGAAGTGCTTTTGGTTATGTATAAAAGCCTAAAAGATTTTCAATATAAATCTTCGCTTTATACCTGGATTTATAGAATTACTTCTACGCGTACAATTAATTATTTAAAAGAAAAGAAAAGTAAGACAATTATTTTCTTTAGAAGATTCACACAATAAAATTTCTTTTAATGATGACATAATTAAAAATATTGAAGATAAAGAAAAACTAAAACGAGTTGAGAAGGCGTTACAAAAAATTCCAGCAAAGCAAAGGGAAGTTTTTCTATTTAGAATTTATGAAGGTTTATCGTACGAAGAAATTTCCGAAATTACGGGTAAAAGCGTGGGCGGTTTGAAAGCAAATTATTTTCACGCAGCAAAAAAACTTATTGAACTGATGAAAGAAAATGGAAACTAAAATGGACAATAAAAATAATATTATCAGATACTTTGATAATCAAATGTCGGAAAATGAAAAATTATTATTTGAACAAGAATTAATCTCTTCATCTAACCTTAAAAAAGATTTTGACGATTATAAAATTTTTCTAGCTCAATTTGATGAAACAAAAAATATAGAATTAAATAATGATAATCTGAATAACATTGTCCCGAATTTTAGAGAGAGAATTGATAAATCTAAAAAGTCTAAAATTTTTTCAACAAAATTTATTTTTGCCGGAAGCGCTTTGGCAATTGTTATTTTAGCTTTTGTTTTGTTTGTTCTTCCTTCAAATAACAAGTCAAATTCTGTTCAGCAAATTGCCGCCGAAATGAATTCGGAAGAAATTAATAATACATTAAGTGATTATTTGAGCAACGTAAATTATTCGCAATTAAATTTAAGTTCTTCGGCAGATTATGACTCGGTTTTTACAAATATATTAGGCTCCGAATTAAACCCTGGCTCTAATATTAATCTTGATTTAATTTCATATAACACTTCAGGATTGTCTCAGCTTGAAGATTACATTAGTGAAAATGAAGCTGAGAATATTTATAATGAAATTCTAAATAAAAATTTCTTTAAGGAATAGAAATGAAAAAAATAATAATTCTATTTTCCATTTTCTTTGCATTTAATACAATTACAAAAGCGCAAATGGGAGAAGGTCCGCGAGACCGAAAAAGTCCGAATGGAATGGAAAAAATTGAGCAGCTCGAGAAAATAAAATTGATTGAAGTTTTGGATATGGATGAAGAAACTACCTTAAAATTTTTTGCTAGAAAAAATGAACATAACAATATAATGAAGCAATTAATGGATAAATCTATTAAGCAGCTTGATGCAATAAATGAAAAACTTCAAGAAAAATCGGTTGATGAAAAAGGTTTAAATTCAATGATAGATAAATATTTTTCAATAGAAGATGAAATATTAAAAGAGAGAGAGACCTTCGTCAAATCAGTTTCCGATATACTTTCCGTCACACAAATAGCTAAGCTGGTGGTTTTTGAAAAGAGATTTAGAGATGAAATAAGGGATATTCTTTTCAAAACTAAAATAGAAAGAAGAAAACATTAAATAATTATTGGAACTTGAAAAACTTAATTGGGTATAAAATAAAAATTGCGGTTGATTTTATACGCCAACAAAATTATCTTTCACCACAAATTTTGCGGAAGTGGTGAAATTGGTATACACGCTACTTTGAGGGGGTAGTGCCAGTTATGGCGTACGGGTTCGAGTCCCGTCTTCCGCACGAAATCAACACTTTTCTCACATAAATAAAAGGAAGATACTAATGAAAAGATTATCTCATGTATTTTATTGTCTTATTCTAGCCGCGGTATTTTTTGGAAATGTAGTTGCACAAAATATGAACCCGGATGCAGGCAAACTATATAATGAAGGCAACAAAATGCTAAAAGCTGGAAATTATAAAGGCGCAATTGATAACTATGATAAAGCTCTGGCAATAGAAAAAGATTATCGCACTTATTATCAAAGAGGAGTTGCTTTAAAAAAATCAGGCAATACGGAAGGAGCTAAAAATTCATTTGAAGAAGTTATAAAAGCAAAACCAGATTTTGAAGCCGGCTATAACGCTTTGGGCGGCGTTTATTTTTCAATGGGAAATTATGAAAAGGCAATTGAAAATTTTGAAAAAGTCGTGTCAACTTCAAAAAGTAACAGCGTGAAAAATGCCGTTAAGAAAAATCTTTCGCTTGCTTACGCTAAAATGGGAAATGATGCTTTGCAAAATGGAAATTCGGAAAAGGGAATTTCCTATCTTGAAAAAGCCGTTGAAAATAATAATTACGACGCAGCTTATCTTTCGCTGGCAAAAGTTTATTCTGAAATGGGTAACTATGATAAATCATTATCAGCGGCAGAAAATGCTTTAAAATATAAATCAAGTATCGGGAAAGGCGGACCTTATTATTATATGGGCGTTGCATATAAAAATAAAGGCGATAACGAAAAAGCTAAAGAGATGTTTAATCAAGCTCGATCAGATGCAACGTATAGAAAACTGGTTGACTATGAATTAAGTTCTTTAAAATAATTGAATTAAAATATTAAAATTATTTAGCCCTCTAATTTTTATTGAGGGCTTTTTTATTTTAGAAGATTTTTTCTGCTGTATAAGTTTGATTTTTAATCCGTCGGGGCGTGTTGTTATTGTCTTTCATAACTCTCTTTAAGTAATGGCTGTTATAATATTATTACACTTGACATTATAAAAAGTAAACCTCTATATTTACAAAACTTAAAAATGAATATTAAATTTATTATTTTAGGTTTAGTTGGATTTTTATTCTTTTCTATTTTAGACCATTTGTTAAGCAATAAATGAAAAAAAATATTTATACTTTTATTTTTTTATTATTATTCACCAAAATTATCTCGCCGCAAACTCTCGCTGATAAATATTCTCAAGCAATGGAAGCGTTCAATTCACATCGTTATGTAGAAGCAAATAGATTGTTTGATGATTTTTTTGATTCGTACAAATTAATGGATGAATTGAATGCCACCGCGAAATATTATTCCTCGGAGGCATTATTAAACATCGGCAAAAGGGAAGGCGCCGCCGCAGGCTTTAAATATTTGATAGATAATTTTGAGTGGTCAAATTTTAGAGATAAATCCTATTACTCCCTCGGATTAATTTATTTTGATTTGGGAAAATTTGCAGAAAGCCGCAAGACTTTAATTGAATTTTTGGATGAATATCCTTCCAGTGAATTTGCCGGTTCCGCTATGTATTGGGTTGGCGAATCTTTTACGGAAGAGGGAAGAATTGACGACGCTATAAAATTTTTGGAAGATGCGGTTCAAAAAAGAAAAAATAACAAATACATTGATTATTCAATTTATACTTTAGCTTCGCTTTATGAAAAAAAGGGCGATTACCAAAACGCTGTAAAATATTACGATCAACTTTTATCATATTTTAAAGATAGCCCGCTGGCGGCTTCATCCCAAATAAGAATTGGTATTTGTTACTTCAAACTAAAAGATTATCAATCGTCAATTTTAGAATTAAATAATCCTCAGTTGTCTTCGCTTTCAGATGATCAGTATTCTGAAAGTCTTTACTTGCTCGCAAATTCCTACTACCGCGTTCATCAATACGAAGACGCATCCAAAACTTATTTAGAAATAATTTCAAGTTTCCCAAACACTGATCTTTTACGAGAAGTTAAATATGGACTTGCCTGGACATATTTTCAGCAGAAAAAATATGACGACGCTTTTGAAATTTTTAACACGCTTTCCAACGGTGAAGATTCGATTGCTATGAAATCATTTTATTGGAAGGGCGAAGCTCAGCGGTATGCGGGTAATGATACGCAAGCCTTCAGCATTTATAAAGAATTTTTGAATCGATATCCAAACAGCCAGCTTGCATCCGGAGTAAAATATCAAATCGGCGCTTTATATTTTGACGATGAAAATTATAAACAAGCTGAAGATTTTTTGAACCTAACGCAAAATAGTTCTGACAAAATTCTTAAAGCCCGCGCTTATACTTTGCTCGGCGATATGCAGTTGAAGAAAGAAAAATATTCTGAAGCTTTAAAACAATTTCAGAATGCATTAAAAATTTCACCCATTTCGGAAGAACTTGAAAATAGAGCCGGGCTTGGAGTTGGAATTTCACAATTCTATCTAAAAAACTATAATGAATCTTTATCATCGCTAAATAAAATTTCTGAAAGAGACGCGGGTTTTGAACAAGATAAAATTAATTTTTATCAGGCTGAAAATAATTTTGCGCTTGGAAAATACAAGTTCGCTTTAGAAAAATATCAAGCGGTTAATATTGCGGATACTGCCGTGGGAAAATTTGCGCTATATGGAAAAGCGTACAGCTATTTTAATTTAAGAGATTATCAAAATTCCGCCGCACAGTTTTCCGATTTCATAAAAAAATTTCCTAAAGATTCACGAATTACTGATGCAAAGTTACGTTTGGCTGATAGTTATTACGGAAGTAAAAGTTATGCCGCAGCCAGTCGCATTTATAGAGAAATGTTCGATTCTAAAAACAGCGCTGCAAATCCATATTTAAATTATCAATATGCGCAAACTCTTTACAAATCCGGCAGCGCGCAAGATGCGATAAACGAATTTAGAAATCTTCAAAATAGATTTCCAAATTCTGAATATGCGGATAAATCATTATACGTTGTGGGATGGATTTATTTTCAAAAAGGTAATTTTAACGAAGCAATTTCCAATTACAAAACTGTAATGGATAAATATCCAGGCTCATTATTAAACCCGATAATTTATTATTCAATCGGCGACTCATATTTTAATATGGGCAAGTATGATGATGCAATAGAAAACTACAATAATGTTTTAACTTTATATCCATCTTCCAATTATGTTTTTGACGCGGTTAATGGCTTGCAATATAGTTACGTGGCTCAGGGAAATCCGCAAAAAGCAATTTCAGTTATAGATGAGTTTGTTCAGAAAAATCCGGGCTTAAGTTTTTCAGATCAATTGTATTTTAAGAAGGGAGAGATTTATTACAGCTCGCAAAATTATGAACAAGCAAAAACCAGCTACAGTAAATTTGTAGCAAATTATCCCAAAAGCAAATTAGTTCCAGACGCATATTTTTGGATAGGAAAAAGCGCCCAAAATTTAAATCAAAATGAAGAAGCAATCTTCAACTTTAAAAAAGTTTTTGATTCGTATCCCAACACCGAAGCCGGCGCCGCTTCCGTTTTAGAGATTGGAAATATTTACATAGCTCAAAAAAATTATGACGCCGCAATATCTATTTATAATGAAGCGTACAATAAAATGAAACAGTCGCCGCGATTAGCGGAAATTATTTTTATGAGAGGGACGGCGTTCTCAAATAAAGGAGATATAAAATCCGCAAATGATTCTTTCGATGAAGTTGCGCAATATTATCCGCAAACTATTTTTGCTGCCAAAGCTAAATTTGAAATAGGCGCTATTGAGATGGCGGCTGGAAGATATTCAAATGCAGACAGCTATTTTCAAAACTTAGCCAATTCCCGTTCGGATGATTTGGGCGCTAAAGCTCAATATTATTTGGGTCTTTCTCAATTCGAACAAAAAAAATATATTGAAGCTATCAGCGCGTTTGTAAGAGTGCGAACTATTTTTTCTGCGTATGACGAATGGCTGGCAAAATCTTATTTAAAGATGGGCGAGGCTTATACAATCTTGAAAGATTATGAAAAGGCAAAAGAAATTTATAGAACAGTTCTTGCAAAACATAAAGGCGATGTTTTTGGGAATGAAGCTCAAACAAAACTAAGAGCGCTAAAATGACGAATAAAATTTTTCCATTATTAATTTTAGTTAGTTTCATTTCATTGGCGCAGGGCAATAAACAATCCAGCCAAAATGTTGAACTGCCGGATTTTGTAATTACAGGAAACGAAAATGTTGCTATACAAAATGCAAAAAAAATTCCGCCGGATTTTATTTCAACAGTGCCGCCAAATTTTTTGAAACCGGTTTTTTCGCCGGAAGAGTTAGAGATGAAAGATATTTCCAATCCTGTGAAAAACGATATTACAATATTTGATTCTCTAAATTATATTAAAGGAATTTTGGAAGCGGGAGTTGGAATTTATACTCTTCCCAAAGCTTCATTAAAAATTGGCTACCCTATTGAAAATGGATTAGTTGACGCATTTATTAATGCTGATAATAAAAGAGCGCACGTTGATTTTAGCGATTGGTACACAGCAGGCGCCGGCGGCAATTTAACTTTTTTTGTAAATGAAAATTCTTCATTTCTGCCCGGTTCAAAAATAAGATTGCATGGCGATTACAAAAATACTTCATTCAGATATTACGCCTCCGCTCAGCCGCTAAAAAGAAGTTTGGGTCAAGGTATTTTAGGATTGGATTTTGAGAATTATGAAAATAAGTATTTCAATTTTGGCGCAAGCATTTATGATCATTTAAATGATTTTAGCGTTGAAACTTTTTCGGAAAATAATTTTCTGCTTACTTCATTTGCAAAAATAAATTTGCAGGATTTTTTTATTAACGTAAACCTTAATTACAAATATCAATCCTTAAAAACCGATTCAATTATAAAAAGCCATTTTTCTTTTTTTGAAATCACTCCAACTGTAGGATTTAGCATTCTAAAAAACATACGCGCCGCCGCGGGAATAAATTATAATAATTCAGCCGGCGCCTCTACTGATGTTTTCCCTTACGCTTCAATGGGAATAAAGTTCACAAATGAGTTTTCGCTTTTTGCCGAATATTTTCCGAGGGTAGAATTTTTAACGGCGGAAAACTTTTTTAATCAAAACAGATATTTTAATCCCCAAACATTTTTAAATGTATATCATAAAAAACCATTTGACTTAAACGCCGTTGTTAAATATGAATACGATAAGTATTATCAAATAAACCTGGGGGCTGAATATTATACTTCTAAAAATTATCCTTACTTTGTTTCATCCGCTGCAATGGGGCGATTTGATGTGAGAGCAGCCGATGGAAATACTTTTAGAAGCTATTTGGATTTGTTATTCCATCTTGGTCCAAACGGAATTTTTTACGGTTCAGCCGAACTCAACAGAACCGTTGACGATGATGGAAACACAATTCCATACGCACCGCATTTTAAAATGACTTTAAATTACGGTTATGAATTTAACTTTGGATTTGTTGTTCAGCCTAAATTAATTTACTTTTCAAGCGCGTACACAGATATAAAAAATACAACTTCGCTAAAAGCCTATGCTGATTTAGGTTTAAAATTAGCTTATAAATTTACGCCGAATTTTCATCTTACTTTTGAGTTGAATAATTTAATTAATAAAGAAAATTTTTTGTGGCGCGGCTATAAAGAGTTTCCACTTGATGCGATTGCCGGTTTAGTTTATCAATGGTAATTAAAAATAATTTTAAATGACAAAAGCAGAATTAATAAGAAAAATTGCCAAACATTCGGGAGCGCCGGATTCGGAAGCAAAACTTTTTTTCGAAATATTGCTTCGAAAAATAGCGAGCCTAACCGAGCAAGGCGACGCTTTATTGATTAATGATTTTGGTTATTTCATTTCTAAAAAAGGGAAGATGAGAACTTCTAATTTTGAAAATGAAGAAATTGAAGTTTATTTGGATCTGATAGTTTTCAATTTATCAAACGAAAATAAAAATGAAAATTTAATTTTTAGCGTCCCAGATTTAAATCAAAACGTTCACGAGCATGTTGATTCATATTTTAGTTTGAGCATAGGCAAGCCTGTAATTCCTTTGCAAGGCGTAAAGGATATTGACTTTTTCCTTCCGCCATCGGGGAATGAATTGAGAAGACTTGTTGAATCTAAAGTTGAAAAGCTTATAGACGAAAGCGAGGTTATCAAAAATTACTCGTCGGGAAATGATTTTATTTTAATAAATAATAATTTAAATGATAAATCGCAGATGGAATTAGAAATGAATAATTCCGATGCTGATGGCAATGATGTGGAATTGCAAAATTCAAAGATTGACGCTGAAGATTCAATCAATTATGATGAACTAAATTGGAATTACAGCAGCGATCTTTCTAAACAAATTGAAGAAGAATCTTTACTGGATACGGGAAAAGATTATGACACAATTTTTGAAGAAGAAGCTTCGGGGCTTTCGTGGGACTTTGGAAATGTTGCTGATGAAAATTATTCTTATTCAATGGAAGAAACAAATGAGTTTAGTGAAGAGTCTAACGCTGAAAATCTAAATGGATTAAACGAACTACCAAATGAAACTTCAAATCAAATTATTGAAGATAAAAACGAGTTTGATGAGAATGAAAAAAATGATGAAGCTTTAATTCGAGATGATTTATTAGAAGAGGAATTAACTCAAAATGGAAATACTCCATTAAATATTTCTGAAGAAAAATTAGACGAGGAACCTGTTCCTCATCAGCATAAAATAACTATTGATGAAAAAATCGTAAATGAGCGAAAATCATATACCTGGCTTTTTATAATTATTGCGATTATCATTTTTGCAGCCGCTTATTATTTTATAAATAGCATGGGAAACGATAATGATAAATCAAATATAAATTCCGGTAAAAATAATTCTTCAAATAAAGTTATTAATCAGCAAAATGATAGGCAGCCGCTTGCAGAGCCTATTGCCGATAAAGAAAATGATTTAAGCGATTCAGAAAATTCAGGCGAAGAAATAAATTCTTCTCCAGTAAAAATTGAAAAGATAACTGATAATATTTATAAATACGGCGAACGTTTTGTTGTGCAGGTTTCTTCATGGCAAAGCAAAGAAAAAGCTGATCATCAAGTCGACCTATTTAGCTCGACTGAAAACAAAGCTTTTATAGAAGAAGCAAAACTCGGCGGAACAATTTGGTACAGAGTAAGAGTGGGATATTTTAGCGCTTTAGACGACGCTAAAAAATATTTAAACAAGAATTAAAATAAATTAATTAAAGGATAAACTATGGATCTGTTCTCAGTATTTCTTAAAGGCGGATTGCTAATGTGGGCAATCCTGGCGAGCTCAATAATCGCACTCGCAGTTATAATCGATAGATTTTTAGTTTTAAGAAAAGCAAAAATTAATGTTCCCGCGTTTATGGTAAGGATCAGGGGACTGATAAAAAAGAAAGATATTTCGGGCGCGATTAGTTACTGCATGGAAGAAAAATCTCCCATTGCAAATATTATTCGCAAAGGTTTGAAAAAATATAATCTGGGACATGAAAGAGTAAAAGAAGCAATTGAAAATGCAGGCAAGCAGGAAATTAGCCGTCTGGAAAAAGGCTTGACTGTATTGGCTTCGGTTGCGGGCATTGCGCCGCTGCTTGGATTTTTGGGAACTGTAACGGGAATGATTCAAGCGTTTATGACTATTGAAGATTTGCAGGGCGCGGCAAATCCCAGCGACCTTGCGGGCGGAATTTGGGAAGCGCTATTAACCACTGCCTTTGGATTAATAATTGGAATTCCGGCGTTGGCTTTTTATAATTATTTTTTAAGCGCAATAAAAAAATTAGTCGGCGATATGGAAACAGTTGCCAACGACGTTGTTGATATTGTTCAGGATTCTTCAAGACCAAGCCATGATTTGGAAGAAGAAATTGAAATAGACATTTAGGAATTAATATGAAATTTAAATTATCAAACGAGCCGTTAGCGATGTTCAGTTATTCTTCATTAACTGATATTGTTATGCTGCTGCTGGTGTTTTTTTTATTGACTTCGCAATTTGTAATACAAACCGGAGTAAAAGTAAAACTACCGGGTTCAAAAACAAATGAGCAAACTGTTCCTTCAAAAATGATTGTAACTTTAACTGAAGGCGGCGGCGTTTACATCGGCAATGACGAAGTAGGAATTGACGAGCTTCCGGCAAAGCTAAGCATGCTTAAAGGAGAATCCGGGGAAGAAAATTTAATTATTCGTTCCGATAAATCTGTGTCAGTTGAAATGGTAATAAAAGTTATAGATGCGGCGCGCGGCGCAGGAATTGAAAAATTTACAATCGAAACTGAAAAACAAAAACTGTAATTATTTAGATGAGCAATGACTTATAATTCAATTAAACAAGTATCATTTTCAGCGTCAGTAATAATTCATGTTTTATTGCTGCTGCTTCTGCTGTTAATAAAGATAACAATGGAATATCCGGTAAAGGAATACGTTGAACTTTCATTTGGGAAAACCGGAGAAGTAGGCTCAACCGGGGCTATCGGAACAAAAATAAATCAAGTGGAAGAATTAGCGCAGCCGCAAAAAGAAAATGCTACGAAAGATAATTCTCGCGAAGTTAAAGAAGTAGCTCTTCCGCAAGCAATAAATACTTCGGAAGATAATACCGTTATTACTCCCGCCGATAAAAGCAAAGACAAATCAAAAATTATAAAAACTGAAACTGAGGAAACAAATAATTCAAACGTAACCACGGAAGGGCAGGGAAATAAATCTGTGGGCGAAGGAAGTTTTGGCTACGATATTGATTGGGGCGGACAAGGCACGCGCAAAATTTATATGTACAGCTTGCCTTCTTATCCCGAAGGAGTGGAAAAAGAAATTGATATTAGACTTCGCTTTTCGATTAAGCCTGATGGGACTGTGGGAACGGTAATTCCTTTAACTAAGGCCGATACAAAACTGGAAAACGCAGCTATAAATTCATTGCGTCAGTGGAGATTTGAACCCTTAAGCCAAATGCAAAAACAATCCGAGCAAACGGCGGTTATTGTTTTTCCTTACCGCTTAAAGTGATGTTATTTTTATCCTCTGAACTTTTATCTTCCAATCTTTTATCTTCTTTATAATAAAATTTGTAAAAAGTAAATTCGGCGATTGTTAGTATTGAAAGAGTGATTGCATCCCTGTCGAAATAAATTCCCAAGCCTTTTGGATTAATTAAATTGTTAGTAACCATTCCCACAATTGACCAGCCGACGGCAAATAAAATAGTTATCAATCCTAAATTTAGAAATGCAGTTGTTAAGTTTTCCTGCTGCCACTTTTTTGTAAAAATAATTAATGCAAAAAGAAAATGTGCAAAGAAGATAAACGCGGTAATCATTTTTCTGGCGGGTTATTTTTTTTGTTGATTAAATACATCGACAGAAAACCGCCAAGTATTCCGAAAATTGAAAACATAAATAGATCGCCAATGAGAAGAATGAAAGTGTAAAGAAATGAAATGCCATTAGCTTTAATATCGACGGCAATTCCTTTTATAATATTTAAAGTTTCGTTCGCCGCTTCGCCCATATTTAAACTTTTTAACAGAGCTTCAGTTTGCGGAATAGCTTCCACAAATTCGTTAGTGTGAAGGAAATATGTTAATAGTGAATCGAAGAAAGTGGCAAATACAGCCGCTGAAATTCCTGTAAATAGACCAAAGAGGAGCGCGTTCTCTCCGCTTATTTTTTCGGTGGAGTGATTTATTTTTTTATATAGGATTAAAGAAATCCCCGTTGCAAAAGGGACAAATAAACAGCAGCCCAAAGCTTTGTCTATCCCGGGAAGAATGATAAAAACGGCGGCTCCAAAGCCGCAAACAAAAGCCGGAGAATATTTTTTAAAAAACATTTAACAAGATTTATTTGTACAAAAAATTTTCAAGCGAGGTTAAAATATAAACAAATACGACTGAACCGAAAAGCAGTCCGGTTGTGAAAGCAATGGGTTGAGAATAATTATAAAGATTCATCGTCGTAAAAATAACATCTGAAAATATTATCGCAGAAACTACAAAAATTATTTTTTTATTCAGGCTAAAATATTTTGTTGAGAAGATGAAATAAAATGAGGAAATGAAAGTTCCCAAATAAATTCCAGAACAACGCGCGCACACCAATAGTTTATAGCCGAGAAAATCAATCGTTTTATAATCTACCTGGTGGCAAAACTGAGAGTAAAATTTTTTTAGGAAGGGGAATAAAACAACTATGCTTGAGTAATGAAATATTGAAAGAAATGAAAATCCGATAATCCAAATTAAAATTATGGATGCAAATAAAATTCTAAATAATTTTCGGTTAAAGTAGGGCTGCTTATTTTCAAATAAATTTACTAACTCCATTTTTAATACAAACTAATTTTATTTTTCTTTGTCAAAAACCTGGATATTATTTTTTGTAAGAATGTAAAGTTTACCGTTAAAATAAATTGAGCTAACAATCGCTGATGTATTTTGAAAATTATTTAAGATTAACTTATTAAAATAATCGTTTGATGATTTTAGATTACTTAAGTAAACAGAGCTATCTGAGTTAAGACTCAAAAAATTAAACATTACATTCAAATCATTAAGTTTTGTTTCGGTATCTATTTTCAGCATCCCCGCGCCGTATTGATCAAACAGCATTATGTTTTCTTCATTTAAAACAAAAATTGTATTTGAAGAACTTATAGCAAGTTTTTGCGGATTGGACAAAATATAATCTCCCGCATCGTAGCCGCCAAAATTTTGAATGAACTTTCCGAATAAATCGAATTTAATTATTCTATTATTCTCAGAATCTAAAATATAAAGATCGCCTTGGTTTGAAGCTGCGCAGCTTAAAGGATAACCAAACTGCTCGTCTTGATTTTCACTATCTCTGGTTGAAAGCGAGGAAATAAAATTTAAATCTTTATCAAACCTTTGGATGCGATGATTATTTTTATCGCACACATAAACGCTCAAATCAGTCGCAAAAACATCAACAGGATCATCAAACAAACCATCATCCCAGCCATAGCCGCCAATGGATTTTAAGAGATTTCCCAGCGTATCCAATTTATAAACTTCATTACTTTCTGAATCAGAGGCATAAATAAATCCGGCAGGACTAACACTGAAAGCAACAGCGTCTTTAAATTTTCCGATGGAATGATCAGAAATAAATTGCTGCGACATTAAGCTGGAAAAAGAAAAAGTTAGAAGAAATAAAAAAGTCTTTAACATAACATTTATAAATTATTTACCGGTTAAATTAAGCAATCTTAAATTGTGAAAAAATGTATAAAGAGAACACATTTAATTTACCTAAACTTTATTCCCACAGACACATTTAATTTTATCCTCAAGTTTTACGGGCTCATCCTTTAAATATGCAGCTTCATCGACTTATTTTCTTTATGCTTTTATTTAGACTGTAAGTTTGTTTCAGAAATTAAAAATGATTTCAAACAACTTATCAAGGAGAAACAAAATGAAAAAAATAATAATTACCGCAGCTTTAGTTTTTATGTTCTTCGCCGTCAATAAAACAAACGGGCAAGATAAATGGAAAGTAGAATTTAGAACCGCCGCTGCTTTTGCGGTTAAAGAGCTGGGAAATACAAATCTAAACACGGGTATCGGATTTGAAGGCATATTTTCATATCGCTTTATGCCGCATCTGGCAGCTTATACAGGATGGGAATGGCGTCATTTCGGATCGAAAAATTCTTTGGATAAAACAGAAATGGATTTTGAAGAAACAGGGTATAACTTCGGTCTGCAATTTATTCATCCTTCGGGAATTTCTAATTTAAATTACCTGCTTAGAGCCGGAGGAATATACAATCATATCGAAACTGAAAACAGCAGCGGAGATATATTTAATGATTCCAAACACGGCTTGGGCTGGGAACTTGAAGCCGGCGTAGAGATTAATCTTAATAATAGTTTGCGTCTTCGGCCTAGCGTTCGATATCATTCTTTGTCAAGAGATATTGAAGTAAATAACTTAAATAATAAAGTGGATTTGAATTATTTCTCTGTGGGCGTTGGCTTGTCAGTTTCTCTTTAAGGTTTTTTATAGTCGATGATTAGAAGTGAAGAAACTTTCTATCATGTTTCTTCACTTCCTTTAAAAATAAAAAGTATCTTATATAATTTTTAACGAATTTTGAAATGTGAAAATGAAACAAAACAAAAATACAATCGTTGCAGTGTTTGTAATTGCTGCATTAATACAGGCGATTATTATTACCTACAACTATGTAACCGGCTACATACAAATTCCAACTCCATTAAATTTTCTTACGCGCTTAATTATTGGAACAAGTTTTAGTTTTGTATTTGGTTTGATTTTAGTTTTTCTTGACAAACTTATAATTAATCAACTTGATAAAATCCTAATATTACCCTCTAAAGTAATAACAAGAATTCCTATAGAATATTTTTTTGCTGTAATTGCCGGAACGATTGTTGGCTCAACGGTTACAATGTTGTCGCATTTATTAATGCCGTATGCGGACGGATTAATTAAAAATGTAATTAATAATTCATTAATTATTTCAGTAATAAATATTATAATAATTACGGCTATTGAAGCTGTGTCGTGGTTTAACCGCAGCCAAAAATCTCAATTAAAATCTGAACAGCTTGAGAAGGAAAACGCCCTGATAAAATTTGAAACTTTAAAGAGCCAGCTTAATCCTCATTTCCTTTTCAACAGCTTGAATGCGCTGTCTTCGCTAATAAAAAAAGATTCAATCAAAGCTCAAAATTTTGTAGATGAATTTTCTTCGGTTTACCGTTATACTTTGGATGTGATTGAAAAGCCTGTTGTAGAGTTAAGCGAAGAATTGGAATTTGCAAAATCATATTTGTATTTGCAGAATATTAGGTTTGAAAACGCGGTCTGCATTGATATAAATGTTGACGCTTCCAGGCTGAATTATTTTGTGCCTCCGCTTGCGGTGCAGACTTTGCTGGAAAATATTTTTAAGCACAATAAAATCTCAAGCGAAAGTCCTTTAAAAATAAAATTATATAATGATGATGATGCTTTGCTGATTGTAAATAATCTTCAGCCAAAAATAAAAGCGGGTGATTCCAAAGGCGTGGGTTTAAATAATCTTAAAAAAAGATATGAGTTATTAGGATTTAATGAGGCTCAATTTTCGATAACTAATAACGAGTATGTCGCCAAAATTCCTTTAATAAAAAATGATTAATATTTCTCAAAATAATTTAAGTGAGTAATGAAAGCAGTTATAATTGAAGATGAAAAACTCGCTGCGGAAAGGCTTGAAGAATTAATTTCTGAAGTTGATTCTTCAATTGAAATTTCTGCCAAGCTGGTTTCTGTAGAACAATCAATTAATTGGTTGAGACAAAATAAGCCTGACTTAATTTTCCTCGACATTCAGCTTGAAGACGGTTTAAGCTTTTCTATTTTTGATAAAGTTGAAATTGACATACCCATAATTTTTACGACCGCTTATGATCAATACGCAATTAAAGCTTTTAAACTTAACAGCATAGATTATCTTTTAAAGCCTATAAAAAAAAATGATCTGCGGGAAAGTCTTAGAAAATTAAAGGATATAAAATCTTCATACTTAATGGATTTTGAAGAAATAATTAAAAGCATTCAGAATAAAGAAATTAATTATAAAAAAAGATTTCTAATTCAATACGGGCAGAAGCTTAAAAAAGTTGAAGCTGATGAGATAGCTTTTTTCTATGCGTTAGATAAAAATGTTTTTCTTACAACTTTTGATATTCATACTTTTCCTGTTGATTTTACGCTTGATAAGCTGTGCGATATTTTAGACCCGGAAAAGTTTTTTCGCATCAACAGAAAAATAATTATTTCATTTAACTCAATTAAAAATATGATTCCATATTCGCGCTCAAGAATTAAAATTGACGTTGCGCCTGAACCGCCTAAACATATTGACGCTCTCGTCAGCGTTGAACGGTCGTCGTTATTTAAAGAGTGGATGAATAAATAATTTTAGAAATTTCAATTTTGCTTTTGATAGCGCAGATTTTATTACTCCCTTTTTTATCATATCAAACATTCCTATTATAGCCAATCCAAATTATTTATTAAAAGAGAGGGCTCAAATGAAACGCACCAATCAATCGGCATGGTATATTTTAACCATTTCATTTTTTTTGTTTTTTACTTTTAATTCGCAAGCGCAGGATAGCAAAAAACCAAAGGCAAGTTTAAAGGCAAGCGTCTCCCAAACAATCGGAATTGATACTGAAATTGAAATTGAGTACAGCAGACCGGGAGTTAAGGGAAGAAAAATTTGGGGAGACCTGGTTCCTTATGGTTTAGCTGCCGGAAATAAAGAGTCGGATAACAAACCGTTTCCATGGCGGGGCGGGGCAAATGAGTCAACCACTTTTGAAGTTAGCAAAGATGTAATGATAGACGGGAAAAAATTACCCGCGGGAAAATACAGTCTTCATTTTATTCCTTCAGAAAAGGATTGGGTAATTATTTTTAACAAAGATGCAAATCTTTGGGGCAGCTACAAATTAGATAAAGAGAAAGATGCTTTAAGAATTAATGTTAATCCGAAAGAAGCGCCTTTTATGGAATGGCTTACTTATGGCTTTGACGAGTTAGATAAGACTTCGTGCACAGCTTATTTGTGGTGGGAAAAATTAAAAGTTCCTTTTAAAATATCAACGGCTGAATAGATTTCAATTCTAAAAATTTTACTACAAATAAATTTTAAATGAAAATAAAATACATTAAAAGCATTTTTATCATTTTAATTTTTTTATTTATCAAAGCAGGCTATGCCCAGCAGATTGTTATTGATAACGCAGGCGAATTAAAAACCTCACTTGAAAAATTAAATGTGCTGGGAAGCGTGCTTTATATCGCCGCTCATCCCGACGACGAAAACACAAACCTGCTGGCTTATCTTTCCAAAGGAAGAAAATATAGAACAGGGTATCTCTCTTTAACCCGCGGAGACGGCGGACAAAATTTAATTGGTTCCGAAAAAGGAGTTGAAATTGGAATTCTTCGTACCCAGGAATTAATGCAGGCGAGAAATATTGACGGCGCTGAACAATTCTTTACCCGCGCTATTGATTTCGGTTATTCAAAATCTTCCGATGAAACTTTTAATTTTTGGGGAAAGGAAGAAATTTTAAATGATGTTGTATGGGTGATAAGAAAATTTAAACCTGATGTAATTATTACCCGGTTTCCCGGCAATGGTTCAGGCGGGCATGGCAATCATACTGCTTCCGCTATACTTGCCAAAGAGGCTTTTGATGCGGCGGCGGATCCAAATAGATTTTCAGAACAATTAAAATATGTTCAGCCCTGGCAGGCAAAGAGAATTTTCTGGAATGCCTGGCGCCCTTCCGATTCTGAAAAAAAAGAATTGCTTAGTATTGATACAGGCGAATATGACCCGCTGTTTGGAAAATCATTTTCGGAGATTGCTGCTTTAAGCCGTTCTATGCATAAGAGTCAAGGTTTTGGTGTCAGCCCGGTACGCGGTACTCATTTAGAGTATTTTAAATTGCTCGATGGCGACATCCCCGCACAGGATATTTTTGACGGTATAAATACCAGTTGGGAAAGACTTAATACTAAGAATAGTATCCAATTAAAATTAAATGAAATTATAAATTCTTTTAATGCTGATAACCCTGCTTCATCTATTAAAAAACTTTTAGGGGTTTATGATGAAATGGATAAAATTAAAAATAATTATTGGGTTGATGTAAAGAAAAAAGAATTGCTCGATATTATTCAATCATGTGCCGGCTTATGGATGGAAGCGATTGCTGATGAATACTCCGCTTCACCCGGCGACGAAATTAAAATTAGTTCTACTTTTGTAAACCGATCTGACGCAAAAATAAACTTAGAAAAGATTGAATTTCCATCCGTTCAGTCAGGTGAAAAAACCAATTCTATATTAAAAAATAATGAACCGTTGTTAGTTGAGAGCTCAATAAAAATACCGGCTGATTATAATATCTCTCAGCCTTATTGGCTGGTTAAAGAACATTCTTTAGGATTGTTTGAACTTGATGATCTACAGTTAACCGGCTTGCCCGAAAACGCGCCTGCAATGCCTGTGGAAGTTACTTTTAATTTTGAAGGTATGAAACTCACTTACTCCATTCCGCTGATATATAGATGGAATGATAAAGTGGACGGGGAAAAGTACAGACCGTTTGAAATTCGGCCGCCTGTAACGGCAACTGTTGCAAATAATGTGGCAATTTTTCCTGATGAAAATTTTAAGAGTGTTCAAATAAAATTAAAAAGTAATACAGATAATGTGAATGGAAATATTTCTATTCACAATATTGAGGGGTGGAAAATTACACCGAATGAAATTCCGTTTTCACTTAAAAATAAATACGATGAAAAATTAATATCATTTGAAATAACTCCCCCCAAAAATCAAGACAATGTTTCTGCAAAAGTTTTAATAAAAATAAACGGCAAAGAGTACAATAAAGGTTTAGTTGAAATTAATTATCCTCATATAAAACCTGAAGTTTATTTCCCGAAAAGCGAAGTGAATCTTGTCAGGTTAAACATTAAAAAATTTGATGATAACATAGGATACATAATGGGTTCGGGTGACGGCATCCCGGAGTGTTTATCCAACATGGGATATAAGGTTACTCTGCTTGATAACCATCAGCTTGAGGAATCTGACTTGAATAAATTCAATGTTATTATTGCAGGCATAAGGGCTTTTAATATTAATAAAGATATAAAATATTATAAACCCAGACTTATGGAATTTGTAAAAAACGGCGGTACTTTCATAGTCCAGTACAATACAAACCGTGATTTGCAAGTAGATGAAATAGGGCCATATCCCTTCAAAATTAGTTCTGATCGAATTACTGATGAAAATGCGGATATTACATTTATAAATTTGGATCATCAGCTGATAAATTTCCCCAATAAAATTACCGAAGAAGATTTCAAAGGCTGGATACAGGAAAGAGGATTGTATTTTGCAAACAGCTGGGATGAAAAATATGAGCCGATTTTTGCGGGCAATGACCCGGATGAAAATATATTAAAAGGCGGAATGCTTTTCACCCGTTACGGCAAAGGAATTTTCATTTATACAGGATTTGCCTGGTTTAGAGAATTACCTGCCGGCATTGGCGGCGCTTATAGAATTTTTGCAAACATGATTTCAGCAGGAAGATATAATGCCCATCAATCAAATTAAACATTCAGAATTAATTGAAGACAAACCTCCGGCGCTTTCCAGCTGGAAGCAATGGTACGCTGCGGTACTTTCATTTCTGATTTTTCAAATTGCAGTTTACTTTATGATAACAAAAATATTTGGTTAATAGATCTCATTTCGTGTTTTATAAATTGATGAATTAAAATTATAATAAATGAGTTTACTTGATTGGATAGTTCTCATCGGCTTTCTTTCTTTCGTGGTTTTATATGGAATATGGAAAACACGCGGTAAGAAAGATATTAAAAACTATCTTCTGGCAAATAAAAATGCACCCTGGTTTATGGTTACACTTTCAATTATGGCAACCCAGGCAAGCGCAATTACTTTTCTTTCAACCCCCGGGCAGGCATATATAGATGGAATGCAGTTCCTGCAATTCTATTTAGGGTTACCGATAGCAATGATAATTTTATCTGTAACCGTTGTTCCAATATTTCATCGTTTAAATATTTATACGGCTTATGAATACCTGGAGCAGCGTTTTGATTTGAAGAATAGAATTTTAGGAAGCGTTTTATTTCTAATTCAAAGAGGATTAGCGGCGGGGTTTACAATTTTTGCACCCTCTCTCATTCTATCTGTTTTACTGGGTTGGAATATTCAGCTGACTATTTTTATACAAGGAATAATTGTTATAATATACACAACTGCGGGGGGAACCGAAGCTGTAAACAAAACTCATTTTCTTCAAATGATTATTATAACTTTTGGAATGCTCTGCGCTTTTTTTATGATTATATATTCTTTACCGAGTGATATTTCTTTTTTAGATGCTGCTAAGGTTGCCGGTAAAATGGGGAAGATGGAAATTATTTCTTTTGATTTTGAGTTTAAAGACAGATACACATTTTGGTCGGGAATAATAGGCGGAACTTTTCTTGCCTTATCTTACTTCGGAACTGACCAATCCCAGGTGCAGAGATATTTGACTGGAAGCTCCATTGCCCAAAGCCGTATTGGACTGCTTGCAAACGGCATTGTAAAAATACCGATGCAGTTCAGCATATTATTTTTGGGAGTAATGGTTTTTGTGTTTTATCAATTTGCATCTCCGCCCCTTAATTTTAACCCGGTTGAAACCGCAAATATTAAAAGCAGCAGTTATGCGGATGAATATTCTTCACTTCAAAAAAAGTTTGGTGAAATCCACTCGGAGAAGCAGATAATTATTAGGGAGATGCTTGAAGCTGACACCAAAGGTGACCAATTAATTTATAATCAAGCGTTAAAAGAATTAAGAGAATCAAGAAAAGAAGAACTTGAAGTAAAAAACCAAGCTTCTGCTTTAATTATAAAATCCGATCCCGGGGCTGATACCAATGATTCTAATTATATTTTTCTAACTTTTGTAATTACAATTTTGCCGGCGGGTTTAATCGGATTAATTCTGGCAGCGATACTTTCTGCTTCTATGTCCTCAACTTCAGCCGAGTTAAACGCTCTGGCTTCAACAACTGTTATTGACATTTATAAACGGCTAGTGAACCCAAATGCCTCAGAGAAAAAATATTTGTTAGTTTCAAAATTAGCTACAGTTTTTTGGGGATGTTATGCTATCGGTTTTGCATTGTTCGCTAACAGGCTGGGGACTTTAATTGAAGCTGTTAATATTTTAGGTTCACTTTTTTACGGGACAATGTTAGGAATATTTTTAATTGCATTTTACTTTAAAAAAATTAATGGTACTTCAACTTTTTATTCAGCGCTGATTGCAGAATTGCTGGTATTGTCATGTTATTTCTTTACTGATATACCTTATTTATGGTTTAATGTTTTGGGATGTATAGTTACAATTCTTCTCGCTTATTTGTTTAACGCAATGTTTAGACGAAAAGAAAATATTATTGCTTAATTCTAATTCGCAGTTAACATTTTTAACCTTATGGGAACCCCACCTATATCCTCCCCTTTAGTAAAGGGGAGGACTAAGGAGGGGTTCGGCAATCCATATTAGTAAAGGGGAGGACTGAGGAGGGGTTTGCAATCCACATTAGAAAAGGGGAGGACTAAGGAGGGGTTGGCAATCCACATTAGAAAAGGGGAGGACTGAGGAGGGGTTGGCAATCCAATTAGAAAGGGGAGACTAAGGAGGGTTTGGCAATCCACATTAGAAAAGGGGAGGACTGAGGAGGGGTTTGGTAATCCACATTAACAAAGGGGGAGGATGACTTTAGATCTTTGTTTTGATAATTCTATCCAAGATTTGTCATGTATTAGGCATTCGCATACGCTATAAAAATATTCATATTTTTTTGAGACATTAAGTACGAGGGATTAAAATTCATTTAAATTGATAAAATTATGGGTAAATATTTTTTTAATCTCATATTAGAAATATTAAGATGATTCCTACTCCTCCCCTTTAACAAAGGGGAGGAAAAAGGAGGGGTTTATATGTTATGACAAAACACTACAATAAGAAATCAGAACAAGAAAAACGTCGTGCATTACGGAATGATATGACTTACTGTGAAAAAATCGTCTGGCTTCATATAAGAAGAAAACAGCTTGGTTACAGATTTCTCAGACAATATTCAGTTGACAAATTTGTAATTGATTTTTACTGTCCGAAGTTAAAGTTAGCTGTTGAAATTGATGGAAGTGTACATGATCTACCCGAACAAAAAGAAAAAGATTTAAGAAGACAAAAGTATATTGAACAATACAAAATAACTTTTGTACGAATAACAAACGAAGAGTTTCTTGGTAATCCCAATAAAGCGTTAAAGAGAATAGAAGATGCGGTTAAGCTACTAGAAAATAAGATCGATTGAGAACCCCACCTATATCCTCCCCTTTAATAAAGGGGAGGACTAAGGAGGGGTTCTGCAATCCACATTAGTAAAGGGGAGGACTGAGGAGGGGTTTGGCAATCCACATTCGTAAAGGAGAGGACTGAGGAAGGGTTTGGCAATCCACATTAGTAAAGGGGAGGACTGAGGAGGGGTTTAACAACCCATATTAGCAAAGGGGAGGTTTGTTAAATACAAAATTGTCATT
>CAWALU010000017.1:0-113905 GCA_963782985.1 uncultured Bacteroidota bacterium
CACTTTAAGGATATTCATATTTCTCAAGCAGGGTTTCGATTGCTTCTACTAGATCTTCTTTGGTGTAGGGAATGGATTGAAACTCACATCTGCTTTTAAGCCGATGATCTTTATATAATCCAGTCGGCGCGGTAGTAAAAAAAATTATCGGCAGTTCAAACTCATCGCAAATCTTTTCAGATTCATCAATAAGATTTTTATTTTTATCAAATTCAATATCCATTAAAACTAGGTGAGGATTAATTTCCTTTATCCGTTTTATGGCTTCATTGCTATAAGCAATGTAAGCGCAAACGTGTCCTAGCTTTTCACAGGTTTTTCTTAAATCAAGAGCAATAATTCTATTGTTTTCAACAACAAGAATTTTTTTTATAGTAGAAATATTAGTTACCAAAGTTAGTGAACAATGTTGCTGTATTGGGGGGCTAATATAATAAAAGCTATTTACATAAAAAATTGTACGCTTAACAGCGCTTAGCTATGAAAGTTTTTTAATGAGTATAGAAGCATTCAAAAATAATTTCCGCATTAATTTATATTCTTGCATATTCAATTAATAAATGCTAAGTTTCAGCTACATTTTCGCCCTTAATAGGGCGATTTTTATTTGTATGAGTTTAATTGAAAAAAACATAGAGGAAATTTCTAAAAAAATAATCGAACTAAACGATTTTTTTTTAGTTGATTTTATTGTAAGAGGAAATTCTAATAACAGAGTATTTGAAATATTTATAGACGGCGTTAATAATGTTTCTGCCGATAACTGCGCAAAGATTAGCAGGGAAATAAATAAAGTTATTGAAGACAATCCTCAGATAAGCCCTTCATATCGGCTTGACGTTTCCTCGCCCGGCGTTGATAGACCTTTAAAGTTTTTAGCTCAATATCCAAAACATATCGGAAGAAAATTCGAATTATCTTATATCCAAAATGACTCTACAAAAAAAGCTATGGGCGTTTTGAAAAGTATTGAAGCAGATAATCTATTTTTTGAAATAAATAAACAAGAACTAATTATTAATTTTAACAACATAAAAAAAGCTAAAGTAATAGTAAGTTTTTCACCGAAAGGATAAAACTCACTTAGCGGAGGAATTTAGAAATGAACTTTGACATAGTTGAATCCTTTGCCCAAATGGTTAGGGAAAAAGGTATTGATAAGGATGTTTTGGGCGGTATTATTGAAGAAATATTCGGGCTGCTCGTTCGAAAAAAATACGGCGAAGAAGCCAAGTATGATGTGGTTGTAAATATGGATAAAGGCGATATCGAAATATTTTTAGAGCGCGAAATTGTTGATAAGGTAGAAGATCCTAATCTTCAAGTTAACATTGAGGAAGTGAACAAAAAAGGAAATGACGAAGAGCTGGAAGTGGGAGATGATTTTGTTGAAAAACTTCCCCTCGCTTCTTTCGGAAGAAGATTAATTACTTTAGCAAAGCAAAGTTTGAATCAGAAAATTAGAGAAATTGAAAAAGATATTATTTATAACGAATATAAAGAACTGCTCGGTGAAATTGTGGTCGGCGATATTTACCAAATTAGAAAAAGCGACATACTTGTAAACCATAATAAAAATGAATTGCTGCTTCCGAGACATGAACAAATCCCTTACGAACGATACAAAAAAGGCGAGACAATTCGCGGTATAGTTAAGGAAGTAAAAAAAGGAAACAGCGGACCGCTAATAATTATTTCACGCGCCGATAATACTTTTCTTAGAAGATTATTTGAAATTGAAATTCCTGAAATTTATGACGGCATTATAGATATAAAAGCAATTGCCCGCGAACCCGGCGAACGCGCAAAAGTCGCGGTTGAATCGCAGGATAAAAGAATTGACGCGGTTGGCGCCTGCGTTGGAATGAAAGGCGTTCGTATTCACGCAATTGTTAGAGAATTAAATAATGAAAATATTGACGTTATTAATTATTCTGAGGATCCCCATACCTTCATACAAAAAGCGTTAGCTCCTGCAAAATTAAAACGCATTGAACTTGATGAACATAACAAAAAAGCCGTGGTTACTGCGGACAGCGATCAAGTTTCTTTAATTGTAGGAAGAAACGGAGTTAATATTCGTTTGGCTATGAAATTAACCGGATATGAAATTGAAATTTTAAGAGAAGAAAAACCATTCGAAGAATACGAAGAAGACATTGAGTTAATTGATTTGAAAGAAGAGTTGGGACAGGAAACTTACGAGCTTTTAATTAATCATAGATACGATACCGCAATTGAAGTTTTAGCTGCGGGTCATAAAAGATTAAAAGAAATTGAAGGTTTGGATGATGATAAGATTAATGAAATCCTTGAAATTATTAAAGCTCAATTTGAAGAAGAAGAATAGAAAGTTAAACTAAGTACAAAGCAAAAGGCATTATGGCTGAAACGAAATCTAAAAAATTAAGAGTTTATAAGTTAGCTTCGGAAATTAATTTATCCGCAGAAAATCTTATTGAATTTCTGAACAAAAAAGGGCACGATGTAAAATCTCACATGTCTATGCTTACCGATGAAATGATTACCGATATAAATGATCATTTCAAAAAAGATATTGAGAAAGCAGAAAAGCATTATAAAAAAATTGCCGAGTTCCAGAAAAAGCGCGAAGAAAAAATTGACAAAGATGAGAAATTTGCAAAAGTAGAACCGCAAGAAGAAACAGTTGCCGAAGCTGTGGAAGAGCCTTCAGCCGCAGTTGAAGAACCGCCGATTGAAAATGCTGAAGATGTTGTTGGAGAAAAAGTCATTACTGCTGAACAAGAGCAGACTCAGACATCAGAAGGGAAAGTTGAAAAAGCGGCTGAGGAAAAATCTGAATCCATTGAAAATAAGATTGAAGAAAAACAATTTAAAACTCCAAAAGAAACTGAAGCCGCAAAAAGAAAAGGTTTGACGGTTGTCGGTAAAATGGAGTTGGATGAAGAAAAGAAAGAAGAACCGTCAGAATCAAAAACAAGAATTGTCCCGGCTACTGAAGCCCCCAAAAAGAAGAAAAAACCTAAAGCTCGTAAAAAGGCTGAGGATGCCGTTGAAGAAGCGCCCGCATCTAAAAAGAAAAAACGCGTTAAGAAATTTGAAATTGATGAGAAAGATGTAAAGGCTGCAATCCGCAAAACTATGCTTAGTATGGATGATACTGTTGCTGCGGGACGAGCAAGCGCCCGAAAAAGAAAACGTAAAGAGCGCGAAGCCGAAGAAGAAAAACGCCTTGAAGAAAAAACAACAGAACAAAATAAAATTCTGGTTAATGAATTTATTGCCGTAAACGAATTAGCAAATTTGATGAGCGTTCCCGTTGGCGAAGTAATTTCCAAATGTATTGAGTTAGGCTTGATGGTTTCTATTAATCAAAGGCTTGATGTTGAAACTATTACTCTTGTTGCCGATGAATTTGGGTTTGATGTTGAATTTCAAAAAGAATATACCTCTGAAGTTTTGGAAGATAAAGCAGATAAGCCGGACACGCTTCGGCCGCGCTCGCCGGTTGTTACTATTATGGGTCATGTTGATCATGGCAAAACTTCTTTGCTTGATTATATTAGAAGAACAAATGTTGTTGCCGGGGAATCAGGCGGAATTACGCAGCACATCGGCGCTTACAAAGTTGATGTGGGAAATAACAAATACATAACCTTTCTCGATACTCCCGGTCACGAAGCATTTACCGCAATGCGCGCGCGCGGCGCTCAACTAACTGATATTGTAGTTTTAATTATTGCCGCCGATGATGCTGTGATGCCTCAAACAATCGAAGCAATAAATCACGCGCAAGCCGCCGGCGTTCCCATTGTTATTGCTATAAATAAAGTTGATAAGCCCGGCGCCAATACTGAACGAATTAAACAGCAGTTAGCCGATCGTAATTTATTAGTTGAAGAATGGGGCGGTAAATATCAGTGCGTGCAAGTTTCCGCTAAGACTGGATTGAACGTTGAAAATTTACTTGAAGTTATTTTGCTTGAAGCTGAAATTTTAGATTTAAATGCTAACCCCGAAAGAGAAGCTCGCGGCGTTGTGGTGGAATCCGAATTAGATAAGGGTCGTGGAATTACCGGAACAATTCTCGTTCAAAAAGGAACTTTGAAAATTGGCGATCCGTTTGTCGCCGGAATTTATCAAGGTAAGGTTAGAGCAATGTTTGATGAGAGAGGGAATAAGCTAACTGAAGTTCCGCCGTCGTCTCCCGCATTAGTGGTAGGTTTTGAGGGCGCTCCCCAAGCGGGCGACACTTTTGTAGTTGTTGAATCTGATAGACAGGCAAGAGAAGTTGGACTTAAACGCCAGCAGTTGAAACGCGAACAAGATCAAAAACAAGTTCATCATATTACGCTTGATGAAATTGCAAAACAAATTAGCATCGGCGGCGTAAAGGAGCTTCCATTAATTGTTAAAGGCGATGTGGATGGCTCTGTTGAAGCGCTTTCAGATTCTTTAATGAAATTATCAAACGACGAAGTAATTGTAAGAGTTATTCATAAAGGCGTGGGTGGAATTTCTGAAAGCGATGTGCTTCTTGCCGCCGCATCAAACGCGATTATTATCGGTTTCCACGTACGACCGAATGTGAACGCAAGAAAATTAGCTGAATCTCAAAAAGTTGATATAAGACTTTACGCAGTTATTTATGACGCAATAAATGAAGTTAAATCGGCGCTGGAAGGATTGCTTTCACCGCTGCTTTCTGAAGAAGTTACCGGCACCGTTGAAATTAGGGAAACTTTTAAAGTGCCTAAGATTGGAACTGTAGCAGGCTGTTATGTTCAAGACGGCAAAATTACTCGTAACAGTAAAATAAGATTAATCCGCGAAGGAATTGTTATTCACGAAGGCGAGATCGCTTCTTTAAAGAGATTTAAAGACGATGTACGCGAAGTTGACGCCGGTTATGAATGCGGTTTAAATTTGGCAAATTATAATGATTTAAAAGTAAGCGACATAGTTGAAGCTTATAAAATCATAGAAACAAAAAAGAAGCTGGTATAAGCTTTCATCAAGTTATTAAAGGAATGTTTTTATGAGTCATAGAATTGACAAAGTTGAAAATTTAATTAAAGAAGAAATCAGTTTAATCTTTTTGCACAAATTGCAGGACCCCGCTTTCGGGTTTATTACTGTAACGAACGTAAAAGTCTCGCCTGATTTAAAAATCGCTAAAATTTATTTATCGGTTTTTGAACGCGAAAGACGTAATGAAGTTCTCGAAAAAGTAAATTCAAAAGTTAAATTTATTCGCTCACAGCTTGCCTCGCAAATCAGCATTAAATTTACTCCTGAGTTAAAATTTTTTTTAGACGATACTCTTGACTATGTTGAAAAGATTGAAGGCTTAATTAAAAAGATACACGAAAATGATAACAAAGGAAGCGAGTAATTCTAAAGATTTAGATTTTAATTCAGGCGAAGTTATTCTTATCGACAAACCTCTTAATTGGACGTCCTTCCAGGTAGTTTATCAAATTAGAAAATATGCCGGAGTAAAAAAAGTTGGTCATGCCGGAACTTTAGATCCGCTTGCAACCGGGCTTCTCATAATCTGTACAGGAAAAAAAACTAAAGAGATTACAAAATATCAGGAGATGTTTAAAACGTACAAAGGCGTTATTACGCTTGGTAAAAAATCAGCCTCAATGGATCTTGAAACAGAGCTTGTAGAAGTTGGCGAGACACAAAATTTAACCAATCAGCAAATCTTCAATGTTAGAAATAATTTTTTAGGAATAATATCGCAAACTCCTCCAATGTATTCGGCTATAAAACTGAATGGACAAACTCTTTATAAATTAGCGCGAAAAGGAAAGTCCGTTGTTAGAGAGCCGAGAAAAATTGAAATTAAAAAATTCGTTATCAAAATAAATCTTCCCGAAATTGAATTTGAAATTGAATGTACAAAAGGAACATACATCAGGGTTATTGCAAATGATTTTGGCGAGCAGCTTAATTGCGGCGGATATTTAAGTTCATTAAGAAGAACGGCAATAGGAAATTACAGCGTGGAATCAGCGCTATCCGTTGAAGAATTTATTAATAAATATTCTGATATTAATAAAGTTATGGGTAATTGAAATAAGTAAATTCGGAATATAGCCGCGCTTACTTTATTTCATTTTAAGGTTCTAAAATCTTATATTTACAAGCTATTGTACAGATATAATTAAAATATGCAAATTTTTGACAGTATTTCTAAAGTTACAAAAGATACAAATACAGTATTAACATTAGGCACGTTTGACGGCGTTCATTTAGGGCATAATAAAATTATTGAGAGGGTTAAAGAAAAAGCGCGGCAATATAAAGGCAGAAATTTTCTAATTACTTTTTCACCTCACCCGCGCAGCATAATTTCAGGAAATTTTAATAACAATTTATTAAGCTCTCTTGATGAAAAAATAATTTTGTTTGAAGAATTGGGAATTCAAAATTTATTAGTTATTGAATTCACTAAAGAATTTTCACAGCTAAAACCGGAAAAGTTTATTAAAGATTATTTGGTTGATGGCATTGGATTAAAAGAAATTGTTATTGGGCACGATCATCATTTTGGAAAAGGACGCGGCGGCGATGAATCAACTTTAAGAGAACTTGGAAGTGAATTTGGCTTTGAAGTTACCACTGTTAAAGCGGTAAATGTGGATCGAGAAATTGTAAGCAGCACAAAAATACGAAACTCCCTTTCTGACGGAAACATTAAGTTTGCCGCAAACTTGTTAGGAAGAATTTATTCTTTTAAGGGTAAAGTAATTCAAGGCGACAAACGCGGACGCAAATTAGGATTTCCCACAGCGAATATTGAATTAGACGATAAATTAAAAATGCTCCCTTCTTTGGGAATTTATTTTGTTGAAGTTGATGTTGACGTACAAAAACATTTTGGTTTATTAAGCATCGGTAAAAGACCGACTTTTTATAAGTCGGGTGAAATAATTCCGGAAGTTTATATTTATGATTTTTCTGACGACATATACGGAAAAAAAATAAAAATAAAAATTATAGAAAGATTAAGAGAAGAAATAAAATATAATTCAGCCGAAGAATTAATTGTTCAAATGAATAAAGATAAATTTGCCGGCGCAGAACTTATAAAAAAATACAAACAAGTTTTAATAAATAATTAGTTCCGGTTTATTTTCCAATTAAAATAATTCTGGAACTATATTGTATAATAAATATAAAGGTTACATAAAATGACGCAAGAGGAAAAACTCGAGATTGTTAAAAAGCACGGCGCAAATGAAAAAGATTCAGGCAAGCCTGAAGTGCAGGTGGCTATATTAACATATAGAATAAATGAACTTACTTCACACTTTGATGTTCATAAAAAAGATCATCATTCCCGTCGCGGGCTGCTTACTATGGTGGGCAAAAGAAGAAGATTATTAAATTATCTTATGAAGAAAGACATTGAGAGATACAGAACAATAATTAAAGAATTGAATATCAGAAAGTAAAAAAGGTTTTTAAATGTTATTAAAAAAAGAAATAGAAATAAACGGCAAAACACTTTCAATTGAAACCGGCAGATTTGCAAAACAAGCCAATGGTTCGGTTATGGTTACTTATGGTGAAACGATGGTTTTGGTAACCGCCGTTGCCGCCGAACAGCCCAAAACTGATTTGGATTATTTTCCGCTTCAAGTTGAGTATAGAGAAAAAACTTCTGCCGCGGGCAAATTTCCCGGCGGATATATAAAACGCGAAGGCCGCCCGACGGAAAAAGAAATATTAAGCGCCCGATTAATCGATCGTCCAATAAGACCATTGTTCCCGCAAGAATATAAAAACGAAACTCAAGTAGTAGCCTGGGTATTTTCTTTTGACGGCGAGAATGACGCCGATGTTTTAGCCGCAGTGGGCGCATCAGCCGCTTTAACTATTTCTGATATTCCTTTTGATGAGCCGATGGGGGAAGTTAGAGTTGGAAGAGTTAACGGCGAATTAATTGTAAACCCGACTCATCAGCAATTAAAAGAAAGCGATATTGAACTTGTTGTGGGCGGCACTTTTGATTCTTTAATGATGGTTGAAGGCGAATCAAAAGAAGTAAGCGAATCTGATTTATTAAGCGCTTTAATATTTGCTCATGCTGAAATTAAAAAGATTGTTTCTCTTCAAAATGAACTACGTGAAGCTGTGGGTAAACCTAAAAAAGAAATTCCCGCAAAAGAAATTGATGCTTCGCTAAAAAATGACGTCTATCAATTAGCGGAAACAAAATATAAAGAAATAGTTTATTCCGTTCTTTCAAAAGAAGAACGCAGCGGTCAGAACAAAGAATTAACAACCTCTGTAAAAGAATCTCTTGCAGAAAAATATCCTGAACAAGAAAAAGTTATGGGTGAAATCCTTCATGATCTTGAAAAAGATTTGATGAGAGAACGAATTCTTAAAGAAGGTATTCGTTTGGATGGACGTAATACAAAACAAATTCGTCCTATTACAGTTGAGCTGGGAGTTCTCCCCCGCACGCACGGCTCGGCTTTATTTACAAGAGGCGAAACCCAAAGTTTAACAACAGTTACGCTCGGAACAAAAAATGACGAGCAAACTATTGATGGTTTGATAGAAGAATATTCCAAAAAGTTTATGCTTCATTATAACTTTCCTCCATTCAGCGTGGGCGAAGTTGGAAGAATGACCGGCGTTGGGAGACGCGAAATTGGTCATGGTAATCTTGCAGAAAGAGCGCTTAAAATGGTTTCCCCGGCTGAAGATAAATTTCCTTACACAATGAGGATTATATCTGATATACTTGAATCAAACGGTTCGTCATCAATGGCTACAGTTTGCGCCGGTTCTTTGGCGCTGATGGATGGCGGCGTTCCGGTTAAAGCTCCCGTTGCCGGAATTGCAATGGGCTTAGTTAAAGAGGGCGAAAAATTTGCAGTGCTTTCAGATATTTTAGGAAATGAAGATCATCTCGGCGATATGGATTTTAAAGTCGCCGGAACTGAAAAAGGCATTACAGCTTTTCAAATGGATATTAAAATAAAAGGAATATCATTTGAAATTATGGAGACGGCTCTTAGCCAGGCAAAAGATGGTCGCGAACATATTCTTGGAATTATGAATGAAGCTATTACTCAGCCGAGAGAAAATTTATCTCCCTACGCTCCAAGATTGTTAACTATAAAAGTTGATGTTGATCAGATAGGTTTAATAATTGGACCTGGCGGAAAAACAATTCAAGGTATGCAGCGCAGATTTGGCGTGGATATAAATATTGAAGAAGATGGCACAGTCAGCATTGCATCGCCTGATAAAGACAGCGCCGCAAACTGTAAAGAGTATATTAAACAAATGACCGCTTCCCCGGAAGTGGGGCAAGTTTATGACGGAGTTGTTACAAAAATTATGGACTTCGGCGCTTTTGTAGAAATTCTTCCCGGCAAAGAAGGCTTGCTTCACATATCGCAAATAGATAATAAACGAGTTGAAAAAGTTACCGACTATTTGAAAGAAGGCGATAAGGTTAAAGTGAAGCTGCTTAAAATGGAAAACGGAAAATTTTCGTTAAGCCGAAAAGAAGTCTTAAATGAAACTCAAAAGCAGCCGGTTAAAGAATCGTAAATGTTAAAATGGTTTTAATCAACACATTGTTGAAAAAATAAAAGTTCTAAAGTGAATGAGTCGAATCTAAAAAATTAATTTAGTCTCAAAAAAAAATAAATTTATTTGAGATTAGTTTTAGTAGACGGCTCGTCAAAATTAAATTAGTTTTAAATTTATATTAATTAAAAAGGCGTGTTTTCAATTTGAATTTTTTAAAATTAAGTTCAGACTTAGTAATCTTTTTTGTTTCATTTTTCCCAATATTATTTTGGAAGAAAAGCAAAATTGTTAAAGAACAAAGCGCGCCCGGCTATAAAAAATTTTATATGAAATATCATATTTCATCAGAAGAGTTTGTTCTTTATGTCAAAAGAAATTATTATCAATTCTTCCTCTACACAAACACGTGTAGCAATTACGGAAGATGGAAATTTAGTCGACTTTTTTGTTGATTATCCCGAAAACCGCCGAATGGTTGGCGATATTTATTTGGGGAAAGTTGCCCGCGTACTACCGGGTATAAAAGCTGCGTTTATTGACATCGGCATGAAGCACGACGCCTTCCTGCATTTCTCAGATATTGGCGAAGCCACAAAACAAATTCAAGAAATGATTGGCGAAGACGATTCGGATGTTGACGACGATGACGAATCCGATAATAACAGCGCTAAACCTTCAATGTCCTTTCGCAAGCCCCGCGGCGAAAAACCTGTAGTCCCGCGATTAAAAAAGGACGAAGATATTATTGTTCAAATAACTAAGGAGCCGGTGAACAATAAAGGCGTGCGCGTAAGTTCTTCGGTTTCACTTCCGGGCAGATTTTGTGTGCTGCTCCCTTTCGACGGCAAAATTGGAGTCTCAAAAAAGATACAGGATTTTAGAGAGCGAAAAAGACTTCGCGCAATTGCCAGAAGCATTCTTCCCCCAACCTTTGGATTAATAATACGAACTGTTGCAAGAAACCAGGCTGAAGATGCATTGAAAGATGATTTAAATAATCTTGTAAAAACCTGGCAGCAAGTTGAGGAAACAATAAAATCAGAAAGTCCGCCTTCGCTTGTTTATCAAGATTTAAATACAACCTCTAGCGTGATAAGAGATTTGTTTACGCATGACGTAACAAAAGTTTTTATCGATTCAAAAAAACAATACAAGCAAATAAAAAATTATGTTCAATTAGTTCAGCCGGCTTTGGTGGACAAAATAGAAGCTTATAAATCTTCCAATCCTATTTTTGATTCTTTTAAAATTGAAGAACAAATTAAAACTTTGATGGGAAGAAAAGTTTCTTTGCCCAGCGGAGGATATTTAATTATTGAGCATACCGAAGCGATGGTGGTGATTGATGTAAACAGCGGAAGATATGCCAGAAATAAAGAGCAGGAATTAAATTCGCTAAAAACTGACTTGGAAGCTTCGCGTGAAATTGCCCGCCAATTAAGGCTGCGGGACATTGGCGGAATTATAGTAATTGATTTTATCGACCTTGAAGAAGATAAGAACCGCAAGAAAATTTTTGACGAGCTTAAAAAAGAATTTAGAAAAGACAGGGCAAAAGTTTCTCTTCTCCCGATGTCTGATTTTGGTTTAGTTCAAATTACCAGGCAGCGCGTACGCCAAAATATTATGCAGGCAATGAAGGAAGTTTGTCCTTACTGTTTGGGGACAGGCTTGCTTACAAAACACTCTCACTTGGTTTATGATTTGGAAGAATGGCTGGTGAAATTTAGACGAGTTTCAAAAGTTCGCTCTATAACAATTAAATGTCATCCGAACGTAGGCGAAAAATTAAAAGAAGGGAAAATTAAATCAATAACCAAGCTTCAGTTTAAATATCTAATAAGGCTAAAGCTGGTTGAGGATGAAACTATTCCATTAGGTCGGTTTAAATTTTTTGAAACAAAATCCGGCAAAGAAGTAACAGAAGATGTAACATAAAATATTAGAAGAATTCATCAAATGAAAAAAACAAAATTTTATAATGTACATGAAAAATTAGGCGCTAAAATAGTTGAGTTCGCCGGCTATTTAATGCCCGTTCAGTATTCCTCAATTATAAGCGAACACAAAGCGGTAAGAAATTCAGTGGGAGTTTTTGATGTTTCACATATGGGTGAAATTTTTGTTGAGGGAAAAAATGCTTTGGATTTTGTGCAATATATAACGACGAATGACGCTTCAAAATTATTCGACGGTAAAGTTCAGTATTCGGCAATGTGTTATCCCGATGCCGGAATAATTGACGATCTTTTGGTTTATAAATTTTCTGAAACAAAATTTATGCTGGTTGTAAATGCATCCAATATTGAAAAAGATTTTAATTGGATGAAAGAAAATCTTACAAAACTAAAAGCTGAAAAAGACTTTGATATAGAGCTTAAAAATCTAAGCGATGAATATTCTTTGCTCGCTGTTCAAGGGCCAAATTCAAAAGAAGTAATTGAAAAACTGCTGAATGAAAAATTAGAGTTTGAATATTATAGTTTTAAAACATTTAAAGCTTTTGGTATTGAAATGATAGTTTCCCGCACAGGCTATACAGGCGAATTAGGTTATGAATTATATTTTAAAGCTGATGAAAATACATCCGAAAAAATTTGGAATAATTTATTTGAAGCGGGAAAAGATTACGGCATTCAACCCGTAGGCTTGGGCGCGCGCGATACTCTAAGATTGGAAATGGGTTTTTGTTTGTACGGAAATGATATTGATAAAACAACTAATCCGCTTGAAGCAGGTTTAGGATGGATTACTAAATTGAATAAAGAAAATTTTATCGGCAAAGAAGAATTAATAAAAATTAAAGCTAACGGTTTGAAAAGTAAATTGGTCGCCATCTCAACTGATGAAAAAGCATTTCCCCGTCACGGTTACGATTTAGTTATTAACGGAAAAAAAGTTGGTACAGTTACAAGTGGGACTGTAAGTCCAACCCTGGAAAAGCCGATTGCTTTAGGTTACATTATTATCGAAAATTCAAAAGAAGAAAGCGAAGTTAATTTCTTAATCCGCAATAAAGAAATTCCCGCAAAAGTTGTTAAGCTTCCGTTTGTTAAAAAATGATTTAAGCAGGTTATATTTATGAAAGTAAATGTTTTTCTCACTCCCTTAAGCGTTGACGAACTTTTTTTTACAAGTAAAACAACGGTTGTAATTGACGTGCTTCGCGCTTCATCAACAATCGTTTCGGCGCTGCAAAATGGAGCGCGGGAAGTTATCCCCGTATCAAGCGTTGAGTTTGCAGTAAAAGTTTCCGGCGGTATGTTCGGCGGGCAGACTTTATTGGGAGGCGAAAGAAACACTAAAAAAATAGAAGGCTTTGCTTTAGGAAATTCTCCGCTTGAATACACAAAAGAAATTGTTGATGGAAAAACAATTGTTCTTTATACAACCAATGGCTCAAAGGCAATTGTTAAATCTAAATTCTCGGAAAATTTATTTGTCTGTTCTTTTTTAAATTTATCCGCGCTTGCTAATCATCTCATCAGTCTTAATCAAAATATAGAAATTATTTGCGCTGGAAAATCAAATAATTTTTCAATGGAAGATACCGTATGCGCCGGAAGGTTAGCGACCGAACTTCAAAAATTAAAAGAAGATGTTGAGCTTACTGATTCAGCGAGAGCAAGCATAGCGTTAAATAGGTCGTTCGGCAAAAATGTTTTGAAAATGTTAAGAGATACCGAGCATGGAAAAATTTTAATTGAAAATAAGTTTGACGACGATATAAAGTTTTGCAGTAAATTAAATTCATCTGAAATTATCCCCTATTATACATCTAGCGTTATTAAAGTTATGCCGGCTGGCAACCTTGTAAACAACAACGACAAATAATTATTAAATGGCAGTTAAGAGAAAAAAAAATAACGCGCAAAAAATTTCTTCTTCCGGCGAAAATTATTTTACCATCTCCATTGAAAAGAAGAAAAAGATATTAGGCGTTTTTTTAATTGTGTTTGCCGTCCTCTTATTAATAAGCATACTTTCTTATTCAAGAAAAGATGAAGCTTTATTTAATTATCAAATCTCAAATTTAATTGACGAAGGGGGAAGAACAAGCAACTGGCTGGGAATTGTTGGCGCTTATATTTCTTATTTTTTTATAAACTCAACCGTTGGAATTTTTTCCGCTGTGTTTCCTATTATAATTTTTATGTGGGGAATTTCTTTTTTTCAAAAGCTAAAATTCCGCACGCTCATTCACACCTCAAACTTCCTTTTATTAATTGCTATAATTTTTTCATCCTTCTTTGGACTTTTAAGAATTCGGTACGAATTGTTTTATAATACTTACGAATTAGCCGGCTCCATAGGCGATTACTTCGGGGAACTAATTGGAAAATTAATTGGCGGTGTGGGCGGTATAATTTTCCTCTTTGCCTGTTTGATTATTCTATTGATTGTCGCTTTTGATATTAAAATTGAAAAGATATTTGAGTTTATTAAAAATGCTTTTTCAACTTCGGCTGATTCGATTAAAGATGAATTAGAAAAAGGTAAATCAGAATCTGAAAGCGACGCCAATTTAACAAAAATTAAAGAGCTTGGTAAAGAAAAGAAAAAGAAAAAACGAGCGGATAAAATATCAACCGAAGGAGTTTCAGCGGAAGATTTAATGAAAGCGGAAGCTGACGATCAAACTAAAATTAGAATTATAAGAAAGGACGACGGTTCATCAAATAAAAAGGAAGAAGTAAATTTAGTTTTAAATGATGAAGTGAAAAAAGTCGATTTAGAAAAGACGGGAGAGATTCACACAAAAGATATTGATAAAGATAAAGAATTAGCTCTGCCGAATAATTGGGAAGAAAAAATTGCATACAAAATACCAAGTCTTGAACTGCTTGATTTAGCTCCTGAAGAAAATGTAAAAGTTGCGGAGGAAGAACTTACCCGCAATGCCGAATTGCTAAAAGAAAAACTAAAATTATTTGATATTTCTATTCAGGATATTTCCGTAACGCCGGGACCCGTAGTTACTTTGTACGAAATTGTTCCGGAGCCGGGCGTAAAAATTAGTAAGATTGTTGGTTTGGAAAATGATATTGCATTGGCTTTGGCTGCGAGAGGAATTAGAATCATTGCTCCTATTCCAGGCAAAAGCGCCATAGGCGTTGAAATTCCAAATGCAGTAGCTTCAACAGTAAACGCTCGTTCGGTTCTCGCAAAAATTTCCGAATCAAAATGTGAACTTCCGATGGCTTTGGGCAAAACAATTAATGGCGATGTGTACGTTGCGGATCTTACAAAAATGCCGCACATGCTTATTGCCGGCTCAACCGGTTCGGGCAAAAGCGTTGGCATAAATATGATTATCAGCAGCTTGCTTTATTGTAAACAGCCCTCCGAAGTTAAGCTGATAATGATTGACCCTAAAAAAATCGAGCTTTCATTTTACAATAAATTGCGCCGCCATTACTTAGCCGTTTCCCCTGACCTTGAAGAAGAAATAATTACAAATCCTCAAAATGCGGTTTTGCTTCTCAAGTCAGTTGAATATGAAATGGAGAAACGATACGATAAACTTGCCAAAGCGGGAGTTAGAAATTTAGTTGATTACAATAAAAAAATAACCGACCCAAAGCGTAAACCCGCCGATACAGAAACAATGAAACATCATTTTCTTCCTTACATGGTAGTTATAATTGATGAGCTTGCTGATTTGATGATAACTGCGGGCAAAGAAGTTGAAGAACCAATTGCGCGTCTTGCACAATTAGCGCGCGCAGTGGGAATACATTTAATACTTGCCACGCAGCGTCCTTCAGTAAATGTAATAACCGGAGTTATAAAAGCAAACTTTAGCGCTCGCGTTGCTTATCAAGTAGCTACTAAAATAGATTCGCGTACAATATTAGATATGAATGGAGCGGAACAATTATTAGGAAAAGGCGATATGCTTTTTTTGCCAACGGGACAGCCCAAACCAATTCGTATTCAAAATGCATTTATCTCAACTGATGAAGTTGAGAAAGTAACCAACTATATTTACTCACAGCCGGCGTTTTCAAAACCTTATTTTTTGCCATCGCTTTATGATAAGAAAAAAGAATCCGCTGCGGGCTTTCTTTTGGATTTAGATCCAATGTTTGAAGACGCGGCAAGAGTAATTGTAAGACATCAGCAGGGTTCTGTTTCTCTTCTTCAAAGAAGATTAAAATTAGGCTACTCGCGCGCCGCCAGAATTGTAGATCAGTTGGAAGAGGCTGGTATTGTTGGTCCAAATGATGGAAGTAAAGCAAGAACCGTTCTTGTTGAAAATGAAGAACAGCTGGAAACTATTTTGAGATCAATTTAAAATTATTTTATAACTTTATCAATATTAAGCTATTATTTAGCCGTATTGAGCCACTATTCTTCAAAATCTTCAAAACAACCTGATGCTGATTCGGGAACTGGAACATAAATAGCATCTTCTTCCAACAATAAATTCCAAATTTTATTAGTTATTTCTTTGGGATTAAGCAAACCTTTATTCAATGCTTTTTTATATTCCATTTCAATTATTTTCCCTATTTGCTGTCTTAGTTCCTCCATGGCTTCTCCTTTATTTCTAATTTTAGTTTTTTCAGAGTATAGAGTTTAACTTCTACAAAATTACATAAAGTATGCCAGTTGAATATTAAGGGAATATTATTTTTAGCGGGTTAAAAGAAAGAAAAAAACAAAACATTAGCGTCTATTTTATATACGCATGCTTCAGTATGGGAATAATAAAAACTTTTTACAAATTTAAAAAACAAAACATTTGAATAAATTATTTGCTTTTATTTTCAAAATAGTTTTTTGTTTCAGCGACAACTATTCCGCCCAAACCCAACAATGCTATTAAATTTGGCAGCGCCATTAATCCATTCATAACATCAGCAAATGCCCAAACAGTATCAAGTTTAGCAATGGCGCCGAAAAAAACTGCAATAACAAAAATAATTCTATAAGGTTTAACTGAAGAAGCGCCGAGTAAAAACTCCAACGACTTTTCGCCGTAATAACTCCACCCTAAAATTGTAGAATAAGCAAATAAAATTATTCCAATTGAAACTACAATTCCTCCCCAGTTTCCCGGTAAAGCAGTTTCAAATGCTTTTGAAGTAAGCGGTACGCCGGTCTCCCCGGAAGTCCAAACATTGCTGACAAGAATCGCAAAACCTGTAAATGAGCAAACTACAATTGTGTCAATAAAAGTTTGAGTCATAGAAACTAAAGCTTGAGTAACTGGATGTTTTGTTTGCGCCGCAGCCGCAGCAATTGGCGCGCTGCCTAAACCGGATTCATTTGAAAAAACTCCGCGCGCTACTCCCATTCTTATTGTAAGCATCACAGTTGCGCCTGAAAATCCGCCCGCCGCCGCCGTGCTTGAAAAAGCTTCGGTTAAAATTAAATTAATTACTGTCGGTACTTGATCAATATGAATTATTACAACAACCAAAGCGGCAAGCATATAAAATACGACCATAGCAGGTACGAGTATTTGCGTAACGCGTCCGATACTTTTTATCCCGCCCAATATTACTAACGCAGTTCCGCCCGCTAAAATTAATCCTGTAATCCAAAACGGAATGTTAAATGAATGCTGCACTGCATCAGCAACCGAATTTGACTGCACCATATTGCCAATTCCGAATGCGGCTATGGAAGCAAATATTGCAAACAATACTCCAAGCCATTTTTGTTTTAATCCTTTAGAAATATAATACATCGGACCACCGCTCATCTCGCCGTTCTTATCAACCTCCCTATATTTAACCGCAAGAACCGCTTCGGCATATTTTGTCGCCATCCCAAATAATCCCGTTATCCACATCCAAAATAAAGCGCCGGGACCTCCGACTGCAATTGCAGTTGCGACTCCCGCTATATTGCCCGTACCCACAGTTGCCGCTAATGCCGTCATCAAAGCTTGAAAATGGGAAATATCTCCGGGGTTATGTCCATCTTCTTTTCTTTTTATTAATGCCAGCCAAAGCGAATGAAACAGCTTGCTGAATTGCAATCCTTTTAAAATAAACGTTAAGTATATTCCCGTGCCGACTAATAAAATCAGCATTGGCGGACCCCAAACGTAGCCGCTTAATTCCGTTAAAAAATTTTGAATTTGCTCTTGCATAATTTGATCCTGAAAGAATTGTTTTTCAAATTGTTTGTTTTAGATTAGGGCATATTTTTTAGATGATAAGAACTTCGTTAAAATAATATTTTATACATCAGTTAAAAAATATTTTATTATTTTCATTATAAAAATTGGAAGGATAGGCATGGATGAAAAGCAAAATGATTTTTATGTAAAGATAAGAAAAGAAGTTTTGAGCTGGTTAGAGACTAAAGGGGGAATTAAAAGTCAATGGTCAAATTTCATTTTAGTGGCGCCTGATCTTTTTCATTTGCTTTGTAAGCTAACAATGGATAAGGATGTGCCGTCTTCAAAAAAAATTAAATTAGGTTTAGTCATCGCCTATTTTATTTCTCCAATTGATTTAATGCCCGAAGCATTTTTAGGACCGCTTGGGTATTTAGATGATATTTCATTAACGGCTTATGTTTTAAATGATCTACTGCTTACTGTTGATCCAAAAATAATAAGAAGAAATTGGGCGGGAGACGCTGATGTTTTAAATCTTATTAAAACTATCTTAACAAACTCGGAAAAATTTTTAGGCAATAAAATTTGGAAGAAAATTAAAAATATGTTTTAATCAATTTTTAATTTAAGCATATAAGAATGTGAATAAAAAGTTAAAAGCCAAATTTAATTTGACCAAAGTATGCATATTCTTGAACATAGCTGTCAAAAGCGTATGCCGCGTCTATTTGAACGATATTGAAAATATTAAAGCCTAAACCTAAAGTCAAATGATTATCGGCTAACCCAGTTCTGAAAGCCGCGCCAAACTTACTTGAAGTTTCCAACCTATATTCGGTTCCCAGCCTTAGTCTATTTTCATATGATTCGTAACGATCATCTTGATTGGCTGCATCGGCTAATTCAAAAGAGGCGTCCCAGTTTTTATTGATTGCGTAAGTCGCGCCCAGGTTTATTAATAAAGGCAACTTCAAATCAAATGGTAAAAATAAATTAATGTTCTGTGAAACCGCTTGAATTACAGTATCGCGGTTAGCGTTTAAAATGATTTTTCCGTTTGCATCTCTTTTATAATCATAACCAGATTGTGTAATCTCCGCATTCATAGTAGAAGTTAAAGTTTGCATGGGAATTATATTTTGAAGAGCCAAGCCAAGACTAAGTCCAAAATCAAAATTATAAAGAGCGCCAACGTCCATTGTAAACCCGGTTTTATTGGCGTCAAAATCTTTTTTAAAAATATTTAAGATTTGTTCAAAGTCATCAGTAACAATTCTTTTAGCGGAAAATCTTCTATTTATAACTTTTAGATTCGCGCCCAAACTAAAATTGGGCATTACGTTAAATCCATAGCCTGCCGCCGCAACTAAATCAATATATGAAACTGAATAAGTTACGGGATAAGCTTCAAAACTTATATCACCATTAGAATCAATTAATGTTTGAAGCAAACCGGCAATGCTATTTACGGCGGCTGCGACTTCCTGCGCGTTATTTAAATCATTAGGTATGTGTACATTTAAAAGAAGATCAACAACCGGATTTTGCTGAACAATAAACCCAGATTGCCCAACTGCATAAAGTGAAAATCCAAAATTCTGCACTTGCAGTGCAATGCCGGGGACTATTTTTAAACCATGAGTAGTGGGCGATTCGCTGCTCCCCACAACTTTATTTAAAAGATCGCGAGGGAAGGTTAAGCCATCTTGTATTTTTTGCAAAGCAGCTAACTGCTGTTGAATATTTCCGGCTGCTTTAAATTCTTTTACTGCATCCCAAACTTCTTTAAGAGAAATAGCTTTTTTAAATTCATTTATATTATCATTTAAAAAAGTGGCGGCTTTAAAAGTTTCCGGCGGAAGGCTTGCCTGTAAGCTCAAGGCTTCCAGCGAAAATTTTTTGTTACCGAGAAAAGCGGGGTTGCTCATCATTGCGTTATAATATTTTCCATTTGCAACTTGAGTTTTTCCCATCCCAATAGATTTAACTTCTTCTTTTTCATCGGGAAAATAAAGCTCGGTTGATTCCGCCGTATAATCAATATCAGGCAGCTGTTTAAAACCAGGATCAATTTCATAACCGCCCTGAGCATTTATAGGTAGATTGTATATAACTATTATTACAAAGCAAATAAATATGTTTTTCATAAATCACTTTATTATTTTGAAAAATAAAAAATAAAAAGCTGTTTGAATAAAATTAGAATTAGTAAGCAAATTTTACCTGAAAAAAATAATTATATATTCTTTTGATATAAACCAATGGTATTACCATCAATATCATTAATTAATGCATAGTACCCCATAGCCGGAATTGTAGTTTTTTCTCTGAAAATTTTGCCGCCTGCTTCTGTAGCAGTTTTTATCGATTTTGAAATATCATCCACTAAAATATGAAAGATTGTGGTTTCACCTGCTGAAACTTTTTTAACGGATCTTAAACCTACCGTAAATCCTTTATGAGTGTTAAATAAAAGATAACCTTTGCCGAATGATTTAAAATCCCATCCAAATAATTTTTGAAAAAACTCTTTTGATTTATCTAAATTTTTAGTTGGAATTTCAACGTGCGCAATTAAATCTGACGCCATACTAAACCTCATTTGTTGAATAAAAACTTGAAAATAAAATATAAATATTTACACTACTTTTACAAATTTTGAAATAATTAATTATTAAGTAAATAGAAGCTTAAAATTGAATTGATTCATTTACCAATTATTTTTTTAATTGATGGAATTTAAAAATAAAAAACCCCGCCATTAATTGACGGGGTAAGATAATGTTTGCTGCGCTTTTTTTGAATTTATATTTTTAAAAAATTAAGCGGTTAATCTTCAATCCCTATATCAAAATTCCCTGCCTTTACGTCCTTTTTTACAAATAATATCATCAAAGAAATTAGTGAAAAAATTAAACCTAAACCTGAAAAAAAATATATTAAAACCATAGTGTTGCTTTCTGTAAGTTGCTAAAATTATTTATTTTTATTTTGCCGTACCGCCAATACTTAATTGCTCTCCGCCGTTTGGACCGCTCGTTAATATTTTAACGCTGACAGGTCGAGACAAAAGAGCTGTATCAGTATCGCTTACAGTAAAACCAAACTGAGTCCATCTTTTGCTTTGTGTATCGGGAAGAGTTACTGAATTTTCACCAGTTGTTTTTACATTGTCTCCATCAACCTCAACAGTTATTGTTGTGCCTCCTGCTAAAGGATTTTCATTTTGATCTTGCACTGTATAAATAAATGACTGCGAACCCAAATTAGGAATAGAAAAAGTGGTTGGAGAAATTCCAATTGTAGGTCTTCCGGAGAAAAGCACCAAAATTTCATCCTCTATTGTAGCTGAGTTTTCATCAGCTGTTGATGCGGTTATTGTTGCAAAACCTGCGCCCCAAACTGGATGAAACGGCTGGGGAGCTGCAGAAATTAAATCTACCGAACCAATACCTAATTCATTTGTTTGCGTTGAACCGTCAATTATTCCACCTGTGCTTGTAAAATAAACCGCTGTATTTGGGCGGACGGGATTTGCATATTTGTCTCCCACGTAAGCGCTAATTACATCCGTTAAGCCGTAAAGATTATAGCCCGGAAAATTTACTGCGGCGGGAGCTATGCTGAAATGAGTATCATCCGGCAAGCCGCCGTGGATTGAAATACCTACCGGAAGAGATGTAATTTTTTTGTTAGGCAATTGTATCTCTGCTATAATTTGAACCGTGCCTGCTTTTGTGCCGCTCGTTAAATTTACAACGCCTTCGCCATTGTTATTTGTTTTAACGCTTGCGGGGCTTAACTCTTCTCCGCCCCCAGGCTGCGCTCCAAATTTAAAAGTCACAGTAACCGAATGGTCTAAATCAATCGGAGTGCCGGCAGAATCTTGAACAACAAAAGTAATTCGTGCAGTTTCTTCAGAACCGCTTTCTTTAACGCCGATAAATTCAGATGATTGATCTTCTAAAAATATACTAACAGGATCCCCGGAAGGAACAGTGCCTGTATTTTTAGGAACAAGTTTTATTATAGGAACAGATTTATCTTTTCCCGCGATTACAAAAGAGCTTGTTGAATCGGATAAAAATCCCGTTTTAGTAACAACTACCACAATATTAATATTTGCAGATAATTCAATAGCCGCAGCATACTTGCCTTGCGTATCAGTTTTTAAAGGCAAAACATTGTTATCGCTAACTACTAACACATCGGCGTCTTCAATGGGCGAGCCGGTTAAATTATTAATTACTTGTCCGGTTACATTTGAAGTAAGAAGTTGCTCGTTATTATTGTTGCCGGTTTCTTCGCCTTCAACAACTTGCGAAGAATCTTCTTTACATGAAAAGAAAAGAAATGACGATAAAATAAATATCGCCAAAATCCTTAAACCGTTTTTTGAAATGGTCCACTCCATAATATTTTACTCTAATTTATTTTTAAAAGATTAAATTTCAGCCAAAGAAAAAAAAGAAAAAATTGGTTTTGAGGCGTGTGAGTTCAACTATTGTACCGAATAATTATTACTTAATAATCATTGGTTTTATAAGGATTTAATAGGCTTAGTAATTTCTACCACCAAAATAATCGGCGTTTGTAAAAACTACATGTCATTGTAAGATTTGCTGATGAGGAGAGTAAAAATTTTTTTTAATGGGATTTTTAAAAAGGATTAGTTACAAAATTACTGCTCGTTAAACTCCCTTTGTTTCCCCTTTAAACATTTGCCAAACGGTTAAAAGTATTATTTGAATATCCAAACCAAACGACCAATTTTCAATATACCAAATGTCATAATCAATTCTTTTTTGCGTTCGTCTTGTATTTTCAACAACATTTATTACGTCTCCACGGTAACCATGGATTTGTGCCCAGCCAGTAATGCCCGGTTTTACCCAGCTCCGCAGTTTTAATTCGTTCACCATTTTTTTATATAAATCATTAAACACTTGCGTGTGCGGACGGGGCCCTACAACAGACATATCCCCTTTTAGAACATTAATGAATTGAGGGAGCTCATCTAAATTAGATCGCCTTAAGAATTTTCCTAATTTTGTTATTCTTGGATCATCATGAACTGCAGGCTGATAATTGGTTTTGCTGTTGTCCTCTTTCATTGTCCTAAATTTATAACATTTGAACATTTCGTCATTAACGCCCATACGTTCTTGAATAAAAAATGCCGATCCTTTTGATGTTAATTTGATTAATAAAATTATTATTGGAAATAACCATGAGAGAATTAATATGGAAATGATAATCGAAAAAAATATATCAAAGCTTCGTTTGATAAAACGCCAGTGAGCTTCGGCTAAAGGTTCGTCTCTAACTGAAAGTATGGGCAAGTTTCCAATCATACTTATATTAAATTTCTTAGATAAGAATTGAAGATAATCGGGAATAATATTTACTCTAACTGCATGGCGGTTGCAAATTTTTAAAATATCATTTAAAAGTTCTGAAGCATAATAGGGCAGAGCTACAACTACTTCATCAATCAAATTATTTTGCAGAAGGGAATCAAGTTCATTTATTTTGCCTATTACTTTTTCATTGCTTTCTAAATTGTCGTCAACAAAGCCAATGAAGTTGTAGCCTAAGCCTATGTTATTTTGAATCATATCGGAAAAAGTTTTCCCCGCTTCGCTGGCGCCGATTATAATTAAATTCCTATTATTTTTTTCTCTAACTTTTTTACTATAAACAATCAGCTTTAATATTTGAATGCGCAGGCTTACGAGAATAACTAAACCGAGCGTATAATAGACTAAAAAATTTCTGGTAAATAGATCTTCCTTTTTTAAGAAGATAAATAAAACTGCGGCGACAGCTTGTACAATTACAATTTTTAAAATATTTGTAAATTGAAAAGAATATAATCGGGAGCCAAAATCCTCATAAAAATTTACGACGTTTGAAGTGAAATACCACAAAAAATTTAAAGCCGTTAAAAGAACAAACATATATGTTCGCGAAAGCAGAATTTCAAACGGCTGCGCTAACATTGCCGCTGTTACGAAGCTAATGTTTAACAGCGCCAGATCTAAAAATAATCGTAAATAATAAATTGATTTTTTATTTGCTATCATTAAAATGATTTAAATTATTATCCGTTTTTAAAAATAAACAAACTAATTATTTGGGTTAATTTTATTTTCATCAAGGAAAAAAAATATCTCCTTCAATACTTCAGAAACCTGAATTGCTTTCATACATTCGCCTGTTCTATCATCACAGTTATATTCAAACCCTAAATTTAAACAAGGGGCTGAAGGATAGTTGCTTTGTATAGAAATAGAATTTTCGTTTAAGGGACCCCATCTACGCGGGTTAGTGGGACCGTGTAATGCAATCAAGTTAGCGCCCACTGCAGAAGCTATGTGCATAATTCCTGTATTTACACTAATTACGAGCATAGAACTTTTTAAATGAACGGCAGTCTCACTCAAAGTAAATTTGCCGGCGATATTAAATAAATTATTTTTATTAGGAAAATTATTAATGAATTCATCAATATCGCTAACATCAAATGATGACCCCGTAAAAAACACATTAAATTTTCTTGAGATAAAATATTGTACGACTTCAATCCAATTTTGTTTTGGCCATTGTTTCAAATATGAAAGATATCCGCCGGGTTTTAAATGAATGGAGATTTTTTGTGGATCAATTTCAGAATGAATATTTATTGCAGGCATTGCATTTGAGTTAATTCCAGCGAATGAAATTAATTTTCTATAATTTTCAATCTCATGCACTTTATCCGAATGCTCAGCAGTAGAATCATAAACGTATTTTCTGTATTGCCTTTGGGTATCAAATCCAATTTTATACTTTGATTTGGAAAAAAAAGTTAAAAGGGAATTTATTCTAGCCCATTGCGCTGAATCAATAAAAACATCAAAAGAAAATCGTCTGATTTTTTTTATAGTTTCTGGAAGTCTAAATAAATTTATTGTTATGATTTTATCCGCTACATCTATTATTTCAGCTGCTTCTTTATTTTCATCAGGAACAAAAAATATAATTTGGTCGGGTTTTAATTTTTGTTTTAATTCTGTTAAAGGCGCGCCTATTAAAATAGTATCGCCTATGGCGGGAGTTAAAAGAATCCCCACAGATTTAATTTTCTGCGGTAATTGTTTTTTCTTTTTGGTTATCCCCAAAAGAAAGACAAGGGGTATTCCTAAGTACCTATCAAATAATTTTAATTTTTTTTTACCTCTAGTCTTCATCTGCGACATATATTAAGCTGGGTTTTAAAAAGTTCTTTATAGTTTTTCAAAAAAATGGGCAAGTTAAATTTATCTTCAATTGTTTTTCGGGCGTTTATTTTAATATAACCTAATCGGTTTAACCGTAATTCGTTTATTAGAAATTCTATTTTTAGTTTGAGTGAAACTACATCATTAGGCTCAACCAAAAAGCCATTTTCATTTTCTAAAATAATTTCCTTTGGTCCGCCAATGTTTGCGGCGATAACAATTTTATTAAATGACATTCCTTCAAGAACAGAAAAAGGGAAAGCTTCAGGAATTGTTGTATAATTAATTACAATATCCAAAGAGTTGTAAATTTTTAATTTATTGTTTTCATATCCCATAAAGTGATTATTGTTTTTTAGAGAATGAACTTCAATTTTATTTTCTAATTCTTTTTTAAACTCAAGGGAGTCTGCTTGATTATTTGTCGTCCCATAAATAAATAAATGCACATTAGAATTTTGCTGAACAATTTCAGTCAAAGCGTCAATCACTAAATCAATTCCTTTAATTCTAATTATTGAACCAACCACTCCGATTTTAATTTTATCATCGTTGCCTTTTTTAAGTAATAATTTTTCATCCGGCAGTTCGATACCATTGTATATTACAATTAGCTTTTGATTATATCTTTGATTACTTCTTTCACCAATAATTGAAATAATATTTTCTTTTACCGCATTTGAAACACAAATAAATTTATCTGAAAATTTAATTATAAGTTTTAACAACTTACTTTCAAAACTATCACGGTTATAAATTAAATGCTGAATAACTATTAATCTTTTCTTTAAAATGAAAGCCGGAATGATTGAAAACAAAGCGGCAAAGTTTCCGTTGGCAATTATCAGATTAACTTTACTTCTATTTAAAAGATAAGATAAAGGGAAGAATGAAATTTTAATTTTAAATATCATTTTTATTTTAGAAAGAGAATTCCAGTTGTCATTCGTTTTATAAACCTTTGAAAGTGATTTTATAACAAAAACATTTAATCTGTTTTCTTTAAAAATATTTTCAGCCTCGCCCGGAGGAGAAGCGATAACAAAATTAAAATCAACCAAATATTTAGCAAGCTTTAAAATAAATTCCTCGCCGCCGCCCCAGCTTTGCATAGCGGAAACAAATAAAATATTTTTCTTTTCTTGTTTCATTAATTAAATTTTGTCAAAAAGAGATATAAATTTTACCCAAATAAAATTTAAAATATGAATTGAATTTCTTGCAATTCTAATTGGCAATCCTTTGTCCCTATAATAATTATATGCGGGGAGTTTTAAATTCCTTTTCTTGGCAAGATATTCTAATTTTTTTTTATTCACTTCCCAATTATTTGATAATTGTTTTTGATGAATTCTATAATAAGTTTGGATGCGCGGGATGAAAATAAATTTCCCCAAACTGCTTAGCCTAATCCACAAGTCATAATCTTCGCCGATATTTAACTCCGGGTCTTCATCAAAACCATTTATCTCACGCAATTTATTTGTCCAAACCATGACGGTGGAAAGCGGAATAGAATTGCCGCCGTTAATTAAATCATTTCTGGTATGAGCTGCTCTAAAAGTTAAAGGCAGGACTTCGTAGTAAGATGAAAAAATTGAAACATCACCAAACGTAACGCTCATCGAATAGACAAAAATTAATTCAGGGAATCTTTTAAAATATTTTAGCTGGCGCTCAAGTTTATTTTTTACCCATAAATCATCCGAATCAATAAAAGCAATAAGCTCTCCGTTAGCTTTTTTTATTCCGAAGTTTCTTGGGATAGAAGGCGCGCCGCTGTGTTCAATTTTGAAAATATTAATACGCTTATCTTTTGCCGCAATTTTTTTTACAACTTCACAAGTCGAATCTTCGGAGGAATCATCGACAACTAAAATTTCAAAACGCTGATATGTCTGGTTTAAAACGGAATGAATAGTTTCTGAAATGTATTTCTCAGAATTGTATGACGGAATAATTACGGATATAAGAGGTTCAAAATTTTCTTCAAACATTTATACGCAGCTAAATTTAATAAGCAAAAAAATTAGTGGTGGTAAATTGCTCATACATTTCTTTGTAATCTTTCATCAAAATTAATTTTGCCGAAGGAATAATCCGGTAGATGTTCATATTATATTTTTTAAAGAAGTAAAAGAAATCCCGATAAAAAATTCGAGTATCAATGTGGCATCCGCCAAATTCAAAACTAACCATTTTAATTAAACCGGCGTCAAACATTTCAACGCTGCCGGAAAGCACATCCATTTCGTAACCTTCCACGTCAATCTTTAAAAGATCAATCAGCTTTATTTTATTGGCAGCGCAATAGGCGTCAACTGTTTTTACGTCAACTTTTTCCGATTCATTAAAATCAATATTTAAGTGGCTTAAATTTCTTTTTGCAAGCGAAGCTAAACCTGATCCAGCTTTTTCATAAAACAGATCTGCAGTAGTTTCATTTTTACCAAGAGCAAAATTGTTTAAATGAATGTGAGATTGTTTTTTGATTCGAGCTCTTAATTCCGCAAATGTTATTTTGGATGGCTCAAATGAATGAAGATAAAAATTTTGTATCCCGGTTAAATGAGATAAAATCATTTGAGAAAAATCTCCCTTGTTTGCTCCAACGTCAAATATTGTTACTTCAGGTTTATTTAATTCCAGCAGCTTTTCTATTATCACCATTTCGCCGCTGTTTTCTACGTTGGTTCCGTAACCAATTCCTAGCAATTTTTGAGAGAGAGAAATATTATTCTCCAATAACTTTTGAGTTAATTTATTTCCCGTAAGTTTGAAAGCTAATTTTTTAAAAAAGTTATTCATTAAAAATTCACGTCTTTGATATTATTGTTCAGCAATTATTTTTCTTAAACCTTTGTCATTTCAAAAATTCCGCAGCCGTAATTACAATTAAAATTATTTTGCACTACCCGCTCATTCAATTCAACATTCTCAAATAAAACATTTTGATCATTTATGTATGAAAACGAATTTAGAGAATATTTTCCTTTAAACAATTCTAAAAGATACTTAACTGAAAAAACTCTATGCGCGTCAAACTCAATTCTTTGTTTCCCGATTGGCGTTGAAAAATAAAATTTTCCGTTTTGCTTAAGCAGTTTATATATATTATTCAAACCTTTTAAATAGCCTTTCACATCAACGTTATCGCCGTATCTTCCCAAACCAAAATGCTCTATTGCGTGAAGACAAGAAATTGAATCGCAGTAATTTTCCATTTTAAAATTTTCATCCATTAAATCAGCTTGAACGAATTTCACATTTTTAATTTTGTCATTCATTTTTCGAATATCGAAAATTTCAATTTCTCTAAAAGAGGCAACGTGAGCAACGAACCCGTCAATCCTTGAACCTATATCGGTATGCTTAATAGGATTGCTCATAAAAATTTTATTAGCGACAAATAAATCTTGATGAAAATAATGAAGAGGCACAGACCCGGCAGTGTCAAAACGATCATCCAGGCAAGGATGAAAACTTTTTATTTTAAAAACATTGTTTGAATTTATTTGCTTCTTTAACTCAAAATAATTTTTTATGAAAGGGGAAATTCCTTTAGTTGAATAGATAAATTTTCTCGGATAAAATCCGAAAAGATTTAAATAGTAATGTATATTTTTAACTGACAATATTTAAGCTGTAACTTTTGTTATTAAATTATTTAAATAATTTTGCGCTGAATGATCTTTTAAAGATCTTTCATAACCTTTGCTTGCAATAGCATTTCTTAGCTCTTCATCTTCTAAATAAAACCTAACTGAATCAGAAACAAAATTTATATCTTCGTAAACAGCAATTTCTTTATCAATCTCAAAAGCTAAATTTAATCCCGGAATAAAATAGCTTAACTGAAAACCGCCGCAGCCATTTATTTCGTAATGTCTTCCTTTTACCTGCTCTTTTCTTTTTTTAAAAAGAATAGCTGCTTCATATTTTTGGGAGACTTTGCCGCCCAAAGCAAAAATTTAAAATCGCTATAAACTGCGTTTGAAAGATTCAAATTAATTTTTGATTGATTAAAAACTTCAACTATCTGTTCCTGCGAAATCCAATTTGCTTCGCCGCCCCAGCCTCTTCCGAAAACATTTACTTTTAATCCTTCATCCTTTAAATTTTTAATAATCCATTTTCTTAATGGACTATAACCGCCAACAAAACTTACATCATAAATCTTCTTTGCATCAATCTTTTTATAAAATGATGAATTATATCCGAAGGGAGAATAGATAACATTGTTAATGTTTTCCAATTTGTATTTGCGGAACATATAATAATCGGGCGTAGAAAAATAGTGGAAATATTTTATCCACCGTCGTACAAATTTTTGCCGCCAAGGGTCGTCAAAAAAATACACAACCGTTTTGGTTTTTTCTTTTAATGATTGAATAATATTTTTATCAAATTCATTTTCAAATAAGCAGAACAGAGCGCAATCGGGTTTTTCACTTTCAATCAATTCTTTTAGCTTTTTATTCATTGCATCTTTGCCGGCGCTTTGTAATTCCGAATAGAAATCAAAAAGTAAAATATTTTCTTCTCCATAAACATCGCACAAAGGTAAATAGATATTATAATATTCATAGCCAAAGCCGCGCGCTTCAACGCCGTAATCATATTTTACTATCGCTAAAATAATTTTCATCAGTCCGCTTATTTAATCAAAGTTTTAGAGGATAAAATATTTTTATTCACAAACGCAATATAAATAACGTAAGCTAAACCTATAATTATTATTGTGTAAGCTATTCCGCTTAAACCAAATTTATTTATCAAAATTATATTCAGCGCAACCGAAACAATGCCAATTACAATTTTGGGAATTATATATTTATCAGGTTTATTTAGCGCCAATCCTAAAAGAGTCTGCGCTTGACCGGTAAGAAATAATCCCAAGCCCAGGCAAATTAGCGGGAGCAGTTTCCAATAAACAGCGTAGGAAGAATTACTAATTATTATTATTAATTCTTTCCCCCAAATGTATGTAACGGCAGTTGAGCCAATTGAAATTAAAAAAATTAAAAGCATATTAATTCTTATATACCATCTACCCGTCAAAACTTTTTGTTTATTATTTAAATCCGAAAATTGCTGATAAATAATCGGCATGGCAAATTCATTTATAACATTGTAGGGAGCTAATACCAGTGCGTTCGCAAGCGCAATCATAATTGCATAAATGCCAACATCCGCGGTTGAAAGATAATTTGCAATAATCCATTTCTCGCCGTTTTGCTGAAGCCATCCCGCTAGGCCCCACAACAAAAATGGAAAAATATATTTAAAAACTTTAGCGCGTATTTCGGATTGTGATTTTTTAATAGAAATATTATCGAGTGTATTTTCTTCGGGGATGTATCTGTTAAAGAATAAATATTTTACAATTGAAAAAATAAATGTTACTGAAATTAAAATTGTTAAAACGTTAACAAGAGTTAAATATTTATTTATCAATAAAAAAAATAACAAAGCAATGGAAATTATTTTTTCCGAGCCTTGCAGCAGCGAGTTTACTTTTCTCTTTCTTATTAGGTTTAACGCTGAATTGAAGAACTCATTTATCTTAAATGTAAAAACATAAACTCCCGCTAAAAAAAATAGAAGCGAGTATTCTTTTAGCTCAAAAATGTTTGTAATAATTAATGATAGGATGGATAAGATAAAAAGCGCGCCGGCTGAAATAAGTAAAATTTTGTAAATGAGTTTAATAAAGATTGCTGATTTATTTTTTTCAGCGTAGTCATAATAGAATCTTAAAAAACCCTGTTGAATTGGTCCGTAAAAAATTAAACCAAAAAAAGCAATCACGGTTATTATCAAAGAATAAATTCCAAAATCGGATGCGCCCATTTTTGAAAGTATTTTTAAAATTGCGAATCCTAGAATCAATGCTAACGCCTGTCCTAAAAAAACCCAGCCCATTTCTGAGGCGGAATTTGCGTTTATTTTAGATCGAATGTTTTGATATATATTTTGAAAATGATTCATCAAATGTTTTGTTGAAGATTGAAGTTATTTTGAGGAGATAATGGAGGCTTGAATAAAATACGAGGCTCGTTTTTTTTTAAGATGAAACCCATGTGAGATTAATTATAATTATTTTAATCAAATATAGATAAAATAATTTTGAATTTATACCTGAAGCAGCGCGGCTGAATTGGCAATGCGCTTTAATCTTTAATAAATTTAATATGGATTTTATAGTTTTTAATTTTTGCTGAAAAACCACCTATCTAAATGAATCTCTCGTCAATAATAATTGCAAAGAATGAAGCGCGCAACATTGAAAAGTGCATCGCCAGCCAGCTAAGCTGCATTGATGAAATTATCGTTTTAGTTGATAGTAAATCTACCGACTCAACACTTGAAATTGTGAAATCATTTCCTCAAATAAAATATGAGGTTGTTGAATGGACGGGGTACGCAAAAACCAAGCAGTATGCTTTAAGCAAGACTTCGAACGATTGGGTTTTGTGGATTGACGCCGACGAAGCTTTAACGAATGAATTATTGAATGAGTTGAATGAATTTAAAATATCTCTGCCCAGATTTAATGTTTACTCAATTCCGCGTAAAGCATATTTTCTTGGTAAATGGATTAAGCACAGCGGCTGGTATCCCGATAGAGTGAAAAGGTTATTCAATAAAAATTATGTAAAGTTCAGCGATAACAACGTTCACGAACATTTAATTTGCAGTGGAGAAGCAGGTCAACTAAAAAATGATATTGAGCATTTCACCGACCCAAATATTCTTCACTACTTTGAAAAATTTAATAGCTACACTTCTCTTGCCGCAAAAGAATTGGCGGAAAAAAGATATCCCTTTTCATTATCTGATTTGTTAATCCGTCCGCTGTTTATTTTTCTAAAAATGTTTTTTTTAAAAAAAGGTTTTCTCGACGGCATTCATGGTTTTATATTAGCGGTATTTTCATCTGCGTATGTCTTTACAAAATATGCTAAACTTTGGGAGCTTAAATTTAAAAAGGCGGAATAAAAATGGAACCGACGGAACACAATTCATTATTATTTATTCAACTCGTAAATCAAAACCAGCATATAGCTTTAATGTCGATGGGGAAGCTGGAAAATCCGGTTTCAAAAAAATCAGAAATGAATGTCGAGTACGCTAAATTCGCAATTGATACGCTCGATATGCTTCACCTAAAAACAAAGGGAAACTTAACCGGGTATGAAGAAGAATACATGAATGAAACAATTAAAGAATTAAAATTAATGTATGCAAAAGTATTTAGGAATAATTTGAGAAAGTAATAGTCATCAAATTGAATCTTAATTCTTGTAAAAAAAATTTTATAGATTTTTCTAAATAGAAAAGGCGGACAAATGAAAATTGGAATAATTGCAAACACGAATAAACCAAGCGCAGTTCAAGTTGTTTCATCGTTAGTTGAGAAATTAAAAAAAGCCGGCTTCGATTTTTTACTCGGCGCTTCTTTACTTCAAAACCAAAACGAAATTGCCAAAGATGCGCGCAAAAAAATTTATATTTCAAATGAAGAGCTTGCTGAAAAAAGCGATATGATTATTTCTATTGGCGGCGACGGCACCATGCTTGCTTCCGCTAACCTTGCGCAGCTTAATGACAAGCCGATACTTGGCGTTAATCTCGGCAAGCTGGGATTTCTTGCGGAAATAAATATTAATCAAATGGATTTTTTAATTGAAGATATTAAAAACAATAATTATTCAATTGAAGAAAGGATGATTATCGAAGGCGAGTGCATTGCGCATAAAGTTGAAACCCTTTACGCAATAAATGATATTGTAATTGATAAAGGCGGCTGGCCCAAGATGATTGAAATTACCATTAAAGTTGAGGGAGAATTAGTTACAACTTTATCTTCAGATGGAATAATAGCAGCTACGCCAACCGGCTCAACGGGTTATTCAATTTCGTGCGGCGGACCAATTGTAAGTCCCAAAGCCGATGTAATTACTCTTTCGCCAATTTCTCCGCACAGCTTAACTATGCGCCCGTTGGTTTTACCGGGCGATCAGGAAATTATTATTCGGGCAGATTCGCTTCATGATAAAGTTCAAATTAATTGCGATGGACAAAGAGTTTTCGGTTTTGCCCCGCCGCTTGAATTAAAAATAAAAAAAAGTAAACGGCCGTTAAAAATAATTCATACCTCGCAGGCAAGTTATTATGAAACTTTAAGAAATAAATTATTGTGGGGAATTGATCTTAGAAAACATTCTTTTAACAAGTGAGATAGATTATGAAATTAAATTTAGTTTTTGCGTTTTTAATTTTCTTCTGCTTAAAATTGATCGGCACAGGATGTTCCCGACTTTCAAAATAAAAATAAAATTGTAGTTGATGATGAATCGGGCAAGCCTATGTTAATTGGTTACACAACGCGCCCCGCTTTTAACGATACTTCATTTTCATGGTGGTATGATTCCGAATATAAAAATTACGATGTTGATATCGATGCATTGCAGCCGCTTTTTGAAGATACAACATTGATAGCCGATGTGAATATTACAATTGTAATGGGAACCTGGTGCAGCGACAGCAGAAGGGAAGTCCCCAGGTTTTTAAAGATAATTGACGGCTTAAATTTCCCTCAAGAATTTTTAACCATTTACAGCGTTGATAGAAATAAAACTATGAATGGTGACTCGCTAGAAGATTTGAATATTGAACTTATTCCCACTTTTATTTTTTTTAGAAACGGAATTGAACTGGGACGAATAGTAGAAGCGCCTATTGAAAGTTTGGAAATTGATATGGTTAAAATTATAACCGCGGAAAACGAAGAACCGGCGGTTGATACGCTGGAGGAATTAAAAAATTAAAAGATGAATGGCTGAAAGGATTAATTGTTGAATGGCTGAAAAATTGTAAGTTAAAATTGCTTAATTAACTTTTTTAAAAATCGGATTTAAATTCGATATTGGTTAAGAAATAGCCGGAATAAATCCGGCTATTTTAATTTTATTTAAGGAATTAATCTTAATTCTCCACTCCCTCAAATTCTCGCACAGTAATTTTTTTAATTTTTGTTATTCTTGGCTTAGAAGTTTTTTCTATTGGCGAGGACTTCTTTAATTTTCCATTGCCGGTAATCTTGGGAGGATTGTTTTTATCTTTATAGTTTTTATAAGAATAAACTTTCTTCTGATAATTTCTTAAAATAATTTTATCTTCATCATGATGAAGAACGTAGTTTGGCAGAATCGGTATTTTACCGCCGCCGCCGGGCGCGTCAATTACAAAATGAGGAATTGCTAATCCGCTTGTATGTCCGCGCAAATTTTCAACTATATTTAAACCGGTTTCAATTGAAGTGCGGAAGTGGTTAGCTCCCTTTGTTTCATCAGCCATATACATATAATAAGGGCGCACTCTAATTCGCAGCAGCTTCTGCATTAATTCTTTTACAATTGCCGGCTCGTCATTTACGTCTTTCATTAAAACCATCTGGTTGCCAACCGGCACGCCCGCGTTTGCCAGCATTTCACAAGCCTTGCTGCTTTCAGGCGTAATTTCCCACGGATGATTGAAATGTGTGTTAATATAAATCGGATGATATTTCTTCAGCATGCTGCAAAGACTGTCCGTAATTCTATGCGGAAGAACGCAGGGCATTTTGGAACCCAGCCTAATAATTTCTATATGTGGAATTTCTCTTAAACGCTTTAATATTTTTTCCAGCATAGTATCTGTTAACATTAAAGGATCGCCGCCAGATAAAATTACATCTCTAATTTCAGAATGCTGCTCAAGATATTTGAAGGCGCTGTCTAAGCCCTTCATAGAAATTTTTTCATAATCGCCTACTTTTCTTTTTCTTGTGCAGAAACGGCAGTACAAACCGCATTGGCTGGTAACAAGAAAAAGCGCTCTATCAGGATAGCGATGTGTAATATTAGGAACCGGGCTCATTGCATCTTCCATCAGCGGATCTTCTTCAGCGTCAAAATCATCAAGCTCTGCTTTATCGGGAACGCATTGGCGCCAAATGGGATCGCCCGGATATCGGATTAGGCTCATATAATATGGATTAATTCGAGCTTGAAAAAATTCATCGAGATCTTCAGCGACCTTTCTGTCGATTCCAAATTTATCCACAAGTTCATCAACCGAATGAACGCTGTCTCTAACCATCTGCTGCCACAGTTCCATGATTAACCCTCTGTTTGTTTTATGTTATCTAGATATTTACCGAAAGTTATTAGGCTCTCGCCCAATGAGTAAAAATCGTTTATCTGGGTTATAATTGAGTAATTATTTCTCAAGTAAAAATTTCTTGTTTTTGTGTAACTCTCTTTTGAAGATGTTTCGGCAAGAACCCATCTTCCTTTTTTTTCTTTAACAAATTCTTCTGCATGATCCAATAAAATTTTTCCAATTCCTTTTTTTTGAGAATCGGGATCGACAACAATCCAATACAGATCATAAACTCCGTCGGTTAATGGGCGGCGCCCAACGCAATGGTAGCCCCACAGTTTATTTTCATCTTCATCTTCAAACACAAAAATGTTATAATCGTTTTGCTGTTCATTGAATCCTGCAATCTCAATTAACTCCATTGCAACGTTAACTTCTTCATTAGAGAAGTTTGGAATTCTATCCAAAATATTTTTAAGCTTTGTTACGTCAGCTTGCTTTATTTTTCGTATCATTCAATTTTCTTGCCAGTGCAAAATTTGCAATCGTAAAAAGTAAGTCGCTGTAATTTAATCCTGCCGCCGATGCCGCGCGCGCAAAACCGGAGTCAGTTGAAATATCAGGATTGGGATTAACCTCAATAACATAGGGAACATTATTTTTACTTAACCTGATATCAACGCGGGCATAGTCGCGGCAGTTCATAGCTTGAAACGCCGACAGAGCGGTCTGTTCCACTTTTAATTTTACCGCATCTGAAATTTTTGCGGGGCAGCTCGGTTTTGTGTTTTGATAATAAACGCTGTCTTCAATCCATTTGCCGTCGTAGGTTACAATTTTTGGTAATCCCTTCGGCAAACCTTTAAATTGAATTTCTGAAATAGGGAGAATGGTATTGCCTAAAACGGCTGCATTCAGTTCGCGTCCGTCAATATATTCTTCAGCAATAATATCTTGCCTGTAAGTGTTGAACAAAAATTTTAACCTTGTTTTAACATCTTCAAAATTATTAACTACAGAAAATTCAGAAATGCCGATGCTGGCGTCTTCATTTAATAATTTTAAAATTACAGGGAATTTTAAATTGAACGAATTTTCTTCCAATGAATTTTTTTTATTAATGATAAGAGATTTAGGCGTGTTAATTCCGAAGGAGCGTAAAATATTTTTTGTCCTCTCCTTGTTTAAACAATTGCCGAGACAGGGAGGAATGTTGCCGGTATAATTAAAACCTAAAAGTTCGTAAACTCCGGCGGTGCAATATTCATAAGAAGCAACGCCGTCAACGGATTCAACAAAATTATAAATAACATCGGGATGATAATCAGTAATTTTTGCAATTGTATTTTCAATATTACCTGTAACGGCAAGCGAATCAACTTCAAGAAAATTTTTCTTTAAGCTCTCGGTGATAATTCCAAGTTCCTTAGTAAAGCCGCTTTCTGAAAGATCTTGAGCGGGCGCGCTTCCTTTTTCCAACTTCCCATTATAAACAGAAAAAATACTAACGGGAGAATTGTAGCAAATTAAAATTTTTGAATTTGTCTTCATAATAATTTATGTCTTTTAGCCGCCGCTAAAAGAACAGAGTTAATCATATCATTATAATTTAAACCGGCAGTTCGAGCCGCCTTCGGAAAACAAGAATTTTCCTCAGGGTTAGGAAGTATTCCCGGCAAAGGATTCACTTCAATTATATTCGGCTCGTTATCCGCATCCATTCTAACATCAATTCTGCTCCAATCTTTACAGCGTAAAACATTGTAAGTTTTTAAAACTGTCTCTTTGATTTTTGATTCGAGCTTTGAATCAATTTGAGCGGGACAAGAAAAAACATCCAGCGGATTTTCCTTAGTATCCAAAATCCATTTAGCTTCGTAAGAATATATCGGAATAAAATCATCGGGAAAATCTTTATAATTTATTTCAACTATTGGAAGAACTTTTGCATCGCTTCCATTTCCAATAATTGCAACAGTAAATTCTTTTCCCGGCAAAAATTCTTCAATCAATGCCGGCTGATTATATTCAGATATTATTCTCTCTGCTTCGCTTGTAAGTTCTTTCTGATTTTTTACAAATGAAGAAGAGAAAATTCCTTTGCTTGAACCTTCTGAAATTGGTTTTGCAATCAAAGGAAATTTTAAATCGATTTTAGAAATCTGGTTTAAATTATCTGCAATAATAAATTTTGCATTTGGTATTTTATGATAAGACAAAATCTCTTTGGTGCGCGCTTTGTCCAGACAAATAGCCAGCGTTAAAGGATCGGAACCTGTGTAAGGTATCTGAAGCATATCCAGCATTGCGGGAATCTGCGCTTCGCGGCTAACGCCGTTATAACCTTCGGTTATATTAAAAACTATATCGGGCTTTGCATCAATTAATTTTTGAAAGGAAGAAAGATCGGCTTCAATTAATGTAACGCTGCTGTAACATTCCAGCGCCTGCTTTACGGCGTTAATAGTATCCCAGGTATCCCACTCAGCATACGCGTCAATTTGTTTTTGTGATTGAACTTTGGGATTGTTTTGGAAAGAGGGTACTCCTTCAAGGAAAGTCTGATCAACCAATTGGGAGGATTCAGTTTCAGGTTTTACATTAAAAGTTAATGCAACGTTCAGTCTTGAGTTAGTCAAAGAAGATAAAATATTTTTTCCTTAAAAAATTTTTACAAATATAACTATTATAATTTCTAAGTCAACAAATTTTAAAGTTCAAACAAAAAAAATTGAAAATGTTTTTAAAGATTAATAAAAAAAATATTTTTAAAACAATAAAATTTTTTTTGCACACGAAATTAAAATTAAAAAAAATTATTAATCAACTTTTAAACAGGATTATTTTAAGAAATTTTTTTTAATCACAGAAATATTATATCAAAAAATATTTTTAATAATAATTTATGCAATGTTGGCGTACTTAAGATTGTCTTTATAATGTTCGGTAAGAGTTTTTTTTATGATAAGATTATTTTGTTTTTGAAGATTGGGATCGTCGTTAATTATTTTAAATGCAATTTCTTTTGCTTCTATTATTAATTCAGAATCATTTAAAATATCAGCAAACTTTAATTCGGGAAAGCCGCTTTGCTTTGTGCCGAAAATATCTCCGGGACCTCGAAGCTTTAAATCAATTTCGGAAACCTTAAAACCATCCAGATATTTTACCATTGTCTGCATCCTAATTAACGTTTTGTTTTTTTCCATTTGAGCGGGAGATAAGTATTCAAAATCAAAATTGAATTTGTTGTTTATTGAAGCATAAGAATCTTTAGCTACTAAAATGCAATAAGCCTGCTTATCGCCGCGTCCCACGCGTCCTCTAAGCTGATGAAGCTGTGAAAGTCCGAAGCGTTCCGCGTTATTAATCAAAATAATATTTGAATCTGGTATGTCAATCCCAACTTCTATAACAGTTGTAGAAATTAAAACGTCAAAATCTTTATTAAGAAATTGATTCATTACCATTTCTTTTTCCTGCCAAGTCATTCTTCCATGTATTAATCCAACTTTAATATTTTTAAGATAAGTTTTTGAAAGTTCATCATAAAAAGTTTGCGCCGCTTTAAGCTCTAATTTTTCTGATTCCTCAACAAGCGGATAAACAATAAATGATTGGCATCCTTCTTTGGCTTTATCAACTATAAATTTATAAATTTCCGGCAGCTTAGTTTCGCCGCGCAAAAGAGTTTTTATCTTTTCTCTGTTTGTAGGCATTTCATCAATAACAGAAACATCAAGGTCGCCGTAAATTGTAAGTGAAAGTGTGCGCGGTATAGGAGTAGCGCTCATAACAATTACATCGGGGGTAATTCCTTTGCTAAATAATTTTGCCCGCTGCGCAACGCCGAAACGATGCTGCTCGTCAATAATTACAATTCCAAGTTTTTTAAATTTTACTTTATCGTCAAACAAAGCATGAGTGCCTATTACAATATCCGCTTCCTGACTTTCTATATTTTCTAAGTTTAAATCTTTTAGCGATTTTTTTTGTCCACCTATAAGCAAACTTATTTTAATTTTTCTGTTTGAAATATTTTTTAAAAGATTAAAAATATTCTTAGCGTGCTGGTCGGCTAAAATTTCTGTCGGCGCCATAAGCGCGGCTTGATAGCCATTATCAATAGCTATTAGCATTGCGATTAAGGCTACTATAGTTTTGCCGCTTCCCACGTCTCCCTGAAGAAGCTTATTCATCGGCGCGGGCGATTCCATTTCCATTCTTATTTCATGCAGAACTTTTAATTGCGCATTTGTTAATTGAAAGGGAAGAGTATTTAAAAAATCATTTAGCAATGATGATTTAACTTTAAGAGATAATCCCTTCTGTTTGGTTTGATAATTCTTTTTTCTTAAAGCGACTAATAATTCAAGATAAAATAATTCTTCAAATTTAAATCTATTTTTTGCCGAGTGAAATTTTGCAGTGTTATTTGGAAAATGAAAATTTTTTACCGCCTCCGCTATTCCCATTAATTTCTTTTCTTCCAAAATAAATTCAGGCAAAGTTTCTTCAAGAATATCAACATAGTCTTCAACAGCGTTGTGAATTATTCTTCGCAGGCTAAGATCGCCTATATTTTTTTCTTTAAGCTCCTTAGGTATTTTATAAAAAGGAATTATTTTACCAGTGTTCAAAAAACTTTGAGATTCGTCGTCTGTTATTCTATCATAATCGGGATGAACAAATTGCAAATTATTATATTTTGAGAGTTGCGGTTTGCCGGATATTGCAAAAATATTTTCTTCTTCAAAAACCTTATAAAAATAATTTACCGCGTGGAACCAAACGCATTCAAAAAATCCGCCCGCGTCTTTAAATTGAACTTTCAATAATTCTTTTCTACCGTATCGAATCTTTTCTTTGTCATAAACCTTTGCGACAATTGTTATCTCGCCTTCGTAGCCGTTCATCAAATAGCCGTATGCTTTTGCGGATGTTAAAGTTGTTGTTCTATCGAGATGCCGCGAGGGAAAGTAAAAAAGTAAATCTCTAATGGTTTCAATGCCGATTTTATTAAACGATAACGCGCGCTTGGGTCCAACAGATTTTAAATATTGAATAGACTGGCTTAATGTTTTTTCATTTTCTGATTTCATCAACGGTTAAAATAAATGAAGCGTTTTGTTTTTACAACTTCCAATTTCACAATGTAATTCAATTACTTTTTCTTTATTATCTTTAAATAAAAAAATTAAAATGTTTGAGCTAATAACTGAAAGATTAAAAATAATTCCGCTTAACATAAAACAACTCGAATTGTTAAAAGAGAACCCTGCAGAGTTTGAGAAAAGCTTAGGACTAAGTGAAAGCGAAGTTGAATTGTTTGATGAAAATATAGAAAAGGAAATTAAAAGCGCGTGGGATTTTTGGATTTTAGGAGTGAAGAAAAATCCTTTTAACTACACCTGGTTTACCCGATGGGAAATAATCTTAAACGGTGAAAATAAAATAATAGGCTCGTGCGGATTTAAAGGAATGCCAAATGAATACGGCGAAGTTGAAATTGGTTATATGATAAAACCTACTTACCAAAATAGAGGCTATATGACTGAAGCGGTGAATGAATTAGTTAGATTTTCATTTATGCACCAGCGCATAGAATATGTTTTAGCGGAAACCCCAAAAGAGAATATTTCTTCCCAAAGAGTTTTGGAGAAAAATGATTTTATTCTCTTCAAAGAAAAGGATGAAAATTTTTGGTGGAAGAAAAGCAAAAAAAATATAAGGGAAAAATAATTTGAATTGGAGTCAACTTTTATCTAAAAGATTATTAGGCGAACCGAAAACTAAAACAACGGCTGCGCAGGAAGGAAGAAGCCCGTTTCAAAGAGATTTTGATAGAGTGGTTTTTTCTTCAGCATTTAGAAGGCTGCAGGATAAAACACAGGTTTTTCCATTGCCGGAAAGTGATTTTGTTCATACACGATTAACGCACAGTTTGGAAGTTTCATGCGTGGGACGCTCGCTCGGTAATGTTGTCGGCGCGGAAGTAATTAAAAGAAATAAAAATTTAAAGAAAAATTATTCATCATTTCATTTTGGCGAGATTGTTTCAGCGGCTTGTTTGGCTCATGATATCGGCAATCCTCCTTTCGGGCATTCCGGCGAAGACGCTATCTCAGAATATTTTAAAAATGGAAATGGAAAAATTTTTCAATCAAAAATTAATGATGAAAAAAAATGGAATGACTTGATTCGATTTGAAGGTAATGCCCAGGGGTTTAGAATTATTACCAAACTTCAAAATGCAAATATTTCGGGCGGATTAAGATTAACGCATTCAACCCTGGCAGCCTTCACTAAATATCCCAAAGAATCTATTATAAAAAGTGATTTTACAAGTCATCGTAAAAAGAAAAAGCTGTACTCCAAATTTGGATTTTTTCAAACCGAGAAAAATATTTTTGCGGATGTCGCAGAAGAGACCGGACTTATAAATAAAGGGGATAAAAAAAACTATTATTGGTGCAGACACCCGTTAGCTTTTCTGGTGGAAGCCGCCGACGATATCTGTTATAGGATTATGGATTGGGAAGACGGGTTTAGGCTGGGGCTGCTTACCTTTGAAGAAACTGAAATACTTTTAATGAATTTACTCTCAAATAAAAAATTAAATGATTATGAAACGAGAGACAAGAATGATAAGATTGGCTATCTGCGAGCGAAAGCTATTAACGATATTGTGAGCGAAACCGCAAAAGTTTTTTTAGATGAAGAAAAGAAAATTCTATCCGGGAAATTTGAGAACGATTTAATATCAATAATTCCTAAGGCAAAGGAATTAGAAGAAATAAAAAAAATCTCTGTCGAAAAAATTTATTCTTATAAAAGCGTGGTGGAAAGGGAAGCCGCCGGTTATGAAGTTTTGGGCGGGCTGCTGGATATCTTTATTACCGCTGTAAATGAAGCCGCGGCGGGAAACTTGATGCCCAAGAATAAAACCTTGTTAAAGCTGCTCCCTAAACAATTTATTTCTGTTGAGAATAAAAAAGATGATTTATATTCAAGGCTTTTAAAAATTACAGATTTTGTTTCGGGTATGACTGATTCTTACGCAGTTTCAATATTTAGAAAAGTAAAAGGAATAAGTTTGCCGGGCAGATAAATTCAAGCTATAAATTTATTGTCTGAAAAAATTATTCCATTTTCATATCGCGGGTCATCAGATCCGTTGTAGCTTTTACGGGGTCTTTGCCTTCAAATAAAATATTATAAACTTCAGTTGTAATTGGCGTTTCAACCTTTACTTTTTTTGCAAGCTGAGACGCTGAACGCGAAGTTTCAACTCCTTCGGCAACCATGTTCATCGATTTTAAAACCTGCTTTAAAGTTTTACCTTTACCAATTTCTTCACCCACAAATCTATTTCTGCTGTGGCGGCTCATACATGTAACAATTAAATCGCCCATACCTGATAAGCCGGAAAAGGTTTCAGCGTCTGCGCCGAGCGCTTGACCAAGTCTTGAAATTTCCGCGATGCCGCGAGTCATAATTGCTGCTTTGGTATTATCGCCAAACTTAGCTCCGTCAATAATTCCCGCGCCGATAGCAATAACATTTTTAAATGCGCCTCCAAGTTCAACGCCTAAAATATCAGTTGAGCCATAAACTCTAAAGTAAGAAGTTATAAAAGCCGCTTGAATTGTTTTAGATGTTTCTTCGGAAGTTGACGCCGCAACAACCGCGGTGGGTATTCTTCGGCTTACTTCTTCTGCATGGCTGGGACCGGATAACGCTCCGATTTGATCTTTATTTATTGATGGAAATTCTTCCTGTAATATTTGCGACATTGTCATTAAGGAATTAATTTCTATTCCTTTTGCCACGCTAGCAAATAATGAATTTTTAACATTTGAAAATTTAACGTCTTTAATTACGCTGCGTAAAAATTGGGAGGGAACTGCAAGCACGATAAGATTTTGATTTGTGGTTGCTTCTTCCAAATCGTGAGTAATAAAAATTTCTTCGGGAATTTCAATTCCGGGGAGATATAATCTATTGATTCTTGTTTTTCTAATAGTTCTGGCGTAAAGAGATTTGTATTCCCAAAGGGTAACTTTGTGTCCGTTATAGTGAAGCAGAATGGCGAGAGTAGTTCCCCAGCCGCCTGCGCCTAAGACAGAAATTTTCATATTTTAAGCGGATTTCTTTTTCGCAAAATTTACTTTGTTTTCATTCCCATTCATCAAACGAATAACATTTTTTCTATGTGTAAATATCACCAGCAATGCAACTGCAATTAAGAAAGGAAGGAGAGTGTGATAGCCGGGTATATCAACATTAAAAATATTTTCCCGAATTATTAATGTAAGAGGAACAGCGATTGCGCCTAAAATAGAACCTAAAGATACGTAGCGCGAAACAGTTACAACTAAAATAAATACTCCAACGGCAATCAGCATATCAACGGTAACAATCATTAATAACATTCCGAGAGCAGTGGCAATGCCTTTACCGCCTTTGAATCCGGCAAACACTGTCCAGATATGTCCAATTACGGCAGAAAGTCCGGCTATAATTTGCACTAAAGTAAAATCGTCGAATGGAGTTAAATTTTGAAACGGCATAGCTCCATAATGTAAACGAGCTACTATTACAACGGCAAGCACGCCTTTTAAAGCGTCAAGAATTATTACAAACACGCCATGCTTCCAGCCTAAAACGCGCATTACGTTTGTGCCGCCTGCGTTGCCGCTGCCGTGTTCGCGTATATCAATTCCTTTTACTGCTTTGGTTACAATTATGCTTGTTGGAATAGAACCAATGAGATATGATAAAATTATTATGGCTGCTAATAAAAACATACTTTCCATTTAAATCAATGAGTTGTTAAACTAAGAATATAACCTCAAATTTGCAATTATAAATTAATACTCGCCTCGTCTGCGGGGCTTATCTCTGCATTTTACCTATTATCGAATTTAATATTAATTTGATGAGTTGATTAAAAGAATATCACACTAATTTTTTTAAAATTTTCAAATCTTCTTTTGTGGTAATTTTGAAGTTAAGCGGAGAGCCATCAACTATATTTATTTTTTCACCCAAACGATTAACTAATATTGATTCATCTGTTCCGTAAAAATTATTTTTGTATGCCATGTCCATCGCATTTTTTAGATTTGCATACTTAAATATTTGGGGAGTTTGAACATTAAAGATTTCATTTCTATTTAAATAATCTTCAACTATTAATTTTCCTTTTATTAAAGTATCCTTAGCTTTTAAACAAACTAAAGCATTTCCTTTTTTCTTTGCTATGCTGATCGCTTCAGACAAAACATTTTGAGGGAGCAATGGGCGAGCGGCATCGTGAACAACTATCAAATCATTTTTATTTGCTGAGATAGAAATTAAAGCGTTGTAAACGGAATCCTGTCGTTCCTTTCCGCCTTCAACAATTTTTGTGAGTTTTGAGATTTTATATTTTAATTTGAGTTTTTCTAACCAGGTAAAATACTTAGGCGAGGCGGCTAAAATTATTTCATCAACATTCTTATTCTTTTGGAAGATTCGGAGGGTGTAAACAATTAATTCTTTGCCGTTAATTTTTAAGTATTGTTTAGGAACGGCATTGCCGCTCCTAAGTCCAATACCTCCGGCGGGAATAATTACATAAGTTTTCATTTCAAAAATTAACTACAATATTAATTACAAAATTAACATTGCATCGCCGTAGCTGAAAAATCTATAATTTTCTTTCAAAGCTTTTTTATAAGCCTTCATAATAAAATCAACCTCGGCAAAAGCGCCCACGAGCATTAACAGCGTTGATTCTGGCATGTGAAAATTAGTGATTAATTTATCTGTAATCTTAAAATCATAAGATGGATAAATAAATTTATCCGTCCAGCCTCTGCCCTGTTTAACTAAACCATCGGCAGTTACGCTCGTTTCCAAAGCGCGGCAGGCGCTGGTTCCCACTACAAAAACGTTATGCTTATTTGCAATGGTTTTATTTATAGCTTCAGCAGCCTTCGCAGTAACTTCAAAAAACTCTGAATCCATTTTATGTTTTGTCAAATCTTCAACTTCCACGGGGCGAAAAGTTCCCAAGCCTATATGAAGAATAACAGGTATAATCTGCACGCCCTTCTTTTCAATTTTAGCAAGAAGCTTTTCCGAAAAATGAAGACCCGCTGTGGGGGCGGCTACAGCGCCGTCAACTTTTGCATAAACTGTTTGATAATCTTCTTTGTCCCGCGCTTCGGCTTCTCTTTTAATGTAAGGCGGCAATGGAGTTAAACCAATTTTTTCGACCGCTTTAAAAACATTTCCCGGCTGATTAAAACGAACTGTTCTTCCGCGCGAAGTTGTGTTATCAATAACCTCGCACCATAACTTATCATTAAAATAAATTTTGTTGCCAATTCTTACTTTACGCGCAGGGTCAACAATTACATCCCAGATGCATTCGTCAGCGTTCAACTCTCTAAGTAAAAAGACTTCAATTTTTGCGTTGGTTTTTTCTTTTTTGCCGAACAGCCTTGCCTGAAAAACTCTCGTCTCATTTACCACAAGCGAATCGCCTTTTTCCATGTAATCTATTATATCTGTAAAAACTTTATTCTCAATTTCCTGAGTTTCTCTGTTTAGAACCATAAGTTTTGATTTATCTCTTGGAGTTACAGGATGTTTAGCAATAACTGTTTTAGGATAATTGTATTTGAAGTCTGATAATTTCATTCTTCGTTACCTCATTTATTTAACTAAATATTAACGCGGGAGGCTTATGCCGCCTCCCGTTAATTGTTATTTATTTTTTATTTCTTTTTAGAAGATGCCTTTTGGCTGCTCGCTTTGGTTTTACCATTGCCTTTAGAATTCATTTCTTTAACCACTGCTCTTGCCGCCGCCAATCTTGCAATTGAAACTCTAAACGGCGAACAGCTTACGTAATTCAAACCGGTTCTATGGCAGAACTCAACTGAATTTGGCTCGCCGCCGTGTTCTCCGCAAATTCCAACTTTTAAATCAGGGCGCGTTGATCTTCCTCTTTCAGTTCCCATTTTAACTAATTGACCAACTCCGTCTTGATCCAATACTTCAAAAGGATCATTCGGCAAAATTTCTTCTTGAACATACAGCGGAAGGAATTTACCTGCGTCGTCTCTTGATAGTCCAAAAGTAGTTTGAGTTAAATCGTTTGTTCCGAAACTGAAGAACTCAGCATTTTTTGCAATCTCATCCGCCGTAACGCAGGCGCGGGGAAGCTCTATCATTGTGCCGACCAAATAAGCAACTTTTTTATTTTTCTCTTTGAACACTTCATCGGCGACCCTTCTTACAATATTTTCCTGCATTTTAAATTCGTTCAAACCGCTTACTAAAGGAATCATTATTTCGGGTTTAACTTTTATTCCATCTTTAGCCGCATCGCAAGCCGCTTCAATAATTGCCCTTGCCTGCATCTCAGTAATTTCAGGATAAAGAGTTCCTAATCGGCATCCTCTAAAACCTAACATAGGATTGAACTCATGTAAGCCGTGAATTTTTTCCACCACTTTTGCTTCCGTAACATTTAAAGCTTTAGCCATTTCTTTTATATCTTTTTCAGAGCTGGGCAAAAATTCATGGAGCGGTGGATCAAGCGTTCTGATAGTAACGGGGAATCCGTCCATAGCTTTGAATATTCCGTAGAAATCTTCTCTCTGCAATGGAAGCAATTCATTTAACGCTGATTTTCTTTCATCAACAGTATCGGCTAAAATCATTTTTCTAACCGACATAATTCTATCTCCGCCGAAAAACATGTGTTCAGTTCGGCAAAGTCCGATGCCTTCAGCGCCGAAAGCAATAGCGTTTGACGCTTGATCAGGCTGATCAGCATTGGTTCTAACTTTAAGCCGTCTGAAAGTGTCTGCCCATTTCATCAAGCTTTCATAAGTTTGATAAACCGGAGATTCATTTGCTTTTAAAGTTTTGGAAATTAAAACTTGAATAACTTCAGACGGTTTAGTTTCTATTTTTCCTGCAATAACTTCTCCCGTTGAACCATCTATTGAAATGTATTCGCCTTCTTTTACAACAATATCTTTTCCTTCAACTCTAATTTCACCATTCTTGTAATTTATTTTTAAGGAACCGCATCCGGCAACGCAAACTTTTCCCATTTGCCTTGCAACCAATGCAGCGTGTGAAGTCATTCCACCTCTTGCGGTAAGAATTCCTTCCGAAGCATTCATTCCTTTAATATCTTCGGGAGAAGTTTCAATTCTAACTAAGATGACGGGGTCGCCGTTCTTTGCCATTTCTTCAGCGTCTTGAGCGCTTAAAGCAACTTTGCCTGAAGCGGCGCCGGGACCGGCATTTAAACCTTTGGCTAAAAATTTGCCTTCGTCGATTGCTTTTTTCTTTTGGGTAAGATCGAAAATAGGTCTTAGCAGTTGATTTAATTGATTAGGTTCAATTCGCAAAATGGCGGCTTCTTTAGAAATTAATTTTTCTTTCACCATATCAACCGCCATTTTAACAGCGGCAAAACCAGTGCGTTTTCCAACGCGGCACTGAAGCATCCACAATTTGCCCTGCTGAATTGTAAATTCAACATCCAGCATATCTTTATAATGGAGTTCAAGATTTTTTCTTATATCATCAAGCTGCTTATAAATTTTTGCGTTATCTTTTTTCAATTCTGCAATTGGATGTGGAGTTCTAATTCCGGCAACAACATCTTCGCCTTGCGCGTTAAATAAATATTCGCCGTAAAAAACATTTTCGCCTGAAGCGGGATCGCGCGTAAATGCAACGCCGGTTCCCGAATCTTCTCCCATATTTCCAAACACCATCGATTGAACATTTACAGCCGTTCCCCAGCTTGCGGGAATGCTATTTAATTTTCTGTAAACAATTGCGCGGTCGTTCATCCACGAGCCAAACACTGCGCCCACTGCGCCCCATAGCTGATCCATCGGATTTTCAGGAAAATCAAATCCGGTTTTTTCTTTGATGGCGTCTTTAAATTCATTGACCAATTCTTTTAAATGATCTGCGGTTAATTGGGTGTCTAAAGTAAAACCGTTCTTTTCTTTTTTAGCGTGAAGAATTGCTTCAAAAGGATCTTCGTCATGCTTATCAACCGGGCGTAAACCTAAAACTACGTCGCCGTACATTTGAACAAATCTTCTGTATGAATCATAAGCAAATCTCGGGTTATTTGTTTTTTCAATTAAGCCTTGAACGGTAACGTCATTTAAACCAAGATTTAAAACAGTATCCATCATACCGGGCATAGAAGCTCTGGCGCCGCTTCTAACAGACAACAATAAAGGGTTTTTAGAATCGCCGAACTTAGCGCCCATTTCAACTTCAACTTTTTTTAACGCGTTGGCAACTTCATCTTTTAATTCTTTGGGATATTTCTTTTTGTTTTCGTAAAAGTAAGTACACAGTTCCGTTGTGATCGTAAATCCGGCTGGAACCGGCAATCCAATATTTACCATTTCCGCTAAGTTAGCGCCTTTGCCTCCAAGCAGCTCTTTCATTTCAGATTTGCCTTCAGCTTTTTTCCCCCCGAAGAAGTATACGTATTTCTTCTGCTTTGCCATATTATTTTTCCTTCTTTTTATTTACCGTCATAACTTTATTATTGATTTATTAATCCTACCATTAGTTCATAAAAAATATGCGGCTATTTTAGTTATTAGTTTAGTTTATTTAAAATGAATTTCTTGAATTCTTCTTTTTCTTCAACATCCAATTCAATCTTCAAATAAAAGATATCAATATCATCAAGTTCTTGTGAGTACCTTGATAATTTAACGGCATCTTTGTGCGTTGTTAAAACCGAATACGAATTTGTTGAATAAAACTTTTTTCTTATCTCTTCCACTTCTTTTATAGAATAATTTTTATGATCTCTAAAAATCATTTTATTTTGGGTATCAACTTTTGATTGCTTTAATATATTAATAAAAGAGTACGGATTTGCAATTCCTGAAACCAGCAGACTTTTTTGTCCAATAAATTCTTCAACTTTGTATTGGGTATTTTTATTCAAGTCTACAAAATTAACCGTTTTATACTTAGCATGAAAAATCTTTTTACCATAAAAATACTTTTTTAAGTTTTGTGGAATTTCTACAGCTTCCGAAAATTTTCTATTAATAATAATCGCGTCGGCGCGGCTTAACGCTTTAAATGATTCTCTTAAATTTCCCGCCGGTAAAAGCATCCGGTTAAAATTGTTGTCATCTATCAAAAATCTTTGCTCGCAAACCACAATATCAACATCTCTTTTTATCCAGCGATGCTGAAACGCGTCATCAAGAATAATAGTATTTATATCCGCATCATTTAAAAATTTCATCGCGCCATTAAAACGATTTTCAGAAACGGCTCCGGGAACCATGCATTCGCTTACGGTTAAAAAAATTTCATCGCCGCATTCATCAACATTTTTTAAAATTTTATGTCCGTCCGATACAAGCAAATAGCCTGATGTTTTTCTTCCGTAGCCGCGGCTTAGTGCGCCCACTTTTTTCCCTTCTTCTTTAAGAAGATTGAGAAGATAAATAACCGACGGGGTTTTACCCGAACCGCCTACCGTAATATTACCAATGGAAATTACGTTTGCGGAAACGCTACGAGCTTTAAATATATTTTTATCAAAGAACCAATTTCTAATATTAATAATCAGAGCGTAAAGAGGAATAAAAGGGAATAATATTATTCTTAAAAATTTCATTTCTAAAATTTCTCAGCTTCGTTTTGAAGCCGTGATAATTTTTGCTCGCATTCATCTATTATTTTTGAAGTTTCTTCAAAGCTTAAATTTTTATCAATATAAATCGGATCGGAATAAACAACTTTTACCGTTGAAAACATTTTTGGTATTTCAAATTTATCCCAGCTTTTCAAAATTCTTTTTTTGTTTACGCCAATGCCCGCAAGCGCTAAAGGCGCATTACTTTTTTTCGCTGTAATCACTGCGCCCGGTTTTAATTTATGAATTGGTCCGCGCGGACCATCGGGAGTAATTGCAACGCTGCTCTTATTTTTAGCATAATCAATCATAACTCCAAGCGCAACATTTCCGCCCTTGCTGCTGCTGCCTCTAACCACTGTGTAGTTCCAATGTTTTAGCAAATTCGCTAGCATGTCCCCGTCTTTACTTTTACTTATTAATGCCACAAAATTTTTATTGCGGTGAACATACCAAGGAACAATCATTGTTCCATGCCAAAAAGCTAAAACAAAATTTTGGTTTTCTTTTTCAAGCCGCTTAATTGCATCATCATTAATTAAAATGATTTTTAAAGTTTTACAAAGAACGCTAATTGCGCTTACAAGTAAATGATTTCCAAAAAATCTTAGAACATCTCTTTTAAATTCTTTAGCCTTGGGCATAGTTATCAGTTCTTACATTCATCATCTCAATTATAGAGTTTGCGGCTTTTACTGAAGCTCCGGGTTCGCCGAGTTTATTTTTTATATTTTTTAATTTTCCTTTAATTGAACTATACAAAATTTTATTAGCGAGAATTTTTTTACACTCAGCATAAATTTTCTCTTCGCAAGCTTCATTCTGAATTAATTCCGGGAACACGCGTTCGTTAAGAATTATATTTGCCATTGCAATATTTTTTACTTTTATCAAATTCTTGCCGATGACATAAGTAAGCAAACTGGTTTTGTAAACAACAACCGAGGGCAGTTGAAACAAGCCGGCTTCAAGCGTGGAAGTGCCGGATTTTATAATTCCTATTTTCGAATGTTTTAATAAATCATAAGTGAAACCCTTGATCAGCTTATACGAACCGTTTAATTTTAAACTTTTAAAAATGTCATCGCTAATATTTGTTGAACCGGCGATTACAATTTGAAGATTGAATTCATCGGCTAATTTTTTAGCGGCGGCAAATGCCTCGGGTAAAATTTTTAACACTTCATTATTTCTGCTTCCGGGAAGAACTAATAAAATTTCTTTAGATTTATCCAAATTAAACTTCTCATAAAATTCTTCTTTACTTAAAAAATTATATTCATTAATTCTTTCCAGCAAAGGATGACCAACAAATTCTACATTAATATTTTCTTTTTTGTACATCTCTTCTTCAAAGGGGAAAAGCACAATCATTTTATCTACGAGCTTTTTAATTTTTTTTATTCTGCCCGCGCCCCAAGCCCAGATTTGAGGCGAGATGTAATAAATAACTTTTACGTTTAATAGTTTTAATTTTTTTGCAAAATTTAAATTGAAACCCGGGTAATCAATCAACACAACAGTTTTAATATTTTTTTCTTTAATAATTTGAATCAAATCATTCTGCGCTCTTTTTACAAACGGAATATGCCTGACAACCTCGGCAAAACCGAGAAACGCCATTTTATTTATATGATAAATAATTACCATTCCAGCTTCTTTCATTTTGTCGCCGCCGATTCCACAGATGGAAATATTTTTATTTTTCTTTTTTAATTCTTCAATTAAAGAAGCGCCGTGTAAATCGCCGGAAACCTCTCCGGCTATAATCATTAAAGAATCATTCATATTTTATAAAATTAAATTCTGCGTAAAAACCAAAGCAATAAAATTATTACGATAATTATGCTGAAAGCCTGCAAGCTTCTTCTTTCCGATTTTAACCCCGCCTTAATATTAAAGTTCGGCTGATAAACTTTGTGCGAAGGCTTATATGCTGTTAACCTGGGAAAAAATCGCGGAACGTTTTTTAAGTATTCAGAATAATCTTCGCCAAAAGTTTTTCTTAAATATCCTTCTTCTTCATTAACAATAAAATAATATTGAATGTAAAAAAATATTAAAGCTATAATTTGCAAGTACGGAAAAATTGCATAAGACATAATTCCAATTCCAAGATAAAGCAAAATATTACCCACATATAAAGGGTTGCGCACATATCCGAAAGGACCGCTTACAATTAAATAAGTGCCGCCCACGCCGCCGGTAGTGCGGGTTTCGCTGCCCGCCCAGCTTACGCCCCAAAAGCGAACTAGTTCGCCTGAAACAGCTACGCAGAAACCTAAAATTAAACTCCAGATATTCGGATTAGCAAAAACAATCATCACCAATAAAAAAGGGATCGGAGTGTAACTGCGATATTTAAAAAACTGAGAGGCAACCTTTGACATTCATTACTCCTGCATGTAAGCTTCATTTCTTTTTAAATAAGCTTGATGCCTTTTTTTAAGATGTTTTTTTGATTTTAAATTTTCTAATTTTTCCACAACTTCGTTAAAATTATTAAAAGGGAAAAACGATATTCTTTCAGCTTCGCAAAATTTTAACAGACTATCTTTCGCAAAAATAAAATCGCAAAACTGCGCGGCAAATCTATCAGAATTTCCATCGCCGATATAAACCGTGTAATCTTCATCCGCGCTTAGGTTGATAATATGATTTCGTTTACAGTTGGCGGAGCTTCTGCAATTTTCATGTTCGAATGGGAATGAAGGAACCAGCTTTTGGTTTTCGGTTATAATTAATTTATTTGCAAAATATTTTAAGCGAGTTAATTTTTCGCGATGGAAAATCCGGTTGATGTAATAATCAAAACCATCGCTTAGAACAAAAAGTTCAAAATTATTTTCCGATGAAAATTTTACAAGCTGATGAAATGATTCTTCAATTTTTAAGGTATCGATAAATGAATTTAATTTTTGCGGATCTATTTTTTCAATTGAACTGCAAAGGTCAATCCAGCATTGCTTTGCAGAGATTTCATCATTTAAAAGCGCTTCAATTATTTTCTCAACCTTTAACGTATTTCCAAAATGTTTAAATATATTTTCGCCAATATCCTGCGTAGTTATTGTTCCGTCAAAATCGACAAATATTTTAAATACTTTATCCATTAGTTTCTATTTATTTGTTACAACCATTTTCTTCACATCTACAAAATCGCTTGCTCTAGCCCCGCCTGAATGAACGGTTAGTCGGTAAAAATAAATTCCCGGGTCCAAATCCTTCGAATAAAAAATAATTTTATTTTGACCGGCGGGATAAATTTTATTTTCAATCTCGCTTATAGTTTCAATTTTGCTGTTAAAAAACTCTATCGATGTTTTAGCTTTTTCAGGAAGATAAAAAGTTATTGCTGTGGAATCAGAAAATGGATTTGGGAAGTTTTGCGAAACCATAATTTCAGAGGAGCCAAAATAATAGTTCAAGTTTGTAATTTTAGAAGAGGAAACATATCCGCCTTTATCTTTTTGAACAACTCTTAATTGAATAGTTCCTTGTTCCGCAGGCATAAAAGCAAATTTATAATTTTTGCTTTGCATTGAACTGTCAACAAAAAAAGTTTTGATAGTCCTCCAATCTGAATTTATAGCTTCGGTTTGAAGAGCATATTGGACATCATACGATGTTCCTTTTTTATCATTGGCTGAATTCCAGATTATCAAAACAGAATCATTTTTTAATTCAGATTTATAATTTAGAATTTGAGAAATATAAGTACCGCCGCTGAAAATCTTTTGCGCATAAATTCCAGATTTGCCGTTGCGCTTATCTTTTAAAAAAATAATTACGCCTCCGTTATTATCCGATACGGATGATAAATAACTTTTTTCAGAATTGTCATACGACGCAGATGCGACGCCGTCAGCGCTCCAAACTAAATTCCCTAAAGAGGAAATCTTCTGTGAAAAAATATTACCTCGCTTACCTTCAACTCTTCTATCTAACCATGATAAAATTGCGCCGCCATTGTTATCGCTAATAATTTTTTGACCAAACTGATCTTTAGAACTTCCAGCGACGAGAATTCCATTTCCTTTCCACAAAGACTTGCCGGCTGAATTAAATTTTTGCGAATAAATATTTTTATCGTTATTAATTTCATTCGTCCACGAAAGAATAAATGTTGAGTCCAACGCCAATGTTTGCGGATAGGTTTGGTTTCCTTTTAAAGAGGCGGCTATCTCTCCGCCGCTGCGCAACAGCGTTTTACCCTGCGCCGAAATTAATTGATGATAAACAACTTTGTTGGATTTTAATATCTGCCAGGCAACATAAACATGAGAATTATTTGAAACACTTGCAGAATATGAAATTACGTTTTGAGCTGTATTGGAAATTGCCGTGGGAGATTTTCCGGAATTAATAGATAAGGTTGAATCAACTTGCATTGAATAGATTACGCTTTTAGAATTTTTATCTTCCACCCAAAAAATAAATACGCCTCCTTTTTTATCGGAAATAATAGTGGGAAGATTTTTTCTATTCTTTGAAGTATAAACTAAATTATTGCTCTCGCCGATAAGCGCTCGCCCTAAAGCTGAAACTTTTTGAAATCTAACATCAAAATTATTTTCGCCAGTCTTTTTAGTTAAATATAAAATAATTGTATTTCCTTTTTTATCGGAAGCTGCATCGTACTCAAGAATATTATTTCCATTTGTTGATACCTGGATGCTCGAATCTTTCCAATTTAATTTTCCGTTTGCTGAAACTTTTTGCAGGCAAAGCGATGAGCGGGCGCTGTCTATTATTTGCTTCCACAACACAACAGCAGTTCCGGGCTGGCTGGAAACAGAAACAGGATTAATTTTATTTAAACGAACGTCTGAAATCAATTTTCCATCCGCTCTAAAATTTTTATTGCCGTCCACATCTACATGCATAAAATAAATATCGTTTAAGGATTTATTTTTATTATCCTGCCAAAAAATAAAAGCTCCGCCGTTTTGATCTGAAGCGGTGGAAATATTAATCGGATCATTTGTATTAACGGCTAACTTTGTGTTTATCGAAGGATCATTAACCCATTGCGCTTTGGCGTTAAAATGAATTATAGCAATAAAAAGAAATATTAAATTAATTTTTAGCAGTGAAATTCTTACAAAGTTTTTTTCAACAGATTTTGTTTCATCTGTAAAATTAACGCTATGAAACAAAATCCAGATCCTCATTAAACCGCACGCTGACCAGCTTTGAAACGCCTTCATCCTGCATTGTAACTCCGTACAAAGTGCTTGCCGCTTCCATCGTTCTTTTATTATGAGTTACCACGATGAACTGTGTCTCGGCGCTAAAATCGCTGATAATTTTTGTGAAGCGGTCAATGTTTGCGTCATCCAGCGGCGCGTCAATCTCATCAAGAATACAGAACGGACTTGGCTTAACAAGGTAAATTGCAAACAGCAGCGCTATTGCAGTTAAGGTTTTTTCGCCGCCGGAAAGCAGTTCAATTGACGTGGGACGCTTGCCCTTGGGCTTTGCCACAATTTCAATTTTCGCTTCAAGCGGATCGACATTTTCTTCCAAACGTAAATCAGCTTCGTCGCCGGGATTAAATAATCCTCGGAAGATTTCAATAAAATGTCCTCTTATTTTTTCAAACGTTTCAGTGAATAAAGTTTGCGCGGTTGTATTTATTTCTTCAATTGTTTTAACCACATCTTTTTCAGATTCAAGCAAATCATTCCGCTGCTTTGATAGAAAATCGAAGCGCTGTTTTTCTTCTTCAAATTCAGAATATGCAAGAAGATTAATTGGACCAAGATTTCTTACCTGCTGTTTTAATGTGTGAACTTCTTCAGTTCTTTGCTTGAAATCAAAATCATTTAAATCTTCAAAAGATTTCAATTCGATTGTAAGACTATAATTTTCTTTTATAGCCTCAACAAGATTTATAGTTTTAATTGAAAGCTCGCTCAACGTCATTTCAGCTTGATGAATAGCGTCCGAAACCGCATCGCGTTCAATTCTAAAATCTTTCTGTTTTGCTTCCTCTTCGTTAATTTGAATACGTATTTTTTTATACTCATCATCAAGCTTTATTTCATCTTTTAAAAGAATTTCTTTTTCAGTTTCCAATGCGGTTTGATGAGATAAGTTCTCCTGAATTAATTGCGCCAACGATCGTGATTCTTCATCCGATGAAGAAATATCCAATTCTCTTTTTGTAATAGTTTTTTGAATCCCTTCAATAGAATCTTTGGCGTGTTGAATTGAACTTTCAATATTTTTTTTATCGCCGGTTAATTCAGTTAAGCTTAAATTTATTTTATTAAGATTAGCGACAACCGAATTATGATTCTCTTCAAATTCCTTAAAATCATTTTCAAGGTTTAGCTTATCGGCGTCGGCTTTTTCTTTCTCGCTTTTTTCACCGGAAAGGATTTCGTCCAGCTTAGTTTTTTCAGTGTCAATTTTATTCGACTGCGAAGCTAAATCGTGAATTTCATTGCGCGCTTTTTCAATTTCATCTACCGCTTTAGTTTTTTCAAATTCAAACTGTGCAATTTGTTTTTCAACATTTGAAAGATCGTTAACTAATAATCTTCCCCGATCTGACAGAACTTTTAAATCAATATTATTAATTTTTTCTTCAACATTTTCAATTTGATTTTTAAGCTCTCTAAGTTCTGATTCGCGCTGCGGAAATTCTTCTTTTAAATTTTCTAATAATTTTTTTCTTCCGAATAAAGAATCATCCAGCTTTGGCGCAGAGCCGCTTTCGATAATTCCTTCTTTGTTAATATAGTCGCCGGAGAGAGTCGCGAAATTAAATTCTTTATATTTTTCGGAAAGAGATAAAGCGGATGGAAGCGAATCGACAATTACAGTTCTATTTAAAATTTTGTCAAAAAATAATTTCCATTTTTCATCAGTTTGAACCGCGTCTTTTGCAAAAGAAATAAATCCATCTTCATCGGTAATTTTTTTTGCTTTTCTGTTGATTGAAAAATTATAAAGTTTTTCAGCAAGACTTTTCTTTACCGACTCATTTAAATTCGGAATCAAAAAGGAAGCTCTGCCTATGTCGTTTGATTTTAAATATTCAATTCCATTTTTCAAATCGTTGAGCGATTCAACCAAAATATTATTTAAGTTATTTTTTAAAGCGGCTTCAACGGCAAGCCTATTTTCGTCTGCGGAGTTGCCGATATGAGCTAAAAGAGTTTTGTCGCCGTTTGCCCAATCATCGTTTGCTAGCAGCGCTTTAGCGCCTTTGGAAACGCCTTCCAGATTTTCAATTAACCCTTGAATAAAATGAATTTTATCTTTTATTCCATTAATTATTCCGCGCTCTTCCAATTCCTTTGTGCGCAGGGAATTTAACTCCTGCTCAAAATCTTCTTTTTCTTTTTGCTTCTGAACGTAGATATTCTCAGCTTCTTCAATATGTTTTTCAGCTTCTAATTTTTCCTGCTCAAGCTGCTCAATAAAGCCGACAGTCTTTGCTATGTTTCCAGTCAGCGATTGAATTTTATCATTCAGTTTTTTAATCGCTGAGTTTTTTTCGTTTAATGATTTTTCGAGATTTGAAAAATCATTTTCATGGTTTGTGATATCTTTAAATTTATCTAAAAGATTTTCAGATTGAATTTTTAATAACTCCCGTTTTTCTTCCAGTTCTGTTTTTAATTTACTCGCCAGCGCTTCAGTAGATTTTTTTTCTTCTTCAGTTAAAGAAATTTTAGAAGAAATTTCATTCACATTATTTCCGCCACGGGCAATTAAATTTTCAGCTTGAGATAATTGAATATTTAATTCTTCAACTTCCTGCTTATACCTCTGAATATTTTTTGTTAATGAATTTTTTCGTTCTTCATTTACAGAAATATTTTTTTGAATGTTATATATTTTTTCAGTTTGAAACGTTACTTCATTCCTTTTGTTTTTAAGCAGCGATTCTTTTTCGGAAAGCGTTTCTTTAATCTTTTTTATTTCTTCTTCCAGCTTCGCAAGCTCAGATTCAATAGAAATTTTTCTTTTAAAGTTTTCTTCTTTTTTAAGTTTCGCTTCTTCTTTTTGAAGATTAAAAAGAGAAAACTCTCTTTCAGCCAAATCAAGTTCCAGTTCCCGCAGCGTAGTGGAAAGCTTATTATATCTATCGGCTTTTTTTGCTTGACGCTCCAGCGAGTTAACTTTCTTTTCAACTTCCGAAACAATATCGTTCACTCTATTTAAATCGGTTTTAACTTCGTCAAGTTTTCTTAATGCCAGTCTTCTTCTTAGCTTATATTTATTAACGCCCGCGGCTTCTTCAAACATCGTGCGGCGCTCTTCGGCTTTGCTGCTAAGAATAGTTTCAACCATTTTTAATTCGATAACCGAATAAGCGTTTGCGCCAATTCCCGTATCCATAAAAAGATTTGTAATATCTTTTAAGCGGCATAAGTTTTTGTTTAAAAGATATTCGCTTTCACCTGAACGAAAAATTCGTCTTGTAATTGTAACTTCGGAATATTCAGTGGGAAGAATGCCTTTGTTGTTTTCAATAGTGAGCGAAACCTCAGCCATGCCCATAGGTTTTTTGTTGGCGGTTCCGTTAAAAATTACGTTCTCCATTTTATCGCTGCGCAAAGCCCCGCTGCGCTGTTCGCCCAAACACCATCTTATTGCATCAACAATATTTGTTTTGCCGCAGCCGTTGGGGCCAACAATAGAGGTTACGCCCTCGTTAAAAACCACATTCGTTTTTTGTGCGAATGATTTAAAACCAAGTATTTCAAGTTTAGATAAATACAATTCTTATTTTATCCGAACAAATTATATTGATTGAAAGTTAACTGAAGATATTCAAAAACTGAGTTCTTAAATTCGTAGTAGATGAAGACAGACGAAATTATTACGAGCATGAATAGAATGCTGTAAAGATAAACGCTTCCCGCGTTAACGTCAAAAATTACATATATGCCTTTCATCAGGCGGTAAAAAATCCAGACGGTAAATAAGACAAGCACAATAAAAATATATTCATTGCCAATATTTGCATTTAAAATTCTGTACAAAATAATTCCTACGGGAATAAGAAGAACTAAAGGCAAAAATGACCAGACGACAGTAAAGTATGAGTTGGATAAATAAACTTTATTGCGCACAAAAAATGAAGCGGCTTTAACTATAAAAACAACAATAATTAAAACTACCGCAGATGCTATTGACAGCCATATTATTGATTGAAAAGGATTCCAGCATATATAGCTTACAACCTTCATTAAATTTTTGCTTCCGAAGGAAAGTAAAATTCTTTCAAAGGCAACGCTTTCCCTAAAGTAATAAAATAAATTGCTAAGCAATAGTCCGCTTACCATCGACACAACGACTAACAGTATTGTTGAATGATAGCCGGAAATAATTCTTTGGTCTCGCACATCGGCGTAAAAATTATACGGACGCAATAGCGCGCGAGAGGCGTCTTCTCTAAATTTTCTGCCGGAGTTTACTAAAATTCCGATTAAAATTGCGAGCACAATTCCAAATACAATAAAGATCATCGGCGCGTCGTCTTTTTTGCTGCCGATGGGAATGGTTACATTTTCAGAATTATGAAGCATTGCCGAAACTACTTTGTAGCTAAGTCTGTCAGCGCTTCGGTTTTCGCCTGCAATACCTAAGTGATATAAATTTTCTTTATTGTATCCGCCTATAACAGAAGTATAATCGCCGCGGTAATCAAACATTGAATTAAGAAAATATCCCGGTAAATTATATTGTTTTGTATAATCAATTATATCTTCAAAAAACTTTGCCTGCGCTTCAAATGAATGCGCGTTTGCATAGCCGTCGGTATTACCGAGGCTAACAATATATGAGGCGCCGCTAATTATTATTTTCCCTTTGCCAATTTCATTTTGCGCTTTTTTAATTTGATCAGTTTCCTCGGCGGAAGGGATTTTATCAAACAATTCTAATCCATAAAAATCCAAGCCTTTAATTTCTTTTAGATTAGCGTCTAAAAATGAAGCATAAGTTAATCCGTTATAATTTTCTTTAGTTGTGTTTACCAAAGATTGAAGAAAAGATATATGCGCGTCAATGCCGGGAAGATATGAGCCGCCAAAACCTACAGCCGCCACAGCTGAATAATTTTTATATTCCTTAATAAAATTTTTAACGTAGCTGTTAGCGCGCGCTATAAAATTTTGATCTTGCGTTAACTGTTTTGGAATTGAGTTTAAGGGGATTTCGATAAAAGCCAGCAAGCCGTAACGCTCGCACAAATCTAAATAATATGGATGCGGAACAAACTTAGCGAAACGTACAACGTTAAATCCCGTTTGCTTTATAATTTTAATATCCCGTTCCATTTGATTATAAGAAGTTAAGCTTCCATAATCATAAAATGAGGGGACGTAAGTTACGCCGTTAAGTTTAAAAAGATTATCATTTAATGTAAGCGAATCTTTATTTGCTATTAACGAAATAATAGAAATTTTCTTTTTGGCGATGTCAACCAAAGTTTCATCGTGCCATAATTCAAATTTTACTGTGTACGATTGAGGATTATCCGGACTCCAAAAGATGGGAGCCGCGCTTTCCATTGAAAGTTCAATTTCTTTTTCTTGATTTTTTTTAAGCTCAAATTTTTCTTCCGGCGTGGAAGGATTAACCGCTCCATCTGGGGAAAGTAATGTAACCTTTAAATTGAAAATATTTTTATCGTCTAACGTATCAGCAGGGTTTCTAAATTCTTTGTTTTCAATTTTAGAGTTGAATTGAAATTTAACTCTGTTGTTTTTAGAGAGAATGTTATAATTAATATTATAGTCAGAAATAGAAATATTGGGAATTAAATGAATGTAAACATCTCTAAAAATTCCCCCAAAACTACGCGGAAATAAAAAACGTTGTTTAACCGGAATTGTATTTTCAGAATCTAATTCATAAAAAACTTTTACCGAAAGCAGATTGTTGGCGTCTTCTTTTAAAATATCTCTCGGCAGCTCAAGATTAAAAGGAAACTCGCCCCCCGTATGCCTGTATATAATAACGTTATTTACGGAAATATCGGCGGTGTAATTCAATCCAAGAAAAAACAACTTCATTTTATAATTGTTGATTTCATTTCTTGAAAGTGAAAAACGTTTTTCAAAAACTAATTCGCCGTCGCCCTCAAAAACCGACGGCACATTTACGGCAACCTTGTTTTTGTCTTTATCTTTTGATGAATAAACATTCCATTCACCGTTAAGAGAAATTATTTTTCTTTTGGAAGTTATGTCGAAGAAGAGGCTGTCGTTAAGTTTTATTTGATAGTTGGGAAGTTCTTTAAAAACAATTTGACCGTAATTTTTTGACAAACTTGAAAGGAGTATAAAAGCGAGGGCAAAACATAAATACCTGCGGAAAACCATCCGTTATCAATTTTCCTAAATTGTTGAAAATAAACCTACAAAGATAATAAAGAAAGGAGGGGAAATCAATCAGCGTTAAAGCAATTAAAAGTGGATTTGAAAGGCTCAAATCCACTTTTAAAATTAAATTTTAAAGTCTTAAACCGCTTTGATAATTCCCATAAAAGAATCGGCTTTTAGACAGGCGCCGCCAACCAACGCGCCGTCAATATCTTTTTGCGACATTAGCTCTTTGGCGTTATCCGCTTTAACGCTTCCGCCGTATTGAATAATTAATTTTTTAGCGGAATCTGCGCCATATTCAATTTCAATTAAATCTCTAATAAATTCGTGAACTTCTTCAGCTTGGTCGGGAGTTGCAGTTTTGCCGGTGCCGATAGCCCAAACAGGTTCATAAGCAATTATTATTTTCGAAAGTTCGTCTTTGGAAACGTGTTCAAGTCCTTTTATAATTTGCTTTTTAATAACATCTTTTGCCATATCTTTTTCACGTTCATCCAAAGTTTCTCCCACGCAAAATATCGGTTTCAAACCTGCCTCTAAAGCTTTTTTTATTTTTTTATTTATAAGTTCATCGGATTCTTTATAGATTGCTCTTCTTTCACTGTGTCCAATAATTACAAATTCGCAGCCCACGCTTTTTAGCATTTGCGCAGAAACTTCCCCCGTATAAGCGCCGCTGTCATTTTCGTTCATGTTTTGCGCGCCGAGTTTTATTGAAGTTCCTTTTATTAATGAATGAGCTTCACTTAAAGAAGTGAAAGGCGGACAGATAATTACATCGCAATTAATTTTTTCGCCCGTTAATGTTGAAGTTAATTTTGAAATTAAGTTTTGAGATTCGGAAAGATCATTGTTCATCTTCCAATTTCCGGCAATTACTTTTCTGCGCATGGCAATCCTTTTTTTTAAGAATTAAAAAATCAAGCTTATATTTAAAAATAAGGAAGAAGAATTTTACATCAAATTTAAGATAAAATAATCTTAGCGGGTTTAAGTTTTCTGCTCGGCTTTGTGGTGAAAAAGTTTTACCGTGAAGTATCACTTAGTATTTCATATTTAAAAAATTCTCACCTATTTTATTTGTCAAAAAAAAACTTCCATTAAAATTTTGAAACTCAAACAAATTCCAAAGCAGGTAATATTTCTCGGCTTAATAAGTCTGTTTACAGATATGGCAAGCGAGATGCTTTACCCCATCACTCCAATTTTTTTAACGGGGGCATTAGGCGCTTCAATGGCTGTGGTTGGAATAATTGAAGGTCTTGCAGAATTTATAGCGGGAATTTTAAAAGGATATTTCGGAAAACTTTCTGACAAACTCGGCAAGCGCTCAATATTTGTTACGCTTGGTTACGGCTTATCTGCATTATCAAAACCGCTACCGGGAATTTTTCCTTTTATTTCAACTGTTGTTGTTTCCAGAGTTACGGATAGAGTTGGGAAAGGAATTAGAACTGCTCCGCGCGATGCGTTGTTGGCGTCATATTCATCTGAAAAAAATACAGGCGCAATTTTTGGCTTTCACAGGGGAATGGATACGCTAGGCGCCGCGCTGGGACCTTTCGCAGCTTTAAGTCTTCTTCATTTTTATCCTGAGAATTATACTCTAATTTTTCTTGTCGCTTTTATTCCTTCAATAATTGCCGTTGCATTTACTTTTTTAATTAAAGACAAACCAATTCAAAAAAAAGAAATTCATCGCGGCAGCTATAAAGATTTTTGGAACGCGGCGCCTTCGCAATACAAATCATTAATATTTTTAATTACAATATTTTCTTTGGTAAACAGCAGCGATGTTTTTTTAATTTTAAAATCACAAAATATTTCTAATTCAAATACATTGGCTATACTTGGTTACATATTTTATAATCTCGTGTATGCTTTTACTTCATACCCGATGGGAAAACTTTCCGACAAATTCGGTAAACGAAAAATTTTTATTGTGGGGTTATTTATTTTTTCGATAGTTTATATCGGCTTTGCACTAATACCAAATTTATTTTTTGTTTGGATTTTCTTTGCGCTGTACGGCATTTACGCCGCCGCAACGGAGGGGGTTGCAAAAGCCTGGGTTTCAGATTTAATTCCTGATAGAAATAGAGGAACCGCAATTGGATTATTAACTATGTTTTCCAGCTTTGCGATAATGCTTGGTTCTTTTTTAACGGGATATCTTTGGGATGAATTCGGTTCGCGGGTTCCTTTTATTTTATCTTCGATGGTGAGTTTTATAATTGCAATAATTTTTCTTTTCAAAAAAGATAAAAAACTTTCTCAAAAAATTAATATCTGAAATGTTTTATCTGCTCCCCTTTTTTTCCAATATCCGTCATAGCTTCAATACCTAATTCCAGATGAATTTGAGAATATTTTTCAGTGACAATTAAATCGGACTCTTCAGTTTTTATTCCTTCGGGAACCATCGGCATATCTGATACCAGCAGCAAGGCGCCGCGCGGAATTTCATTTACTAATCCCACAATAAAAAGCGTTGCCGTTTCCATATCAATTCCAATAGCGGAAAGTTTTTGCAAATATTTTTTGAACGCGTTATCCCATTCCCACACGCGCCGGTTAGTAGTGTAAACAACCCCTGTTCTATATTCCAAATCTCTCGCGACGATTTTTTCCGAGACAAATTTATGAAGCTTGAACGAAGGCATAGCGGGAACTTCCGCGGGCAAATAATCATGACTTGTTCCTTCGCCCCTAATTGCAGCGGTGGGAAGTATAAAATAACCAAGCTCGGTTGATTTTTTTAAGCCGCCGCATTTGCCCAGAAATAAAACGCCCTTTGGTTTTACGGCGACAAGCAAATCCATAATAGTTGCGGCGTTCGCAGAACCCATTCCAAAATTAATTATTGTAAGTCCGTTTGAATTGGTGGCAGTTTGCATTGGTCTGCCGATGCCATTAATATTACATTTAAATTTCTCGGCAAAGTTTGTAACGTAATTATGAAAATTTGTTAAAAGTAAATATTCGCCGAATTCATCCAGGTGTGTCGCGGTGTATCTCGGCAGCCAATTTTTTGCAATATCAAGTTTGGTTTTTAACATTTTTATTTGTGGAATATTTTTGAAATCGTTCTAAAAAAATAAATAAATATAAGTGCATTAAAAAATAAAACAGTCTATCAAAAAAAATATTAGAGGCGTTCTAAAAACAAAGAAGCTGTCAGTAAGGGTTTGCAAATAAAGCGCAGGCTTTAGTTTTAATAAATACATTTTGCGAAAGATTTTTTAATAATTAAGTTATGATAGGCTATCATTAGAAATTTCAAATACCAATTGTAATATTAAAAGATGAACACTAAAATTTCCGATTTAACCAGTACATTAAAAGCAATGGTGAAAAAAGAATTTAAAGTTTTTGCGTCGGCATTTGCTATAATTTTTTGCGCATTAATATTCATACAAATAGCGGATGAAGTTTTTGAAGGCGCAACTAAAAATTTTGACAAATGGGCGATGAATATTTTCCGCGAAGAAAATAATCCGGCAGAACCAATTGGAGCTGAGTGGGTAACCAACTCAGTTAGAGATATAACTGCGCTTGGCAGCGGAACGGTAATTGTAATTTTTACTATTGCCGTACTTGGATTTTTGTTGTTTCAAAAAGAATATATTATGGCATATTTAATTTTAGGCGCAACCATAGGCGGCGGGTTGCTCGGTTTATTTTTAAAGGAATTTTTTGGAAGAGAACGCCCCGATTTAATTTATCATTTAATGCCGGAAACATCGTTAAGCTTTCCCAGCGGGCATTCAATGATGTCTATGGTTATATATCTTTCCTTTGCGGCGCTGCTGGCGCGTATTCAAAATAAAAGATCGGTTAAAATTTATATTATTTCCATTGCTTTGTTTTTGTCATTCATAATCGGAGTTAGCAGAATATATCTGGGCGTTCATTACGCCACGGATGTTATGGCGGGATGGTCAATCGGATTAGCATGGGCGGCTTTGTGCTGGCTGTTTGCTTATTATTTGCAGCATAGAAAAAACAAAAAATTAACTTCGCAAAATGATTCAGCGCTTGATGAATGAGGATAAGCAAAAAATATTTAAGGCATTTATAATTCCCGGCACATTTGTAATTATAATGTGGCTTGTAAAATTAGTGGAAATATTATTTCACCTAAATTTTACTTCGTACGGAATTTTTCCTCTCAGTTTTTCTAATTTATCCGGTATTATTTTTTCTCCCTTAATTCATGCAGATTTTTCACATCTATTTTCCAACACAATTCCTATAATTTTTTTAGGATGGGGAGTTGTATTTTTTTATAAATCCGCTTCGGTAAAAGTATTTCTTTCCATTTATTTTTTTACGGGAATTTTAGTTTGGCTCCTCGGCAGACCCGCTTATCACATCGGCGCCAGCGGCTTAGTTTACGGGTTAGCGGCGTTTTTGTTTTTTAGCGGAATTATACGGCGCGATAATAGATCGATAGCGCTTGCGTTAGTGGTTACTTTTTTATACGGAAGTTTAATTTGGGGAGTTCTGCCTGTAAACAACGGCATATCGTGGGAGTCCCATTTGTTCGGAGCTTTAATTGGAATAATACTCGCTTTTGTTTTTCGTAAAAGCGATCCGTTTAAAAAATATGATTGGGAAGATGAAGATTATGATGGAGATAAAAATAATTTAGAAATTTCTTATGATAGGGAAGATCAGTTTGATTAATATTTTGGAGGCTCGATCATCAACAACAAAAAACATTTTTTATTATTTGGTTGCGGCAAACCAAATCGCCGCCAAAAAACCAATTCCGAAAATAGCGTAAAGATAAATTGACGAACCGGTTTCAAATGGAATTTCGTTTACCGCGGAAATATCCGATATGGGTATTTGCATATAGGTTCCATCCGTCAACGCGCCTTCTAAAAAATCGCCTTTAACTGAAAGTAATTTTGTTTTATAATTAAAATTAAATTTTTCCCCGTTCTTTGTAGTAATTGTCGTTACCTTGTATTTATCTCTTGAAATTTGTCTTTGAATCAAATCGTTTTTTGTGTAACAGCCTGTGATTGTTAAACATAAAAATATTAATATAACCGGGTAAATAATTTTCATAAAAATAAACTTATGAAATTATTTATTTATTTAAATAAAAGTTTTTAAATTCTTTTGATTTATTTATTCTGAAATTGAAAATTAAAGGAATCATAATAATCAACAATAGCAAGGCGTTAAGACATATAAGAATTTTTATTTGAGGTTAAAGTGAAAAATAAATTTTTACCATTATTTTTTTTGATATTAACTTTTATCAACTTATCATTTGCGCAGAACGATGAAAGCTGGAAGTTATACGACGATACTCAAGTTGCAAGAATTGATATTACGGTTAATCCGGCGGATGTTATTTGGATGTATGAAAATGTGGAAAGCGATTCTTTTCACTTTGCGTCTGTAAAATTTAAAAATGCTTACATAGATGAAACCATCGATTCTGTTGGATTTAGATTACGCGGAAATACTTCCAGAGACGCTCAAAAAAAATCTTTCAAATTATCTTTCGATCATTTTGTTGGCGGCAGAGAATTTTACGGCGTTGACGCTTTAAATTTAAATGGCGAGCATAACGACCCTTCAATTTCAAGATCAAAAATTTGCTGGGACTTTTTTAAGGATATTGGAATGATTTCCAGCCGCGCCTCACATGCCGTAGTTTATATTGATGGAAAATATTTCGGCGTTTATATTTCCGTTGAGCATATCGACAAAGAATTTTTAAAAAAAAATTATACAAATGCCGGCGGAAATTTGTGGAAATGTCTTTATCCCGCAGACTTAACTTATAAAGGTTCAAATCCCAATTCATATAAATTTGTATCTGGCAATAGAAGAACTTATGAGTTAAAGACTAATGAATTGGACGATGATTACACACAGCTCGCGCGGTTTATAAATATAATAAACAATACGCCCAGCCAAAATATTTTAGATTCGCTGCAAAAGATTTTAAACGTAAATGAGTTTTTAAAATATTTAGCGGTTGATATTTTAACTTCATCGTGGGATGATTATTGGTCGCTTCAAAATAATTATTACATTTATTATAACCCGGATGAAGACCGCTTTAGATGGATACCTTATGATTACGATAACACTTTAGGAATAGATTTTTTTGGAACTGATTGGTGGAGCGCTGATCCTTATAATTTTCCTAAAGTTGTAAATGGCGCGCGCCCTTTAGCGGAGAAAGTTATAAATAATTCTCAACTGCGAAACCTTTACACTCACTTTATAAATTTTTATTCTCAAAATGTTTTTAACTTATCAAAACTTGAAACCCGCATTGATAATTTAAAATCTTTAATCTTTCCTTATATTTCTGCCGATACTTTTAGAACTAAAGATTATGATTTTGATATTAATGATTTTAACAATTCTTTCACTACTTCAAGCTATTATCATGAGCCTGCTAAAAAGGGAATTAAGCAATATATTAATGAAAGACTTGCATCAATTACTTCAATGCTTAATTATCAAAATGCTAAACCCAATATTTATGAATTAGAATATTATCCTAAAAATCCTTCGCCGACAGATTCGATTCACTTTGTGGTTTCAGCCTTTTCAAATTTAGGTTTAAGCGAGGTCGGCATTAATTTTCAAGAGCAAGGTTCTTCATCATCAAATAAAAAATTAATGACTTACAATCCCATTATTCAAACAAAGAAGGTTGAAGAAGCAGATAGATGGATTGGAACAATTCCACCTATCGGCGCAGGTAAAAAAATGGAAGTTTGGGTTAGCGCTAAAGATAATAATTCGCAGTCGTCTGATTTTCCGCATAATCAAAAAATTAATATTCAAACTTCAACGTCAATTACATCCGGCATTTTAATAAATGAATTTTTAGCAAAGAATGATTCGTTAAACGCCGACCCGAACGCACAGTTTGAAGATTGGATTGAACTATACAATACAACCGGCGACACTTTAAGCTTAAGCGGTTTGTATTTAACCGACAAGCCTGACAGACTTACTAAATGGCAGTTCCCGGATTCGGTTAAAATTATGCCGCATGGATTTATACTCCTTTGGTGCGATGAAGATCAAAATCAATTAGGATTACATACAAATTTTAAACTTAGCAACAGCGGGGAGTTCATTGCTCTAACAGCCGCTGATACGACTATTGTTTTGGATTCTCTTAGCTTTGGCGTGCAGTCTTCAAATATTTCTTTTGGAAGATATCCGGATGGAAGCGATAGCTGGTCTTTCTTAAATCCTACTCCCGCATCCAGCAATTTGATTACATCAGTAAAAGAAAAAAATAATTTGCCTGAAAAATTTTCAATCCAAAATTATCCGAATCCATTTAACCCAACCACAAAAATAAGATATGTAATCCCAGCCTCCCTAAAACCCTCCAAAGGAGGGACTTTGATACAATTGAAAATTTATGATGTACTTGGCAATAAAGTCGCTACACTTATTAATGAGGAAAAAATCCCGGGAGAATATGAAGCTGAATTCAATGCCAATGTAGGTGCGGACAGCAATTCGCCCTTGCCAAGCGGCGTTTATTTTTATCGTCTGCAAGCTGGAGAATTTTTTCAAACAAAAAAAATGGTTCTTTTAAAATAATTATTTTAAATATTTAAACTTGAATTAAAAATTTAAAACGATATGTCAGACTTTATCATCTACTTAAAAAAAGAAAGCAAGCGAAAAGTAAAGATGGAAAAGCTTACCTTCTTTTTAGCCGGATTTATTTTTTTACTCGGCGTCTTTGATAATTTAAGCTTACGCACCAATGGGTTAGATAACCTGGACTATATTTTTAACGGCGCAATGCTTCTTGCAGGCGTTATAAATATTGGATTCGGCGTTGTTTATGGAAAAATGAAAGACGATTCTAAAAAAGATTTTATAACAAGAGCGCTTTTTATTTTAACCGGCGCAATTTTAATAATTGACGGATTACATAAAATTCTATTACACTATAACGCTATGCAATATTTTTTAATAGCTCCCGGAATTTTATACATATCTCTCGGCGTTTTTTATAAACAGCTTCAAAAAATTAGATCTGTAAAACTTAACAAGGAAGGAATTTCTTGGCGCACGTCTCCTTTTGTAAAACATTCTTTTTTATGGAACGAAATTTCTTCTCTCTATCTGGAAGAAAAACAGATGACCATTACGCTTCTAAATAAAAAAAATTACAAAATAAATTTATCTTCAATTAAAGACGACGACCACGATGAGCTTGTAAAAAAAGTTAAGGGCTTTTCAAATCTCAGCGGCGGCAGCGAACTTACCTCCAGCCAATTATTTATGAACTAAAAAAAATAATTCTAATCAGAAATTCCTTTGAAATTTGAATAAATAACAACTGTTAAATATTATTTATAAAGCTTCAAAGTTTTATAATCAGAAAAAATATAAATCACCACCATATCATTTTATATTTCTAAATATTCTAACATAATCTTTCACGCCGCTTGACAATAAATTTAAGTCCGCTTAAATTTGCCGCTATATTTCACTTAAAATAAATTTTAATGCAAAATATTTCTAAAGAAGATTATCTAAGTATAATCTATAAATACAAAGATGAAAGCGGTCAGGTTAAAGCAAATATAATCGCTGAAAAAGTTCAAGTATCAAACGCCGCCGTTACAGATATGCTTAAAAAATTAGCAAAGGATAAATACATAAAATATCAGCCGTACAAGGGCATCAAACTTACTTCCAGCGGAGAAGAATATGCCAGAAATATTGTTAGGCGGCATCGAATATGGGAAGTTTTTTTGCATCAAATTGTTGGAATGCCATGGGAAAAAGTTCACGATGAAGCGCACAATCTTGAACATTCAGCGTCCGATGATTTAATTAATAGGATGGAAGAAATGCTGAACTTTCCGGAATTTGATCCGCACGGAGATCCCATTCCTTCAAAAGACGGAATGGTCCCGCGACAAAAAAAATCAATTCCCCTTTCAATGCTTGTTAAAAATGAAAAGGGAACGGTGCTTCGGGTAAATGATTTTGACAACGAATTTTTAAAATACATTTCAAACATTGGAATAGAATTGGGAAAAGTAATTCACATTAAAAATGTTTTAGAATTTGATCATTCCATGCTAATCGAAATAAATAAAAAACAAATTAATATTAGCGGCACAATTGCGGCAAATATTTTTGTAGATAAATAAATTTTTATGGATAACGGCGCTACTACTACGGACAAATCTTTATCGGAAATACATTCCACCGTAAATGTTGATCGATCTTCTAATTTCTGGAAGCGTCTTTTATATTTTACGGGTCCTGCATTTATGGTTTCAGTCGGTTATATGGACCCCGGAAATTGGGCGACTGATTTAGCCGGCGGCGCGCAGTTTGGGTACAAATTAATTTGGGTAATTCTTCTCGCAAATTTAATGGCGATACTGTTTCAAGTTTTATCTGCAAGGCTTGGAATTGTTACTGGAAGAGATTTAGCGCAGGCTTGCCGCGATCATTATCCCAAAGCTCTAAATTATATTTTGTGGATAATTTGCGAAATTGCAATTGCCGCCTGCGACCTTGCTGAAGTATTAGGTTCTGCCGTTGGTTTGTATCTACTGTTCGGCATTCCTATAATTTGGGGTGTTGTAATTACCGCATTTGATGTGCTTGTGCTTATGCTTCTAATCCATTTCGGCGTTCGTAAAATGGAAGCATTTATTCTTGCCCTGATAGCCACAATAGGCGTTTGCTTTGGTTTCGAAATGTTTCTTTCCGGTCCTAACTTTAGCGAAATAGCAAAGGGTTTTATACCTACCGCCTTTAACGGCGAGGCTCTGTATATTTCCCTTGGAATAATCGGCGCGACGGTAATGCCTCATAATTTATATCTTCATTCTGCATTGGTTCAATCAAGAAATATTAAAAGAACGAGTAAAGGAATTAAAGATGCAAATCAATTTAATTTAATTGATTCGGTAGTCGCTTTGAATGCAGCGTTCTTTGTTAATGCAGCAATTCTAATTTTAGCGGCGGCAGTCTTTTATACGGCGGGTCATTCGGAAGTTGCTTCTATTATTGACGCACATGCTTTGTTAGCGCCTCTTTTAGGAAATAGTTTTGCCCCCATTGCTTTTGGCGTTGCGCTTTTAGCTGCCGGACAATCTTCAACCATTACCGGAACATTTGCAGGACAAATAGTGATGGAAGGGTTTGTGGGATTAAAAATGCGCCCCTGGCTTCGCAGATTAATTACAAGATTAATCGCAATTATTCCAACTGTAATTATGATAAAAATTTCCGGCGATAGATCGGTGGATATGTTATTAATTTTATCACAGGTAATTCTTTCAATTCAACTTCCATTTGCGCTCATTCCGCTGCTTCATTTTACTTCCAGTAAAAATAAAATGAAGGAATTTGCGTCGATGTACTTTGTTAGAATAATTGCCTGGATGGCAGCGGGGTTTATTATAGTGCTTAACTTAAAATTAGTTTATGATTTTATTAATGAAAATATTTCAATTAGCGGCTTAACTGGAGATTTAACAAAATATTTATTAATTCCGTTTGTTGCTTTTCTTCTACTTATACTTTTATGGATAACTTTTGAACCTTATCTTAAAAAAGAAAAATTAGTTAAGTTAGAAAAAATGCTAATCAAACCATTAACAGCTGGCAGTGCAGTCATGCAAACTCAAAAAAGAACTTACAGAAAAGTAGGTATTGCATTAGAAGGCAAGCCTGAAAGAGATGAAAAAATAATAAACGGCGCTTTGCCTTTATTAAAAACTCTTGCAGTTGATATTTATTTAATTCATTGCGTAGAATCAGTAGCCGGAAGATTTATTGGCGGTATGGTGGGTGATAAAATTGCCAATGAAATGGACGAATATTTAAGAGGATTTGTAAACAGCCTGAAAAAAGAAAATATTACTGCCAAACCGGTTATTGGGGGGGGCGAGCCCGAAGATGAAATTGCGCGAATTTGTAAAGTTGAAAATCTTGAACTGCTGATTGTCGGTAGTCATGGGCATAAAATTTTAGGCGATATAATTTATGGTTCAACTGTAAATGAAGTAAGACATCGCGTTAAAATTCCTGTATTGGCAATTCCGGTTGAAGATTAGCCGATGTAGAATTGAGAACAGTTGTAGCCGCAAGTTGTAGCCGCAGGCTTTAGCTTGCGCCTTTGGTGAACCGAAAAACGCAAGCTAAATTTTTACGCCTGTTGGTGAACGGAAAAACTCAAGCTGAATCAAAAAGAAAATCTTATGATTAAAAATAATTTAATAGATAAAAATACATTATCAATTTGGCAGCGTCATTTACGCGATGAAATTGATGCAGCTTATTTGTACCGCGTACTTGCCGGATTAATTTCCGATTCTAAAAAGAAGAAAATTTATTTGCAGCTTGCCGATGTTGAAGATAAACATGTTGCTATTTGGAAAGAGCAAATTAAAAATCATAATGAAAAACTTGGCAAACTTGAACCTTCCACTAAAGCAAAATTCGTTTCCTGGTATTCTAAAAAATTTGGTCCTGTATTGCTGACAAGAATGATGTTAAAGGAAGAAGCAACAGAAGTAAAATCTTATCTCGGATTATATAATTCCAGCAAAGTAGATTCTACAAAAGCAATTGCGTTAAAATTAGCGCGCGACTCTGCCCAACATGCAAACAAGCTGATGAAAACCGATGGAGTTTCGGAAGAGCCCTGGCACAGCAGCGAATCGGGCGGGATGCTGCGAAATGTTGTTTACGGTTTTAACGACGGCTTAACCGCAAATTTTGGTTTGATTGCCGGAATGATTGGCGCCAGCGCCGCGCCGCATATTATCTTGATGACTGGGCTGGCGGGGATGATAGCAGATTCGCTCTCGATGGGATCTTCCGGCTATCTCGCCGCCATAAGTGAAAAAGAAGTTTTTGATCATGAAAGAAGAATGGAAGCTGAAGAAATAAAGTTAATGCCTGAATTAGAAACCGAAGAGCTCGCATTAATTTATGAATCAAAAGGTATGGAAGCGGAACAAGCTAAAAGGCTTGCCGTGGAAGCAATGAAAAATCCCGAACAAGTTTTAGAAGACAAAGTAAGAGAAGAGCTTGGTATTGTTGATCGGCCGCAAAGCCCATTTAAAGAAGGTTGGATAACCGGAACCGCCACGGCAATTGGAGCGCTAATTCCCGTATTCCCTTTTTTCTTTTTTACGGGAAGCGCAGCTATCTGGACTTCATTTGCCATTTCGATGCTGGCGCATTTTGGCGTGGGCGCTGCTCGCAGCTTTTTTACAGGAAGAGGAATATTCAAAAGCGGGTTTGATATGTTTGTGGTTGGATTTGGAGTTGCTGCAATTGGGTACATCATTGGCGAATTAATTTTGAAATTTTTATAAAAATATATGGGTAATATCTTCATTGAAAGATGTAGCCAATAAAAATTATTTAGTCTTTGACGAGTTCAGAATGAAAAAGCTCTACCGCATTGTGCTTGTCGAAATATAAAGCTCATTTTTTTATTATCTCTTGCTCAAGCATCAACGCAATAAAATCATTTTTTTTGTTTGAATATAACTGCCGGCTTCCAACTTATAAAAATAAACGCCGCTAGGCAGGTTATATTTGCCGGAGTCAAAATCAACTTCATAATTCCCCGGCTGCTGCTTTTCGTTTATAACTTCGGCAACTTGGTTACCAAGGATGTCATAAACTTTTAGTTGTACGGGCAAGGCATGTCTTATCCCTACCGTTGGAATTGTATATTTTATTTTTGTTGTAGGGTTAAATGGGTTCGGGTAATTTTGTTCGAGCTTAAAAGTTGATATCTGGTGTTCATCTTCAACTGAAGTTGCAATTCCATCAAGCGTAATATCATCAACAATAAAATATGCGGTGGTGTCGAATGTTGAAGTTCCTTTTGCTATTGTTACGCTAATCTGACATGAATCGGGGATTAAACCGTTCGAATATAAAATTTGGAAAGTAAAATTTGTGTACGCGTTAACCGGAAGAAATTGATTTCCGCCAACGCCCACCCCCTGACCATTTTTAAATAACACCGCCAAAACATTTAATTTATCTCCGTTGTTTGAGAACATCTTATAATAGCCGCTTACGTTTGCATATCTCTGAGAAATTGGAAACCCTTTCTGACCTATTTCTCCTGAAATTATGATCGGCTGTACAATTGAGCCGTTGATAACTTTTATATCTCCTCTTACAGCCCATTCTCCGCTGTGTTTGTCATTAGTTTGAGTTACTAAAAACCAATTTAAAAGAGCGGAGTTGCTTGTCCACCAGCCATCTGGCTCCCCGTTAGTCCATTGTTCAAAACCGCTGTTAGGGACTTGGGCAAATAGCAAGGGTGTTAAAACCATAGAGAACAAGAACAGTTTGCATAAATGCTTGCACATAATATCATCTCCTTAAATCTTAAAAAAGAAAATATTTAAATTGGCGGACTTTGTTTAGGAGGAAAGTGTGGATTGAAAATATGATATAAAGGATATTAAAGCAATAGGATTTAATGGAATTTTATTTTTAAAAGTTAATAAACCAATTGAGAGAATATATTTTTTTTAATCGCTCAACAATTCAACAAATTAGCAATTCAACCATTCAATTATTCAACAACTCGCATTAATTATAGAAGTTTTGGCTGTCTATCGCAGAGTTGATATATTGCATATTAACAGTTAGTTTCTAAAAAATCAAAAATAAATTTTAGGTTGTTATGAAAATTCTTTCATGGAATGTAAATGGAATTCGTGCTGCTCATAAAAAAGGTTTTATTGACTGGATGCTAAAGGAAAAACCGGACATACTCTGCATTCAAGAAACCAAAGCACACGAAGAGCAGCTTATTGATGAAATTAAAAACGTAAATGGTTATCATTCTTTTTTCTGTTCCGGCGAAAGAAAAGGTTACAGCGGCGTTGCAATTTATTCCAAAGAAAAACCTATCAGCATAAAAAAAGGTTTTGGGAATGTTTTGTTTGATAATGAAGGAAGAATTTTAATTGCAGAATATCCTGATTTCGTGCTGTTCAATATTTATTATCCCAACGGAAAAGCGCGCGCTGAAAGGCTAAAATATAAAATGGATTTTTACGATGCATTTTTCAATTACGCCGCCAATCTAAAAAATGAAGGAAAAAAAATTATTATTTGCGGCGATGTTAATACAGCGCACAAAGAAATTGATCTTTCGCGTCCGAAAGAAAATTCAAAAGTTTCTGGCTTCCTTCCCGAAGAAAGAGCGTGGATCGATAAATTTATTAACTCAGGTTTTGTCGATACTTTCCGAATGTTTAACCAGGAGCCAAACAATTATACCTGGTGGGATCAAGTTACACGAGCGCGCGAACGCAACGTTGGCTGGCGCATTGATTATTTTTTTGTATCAGATAATGCAAAACAAAATATTAAAAATGCTTTTATTTTAAGCGACGTCATGGGCTCCGATCATTGCCCCATCGGTATTGAAATTTAACGACTCCAATTTTTAACAGGCTTTCTTTCCAAATGATAAATCAAAAACGCATTCGACTTTTGCAAAATGGAGAGGATAAAAAAGGCGCTATTGCTTATTGGATGAGCCGCGACCAAAGACTGCATGACAATTGGGCGGTTTACTTTGCCCAAAAACTTGCCGAAGAAAAAAACGAAAACTTTTGTATTGTGTTTTGTTTGGTTCCAAATTTTCTTGAAGCAACAATTCGTCAATATGGTTTTATGATAAAGGGACTTGAGGAATTAGTCAGCGAGGCAGAAAAATTTAACGTTCCATTTTTTTTATTAGCAGGTAATCAAGAAGAAGAAATTCCAAAGTTTATTAAAGAAAAGAATATCAGCAATATAATTTCAGATTTTGATCCATTGAGAATTAAAAGAATTTGGAAAAGAGACGTTGCTAAAAAAATTGATATTCCTTTCTATGAAGTTGACGCGCACAATATTGTGCCGTGTTTGCAAGCTTCAAATAAATTAGAGTTTGCAGCTTATACGATAAGACCGAAAATAAATAAGCAACTGCACGAATTTTTAGACGACTATCCTAAATTAAAAAAGCAAAAAAAGACTGAAAATTTTTCTTCCCCCAAAATTGATTGGAAAAATATTTATAATAATCTTAAAATTAATTTTAATGTGAAGGAAGTTGATTGGATTAAACCCGGAACAAAAGCTGGGTTAGAAATGCTCGAAAATTTTCTACATAAAAAATTTTCTAATTATTCTGAAGATAGAAATGATCCTAATAAAGACGCGCAGTCAAACCTTTCACCATATCTTCATTTTGGACAAATATCTTCGCAGCGAGTTGCGCTGGAAGTAAAATTATTAAGCGGGAATGTTGAATCAGAAAAAGCATTTTTGGAAGAATTAATTATTAGAAAAGAACTCTCAGATAATTTCTGTTATTACAATAAAAATTATGATTCATTTGATGGTTTTCCTGATTGGGCGAAAAAAACTTTAAATGATCATCGAAAAGATAAAAGAGAATTTATTTATTCATTAGAAGAATTTGAAAAAGCCAAAACTCATGAAGATTTGTGGAACGCCGCCCAAGTGGAATTAACTTCAACCGGGAAATTACACGGTTATTTAAGAATGTATTGGGCGAAAAAAATATTGGAGTGGAGCGAATCACCCGAAGACGCATTAAAAATTGCGATTTATTTAAATGACAAATATGAATTGGACGGCAGAGATCCAAACGGATATGTCGGTTGTGCCTGGTCACTTGGAGGAGTTCACGACCGTGCCTGGGCGGAAAGGGAGGTTTTAGGAAAAGTTCGTTATATGAATCGCAATGGAGCAAAGCGTAAATTTGACATTAATTCTTATATAAAAAAATTCTCTTAATTCTTACTAATCTAAAATTTCCCACTAAAAATCCTTTCTAATTAAATCTTTCCCTAAATCCGCTATAATTTTATTCGATAATATTTTTAGTTGCCCTGTGGAATAATTGTTGCTTATAGCAAGTTTTTTGGCAAGAAATTATAAATAAATATTTAACTGATTGATGATTAAATCTCATGGATGGTTTTATAAATTACCATTCAAATTAACGCTTACATATTCTGTTATCGCCTCTATTCTGCTGATTTGTGTTTTTTTATTATTAACGCAAAATAATCAGCAAAACAGCTTTGACGAATTTTACAAGCAGCGCGATATTGTAAACGAAGTTCTTTTAACAACTGCCAGCCGTGAGCTTTCTATTGATGAAAAAAAACGCACCTATCAATCTTTAAATGATTCATCGCTTCTTCATAAATTTCAATATTTAATTCTTACAGACGATACCGGTAAGGTTCTTTACAGTTATAATTTTACTTTTGCCGATTCCCAAAATTATACTTCAGTAACTGCGCCGGCAAGCTTATCCTTTATTAATACTATCTATTCGTTTATTAATCCCATAAAAAATTCTCAGTTGATAAAAGATTACACGCCTGTTTTACAACGCGATTTTATAATTGGTAAACTTTATATGGGAATCCCGATTAATAATTTAAGAGAAAAGATTTCAACTTATAACCGCAACATAGCTTTGGGCGCATCGTTAATATTTTGTTTGGGAATAATTTTAGTTTTTACAATCAGCTATATTTTTGCCCGTCCTTTAAATGAACTTTTAACGGCATCCCAAAATTTATCCTTAGGTCATTTTGCTTCACGCGCCGCTTATTACAGGGATAATCAAATTGGCGACCTTGCCAAAAATATTAATAAAATTGGGGAAACGCTGGAAAATTTATATTCCCAAAATGAAAGTCTTAACAGGCAGCTAAAAGTTATTTTTAGGGATAAGTTAGGCGAGCTTAATTTTGAAATAAACCAGCGAAGAATGGCTGAATTTTCTTTAAAAGAAAAGCGAAGAACAATTTCGTCTGATGTTTGAGTTGGCGCCAATTGGAATGTTTATAAGTTCTACCGATAGAATAATTAAAAAAGTAAACCAGGCTTTTTGCAACACTGTGGGATATACTGAAGAGGAATTGACAAAAACTAATTATGCCGAAATAACATATCCCGATGATAAGATGGAAGACTTGGCTTTACACAACGAGCTGCTAAACAGCAGGATTGAAAATATAACTTTTGAAAAAAGGTTCATCACAAAAAACAATAAAGTAATTTATGCAATTATGAAGTCCGTTTTACTGAGAGATGAAAAAGATAAACCTTTGCACTTTATCGAACAGATACTTGATATAACAGAACGCAAACGAACCGAGCAAGAACTTATTTCCGCTAAAGAAAAAGCTGAAGAATCGGATAGATTAAAAACGGCTTTCCTTGCCCAAATGTCGCATGAAATTCGCACGCCCTTAAATATAATACTTAACGCCACTCCATTAATTGCGGATGAATTTATTGATGGTATTGACGAGGAAACTGAAGTGCTTTTGGATGCTGTAAACAGCGCGGGCAAAAGGCTGCAGCGTACAATTGATATGATTTTAAATATGTCGTCAATTCAATCTGGCAATTATAAAGCTGAAAATGAATTAATTGACCTTGATATTGAATTAAGAAAATTAGTTGATGAGTTTAAACCGATTTGTTATGAAAAAAATCTTAGCTTAAATTTTTATACAGAAGTAACCGAAGCAAAAATATTTGCCGATAAATATACGGTTATTCAAAGCTTTCAAAATTTAATTCATAACGCCATTAAATATACTGTGCGCGGCAAAATTGATGTTATCATTTATAAAGACGAAGAAGAAAATGTTAATGTTAATATTGCCGATACCGGTATTGGGATGTCTGAAGATTATCTAACAAAATTATTTCATCCTTTCTCGCAGGAAGACGTTGGGCACAAACGCGAGTTTGAAGGCAACGGTTTGGGCTTGGCTCTCGTTAAAAAATATATTGAATTGAACAAAGCTGAAATATTAGTTAAAAGTAAAAAAGAAATCGGTTCAACCTTTACGGTTATTTTCAATAATGAAGCTAATGTAATTGCAGCTTAAACCCCTTAACTGCATTTTGTATTTTATATAAAATGTACTTTTCTTAAATTTGATCATCTTATAAATCAAACATCAATTTTTTAAAAATGAATAAATACAGAGTATTGCTATTTTATAAATACGTAAATGTTGAAGACCCCCAAAGTTTTATGGTTGAACATTTAAACTTCTGCAAAAAAAATGAAATTAAAGGAAGAGTATTTGTCGCCGATGAAGGTATAAACGGAACTGTCTCCGGCGCAATTGAAAACATAAAAAAATACAAAGAGCATTTAACAAGTTATCCAATATTTAAAGACATTGTTTTTAAAGAAGATGAAAGCGACAACCACGCATTTGAAAAAATGCACGTTAGAGTTAAGAACGAAATCGTAAGCTCAAACTTAAAGAATATTGATTTTGAGAATGGCGGAAAAAGATTATCACCCGAAGAGCTTTTAACTTTTTATGAAGAAGGAAAAGAATTTATAATTATCGACGCCAGAAATAATTATGAAAGCGATATAGGAAAATTTAAAAACGCCGTTACTCCGGATTTAAAAAATTTTCGCGAATGGAGTAAAGCGGTGGATTCACTTAAAGATTATAAAGATAAAATTATTGTAACATACTGCACCGGGGGAATTAGATGCGAAAAAGCTTCTGCGTATATGGTTCAGCAGGGCTTTAAAAATGTTTATCAGCTTGAGGGCGGAATTGTTTCCTACGCAAAAAAATTTCCCGATACTTTTTGGGAAGGGGGAATTTTTGTTTTTGATGAAAGACGCGTTATTGATCCCAACACAAAAAATGAATTGAAATATATTTCAAATTGTTATTACTGCGGCAAACCAACTTCATTTTACATTAATTGTCATAATCAAAATTGCGACAAAATTATTATAAGCTGTCACCAATGCAAAGCCGCGAATGATTACTGCTGTTCGGACGAATGCAGAACTTCTCCCAACAAAAGAGATAGATATTACGGGTAGAATTTATGAGAGTTAGAATGAATCAAACGGACTTTTGATTTTTTTAACTGAAACCGGGTTGGAACATTCGGCGGTTATTTGGGATTTTCATTTTTATATATCGGATAACTTATTCTTCTTAGGTTATCCTGCAGTAAATAAAGTATTTAAATAGAAACGCAATATTTCGTAAAGAATTTTGTTGGGCGGCACTCTAAAAAAAAATTGGTAGAAAAAAAATGAATTATAGATATGAAATAGAGGAATTTGTAGTTAAAGGATATGAGAAATACAATCAATTAAAAACTTACATGTTTGCAATTTTTCTTTCTATACAATTAGTTTGTTTCGCTCAGCAGGAAACGACTTTAACGGATTCGCTTGCAAGACAGTTTGATAAGGCGTGGAATGAAAATAATTTGACCAAAATGATTTCATTAGTTCAATCTGATGCATTTTTTAAATCCCCATATCAACTTCAGTATAGCAGAGATACAATGGCAGCTACGGTTCTTACTTTAAATCCACCAATATTTAGGAACATAAAAAGAAATGAACTTTACTCGAATGTTAAAAAAAATATTGCGTGGTCTATTGGTAGACTAAGGACAAATATTTATTATTAAGAAGGAAATGATACGGGATAATTATTAAATGCGGATTACTTTAAATAATCTTTCAGCTAATTTAACTAAACACAAAAGTTGAGTTTAATAATTCAAGATTTAAACCATTAACTAAAGAAAACATAAAACTATTATGACAATTCAAGAAGCTAATAACTTTTTTGAAAGTTTAAGAACCGAAACAACAAAAAAGTATGAAATAAAGGTTTATAAAAAATTTATCCATATTCTAAACGAATTGAAAATTAGAGAGTTCTCAAAAGATGAAATTCAATCCATAGAAACGGAACTTGATAGTTTAAATTTGAAATCAAATCCTGAGAACAAAAATAAATATTATAATAAGGCGCTTAGTAAATTTGAAAAATATTTGAAGGATACATATTCCTTAACTTCCAAAGGGTATTACACCAACATAGGTTTAGGTTTAGGATTGACTTTTGGAATTCTTTTTGGAATTGTGTTTTTGCCAAGTTTCGAGAGGTCTTTGGGCATATCTTTAGGTCTTGCCTTCGGAATGTTAATCGGCTTAATTATCGGTCGTAACTTGGACTCTAAGGCTGCCGCTGAAGGCAGAATGTTATAATTGAACACACTGATTTGTGACATGGTAAAAAGAACGCGGTATACTGATAGTAAAGCGTCTTTGAAGTCATGCATATACCCCTACTATAAACCATTAACTACAAGTTAAACAAAACTTTTTTGAAACTAATAAATTATAACAAAAAATATTTTTCCATATGAAAAACTCGACTAACAGTTTGGCTTTAAAATCCATCTATCAACATCATTTGTTTACAGCGACTCAATTGGAGGAGATTTTTGCGGCACATAAGAAAGTTGATTTCCGAAAAAAAGAATTTTTATTGAAGCAAGGTCAGTTTTAAAAGAATATTATATCATCGAAAAAGGTCTGATCCGGTTTTTCTTGTATGATTATAATGGCAATGAAATTACGACTCAATTTTGTGGTGAAAATGAAATTGTAAATGATGTAAGATCGCTTTTTGAACGAGTTCCCAGCGTGTATAATATTCAGGCTATAACTGATGCAGTCGTTGGAAATTGGATTTTGAAGTGTTTCAACATTTTTATCATACAATGGAATCTGTGGCAGAATGGGGGCGGCTTTGGATGACTAAGCAATTGTTTGCATGCCAAAAACGCTCTGTAGAAATGATTACTGAATCCGCTTCTAATCGATACATAAGTTTGTTACGAACAAAGCCGCAGATTATTCAACAGGCGCACTCAAACAAATCTCTTCCTATCTCGGCATTACGGATTCTTCATTGAGTCGGATACGAAAAAAAATAGTGCAATAAAAATATTTGTCATATGTCAAGTGTTTTAAGCTTTTTCCTTATCAAATTTGCCTCTCAATTAAAGAAAAAAAATTATAAAAGGATATAAAAATAATATGAGAAAAATAATTGCAGCAATTAATATGACACTTGACGGATTTTGCGACCATACAGCAGGAATTCCAGATGAAGAAATACATCAACATTATGCTGACTTGTTGAACAATGCGGGCGCCGTTCTTTACGGCAGAATAACCTATCAACTGATGGAATTTTGGCGAAATCTGGCAGAAAATCCATCAGGGGAAAAATCAATGGACGACTTTGCAATTGTAATGGACAAAACTCCTAAAATTGTTTTTTCTCAAACTCTTAAAAATGTAGATTGGAAGAGTGCACAGTTGGCAAATCATCCTCTTGAAAAAGAAGTTTTAGAACTGAGACAACAAGCAGGGAAAGATATTTTTGTTGGTAGTCGGAGTTTAATTATACAACTAATGAAACTTAATTTAATTGACGAATTACAACTAACTATTTATCCAGTTATTTCGGGAAGCGGTTTGCCATTATTTGAAAACATTAACGACAGGACTATTCTGAAACTTGCAAAGACAAAAACTTTTACTGGTGGTGCAGTAACGCTTTACTATGAATCGACGAACGAAAAAACAACGAAACGCTAACAATGTAAAAATGGATACTGAGTTTAACATCAGCTACATCCAAGATGTCCGCACAGAAAATGTCAATATTATGTGGATTAATTCGAGGAGTACTTAAAAACAGGTAATTGTAGAGCGAGAGCGCTAACAATCGAATTAACTGGCAACCATTAACTTTTACTAACAATAAATTAATAAATAAAAATTATGAGCAAAATTATCTTTGACAGCGGAATATCACTTGATGGCTTTTTCGCAGGCGATAACAGAAGTCCTAAAAATCCTATGGGTGGAGTTTCAGGAAAAATTTATATCTGGATGTTTAATCAAAAAGCTTTCTGGGAATACTTAGGGGTCGAAGGAGGCAAAGAAGATGGACCTGATGGTAAATTTATTAGAGAGACAATTATAAGAACAGGCGCGTTCATTATGGGGAAACGAATGTTTGAGGGAAGGCGAAGTCAGTTAGCCAGAAGACTTATACAAAGCAGACGTTTATGTTTTGACACACGAAAAGCGAGAACCGTGGGTTCAAAAAGGAACAACTACTTTTTATTTCATAAATGAAGGAATAGAAAGTGCATTAGAAAAAGCAAGACAATCAGCCAAAGGTAAGGACATAAGAATTCAAGGTGGCGCGAATACCATTCAACAATTTCTCAATGCAGGTTTTGTGAACGAATTTTTCATTCACATTACACCTGTTTTTTTAGGGAGTGGTATCAGACTGTTTGACGGAATTGACAAAGACATATATGATATTCAAATTGTAGAAGTAATGCCGTCAGACTTTACAACTCATTTGAGATATAAACTGTCGAAGAAATAGAAACAACGAACCGCTAACAATGTATATAAAAAGTAGGCGAAACATCAGCAAAATCAAGGCTTTTGGCTCTCAGCCAAGTTCGTTTCAACCGGACAGAAAAGTGCTTCGAAAACCGCCACAAGCCATATGCGAGACCGTTTTGTGTAATGCAAAAACATCGTAATATTAATTAACATTTCAAACAATGAACCTTACCTAGATGGAATAAAATGAATTTATACAGAATAATTTCGGAAAATGAATGGATACAAAGTAAAAAGGATGGAAAAGTCCCAAGATGTAATTCAGATAGACGTGCTGGTCATATTCATTTAAATAAATTTGATGACATTAAGACTGTAGCGAACAAATATTTTGAACCTGCCGAAAATCCGGTTGTATTAGAAGTAGAAATCTCATCAGAATTAAATAAAAAATTAATTTGGGAACAATCAACCGATGAAAAAAACTGGGAACAGGCTCACTTACTAATTGAAAATATTGATATGAATGATGTAAAAAGATTTTCATACCTAATCCTAAATGACAATAAAAACGACAAAAGAAATGGCAAATTCGAAATTGGTGAGTTTTCCATTTTAACAAACTAATCTAGCGAATTGCCTTTGCTTATTAAATATTGCTGAAAGCGCTACGCAAAACAGCGCAAATAAAAAACAGTGCAAGTCGTTGTAATACAAAGGCTCAGGTACTTTTTCGAGGTCGCCAAATTTTAAATTACGCTTATTGAGAAAATAAGATAAAAAGAAAATTAAAAAGTTCGACTCGTGCATAATCCGAAAGGTTTGCGTCTATTTATACGCTACGTTTCATATACAAGACCGTTATGGTGAAGAACAATAAAATAATCAGCTTATAACCGACAACTCAAGCCGTTATGTAAAAAGTCAATATGATAATTAGGATATCTTTTGTTTGATCTTCTCCGGTTTACTAATTGGAAAGAGATAAGCGAAAAGTCCGACTTATCCCTTTCCCTTGTTTTGGGCAAATGTTATTTTAATAAAAGAATCATTCTGTTATAAATCCTAATCCAACCAGCCAGCAAGTGGGCAGGGTTGAGCCAACGGTCCGCGCCTCTATAATAATTATTCTTTTATTCTTTCAGTATTTTTATTAAGCAACTAAAGAAAAAAAATAATCCTCGTTGTTCAGCCATAGATGCCTAATTCTTTTCAATAGTTATTTAGCAATTCTTATTATAGCATCTTGAGATTTCATTCTTTGAGTCAGTTCTTTGTATTTAAGAGTCATAGTCGGATCTCTCTTAACCGCAGTCCATGCTATAGTTGCCGGCTGTTTGTTTCCGGAGTTCCCGCAGAACATTGTTGTTATGTTCCCTAAGCTGCTGAAGCTGAAGAACTAGGTTTTGAAGAGTAAAATACTTATCGCCTTAGCTTTATGGTCTTCAGGTTATGGAAGGATTGGAGAACACATAACCAAGAATAAATAAATTGTATATTAAAAATGATTCAGAGTTAAAACTAGATACAGAGTTAAAACTAGATAATCAAATTTGTTTTCTTGTTTATTCGGTTTCTTGTCTGATCACGAAAGTAAATAAGCTGCCTCTAGATGAAATTGGTCTCACTTATTCACAATTTTAAGTTCTTATGATATCGTGTGAAACCTATGAAAATTCAGTAAATAAGATTACCGAATAAGTCTTTCACCGATTACTAAATGGAAACATTAACCTATCGGTTGTGTTACAATTGAAGGAGATGCTAAATGAATAGATCAAGAATTTGAGAAGGCTAAAAATATAGATTGATATAAACCGGTTAAAAGGGAATGAATGATAAAAGCAACTTGGGGGAGTTTTGAAAGCATAAAAATAGTAATGGAAGATAAATTTAAATATGGCTGAACCATCAGTTAGTCCGAGATACCTACCCTATAAACAAAAGAATATTTTGATTGAGGAGAAATTATGAAAACGACAAGAACGATAAATTTAAAAAATAGACCCGAAGGAAAGCCTGAGTTAGTAGATTTTAACTTTACCACTTCAGAAATATCTGATTTAAAGGAGGGAGAAGTTTTGTTAAGCTCAAAGTATGTTTCCGTAGATCCATATTTAAGAGGTAGGATGAGCGATGCTCCATCTTATGTTAAGCCATTTGAACTCAATAAGCCAATTGTGTCCGGTACTATTGCTAAAGTTTTAGAATCTAAAAACAGTAAGTTAAGTAAGGGGGATTACGTGTCCGGGATGTTGCAGTGGAAAGAAACTCAGGTTGCAAAAGCTGATGGACTTATGAAGGTAGATCCTGATAAAGCTCCACTATCCACATATCTTGGAATTATAGGGATGACCGGGCTTACCGCCTTTTTGGGGCTAACAGAGATAGGAAAACCTAAAAAAGGCGAAACCCTGCTTGTATCAGGTGCGGCGGGTGCCGTAGGAAGCGTAGTAGGACAGATTGGTAAGATTCTTGGATTACGGGTAGTAGGCATTGCCGGAACTAATGAAAAGATTGAAATGCTCAAATCTGATTTCGGCTTTGATGAAGCGATCAACTACAATACTACAGAAAATATGAGCGAAGCCATTGCTAAAGCATGTCTCGACGGCGTAGATATATATTTTGACAATGTGGGTGGTGAAATATCTGAAGCTGTACTCTTCAACATAAATAAGTTCTCAAGAACAATTAACTGCGGAGCTATCTCTGTATATAACAACACCGAACCGCCAAAAAGCATTAGCGTCCAACCATTCCTGATAAAGAAAAGCTCTTCAATGCAGGGCTTTGTGGTAGGCGATTATGAGGACAAACATTCTGAAGGAATTAAACAATTAACAGAATGGTTAAACCAGGATAAACTAAAATATGCTGAAACGATAAGAGAAGGATTTGAAAATATTCCACAAGCCTTTCTGGATCTTTTTGAAGGAAAGAACAAGGGTAAAATGGTAATCAAAATTTAATAACATAAAAATTACTAACAATAAAAAAGGAAAATGAAATGAAAATATTATTTGTATTAACCTCTCATGACAAATTGGGTGACACTGGAAAAAAAACGGGATTTTGGATTGAGGAGTTTGCGGCTCCATATTACAACTTACTGGATAAAGGCGTGGAGATAACTGTTGCTACACCCAAAGGAGGAAAAGCGCCTATTGACCCAAGCAGCGAAACTCCCGATGCGCAAACTGAAGACACGAAACGTTACTATAAAGACACAGATGCTCAAAAAGTAATCGACAATACGGTAAAATTAGAAACCCTTAAGGCCGAAGACTTTGACGCCGTATTTTATCCGGGCGGGCATGGACCGCTTTGGGATCTTGCCGAAAGTGAAACTTCGAAAGCTTTGATTGAAGCCTTCAATAAACAGAAAAAACCAACGGTGTTCGTATGTCATGCGCCGGCAGCTCTTAAAAACGTAAAGGATGAAAATGGTGAACCATTAGTTAAAGGAAAACAAGTAACCGGCTTTACTGATACTGAAGAAGAAGCTGTACAATTGACAAATATAGTTCCATTTCTATTGGAAGATATGCTAAAAGAAAAAGGCGGAATATATTCTAAAACGGATAACTGGGGTGTTCATGTCGTTGAAGATGGTAATTTGATTACCGGACAAAACCCGGCTTCTTCAGGTAAAGCAGCCGAGAAACTATACGAGTTGCTTAAATAATTCCAAACTCTTATTAACAGCCTGTGGTCCTCTGGATTACAGATGTTTATAAAAAAGAAAATAATAAATGGCTTTGTGTATTAACTCATTTAACGCCTGTGAAAAAAGCAACTTGAAATAGTGGTAACTATTAACGCTTTAAGGAAGATTGCACTTTCATTTCCGGAAACGACAGAGGAACCTCATTTTGAAAAAACCTCATTTCGTGTAAAGAATAAAATTTTTGCAACCTATCACCAAAAGCAAAAAAGAGCGACAATAAAATTATCGGAAATTAACCAAGACGTTTTTTCATCTGCTGACAAATCAATCATCTTTCCTGTTGACAATAAATGGGGCGAACAAGGTTGGACTTTCATTGAGTTGAATAAAGTGAACAAAGATTTATTTATTGACGCCCTAACCACCGCTTACTGTGAAGTGGCGCCAAAAAAGCTTGCGGAATTGGTAAGACCGAATGAAAAAAAACGAACTGACAACAATTGGTTGTAAGGGATTGCTTGTTCTTGTCTAAGCTTAAAATTCTTACGGGATTTTCCGCTTGGTCTGTAATTGCAAAGTTCCATTAGCCTCCTGCAATAAAATATCTTCTAATAACCAATGACTAATGACCATTGACTAATTGCTATCCATTTCATTTGTTTTATAATTTTTCAATCTGCTCTAAATAAATAAAGTTTCGTTATTTTTGATTATGCAAATGGAAGAGTTAAAATTAAATGAATACAAAAATTGGGAGCAATTTAAAAAGTGGCTCGTCTCCCTCATAATTCTACCATTTGTAATTTATATAATTTTTAACAGAGGAAATTTTTCTTTTATAGATAATGCCGATTTGGTAATTCACGAAGCGGGGCATTTTTTCTTTATGTTTTTTGGAAGATTTATTTACACTGCCGGCGGAACGTTAATGCAAATTATTCTTCCTTCAATTATCGCCTGGTATTTTTTTAGAAATTTATACAGACCCGGAGTGCAAGTTTCTCTTTTGTGGCTGGGACAAAATTTAATAAACATCAGCGTTTATGCAGCCGATGCGCAAGCAAGGCAATTAAGACTGCTCGGCGGCAATAAAGCCTATCACGATTGGCATTATATGCTCGGCGAATTGAACATTTTAAATTATGATTATGCGGTCGGTTATTTTTTTGTGGGCGTAGCAATTTTAATTTTTATTGCCGCTTTATTAATGCCTCTCGTAATTACTGAATAAATATTATTTTTACTTTCAAAAAAAAAATTAACAATGATAAAATTTCAAATAATACTTCTATTACTTTTTACAATTAATATTTTTGCACAAGATAGTCTTGTTACAACTTATTACAACAACGGAAACAAAAAAGAAGAATATCATCTTAAAAAAAATATTAGAGAAGGGGAGGCAAAGGTTTATTTTGAAGATGGAAATTTAAAAGAAGAACGAAATTATGTTAATGGAAAAATTGACGGACTTGTAAAAGTATATGCTGAAAATGGAAAACTTCAAAAAACTATTTACATTGAAAATGGAAGACGGAATGGTCCCACCTCTCTTTTTTCTGAAGAAGGGATTTACGAAAAAGATGTAAATTATGAAAACGGCAAAAAAATTCCCGACGTTGATCCATTCGAAGAATTAGAAAAACAATTAGCTTCAACTTCAAAAACAGAAAACGTAGTTCAGAATTCAAAACCAATTATTACAAAAACAAAAAAGAAAATTGATCCCTCGCTTCCTCCAAGATTGGAAGATGATTTTGCAGCAGATGATCCAGCATATTTTTTAACTGTGGAAGTAATGCCTGAACCGGTCGGTGGAATTGAAGCTATTCAAAGAAAAATAATTTATCCTAAACGAGCCATTGAAAATAATATTGAAGGGACGGTTAAAATCCGCGCGTTTATTGATGATTACGGCGAAGTAAAAGAAGCAAGCGTTACGGAAGGAATCGGCTACGGCTGCGACGAAGCTGCGCAGAGGGCGGTTTATTATTCAAAGTTTAAACCGGGACTTCAAAAAGGAAAGGGAGTTAAAGTACAAACTATAGTTCCAATTGTTTTTAAACTGCCTGAAAGTAAAGATTAATTTTCTTCGCTAATTTTAAATAATACTGTTCTTGTCTTAAGTTCTAAACTTATTACTGCTCTAAATCATCAACTTACTTCCCACCTCTGCTGAATTGTTTTTATAAAGATTAAAGTATATTTTTAACCGCTTTTCAAATAAAAAATTTTCAAACAAAAGTATGTAATTAAAAAAAGAAATTTTAAATCACTTAAAGTTAGGGAGTAAAAATGCTAAGCCAACTGCTTCAACCCGAAATACAAGCTTTAATAGATGAGCGTAAACTTAGCACACTAAAGGAGATTTTAAGTGAATGGTCGCCCGCCGATATTGCCGAACTTCTAACCGAATTTTCAGAAAAAGAACAAGCTATAATATTTCGATTGCTTCCCCACGAACTTGCAGCCGACACATTTGAGTATATGGAATTTGATCTGCAGGTTAATCTTTTAAAAGCTATGGGTAAGGAAGACGTGGCGGCGATATTAAATGAAATGTCCCCCGATGACCGAACAGCTTTGCTTGAAGATTTACCCAGTTCTGCAGCTAAACAATTAATTATGCATCTTTCTACAAAAGAAAGAGAGATTGCTCAAACGCTTCTCGGCTATCCTGAAAACAGCGTGGGACGTTTGATGACGCCCGATTATATTGCCGTAAAACCTCAGTGGAATATGAACCAAACTTTAGAGCATATAAGAAAATTTGGAAAGGACAGCGAAACTTTAAGCATAATTTATGTGATTGATGAAAAAGGAAAATTGATTGACGACATCAGGATTAGAGATATAATTTTATCATCTCCCGAAAAAACAATTAACGATTTAATGGATGAAAATTTTGTTGATCTGGGGGTTAATGACGATCAGGAAAAAGCCGTAGAAATATTTAAAAAGTATGATCGAGTAGCTTTACCCGTAGTTGATCATTTTGGAGCGTTAATTGGAATAGTTACCATCGATGACGTTTTAGACGTTGCGGAAGAGGAAGCAACTGAAGATATACAAAAAATAGGAGGTATGGAAGCTTTGGATGAAGCATATTCCACAATTCCTCTTACGGTAATGTTAAAAAAGCGAGCAGGCTGGCTCGGTTTGCTTTTCATTGGAGAAATGTTCACTGCAACGGCAATGGGTTTTTTTGAGAGTGAATTACAGCGCGCATTAATACTAAGTATTTTCATTCCATTAATTATTTCCAGCGGTGGAAATTCAGGGTCGCAGGCTTCTACCTTAGTAATTCGCGCATTGTCGCTTGGCGAAGTTACGCTTAAAGATTGGTTCTTTGTTTTTAAAAGAGAATTAATATCAGGTTTATTGTTGGGATTAATATTAGCGGTAATTGGTTTTTTAAGAATTTCAATTTGGCAGTTTGTAGGTCATCCTTATAAAGAGCATTGGTTTTTAATAGCTTTGACCGTTTCGTTTTCATTAATTGGGGTAGTAATTTGGGGAACTCTTTCAGGCTCAATGCTTCCATTCATTCTAAAAAAATTACGAATAGACCCCGCTACTGCTTCGGCGCCTTTAGTTGCAACTTTAGTGGATGTAACAGGACTTGTAATTTATTTTACAATGGCTATGTTTTTATTAAAGGGAACTCTGTTATAATTTTTCATAAATAAAGCTGTAATATCTAATTAGTGGGCGTAAATAAATTCCGATTAGGTTTTCAGAGGAATATATTTTTCTCTAAATTAGGCATTCAAATTTTTCAAAATAAACTCAACACCGTAAACCAAAATTAAGTAAAGGGATATGTTATTAACATTAAATAATTTTGTGCAAAATGTGATTAACAAAGCGAAGCTATATCGCTTTCAAATTTTAAAACGCAATACAATACTTTCAAAAAAAAAATCATTTAAAGGAAAAATATGAAACTGCTGGATTCTGTTAAAAATAAATCTGTAAAGATTGGCGTAATCGGATTAGGATACGTAGGACTTCCGCTTGCCGTAGAATTTGGGAAAAAATACTCGGTATTAGGATTCGATATTAATCAAGAAAGAATAAAAGAATTAAAAAGCGGCAAAGATAGAACTTTAGAAGTATCCAAAGAAGAACTTGCGGAAGCTTCGCAGCTCTCTTACTCAAGCGCTTTAGATGATTTAAAAGATGTAAATGTTTTTATAGTAACAGTTCCTACCCCAGTTGATGATTTTAAGCGACCGGATTTAACTCCCTTAGTTAAAGCGAGTGAATCAGTGGGAAAAGTATTAAAAGCTGGAGATACGGTTGTTTATGAATCTACTGTTTATCCCGGATGCACTGAAGAGGATTGCGTGCCTGTGCTTGAAAAACATAGCGGCTTAAAATTTAATAAAGATTTTTATTGCGGCTACAGTCCCGAAAGAATTAATCCGGGAGACAAAGAACATAGAGTAAGCACGATAAAAAAAATTGTGAGCGGAAGTTTGCCGGAAGTTGGCGAAGCCTTAAATGAATTATATAAAAGTATTGTTACAGTAGGAACCCATCTGGCGCCTTCTATTAAAGTAGCCGAAGCCGCAAAAGTTATTGAAAATGCGCAGCGCGATATTAACATAGCTTTTGTGAATGAGCTTTCAAAATTATTTGACTTAATGAATATCGATACTTTGGATGTTCTTGAAGCCGCAGGCACTAAATGGAATTTCCTTCCCTTTCGTCCGGGACTTGTAGGCGGGCATTGCATTGGCGTTGATCCATATTATCTTACACATAAAGCGGTAAAACTTGGGTACAACCCGGAAATTATTCTTGCCGGAAGAAGAATAAACGACGGCATGGGCGCATTTATTGCAAACCAACTCGTTAAGCTGATGATTAAAAAAGAACATAAAATTAATAACTCAAATGTTTTGGTTTTGGGAATTACGTTTAAAGAAAATTGTCCCGATATACGAAATTCAAAAGTTATTGATATTATTAGAGAGCTAAAAGATTTCGGATGCAACATAGATATTTACGATCCCTGGGCTGATTCTAAAGAAGTTAAACATGAATATGGCTTAGATTTAATTAATGATTATTCTTCAATTAAAGATAAAAAATATCACGGCATTGTTTTAGCCGTTTCACATGATCAATTCAAAGAACTTGATTTTAAAGAGTTGCGAAACAACGGCGCGGTAATTTATGATGTAAAAGGTATTGTTCAGCGGGATAAAATCGATAACCGTTTGTAATTAATAATTCCATCAATAATAATAAGCTTAATCAATTATGAAGAAAATATTAGTTACGGGCGCGGCTGGTTTTATAGGTTTCCACCTTAGTAAAAAATTATTGGAGGATGGCTGGAACGTTACAGGCATCGATAATCTAAATAATTATTATGACGTAAACCTAAAACAAAGCAGATTAGATTTATTATTGCCTGAAGATAATTTTACTTTCAAAAAAATAAACATCGAAAATAAAAATGAAATCTTAAAGTTATTTAAAGATGAACAATTTGAATATGTAGTAAACCTTGCCGCACAAGCGGGCGTGCGTTATTCTCTAATAAATCCTTACGCTTACATTGAAACTAACATTAACGGATTTATTAATATTTTAGAAGGCTGCCGCGAAGTAAAAGTCAAACATTTAGTTTATGCATCTTCAAGTTCCGTTTATGGCGCAAATACAAAAATGCCTTTTTCAGTTCACCATAATGTTGATCATCCTGTTTCGCTTTACGCGGCTTCAAAAAAAGCAAATGAATTAATGGCGCATACTTATTCAAATCTTTATAACCTGCCTACAACGGGTTTAAGATTTTTTACTGTTTATGGTCCTTGGGGAAGACCCGATATGGCGTTGTTTCTTTTTACCAAAGCAATATTAGAAGACCAGCCGATTGATGTTTTTAATAATGGAAAAATGCAAAGAGATTTTACTTATGTCGGCGATATTGTGGAAGGCGTTTTAAAATTGATTACTAAAATTCCTAAACCTAATCCAAACTGGGATGGTAACGATCCCGACAGCGCTACCAGCTTTGCGCCTTATCATCTTTTTAATATAGGAAATAATAGACCCGTTGAACTTTTGCGCTTTATTGAAGTGCTGGAAGAAAAATTAAATAAGAAAGCGGTTAAAAACTTTCTGCCTCTTCAGCCGGGAGATGTGCCCGCTACTTACGCCGACGTTGACGATCTGGTAGAAGCAGTTGACTTCAAACCTAATACAAGCATTGAAACCGGAGTTTCAAATTTTGTGGACTGGTACCGCGGCTATTATAAAATTTAACACACTTATTTCTCAAAAGGAATTTTAGATGAAAAACTTTGCAATAACCGGAGTTGCCGGATACATTGCCCCCCGCCACCTTCAGGCTATAAAAGACACTAATAATAATTTACTTGCCGCAGTTGATCCGCATGATTCAGTAGGGATTTTGGATAGATATTTCCCAAATGTAAGTTTTTTTACTGAGTTTGAAAGATTCGATCGTCATCTTGAAAAATTAAGACGAGGCGCTGATGAAAATCATATTAACTATTTAACTATTTGTTCTCCAAATAATTTACATGACGCGCATATAAGATTAGCTTTGCGCATTGGCGCCCATGCTATTTGTGAAAAGCCTCTCGTAATTAATCCCTGGAATCTTGATGCGCTTCAAGAATTAGAAAATGAAACCGGCAGAAAAGTTTATACTATTTTACAGCTTCGGGTTCATCCTTCTTTAATTGAATTGAAGAAAAAAATATCGCAAGAAAAAAATAAAGGGAAAAAGTATGAAGTGATTTTATCTTATGTAACTTCGCGCGGTTTGTGGTATGACTTTTCGTGGAAAGGCTTAAGCGAAAAATCGGGCGGCATTGCAACCAACATAGGCATACATTTTTTTGATATGCTTATTTGGCTTTTCGGCGACGCCAAATTTAATGAAGTTTATTTGTTAGATAAGAAGCGCGCCTCAGGATTTATTGAATTGCAAAATGCAAACGTAAAATGGTTTTTGTCAATTGACAAAAATGATCTTCCTTTAGATGAAGTTAAAAACGGACAAACAACTTACCGCTCAATTACGGTAGATGGCGAAGAGATAAAATTCAGCGAAGGCTTTACAGATTTGCACACGCGCGTTTATGAAGAAACACTTGCAGGCAATGGTTTTGGAATTGACGATGCCCGACCTTCCATTAAATTAGTTTATGACATTCGGCAAAAGAAAGTAATTACAAATAAAGATAACTTTCACCCTTACTTGTTAAAATAATTTTTTACTTTTAATTGATTTATAAAATTATGAGAATCGAACTTAAAAATCTTTTCATTTTAATATTTATATTAATTTCTTCACAAGCTCTGTTTGCGCAAAATGAAGACGTACAAATAGGCAGCAGCCTAAATCTTCGCAACCAAAGCCAGGGCGGTTTTTTTGATTACTCTGATCCGCAAGCTGTAAATATTAAAGTGTCTGTTTGGGGATTTGTAAAATTCCCCGGGAAATATGTGATTCCTGAATACAGCAATTTGGGCGATCTTTTGTCTTACGCTGGCGGACCGACAGACGACGCAACTTTGGAAGATTTAAGATTATTTAGAACAAAGTCCGATTCCTCGCAGGAGCTTTTAAGGTTTGATTATAATGAACTGTTATGGGATGAGTATTTGACAAAAGAAATTAATAATCCCCCGCTGCAAGCAGGCGATATGGTAATGGTAACGGGCGAACAAAGACTATACGCAAGGGATTATGTAACGCTTTCAGTTTCCATTTTATCCGCTTTAATTTCTTTATCAATTTTAATTTTGAATATAGCTAAATAGGACTAGAAAAGATGAATAACTCCAAAACTAAGCAAGCCGATTATGAATCAAATTCTTTAAAAGACTATTTATATCTTTTAAGAAATAATCTGCCTGCCGTTATAACAATTACATTAGTTTGTCTTGTTGCGGCAATAATTTATGCGGTGAACTCAAAAAATATATACAAAGCGGTTACAATGCTTAAAATATCCCAGCCGCAGGGGAACATACTTGAATCTCCTTTAATGCCTGACTTTCAGGATTTCGGCAGCGATAGATTTGTAGCAAATGAAATTGAAATTTTAAAGAGCTATAACCTGCGTGAGCGCGTAGCTAAATCATTAATTGATAGTTTTGCCGTAAGCAGCAGCCCCGATAGTTTTTATTTAATTAATGAAGACAACTTTAACTTCGGTGAAAAAAGTAAAAGCGTTCGATCTATTTCATCATTGGCTGCTTCATTAGTAAATAAAGTTAGTATTGATCAAAAGCGGGGATTGGATATTGTTGAAATCTCCGCCGAGTCGCCTTCGGCTATTGAGGCTGCTTTAATTGCAAATATTTATGCGAAGGCGTATAAGAACTTTAATCTTGAGATTAACAGAAATCAATTAACCGGCGTAAAAGATTTTCTCGCACTTCAAAAAGAAGAAAAGCAAAGCCAATTAAATAAGGCGGAAGCAACGCTGCGGAATTTTCAGGAGAAGGGGGGCATTATAGCGCTTGATGAACAGGCGACTTCTTTAATCGCCCAGCTATCGCAATTTGAAGCTCAAAAAAATGCGGCGCAAATTGAATTGGAAGCGTCAAGCAAAGTATTAAGCCAATACAATGCAATTCTGGAAAAACAAAGCCCGCGTTTAGCTGATTACCTGGAAGGTTTAAAATCCGAGGCTTACTTTAAATCTTTGCAAGAACAGCTTGCGAGATTAGAAACAAATAAAGACCTTGCAATTTCAAGCGATAATAATAACTCAAATAAAACTGAAGCTGTTAAGGAATACGATAAAAAAATAGCGGACATAAAAGCAAAGCTAAACGAAAAAATTGAAGTAATAAAATCAAGCATATTTGCCAGCAGCCCTGAAGAAGTGAAAGAGCTTTCGCAAAAAATAATTGAAGAGGGAATAAAAAACCAAACTTTAAAAGTTACTTACGCCGAGCTTGAAAAAATTGTTGAACAGTACGATAAAAAATTTAATCAGCTTCCAAAAACTTCAATTGAACTAGCAAGATTTCAAAGACAGAGAGAATCGTTAGAAAAACTTTATACTCTGCTCGAAGAAAAATATCAGGAAGCTTTAATTAATGAACAGTCTCAGCCGGGAAACGTTTTAATAATTGATAATGCAAGACGACCCAACAAACCTTCCAAGCCTAACCGCATGTTAATTATTTTAATTGGTTTCGTGATGGGATTTGGTCTTGCTTTCGGCTACGTTTTTATAAAAAATTATTTTGATAATACAGTAAAAACTCCCGAAGATATTCAGAATAGAAACATAAATGTTCTTACCTGGATTCCGCCAATTGAATGGTTGAATCAAACAAACGGACATAAAGAAAGCGAGTTTATTATTTCGGATAGACCGGATTCAATTCCGAGCGAATCTTTTAGAGCGCTTAGAACCAGAGTGCAGTTTTCGCGTTTGGGTGATAACGCAATTAAAACAATTTTAGTAAGCTCGTCGGCGCCGCAGGAAGGAAAAACATTAGTAAGCGTTAATCTTGCGGGGAGTTTTGCGCAGACAAATAAAAAAACATTAATTCTTGATTGCGATTTAAGGAAGCCAAGAGTTCATACGGTTTTTAATGCAAAAAGATTTCCCGGTTTAATTGATTATTTATTTGGACACGCCTCTTTAAAAGATATAATTAATAAAACTAATTTGCCAAGCTGCGATTTTATATCCGCCGGAACTATTCCTCCCAATCCCGCCGAAATGCTTGAATCAAAAGAAATGAAAAGTTTTTTAGAGGAAATGAAAAATATTTATGATATAATTATTTTGGATTCGCCGCCAATAGTTGCGGTAACCGACGCCGAAATACTTTCCCGAATGGTTGACGCGGCAATATTAGTGGTAAGCTCGGAAACTACTGAAACAGAATTGATGCAAAAATCAGTTGATCTTTTAAGAAATGAAAGCAACTCATTTATCGGCACAGTGCTAAATAACTTTACGTACAAGTTTGGCTATGGTTCTTACTATAAATATTATTATGCTTATTCGCATGACAAATCAAGTAAAGAAAAAAAGAAAATTAAGACCGAAAAAAAACTTTAGTTAAAAAATTATTATGAGTGAAAATAAATTTTATATTGATAAGCGCGCGGTTGTTGATGATAATGTTTCCATTGGCGATGGAACAAAAGTTTGGCATTTTTCTCACGTGCAATCAGGCTCAAAGATTGGCGAGAAATGTGTAATTGGGCAAAACGTAAACATCGGCAACAATGTTACAATTGGAAATTATGTTAAGATACAAAATAACGTTTCTGTGTATGAAGGCGTTACTTTAGAGGATTATGTTTTTTGCGGACCTTCGATGGTGTTTACAAATATTTTAAATCCGCGTTCAAAATATCCGCAAGTCGGCGCGCAGTATTATATTAAAACCTTAGTTAAAGAAGGCGCATCGCTGGGCGCTAACTGTACAATTGTATGCGGACATACTATCGGTCGCTTTGCAATGGTTGGCGCGGGAGCTGTGGTTACAAAAGATATTCCCGATTATGCGTTAGTTGTGGGGAACCCTGCAAAGATTATCGGCTGGTATTCTGAAGCCGGTAAAAAATTAGACTTCAAAAACGGTAATGAAGATTATTGCGAAAAGTCAGGCAAAAAGTATAAAATGGAGAATGGCACAGTAACAGAGGCTGAATAAAACATTTCTAATTATAAATACAATCTTACACCTATGACACTCCAACGGAGTGTCTCTATTTTTAATAACCAAAATTAAAATTTAAATAAATGAAAATAATTTCTATTGTTGGAGCGCGTCCTCAATTTATTAAGTACGGACCCTTGGGCAAAAAGTTGAAAGAAAATTTTGACGAAATATTAATTCACACCGGGCAGCATTACGATGAAAAAATGTCCGATCTTTTATTTAAAGATTTAAGTATTCCTAAACCCGAAATAAATTTAGAAATAGGTTCGCATTCCCACGGCAAACAAACGGCTTTAATGCTGGAAGGAATTGAAAAAGCTATATTAGATTTTAAGCCTGAAATGGTAATAGTTTTTGGCGATACCAATTCAACTATTGCGGGCGGGCTTGCCGCATCAAAGCTGCATGTAAAGATTGCGCATGTGGAAGCGGGCTTACGCAGCTTTAACAAATTAATGCCTGAAGAAATAAACAGAATTTTAACCGATCACTGTTCAGATTATTTATTATGCCCCACCGAAAATGCAATCAAAAATCTTAATGATGAAAACATAACACACGGCGTTTACTTTACCGGCGATATTATGCTTGAAGCATATAACCAAAATTTAAATATCGCAAAACAAAAATCTGAAATTCTCACTTCATTGCATTTGGAAGGGGAAGAATTTTTACTTGCGACTATACACCGCGCAGAAAATACTGACGACTTAAACAATCTTTCAAATATTTTTACAGCTTTTAAAGAAATAAATAAAAAGATAATTCTTCCTCTTCATCCGCGCACAAAAAAAATTATAACGCAAAATAATATTGAAGTAAGTTCTAATGTTATTGTTATTGAGCCGGTTGGTTATCTTGATATGCTGTCGCTGCTAAATAATTGCGGAAAAATTTTAACCGATAGCGGCGGCTTGCAGAAGGAAGCATATTTTGCTAAGAAAGATTGCATTACCTTACGCAATGAAACGGAATGGGTGGAGACTGTGGAGCTTAATGCAAATGTGCTCGTCGGCGCAGATATATTAAAAATTGTAAACGCCGCACAAAAAGACAGCGACAATAATTTTAATCAATATAAATCTCCTTTCGGGGATGGCAATACAAGCCAAATTATAATTGATATACTTAAAAACTCTCTGTGAGAATCTGTGTTAACTTGCCTGACCAGGCAGGTCAGCGGTGAAGAAAACATTTTTACCACAGAGGAGGACAGGATTAAGCACTGATTAAAGTTTTTCTGTGAGAATCTGTGTTAATCCGTGGTGAGTAAATTTTCCTCTTACCTCGCCTTCATTTCATTGCGGACGGGCAGGCACAGGGAAAAGCCAGGATTAAACACAGAATAAAATTCTCTGTGCGAATCCGTGGTGAATAATTTATTTTAAAATTAAAAAAAAGTTTGAAAATGAAAAAAATAATTTCCGTAGTTGGCGCGCGACCCAATTTTATGAAGGTAGCGCCGATTCACAAAGCGTTTGAAAAATATAATCTTGAACATCCCCAAAATAAAGTTCAGCATTTCGTTTGCCATACCGGGCAGCATTACGATGAAAAAATGTCCAAGATATTTTTTACTGATCTGGGTCTGCCGCAGCCTGATTTTTATTTGGGCGTTGGTTCGGGTTCACACGCAGAGCAGACCGCCAATGTAATGCTGGAATTTGAGAAAATTCTTTTAAAAGAAAAACCGGATTTAGTAATTGTAGTGGGGGATGTAAATTCCACTATAGCCTGCAGCCTTGTTGCTTCAAAACTGAATATTAAAGTTGCGCATGTGGAAGCGGGTCTGCGCAGCCGCGATAGAACAATGCCCGAAGAGATAAATAGAATTTTAACTGACTGCATTTCTGATTTTTTATTTGTAACAGAAAAAAGCGGACTTGAAAATCTTAAGCATGAAGGCGTGACGGACAGCAAAGTATTCTTCACCGGCAATGTAATGATTGATAGTCTTGTTCATCAATTAAAAAAAGCCGAGCAATCTAAAATACTAAGCGAGCTAAATATTAATAATTCGCCGTTTATACTATTAACATTTCACCGTCCAGCAAATGTAGATTCGTTGGAATTTTTAAATGAATTAGTTGATACATTAAATGCTCTAGCAGAAAGAAGAAAACTTGTATTTCCAATTCATCCCCGGACAAAAAAGAATTTTGAACTTCATAATCTAAATGAAAAATTATCTGAAAATATTATTTTAACAGATCCCATCGGTTATATTGATTTTCTTTGCCTTAACTAAAAACGCAGAGCTTATAATTACAGACAGCGGCGGCATTCAAGAAGAAAGCACATTCCTTGGCGTTCAATGTTTAACCGTAAGAGATAATACAGAAAGACCGGTTACCGTGGAAGTCGGCACCAACCAATTCATCGGAACAGATTTAAAAAAAGTTAAAGAAGCCGCGCTAAAAGTTTTAAATGGTGAAAAGAAAAAAGGTTCCATACCGGAAAAGTGGGACGGACATGCGGCTGAACGTATAGTTGAAATAATTACAAGTTAGTGGAAAGGTGTAAGAAGTAAGAAGTGAGAAGTGAGTTGTGAAAATAGTAAGTGTTGAAAAGAAATATGGAAACAGAAATAGCAAAATACAACCAAGCAGTCAAAAACAGATTTAAGAAGATGTCCGCTGAACAAAATCCTTAATGCATAGAAACTAACTGTGTAGAATTGAATAAATACCTTAATAAACATTAACAGATGAACTCATTAAAAATACCGTCTGAATATAAAAAATTCTTTTGGGATGTAGAATTTGAAAAAATTAATCTTCAGAAAAATAGAAAATTCATTTTAGAAAGATTACTTAACTACGGCACTTTTGACACATTCTCTTGGATCTTTTCTACATTTAGCAGCATTGAAGTCAAAAACTTACTTAAAACAAAAGGACTTCATTCACTCTCTAAAAACAGTTATTACTTTTGGAAAAAAATAGCGGAGGAAGAAAACCTTTGGCAGGTTCATTAATAATTAATGTAATCGATTCTCAGAGGCAAAACTTATTGCCTTTTTTAAAAGAATTCAAAAATGAATTTTACCTTGCAGGCGGAACAGGTTTAGCTCTTCAATTAGGGCATAGAGAAAGTTTAGATTTTGATTTTTTTTCTATAAGAGAGTTTAATATTGATTCTCTACAAGAAAAAGTTAACAGGTTATTTAGTAAATATAAGATTAATGTTTCTCAACTAGAATCAGATACATTTTCAATTTTAATTGATGATGAGATAAAATTATCCTTTTTCCAAATTAGAAGTGACATTTTACTTCCATTAGTTGAAAGTGAATGGTTCCAGTTGTGCGTTGATCTTGAAATTGGGGCAATGAAAATTATAGCGCTTATGAGAGCGGCTTACCGTGACTATGTTGATCTATATTTCCTATTGAAAAAATATAGTTTAGATAATATTATTTCTGTATGTGAAAAGAAATATTCAAATTTCGAAATATCAGTTTATTTGAAAGCTCTATTAAGCTACGATGATATTGAAGCTGTCCCCATTAAATATATAAAAGGTAATGAAAAAAGCTCAGATGAAATATTTTCTTTTATTGAAGAACAGACTAAATCTTATTTGAAACGAAATGTATAAAAGTAAAGTTAGTAGAAAGAAGTGAGAAGTTAGTCGGAAAATCTAAAAAGACTTTATTACACTTAGACCGCATAATAATGATGAACAGGTCAATTTGAAGGAGTCATCGATTGAAGAATCTATTGCAAAACAGAGATTCTCGGTGCGCTCAGAAGATAAGAGAGCAGTAAGAAATGTAAGAATTTCAATGAAACGATTCAAGAAACAACATAAACCTTATGAAAATAGAATTAGAAAAATATAAAGAAGCTGTTGCGAACAGGTTTAAAAATATGACTGCGGAACAAAAATTAAAGCTATCTTTAAAATTATATTTCGATGCACGTGAATTAAAAAAAGCCACTTTGAAACAATTGCATCCTGAATTGACGGAAGAAGAGATAGAAAAAAGAGTAAAAGAAATTTTCTTCTATGCGAAAAGTTAATATTTAAAAAACCAATTTTTCATTTGATCAAATCCCTTTCCAGTTCCTTGACGTTGCCATAGATCATAAAATTTTCATTTATCTTAAGCGATATTTTAAGTAATTTATTAATGAAATTTCATTAGAGCAAAAATAAAAATAGAGTAAGGATTTTTAAGTCTGTACTAAAATGAACATAAATTTTTGTTGAAAAGGATAATATGGAAAAAATTATTAATATAAATATTGAAAAATTACCGGAAGGTTATTACCTGGCTACATCCGAGGATGTGCAAGGATTAGTAGCTCAGGGGCGAACTGTTTCGGAAACAATTGAAATAGCTAGGGATATAGCAAAAAAATTACTTGAAGCTCATGAATCTGAAAGTGTTAATGACACTTTATCCTCAATAACTGACAAATTCAATTACCCCTTAATTATAGGCATTTAAGTTGGGAAGGCTTGGCGGATTCAATTATAGAAGAGTAATTAAAAAGTTGAAAAAAGCGGGATTCACATTCTATCGACAAGCAGCAGGAAGTCATGAGATCTGGTATAATTCTGTAACGAAACGATTTACTACTATACCCAATCACCCTGGCGACATACCCGAAGGAACTCTTAGGGCTATTATTAAGCAAGCCGATATTAGTATTGAAAAGTTTGTCAATCTTTAATAAATAAAACATCAATTGCTTTAATTTCAATTGATAAAAAAAATTAAAAAACCAATTTTTCATTTAAATAACTCCTTTTCCCGATTCTTTACTTTGCCGCTGCTAAAAAAAATACTAAAATTAAATATTCTTTGAGAATCTGTGTTAATCAGTGGTGAAGAAATTTTCTACCACAGAGAAAGACAAGATTATACACAGATTAAAATTCTCTGTGAGAATCTGTGCTAATCAGTGGTGAGAGAAATTTTACCCCGCCTTCATTTCATTGCGGACGGGCAAGCACGGAGAAGGACAAGATTAAACACAGATTAAAATCATATCTATGAAAAGAGCTACCTTTTACACTATATTATTGTTTGTTTCAATATACCTGAATAGATAATGGCTTTTTAGATAACATTATACGAAAGAAGAATTTATGGATAAAGAATTATTTGAAAAAACTTTAAAGTTGGCGCCAAATGAAAGATTAGCATTTGCAGAGCTAATACTTGCGAGTTTGGAACATGAAGATAATGAGATACGAAATTCATGGATAAACGAAGTTAATGAACGGATGAAAGCAGTAAATGAAGGAAAGTCAAAATTATTAGATTTTGAAGTTTTGCATAATGCAGATTAAAATCCATGAATTAGCAAATAAAGAATTTATTGAGGCAATGGAGTGGTATGATCTTCAATCAAAAGGACAAGGGGAACGATTCAAAAAATTGGTTATTGAGCAAATAAATAGAATTAAGAAGAATCCTGAGTGGTTTCTAATTGAAACAGGAGAAATTTACAAAGCTTATATTCCAAAATTTCCATATAAGATACTTTATACTATTGAAAATAATAAAATTGTAATTATTTGGGCAATTGCTCATATGCATCGAAAACCCTGGTATTGGCAATCAAGAGTTAGTTAAATATTTTAGGACAATTTAATGAACATGATGAGATAATTTTCTTCCCCGTCTTCATTTCATTGCTGACGGGCATGCACAGATTAAAACTCCCTTGGTACTCTCCATAGACGACCCATGTCAAGAACCGGCAAAAAGTATAAATTAATACTATTCAATATAAACGCTGTGTAAACTGTTTGTGTTCCTGATAATATAATCCTGTGCTTCAATAATACTTTTAAAGTATAACATCTCTTTTCTTCTTAATATCCCAAGTATATACTGCTTTTTAACTACAAAATAGCTGTCGTCTGTTTTCATAAAAAGCTTGAATGATTTATTTCCCTCCCTAATACCATATAGCAGCTTAAACTTTTTAAGTTCAGCTTTTTTCATCTCTCCTCAGTTTAATTGATAAATAATTAATTGAAATTTCATCAGCACAGGTTCCGGAATGACATTCTTTTTCTTCATGTCATGGTGAGCTGGTCGAACCATGAACTTGTCGAAGACTGAAAGAAAACATTTACAATGGATCGCACATTTCGACAGGCTCAATGTGACATGGGAGCGCTGCTCACTTCACGATGTCTCGGAGATTCCCTCCAGAGGCGGGCAGGCCGGATCGTTACTGATTTCATCAGCACAGTCCGCAATGACATTCTTTTTCTTCATGTCATGGTGAGCTGGTCGAACCATGAACTTGTCGAAGACTGAAAGAAAACATTGACAATGGATCGCACATTTCGACAGGCTCAATGTGACATGAGGCGCTGCTCACTTCACGATGTCTCAGAGATTCCCTCCAGAGGCGGGCAGGCCGGATCGTTACTGATTTTCATCAGCACAGGTTCCGCAATGACATGATTATGTGCTCACTTCATAATGTCATGGTGACCGAGTGGAACCTTGAAAGGTGACATTCACAATTAAACGTCACATTTCGACTGGCTCAATGTGACATAAGGCGCTGCTCACTTCAACTCAACAGAATAATACCACTATTTAAAAGAACAACCTAAAACCAAAAAACAATAAATTCATAATATATAAATAGAAGAAAAAAACCAGGAATAAGAAATCCAAATAAAATATTTAGATTCTTAATTCCTGGTTTCTAACTAACTTACTACTTACTACACTCTACTCACTTACTTAAGCATCATCATCTTAAGCACTTTTGAGAAAGTCTCCCCGGTTTGGGATGAAGCTGCTGTAATTCTAAGTAAATAAACACCGCTTGCATATTGTCCGGCATTCCATTCTTTTACATAAGAGCCTGCGGACTGAACTTCGTTTACAAGGTCTGCAACCTTCTCACCAATAGTATTGAAGATTGTTATGCTTACCTTGCTGTCTGCAGGAAGCTGATACCTAATAGTGGTAGATGGATTGAACGGGTTAGGATAATTTTGAGCAAGGCTGAAAACAACAGGCAGAATCTCAGCATTGGATATATTTGAGAATGCATACCCGCCGTCGCCGCGTGTGAATTTGGCTCTATAAGAATACTTGCCGTCTTCCGAAACAGAAGCATCACTGTAATTAAAGCTCTTTAACCCATCTGAAGAAACAGAGCCTACGCTTGTCCAGCTTTCTTCATTCTGAACACTTCTCTGCAGCTCAAAAGTACCGGTTACATTTGTATGAGTTAACCAGTTAAGATTTACTGCATCTTTAGCGCTTGCAGTGCTGAAGTCCTCAAAAATAGGATTCAACAGATTTTTCTTAGCAAGGGCAATACCGCCTGAACCGTTTGTAAAATGCTGGCTTATAATAGCAGAACTTAATTCTGCATTGTAAATAGCGACTTCATCTAAAGTACCGTATAAAATAGAAGTTCCACTAAATAACTACCAATATTCAAGCTTAGCAGTAGGAGAAGAAAAATTGCCAGATAACAATTTGAGTAGCTGTAGCTTTATCAAAACACCATCACATAAATTTTAGATTCACCAGTAGTTCCATTTCTAGTAGCAGCAACATGATGCCAATTACCATCAGTAATGACACTTCCATAAGCTTGAACATTAGTACCTTGACTAGTCAATATAGAAATATAGCTTTACCGGATTGCCGCATTGATACCAACCCACCAGAATCTAGCAGGAAGTAAATCTCTAGAAACAGCAACTTTATTAGCAGAAGGAACAGTGCTGCCTTTATACCAGAACTCGACAGAGAAATTATCGGCAGCGGCAAAATCAAGAGAAGGATTAGCCGGAACATCAATTTTAGTAGTAGCAGCCGTCAAATAATTGAGCGCCGCTAACTTGTCCAGCAGTTGGGGTTGGTGATACATTGCCGGTTCCATTATTGATTCCCATCTGGTCAATATAAGCTTCCGCATTACAGTTTCATCCAGTTTCCAGTAGCTTATTAAACCTGCCGGAATAGCACCAGGATCAATTACATGTATGGTAAATGACTGCACATCATCAGGATTAACTGCGTTGCTAACCTGTACTGTTACAGGGTAATCGCCGGAAGCTGTAGGGGCCCATTGAATAAGCCCGGTGATGGAGTCAATAGTCATTCCAATTGGGAAAGTATGTTAAAGAATAAACAGGATCCGGATAACCTGAAGCATTGACATCATAAGATATAAGCTTCACCGACAGTGCCGGTAGTAACCGGAGTAGAAGTAATTGCCGGAGCAGTAGGAGAATAATAATTCTTATCCGCTAAAGCTGTTATTGTAGTGCATTGTAATTTGAGCAGAGGATAATTCAACATTATGAATAGCTACTTCATCGAGATTGCCGGATAAAATAATGGTTACCTAGCATAACTACCAATATTCAACTTAGCAGAAGGAGAAGAAAAATTGCCTGTAACAATTTGAGTAGCTGAGCCTTTAAGAACACCATCAACATAAATTTTAAATTCCCCAGTAGTACCATTTCTTGTAGCAGCCACATGATGCCAATTACCATCAGTAATAACACTTCCATAAGCTTGAACATGTAGTTCCTTGACTAGTCATATAGAAATATAGCTTTACCGCTACCGCCAGCTATCCCAACCCACCAGTATAGCTGAAGAAGTAATCTAGAAACAGCAACTTTAGTTAGCAGAAGGAACAGTAGCTTCCTTTATACCAGAACTCAACAGAGAAATTATCAGCAGCTAAAAATCAAGAGAAGGATTAGCCGGGACATCAATCTTAGTAGTGGAGCCGTCAAATAACTGAGCGCCGCTAACTTGTCCTGCAGAAGGAGTTGGAGATACATTTCCGGTTCCATTATTAACACCGGTTAAGTCTGAAAAAGTATTGCCGGCTGTTTCATCCAGCTTCCAATAAGCAACTACGCTTGCCGGAAGGGTAATAGGGTCTATAACATGTATAGTGAATGCCTGAACAGAATCCGGAGTTACACCGTTAGATGCTGTTACAGTATATATCATAATCACCTGAAGCAGTTGGAGTCCATTGAATAACCCCGGTATTAGCATCAATAGTCATTAAATCTGGAGATGTAGTTAAAGAGTAAGTAGGATACGGATAACCAGAAGCATTAACATCATAAGAATAAACTTCACTGACAGTACCTGTAGTAACAGGAGTAGAAGTAATAAGCCGGAGCAGTAGGAGAATAATAATTTTAATCCGCTGAAGCTGTTATTGTAGTGCATTGTAATTTGAGCAGAAGATAATTCAACATTATGAATAGCAACTTCATCTAGATTTCCGGTTAAAATAGATACTGTCCTAGCATAACTACCGATATTCAAGCTTAGCAGAAGGAGAAGAAAAATTGCCTGTAACAATTTGAGTAGCAGTAGCTTTTAAGAATACCATCAACATAAATTTTAGATTCGCCAGTAGTGCCATTTCTGGTAGCAGCCACATGATGCCAATTACCGTCTGTAATAACACTCCCATAAGCTTGAGCAGTAATTCCTTGACTAGTCAATATAGAAAATAAGCTTTACCGCTACTAGCCATGCAATACCGACCCACCAGATTAGCCGAAGCAGCAATATCTGGAAACAGCAACTTTATTAGCAGAAGGAACAGTAGCTTCCTTTATACCAGAACTCAACAGAGAAATTATCAGCGGCTAAGAAATCAAGAGAAGGATTAGCCGGAACATCAATCTTGGTAGTGGAGCCGTCAAATAATTGAGCACCGCTTACTTGTCCGTCAGAAGGAGATGGAGATACATTACCGGTACCATTATTAACACCGGTTAAGTCTGAAAAAGTATTGCCGGCAGTTTCATCCAGCTTCCAATAAGCAACTGCGCTTGCCGGAAGGGTGATAGGGTCAATAACATGTATAGTGAATGTCTGCACAGCATCGGGAGTTACACCGTTAGATGCATTTACGGTTATATCATAATCACCGGAAGCAGTTGGAGTCCAGCTGATAACCCCGGTATTAGGATCAATAGTCATTAAATCCTGGAGGTGTAGTTAAAGAATAAGTAGGATACGGATAACCAGAAGCATTAACATCATAGGAATAAACTTCATTGACAGTGCCGGTAGTAACAGGAGTGGAAGTAATAAGCCGGAGCAGTAGGAGAATAATAATTTAATCCGCTGAAGCTGTTATTGTAGTGCATTGTAATTTGAGCAGAAGATAATTCAATATTATGAACAGCGACTTCATCCAGATTGCCAGTTATAAGATACTTACCTAGCATAACTACCAATATTAAGTTTAGCAGAAGGAGAAGAAAAATCGCCAGATAACAATTTGAGTAGCAGTAGCCATTTAAGAACACCATCAACATAAATTTTAGATTCGCCAGTAGTACCGTTTCTGGTAGCAGCCACATGATGCCAATTACCGTCAGTAATAACAGCTGCCATAAGCTTGAAGTAGTAAGTTCCCTGACTATATAATATAGAAATATAGCTTTACCGGTTACCAGCAGCAATACCGACCCACCAGATTAGCCGAAGCAGTAACTCTGGAAACAGCAACTTGATTAGCAGAAGGAGCAGAGCTTCCTTTATACCAGAACTCAACAGAGAAGTTACCGGCAGCTGCAAAATCAAGAGAAGTATTAGCCGGAACATCAATCTTGGTGGTAGAGCCGTCAAATAATTGAGCACCGCTTACTTGTCCGGCAGAAGGAGTTGGAGATAAATTACCGGTACCGTTATTAACACCGGTTAAGTCTGAGAAAGTATTGCCGGCAGTTTCATCCAGCTTCCAATAAGCAACTGCGCTTGCCGGAAGGGTTATAGGGTCAATAACATGTATAGTAAATGTCTGAACTGCATCCGGAGTTACACCGTTGGATGCATTTACGGTTATATCATAATTACCGGAAGCAGTTGGTGTCCAGCTGATAACACCGGTATTAGCGTCAATAGTCATTAAAGCCGGAGGAGTAGTTAAAGAATAAGTAGGATACGGATAACCAGAAGCATTAACATCGTAAGAATAAGCTTCATTGACAGTGCCGGTAGTAACCGGAGTAGAAGTAATAAGCGGAGCAGTAGGAGAATAATAATTTATTCCGCTCAAGCTGTTATTATAGTGCATTGTAATTTGAGCAGAAGATAATTCAATATTATGAATAGCAACTTCATCCAGATTCCCAGATATAAATAGTACTATTTAGAAAAACTACCGATATTAAGTTTAGCAGAAGGAGAAGAAAAATCACCGGATAACAATTGAGTAGCAGAGCCATTTAAGAACACCATCAACATAAATTTTAGAATCACCAGTAGTACCGTTTCTGGTAGCAGCCACATGATGCCAATTACCGTCGGTAATAGAACTGCCTAGAGCTTGAAGATAAGTTCCATGATTAGTAAATATAGAAAGTAAGCTTTACCGGTATTAGCATCAATACCAACCCACCAGAACCAGAACCGGCAATTCTAGAAACAACAGTTTTATTAGCAGAAGGAGCAGCAGCTACCTTTATACCAGAACTCAACAGAGAAGTTACCGGCAGCAGAAAATCAAGAGAAGGATTAGCCGGAACATCAATCTTGGTGGTAGAGCCGTCAAATAATTGAGCACCGCTTACTTGTCCGTCAGAAGGTGATGGTGATACATTACCGGTTCCGTTATTAACACCGGTTAGGTCTGTGAAAGTATTGCCTAGCTGTTTCATTTAAGTTCCAATAACCACCACACTTGCAGGAAGCTGCGATGCTGCATAATTTTGATTAATTGTATCTGCAAGTAAGTTTGTATATACTTTATTAGCAGGAGTAAATGCATAACCGGTTAATGAAGGGGTAACTACTCCAGACCAATTATATGATACTGTAAATGAGTAAGCGCCCGCGCCATCTGCAGTAATAGTTTTGGCTGTACCGTCATATCCAATTCATTACGGCACCTGCTATGCCTGCATTTCCGGAGATTGTATAAAGTATCGGTTCTGCAGCATAATTCTGATTCGGCTGATCTGCCAATACATTTGTATAAACATTATTAGCAGGAGTAAATGTATATCCCGCAAGTGAAGGGGTAACTGTTCCCGACCAGTTATATGATACTGTAAATGAATAGTCACCATTTACATCCGATACTGCTGTTTTAACAATCATAGGAGCAGCGGGTGCATTTTTAAGCTCTTTATTATTTTCAGATATCTTTTGATTTCTAATGTCTGTTGAATTTAATTTAGCGCTGCGTGTTTCTTCTGCTTTTACTTCTCCTTTGGTTTTATTTGCAATAGGAGCCGGCGCCACATCTTCCCATGAAAGGGTTACACCGCCAACACCTGTATTACCGGAGATAGTGTAAAGAATAGCTGTGGCAACATAATTCTGACCAGTCTGGTTTGCTGAAAGGTTAGTATACTCACTGAATTCAGGGCTGAATGTAAAACCGGCAAGTGATGGTGTTACGGTACCTGTCCAATTACTTGGTACTTCTAAAAAAGTAATCACCGTCGCTGCTGGAAACAGTAGATCTTGCTACTCCGTCAAACCAGCTTAAGGTAACTCCGCCAACTCCCGTATTACCCAATATTATTAAGGCACTAGGCGTGGCTGCATAATCCTGATTTGGCATATCAGCAAGGACATTTGTATATGGAATATTTACAGGAGTAAATACAAATCCAGCTTTTGCGGGAGTAACTGTTCCCGACCAATTGTATGAAACAGTAAATGAATATAGACCCGCGCCGTCTGCAGTGGCGGTTTTTGCGGTTCCATCAGTGTAACTTAAAACCGCTCCTGCATATACCTGCATTACCTGATATTGTATAAAAAATTGGATTTGCAGACGAAATCCTGACCTGTTGTATTTGCTAAAACATTACTTAATGAAATGTTGGCAGGAGTAAATGTAAAACCTGCTAAATCCGGCGTTATTATTCCAGACCAGTTATAAGAAACTGTGAATGAATAATTTCCTGAACCGTCGGATGTAGTGGTTTTCGGTGTTCCATCTGTCCAGCTTAAAGTTACTCCTGCAATTCCTGTATTGCCGGAAATAGTATAAACTATTGGCGTTGCAAGGTAATCCTGTGCAGTTAGATTTGCGGTAACATTTGTATAAGGTAATGTTAACAGGATCAAAGCTATAACCTGCTTTTGAGGGGGTAACAGTTCCCGACCAGCCTATAGGAATTGTGATTGCATAATTTCCGGTCCCGTCAGCAGTTGTAGTTTTGGCAGAACCATCGAACCAGGATAAAGTTGCCCCGGCGATACCTGCGTTACCGGAAATAGTAAATGCGAAGTTCGATGTAAATTCATAAGCGCCAATATCTGTTGGTGTAGGCAGAGCGACACTTCTAGGATTTCCCAGAATATCTGTCCCTATAGAAGCTATAGGTGTTCCTTTTCCATCAAGGTTTAAGAATGTTGATATTGGTTAAGTCGGGCTGAAGATTGGTTGTTGATGTAAACCCAGGATCACCGGAAACTGAATTCAAATCTTGATTGAATTGCAGTTTGCCAGTCAGCCAAAGTTAATCTGGTCTGCAGTGCAGAATCCAAAAACACCACCAATTCCATACGATAAATATCGTTATAGTTTGAGGTAGGTGGATGTTGTACATGAATGAATAAACATATATTCCGTAATGTTTACCTGTCTGCCTGTGCTGCCATTTGATCTTGCATTGAAAATTGCATTGTTTATAATATCCACTGGTCCGTTACCCGCTTTATATATACCATAACTGTCGCCTGCAGATATATCGGAACCTCCAATATATATGGAGTTATAATAAATATTTACAGCTCCGTTCCGGCGGTTTTTATTCCAGATCTGCCTGCTAAAGGATTGTAAGGCGACATCCAGGAAATTTCATTATTATAGATATTTGTGGTTGTACCGGACGGACCATAAGCATAAATTGCCGGAATACCCCTGAAGAATTATTTTGAGTCAAAATATCATGAATTTTGTTATTGAATACTGCAGTTGTTCCACCGCCCGATGCAGTTGCAATGTTTATTGCAGCATAAGGTATTGGCCCAGGATGTACCAACTGTGTTATATACATCATTACCTGATATTTCGGTATTGGTGAATTTACCGTCGAACTAAAATATGATAATACACAAAATTCGTAATTGTATTATTTTCAATTATATTATTGTCGCCTGCCTAAGTTGGCTGAACCCGTAAGTCCAATACCGTTTCCACAATTCCAGGAATTCGGCATTGAAACTGAGGTACTTATATTACAATTACTGATGGTATTGTTGCTTGGCCGGTGATGTTGAATTGGTAATTGAAATCGCATAATTGTTAGCTCCATATCCTTAATTGAAACATTGGTGATGGTATTATTTGAAGCGCCTTTTAAGTCAATCACAGAACCAGCATAATATTGATCCAGTTTGAGTAAATGTTAAAGAGTTACTACCATCATTTAATCCATCAATTGTAAGACCGGTTACTCCATTGATAGGAATTACGTTGCCATTACCGCCATTTACGGTAATTCCGGAAACTGTTCTGTTTCCAACTGGATTGATAGTAACAGTATATGTTCCGCCGTTATTGACCCATGCATTAAAAGCTATCAATCCTGTTTCAGCAGTAAGATCACTGGTAATATTTACAGTAAGGTTACCGGTCAGTTCCCTGCATTAATCTGGTCGAATAAACCGCCAGCATTGGTTAATGATTCAAAATTTCTCCGGAACCAACATTTACCGTACCAGCAAATGAACCACCAATAATATAATAAGGTACATTAGCCGGTGGTGTTGTAACATTATTTACATCTGTTGCAACAACACCCGTCGGATACGACTTAATATTTGCAGATCCTTTATATTCTGCCATTATCCTGAGCAATTACAAAATAAGAAATCTGATCGCCTGCTGTAACACCGCCAATAAGTGAATGATCAACAGTAAACAGCCAGGTTCCGCTTGTTCCATTACCTGCAGTTAAAGAAGCAGCCGTAGAATACCAGGTGGTTTCGGCATTCTTTTTAAAATAGATATGCGGTACATTGGCACTCGGCGGAACAGGTATGCCGGACATCGGGTATCCAGCCTGATCAGCGACAACTGTTGACAAAGTTCTGTTTTCAGTACCCGGGGTATTGGGTATACTAATTGCATTGTTTGAGTTAATGGTTGGTGCAGTATTATCAGCTGAAAATTGCATCTGCTTTCCATAGCTGCCGCCTGCAATACCTAATGTATTGTTTTGTGAAGCGCCATATATGGCTGTTCCGGCAGTTGTTGAAGTCATTTGTACACTTGCAAAATCAGTAGTTGATTTTCCAATTCCAATACAATAACCTGCACTGTTGGCAGGTAAAGTAACACCATTTTTAAATGCAACAAAGATATTCCCTGTTTCATATAACTTAACCTGAAAAGTGGCATTGGCCGGTCCCGCTGTATTTTTTGGAATTGTTACATTCCAGTTAACATACAATATTCTGGAGGGGGCGGTTCCGGTTAACTGATATGTTACGCTTCCGTTTGTTCCAGTTGCCAAATCGTCCCAGTAAGGAGCTATTTTGGGTAAGGTTGTGGCAGAAGCCATATTGTTGGAAACATCTGTTCCCGAAATTTGAATACTTCCTAATTTCATTAAACCATTTTCGCTCACTGAAAACTGGGTATAGGGAACACCTGCAAGACCAGAAAGTAAATCCAATATTGGTTACTGCAGATGCAACATTATCCGCGCCGGAACCGATAAGGGTACCGTCAGGAATAATTCCTACCACATTGCTATTAGCGATATTGAATCGTGTACGTGATTAGCAGATATATCGATCTTGTGCAAACGCGCTGCTTGTTAATAAAAAAAGAAGAAGAAAAGAAAAGAGTAACCGAAACTTACCATAGGATTGTCTCATAAAGAACCCCTCACCATTAAAGTTAATAAAAAAAGTTTTCCGCATAAGCAGTGGCAGCAGTAAACAATTACTATGCCGTTACTCTTTTATCTCTTTTTATAACAGTTTGTTATAGAACCTCTATTATTTTAATCTTGGAAATGATTATAAATGAAACAGCGGTGAGATTTTAAGAATTAGAATTATTGCCCGGTTTTGAAGTGTGTTTTTTTGGGCTTTTCTTTTTTTAACAAATTTTGGTTTTTTTGATTATGATAAAATAATTTTTCAATTTTATCAATAGTGA
>CAWALU010000018.1:0-66913 GCA_963782985.1 uncultured Bacteroidota bacterium
CAAAATACTCAACTCCATTTCGGTCAATAAAACCCCATCTATCATTTATTTTAGCGTAGGCTAAATTTTCATCAAAGTCTTCAATGTCATCATATTTAATGGGCGTAATACCTTTACCGTTTTTATCAATAAAACCCCACCATCCATTCAAGCCAACTTTCACAACTCCGTTTTGAAATTTACCAACTTCAGTATAGTTGTTGGGAATTATTTCCTTCCCTTCAGTATTTATAAAGCCCCACTTCCCATTTACCATAACAGAAACTAATCCTTCATTAAACTCATTAATTTTTTCATATTTAATGGGAGAAATTGTCTTCCCGTTTTTATCAATCAAGCCCCATTTATTGTTAAGCATTATAGGAAACAACCCCTCATGATATTTCCCTATTTTATGGTATTGGATGGGAATAATTTCTTTGCCGCTGGTGTTAATAACTCCCCATTTGCCTCCAAAAACAATGGTGTCTTTACCTTTCTTTTTTATACCCAAATTTACTTTAGCAAATCCATCTGAAAATTTTTCAACTTCATCATAAATAATATCAGTAATTTCTTTGCCGGATTCATTTATAAATCCCCACTTGTCATTAAGATTTACTTTAACAAAACCTTCGGAAAAAACACCAACTTCATCATACTTTATTGGGATAATAATATTTTTATCCTTATCGCAAAAGCCCCATTTATCACCTTTGCGGTATGCAATTAATTTCGGCAATTTTAATTTCATTTATATAAATCTTTTCCAAGCAGTTATTAGGTAATAGTAGTTAATTATTTTTGCTTACAATGATAGTAATTAGAGTTCTAAAATATAATTGAAATCGTTTTTGTAGAAATAAGATTGTGAGCTAACTCTCATTGAATGCTGAGATTGCAATATTATATTCAAAAGATAAAGATATAGCTAAGAAAAATTTGTATTAAATTATATGCATATTTAAAAAATTATTTTCGATTCAAAAAAAAATTTATTATTAACAAATCAATATTTGGTTATGAAAAAAACATTTAAAATCATCGCAATTATATTTGTAGTTTTTATAGCTCTTTTATTTATAATTCCATTTTTCTTCAAAGGGCAGATTGCCGAAATTGTAAAAAAAGAAGCTAACAAAAACTTGAACGCAACATTAAATTTTGAAGATGTGGGGCTGAATTTATTTTCAAGCTTCCCCAACTTAAGTTTAAGTCTTGATGAAGTTAACAATTGTGAACAAAGCTCCATTTGAAGGAGATACACTTATTAGAGTTGGTTCATTTAAAGCGACTGTAAATATTTGGAGTGTAATTTCCGGCGACCAAATTAAAGTTGAAGGCATTACTCTTAAAAGAACCAAGAATTTTTATTTATTCCATTGATGACACAACCGCAAATTATAATATAACCAAAGCTTCTTCTCCTGCAGAAGAAAAGACTTCTGCTGATACTTCTTCATCAAAAGGAATGGCTATTGCATTAAAAAATTATTCTATTGAAAATGGAGACATTGCTTATCTTGATAACAAATCTAATATGACTGTGGTTATTAGAAATTTAAATCACGAAGGGAGCGGGGATTTTACTTCAAACAATTTTACGCTGGAAACAAAAACAACTATAGGTGAAATTTCGTTTGAAAAAAGCGGAATAAAATATTTGAACAAAGCTAATGTAGAAGCTAAAATGGATATAGCCGCTGATATGCAGAATAAAAAATTTACATTTAAAGAAAATGAGCTGCGGTTAAATAATTTAAAGCTGAACTTTGACGGATATTTTGCTATGCCCGACAGCAATATTTCAATGAATATAAAGTTTGCTTCGGTCAATAATGATTTTAAAGATATTATTTCACTCATTCCCGCAGTTTATTCTAATAATTTTAGTGATATAAAATCATCCGGCAAAATGAGTTTGAAAGGTGAAGTTAATGGCACATATTCTGAAAATCATCTTCCTTCATTCAATATTAATCTGAATGTTGATAACGGTAAATTTCAATATCCAAAACTTCCTACTCCCGTAAATAATGTTATGATGCAGCTTGATGTTACCAACACCGGCGGCAATGCTGATAACACAATTATTAATATGAAGAAGCTGCACCTGGAAATTGGCAGCGAGCCTTTTGATGCATCTCTTCTTGTAAAAACACCTACTACGGCGCCTTATGTTGATACTAAAATGAAAGGCAGAATTAATTTATCAAATTTAAAAAATGCAATTTATATTGATGGAGTAGATAAGCTGGAAGGAATTATTAATGCTGATTTTCAAGCTAAAGGAACAATGGCAAATGCCGATGCTAAAACACTTGAAAATATTTCGGCTGATGGAAATTTAAGTCTTGCAAATTTTGTGTACGCCGGCAAGCAGTTGAAAGATGAAATTAAAATTAGCAAAGCCTCGCTTAACTTAACGCCTAAACAATTTACATTGAATAATTTTTCAATGACAATGGGGAAAAATGATTTAAGCGCTTCGGGTAAAATTGAAAATATGATTTCTTATGTTTTAAGTGATGGGACTATTAAAGGGAATTTAAATGTTTCATCAAATTATTTTGACTTAAATCCTTTTATGTCAGGCGAAAAAGGAACTGCTGCAAAAACAGCTTCACAGGATACAAGCAAACTTCAGGCAGTTGCTGTGCCTGATAAAATTAATTTTACAATGAGTGCAAACTTTAAAAAAATAATTTTTGATAATTTGAATCTTGAGAATGTTACGGGAACAATAATTATAGCAGATCAAAAATTAAATTTGAAAAATGTAAGTATGAATACTTTAGGCGGCGGCATTAACGCTGATGGATTTTACGCAATGGCTGAAGGTGAAACTCCTGATATATCTTTCAATCTAAATATAAAAAATATTGGAATTAAGGATGCATACGAAAACTTTGTGAGTGTAAAACAAATTGCTCCCATGGCTAAATACATTGAAGGAAAATTCAGTTCAAATTTATCAATGACTACCAAACTGAATAATGAAATGATGCCTGTGTGGGATACTTTTAACGGCAAAGGGTCATTAAATATTCCTAATGCTGAAATAAAAGGCTTTAAACCTTTTGAAGTTGTAGGAAGTAAATTAAATATTAAAGAATTACAAAATCCGTCATTAAATAATGTTAATACTACCTTCACAATCACTAAAGGTAGATTTTATATTTCACCCATGAGTTACACAGTGCTTGGGAAATAAAGTTACTTTATCCGGTTCAAATGGATTGGATAAATCATTGATTACGAGATGAGTGTAAACGTTCCCGCATCAAAATTAAAAAGCGAAGGTAACAAAGCAATCAGCAGCCTGCTAAAGAAAGATGTAAATTTAATTACTGCCAGCAGCGTTGAAGTAAAAGCCTACATTAAAGGAAACATTGATTCGCCTGATGTTTCAACGTCGGCTGGAGATATTGTTCAGGATGCAGCAAAGCAAGTTACGGACGAAATTAAAAAGGAAGTGAACACGCAAATAGAAAAGAAAAAGGAAGAAGTAAAAAAGGAAATTCAAACGCAGGTAGATACGGTAAAGAAAAAAGTTGAAGAAAAAGTAAAAGATAAGTTAAAAGATATATTTAAGAAGAAGTTTTAATTCCCCAATAACAAATGAGGCTCTTTTTAAAAAAGAGCCTCATAATTATATTTTTTATTTTAGCAGATATGCAGCAATCAAAATAAATCTTCTTTATTAACAACTCCATTACGCAGTAGTTCTCTAATTACTATTTCCGTCATGTCGCTTTTAAATGCAAATTCATAACGGATGTCCATTACATAAGCTTTCAGACGCATCTTAAAATATGATCTTCGTTCTTTTACTTCGTTAAAAAATAAAACAGTAATAGGTTTATTTAAATAAATATATTTTGAAACTTGAGCGGTTTCAATTGCAATCCTTCTAACTTTTTCAGTATCAATTGTAATGGGAAGATAAATTTCAGCAACTACCTGGCAGTTAGGTTCACCGGCATTTGAGTTGGAAACAGATTGATTCATAATATCGCCATTGGGTATCGAAACTAATGAATCATCTGCTGTTACTATTCTTGTTGATCTTAATCCAATTTTAAGAACTTCGCCGTAATAATTTCCAACTTCAATTTTATCTCCGACTTGAAAAGGCCGGTCAAACAAAATCATAATTCCCCCAAAAATATTTTTAAAAATATCTTGAGCGGCAAAACCAATTGCAATTCCCAATGAAGCCAAAACAGCAATTAAGGTTTCGGCAGGAGGTTTAAATATGCCGGCAACTATTACATAAATGATAAAAGCCCAGCCTAAAATTCTAATTACCGGAACAATGCCTTTAATGGTTATTCTATAACTTGCGCTGCGTTCTGCAATAAGTTCTAATGTTTTTGAGATAAAACGAATTACATACATTCCAACAATAAAAAATACAATTGCCCAAAAAATATTTGAGAAGGATACTATGTCTCGTATAGAAGGTGGAGCTAATTTATTATCTTCAACTGATTTTTGTGTTTGCTTGGTTTCACTTTTTACGCTGTCAATCTTTTTATTTAAGGTATCAATTTTTGCTTCTATTTTTCGAAAAGTTTTATGTGCGGAAGTATCAGTTGTATCTACAAGGCTTTTTTGCTGGGTAGAAAAATCTGCTGCGGATATTAAAGTAATACTTAAAATTAAAACTATATGTTTTAAATAATTCATAATATTATTAATGTATAATATTTTTTGCTTGCAGCATGCTGGTTGTTTGTCTGTAAAGCAAAGGATTTATTAAATACTTTTCACCTTCATTTATAATTAATCCATCATCTAAAAGTAAATAAAGCAGCAGCCTGCTTTGCGTTTGCGGCTTGTTAAAAATTATTGAGTGGATCTCTTCATTTATTCCATCATGCAGAAGCATAATGTTTAAAGTAAAAATTTTCTCAGGGGAAAGTGAAGCTAAAAAAGAAAAATCTAGATCATTTAATGATTTAATTGTAATAGTATCAGACGTAACGCTTTGAGTAGAACGAAGCCAAAAAAGTAATGCCAGGCTAATATTACTTTTGGAAAATTTATTTAGATTTTTAAAATATTCGTTTCTTAAATATTCCTGCTTTTCAGCATCAGAGAGCAATTTATATTTTTTATCATCCAAATCTTTTTTATTTGGTTCAAAGTAAATATTGTATCCGCTTACACGATGCCTCTTTAGAATAATTTCAATTATATCTTTAAAATCTAAATCTCTAATTTTAATAACATATCCAAAATGATCGCTGATGCTTGTTGTTTTGTCTAGATAATTCCAGGCGTAAAGCGTTGAAGTTATAACCCAAAAAATTTGGCGGCTTGTTTTTGAAATCAATTCATGCAGCATTGTCAAACATTCAAATCCATTTACCTTTCTTAAAAACAAATGCTGAATGTTTTCTATTATAATAATTTTTTTTGCGGTTAAGTTATTTAAATGTGAAGCCAAATCGTCTAGATTTTTTATTGAGTCTTCATTCAATAAAGCGTTAAAGAAAGCGATAAATTCTTTTTCTTCAAATAAAATTTCTTTTGAAGCAGTTCTATAAATCTCAAAATTTATTTCTTTTCTTTTAAAAATATATTTATTAATGAAGTTGTCCCGCTACCTTTTTCACCTACAATAACCGCGGGGGCAAAATATCCTTTTAGCCAATTATTAAATGCCAAATCTAATTGAGTAATTTCCGCAATTCTGGCTTCAAAAAATCTTTCCTCTGTTAAAGCTTCAACTTTAAAAAGCCTTTGATAAACAAACGGCAGTTTAGCTATCGAGTTTTGGGTCTCCGCAAGAAAATCCGATACTTCAGAAGAAATAGATTTTATAGGCGAAATTATTCCTAGTTTTTTCTTAAGATTTGCGTATAGCTCTGTTGAGCGAAAATAGGTTTCTTTCGTTTTTGAGATTGCAATAGGGACAAAATTCTTAACATAATTAATAGCTTTTGTTTTGTATAATCTTGTTCTTTCAACAGCTTTAACTTTTGCTATTCTTAATTTTATTTGAAAAACTTTTTCAGAGTTAGTCAGATCCATGATACTTTCATTAAACTCATTAGCCGCTAATGCAAGTTTGTCAGAAATACTATCAATCAAATCTTTTATAGATTTTATTGTTTCCTCAGTTTTACTTAAAGCTCTTTCTAACCCTTCCAGCGCAACGCTTCTAGAATCCGTTACATTTTTATCTTCTTCGGAAATAAGAACAAGAGCGGATTCTAAATTAAAGTCTGCAATTTGGTCTAAGTCCAAAATATTTTTTTGAATTTTATCAATGCTGGCAATAATTTCATTTTTAATTTTTTGAGTTGATTTTTTTTCTTTCGGTAAAGATTCCGTAGAAATAATTTCATGCGGAGAGATAAAATCAAGGTCAGAAGTTTTCAGTTTTTGCTGATATTTATCTTCTTTAACTATTGCAATTTTTTTTGAAAGATTTTGAACAAGGTTGTTAAGTGTAACATCAAACTCGTCTATTAAGGTTGGTATATTTTGGTCCAACAATATTTCAATTGTTTGTGGAACAATTTTATTAGTCAATAAACTAGTATTATTTTCTTTGGCTTGTGAAAGCAAATTCTGAAATTGCGATTTGTCTCCTCTAAAATCAAGTACAGATGTTTTTAACAGCTCAAGATATTTTCCAATAGAATTAATTTTAGGAAGTACAAAATCATTAAACTTTTCTCTGCATATTTTTGTAGAAATGATTAGCTCAATGTTAATATTAGTATTAACAATTATTAGTTCTTCAAATAAGCGCCATTGATCAGTTAATGCAAAAAGATTGTTTTGCCATCCCGAGATTATATTTTTGTATTTCTGACTGACATCTCCGTGGAGTTTTCTTATTTTATTTTGATTAAATTTATTTTTTGAAAGTTCAATTGTACCGGTTTTTTGAAACGCTGAATTAAACTCCGTAAATATTCTATGAATTATTTCCGGATAATTTTTTTCAATTAGGTCTCTGGTTTTTTCAATTTCGGATAAATTTTCACTAATAATATTTTTAAAACTATTAAGAACCTCCTCCTTCTCGCCTAATTTTAACGATTCATCTTCATTATTTTTTTTAAAATTGTTCTTACTTACTTTTTTGCTAATTGTTAAAAGATTGAGTGAAGTTTTATTTATTACAGCATATATATTTTCAAATTCATCCAGCAGACGTAACGATAGTTTTTCTTTAAAAAAATATTCGGTTAGATTTTTAAGAGGAATATTCTGAAGCCAAATTTTTTTCGGTTTTAAAGGTTTTTTAAATAATTTTTTAAAGAGATTATTTGTGGTGGTAGGAATTTGCGAGATACTATAAAAAAACTTCTTAAAACTTTTTAAAAATTTTATATGAGTTGAATCATCTTTTAGTTGAATAAATCTTTCTTCAACTTGATCTGCTTTATGAATGGATTCTATTTCGGGAAGAAAATTATCATATTCATGAATGAAGGATTCAAATTCTTTATTAAAAGTATTTGTGGAAATTGCCGAAAAATAATTTTCAATTATAAATAATATTTTAGCGTGAAATACTTTGAAATTTTCGGCTACAAATTTTTCGTCTTTATTACTATTTAAAGAATGTAAGTATACATAAAATGCAGATTCGAAATCTTTAATTAAATTTTCATGCTTGGAAAGTTTGTTTAAGAGAATTGGCAGAAAGCTATCTTCAATAATTATTACACTTTTATTCTGAATAGTGACAGGATCATTTATCATTAAAGATTTTTAAGATTAGATTAATAATGAATAGGTACTTATGGATGTTTACGATAAAATAACTGTAAGTTATTCAATTTGCAATAGATAATATGAATGGAGAACAAAAATAATAACCCTTAATATTTATCATTTCACCAAAAAAACATACAGAAATCTCTTACCCATACATATTTTAAGGTTGAATGTAACTTAAAAAATGTATTTCGCTAGTTTGTGTTTTCCAATTTTTTCAAACAAAATACTCCATTATTTCTTCTCGAACTTAGGAAGCAATCTGCTAAAATTATTCTTGCATCTGATAATTAATTGTGTTGAAATATTAGACTTTTATTCGATTTTGAAACTTAAACTTAATTAATTTCTTCTGGCATATATGTTGATTTTTTATCTCCAAATAGTATTACAATAATAAATAAAGTTTACCATTATGATTAGAGGAACAGTAATAATTGACAAGGAAACTTGCAAAGGCTGTGAACTTTGCATAGTTGCCTGTCCTCAGTCAAGTCTCGGTTTATCAAATCAAATTAATGAGCAGGGCTACAGATTTGCCGAGCTGATTCAGGATAATTGTACGGGCTGTGTTAATTGCGCAATTGTTTGCCCCGATGTTGCAATTAGCAGTTTATAGGCAGCCGAAAAAGGCAGTTCAAAAAGCAGCATCTCTTTAATACTCTAAGCTCTTTGGTAATAATTTTAATAAAGGTTTAAAATGGAAAATCTTAATCTAAAAAAAGATGATGTCCGTTTGATGAAAGGAAACGAAGCGCTTGCTGAAGCGGCAATTAGAGCCGGCATTGATGCGTACTTCGGATATCCTATTACGCCTCAGTCAGAAATTCTAGAATACTTAACTCGAGAAATGCCTAAAAGAACCGGTGTTGTTCTTCAAGCTGAAAGCGAAGTTGCATCCATAAATATGGTTTACGGCGCTGCCGGAGCGGGCGCAAGAGTTATGACTTCTTCTTCAAGCCCCGGAATTAGTTTAATGCAGGAGGGTATTTCTTATATTGCTTCGGCACAGCTGCCCTGCTTAATTGTAAATGTTGTGCGCGGCGGTCCCGGTTTGGGAACTATTCAGCCTTCGCAAGGCGATTACTTTCAAGCGGTAAAAGGCGGCGGGCATGGCGATTATCATTTAATTGTTTTGGCTCCATCATCAGTACAGGAAATGGCCGATTTCGTTTTTGATGCAATTCGTCTGGCTGAAAAATATAAAAATCCCGCAATGATTTTAGCCGACGGCGCGCTTGGTCAAATGATGGAAAAATTAACATTGCCCGAAGAAGGTTCTCTTCTTAAAAAAGAACATCCCTGGGCAACGGTGGGTAAACCGAAAACACGCGAAAGAAATATAATTACATCCTTATTTATTGAACCGGAAAAAATGGAAGAAATAAATTTAGGACTTCAGGAAAAATATAAAGCAATGCAGTCGGAAGTTAGGTATGAAGAATTCCAAACTGAAGACGCTGAATTTCTTTTTGTCGCTTTTGGATTGACCGCAAGAATCTGCCAAAAAGCTGTGGATATTTTAAGAGAAGAAGGAGTTAAAGTTGGATTGCTAAGACCTATTACGCTTTATCCTTTTCCTATTGATAGAATTCATCAATTATCTCATCAAGTTGCATCAATGCTGGTTGTAGAAATGAATGCCGGACAAATGGTTGAGGATGTAAGGCTTTCAGTTAATGGAAAATGTCCGGTTAATTTTGTGGGAAGAATGGGCGGAATGATTCCTTCGCCTGAAGACGTTGCGGCGCATTTAAATTCACTAATTGAAAATCAAAATATTATGGTAGGGGGCTAATATGACAATAGAAGTTTCAACAGAAGGATTAGAGCAAGTTTATTGTAAACCGACAACTTTAACAGATACAAAATTTCATTATTGCCCCGGCTGCGGACACAGCGTTGTGCATCGCGTATTAATGGAAGTTGTTGATGAGCTTGGAATTCAAGATAAAACAATTGGCGTTGCCCCGGTTGGCTGTTCTGTTTTTGCTTATCATTATATGGATATTGATATGCAGGAAGCGGCGCACGGACGCGCCAGCGCAGTTGCTACAGGAGTTAAAAGAGTTTTACCAGATAAATATGTTTTTTCATATCAAGGCGACGGCGACCTTGCAGCAATTGGCACCGCCGAAACAATTCACACCGTAAATCGCGGCGAAAATATTTTAATGTTATTTGTTAATAATGCTATTTATGGAATGACCGGCGGACAAATGGCTCCCACTACTTTACTGGGACAAGTAACTTCCACAACTCCTTATGGCAGAGAATCAAAAGCTATCGGTTACCCGTTAAAAATTACAGATCTTATTTCAAATTTGCCCGGCGCATATTATGTAACACGTCAGGCTGTGCATACAGCAAATGCAGTTAGAAAATTAAAGAAAGCTATTATAAAATCATTTGAATATCAAAAAGAAAATAAAGGCACTTGCTTTATTGAAGTTGTTTCAAACTGTCCTTCCGGCTGGAAGATGACACCTGTGGAAACAATTAATTGGCTGGAAGAAAGTATGTTTCCTATGTATCCATTAGGTGACATAAAAGTGCCCGGTAAATAACAGTCAATTCTGAATAAACAAAAAGATTTTATAAAAAGGAAATTAAAATGGAAAAATCACAAGAGATAATTTTTGCCGGATTTGGCGGCCAAGGCATTTTGTCGATGGGACAAATTATTGCTTATGCAGCAATGATTGAAAATAAAGATGTTAGCTGGATGCCTTCATACGGGCCTGAAATGAGAGGCGGAACCGCTAATTGCACTGTCATTGTTTCAGAAGATAGAATAAGCTCTCCTATTGTTACACGATTTGATTCAGGCATAATTCTTAATCAGCCTTCATTGGATAAATTTGAAAAATGTATTAAGCCCGGCGGATTATTGATTTATGAAAAATCTAGCATTATTAATCCTCCCTCTCGTGAAGATATAGAGGTATTAAGTGTTTCAGCATTTGAGGAAGCCCAAAAGCTCCAGAAAAAACAAGTTGCCAATATGATTTTGCTGGGCGCTTATCTTGAAAAACGTCCCGTAGTAAAAATAGAAAATATATTGAATGCATTAAGGAAAGTTTTGCCTGAAAGACATCATCATCTTATTCCAGTGAATGAAAAAGCATTAGAAGTAGGCAAGGAATTAGCAAATGAATTTGAGAAAATTAATTAACCCGGGGATCAAAAGAAATGAAAACAGAGAATGATCAATGTGTGCATGCATGTAAAAACTCATGCGCAATGCTTAATGAAGCTTTAAGAAAAGAAGCATCAGCTGTAAAATTTTACGAAGGCGTTTATGCGGAATGCAACTTTCCCGAAGTGCAGTCATTTCTGCTTGAGATGATTGAGGAAAGACGAAACGCTATTCTTCGCATAATCAAAAAATTGAATGAGATACATGCAAAGTCTCAATCATTAGACGGTATAATTTCAAGCTTTGAAACTGGAACTGTTTAAATTTCAAAAGCTCGTAGAATTCAATTGTTTGACATCGCTAAGGCATTTGCCTATATTTGGAGTCCAAATATCGCGGGGTGGAGCAATTGGTAGCTCGTCGGGCTCATAACCCGAAGGTTGTAGGTTCAAGTCCTGCCCCCGCTACAAAAATTAAAAACCCGGTCTTAACTGACTGGGTTTTTTGTTTTAAAATCTTAAGATTAAAAAAATGGATATAAAATTTGTTATTGAAATTTTTTCCCACCGATCAAATTTAAACTAGATATTACTTTTTTCACTAACCCAATTCTTAAAGATATTGGGTTAGTTGTATTCAAGTCAATTAAAACTTTACATCTCATCAATAATTTTATTAAAAGTTTGGCTGGGACGCATAACTTGTTGTGCCTTCTTATCATCCGGCAAATAATACCCGCCAATATCCACATGCTTGCCCTGTCCGGAGATTAAATCTTTTACAATTTTATCTTCATTTGCTTTCAATTCATTATACATTTTTGTGAAACGTTTTTTCATTTCATCATCTTTATTCTGTTCAGATAAAGCTTGCGCCCAGTAGAGAGATAAATAAAAAGAGCTTCCGCGGTTATCAATCTCTCCAGCTTTTCGGGAAGGCATTCGTCCATTCTCAAGATATTTGCCAATTGCAATATCGAGAGTCTCCGCTAAAAGGGCTGCCTTTTTATTTCCCCTTTTTTCTGCAATCATTTCAAACGAAGGAACGAGCGCGCAATATTCTCCTAGCGAATCCCATCTTAAATGATTTTCTTTCATAAGCTGCTGTACATGTTTTGGCGCTGAACCGCCGGCGCCGGTTTCAAATAATCCGCCCCCTTTTAATAGCGGAACTACGGAAAGCATTCTTGCGCTTGTACCTAATTCAAGAATTGGAAATAAATCAGTAAGATAATCTCGAAGTACATTTCCGGTAACAGAAATTGTATCCAGACCTTTTCGTGTTCTTTCCAAAGTAAATTTCATCGCTTCATCGGGTTTAAGAATTTTTATTTCAAGTTTTGTTTTATCGTATTCAGGCAGAAACTTTTTTACTTTAGAAATTATTTCTCTATCGTGCGCCCTGTTTTCATCAAGCCAAAAAATAGCGGGAGTATCGGAAGACCTTGCGCGGTTGACTGCAAGTTTCACCCAATCTTTAATCGCCTCATCTTTAGTTTGGCACATTCTAAAAATATCTCCGGTTTCAACTTGCTGTTCCAGTAAGGTTTCCCCCGCAGAATTTATAACCCGGATAAAACCGTTTCCCTTAGCTTCAAAAGTTTTATCGTGCGAACCGTATTCTTCAGCTTTTTTCGCCATCAAACCTACATTAGAAACAGCGCCCATTGTGGAAGGATCAAACTGTCCCTTAGCTTTTGCATCTTCTATAATTTCACTGTAAATGGTAGCGTAACTCCGGTCCGGAATCATTGCAATTACGTCTTGAAGTTCATCTTTTAAATTCCACATTTTTCCGCCGTCGCGCACAATATTAGGCATTGACGCGTCAACAATAATATCATTAGGAACGTGAAGATTGGTTTTGCCTATTCTTGAATCAACAATTGCAAGCTTCGGCTGATATTCATAAACCTTTTTTATATCAGCTTCAATAACGTTTCTTTTTTCATCGGGAAGTTTTTTTATTTTTTCAAGAATATCCATTAATCCGTAGTTAACATTTGCGCCGATTTCTTTTAAAGTATCCGCATGTTTCTCAAGCGCATCTTTAAAGTAAACTGAGACTGCATGTCCGAACATTATCGGATCTGATATTTTCATCATCGTAGCTTTAAGGTGAAGAGACAGCAGCGCATCGTCTTTTTTTGCTTCTTCAATTTGTTCCGCATAAAATTTTCGAAGCTCTTTAACATTCATCACCGCGGCGTCAATTATTTCTCCTTTAAGAAGCTTTAAATTTTCTTTTAATAAAGTTGAGGCGCCATTAGCATCTGCAAATTCAATTTTCACAACATCTTCTTTATCAAGCGTAATTGATTTTTCAGTTCCGTAAAAATCTTTTTGGTTCATATGCGCTACCCGTGTTTTAGAACCTGATTCGGGCCAGGGCTTCATCATTTTATGGGGATTTTTTTGCGCAAACTTTTTAACGGAAGCCGCCGCGCGTCTATCGGAATTTCCTTCACGTAAAACGGGATTTACAGCGGAGCCAAGCGCTTTTGAAAATCTATCTTTTAATTTTTTTTCATCATCATTTTTAGGTTCATCGGGGTAGTTGGGAATTTTATAACCTTTTGCCTGAAGTTCTTCAATTGCGGCGTGAAGCTGCGGAGTAGAAGCGCTGATATTAGGCAGCTTAATTATATTTGCATCCGGCTGCTGTGTAATATTTCCGAGTTCAGTTAAAGCGTCGGGTATTTTTTGTTCTTCATTTAAATTATCCGGAAAGTTGGCAATAATTCTTCCCGCAAGTGAAATATCTTTTGTGTCAATTTCAATCCCGGAATTTTTAGTGAATGATTTTACGATAGGAAGTAAGCTGTAAGATGCTAAAGCCGGAGCCTCGTCAATCTTTGTCCAAAATATTTTTGCGTGCATTTATTTTCCCACTTAGTATTTGTGATGTAATAATTATATAAGTAATGTTAAAAATACAGAATATATGATAATTATTAAAGAAGTTAATTTGCTTTATAAAACTTTGGGTACTTACAAGCCGAAGAAAAATTAGAAGTGAGTTTTCAATTCTCAATCTTACTAAAAAATATATTCTTTTGCAGTAAGTTGAGTTAAGAGAACAATCAAAAAGAAAATTAGTGTAACAATTAGCGCGATTAAATATCCAAGATTTAATGTCATTGAAATAAAATCACCGAGCGTTTCACCCAGAGTTGTAGCGATTATTTTCATTAACCAAAAGAGTAATGTTATTTCTGCTACTTTATTTAATTGTTCTTTTTTCATCAGCGTTGTTCAAACTTGACCAATATTGGAAATTAATGTTATTCGTAGTCAGCATAAAGATTTTTTTTCTTCACTTAAAATTTAAATGTAAGTCCAAACTTTGTAACTGTGTCCAGCTTTTTAATTGTGTCCGGCGGGCGCGAATCATATCTTAAATTAATTCCAAAACTCATATCAAATAGCGCGCTTAATTCAGTTACAAATGAATTATCGGAAATAAGTTTATAATTTTTCCATTCATCTATTTTAGGTTGAAAGTAAGTATCCGAAATAAATGTAAATCCATTTTTAATTAATTCGCTAAAAGTAACATAGCTGCTTAGTCTATTTATGTTTGTTATTTTGGCGTGAATTGAATTTTCCGGCAAGTCGTATTTTTCATGCTCAAACATATAAGCTAAGCCGTAACGGATTTTAAAATTACTTGTCGTTAATAATTTTAATCTTACGCCGGCTCCGGCAAGTTCCCGCGAAAGCAATAATCTTTTTTTGTTGTAATCAAGTTGAGTAAAAAACTCCAATTGTAAAAAATCATTTGCGGCAAGCACATATCTAAGATGAGCTAACGCCTGATTTGAAAATGCTTTTTTGTCTTCCCATCCATAGCCGGCATCGCCGACGAAAAAAATATAATCTTTTCCAAAATTATAATTTAACCGCGTATTAACGCTTAGTAATTGAAAATCTGTATTGCCGGTTATTACCGTTCCGCTAATATTAACATTGCCGGAAAATCCGATGGAGTCGCTGTCAACCCTAAACTTTTCAGTATTAACCTGAGCGGCTGCAAAATTAAAGACATAAAATATTATGATGAGAGTTAAGTGAAATGTTTTTTTCATTTGTAATCTTTTTTGTTTTAAAGAAAGCAAAAATAAAAACATAAAACCTGCTAACAAAACTTAATATTAGTTTTTTCTTATCCGTCAAAAATATTTCTACAAAATTAAAGCTTCATAAAACAATGCCGTATTGATTGCTCTAATTACAAATTTCATTTCCCTAAAAACTTGATTTTCTGTCAAATAATCTTATCTTGTTTAATTATTGTTCTATAAAACAATTGAAAAAGTTTCCCGCAATTATGACACTCAAATTGTCCCCCAATAAATTATCTACAAATCATTCAAATAATTAGGGCTACAAGTTTATTGCTGATAGGGAAGTTTTGGATTTTTTTTCTAAAAATAGTTTTAAAATTAATTATTCTAAAAAGGAATTAAAATGCTTACAGATAATATTGAAGAAAAAGTTGAAAATAATATTGAAAATAAAATTTATTACAAATTAATTAATAGGGCTTCAGATTTTCCCGCGGATCTTTCAAAAGAAAAATTTATTGATTTTTTATTTAAACACCTTGAACGTTTTGGCGATACAAAAAATGCAATTTCAAAATGTATCGATTATGCTTTTTCTGATTCGGAAGGGAAGGGCGGATTTTTACTTGCCGCTTACGATGAAGAAAAATTAATCGGCGAATTAATTATGAATAAAACCGGAATGGAAGGTTACATTCCCGAAAACATTTTAGTCTATGTCGCAGTTGATGGAAGCAAACGCGGAAAGGGTTACGGCAACAAAATTTGCAGCAAAGCAATTGAATTATCGGAAGGCGACGTGGCGCTTCACGTAGAATATGATAATCCCGCAAAAAGATTATACGAGCGGCTTGGCTTTACAACCAAGTACGCCGAAATGCGTTTAATTAAAAATGTTTAATTAATAGGGGCAAAAAAATTATGGCTACGCTTTCAATTAATACTGAAAGAATTCTTGAAAATATTACCAAGCTGAATATATATCTTTCAGAAAAAAATATTAAGTGGACGCTGGTTACAAAAATGCTTTGCGGCAACAAACCGGCGCTTGAAAAAATTCTTTTTGATGATGAAATAAAAAAGCTTCATTCACTGGGCGATTCCCGTTTAACAAATCTTCGCGCCATCAAAGAAATCAATCCAGACTTAGTTACAATGTATATAAAACCTCCCGCCCCAAAGCTGGTGGAAAATATTATTAAGTATTGCGATATATCTTTAAACACTTCATACAGCACAATTGAAATGTTAGATTTTGAAGCCGGCAAACAAAATAAAAAACATAAAATTATTGTGATGATTGAAATGGGCGAGCTTCGCGAGGGAATTGTGCGCGATGATATTTTAGAATTTTATGATAAAATATTTCACTTAAAAAATATTGATATTATTGGAATCGGAACGAACCTCGGCTGTATGTACGGCGTTGAACCTACTTATGATAAATTGATCCAGTTAAGTCTTTACAAAAATTTAATCGACGCTAAATTCGGGATTAATCTCCCTCTAATTTCCGGGGGAACTTCAATTACTCTTCCTTTAATTGAAAGAAAAAAAGTTCCCTCGGCAATAAATCATTTTAGAATTGGAGAGGCTGCTTTGCTGGGTGTTTCTCCGCTTGACGGGAAAAAATTTCTAAATCTTTCCACAAACACTATAGAGTTTTCTGCGGAGATTTTAGAAATATCTAAAAAAGAAGTGGTGCCCGACGGAATAATTGGAGAAGGAAATATTGGACACACCGCCAGCTTTGATAAAAATGAAATTAGAGAATCTTATAGGTGCATTGTTGATTTTGGTCAGCTTGATGTGGACGTAAATAATATTACTCCAAAGGATAAAGGAATAAATTTTGTCGGCACTACTTCTGATATGACCGTTTATGACCTTGGCAGTAAAAACAGTAATTATAAAATGGGAGGGCAATTACATTTTCGTCCCAACTATACATCAATAGCGCGGCTGATGAACTCACGCTATATGGCTAAGAAAATTATATAAATAAAGTTAGATGCATTTTATAGATATCCTGATATTTTTTGTTTACATGGCGGGCATGCTTGGCGTTGGTTTTTTCTTTATGAACAAAAATGAAAACGCTGATGATTATTATGTAGGCGGAAGAACAATGGGAAGCTTTCACGTAGGCTTGTCGGTGGTTGCCACTGATGTGGGCGGTGGGTTTTCGATTGGTCTTGGCGGACTCGGATTTATGATTGGACTATCGGGTTCGTGGATGTTATTTACCGGGTTAATCGGAGCGTGGCTTAGCGCGGTTATTCTTATTCCCAAAGTTCATAAGTTGGAAAATTTTAAAAACCTTCTCACCTTTCCTCAAATTTTCGAATCTCTTTATAATAAAAAAGTTGCTTTTATTGCGGCTGTAATTTCCGCAATCGGTTATTTAGGATTTACAAGTTCGCAAATACTTGCCGGGGCAAAACTCGCCTCAGCTTCATTTGTAAGTTTGAATTTAAATACAGCTCTTTGGATAATGGGATTGATAGTAATTTTTTATACCGCGCTTGGCGGAATTAAAGCGGTAATCTATACTGATACAATTCAATGGATAATTTTGATGGGTGGATTAATTCTTGTCGGAATCCCCTTTACTTATTTTGCGCTGGGCGGTTATGATGAAATTATAAAATCAGTTCCGCCGGAGTTTTTTTCATTTACAAATATTACCTGGCAAACTCTAGTAAATTGGGCTGTAACAATAATACCAATTTGGTTTGTGGGGATGACTTTGTACCAAAGAATTTACGCCTGCCGGGATGTTAAAACCGCAAAACGCGCCTGGTTTGTAGCCGGCATTTTTGAATGGCCCTTAATGGCTATGATGGGAACGCTGCTCGGTATTTTTGGAAGAGTCGCCGCTGATAATGGAACTTTTGCATATCTTGGTTTCGGCAATGTTGCTGCGATGGATCCTGAAATGGGCTTGCCGATGTTGCTTAGAACAATTCTTCCTGTAGGATTAATGGGCATAATGATGTCGGCTTATTTTTCCGCAATAATGTCCACGGCTGATAGCTGTCTTATGGCGGCGTCCGGAAATTTTGTTTCGGATCTTTATGACAAAATCTTTCCAATTAATCCGATTCCAACCAGCCACCGGAGAGAGTTGGTCAAGTCTAACTCTGTGAGTCTGAGCCTGTCGAGGACCGGGAGTTTAGAAACGAACTCACACTTCGATGAACTCAATGAGACAGAAAATTTAGTTACGCCATACTCTCCACAGAAAAATCATAAAAAGTTTTTAAGAATTTCACAAGCGGCTACGTTGCTGCTTGGCTTGCTTGCTCTTTTAATAGCTACAGTTATGCAAAATGTGCTTCAACTGATGTTATATTCTTATGCGTTTATGGTTTCGGGATTATTTGTTCCGCTAATTGCAGCTTTATTTTTTAATAATAGAAATTCTAATGCCGCTATAACTTCAATGTTGCTGGGCGGATTTACAACTATTACTTTAATAATTATTAAACAGCCGCTTCCTTTTGATTTAGATCCGAATATTTTTGGGATAACCGCTTCCGCATTGTCTTTCATAATAATTTCATATTTCACTTCTTCAAAAAGATATGAATTAATTAAAGAGGGAGAATAGTGAAAGAAATAAATATTGATGAATTAATAAAACTGAGAAAAATCCTTCACCAAAATCCTGAGCTTTCAGGTAATGAAAAAAACACTTCTGAAAAAATTAAAAATTTTGTCGCTCAATTTAATCCTGATGAAATAATTGACAACATAGGTGGAAATGGTATTGCTTTTATTTTCAAAGGAAATGAAAAGGGTAAAATTATTTTGTTCCGAAGCGAGCTTGATGCCCTTCCCATTTCAGAGCAAAATAGTTTTGAGTATAAATCTTTAGTTAAAAATGTTTCGCATAAATGCGGTCACGATGGTCACATGGCTATACTTGCCGGACTCGCGTCTTCATTTAAAAATATTAAACCCGAAAAAGGCGCCGCCGTAATTCTTTTCCAACCAGCAGAGGAAACGGGTGAAGGCGCAAACGCAATTTTAAGGGATGACAAATTTTCCAATCTAAAAATTGATTACGTTTTTGCGCTGCATAATATTCCAGGTTACCCGCTTAATTCAATTATAATTAAGGACGGCGTATTTGCCTCAGCGTCAAAAGGAATTATTATTAAACTGCACGGCAAAACTTCCCACGCTTCTCAACCGGAAAATGGAATTTCACCTGCGCAAGCGGCGGCGGAAATAATACAAAAGCTTCCCCAAATCCCAAATGAAAATAATTATCTAAAAAGTTTTAATCTTATTACAATCGTTCATGCAAGGATCGGCGAAGTTGCCTTCGGAACAGCCCCGGGCTACGCTGAGGTTATGGCAACTTTAAGATCATTTAATGACGACGATATGAAAATTATTAAAAGCGATTGTGAAAAAATTATTTATGATTCAGCAAAAAAATACGGACTGAAAGCAAGTATAGAATGGACGGAGGAGTTTCCATCAGCAATGAACGAAAGTAATTCTGTTTCAGTAATAAAAAAGTGCGCGCAGAAATTAAATTTAAAAATTATTGAAACAGATCAACCGTTTAGATGGTCCGAAGATTTTGGACATTTTACAAAAAAATATAAAGGGGCGTTGATTGGAATTGGTTCAGGAGAAGATCACTCTGATCTTCACAATCCCGATTATGATTTTCCCGATGAGATAATTGAACCGGCGATTAATTTGTTTAAATCAGTTATGAAAGAATTAGGTTAGAAATGTTTAACACATCTATTATAGAATTAAGTAAAAGTTCGCTGCGGCACAATATTAATTTTCTAAAAAAAGAAATGGGGAAGAATGTAAAAATTTCATCTGTAGTTAAAGGAAACGCTTACGGGCACGGCATAAAAGAATTTATTCCCATTGCTGAGGAATGCGGGCTTAATCATTTTTCGGTTTACAGCGCCGATGAAGCCCTGGAAGTTTTTAACTTTTCGAATAAAAAATCTACTATAATGATTATGGGAATGGTTGAAGATGAACAAGTTGAATGGGCAATAAAAAACGGAATTGAATTTTATGTTTTTGATTTTGATCGTTTAAGCGCCGCAATAAATTATGCAAAAAAAATAAAACTAAAAGCAAAAATTCATATTGAAATTGAAACGGGAATGAACCGCACAGGTTTTGCGGCTGAAGACGTTAATCAGTTATTCAATATTTTAAAAGAGAATAAAAATTGGTTGAACATAGAAGGCTTATGCACGCACTTTGCCGGCGCTGAAAGTATTGCAAATTATGTAAGAATTCAAATACAGTTAAAGACTTATAATAAAATTTATAATTCATTTATTAATAACGGATTAAAACCGAAACTGCGCCACGCGGCTTGTTCAGCGGCTGCAATGCGTTATCCGAAATCCCGAATGGATATGGTGAGAATTGGAATAATGCAATACGGCTTTTGGTCAAGCCAGGAAACCTTTATCAGTTACGTAAACGGAATGGAAAATAAATCTGATCCGCTGGAAAGAATTATTCGATGGAAAAGTAAAGTGATGAGCGCTAAATCTGTAAAAACGGGAGAATTCATCGGCTATGGAACATCATACCTTGCTCAAAGAGATATGAAAATTGCAACAATACCTATAGGCTACTCACACGGTTTCAGCCGAGGATTAAGCAACCAGGGCAGGGCGCTGATACGCGGCGCAAGAGTGGGCGTAATCGGAACTGTAAACATGAATCTTATTACCGTGGATATTACAGACATTCCCGAAACGCAAAAGGGGGATGAAGTTATTTTAATTGGTAAGCAAGGCGACCTTTCAATTTCAGTAGCTTCCTTCAGCGAATTAAGCAATCAATTAGATTATGAACTCCTTACCCGTCTCAACCAAAATATTCCAAGAATAGTTGTAGAGTAAAGAATTCTCTATTTAATCTGTTCGTGAAACAAAACACATAATTTATATTTTATCATTGCTATACTTGTTTTCAAATTTGCTAGGAATGAAACATAAAAGGAATCTCATGAAAATTATTGATAAAGATATTAAGTCTGATTCCGGATTAATAGATCTTAAGGTTATGATTGTGGAAGATGAATTTATTATCGCGCTGGACCTTAAAGATATTGTGAGAAGTTTGGGTTATAACGTTGTGGCGGTCGCTACCTCAGGTTATGACGCCATAGAAAAAGCCAACGCTTACAAACCCGAATTAGTTTTAATGGACATTATGTTAAAAAGCCCTATTGATGGCGTAGAGGCTGCGGAAATTATAAGAAGTAAATTTGATATTCCAATTGTTTTTGTTTCATCTTTTTCTGATGAAGAATCATTACAGCGCGCCGGCAAGGTTTCGGATTATGGTTATCTTGTTAAACCTTTCGATAAAGATCAAATTAAAGAAGTAATAGAAGTTGCATTAAAAAAACACGAAGAAAAAAATTATAGAAAACTAAACGCTTCTTCAAATAGAACTCAGCGTAATTACTTATAATAATATTTTTTATAATCTATAATTAGTGCATAGGTTTTTCTTTTAAAGGAACCGAAGCAAAAAAATCTTCGTAAAATCTCCCAGTATATTTTTTTAGAAGCTCTTCAATTCTCTCCGCATCTTTCGACGCAAAAACAAATCCCGCATGGTTTTTCTTTTTCATACGCCAAACAATTTCAGCGTCATCATAAGCGGATAAGTCTGGATATTCTTGTTTAGCAAGAGAGACTATTAGTCCCGCGCATTCTTTTTTATCCTTCGGAACCTTATAACCTTTTTGATCTCTTAACATTTCAACCTTTGCCCATTCCCGCCAAAGGTTTATTCCAGAAGCGGCTTCCACTAAATCGGCTATATGCGCACCGCCCACGCGTGCAGAAGTTTCCAAAAAATATAATTTTTCATCCGCTTTTCCTTTTATGAATTCGGTGTGGGAGACTCCATATTTTAAGCCCAATGATTTTAAAACATTTTTATTTATTTGAAGCAATTGTTTTTCTTCCACTGAATTTCTTGGAACAGTTCTGCTGGAAAAAACTCTCCCTTCATGCGCAACTTCCATTGGAGGAAGTCCGTATTTGCTTGCAATGGAAAAGACAACTTCGCTTTCAAAAATTATGGAATCAACATGAAATATTTCTCCGGGAATAAATCTTTCAAGTAAATAAAATGATTGCTTATCGCCCAGCTGATCAATAATATCCCACAACTCTGATTCATGATTAATTTTTTTAATACCGACAGCACCGGCTTGAAGTCGAGGTTTTAAAACATATGGCGGATCATATTTTGTTAAAAATTCTTTAATCTTTTTGTAGTTAAGAATATGAACAAACTCCGGCAAAGGAATTCCTTCTTCGCTTGCGCGCATACGCATTGCCAGTTTATCGCGGAAGTAACGCGCGGTAGTTTCACCCATTCCCGGATTGCGTAAATGCTCGCGGAGAGTTGCGGCTTTTTCAACGTCAAAATCATCAAGCGCTACAATACGGTCAATGTTTTCTTTGCGGGCTAAATAACTTACGCCGTAAATTACGTCGTCCATTTTCCATTCTTTATTATTGTCTGAAATAAAAAATATTTCATCTATACTCTCCCGGGGCCATTCAATATTTTCAAGACTTTTAGAAGTAAGCAGAATTACTCTGCATCCTTCATCCTTACATTGCCGCATAAAGTCTGCCCCTTTTTCGTAACTTGCAATACATAAAATTGTTAGCTGATTAATATTGTTCATAACGCCCTCAAAAGTTTAAAGGTATTTTAATTTATTATTTGATTAGAGGCAAGCGAATAAATTGTTTAAAACTTATTAAATACGTTGACGTCTTTTTTAATAAATTTTAAGTTGATTTGCAAAATCATTTTTGAAGTTTAACATAAATTATTATGATAATTACAATGAAAATTTATTGCACATTGCTATTAACCGTTATAGCTGCACTAACTTTTGCTTCCTGCAAATCCTCGGTGGATGTTAATGCGGAAAATAAAAAACTGCTTGAGACCGATAAAAAATTTTCACAAACTTCAGTTGAAAAAGGCTCCGCCGAAGCGTTTAATTTATTTCTAACTGATGATGCGCTTGAACTGCCCGCGGGAAATTTGCCTGTTACCGGAAGAGAAAATATTTATAATGAGATGAAAGAAGGTCAGCATGATTATGAACTAAGCTGGGCGCCGCAAAAAGCTGAAGCGGCAAAGTCCGGCGAGTTAGGGTATACCTGGGGGAAATACACGATTAAATTTAAAGATGAAAACGGAAATGAAGTTTTAAGCCGCGGTAAATATTTAAACATCTGGAAGAAACAACCCAACGGTGAATGGAAAGTTGCAATTGATATGGGTAATAAGGACCCTAAGCCGCAAGCCGACACTACAAACTCCAACTAAAAATATGTTTGTTAAATAAAATAATTCATTTTGAAAGAATCCGCTTTATATATCCACATCCCATTTTGCGATCATAAATGTATCTACTGTGATTTTTATTCAATTATAACAGAAGATAACATCCAGCCATTTTTGAAATCAATAAAAAAAGAAATTGAATATTATTCAAATATTTATTCCAGTGGTAGAGTATTCACCTCAATTTTTTTTGGAGGAGGCACTCCATCTTTAATGAAACCAGATTATTTAAATGAAATTATACAAACCTTAAAAAAAAATTATAACGTTAGCGGCGACGCAGAAATTACAATGGAGACAAATCCCGGAACAGTCGATTTTAAAAAATTAAATAAATTTTATCAAATAGGGATAAATAGAATTAGTATCGGCGTTCAATCTTTTGATAATAATGACTTAAAATTTTTAACAAGAATTCACGATAAGCAAACGGCTATTGATACTGTAAACAATGCCTACGAAGCCGGTTTTAGAAATATAAGTTTGGATTTAATTTTTAATTTGCCCGGACAAAGTAAAAAAAAATGGAAGCAAAACTTAGAGATGGCCTTAGCGCTCCCTATTAATCATATTTCTACGTACAGTTTAATTTTGGAACGGGGAACAATTTTAAACAAAATGGTAATTGACGGCAAAGTAAAAATTCAAGATGATGACTACGATGCCGAGCTTTATGAATTTACAATTAATTATTTAACCTCAAATAATTTTTATCAATATGAAGTTTCAAATTTTTGTAAGCCTGGATTTGAGTGCCGGCACAACAACGCCTATTGGCGTTATAAAGATTATTTAAGTTTTGGAACTTCTGCGCATTCTTTTGTTGATGGTAAACGCTGGTGGAATTTTTCCAGTTTAAAAAAATATATTTCGGAGATTGAATCCGCCGGGAATGCTGTTGCAAACTTTGAAATTCTTTCGGATGAACAAAAATTTAATGAATATGTTATGCTTGCTTTAAGAAGCAAAGGAATTGATTTGAATGAATTGAAATTTAAATTTGGGAATAATTGGATTGCTAAAAATATATCATATCTAAAAAAATTAGAAGGAGAAAACTTTTTAAATTTTACAGAAAAGTATGTTTCACTTACGCCCAAAGGTTACGCAGTGTGCGATGAAATATTAACTAAATTATTATAATAATATTTTGTAGAGTAGAGAGGTTTTGAAAACGTCTCTTAAAAAATTTTAATTTGCATAGCAATTTAAAGATTCAAAAACTTATTTTATTAATGGAATACCAATGCAGCCATCCGGCTCGGTAATCTTTAAAAGATCTGCAACTGTTGGAGCTATATCTACTATAGTAACCGGAGTATTTATTGTTTCCGCTGGAATATGCCATCCATAAAAAAGCAATGGAACATGCGTATCATACGAATAATAAGAACTGTGCGAACTCCCTTTTGTTATTTTATCCGACAAAAAACCGGCGCGAAATCCATAAGCTATATCGCCGGATCTTATAGGATTAAATCCATTTAAAATTAAATTAGTTGTAATTCGCTGCGGAGTAAATTTATCGAGTTCTGATCGAATAAATATTTCTGTAATCTCCGGGAAAGTATTTCTTATATAATTTTTAAAAGTTATCTCCACCGAGTTCAAATTTAAATTTGAGTTTTCAATTAGCGCGTAATCAAAAAATATTTGATTGTTGGAAATATTGGCAATCAAATTATCGCCGTTAAAAAATCTTTTTGAAAAAGTTTTAAGTGAATCGCTAAACTTTTTAGAATTTATACCAATCGGGTTTAAATTACGTTCATCTCTGTAGCCGTTATTTTCAACTACTCCGTGATCAGCGGTAAGAAACAAAAGATAATTTCCTTTGCCGACTTGTTTGTCTAACGTTTTCAGCAATTCACTTAACTGCTTATCAAGTTTAATATACGTGTCCTGAACTTCGACTGAATTTGGACCGTAACCATGCCCTATATGATCGGTAGAAGAAAAGCTAATAGCTAAAAAATCAATTTGATTTCCTTTTCCGAGATTTTCATTTTTTAAAACAGCTTTAGCAAATTCTAATATTATCTCGTTGCCATAAGGCGTCGACTCAAATTTCTCAAATTTTTCTGAAGATTTTATATTGTTAAAATTATGCGGAAAGCTGGTTTTACCTTCGTCAAAAACATCATATTCAAACTTACTTTCGTCCGGAAGAGAGACGCTGTAATCACCAATCGGTTTTGAAAGCGTCCAGCTTGAGGACATATATTTTTCGGGCAGATTTTGTGAATTAAATTCATTTACCCAGGCGGGTAATTTTTTTATATAAAAAGTGGAAGAAATAAATTTTCCATTTTTACTATCAAACCAATAAGCGGCGTCGGCGTTATGCCCTGCGGGAAGAATAGCCGCCCTGTCTTTAATTGAAATGCCGATAACCTTTGCTGCCCCATTTGTCGCCAGTTTTAATTGATCAGTTATTGTGGATGTAATTAATTTTTTGGGCGATCTTTCTCCTTCGTCATCATTTGCGCCGACAGTTTTTTCATCGCTATCATCGCAACTGGAGATGCTTTTTTTTATTTTTCTATCATACCAGTAGTTGCTGATTATCCCATGATAGTAAGGCGTTGTTCCGGTATAAATTGAAGCGTGTCCCGGCGCAGTGTATGTCGGCACATAATTGAGATGAGCAAAAGTAAAATTTGAGCCTTCGTTCATTAATCTTTTAAACCCTGCTTCTCCGTAGTTTGAATAGAATTTATATAGATAATCATACCGCATTTGGTCAACGACAATTCCTACTACCAACTTCGGTTTTTTGTAATCTTGTGCAAATGAATTTGAGTAAAATTGAATTAGAGAAATTATGCAGAGTAATAATATTTTAGTTTTCATAAAGTGTAAGTTTATTTTAAAGAAAATGATTTCAATTAAAATCTTAAATAATTCCTAATACTTTGCCAATGTTTGAAATCAAATAATCCGGATTCAAATTTTCTAAAAATTCTTTTGATCTATACCCGTATAATGCGGCGCAAGTTTTAGCCTTTGCATTTTTACCGCATTCAATATCCAATTCTGAATCGCCCACCATAAGCGTTTTATCAGGAGAAATATTTAAAGCATCGCAAATGTAAATCAAAGGCTCGGCAGCGGGTTTAATTTTCAAATCTATTCGCCTTCCCATCACAAATGAAAAATAATTTCTTAAATTAAAATGATCAATTATTTTATCCGCCTGATCTTGTCCCTTTGTAGTTAATAATGAAATTTTAACGCCGGCAGCGGCTAATTTATTTAAAGTATCTATTACGCCATCATAAAGGACTGAATCATTAATAAAATCAAAATAAAAGCCTTTATAAATATTAATAAATTCTTCAATATCTTTTACGGGAATTTTCAAATCACTAAAGATGTCTGAAAAATGATGCCCAATTCTTTTTTGAAATTCAATTTCATAAAGGGACTGTTCAATTTTTAATTCTTGCAGAGTCTTTACTGAAGCTTTATAAATATTTTGATATGAGTCAACCAAGGTTCCGTCTAAGTCAAAGCAGATATGTTTAAAATTAATCAAAACGTTCTATTAACTATTGAAAAAATTTTTATTATAATTATTAAAGCAATTCACAACTATAAATTATAAAATTTATAACTAATTAAATGAAGCGAGGAGCAAGGCATGAAGGCTTTAAAATTTAGTTCATTCATTTTTATTTTACTTTTTATTGCGGGTTCAAAATCCATTACGCTTGCGCAAAACGGTCCCGTACTTTATTTCTGCGAAAAATATTCCACCGACGGAGAGGAAGGGATTGCGGATAGATTTACCGCAGGCTATTTAACCATTATGATTAGGTGCGACTACGCTTTAGGATTAAAAGATTGTCATATTCAATACGACAAATGGAATGATACAACACAGGAATTTGATTACTATAAAAAGTTCGATTTTACCGTTCAGCCGAATATGAGCTACATTTATTTTTCCAAAACAGATAACAGCGATTTGAGTTTTGACGATCCGGGTATATACAGAGTTTTTTTACTCGACAATTATAACGAAACTGTAGCAAGCAGCTTAATTCAAATAGTTAGTAAATGATTTTTAATTTGAAAGTCCTTTTACTTTTTAGAAAAGTTTTTTAAACAAGAAAGATTATGAATAAAAATTTTTATGATGTAATTATTATCGGCGCCGGGCCAATCGGGCTTGCCTGCGGAATTGAAGCGGTAAAAAGAAATTTTAATTATTTGATTATTGAAGAAGGATGTCTCGTTAATTCAATTTATAACTATCCTGTAAATATGACTTTCTTTTCCACTTCGGATAGATTGGAAATAGGCGACGTTCCTTTTATTTCTCACGGCGCAAAACCCACCCGAAGCGAAGCGTTGGATTATTACAGACGAGTAAAACTTTCTTGGAAGTTAAATGTAAATCTTTATGAAGAAGTTATAACAATTAATGAAGTAGAAGATTTATACGAAGTAGTTACAAAAAAATCCAGTTATAAATGTAAGCGGGTTATCATCTCCACCGGCTTTTACGGCAAGCCAAATTTAATGAGTATTCCGGGCGAGGATTTCGCAAAAGTAAAACATTATTATGACGACGCTCATCCTTACTTCGAACAGAAAATTGTTATTGTCGGAAGCGCTAATTCAGCGGTTGATGCGGCGTTGGAAACCTTTCGCAAAAACGCCGAAGTAACAATGGTTATTAGAGAAAATGAAATAAATCATCGCGTTAAATATTGGGTTAAGCCGGATATTGAAAACAGAATTAAAGAAGGCTCCATTAAAGCATATTTCAATTCATCTTTAAAAGAAATTAGAGAAGATGAAGTTGACGTTAAAACCCCCGAAGGATTAATCACTTTAAAAAATGATTTTGTTTTAGCGATGACGGGCTATCAACCGGACTTTTCGTTTTTAGAAAAATGCGGAATTGAAATCTCTAAATCTGAAAATCGTGAGCCGGTCTGCGATGCAGTTACTTTTGAAACAAACAAAAAAAATATTTTTCTGGCTGGAGTAGTCTGCGCCGGAACCGAAACCAACAAACTCTTTATTGAAAACTCTCGCATTCACGCCAAAAATATTTTTGATTTTATAGAAAGTAAAAATTAAGCAGTCAATAATTATTCATATTTTATTTATTTACTCTCAATCTAAGCCTAATAAAAATGTTCGCCTCTTCATAAAATTGAATACCAAATGATTATATCTTATTTTTGTAAACATTCATTTAGTGAATAAAATTGTCGAATAAAAATATTTTAGATTGGAGACAGCATGTCACAGAACTTAAAAGATTTATTGGGAAAAGAAGCGGAAGAATTATTATCATACAAAGCTAAATTTCCTAAAGAGCAGCTTACTCTTCCCGGTCCTGATTTTGTGGATAGGGTTTTTTCGCAAACCGATAGAAACGTAAACGTTCTTAAAAATTTACAATGGATTTTTTCAACCGGAAGATTATCCGGCACGGGATACGTTTCAATACTTCCTGTTGATCAGGGAATTGAACACAGCGCCGGCGCATCCTTTTCCCCTAACCCGCAATATTTTGATCCTGAAAATATTGTTAAGCTGGCGATTGAAGGCGGATGTAACGCGGTGGCTTCAACGCTTGGCGTGCTTGGAATGACTGCAAGAAAATATGCTCCTAAAATTCCTTTCATTGTAAAAATAAATCACAACGAGCTTTTAACTTATCCAAATAAATTTGATCAGATTATGTTTGCAGGAGTTGAGCAGGCTTATGATATGGGCGCTGCCGCAGTGGGGGCAACAATCTATTTTGGATCCGAAGAGAGCGCAAGACAAATTATTGAAGTTAGCGAAGCTTTTAAAATTGCACATGAATTAGGTTTAGCGACTATTCTTTGGTGCTATTTAAGAAATTCAGAATTTAAAAAAGATAAAGATTATCACGTCTCAGCTGATTTAACCGGACAAGCGAATCATCTCGGCGTTACTATTGAAGCCGACATTATCAAACAAAAACTGCCCGAAAATAACGGCGGATTTAACGCTATAAAAAACTACGGCAAGACTAACAAAAAAGTTTATTCCGATTTAAGCAGCGATAACCCGATTGATCTTGCAAGATATCAAGTAATAAATAATTATATGGGAAGAGCGGGATTAATAAACAGCGGAGGCGCTTCGGGTGAAAATGATTTTGCTGAAGCCGCTAAAACTGCGGTAATAAATAAACGAGCCGGCGGTATGGGATTGATTTCAGGAAGAAAAGCATTTCAGCGCCCAATGGCAGAAGGCATCAAGCTGTTAAATACAATTCAAGATGTTTATTTAGATAAAGATATAACTATTGCCTAGAAATATTATGAAGTTTACTTCTCAATAAATGTTTTAAAGAATGGTTGTGTTATAAGCGATTTAAATTCCTCTCCCCTTTTGGGGAGAGGTTTTTAGGTGGAACTAATTTTTCAAGCCGGCGGCTCGCTTCCAAACTGCCGCCACTCTTCATACGAAGGACCATAAATTCCAGGAACTTTTAATCCCGCTGAGCGCATAATAATAGTCATCTGCGCGCGATGATGAATTTGATGTTTTATAAGCGAAGTTAAAACCGCTTCTTTAGTCCACATTTCTCCGTACATGTTAACTTGTTCAGCAAGCGATTCATCATTCCAATCTTTGGATAACTTTTCCACTAAATTATTTGATGCTGTTTTGTAATTTTGGATAATGATAGCGGCTTGATGAGGGTAATTGTTATCGTCATTCAGCTCATCAAATTCCAATCCTGTTCTGCCGACCATTTCGCCAATAGTCGCCGTTATGTGCCAGGCAAGTCTGCCGAGCGTTCTGCCTCTCTCCGATATTTTATGATTTAAGGTTTCATCAGTTAATTTGGAAAATATTTTTATGGTTGCTTCGCTTTCAAATTTCCAATCGTCTAAAAATTCTTTTATTGTGCGATACATTTTTAATTCCAGTTTAAATTTATTAATAAATCAAAAATTACCTAAAAAATTTTAAAGAATAATACGCTGTAATATTTTATAGTTATATATTTGCCTGTCATTTTCAAAAATTAATCTTAAAAATTTAATTGCTTAAAAATATTTCCAATCAAAATTTAGAACGCGGGTTAGGGCTAAAAGAAGCGACCGCGTTAAATATGATTGACATGGTGGGCATTGGTCCCTTTATTGTTTTGCCGATTGTAATTCAGGAAATGAATGGTCCCCAATGTTTGCTTGCCTGGGTTTTAGGCGCCGTCCTTTCTTTTATGGATGGCGCAGTTTGGTCAGAGCTTGGCGCGGCAATGCCTTCCGCCGGCGGAAGCTATGTCTTTTTAAAAGAAATTTACGGTCCCAAAAGTTGGGGAAAATTATTTTCATTTCTATTAATTTGGCAGACAATCTTCCAAGCCCCTCTTGTTATTGCTTCAGGCTCAATTGGATTTTCGCAGTACTTTACTTTTCTTTTGCCGCTTGATTCGATGTGGCAAAAGATGATTTCAGGTTTGCTGGTAATTACAATTGTAATTCTACTTTACCGAAAAATAGAAACCATTGGAAAGATTTCTTTATTTTTATGGATTGGAGTTATAGCCACAATTCTCTGGTTGATATTCGGAGGCGTAACTCATTTTAACTCTGCGCTTGCTTTTGATTTTCCTGAAAACGCTTTTGATTTTTCTTTTATTTTTTTTGTGGGACTTGGCAGCGCTTCAGTTCAAACAATTTATACTTATCTCGGTTATTACAACATTTGTAATCTTGGTTCGGAATTAAAGCAGCCAGAAAAAAATATTCCCAGAAGTATTTTTATTTCGATTGCAGGAATTGCAGTTCTTTATCTTGCCATGCAGTTAAGCGTGCTGGGCGTGATTCCCTGGCGCGAAGCTATGCATTCAAATTTTATTGTTTCAACTTTTGTTGAAAAAATTTATGGATCGAGCGCCGCTATAGTTGTAACAATATTAATTCTATGGATTGCGTTTTCATCTTTATTTTCTGCTATGCTGGGCTATACAAGAATTCCTTACGCCGCCGCTTCTGACGGAGCATTTTTAAAATTGTTTTCACATACTCATCCCAAAAAACATTTTCCGGATTATTCATTATTAATTCTTGGCGCAATTGCTTTTGTGTTTAGTTTATTATTTAAACTCAGAGAAGTGATAAGCGCGATTTTGGCGATGAGAATTTTGATTCAATTCATCGGGCAAGCGGCGGGCATTTTAATTTTAAGAAAAAGAAAACCGGCTTCATTTTTCCCATTTAAAATGTGGCTGTATCCGCTGCCTGCTTTAATTGCAATAGTAATGTGGATAGGTTTATTGTTTTCAACTGGAACTTATTTTGCCATCGGCGGAGTTTTAGTAATGGCAATTGGAGCAATAACATTTTTTATAAGATCATATCTAAAAAAAGAATGGCCGTTTAATTTATAACTTTTTAGTGCTTCGACTAAGCAAATAATTATTTTTATAGAGCATTATTTATTTAAGTTCATCTAAGCTTGTTCTCAATTTTTGCAAGCTTGATTCCCAATCGTTTTTCTTTGCTCGTTCTTTTTCAACAACTTCAGGTGCGGCATTATTTACAAATTTTTCATTAGATAATTTCTTATTTATTCCAACCAATGCGCTTTCAAGTCTTGTTATTTCCTTTTGAAGCCTACTTCTCTCCACATCAATATTAATTAAGCCTGCAAGCGGAATAAATATCTCAACATCCTTAACAACTGATGAAACACATCCTTTGGGCTTAGTTAAATTTTTATCAATTGTAATTTTATCAACTTTAGCAAGTTTCTTTATGTAGTCTATTTGATGATCAGCTACTTCTGAAGTTTTAAACAAAACATCAACTGTCTTCGAAGGAGAAATATTCATTTCACCGCGAATATTTCTAATTCCTGTAATTATATCCTGAACAAATTCCATTTCTTTCTCAGCTTCTAAATCAATATCATTTTGATCAACTATAGGATAAGCAGAAGTTGAAATGCTTTCTCCTTCTTTTCTTTTCTCTATTAAATGCCAGAGCTCTTCGGTTACAAAAGGCATAAAAGGATGAACAATTTTTAAAAGATCTTCAAACAATCCCAATGCCCTTGTTAGTACAGCTGATTTTATTTCTTCATTATCAGAATAAAGTTTATTTTTTGAAAGTTCGATATACCAATCACAGAAATCATTCCACACATAAGAGTAAATAATTTTAGATGCATTATTAATTTCAAACTTTTCCATTGCTTGATTTAACTGAAGAAGCGTTTGGTTAAAGCGCGACTCAATCCATCTGTCGGCAAAATCTAAATGCTTATCAGACAGTTCTTTTTTAATTGAAATGTTTTGAGAATTCATCAAAAGAAATCTGCCTGCATTCCAAATTTTATTAGCAAAGTTTCTTCCAAGTTCACATTTATCAGAGCTGAATAAAACATCCTGCCCAAGCGGTGCAAGATAAATTACTGTGAATCGTAAGGCATCAGCTCCGTAATCCTCAATTACTGTTAGAGGATCAGGAGAATTGCCGAGTGACTTGCTCATTTTTCTTCCCTGCATATCGCGAATTATGCTGGTGAAATAAACATGTTTAAATGGAATATCATTTTTAAAATGCATTCCCGCCATTATCATTCTTGCCACCCAGAAGAAAATTATATCAGGCCCAGTAACAAGTGTATCGGTGGGATAATAATATTTTCGCTCTTCTTCATTCTTAAAAACATCATAAGCCCAAAGCCAGCTTGAAGCCCAGGTATCAAGCACGTCTTCATCCTGTCTTAAATTTGTTGAACCACAGTATGGACATTTTTCCGGAGGAGTAACGGATACAATCGGGTTTTTACATTCCAACTTACATTTATCGTCACCAACACAATACCAAACCGGAATTTGATGACCCCACCAAAGCTGCCGTGAGATGCACCAATCATTAATATTGCTCATCCAATGGTCATAAGTTTTGACCCAGTGGTTAGGATAAAATTTTATTTTTCCATCATTAACAACTTGCAATGCCGGTTTAGATAAATCATCCATCTTCATAAACCACTGTTCGGAAAGATACGGTTCAATCGGTACCCCGCCTCTTTCTGAATATCCGACTTTATTTTGATAGTCTTCAACTTTTTCAAGCAAGCCATATTCTTCAAAACGGGCAACGACCTTTTTTCTTACTTCGTATCTATCCAAACCTCGCATATCTTCCGGCACATTGTGGTTTGTTGATGCGTCATCATTAAAAATATTTATTGTTTCAAGATTATGCCTTTTTCCCATTTCATAGTCGTTAATATCGTGAGCAGGAGTTACCTTAACTGCACCCGTTCCAAATTCTTTTTCGACATACTCATCTGCAAAAATTGGAATCTCTCTTTCAACTATTGGAAGCAAAACTTTTTTGCCGATTAAATCTTTATACCTTTCGTCATCGGGATTAACGGCAATGCCGGTATCGCCCAGCATTGTCTCTGGTCGGGTGGTGGCAACGGTTATAAATTTGTCCGAGCCGACCACCGGATATTTAAAATACCAAAGCTTACCATTTACAGTTTTAAAAATTACTTCTTCATCGGAGATAGCTGATTTGGAAGCGGGATCCCAGTTCACCATTCGATAACCGCGATAAATTTTTCCTTCATTAAAAAGAGTAACAAAAGTTTCAATTACATTTTTATAATAATCTTCATCCATTGTAAATCGTTCTCTGTCCCAATCGCAGCTAACGCCAAGTTTTTTTAATTGCTGAATAATTATTCCGCCGTATTTTTCTTTCCATTCCCAGCAATGTTTTAAAAATTCTTCTCTGCCGATTTTATATTTGTCAATGCCTTTTTCCTTAAGTGCATTAGTTACTTTTGTTTCGGTAGCGATTGAAGCGTGATCAGTTCCGGGAACCCAGCAGGCATTGTATCCTTGCATTCTTTTGGTTCTAATTAAAATATCTTGAATAGTGTTATTCAAAATGTGTCCCATAGTTAAGCTGCCGGTGATATTGGGAGGCGGTATTACAATTGTGTAGGGTGTTTTTGTTTCATCAATTTCGGAATGAAAAATTTTATTGCTTAACCAATAGCCGTACCATTTATCTTCTACGTCAATCGGGCTATATGCTTTGGAAATTTCATTTGTTTGTATATCGGACATTCGTTTTTTTCGCTTCATTTGTGATTATGAAGTGTAAATATAATTATTTTTTTTTTGAGGTGTGAGACTGTGATTTGTTTCTGTGAATCTCTGTGTTTGTTCAGTGGAATTCGGTGTACGAAAAGAAAAAATATTTCACAGTGTTGCGCAGAGAGCTTATTTTACTTCATTCAATTTTATAAATGTAATTTGGAATTTTTATTTGTACAACGCCGATGAAACTTCCCTCCAGATCGCTGTTTTGATCCCCAATTAAAGCTTCAATTTTATAACCTTTTTCAGTTAAATCTTTTCTCTTTTCGGATTTAAATTCAACGGCGGTCATTTTATATTCATCAGGCGCGCGGGTTATTAAAGTATCAAAACTAATAAAGCCTTCAGCCCGTAAATTTATTTCCGTGGCTTCCTGCTGATAATTTTTTCTTCCGGTGATAAAAACAATTTTAACTTTTTTGTCTAATAGAAAATCATAAAGCGACAGCATGTGAGGAACCGAGGATGCTTTTATATCATCGATCCAATTATCCCAAACTTCTTTATCATAACAAAAATCAGATTTTTTCATAACTTCATAATTGGAAAGAGCTGTTTCATCAACGTCAAAAACCACGGTTGAACTGTCGTTAAAATCTATACCGCTTAATTGTGATTCAGCCCTTTCCACAACGCTTTCCATTTCAGAATCAAAACCGCCGTTCTCGTAATAATTAATTATTTCTTTTTTTACATCGACAAGGTTCGGCGGCGCATAGCATGATTGAAATATTAAAAATAAAATTAGAAATATTTTTGAGACGTGAATAAGCTTAAAATTCATTTCATTTTTCTAATAGTAATTTAGCGACAAAAATTTTTTTTCACCGCAGAGACATAGAAGAAACGGAGTTAAAAAAAATATTTTATTTAGTTTTACTTCCAAATAGAAACAACAACGGACGATCCAGTCTATCAGCCCAGGCGGCTTCATTGTGCTGAGCTCCGACGGCATAAAAATAGTCAACGTCAGTTCCAATAATAAAACCTTTAGCGCTTAGGGCGCAGAACATTTTTTGTCCGCGCAAAAGTCCGTCTTCACCGTGGTCAATATATACTTTTATATTTTTCTTTTCGCCGTTATAATTATTAACGAGCTCAATTGCCTTTTCATTATCATAATAAAACGAGCTTGACAAACAACCCGCTTTACCAAAAACATTTGGAAATTTCCATGCAGCGAGAAAAGAAATTAATCCTCCCATTGAAGAACCCATAATTGCAGTATTATCCGGTTCGGTTTTAGTTCTATAATTTGAATTTACAAACGGCATTAATTCTTCGACAATAAATCTTAAATAATTAGTTCCTTTTTCGCAATCGCTGTATTCTTCCAACCTGTCGGGCGTATTATTAATGCCAACAATAATAATTTCATTAAGCTGATGCGTTTTAATTAATCTGGCTGTAGCCTCATCAACTTGCCAATCTACTCCGGCGAAAGAAGTTTTAGGGTTCATAATATTTTGCCCATCGTGCATGTATAGAACCGGATAACTTTTCTTACTTTCATTCGAATAACTTGAAGGCAGCCAAACTATTATATCGCGTTCATTTTGAAGAAACTCCGACTTAAAATTTTTATGATAGTTGACTTTCCCAATTATTTTTACGCGATTTCTTTTTCTTCTGTGGTGTTCCGATTTAATTTTTTCAACAACGTGTTCTATAGCTTCTTTCATGTTCCTCTTGAGTTTTTATTTTTTTGAGAGGGCAAGATATTGGTTTACAATCAAAAATAATAATCGAATTTAACATTCTCTCCTTCAATCCCGAATGATTGGTTGAAGATCTTTGTCTTTTAACTTTCTATAAATTCCTTCAACTAAAAAAGCCAAGCCAAACATCATTAATAGAAACCATATATTTGAAATTGATTGACCTACGGTTTTTATTATGAGAGATATTAAAGCGACAGTACAGGTAACTACGCCAAGAATAGAAATCCATTTTTTTGATTTTGTTTCGGAAGATAGTTTAATATTGGCGGCATTAACGGCGGCGAAGATAACTAAAAAACCTGCGCTCCCCATAGTTGAAATTCTAGAAAGATCAAAAAAGTTGGCGACTATTAAAGTAAGTGAGGCGGAAATTAATAAACCTTCAATCGGCTTTTTCCAAATTTTCTTTTCCAATTGCTTTGGCAATTCGCGGTCTTTTGCCATAACAAAACTTACTTTAGCGGCGCCGTATAAAGTTGCATTTATGGCTGATGCGGTAGATAACATAGCTGCAATTGCTATCAGTGTAAAGCCGAACATTCCCAAGAATGGTTTAGCCGCGGCGGCAAGCGCATAATCTTTTGCTGAAACTATTTTGTCAATGGAAAGATTTCCAACTGTAACTAACGAAACTAAAATGTATAGTGCTATTACAAATCCAACCGCAGAAAAATAAGCGCGGGGTAACGTCTTTTTAGGATTCTTTACATTGTCTGCGGTGTTTGCAATTAACTCAAATCCTTCGTACGCAACAAATATTATCATACCTCCAGCAAAAAGAGAGATAGGGTCCTTCCAAGAAGATGGCGCTATGCTGCTTGTATTTATGCTAACAATTCCAACAGCTACAAAAAAAATTAGGATTGCAATTTTTATAACGACGATATACTCTTCAGATTCTCCAACTATTTTTGCCCCTGAAATATTGAGTATCGTAAAAATAATTATTACAGAAGAAGTAAAAATATATTTCCAAAGTTCCTGTCCGCCATTCATTAAATTTGAACCATAACTTCCAAATGCAAATGCGTAAAGAGAAAGCATAATTATATAGCTAATCCACAAAAGTACGTTTAAGCTTCCGGTAAAATATCCGCCGCCAAATGCTTTGTTCAAAAATTCTACCGTGCCGCCTTGACTTGGATATTTTAAAGATAGTTTTGTGTAAGAGTAAGAAGTTATTAATGCAATTATTCCCGCCAATAAAAAGGCAACGGGCGTGCCGCCTTCAGCCATTTGAACGGCAATTCCTAAAACAGCAAATATACCTCCTCCCACCATTCCCCCTATGCCTATTGCCACAACAGACCAATAACCGATCGATCCGTTTTTTTCAGATTTACTCATTGTATGAATTGTTTATTAAATCGAATTTTCAACAAATATAATAGATAGAACGAAACTTATTTATGTTTATCATCAAAAATAATTATTCATTAAGTGACACATTTATATTTAATTAAATGGATTATTGTTCATATTTTTTTGATTTTAGAAGCAAGTTTTTTTTCAATTTTTTAGAGATATAGAATGGCTGTAATTAAACCGTTTAAAGCGCTGCGACCCGCAAAAGAATCTGCGCCGTCAGTTGCCAGCGTGCCTTATGATGTGGTAAACCGTCAAGGAGGCAAAGGAATTGGCTGACAAAAATAATTTAAGTTTTTTAAAAGTCTCCCGCGCGGAAATTGAATTTGATGAATCTTTTAATCCTTACTCAAAAGAAGTTTACGACAAAGCAAAAGAAAATTTAAGTCTTCTAAAAAAAGAAGCTCCTTTATTAATTGACGACGCTTCTCATTTTTATCTTTATAGATTAATAATGGATGGGCGTTCGCAAATAGGAATAGCTGCGGTTTTTTCAGTGGATGATTACGACAGCAATGTAATTTTAAAGCACGAAAAAACTCGCAAAGAAAAAGAAGACGATAGAACAAATCATATTGTTACAACCGAGGCGCAGACAGGTCCCGTATTTTTAACTTACAAAGGAACCGATGCGATAAATAAAATTGTTGAAGACACGGTAAACAATGAAAAACCTATTTATGATTTTACTTCTGAAGATGGAATACAGCATACCGTTTGGATTTTACCCGATGAAAAAAATAATATAGTAATAGATGAAATTGCTAAAACAAAAAATTTGTATATAGCGGATGGACACCATCGCGCGGCAAGCGCGGGCAGAGCGAGAAAAGTAAAGCAAGATTCAAATGCAAAACATATTGGAACGGAAGAATACAATTATTTTATTGCCGTACTTTTCCCTGCGGAACAATTAAAAATTTTACCTTACAACCGGGTGGTTTTTAATTTGAATGGAAATTCCAAAGATGAATTTTTAGATAAAGTAAGTGAAAAATTTATCGTCGAAAAAACCTCTACTAAAGAACCGAAAGAAAGAGAAACTTTTTGTATGTATTTAGATGGAGAATGGTTTACTTTAAAAGCGAGAGATTCTGTTCTCGCCAGCGGCAGCTTATCAAAATCAGTCGCTGAAACTTTAGATGTAAGCATACTTCAGGATTTTTTACTCAATCCAATTTTAGGAATTGACGATCCGAGAACAAATAAAAATATTGATTTTGTGGGAGGAATAAGAGGAACAAAAGAACTTGAAAACCTCGTGGACGGCGGCAAGGCGGCAGTTGCGTTTTCTCTTTACCCCGTTTCCGTTCAAGATTTAATGAACATTTCTGATGCGGGAGAAATTATGCCGCCCAAATCAACCTGGTTTGAACCCAAATTGAGAGATGGTTTATTGATACATTTAATATGAGAAGAGACAATATGAAAAAAGAATTTAATGTAATAATTGAGCAATACAACGAGGGATATTATATCGGCTCGGTGCCGTCTCTTAAAGGCTGTCATACGCAAGCAAAATCTTTGGATGAACTGATGGAGAGAATAAAAGAAGCTATGGAGCTTTGCTTGGAAGAGAGCGAAGAGGGAATCAGCTCTGATTTTATCGGAGTTCAAAAAGTTTATATGGATGTAACTAAAAGTGATCTTCAAAAACAAATCTGAAATAAACAGAACCAGGCTTTACCACAAAGCCACGAAGAACACAGAGATTCACTAAGAAAATTTTTTTTAATAAATAAGAACAAGGGATATTATCATGGAAAAAAGAATATATAATTTCAGCGCGGGTCCGGCAATACTTCCGGAAGACGTTTTAAAAGAAGCTCAGGAAAATTTATTTATGCTTCCCGGAGTGGGAATGTCAATTTTAGAAATTAGTCACCGCTCAAAAACTTTTGATAAAATTATAGCGGAAGCGAAAGACGGATTAAAATCTCTTTTGGATATAAGCGATGATTACGAAATTTTATTTTTGCAAGGCGGCGCAAGTCTGCAATTTTCAATGGTTCCTTTAAATTTAATGCCGCCAAAAAATAAAGCGGATTATATCAATACCGGAAGCTGGTCAAAAAAAGCGATGAAAGAAGCAAAGCGGGTGGGCGCTGTAAATGTCGCCGCTTCAACTGAAGCTGAAAAATTTAACCGCATTCCCAAACAAAGCGAGCTTAAACTTGATGCGGACGCTTCGTACGTTCATTTTACTTCTAACAATACTATTTACGGAACGCAGTTTCAAAATGAACCGGAAGTTGGCGGAGCGCCATTGGTTTGCGACGCTTCTTCCGATATTCTTCATAAAAAAATCGACGTAAATAAGTACGCTTTAATATACGCCGGCGCTCAAAAAAATATTGGACCTTCGGGCGTTACTTTGGTTATAATTAAAAAAGATTTATTGGATAGAAGCCCTGATACGCTTCACACAATGTTAAATTATAAAACTCACGTTGAAAATAATTCTATGTACAACACTCCAAATACATTTGGAATTTATATCATCAACTTAGTTGCAAAATGGCTTAAGAAAAACGGCGGGTTAGATGCGATGTATAAGTTGAATAAGGAAAAAGCCGGATTACTTTATAGTTGCATCGATGAAAGCGGAGGTTATTATAAAGGTCATGCTGAAAAAGACAGCCGTTCTATTATGAATGTAACTTTTAATCTTGCCACAGAGGAGCTTGAGAAAAAATTAATTGCCGAGGCGACTGCAGCCGGATTTGACGGAGTGAAGGGTCATCGTTCAGTTGGCGGACTTCGCGCTTCAATTTACAATGCTTTCCCTAAAAAAGGAGTTGAAGATTTGATTTCATTCATGAAAGATTTTCAATCAAAAAATTCATAAAATTATTTTAAGAGGAAGCGATGAAATATTTATTAATATCTTCTCTAACATTTTTGTTTTTGCTTTCTGCATGCTCAAAAAAAGATGAAACAAAATTGGAAGCGTACAACACGGAAGCCTTCGCTTACGACACCGGCGCACAGTTTGAAGTTAATGCCACAACACGCGTAAAAGGTTTCGAACAAAAAGAAGAAAATAATAAATTCACCGCTTCGCTCGCTTATGAAATTCATTTAGTTAAGCCTGACGGCGACACTGTTAAATCGATGATTACCAGAGTAGAAGATAAAACCAACGATGAAAAAATGATGGACGTTCCGCTGGAAGTTCAGTTCAATCTTGATTCAACTTACGCTGTTGGCAATTATAAATTAATTTTTGACGTGAAGGATGTAAATACTGACCAGCAGGCTTTTTCTTCAGCGGATTTTGATTTAAGCGAATAGGAAAGTTTGTTGGGTTTGTTTTAAAAGTTCTTGAAAAATTTTAAGTAAGCTAATTTTTTTATGAAGCTTAAACTGAAAAGAAATATTTCAATTTAAAAATATTTTTGCGGAATTGCTTTTCGGTTATTGTAGCCTTCATCCATTCCATGAAAATATTCTATATTTTCTTCATCGCTTTTCCAGCATAAAAAAACTTCTTTGCCGTCAATGAATGAAGGAAAATCCACAAGTCCTATTGTAAAATTCCAATCCTTATAGAAGCAACCGATCTCTTCAAGTTCATTCATAAAGCCGTTTACGTCTTCAGCCATTTTTTTTATTACCGGATTTTCATCAACCCTGCCTTCAAAATCTTCCGCAATTAATCGCATCTCTTTTGTAGTTTCTAAGATATCCCGCACAATTGTTTTAACTAAAGGTAAAGTTTTATTTGCTTCTTCGGGAGTAAAAAATTTTGTTTCGGTTGTCATTTATTTTTTGCTTTCTAATTTTTTTTTGATTAGAAAAATAATCACATTTATAATGCTGACAAGATATAAATTTAATTATGAGTATTCAATTGTATATGATTTGTCCCATAAATTGGTGCTAAGAAACAAAGCATTCAAATCTAAAATAAGTTAAAATCAAAATAATTATGCTTGCTTGTAAATTATAGAAACAATTATGCTGAAAATTTGTTTAATCTAATCTGAAAATTAAAATTTGCATTTATGATTATTAGTCGAAATCTAAAAAAAATAACCGCCCTTCTGTTATTAATTATTGCGGGAACTTATATAACAATTTTATTAACCAGCGATAATAGTTTTATAACCGGGTATAAAGAACCCAAAAGCGTTGCGCCGGTTTTTAGCTCAAGTCCGCTTGCCGTGGTGGGCGATTTGCAGCGGACTTCAGTTTATGAATTATTAATAGGCAGAGAGCAAAACGATGTTGAGCGCGGGAAAATTATAAAAAGTATAGCTGATCAAAATCCCGCCGCTTTGGTTATTCTTGGCGATTTGATTTTCGACGGCTCTGATAAAAATGATTGGCGATATTATGACAGCTTAATGGAACCGATTCATGAAAAAAGCATTCCTATTTTCCCCGTCATTGGCAACCACGAATATTGGGGAAACAACAAAGTGGCAATGCAAAATTTAAATGAGCGTTTTCCATTTTTTTTAACGCATCATTGGTACACTGAAATTTACGACAGCCTTGCTTTAATTTTTTTAGATTCAAATGAATCTGAAATGGGAGAGGACGGTTGGGAATTAGAGCGTAATTGGCTGAATACAACGGTAGATATTTTTGATACTTCCTCCGCTGTAAAAGGAATTATTATTTTTGATCATCATCCTCCGTTTACAAATAGTTTGGTTACCGGCGACGAGATAAACGTGCAGAGTAATTTTTTGCCGGCGTATCTTCATTCCAACAAAACATTATTATTTATAAGCGGGCATGCGCACACTTACGAAAGATTTTTTATTAAAGGGAAAATGTTTGTTGTTTCCGGCGGGGGCGGGGGACCCAGGGTTGACTTAAAAATTGGCGAAGACGAGCATAAAGATTTGTATGATTATAATTCGCCCCGCCCATTTAATTATTTATTAATTACGCGCGAACGGGATGGAATAAAAATCAAAGTCAAAGGCTTAAAAAAAGGGGAATCAAATTTTTTTGATATGGAAGAATTTAAATTGAAGTTTTTTGATAAAGGAAATTAGAATCGTTTGCCGCGTTTTTGAATCTAATTTCTAAATAATCTATAATTTTCTAATTCTAATTTTTCTAAATCAAACAAAGGAAATAATGAAAATCGATATAAAAAACAGGCTACAATTTGCCGGCTTAACTTATAATGAATACTTTGAATTAACCAAAAGTGAAGTTGAAAATACTAATATAGAACTTTTAAACGATGATGAAAAAGATTTATTCGAATACAAAAAACTTAATTTACAAAGAAGCTCAAGGATTCAAAAGCATTACACAATAAATGATGAATTAAAATCTTTAGTGGAAAATATTAATCCGCCGCAAACCTGGATGGTCATTACCGAAAATTGGTGCGGCGATTCAGCGCAGAATTTACCGTACATTAATGCAATTGCTTCTGAAAATTTAAACATAAATCTTAAAATTATTCTGCGTGATTCAAACCTGGATATTATGGATGAGCATTTAACTAACGGAACCAGAAGTATTCCTATTTTAATTTCTTACGATGATAATGAAAATATTCTTTTTAAATGGGGACCGCGACCAAAAGCCGCTCAAGATTTAATGGATCAATTAAAAGAAGAGGGTTTATCTAAACCTGAAAAAATGGAGAAGCTTCATCTTTGGTACGGAAGAAATCGCGGAAAGGATATTGAAGCTGAATTCAAAGAAATAATGGAATGGCAAATTAAGCTGCAGGAAGAATTGATTTAGTATTTCATTATTTACTTTTTAAAACTAAAAAAGCCCGACACTCGCCGGGCTTCAGTTTTTTAAATCTAATTTTATTTTAATTCAAAGTTACCACGGGAAAATTTACACCATCCAGGCTTACGCTTTCCACCTGTACTTTTTGCACGCCTTTGGCAAACAATCCTATTTCCAATGCGGCAGCTTTCGATAAATCTAACTGTCTGCCCGCAATATAAGGTCCTCTATCATTAATTCTAACAATTACAGAGCGTTCATTTTTAGGATTAGTAATCCTTAAAAGCGTACCAAATTTTAACTTTTTATGAGCAGCCGTAAACGCCATTTGATCGTAAATTTCGCCGTTGGCGGTTAATTTTCCATGAAATTTTGGACCGTACCACGAGGCAGTCCATTTTCCTTCGTCAGTATAATTTATAATTGAATTGTCCAATGCTACATCTTCCTCATTAACCGATGATGTAATATCCTCATTAGCGCTTGCTTCATTAACTTTTGTCTCTTCATTAATAATCGTAAATCCTACTAGCGCAATCATAACAAGGATATATAAAGCCCTCGTTAATGACTTCAATAGTTACCTCTTTTTGTTTGTTATTGTAAAATGACATTATCAAGTTAAAGTCCCAAGGATGGAATATCAATAAAGCAGTTCACACAAGTAGGCTATTATGATAAAGAGCAAATAATCGACTATAATGGTGTTTAAGTCGAATAAAAGAAAATAAGGGTAGATTTAATTAAAAATTATCAATATTTATCACTTAAAGTTATAAAGAATTTTTATTTTAACTGAAGAGGCCAAAATATATTGGCACTTTTTAACTTCGCTTCTGTATAAGCCAAAACAAATGGGAGCTATTATGAAATTTCAGTCGTCAACTTTCCGCCGGATAATTTTAAGTTTAACTTTTTTCATCCCCCTATTTCTGGGGAGCGTTTTTCAAAATAAATCTGAAGAAGACTACAGATTTTATCTTTCTAACTACACAACCTTTTCGCCGGGTACTAATGTAACGGTTAATCTTTATTCCTATTATAGAAAATGGGGAAGCCGGGACTTCAAATTAAAGCTGCTTAAAATAGACGACCCAATAAGTTTTTTTAGTAAGATTGATAATTCAAACTCCCATTACCAATTTGATATTTGGGGAAAAGATAAAGAAGTTCTTTTAAAATATACGTCCGTTGTTAAGGACTGGAATAAAAGATTTTACACTTCAGCTAATAATTATAACAATCAAAATTTAGAAGTCGGCAAAATTAAAGACCCTGGCATTTATATACTTCAGGCAATTTCAGAAAACCAGGATGCGGTTGAAAAAAGTCAAGTTGCTTATTGCGGAATAGTTGTTTCTGATATGGCGATGATTTATAAATCAAGTAAAAATCAATTGCTGGCTTTTGCGGCAAATTCAAAAACCGGCGAGTTTGCTGAAGACGTCCAATTTATGCTTTACAATAAAGGCAGGCTGACAGAAAAGAAAAATACAAATGATGACGACTTAGTAATATTTAATATAGCTAAAGACAGTTCGTCGAATAATAAAGATATGAATAATGGACAATCGAATTTGTTAATTGCAAAAACTAAAGACGAAATAATTGTAAACAATCCTTACCTTTATTTAGGAAATGGAAATCAAAAAAATTATTCCGTTTATGTTTACACTAATCAACCTGTTTACCGTCCTTCGCAGGAAGTTTTTTTCAAAGCGATTATCCGCAGTAAAAACAGCAACGAGTTAAAAAATGTTCCTTTTGAAAATTTCACTGTAACTATAAATTCTCCCAAAAATAAAGAAGTATTTTCCAAAGAATTGAGGACTAATGAATTTGGCGCTATTGCCTCCAGTTTTATTTTAGATGAAGAAGCGGACTTGGGCGAGTATTCAATTCAAGTATCCAACAGCAGCATGAATTATTTCGGTTCATTCAGCGTGGAAGAATATAAAAAACCGGAATATCTTGTAACCGTAAAAACCGACAAATCTCAATACGCTGCCGGGGATAAAATATCCGGCAAAGTTTCCGCTGATTATTATTTTGGCTCGCCCGTAACAACTGGATCCGTAAATATTAGAATTTACAAACAGCCGTATTGGCGACCTTGGTGGTATTGGTCGGAATATTCCTGGTTCTATAAATCTTTTTATAAAGGATATAATTGGGGATACGGAAATCAGCAGCAAATTTTTACAACCGAAGGAAAGTTAAACAGCGGCGGGGAGTTTGAATTTGATTATTTAATTGAGGATAAAATTGACGGCGATTTTACTTATATAATTTCCGCTGAAGTTACCGATAATTCAAGAAGAGCAATTTCAGGCTCGGCGCAGACTTATGTTACGCGGGGCAGTTTTACTATTTCAACTTCGCCCGAAAAATATTTTTATGAAAAAGGAAAGAAGATAAAACTGAGGGTTAATGCTTCCGACTTTTCCGACAAACCAATTCAGACCGATTTTAAAATTGAAATTAACTATCCCGATACAAAAAATGGAAACAATTATAAACGTTCGGATAAAAAAGAAACGCTTCACGGCTCAACTGATAAATTTGGAAAAGCGGTTGTTGAGTTTATTCCCGAATATTCTTTCACCGGAAATTTTTATTACACCGTTTCAGCAAAAGATGAAAAAGGCAGAGAAATAAACGCAAGCAGTTCTTTTTTTGTGGGAGATAAAGAGCGCTATTATTATTGGCGTAACAACAGCGGTTTGGAAATTATAACCGATAAAGATTCCTATGAAAAAGGCGATACATTAACCGCCTACATTTTTGGCCCCAAAGAAAAAACTGACGTGCTTTTAACTTACGAGACTGATGTTTTTTTGAAATATAAAAAATACCGCGTTGGCGAAAATGGAATTGAGTTAAAAGAAATTTTAACCGATAAGTTTTCACCCAGTTTTAATATTACGGTTAATTATTTAAATGACGGACAATTTTATTCTACCAATAAATTAATTGGGGTTCTCGCTAAAGATAAATTTTTAAATATTGCCGTTACGCCTGACAAAAAAGAATACAAGCCCGGCGATAATGCTTCGTACCAAATTCTTGTAAAAGATTTTAAGGGAAATTTTGTTCCCAACACCGAACTTTCTTTGGGAATAATTGATGAAAGCATTTACGCAATTAAAGATGAAAGCGCGCAGGATATTACAACTTTTTTTTACTCGCCGAATTATTCATACATAGCAACTTATAATTCATTAACTCAAAACAACTTTAGCGCAACCAGCCGTTACGCAACTTTTATTGATAAAAATTATTTTTCAAATGAAACAGAAGATAAAAGTGGAAACGGAAATTTATTCGGTAAAATAAAATTTAAAGATGAGGCGAATGATTTTTCTAATCTTTATGTCATCTTAAATAAAGATAATAGATTCTACAAAGCTAAGGTTGATAAAAACGGCGGCTATGAATTGAAGAAAATTGAAAAAGGTAAGTATGATGTTTTAGTTCAATACGGTGAATCTGGATTAGTTTTTATTGAAACTGTAAACGTAGATGATTTTACTGAGCATGATATTAGAATAGAAAAAAACATAAATCAATTTAAGCAAGACGCTGAAGAATCGGATGTTAGTTTACAAGCTGGGAACACTGCTATCAGAGGCGGTCGTCAAAGCGAATCAAAATCAATGGATATGGCTTATGCCGTTAATGCTCCGTTAGAAAAAGATAAAAAAGAAAATTATCAGCAAGCGGAACTTCGCTCAAACTTTGTGGATGCATTAATTTGGAAGGCTAATATTGTAACTGATGCAAATGGAAAAGCAGTTGTCAATTTTAAAATGCCCGACAACCTCACCACTTGGCGCGCAACCGTTAGAGGAATTACCAAAAACTCTGACGTTGGTCAGCAGGTTGATAAAGTTATCACCCGTAAAAATTTATTAGTAAGAATGGAAACGCCGCGCTTTTTTAGAGAAGGCGATGAATTGGTTATTTCAACCATCGTTCATAATTATTTAAGCGAAGATAAAAAAACTAAAATTTCTTTTAGCGCTGAAAATTTAAAATTAGTTTCTTCTGAAATAAACACAGCAGGCTATAACAGCGGCGCTAATAAAATTTCGGATTCATCGTATGAATTATCAATTAAAAAAGATTCTGAAATTAGAATTGATTGGCTCGTAAAAATTGTTGACCCCGCCGGCGAAGCTAAACTAACCGCCGAGGCTTTGACAAAAGAAGAATCCGATGCAATGGAATTGAAAGTTCCAATTCTTCCCAAAGGATTTAAAATTATTAACGGGCTGGCTGTAGATTTTTCCGATGAAAACAAAACTGAAACTTTGCAGTTTGAAATTCCAAGTGATGTTGATTTAAGAACGGCTAATTTTTCGTTTTCAATTAATCCTTCTTTAGCGGGAACAATTTTAAAAGCGCTCGATGATTTAGTCGGTTACCCTTACGGCTGCGTTGAACAAACTATGAGCCGGTTTCTTCCCACAATAATTGTGGCAAATACTTTTAGAGAAATTGACGCGCCGTTAAAAGCAAAAACTATTAAAGAGCTACCCGATATAGCTGAAAAAGGACTGAAGCGTTTATATAATTTTCAACATTCGGATGGCGGCTGGGGCTGGTGGGAAAACGACGCTACTCATCCTTACATGACCGCGTATGTTATTTACGGAATGGCTTTGGCGAAGCAGGCTGATTTTAAAGTTGATGAAGACGTATATCAAAAAGGAATAAATAATCTTAGAACTCAAATTCAAAATTATAACGGTAAAGATGAGGATGCTGATAATACTACTCTCGCTTTTATGATTTACGCTCTTTCAGCTGCGCAGCAAGACAATAGCGGCGGGAAAGAATTTTTAAATGATATGATTTCAGTTCTTTTAAAAAAGAATTTAAATCCCTATTCGCTTTCACTATTAATTATAAGTCTGGAAAATTTAAATAATCATTCACTTGCGGTAAAACAAGCAGCGCGGCTAAAAGATATGGTTGAAACTGAAAACGATTTTGCGCATTGGGCTGGCAAGCAATGGCATTACAGCTGGCAGAATGATAAAGTTCAGAGTACGGCTTTTGCGTTAAAGGCTTTGCTAGTGGTTAATCCAAATGATGATTTGATTTCAAAAGCGGTAAGATTTTTATTGATGCAGAAGAATGGATTTTCATGGCGTTCAACTCAGGAAACTGCCACTGTAATTTTCGCTTTAACGGATTATTTAAAAACCACAAATGAACTAAACCCGAATTACACAGTTGAAGTTTTTGTAAACGATAAAAAAGTATTTGATAAATCATTAGCTAAAGAAGATATTTTTTCATCTGCTTCAACAATAAAAATAAGTGGCTTGACGGATAAAATTTTAAATAACGGAAACAATAAAATTAAAATCGTAAAAAATGGTTCCGGCAAATTATATTTCTCAGGCGTAAATGAATTTTTCACAAAAGATGAAAACCAACTATCAAAACAAAACGGATTTAAAATTAGACGGGAATATTATATTCTTAAACCCGAAGAAAGCAGCGGAAGAATAATTTATTTAAAACAAAAATTTAACGGGCAGGTAAACTCAGGGGAGGATTTATTTGTCAAAACTTTTGTTGAGTCAATCCGCGGAGATTTTCAATATTTTATGCTGGAAGATATGCTGCCTTCCGGTTTTGAAATAGTTAAAGATGTTGATAAATATGAAATTGAAGGTGAAGATCAATATCGAATTTTTGATAATTATTATTATCGTCCTTGGAAGTGGTTTTACGCCGACAAAGAATACCGCGATGAAAAAGTTGTATTTTTTGTTACCGACATAAACAGCAGTATGGAATTCTCATATATAATGAAGGCGCAGATTCCCGGCGAGTACAATATAATGCCGGCTCAGGGCAGCTTAATGTACTATCCCGAAGTAAACGGCAGCAGCAAAATAATAAGCGTAACTGTAAATGATGCGAAATAAGTTTTAACATAAAATATTTTTCAAATGAGAGAAGCGCAAGCTTAGTTTTTGATATTGCAGCAACGGATTTTAATTCGTTGGAAAAGAAAGCTAATTCAGAATTAATTTCAAAAAAAATAATTAGTTTAAAGTTAAGTTTTATAAATTAATTTGAGGGGCTGCTATGACAACCAAAAAAAACATAAATGATTTTTTAGCTCTGCGTAAAATTGCTGTTGTTGGCGTTTCAAATAATTCAAAAAAGTTTGGAACAATCTGTTATCATTTCTTAAAAGATAACGGCTATGAGGTTGTTCCGGTAAATGCCAAATTGAATCTGTTTGACGACCAAAAATGTTACCCGGATCTAAAATCAATTCCACAAAAAATTGACGGCGCCTTGTTAGTTATTCCGCCCGCAGAAACTGAAAAAGTTGTAGTAGAAGCGCGCGAAATAAATTTGAAAAATATTTGGATGCAGACCGGCGCGCAATCTATAAAGGCAATTAAATTTTGCGAAGAAAATGATATCAATGTAATTCACAATGAATGTATATTAATGTTTGCTGAACCCGTTAAAGGTTTTCACAAATTTCATCGAACAGTAAATAAAATATTTGGCAAACTGCCTGCGTAAAATTTAGAGTGCAATAATACAGTTGTATCCATTATGCAAGAATGATAAGTTTATTTTTAAAAGAAGGATATATTAATCAAAAAAACTTTAAGAGCAGATAATTAAAAAGGAAAATTATGAATAAGAAAGTTTCACTCGTTTTAATTTTTATTAGCGCAATATTATTAATTGGCTGTAATGAGTTTGCGAATTTAAATGATAAAAATGACGGAGAGAGCGGCGTTGTAAAAAAAATATTAGCAATTGACGTTGAATCTGATTTTAAAAATGATTCAATAAACGTTGTGCTGGATGACAGCTTGTTAACTGCTCGGCGCGCTACTACCAACATTACTTTAAATGCAGCCTGGCTAAGCGGTCCCCATGAATACGCTGAAGGAAATCACAAATTGATTTTTAAGATTTTGAATCTAAATAAAAACAAATCGCTTGATTTTACTTTAACTGATACATTAACAATAAAAGTAAACTTCAACAGAACAAGCGGCGAAATTTTATTTTTAGAACATAAAGGATTGATTGTACGAAAGTAAGTTTTCAAAAATGGTAATATTTACACAATTTTTTTATAGGGGTAATATATGGGACTATTTTTCCGCAACCGCAAATTTATAATTTCAATATTAATTCTATTTCTTAATTTAACTTTCAATGGATGTTTTTCGTTAAGAGAAACTTCAGTTGAAAATAATCAGCCAATAAAAATTTATAAGATAATTACCAACGATGATGAAACAATTAGTTTTGAAAACAGCAGAAGAGGTTATGCGGTCTTATCAAATAAAATTATAACGAGTTATGAAAAGAACGGCAAACTAAAAGAGTATCCAATTTCCACCGTTAAAAAAGTATATACGGAAAAATTTGATCTTGGTAAAACAATCTTTGCTTCGCTTTGGATTGGACTAGGGGTGATGGTAGCTATTTCTCTTATTATTATACTAACGGTACCGGAAGGTTTAAAAGTTGGATAGAAATAAATTATGCATCATGTAAGGATTATTTCTTTAAATATTTCCTTTAAAAAATCCCCAAAAGTTTTATTGCAATTATGAAGATTGCTACAATCAAAAACATTCTTATAAACTTTTCACCTTTTTTAACTGAAAGTTTTGCCCCCCACCATCCGCCAATCATATTGCCCGCGGCTAAACCAAGACCCAAAAACCAATTTACATTTTTTGAAATAATAAATATTAAGAGCGCCGGAATTGTATAAACGAAAACGATAAAAACTTTATGCATGTTGGTGTTTACAAGATTCAACTTCATTAAATATTTTAAAGCCGCCATAATAATAAAACCAACGCCTACTTGAATGAAGCCGCCGTAAAATCCAATAAAAATCATTGCGGTGTAAGTCTGCCAGCTAATTTTGTGCGAAGTATTTATTGCTAAAGTTTTTTTTGCGGGAATAATCATTGTGATAATTATTCCAATCATAATCACGGCTAATATTTTTTGGAATAATTCATCGCCGATTTTAATGGCGAGCAGCGCGCCTAAAATTGAACCGGGCAAAGTGAGCAGGGATAGCTTCAAACTAATATCAAACTGCTTAAAATTTTCTTGTTTAAAAGAATAAATGGCGGATAAATTTTGGAGCATAATTGCAATTCGGTTTGTGCCGTTAGCGACTGCAGAATCCAAGCCTAAAAATATTAATGCGGGAAGGCTTAATGTTGAACCGCCGCCCGCGGTAACATTCATAAAGCCGGCTACTAAACCGACTCCGAAGAGAATTAATATTGAAAGATAATCTGGCAAAAATATTCTTTATTAATTATTTCTTCTGCGCATACTTAAATGCTTGGGCGAAACTTCATCTTCAAATTCTTCTAAATTAATTTTATCTTCTTCTGAAAATTTATCGGCTAAATTTCTATTGCCGTTGCGATTTTTATTTTTATAGCTGTACACTGCTGAAAACACGGCGGCTTTTAAACTGCTGATTTCATTTTCAATTCTTTCAATTGGCGAAGCATAACCGCCGAAAGAAAAACTTTTAACTCTATCAAAAAGCCCTGCGGCTTTATTAATTAAATTTTCGCCTTTGTTTTTTGCTTCCAACAGAACTTCATTGCCGATATCTGAGGCGTAGGTTTGCAGGGCGTCGGCCTTTTCAATTATATCTCCTCTTAATTCTCTTCCGCTTTTAGGCGCAAGTAAAAAAGTTATAACGCTCCCCGCCACTCCTCCGATTAAAAATGCAAGTAAAGTGTTTGTCGAATTTTGATTTTCATTTTTCATTTGTATCTCCTAAAAAAAGAAGCGTGATCATTTATTTTTTAACATTCGTGATAATGTTATGATAATAAAATTAATTAGTCAAATTTTTTGAATGTATAAGTAAAACACATCATAAATATAATTAATTTTAATTTTGCTATTGAGTTAAAGAAAATTTATTACTTATATTCTTTTTGAATTCTGCTAAGCTCTTTTCCGCATTCAATTTTAAAGGCAAACTTTTTAATAAGTTCTCTTTCTCAAAAGTATAGGCTTCTAATTAAAATGAAAAAAGCCGAAGTTAAAAAAACTAAAACTGAAACACTTAATAATACAAACTTTGATGTGTATGTTGATTTTATTTTTGACGACGGTTTGTTCTTCATCTTAATTAAAAATTATAGCGACAATCCGGTTTTTAATGTAAGCGTAAAGTTCAATAAAAAAATTACAGGCGTAAGCGGTTTAAAGGAAATAACTTCAATTAATCTTTTTAGAAATATTGAATTTCTTCCCCCTAAAAAAGAGATAAAAACTTTTTTAGATTCCAGCGAGTCTTTTTTTAGAAGAAAACAGCCGACAAAAATTGTTACCGAAATAATTTTTAATGACGTTCAAAATCATCAGCACAAAATTATTATTAAACACGATTTAGAAATTTATAGAGATATAGGCTATGCCTTTAAAACAAAAAATTAAAAGTAATAAAACAACATAAGGTAAAACTATGGCAAACTTTCCATTAGTTTCGTTTCATTTTCAAGTTCAGTGGGGAGGAGAGAGAATTGGTTTTTCTGAAGTTTCCGGTTTGGATATGCAGACCGATGTTATTGAATACCGCGAAGGGGCGAGTCCCGTTTATTCAACTATTAAAATTCCCGGCTTGCAAAAATTTCCAAATATAATTTTGAAGCGCGGAATTGTTAAAAGCGATAATCAATTTTTTGAGTGGTGGAACTCAATAAAATTAAACTCGGTTGAAAGGCGCGATATTGTAATTTCACTGCTGAATGAAAATCATGAACCGGTTTTAAATTGGAAAGTTATAAATGCTTTCCCGGTAAAAATTGAAAGCAGCACTTTAAAAGCTTCGGGTAATGAGGTGGCTATTGAAACTTTAGAAATTTGTCATGAAGGGATAACGATTGAAAATGATTAGCGGAAAAATTATTTGGAGTAAATGAAAATGCAGTGCAGCGAGGTGAGATTGTATCTTGAAAGCTATGTTAAAAATGAACTGCCGTTTAGTCTTCACAAAAAAATTTATAACCATTTAAGCGGTTGCAAAAATTGCAGCCTGGACGCGGATGTTGTAAGGTTAGTTTTTGGAGATGCGCAAAAAAGCCATTCAAATTTCATCAACTTAAAAAAGCATGAAAACGAAATTAATAAAAGTGAATACAATAATTTTTCAGCTTATAATTTCGAAACTGATTCATTAGTAAAAGATTTAAATAAAAATAGTTCGTCGCGAATAAAAATAAAAAAAAATAAAAGGGGCAAATTTATTATTGCCGCAACCGCTTTCGCTTCAATTCTTCTGGCGGCGGTAATAGGATTTTTATTTTTCAACCAAAATAATATTGCATTTCTTTCAGTTGATAAATTGTACGGCGGCGCTGAAATTGGCGAAAATAAAATTGATAGTTACGGAATGTTAAAGCCGGGCGAATGGCTGAACACCGGCGAAAATTCTAAGTCAAGAATAAAGCTTGGAATGATGGGGGAAATTGACGTTGAGCCTTCTTCGCAAATTAAATTGTTAAAAATAAATTCAACGGGAAATTATTTTTATCTTCAGTCGGGTATTATTAACGCAGCCGTTTGGGGCGCATCGCGGCGATTATTTATTAACACGCCCGCCGGAGAAATAATTGATTTCGGGTCAACTTTTTCCTTCCAAATAAACGAAGATAAAAGCAGCGTAATAAAAGTTAAATCCGGTTGGGCGGCTTTGCATTTGAAAAATCAATTTGTAATTGTGCCTGCGGGGAATGATTGCGAAACTAACGGCGTAGTTGGAATTCCGTTCAATTCAAATACAACTGAAAAATTTAAAGAAAATCTTCGGAATTTTATAAGCGGGAAAAATAATTCCGTTTCAGAAATATTAAATTCGGCAGGTAAAAATGATTTAATAAGTTTATGGTATTTGCTGGTGTCTTCATATCAATTTGAAAGAGAAGATATTTTTAATAGAATAAAGCGGCTTGAAGCAAATACAAAAATTATCAGTTCAAAGGAAATTATGAAGCTTGATGAAAGCGCTTTAAATAAATTGTGGGAAGTTATGGGTTTCGGAAGTAAAAATTATTGGAAAATTTTATATTCGAACTCTTCGTCAAAATTATAAAAGCGATTTAACTCACATCTAAATTGAAGCCTGAAATTTATTTTACGCATTACTTATAATAAATTTTAATAAATACAGTATCGCTTTCAGTCAACATAAAATATCATCAATTTAAAAAGAAAATTAAATGGCAGATGAAGTTCAATTAACCGCAACCAGATTTTACGAGACGGGGAACAACTCGCCCATTTATCTTTCAGTTACAATTGGAAATGCAAACGTCGGCGGTTCGGTAATTTATTTTAATGATGATTTAATTAGTAATGACGACGGGCAGATAGATAAACTTCCGGTGGGTTATCCAAATGAAGAAATAAAATTTAGCCTTTTAAAATGCACAACCAAGGTTAAAGATATAAATCAATTTACAAATAAAACCCTCGTAACTTTTTTGTTGGAAGGCGGAGTTGAACCGCAAGAATTTGAGTTCAGCATTGACGTAAAACAAGAAGGCGGCTACGCGGTTTACAGTATAACTTTTGTATTAGTTTAAATTATAAAATGTACGCCAAGCTTAAGCAGCCCACGACTTAAAAGTCTGAGGGAAACTATACTGAATTGCCACGAGCTTCAGCTCGTGGATTTAAATATAAGAAAAACTTAGGCTTTAGCCGCATTTATTCTGGCTAAAGCCAGATTTACATTATGGTTTTTCAATAACCCCCCGACTTAAAAGTCGGGGCAATTTTAGTTAATTTATTAATAATAATATGAAACCAAGATATACATTAAAAACAATTTTTTTATTTACATTTTTTTTATTGGCAATAAATAAAATAAGTTATTCGCAAAATTCTGCAAGGGATTTTTCTGCATACAATTCTTTAAGAACTCCAACCTCGCCGGCATTTACAGTTTTAGACGTTGCGCCAAATTCAGTTGAGCGACCAAACACGCCGTCGTCTTTAGCGTTTTCAATTTTAAACCTTGCAAATGATTTTAAAACTTTAGCAAATGATTTTGCGCTGGAAGTAAGTCCCTATTGGCTGGCGGGCGCTCCAAAATTAACCTGGCGCGAAGATGCCAAGCGCAGTTTGTTTGAAAGTATTTCACGCACGTTTACAATTTCGGTAGCAACCGCCGAAGTTGGGGGAGATTTATTTCCAGCTACGGGACTTTCAGCCGGCATTCGCGCTTCTCTTGCTTCCGGTTCGCTTAGCGCCGAAGCAAAAAGAAATCTTGAATTAATGGAATTAATGTTGACAAAAGAAGCAAATGTTTTTGCTTCCATTCAAGAAAAAAGAAGAAAAGATTTAGATAAAGAATATCAAAGGCGTATTAAAGAGAACGAAGGAGATTGGAAAAAAATTGAAGACTTAACGTTCATTTATAATTCCGCTGTTTCAAATATTAATCAATTAATATTGGAAGATGAAGAATACCAGGATTCAATAAAATCTTTAAGAAATAAAATTCAAAATTTTGCTGTTTATAGGGATGGATTCTTTTTGAATCTCGCCGCGGCGGGCGCATGGAATTTTGATAATGGAATTGTTGAAAAAGGGCAATTCAGCCGCGCGGGCATATGGCTGACGCCGAGCTTTGTTTCAAATTCATTCAGCTTTTCGGCGGTGATTAGATATTTTTATTATCGCGTTGCCAATGATAATTTAGATTTTGGCGGAAGATTAGATTTTACAAATAATAAATATGCTCTCTCCGGCGAAGTAGTCGGCAGATCGACTTTAAAATCTAGCTCGTCTAAAATGGAAGTAAAAGCAGTATTAGGTTTTGATTATGAAGCTTTAAAAGGTATTTGGTTAAACGTAACTTTCGGTAAAAACTTTTACGGTTCAAATAAAAAAAGCCTAATTGCTTCAGCGGGGATAAATTTCAATTTTAATTCACAGCGTTATACTGCGAATTAAATAACCTTACTTAATAATTAAGAAATATTCATTGATCTGTTTATAAATTAAAAATATGTTGACTTATTTATAGAATTGATATAAATCTTTCTTGGAATTTTAATTGCCCCAATAAAAAATCTTTCATATTTTTTAAAAAATTTCTTGCATCTGTCTATTTCAAATTGTAAGTTAAAATTAGTTCTATTTCATTCTACCCAAAAATAATAGCATAAAAAAAATAAACATTTTCTTGAATCAAACCTCCATGATTCTAAGAAGATAGCCGAATAGCATTAAATGTATTTATGCTGCTCTATGCTTGATTAATGCTATGGACATAAATTGGAGGTAAATCTCAATACCGCTTCTTTACCTTAATTATAATTATAAGACTGACCAGCTTATAGACATACAAATGTCATTTTCTATGTTGTTACTAAAATGTACTTGCATTTTTGTCTCAGCTCTAAATGTGATTATTGTATCTAACAGTTTATAACTATAAATAAATATATTTCAATAACTAAAAGAAGAGGTTGCTATGATACATTTTCTATCCCACACCCACCTAAAAGTAAAGCGCTTAGGCTCGCTTATGCTTTTTCTATTGCTCTTAGTAATTACTAACGTTCCTTCAAATGCCCAATTGCTTGATAATAAAGGTAAAGACTTTATTATGGGCTTTATGCCAAATTTTTCAGGCAACTTTACTGAACTTCATCTTTCCAGCGATGTATCAACAAATGTAACTGTAGAGTATCCTGTAAATTCACCTACTTTTACTACAACAGTTGCTGTTAATCCAGGTACAATTACAGTTGTTGAAATCCCTGTTACATCAGCCCAAAGCTGGGTTGCAAACACTGTTGCAAATAATGCCGTTCATGCTTTTGCCAGTAAAGAATTTGTCTGTTATATGATAAACCGCAGACCTTTTTCAACAGATGCTGCATTAGCTTTACCTGTTGATGTAATGAATAAGGAATATATTGCCACAACATATAACGCAGCATTTGGTGGTGGTGAATTTTTAGTAGTTGCTGCATTTAATAATACCAAGGTTACAATTACTCCGAAGAACGCGGCTATTGGGCACCCTGCAGGAACAGCATTTAGTGTTACATTGGATAGAGGAGAAGGTTACCTTGTACAATCATTAGCTTCAGCCGGGGCAGCAGGAAGTTTGATGGGTTCTATAATAACTTCAGACAAGCCGGTTGGTCTTACAAGCGGAAACATTTGTACACAAATACCTTATGGTATTGTAGCCTGCGATCATATATTTGAAGTCGGTCAGCCGGTTCAATCGTGGGGCAATAAAGTTTTCGTAAATAATTTACCTCTAAGAGATAATGGTTCGATTTATAGAATTGTTGCGTCTGAAGATAATACAAAAATAACTCAGGATGGTTCTACCATTGGAACTATTGACCGCGGCGATTTTATTGAAACTGATTTCCTGAAAGACAGTCATGTGTTTGAAGGGAACAAACCAATTTATGTAGTTCAATTTATGCCTGGTGTGGGCAACCCTGGAACCCACAATACTGGAGACCCTGCAATGGGCAATATGATTCCAAGCGAACAATATTTAAGCGCTTATACATTTGCAACTGTTGGGGCTGGTCAATTTTCAGATAATTTTGTTTCAATTATCGCCCATAATGATGACGTGGGCTCTCTAAAATTAGATGGGACCACAATTCCTTCAGGAGATTATTCAGCAATACCCGGCACTGATTATTCAGCGGCGCTAAAATCAATTAAAGAAGGAACACATACAACATCTTCTTCCAAAGGACATGGTATTACTGTGGAAGGTTATAACTCTGCCGATTCATATATTTATCCCGGCGGCGCGCGCTTCCAATTTATAAATCCGAGAGGCGATGCTAATCCTCCATTGTGCCAATTAATACTTGCGGGCGATAAAAAATCAGCTGACGGCAAAACTACAGATAATCGTCCAACTGAGGACACAAACGGTAACGGAATATTAGATCCTGGTGAAGATCTAAATAGTAACGGGCAAATAGATGAAGATACTGGAATCTTCTTTGTTGTTTTAAGTGATACCAGCGTAAACTTAGTTTTAACCGTTGATCCGTTTACGCCTGGCGATGGAATGGTAACCTTCCAAGTTACATTAGCCGATCCAAACCAAGTAGGTCATGGTTCTGTTGTTGTAACAGACGGCGCCGGAAATAAATGTGTATTGCCGGTTCAACTTGGCGAGGGAATTGTTGTTGTTGATCCATTCCCATTCATGACTTTCTGGGCAGTTAATGACGCCTCTAATGGAAAACTTTATTGGTACACATTAACTCAAGGCTTAGATTTTTCAAATGTTGAAGGTGATATTTTAGGAATTGACGGCGAAAAAGATATTGAAGATTTAGCTGTTGATCCAAACGGAACAATATATTTGGTGAATAATGTTGGCACATCTAAAATATATATGATAGCAGGATCTGAATTAGATAAGAATCCTGCCACTCCAGTAAACGCAACATTAATCGGGAACACCGGTTTACCTGCCGGCGATTTAGGCGGCGGAATTGAGTCCGGCGAAGAAATAGCAAGTTTGCATTTCGGAGCTGACGGTTTATACGGAATCGGTAAAGAAACTCAAAAAGTATATATGATCAATTTAACCGATGCCAGCCTAACAGAAATAGGAACGCTTGGAGTGGCTGATTTTAGAACTGATGGATTAACGCAAGGCGCGGATGAAAATTGGTATTTAACCAAAACCGGTTTGAATAATATGGAAAGCGAATTGTGGAAATTTGATTCTTTCCCTGCTGGTCCTATAAGTTTTGTAACTGCAATTACAACTTCTAAAAAAATCGAATCATTAACGTCACATCCAAATGGAAATTTGTATGCTGCAGATTCAACTGACTTATATGAAGTAGATTTAGTTAGGAGCAACAATAGGCAAACTCTCTGATTATAATGTTGATATTGAAGGAATGGATTATAACTTCAGAGAAGAGGAGCAAAAACCTGCCGTGCCAACTTTACAATTTACAAAGGTTGGAAAAGTTACAGATGCTCGTGATGAAACATCAGCGCCTAAAACTTATTGCGCTTGCACAAAATTATCCTAATCCATTTAACCCAAGCACAACTATTAGATTTACCATTCCTGAAAGCGGAAATGTTAAACTAACGGTTATAAATTCATTGGGTGAAAAAGTAGCTGAATTAATTAATGGACAGATTAGCGCAGGCGAACATGAAATTATGTTCAATGCATCTAACTTGCCAAGCGGCGTTTACGTTTACAGAATAGAAGCAAATAATTTTGTTCAAAATAACAAAATGATGCTCTTAAAATAAAATACCGCTAACTAAATTAAGCCGGCTTATATTTTTAAGCCGGCTTTTCTTTTTAAATATTTTGTATGTTTGAAATTAAAATAATTGCACCCACTATTGAGTTAGTCGTCTTAACTATTTATGGAAATTTTACTACAACCTAAAAAGATTACAAAATTTTTATTAATTATAGTTGTTATTCTAATTGTTCTGCACATCATCGCTCATGTTTTTGCTTATGCAAGCCACAATAATTTTTTTATTAAACTTTATAGATTTTTTGATTTAGACGGTGAAAACAATTTTCCCTCGTTTTATTCCGCTGTTACTTTATTGCTTTGCTCAATTTTACTTTTTATAATTTCATATTTGCATAAAGTAAAAGCTGAACACTGGATACTCTGGAGATGCTTATCTTTAATTTTTCTTTTTTTGTGTTTTGATGAATTTGTTGAAATCCACGAAAAAATAATGGTTCATGTTAGGGAACTGCTACATACTTCAGGTATTTTTTATTTTGCCTGGGTTATTCCCTACGGAATTTTTTTAATTATACTTGGAATAATATATTTTAAATTTTTATTTTCACTTCCACAAAAAACAAAAAAACTTTTTATCATCGCGGGATTCATATATGTTTTTGGAGCTTTGGGAATGGAACTTTTTGCTGGATTAATTTTTGAAATTGAAAAATCCACAGAGTCAATTCAATTTATTATTTCTTCAACCATTGAAGAAATTTTAGAAATGACCGGCATTTTAATTTTTATTTTTGCATTAACTGATTACATTAAAAATAATTTTCCACAATTATCATTTACAATAAAATAACCGGGCAAACAATTGAAGAAAGGCAGCAGGTTTTTAATAGTTGTTTTAGCGGCGTATTCAATAATACTTTTAACGTTAGAATGGAATACATCGCAAGAATACATCCGAAATTATTTTACCGACATTGAAGGTAAAGTTTTTTTTTATGGAATAAACACAACGCTAAGCATGTCGCTTTTTTTTGCAATCTCGCTTGTATTTTTAATAACCATTTTTACATTAAAAGATTATGCAAACAAAAAGGAATTTTACTTTTTAATTTCACAAGTCTGCTTATTTTTTTATTTAGGAATGGACGACAGATTTATGTTTCATGAAAAAGAATTGTATAAGCTGGGAATAGACGGCGATTACATTTTAGCGATGCTTGCCGCGGCTGAATTTTTTGCGCTGATCTTTTTTGGAAATTTAAAAAGCATAAACAGGCGGAATTTAATTTTTCTTATACTTGCCGGAATCTTTGCCGCAATAATGTTTACGGTAGATCTTTTCTTTCCATCTCATTTAAGATTAAGACTTTCCTCGGAAGACTTAGCTAAAACCTGGTCAGCCTTTTTCTTTTTCATATTTGCTTTAAGCAATTTAGTTGATAGGATTAATGTCTTAAAGTCGGCGCACACCCAAAAGTAAAGTTTACTTACGCTCCGATAAAATTTGGAATAATGAGTGGAAAAGTGGAAAAGTGGAGAATTGGTATTATTGTCCATTCTATTCCACTAATTCATAATTTTCAAGTTAGTGAGATCAATACAACTAATCACTTACAAAAACAAAATTATAAAAATTGAGTTTTGAAACAGCAGGTAAAATTATTAATTTTGCCCCGCACCCATAGCTCAGTTGGTAGAGCATCTGACTCTTAATCAGCAGGTCGCCGGTTCGAGCCCGGCTGGGTGCACAACATTTATGCGAATATTATATGTATTCGCATTTTTTGTTCTGATGGATTTTCCAAAAACCCTCTGATTATAGTAAGGAAAAAGTAGGGAGTTAGTAGGGACTTTTAGTAAACTCTCTTTACTGTGAAATATGTTAGTAAATATATTATTAGTAAAAGCAGGGTTTATCGACAAACCACTTAAAGCTAAACAAATATTTAATTTTATTTTCATTTCGATTTTTGCTTTTAAGAAATATAAGTAATTTAAAATTATTTTATACCATCCTCATCGTAAACTTCAAAAATTTTATTACATATTTTACAAACACTTTTACGATATATGACAATATTGTGAAGTGAGTTAACAGAATGCTTCTCTTCTAAAATTTTAATATGAAGTTTACAGTTATGCGGTGGGATTACTTTAGCCCAATCCATATTTAATTGCGAATTATCCATAATTAACCTTTCGTTTAGTGATACATCAGGACACAATGCCCCAAAAAAACATTTTTGCCCCTTACTAAAAAGCAATTGACCTACTGACAGAGCAAGGCGAAAAAGACCGCCGTTAGCGAAGCGGTTGGTAGTATTTTTTGCCTTTGCAGGTTAAGTAAACATGAAAACAAAAGAAGAATGAGTAGGGAAAGTTAAGACACTAAACCGCAAATTGAATAAGAGGGGCAAAAAGCCTTTTTCTAAAAATGACTTTTGATTGTGTGGAACGAAATCAAGCACGATAGTGCGCAAAAAAGTGGAGCACAACAAAAGGCAGCTAATATTATATTAGTAGTAGTGGAACAACACTACACTAAAAAAAACGCAAAGGGAAGCTATATGAGAGCCGTGTTGAGTAAAATAAGCGGTGCGGAATAGAACTTTAGTTTTGCACAGCAACACATTAAAGTGGAAGAGCGTTGAAACGAAACTGGGCGTAGATTTAGATACGGAATCTATACACCGAACGATTTCCTTTATATCAATGGGTGTTAAAGTGATACCACTATAACTCAATACGACTTTACGAACCATGTTCAAGGTTATGCGATCTAATCTACCAACTATGCTTGCTGTATTGGACAATAATTTGCTTTCTATTTTTGCGTAAAAATAGGAGCAATTTGATGACATGCAATATAACTTTCGTTGTTCGGCATAAAAGAATGATTAGGATGTTTTAATAAGACAACTTGGCAATTTTTAAATGCATTATTAAAAGCAACGGCATTAGTAATATTAGAATTGATAACGAAAAATAAAGCTTTGGAAGGAGAAAGGACTAAATGATATTTTGGATGATCTGTATAGGAGACATTTTCAACATATATTATATCTCCAGGATTCAAAATAGAAAATTAAGAATAAAATCTTTTAAATAATGTTTATTGTCTTCTTTATTTGGTAATGAATTTACAATTTTAGCAATTGTAATTTCACCATTAAGTGGTGTTTCTTTATAAGCACTATCTTTATGCGATTTGCTAAATAAAGTGAAATGATGTGTTTTCCCATAGTCATTTATAGCATTATTCAAACTTTCTAAATCAGATTTACTAAAATAATCTAAATCAGGTAATTTTTTTGCTTTTACTTTAGTACCATCTTCAACATAAAATAATTCTTTTAATTTTTTATCGAAAGAAACATTTCCATCACCACGAACAAATTTAATCATATCATATATTAGACTGGGAACTTGACCCTTTGGCATAGCAATATATGTTTCACCATAAATAAAGTTGCCATATTTACTAAGATGATTTTTATCAGCGAAATAAAATACTTTCATTATGTTGTACAAATTGTCAACCTTTTGTAAAACATAGAGTAAAGCATTTAAAGCTTTAAATTTATTTGAAATAAATTTATTTTCAATTTGCTAATACAAAGTACTTCGATATTTATTATAAATAATTGATACTTTTCAAAAAAAAAAGTTTCATTATTAAATAATCGAATAAATAGAGTTGTAGTTGAAATTATGTTGTAAAAATACAATTTATTTAATAATTATCAAAAATATATATAGCATATATGCTATTTAATACGTTACAAAATTGTTGCTGGCACCCGTATAATGAAAGTTTGTGCTGACTGTATCACTCAAAACTGAGTTGTAGATATAATTTGCCCCGGTGGTTGAAGCTGCTGAATATATTGAAATATTAGAAGAAGTTCTTGAAAGCAAAGTTGAATTTCTTACTGTAACTGTTGAGGCAACTGCACCGCTATAAATATTTATTGCACCTAAATTTGCAGAAGTGGATTGCTGGTATAAAGCAGAGTTTTCAAATATTACACTGCAAGCAGATTGAAGCGACAAATTAAAACCACTGGACCAAGCATAATTCCTACTGAAACATCCTAAAAAAGAAATAGAACCACCGTTGCCTTGTGATTCAACTTGCTCAATATTTAAAGATAAAGCATAGCAGTTACTAAAAACTGAACCGTAATTATTAAAGCCTTTAAATCTGATAATATTATTATCCCTAAAATACACATCATAAAAATTAAAGCTGGCGGATATAGAATCTATTATTAAATTAACATTCTTAACACCATCAAAAGAAACATTAGCTGTTGGAGTTGAAGTATTCCATGATTTTATTTGAGATAGAATGCCATTAAAACCAATCGAATTATTCATTGTAAAAGAAAAATATCTATTTGGGGCAGCTACATAATCAGCATCTTCTTTATACCAAATGCCATAATTAGAAACAGATAAACCAAGCTCAAGAGAAATATCACAATCATTTAATAAGAATGTTGTTAAAAGTGTTTTAGTAGAATCTGTAAGATCGCCAGGTGCATAGTACATTATTGCATTCTTTACACCATTGCAAATTATTTTTACTTTATCACTATAAATAAAAGTTCTGTAATTACCGTTTATAGGCTTTGCATTTTTTAAATAAGCTAAACCATATTTAGAAAATGTTTTAGAATAACCGGAAGTATCGAACTTAAATAAGACACTGCGAAAACCAAAATATGAATCTTGAGCTGTAAGAGTATCGTTAATATGAAAAATAAAATTCTTCGTGGAATCTGATGTGCTTAGACTATCCGGCATTAATACGATGGTTGGGATTCTATTATTAAAATTATAATCAATCTTGCCTTCACCGGATATTGTTATAAAAGAATAAAGCTGAATAGGTGAATAAATATGATATACACCTTGTGCTAAATGAATTATACCAATATTATCATTATCAACAACATCTTTTAATGAATTTACTGCATCTTGAATACCTTGCTGAGTAGGAGGATATTTACCGGACTGCCAACCTACATAACGTTCGTATTTTTCATTAGAAAACTGTTGTGAAAAGATTGAATGGTTAAGAGATAAAAAGATAAAGAGACTAAGTAGAATTTTGAATAATTTCATTGCAAACCTTTTAAGAAATAATAATCCAATTAAAACCATTTGAAAAAATGTTTAGTGAATCCCATTGAGTATTTATAACAAAAGATGATTCGCCATCGATTTTATCAGAACCGGAAGCATTAACAGAAACAGTATAAACAGAGTTATCAATTTTTTTAATTAAGTATTTATGGCCTTTATATTCAGCCGCGGATGGAAGCGTTAAAACTATATCCTTCGTTAAAGAATCTGCCAAGATAATTGAAGCGGATCTTTTAAGAGAATAGTCATCGTTAACAGTTAAAGCATTATCATATACCACAACCGCAATCTTATTTGATAAAGAAATATTTCTTCTCATTTCATTCTTTCAATTAAGTTAAGAGGACACGGATTAAAACATCTGCAGATAAAGCTTCATCTAAAGCCCATCCGTTAAATTCGCCGGTTGTATAAGTGACTGCTTTTCCATTTGAATCGCTTGCGATTTTATCTCCAAGAGTGATGGCATTACCGGAATAGACAAGCGCAATACCATTTGTAGTTACGGGAAGCTGTTCTGCTTCATCTGTATCTGCATTTGAAACGCCAAGTGCTTTAGCATTTGCTGAACAAAGATTGCCGTCAAAACCAATGAATAGATTTTTAGTAATTGCGGCTGGTGCTTTGATTGAAGTAATTAAAATTGGCTGTTCGGTTAACATTTTATATCCTTATAATTTATTTGCTTTTTGTTTTCTTATATTGATTTAATTTCTTTGTGTGCTGAATCTGTTTTTTCTTCCTCAATAAATTCAGAAAGCATTTCAGCATCTTGTATAGATAGTTCAACTGAAGTTCCTTCGGGAATTAGTTTGCCGTTAAGAAAAAGATCAGTGTTTTTGATTTTGTATTTCATTTACACACCTCCCGGCTAAAGCCGTACTCCTCTCAAGAGGAGATTTTTAAAAGTATTAAGCATTAGTATCATTGATTAAATAACCAGCTTCATAACCAACGACTTTAGGCATAAAAATATCTGTGTTTCTTACTATCTCAACTTTCCCACCTTCATCATAAACATCTATTAAAGGATGAGATTTTTTACGAAGAGTATAAGCGAAAGAAGGTTCAAAGATGCTTCTTGGTAAATCTGATTTAGCATTTGGGACATACGCTATAACTGCATTATCAGACCAAATATCAGCGAAGTTGCCGCTGTCATCTGCTGAAACTGCATCACCGATATATAGCTGATCGAAGTCTAAAAGATTGCGCAGCAATTCGGGAGTTATCACAGCATGCTGGGTGAATTTAATTCTATCTAAAATTGCGGGATGATTTTTTAGTGCTTTATAAGCAAGTACCAAAAACACAAACATTAGGACTTTTGCAATCTTACCTCTTACTGCTTCTTTAGCTGTATCAAAAACATCAAAAGGATTAGAGGACGGATTGAGAACTTATCGCCGGATGCAAGAGTAACTTTATTACCCGAAAGGTATGTAGAAAGATTCTGGGCTAAGTCTGCAATCTTCTTTTCAAGCCTCAATGAAATTCCATCTGTAACTACATGAGTTGCATAAATTTTAAAGAGGCATTACATCTCTTTCAACTTCTGATAATCCATGGGATATTCTAAATCATGCTCTTCAAGAACAAAATCAATTGAAAATTCTTCCTTCGGGAGAAATACGATTGGACTTAGCCCTTATTGCTCTTTCAGTATTATATATTTTAAATGCTTCTTTGTTAAATTGAGGAATTTTCCCGGCTTCTTTGGTTACTGAAACAACTGGAAAGAGATTTGTACCGATTAAAGCGGCATTTGTATAACCTCTTGAGATTTCAGTAAGAACTGGATCAACAATACGTTTATTAGATAAAGTTCCCATTTTTAATTTGTCCTTTTATTAAGTTTTAGAATGGCTGACTCGTAAGAGATATTATCTTTCTTAGCGAGTGTTAAAGCTTTTTTATGCATAGCAGCAGAGGATTCATCTAACTGCAAGCCGGAATAATCTTCTGTGGTAATTAAATTTTCAGAATCGGGTTTTTCAGCGAAGTTTTCATAAAAAATTATTTTGGGAACTGAATCTATAAATTCAGATAAGAGTAATTTTATATCTGACTTAAACTTTTCAATCTCAAAACCTTCAGAAAAATTCTGAGTATTTAAGAATTCCAAAATGTTAACAGACTTATTCTTCATTACGGGAGTGAATGAACTTTCGGAGATTTTAATATTTAATTTCTTTTCAAATT
>CAWALU010000019.1:0-48344 GCA_963782985.1 uncultured Bacteroidota bacterium
AAATTGAAGCCTTTTGAGTGGGCCCAGATGGACTTAAACCACCGACCCTCTGATTATGAGTCAGATGCTCTAACCAACTGAGCTATGGGCCCTAAAAAATTGTTTGTAAAAATAATACTTATGGATAATTAAAATCAACCTGATTATCAGATTTATAATTTAGAAATATTTATAAACGTATGAATAATTCCTGCTTTCTTATCATCGATATTGTATTTGGTCTCTTCAATTACGTTTCCTTTTTTCATCGTACCTTAGCTCATATTTATAGACTAAATCATTATTGGCGTTATATGTATAAACAAAATTTTTCTTACCGTCATCGCTCTATTCGTATTCAAATTTATACTCCAAACCGCCATTGGAATCATACCAATTTTCCTCTGTTAAATTTCCTTCATCGTCGTAATCATATTCATAATATTTTTCTAAATTTCCTTTTAATCGAAGCGGCTTGATTTTATTTGTTTCCGTAATTATTGTATTCATAAGTATATTTTTTTCTATTTCACCGTTTGGCGAATGTTTAGATGTTTCAATTCGTTTACCTAATTTATCATACTTATAATCATAGCGCGATTCAACTTCACTATCTCTATTGTAAATTATTGTTTCTGCCGCGAGTCCATTTTTGTTATAGTTTACAGTTGAAATTTTTTCCCGGTTAATTAATTTTCCTTTTTTGTCATAGTCAAAACTTATCTTTTCAATAGACTTTATTTTAAGGGATTTAATGTAATCTACTTCAATTTTATCAAGATTCTTTACAACCTTTTCAGCTGGTTCTTTTCTTTCTACTTCTTTAGATGTTTTGCTTTTTTCTGTGTCAGTGACAGGAGAGCAATTGCTTAACAAGAGAGCAATAATAAAAATATTTAACGCTAAAAGTATTTTAAGTTTTAAAAAATGTTTCATTAATTTTTATTTATTTTTTTGATTGTTCAATTCAGAAAAAGCTTGCAACAATTTTTTCTTCGTAACAATTAGGTCTTGAGAAATTACTTTTACATCTCCCAATACGGGCATAAAATTAGTATCCCCGTTCCACCTCGGCACAATATGAAAATGAATATGCTCGTGTATACCGGCGCCGCTTACTTTTCCCAAATTTGCGCCGACGTTGAATCCCTCCGGATTATAAATTTTTTTTAACGCTGAAGCAGCCAATTGAAGCTGGGTCATAATTTCATAATTTTCTTCCATACTAAATGTGATGAAGTCATCAGTATGACGATAAGGAACGATCATTAAATGTCCATTATTGTATGGAAATAAATTTAAGACAGTAAAAGTTAAATCGCCCTTATCAACTATTAAATTATTTTCATCATCGGCAGAATTATTAATCATACTGCAAAAAATACATTCGTCATCTTTAATTTTATTTTTGAACGAATCGATATATTGAGACCGCCAGGGGGACCAAAGTTTTTCCATTTTACCTCTACAAATAAAAAAGGCGGTATGATTAACCGCCCTTTAATTAAATTTATTTTTTTTCTAATGCCCTTCTTCTCTTGACTTTTGATACTCAGCGACAATTTTTTGCTCAACATCTTTCGGCACTTCTTCATAATGTGAAAAATTTCGTTTATGAACTCCTCTTCCTGCGGTTAAGCTTCTTAATTGAGAAGAATATTTATACAACTCCGATAATGGAATCTGGGCTTTAATTATTTGAAAATGCCCATCCGAATCCATACCTAAAATTTTACCTCTTCTGCTGGAAATATCTCCCATAACATCGCCCATATATTCTTCGGGAACGGTAACTTCAATATCATAAATTGGTTCAAGTAAAACCGGTTTGCATTCCTGAAATCCTTTTCTAAATCCCTGCGATGCAGCCAGCTTAAAAGACATTTCATCAGAATCAACATTATGATATGAGCCGTCAAATAAAGTTACTCTTATATCTACAACTTGATTACCTGATAGCACGCCTTTCAGCATAGCGTCAACAACGCCCTTTTCAACTGCTGGAATAAATCTGCCTGGCACAACGCCGCCTACAATTGCGTCAACAAATTCAAATCCTTTTCCTCTTGGCAGCGGTTCCATTTTAAAATGAACATGACCATATTGCCCTCTTCCACCGGATTGTTTTTTATGTTTGTATTCAATGTCTTCGGCTCTTCCTTTTATAGTTTCGCGGTATGGAATTTTCGGTTCAACTAAATCAACATCTACGTTATATCTTTCCTTCAATCTTTTTACTGCCAGGGATAGCTGAAGTTCGCCCTGACCCGAAATAATAGTTTGGGAAAGTTCAGGATCAAACCTAACATTGAACGATGGGTCTTCTTCATGAAGAGTATGAAGACCAGAACCTATTTTGTCCTCATCGCCTTTTGCTTTAGGAATAATAGCTCCTCTAATAACTGGCTCCGGAAAATCAATAGGATTTATTATTACTGATAAGTTTTTTGAAGCCAAAGTATTATTTGTATGAGTGTCTTTTAATTTAACTACTGCGCCCAAATCGCCGGCGCTTAATTTACTAACGTCTGTTCTGTTATGTCCATTTAAAATTGATAGCTGGGAAAGTCTTTCCGATTTATTATTGTTTGAATTTAATAAATCGAGCCCGGCAGAAACGGTTCCCGAATAAACTTTGAAAAGAGAAAGTTCGCCCACATGCTGTTCGGAAATTATTTTAAATATAAATATTACCGGCTCGCCATCGGGATCCGGATTAATTTTAATTTTATTTTCTTTACCGGATAAAACCGCTTCCACGCCGCCTCTATCTTTCGGCGAAGGGAAATATTCAGACGCAAAATCTAGAAAGTTATTTACTCCAACAGCCTTGGTCGAAGAGACCGCAAAGACCGGCGTAAAACTTCTTTTTATTAAAGCCTGTCTTAAACCGTTTTGCAATTCCTCATCAGACAAGCTTCCATTTTCAAAATAGTTATTCATCAATTCTTCAGTAGTCTCGGCAATTTTTTCAATAAGAACTGTTCTATAATTATCTGCTTGTTCTTTTAACTCAGCAGGTATTTCTATTTCGGTTACTTTTTTGCTTCCCGGTTCGTTATATTGATATGCTTTCATTTTAAGAACATCGACAACAGAATTAAAATTTACTCCTTCAGCTACGGGAAATGTAATTATAACAGCCCCTGCTGTAAGCCTTTCTTTAGCTTTTTCAAAAGTTTCGTTAAAAGCAGAGTGTTCGTTATCAACTTTATTAATAATTATAGCGGAAGGCAACCCGAATTCATCAACAAACTTTCCGCTTGTTTCTGAGCCGACTTCAACTCCTTCAGCGGATTTTAATACCATTACAGCGGTGTCGCATACCTTCATCGACGCTTTAACTTCGCCAATAAAATCGGAATAACCGGGGGTATCTATTATGTTAATTTTTTTATTATTCCATTCTAAGTGAAGAAGCGAAGTTGAGATTGAGATTTGTTTTTCTATTTCGTTGGGCGAATAATCTGAGATTGTGTTTCCTTCAGCCACGGCGCCGATTCTGTTAATTTCTCCGGCAGTAAAAAGCATTATTTCCGATAGTGAAGTTTTACCGCTGCCACCGTGACCGATAAACGCAATATTGCGAATCGATCCTGCGTCATATTCTTTCAAGGGATTTCCTCCTTAACTCCAAGGCGAGTAATTTTATTTTTGTTAAATAATTATGATTTTTATCTTTTTGTGTAGGCATTCCAAAAAGTGTTTACCCCATTAGCAACTGCGGAAAAGTTTTTAACAAGCTGCATGGCAGGCTGTTCAATCCCCTTCCTAATTTTTTCTTCTGTATTTATAATTTTATCAACGCTATCCCGAACGTTGTAAAAAATTTCTTTTGAAACATCCAATTGATCGGTAGCTTTATCGGCAATGTTTTTTAATTTTTCACTAAGCTCTTTTGTAGATCTTATAGCCGGCTTTATTTCATTGGATAATCCTTTTATATCATCCTGCATTTCTTTAATTGATTTTGTTATAGTGTGAAGATAAAAAATTAAAGCAATACATAAGGCGCTGGCGGCAGATAGCAGAATGATATAAAAGATAGTTTCAGTTTCCATAATAGATATTAATTTTATTTAAGATTTTTTTGTCTCTTTGTATGCATCAACTCCGGCTTTGAAAGCGGTTTTAATATTTGTTCTTTCTTCGTCAACAAAATCTTTACCGGTAGATATCGCGGAATTAGTTTTCCCTTTAGCGTCGTTAAAAATTTTTTCAGCGTCTTTTAATAAATCATCTGATTTAGTTTTAGCGTCCGATATTATTTTATCGCTTCTTTTTTTACCTTCATTTATTAATTCTTTAGCTTTATCTCTTGCGTCGGCAATGTACCTATCAGCCTCGTCTAAATAATTATCTGTTTTAGATTTAATATCATAGCGCAATTCTTTACCGCTTTTAGGGGCATACAATAAAGCCATAATAGCTCCAATAGCTCCGCCGGCAAGTAATCCTACAAATAAACCTTTACCTATATTATTTTCGTTTGACATATTAACTCCTTTAATTAGTATTATTTAGTTGGAATCGAATATAACAACAGCCTTTTTGAAAATCAAGAAAATCAATTTACGTGTGAACTTTAGCAAGCTAAGAACGCCCTACTTCGTGATTGCAGTATCAACCGTAATTTTTCCAAATCGTTTTTGATAAAATGTTACGCTGATTATTCCTACAAGAACGGCAAACCAAAGCGTAACTAGCCGTATAATAAACGTAGAAGCCACGGCTATATTTTTGGAATAACCTTTTTGAATTAATAAAAATGTTAATGAGCCTTCTGTTGCGCCTAAGCCGCCGGGCAGCATTGTAACTGCGCCCACAATAATTGCAAATGCATAGCTGAATGACGACCAGGAAAAACTAACGTCCGCGCCAAAATTAAGTAGAATTATATGATATCCCAAACACTCAAACGACCACGATGCTAAACTTAAAAGCGTCATATAAAATAAAGGAAGCGGGCGAAGCATCTGATACGAGCTTTCATAAGCGTTATGAATGCTTATTAAATGTTTTTTTAAAAATGCATTTTTCTCAAAAAATTTTAGGATGGGGAACATAATTTTTTTACTGCTTAACATTATTAATAATAAGATAAGCAATACAGAAAATATTAAAACAATATTTCTGCCGTAATTAAAAGCGTAAGCTCCCGCAAGCGCTATCATCATTACCGATATTGAATCCGTTATTCGCTCCACAAAAATTATAGGAGCGGTTTTGCTAATTGGCACATTCGAGATTTCTTTTATTAAATATGATTTCAAAATTTCTCCCATTTTCCCCGGAGTTACGCTCATAATTAATCCGGACATAAATACAGAAAAGGAATCAATTTTTTTTATTTTGATTTTTAGAAGGTTTAAATAGTAATCCCATTTTAAAAATCTTAAAAAATAATTTATAAGTGAAAGCAAAAGCAAAAGCGGCACCAGCATCCAGTTAAACTTTTGCAATGAATCTGCGACATCATTATAATCAGCATAGATAGTAAAGAGCAGATAAATCAACACGCCAATGGCGAGTGAAATTAAAATTTTCTTTTTTATTTTTTTTAGCAATTAAAGCGTCTCGATTAATTTTTTATACAATTTTGATAAAGGCAAACCAACTACATTATAATAGCATCCATTTATTTTACTAACGAACACCGCTCCAAAATCATCTTGAATTCCATAAGCGCCTGCTTTATCCATCGGGCTGCCGCTTGCAATATATTCTTTAATTTCATTGTTTGATAACTCTCTAAACGTTACGGCGGTTTTTTCGTAATCATTTACCTGTTTAGAATTTTGAAAATTAAAAATAGAAAATCCCGTGTAAACAAAATGAGTTTTTCCGCTCAGTAATTTTAAAATTCTTAAAGCGTCTTTTTTATTTTTTGGTTTGCCTAAAATATGATTATCGAATGCAACAATCGTGTCGGCTGTAATTATTATTCCTTTGCTTACTTTTAATTTTGCCGCTTCCATTTTTTCAAGCGAAATTCTTTTTACAATTTGAACAGGGCTTTCGTTAAGTTTTATTTTTTCTTCGGAGTTGATTTTTAAAACTTCAAACTGTAAACCAATTTGTTCTAATAATTTTTTTCTTCTGGGAGAAGATGAAGCGAGATAAATTTTTTGATCAGTTTTAATCATTTAATATTTCAACCCTTGTGTCGGGAAAATAATGAGATAAAATATCTTTGTAATTATTCCCTTTTTTTGATAAGCCAATTGCTCCCCACTGGCATAGCCCCACGCCGTGTCCGTAACCTTTGCCTTCTATAATAATTTTATCATCTGTTTGCGTAACCTTAAAATTTGAACTGTATAAAATTCCGTTGTTAGAATTTCTAATTATGCTTCTAATATTATTTCCAAAAATAGATTTTTTTTTATTTGTCCCTGATTGTGAATAATTTATTTCTAACTCGTTTATTCTACCCGATTCAAATCGGCTTTTAACTTTTAAATTTTCAATTAAGATATTTTTTGTGTTAATGAGTTTTGCGGAAAATAATTTATCAATTAAATCATCATTTGAAAAAGTAAATTCCCAATTAAACTTTGGAGAAATAGAACAGTTTGCCGGACTCCCGTCTTTCACAGAAATTAGATATGGAATATGATTTTTACTAAAAACATTTTCAGCGTCTTCTGTGTAACCCCCGCAAGTTGAATGATAATAAATTACAGCAGGCTTATCATCATAAGTTAGAATCATATTTTTAGTTTCATTTACAATTTTGTTAATCAAATTATTTTCCCGCGCCGCGCCGCTATAAACCTGATCCCGCACATCACAAAAAACATCAAAGTTTTTGGATTTATTTATTTTTGTTAAAGCATAAGTTCTTGCGCAGATAGTAAATGCTTTAAGCGCTTCATTGTAATTGGTACCATCGCCTAAAGGCATTTCCGAAGGTATAACTCCCTTTAAATATTGATCTAATTCTAACTCATTAATTATTTGTAGAGCATCATCTTCGGTCCGAATTTTTATTACGCCTCGATAAATTTTTCTTTTAAAACTAATTATTTTTTTTGAATCAGCGCTAACTATAGTAAACTCTTTGCCATAAAATTTTTTACTATTAAAATTTAAAAAGAGTTTACTTTTATCGGAATGAACTTCGACTATCTGTTTGGGTTTAATATTTAGTTCGGTCTTATTATCGATTTTAATTATTACAGGATTATCGAAACTAAAATTAAAAGATTTTTTTTCTTCAGAAATTAAAGCTCTAATTTTATTGCCGGTTGAAGTTTGTTCATACCTAATTTCTTTTTCATCATCTTCCTTTGCAAATCTTTTTGAAGGAGCGCAGGAATTAAAATAAAGCAACAGGATTACGGAAAGGATTAAAGCAGAAAGTTTATTCATATTGAAAATAAAAATAATTCAAAAATGAATAAATAAAAAAAAGAAAATTTTTGAGGATGTTAAAAGATTTGAAAATCTGAATTGACTTAAGTAGGGGAACGAAATTATCGGAACAAAGCTTTAATGCTACCCCAGGTTCGCTTGTAGCCTGAAACTAATGGAGCGACTGTAATTTCATTTGAATGACTAATTTTTCCGTTGGTTTCAACAATTGCTATGCGGTAGTAAAAAACAATGTCGTTGGTTTTATAAGCCGAGCGGTCCACAAATTCATAAAAAGAATTATCGCCTTTCGAATCGACCTTTGCAACTTCAACAAAATCGGCGGTTCCGCTTCTTCGTTCAATTGCAAAATGATCCATGTTTGATTCTTCTTGTGTCCTCCATTGAATTTTTACGTCTCCCGATTCAGATCTTCCCTGCACATCATAAATGTATGCGCCCGCAAACGCAGTAGAAAAAAGAATAACAATAAAAAGAAGAATTTTGGTATAACTTATTTTCATGGTCAAAATATATATTTCTAATAATATAATGTCAAGCAAAGCTATATAAAAAACAAAACTGTTAATTTCCTTTTCTATTAAAACTCTTTTTTTGCGAATCTAAGAAACAAATTGAGTACTATTTTTTAAGCCTCTTTTGCAAACAGTCTTTAAGAGGATTAGAGAGCTGCAGCAAATAAATACTTCATTCATTTAACAATTTTCTAATATTTATCTTCTCAATACGAAATGAAATTTATAAAAATTATTAAGTTTTGTTTCTCTTACTTATTTTAATATTTTAGTAACAAAAGAACTCAAAGTATAACACAAACATCTCGCTCTATTAATCATCATATTAATTAATAGGTATTGCTTTACTATTGTGCAAAGTGAATTTTTGTAAATCTTAAATACTAAAACAGTTCTATAAAATTTATTTAATCATCAACAAACAAACAGGAGGAACTATGAAGCCAGTTAGGCTTTTATTACCATTGTTTCTGATCAGTTTTTTAATTTTGGGTCTCCAGCAGCAAACGCTGGCAGACGTTTTTGCTCATAATGTAAGAATCACACAAGCAGATATCGAAGCTCCATTTGACGGCAACTTTGCCGACGGCACTAACGCTGCGGTTAGGTTTACTCTTAGCGATAAAGCTGACACAGTAAAAGTAATGATTTATGACGGAACAAAAACTTTAATCAGAACTATAACTGCCCTTAATTATATGCAAGGCGATACTTCGGTGGTATGGGACGGTAAAGACGACGGAGATGCTGTAGTTGGAACGGGAACTTATTCTCTTTCAATTTATACTTCCAGCGCAGGCTATAATGATTATACTGAAATTTATTATGACGGCGGCAACGGATTGTCCACTCGCGGAGCCACCGTAATAAAATCTCAAAGCGTTAGAAATTTTGGTTTCCAATATGGAATTTGGAGCGGAATTATTAGAAGATACGCCAACGATGGAATGCCCTGGGGCGATGTCAAAGGCAATAATGAACTTGCATCACCGGAACTAATGCCCGATAGATATTCTCCCGAAGCAGATTCGATGGGGAATATTTATTTCTTAGGATTTACTAATCATTGGGTTTACAGATTTAACGTCGATAATTTAGAGTTAGAAATTGTTGACTCAACTAGTATTAAGAATTCAGCGGTAGGAATTGGTATTAAAGGTAATGGCGACGACGCTTACTTAACTTTAGCTGCCGCTTCAAATATTTTTGGAGTGCAGTTAGCAAACGGAGTTAGTTCAGGGGCTACGGATACTTTAGTTAATGATCCCACTTATACTTTTTGGGATGTTACAGTTGGTCGCGGAACGATGATGTATGCAACTTATTTTCAAAGTGATGTAACGCTGCCAGGTGTAGCGGCTTTTGATATGAGTAAATTTACAGGAACTCCATTAACGTTGGCAGACGCTGATTGGACTGTTGTCGGCGACAGCGGAAGAGCAAACACACTTACTTATGATTTTGCTGATGATCCGGCAAACGATCTTATTTACTATACAATTGCACGCCGTAAATCCGGCGATGTTAACGCAATGCAAAATATTTATTCAATTACTGATTTAAATGGCGCTCATACAAAATCTACTGTTTATGTTGATAAGCAAAACAACTTAACCCAATCGAGATCTGATGTAGCCGTAGATGCTGCTCATAACATTGTTTACTTTGAAAATTCAAATGAAGAAAATGTTTTAATTTCACCCCCTACGGGTTATAACAGTTATACATATACGGCTCCTTTTAGTGAGATAAAAGTTTTCACTTCCGAAGATATAGCAGCTGTAAAAGTTGATGCTGATAACGATGGGAAACCAGATAGATTGGGCGAAACAGTAACTGTAACAGGTATTGTAAATTCAATAAATTTTACAAAAAGCTCCAACTCAACAAGTTATTTTATTCAGGATTTAACGGGCGGAATTGATTTATTTAAAAGCGGCGATACTTCACGAGTTCTAAATATCGGCGATAGAGTATTGGTAACCGGCGTAGTTGCGTTTTACAATGGTACCACTGAATTAGAAATTGCTGATCTTGCAACCGATATAAATTTCTTAGACGCCGGCAATACAGTTACTGCTACGGTTGTTACGTTGGAAGAATTATTGGACAATTTCGAACAATATGAAAGCATGTATATTCAAGTGAAAGGTTTATCTAAAACTTCCGGAACCTGGCCTTCAAATAACAACGCAAGCATTACCTTATGGGATGCATATAACACTATTCTCTTACGAATAGATAAAGACACAAATCTTGATGAAAATCCGGAACCGGCATACCCAATTAATGTGAAAGGTATTGCTACACAATTTACTTCTGTTGCTCCTTATAACGATGGATATCAAATTTCTCCAAACGCTTATTCGGATATCACAGCAAATGTAGCGGTTCCACCTTCAAAATATTTCTTTTTGGAATCCCCTGCTGACAGCACAGTAATATCTATTACTGATTCTGCACAAGCTCTACAAGCAGTATGGAATAAAGCCATTGACTTAAATGGAGACGCAGTCATTTATCAATTTGTGCTGCTTAAAACTCCGCAGTTTGGTTCTGTTCCTTTAAATGATACCGTTTATAATTTTACAGGCGCAGACGCTCTAGGATGGATGGGCGGAAAAGATACGCTTGCTACAAGATGGACTGTAAAATCAAAAGGAGCTGAAAGCACATTCTCAACCAGCGTTGATACTTTTATGATTACATTCATAAATGATATTGTAGTTGGCGTTACAGAAAAATATATTCCTAAAACATTTTATGTGGATCAGAATTATCCGAATCCATTTAACCCCACCACTACTATTAATTTCGGATTGCCAAAGGAACAAATTGTTGATTTAAGAATTTATAATATTCTTGGTCAGCAGGTAGCGGTATTAATTAATAATCAAACAAAATCTGCAGGCTCATATAACATTAATTTCAATGCGGCTAACCTTGCCAGCGGAACTTATATTTATAGATTAACCTCAGGTAAAAACGTTGTTACAAAGAAAATGGTATTATTGAAGTAATAATCATTTTCGTTTATATTTTAAGCCGGACAATTAGTCCGGCTTTTTTATTTACTATTATATTTTTTAAAAATATATGAGTACATATCAAAAAATAAAAAATATTATTGAACGCAATGACAGCAAGGCTGGGAACATATTTGATATTATTGTTCAATCGCTGATTATAGTTTCCATAATAAGTTTTACCATTGAAACCATTCCTGGTTTGCCGCCGAGTGTAACCCACTATCTTTCCATAATAGAAGTTATTTCCGTTCTTATTTTTACGGTTGAATATATTCTTAGAATTATTGTGTCTGACCGTCCATTAAAATTTATTTTTAGCTTTTTGGGTATTATAGATTTGATAGCCATACTTCCCTTCTATATTGCTTCCGGAATTGATTTAAGATCGATTAGAGTTTTTAGATTATTTAGATTGATTAGAGTTTTTAAATTGTTCCGATACAGCAAAGCCGCCAAAAGATACAAACTCGCTTTTGCTTTAATAAGGCACGAGCTTATGATATTTTTTGCCGCTTCATTTTTTTTACTTTACTTATCTTCAGTCGGCATTTATTATTTTGAAAACCCGGCTCAGCCTGTGCAATTCAAATCGGTTTTTCATTGTATGTGGTGGGCGGTTACAACTTTAACTACTATCGGGTATGGAAATATTTATCCTATTACCGCTGGCGGAAAAATTTTTACTTCATTAATTGTTTTTATTGGATTAGGATTGATTGCTGTGCCTACCGGATTATTTGCGTCCGCATTAACAAGATGTATTCAAGTTGAAGATGAGCGTATGAAAGTTCGAAGCGATGATAGAAAGGATTCCGATGCAAAATCGGACGATAGTTTGTGGAGCTAATAAGATTACAATTTTATAAAAAAAAATTACGAATAGTTATTTACAATGATTTTAAAAACTTTATTAACGCTTTTCTTTCGGTAATATTTAAGTTCATAAATTTATCTTTAGATTGTTTCCCTTCCCCATCATGCCATAATATTGCTTCTTCTAAACTTCTTGCTCTGCCATCATGCAAAAACGAAGAATGACCGTTTACAATTTCAATTAATCCAATTCCCCATAACGCAGGCGTTTTCCACTCTGAACCGGCGGCTTTAAAATCTGGACGATTATCAGCTAAACCTTTGCCCATATCATGCAAAAGCAAATCCGTGTAAGGATGAATAGTTTGATTACTCAATTCAACTAACTCAGAATGAGTTCCGGTTTCAAGTTTTGTAACATGACAAGAATTGCAGCCTAATTGATTAAACAAAGATTTACCTAATTTAACATCAGCGTTATTATAATTGCGGCGGGCTGGCACTGCTAAAGTTTGAACATACAAAACTACATCATTTAAAATGTCCTGGGAAATTTCCGGATCATCATTTAATGTATCACAATTATTACTACCGTAACAACTTTCTAACGGAAAGTAAGGAGATGTAATTCCTATGTCTTGGTTATATGCGGCGGCAGTTTGCTGAAGAAGGTTTGGCGCATTTGCCTTCCAACCAAATTTTCCGACTTCATTTCTTTTATCTTTAACATTCCATACATAATTTACTTTGCCGGAAATTCCATCCTGGTTTGAATCATATTCATCAGACATTGCAATAATATTCTCATCGCTGACCGCTTCAAGCAATCCTAATCCAAAAACAGAAGGCGCAACTCTGGGCGATAGTAAAACATCATTTCCCAAATTTCCATTTAAAATATAATCAGGATTTCTTAAGGAATAGCTTGTTCCATCGGGATAAGTTCCCTCAATTTCAGAATAATTAATAGTTACATTTCCTTCGGGCTGATAGCCAACTATGGCTTTATTCTGAAGCTGCGTGCCATAAGTTGATATTGGCTTTGGTCCTCCGAATTCATTTTCTCCCTCAGAACTAATTCTAAAAAGCATAGCTTCATTTGTTCCACCCTGTCCTCTTCCGTCGCTAACATGACAATTGATGCAACTGTTGCTGTTGAACAAAGGACCCAAACCCGAGTTTATTTTTGATGGTGATTTAACAAAAGATTGCTCAAATTGTAAATCGCCTCTTAAATGCTTTGCAAGAGTTTCGGGAGAAAGATTCGGAGCGGGAAGCGAAAATGCCGTACTGCCATCGGCAAAAGTTGTTAAATCGCCTCCCGAAAGGATATCATTTTCTTCATCGGAATTAGCAGGCTCAACATTATTTTCTTTACAAGAATTTAAAAGAAAAACGGAAAAGCTAATCATAATTAAAAATGAAAAATATTTAATGTAGTATCGCATTAATATTTATTCCGATATTAAAGGTTTCAAATCTTTTTCTAAAGTTTCAAACAATTCATTGCAAGCGTCTATTGAAGCCTGAATTTGAATATCGGCATTTAAATTATTTCTAAATGGCGCTGGAATGTTAGAGATTTTTTGAAGAACGTTATTAATTTCATTTAAAATTTTATCATTTAAATCTGAATTTTTAGATTTTACATATTCATCCAATCCAACGCCGTCAATTTCATAATTTCCTGTATAAACATTTTTTATACTTTCTATATTATTTGTGAAATCATTTAATGAATTCCAACTAAATTGAGATTCTACAGCTAATACATTTTTAGTAACATATGGTTCGCTAATTTTTCCATTACCAACTTCATCTGCAATTGCGCTCATGCCCTCAACTATTTGTAAAACGGCTTGAGTTTGAGAGTTATACCTGCTGCCTGATTTGCCGGCATTTTTAAATTCATCGCCAAAACCGGAAATCCATTCCTGATAAATATTATCAGCGTCTTCAGCCAACACAACTGAAGCGGAAAATAAATATTCTCTTTCTCTTGCGGATAAAGTAGAAATGCTTCTGTTTTGTCCATTACTAAAAAGAAAATATTCTAATGTATGATATCCTCGTAAGGAATAGCCTAAACCATTCCTAATAAAATCCGGCGTAAGTGTAAAGCCGCTATTAATAACACTCTGCAATTGAGCTTCATCCAATGGCCAGGTATCCATTGACGGGTCTAAAGATAAAAATGAAACTGGCCCGAATAAAAATCCTTCGTTTGTTTCCCATGGTTGGCGCGCCTTTTTCCATGCTTCTGCGGCTGCATCAAGGCTTGCTTGGGTTGTGTCGTTCATTAAAACTTCGCACGCATTTTTTAAAATTTCAGATTTGTTTTTCAAATCCAAATAAGTTGCAATAACTACATTATCCACATAACTGTTTATAGTTAAGCTATAATCATAATTTGCGGGTTGATTTATGGTTTCGTCTTCTTTTGAGCACCCGCTAAAAAATATTAGTATGCTTAAAATGATTAATAGTTTTGTAAATATTTGAAGTATCATTCTAACCTTTCATTATAGTTTGAAAAAAGTAGTATTGTATGAAGCGCCTAAGCCTATTGTATGTTCAGTATTAAAATTTTCATTGTCTACTTTTCGCGATGAGTAATCAAGTTTTATGTTTATTTGATCATCCCAAATGAGATTAAAACCAAAAGTTAGAATTGATCTTTTAAACCTTGGATTGGCAAAAATTCCATTTTTAACTTTTTCCATTGAATTGTAATATTCATATCTTAAAAAAGGATAAAGTTTATAAGCGGACGGAATTAAAAATAAATTTGAAATGTTATAGCCGCCTTCTGCATAATAGAATAAAGCGTTTTTTGCTACTGGAGTTCTTGGATTTTGTGTGTTTACGGATAACCTTGCATTGCGTTGGCTAATTATATCAGAATTTTTTAGATAGCCATAAACATAATTGCCGCGTAAAATTATTTGATTGTTATCATACTCAAAATGAGTTCCTAATATTGTAAGGTTGCCATCAAATCCTTCCATATCTTCCGGCTTAGGTCTGTTGTCTGCGCTGTTTCCAAAATAAACAGCGCCGCCGACTAAAAGATTATTTACGCCAACATAATCAAGCCTAAAAACAGAAGCTAAATTAGTAGCTTTAACTTGCTCAAACTTAGTTTGATAACCTCCCGCTATCCATTTTTCAGACGAAAAGCCGCTGGCATCAAGACCGTTAACTAAAGCCGCTCGATATTTAAAATTATAAATACTCCCAAATACTTCTAAGCCAGTTTCTGTCCAGATAGATGGAAGAAGCATTTGTTCTGATTCCGGGCGAACGGTTGCAAAATAATCTGATGGTTCATGCTTCCGATTTAATAGTGTTATAGGAATTGGAAACCTTCCAAATCTTAAAGAAAAAAGATTTGAAAATTTTTTATTAATGAAAAATTCTTCAATTACAACCTCTCCGCCTTTTTCAGACTCAAATTCATATTCTCCGAACTCTTCGTACTCTAATTCCAAATATGAGCCTGTGCCAAGATGTTCAAATTCAATTTCTGCTTCAACATATAAGTCGTCTAAAAAATTATATTTTAATTCAAATGTAACTCTTGGAATATCCATTATAGCTCTGTTTTCATTTTTAGAGCCATTAAGTGTAGCGCGTTGATTTTGCCCGTAATCAAAATGCTGATATAAAATTTCTCCATAAGAGGAAAGTGAAAAATTATTTGATCCTGATTGTGAATAAAGAATTCCTAAACTCGAAAGTAGAAAAAGTGTAAAAATATTCCGCATCATTTTTTAAAAACTTTTTATTTTGAAATAAATAGAAGAAGTTATTTTTATTAAGATTAAATCCTAATAGCAAATAAAAGATTTTTTATTCTTAAATCCAAATAAAAAATAAATGTTTGAAAAATTATTAATGAGGAAAGTCAGGCATTTAAGAATTAGTTTATTTAATCCAATTTCTTAAAAAGAGATTAGTTAGTTAAGATAAGTTTCCCCTTTTAGATGATAACAATTTCTAAAGCCGAAATTGTGGAGCTAAGCGGGATCGAACCGCTGACCTTCCCGATGCCATCGGGACGCTCTCCCAGCTGAGCTATAGCCCCAAATGATTTTTAATAAAAGTTTATCGCTTAAAATTAATACCCAAAAATTAACACTTTAAACTCACAAAATAAAATGATTATCTTAAACCTTTAATTTATATTTTTTTGATTTCAAAAAATAAATTTTATTTAATCTAATAAGAAAGTTATGAAGATTAATCTGTTTTTAATTGCAGCGTGTATATCATTTATTTTATTATTTGCAGGCTGCAAAGATTCGGGAACAGAAGTAGACAATAATCAAATTCCCGATTCCAATGTAAGTTATCAAAAACATATTCAACCCGTGTTCGAAGTTAAATGCAATAATTCGGGTTGCCATGAAGACGCCAGCCGTGCAGGAAATTTAAGTTTAACATCCTGGGCAAACACAACCTCTGATCCTGCAATTGTTTTTCCCGGTGATCCGCAAACCAGCAGGTTGATTTGGGCAATTGAAGGTCAATCTGGTAGCAGCCCCATGCCGCCGCTTGGTTATCCTCCGCTTACGAGCAACCAATTAAACGGAATTAAAACATGGATTAAAGAAGGCGCAAAAAATAATTAAATTTTGATGCTTAATTTTGTATTCCAACTAAATCCACTTCATTTTTTTATACCATTCACAGGTTCGTTTAATTCCTTCTTCCAAAGAAATTTCTTGATGGTAATCTAATTCCTTTACCGCCTTAAATGTATCGCAAATCCACCATGTTTGAGTAATGTCCCTTGCCTTTTCAATATTCAGCGTGGCAGGCTTACTGCTGAACATCGCAAAAAATTGCGCTATGGAAGCAATACCGTAAACAGCAAAATGCGGAACTTTAATTTTGATAGGTTTATTACCCAAAACTTTAGCCGTTGCATTGCCCACTTCTTCCCATGTATAAAATTTTTCAGAACTTATATAATATATTTTGCCCGTCGAATTCTGGTTAGTTGCAGCAAGGTATAACCCTTTAACTAAATCAATTACGTGGATTAAGCTTACAGCTTTTTTATCAAGTCCAATAGTTGTCATCAAACCGCTTTTAAAAGTTTTAAAGAAAATTAATATTTCCGTATCACGCTCCCCAAATACAGCCGGAGCACGGCAAATTGTTATCGGAAGCCTATCCATATATGACTTTGCTAACTCTTCCTGCGCTAACTTGCTCCGTCCATAAGTTGTAATCGGTTTGCTTTCCATTTCTTCATTCACAGGTTTTCCGTCAGTCGACGGACCTCCTGCGGTTTGGCTGCTAACAAGCAAAAACTTTTTTAGAGTATCTTTAAATTCTAACGCTGTTTCCAGCATGGCTCTCGTTGTTTCTACGTTTCCTATAAAGTATCCTTCAGGGGTTTTAGATTTAACAACTCCCGCCACATGAAATATATAATCCGCATCTTTAAACGCTAATCTTAATCCGTTTTTATCCATTATTCCGGTATCAAAATTTTTATAGTCCTTACCCTCCAGCCATTTTAAGCTGCTTGATTTTCGAGTTAAGCATCTCACTTCAAAGTTTTCTTTTAAAAGTAAATCCACTAAATGGCTGCCCACAAAACCATTTGCCCCTGAAACTACCGCTATTCTTTTTTTTGTATCATTCATAATTATTTGATTTTGAAAGTATTAAATTATAATTTTTGCCGATAAATTTAATTAAGTCTATTAAATATAAATAATATTACCCCCATTTTTTTGAATTCGGAGGAGTTTTTTGGATCTATTTAAAAAGTGTTATGATTTTATTAGAGCAGATGAAATTAAAAAAGCCGGTCTTTATCCCTACTTTCGGGCTATAGAAGCAAACGAAGGTCCTGTCGTTCAAATTGAAGGCAGAAAAGTTATTATGGCTGGCTCAAATAATTATCTTGGGCTAACCGGTCACCCTAAAGTAAAAGAAGCTGCAATTAAAGCTACGGAAAAATATGGCACAGGCTGTTCCGGCTCGCGCTATTTAACCGGAACGTTAGATCTTCACATTGAATTAGAAAAAAGATTAGCAAAATTTTTTAATAGAGAATCTGTATTACTTTTTAGCACCGGTTATCAGACTGCGCAGGGCATAATTCCTACTTTAGTTCAAAGAGGAGACTATGTTATTTCCGATCGCGATAACCACGCATGCATTGTCGCAGGAAATTTAATGGCAAAAGGAGCAACGGCTGAATTTGTTAGGTACAAGCATAACGATATGGACGACCTGGAACGAGTTATAAGTAAATTGCCTTTAGACACTGCAAAATTAATTGCGAGCGACGGAGTATTCAGCACAGGCGGTGAGATTGTAGAACTTACTAGGCTGAATAAAATTGCTAAAGAAAATAATGCCAGAATATTAATTGACGACGCTCATTCTGTTGGAGTTATTGGTAAAGGCGGAAGAGGCACTGCAAGCGAATTTGGTTTGGATAATCAAATAGATTTAACCATGGGAACATTCAGTAAAACTTTCGCTTCCTTAGGCGGGTATGTTGTTGGCGAAGAGAGAGTAATAAATTATATTAAGCACATGTCCCCCGCTCTCATTTTCAGCGCATCGCCCACGCCGGCTTCTGTGGCGGCAGCTTTGGCGGCGTTAGATATTCTTGAAAAAGAACCCGAGCGCGTGGATAGATTAATTCGCAACGCTTCTAAAATGAGAACCTCTCTTAAAAAAGAAGGCTTTAATGTTCTTGACGGCAGAACTGCGATTGTGCCGGTAATAGTCGGAAATGACGAAATAGCTTTTCAAATGTGGAAAATGTTATATGACGCCGGCGTTTTTGTAAATGTTTTTATTTCGCCCGGCGTTCCCCAGGGAAGACAGATGATGAGAACAAGTTATATGGCAACTCACGAGGATGAACACTTAGATAAAATTTTGGATATTTTTGTTGATACGGGTAAAAAATTGGGACTAATCTAATTGAAATTTTTTTATTAAAATTTAAAAGCATACTAAGAATACAGTATGCTTTTTTTATGGAGTTAAATTATGAGTACAATTAAAATTATTACCGTCGAGTCACAAAAAGACTTAATGAGATTTATAAAATTTCAATGGAAGATTTATAAAAATGATCCCAAGTGGGTTCCGCCATTAATCATGGACCGAAAAAAAATATTAGATACAAATAAAAATCCTTTTTACAAACACGCTGAAATAGAATTATATTTAGCTGAAAAAGACGGCGAATTAGTGGGAAGAATTGCCGCCATTAAAAATGATTTGCATAATAAATATCATGATGACAATGCAGGCTTCTTCGGTTTTTTTGAATGCATTAATAATCAAGATGTTGCAAATGCTCTTTTCGATAAAGCAAAAGAATGGTTAGTGGAAAAAGGATTTTCAATTATGCGCGGTCCGGCTAACCCATCAAGTAATGATGAGTGGGGAATGCTGTTGGAAGGCTTTGATGATGAGCCGAGATTATTGATGACTTACAATCCAAAATATTATTTAGAGCTTTGTGAAAATTACGGATTCAAAAAAGCTAAAGATTTATTCGCTTATAAATTGGAAAACAAAAAAGTAATTGCTCAAGAAAAAATAAAGCGCGTTGCTGAAATTGCGAGAAAGCGATACAGATTAAATATCACTCAACTAAATATGAAAAAATTTGACGCTGAACTTGAAAAGGTAAAATACGTTTATAATAAAGCGTGGGCGCCTAATTGGGGTTTTGTGCCAATGACTGACGAAGAACTTGAAGCTATGGCTAAAGATTTAAAACAGTTAGTTGAGCCTTCATTAGTTTTGTTTGGCGAAATTGATAATAAACTTGTTGGGTTTGCTTTAGTGTTATTAGATTACAATCAAATTTTTAAAAACATGAACGGAAGATTATTCCCATTTGGATTTTTAAAACTCTTCACGCAAAAAAAGAAAATTACCTGGAGCAGAATTATTACGCTCGGTATTATTCCCGAATACCAAAAGAAAGGATTGGATGCGGTTTTTTATTGGGAAATTGTAAACCGCGCGCATGCTATTGGTATTGACTTGGGCGAAGCAAGCTGGGTTTTAGAAGATAACGATATGATGAACAGAGGCGCTAAAACTATGGACGGCGAGCTATACAAAAAATATAGAATTTATGATTATAGCATTTCATAGTAGCCGCAAACTGTAGGCGCAGGCTTTAGCTTGCGAAATTTCTTTAAGACGCAAGCTTTAATTAGCAAAACGCAAATTAAATTTTGCGGTTAAGAACTCATTGCAGCGTCATATTTAGCGGCGTGCGGCGGGTCTATTTTCTTTAATGATTTGAACACTGCATCTTTGTCGGGATAATTTTTTAATCTTTCAATAATCTCGCCGTTCTTCGCATCAAAAAAAACTTTAATTATTACTGAAGCTAAATCAATTTTATTTCTTAAAGCGTCCATCATACTTACAAACTTTACAATTTTTGCCTGTCCCACTTCTTTATTCTGAGCATATATATCAATGCCATAATGGTATTCATAAAAAGCTTCTCTAAAGGGTCTGAACTTATCATTTAACAAATCATCCACCAAACCTCTTCGGCTGAAAGAATTACTATTTTTTTCCCAACCCGTTACAAACCGGCTGTTTGCGCCAAGGTTCACAATGTCGTAAGCCTTCGAATAATAATCAGTGCCGCCAAATTCTTCCCACGAATCTAAATCATAACCAATAATTATGTATGAGTAGTAGTCAAGCAAGCTGGTAAGAGGATCAAATATGGATTGGTTGGGAACAAGCGTTTGATTTTTTTCATATACAAACGCCCAATTATTATCATTTAAAGTCAACATTAATGAAGAGCCTTTTGATCTATAAATTTCACGCTGACTTGTAACAACAACCTGCGCTGAATAATTTATATTGTTTGAAGCGCTAAGCAGTAGTATTGTTAAACTACATTTTATTTTATTCCCTTGCCAGTCTTCCGTAAAACGAGTTTGATTCATGTAGCCGGCAATAACTTCTTGAAAGCCTGCAAGATTCTCTCTGCTTGACATAGGAATGTTTTCTAAGTTTACCGTAACAATGCAATCAAGTTCTTGCGCAAAAATTATTGAAGAGGAGGCAATGAGAAGCGCTAATAGGTATTTCATTAATTACCTTCTTAATTTAGATTAATTGTTGATTTAATATATGAATTTAGATATAATCACACAATAAAAGAAAATTTGTACTGAAATGAAGTTTATACTTTTCTGCGTTATAATAGTTTCCATAAATTGTTTTGCTCAAAACAATCCCGGGGCAAAACAAATTGCGATGTCAAACTCCGATGCCGCTTTAAGCAACGATATTTTTGCTTTGTTCAATAATCCCGCGGGTCTTGCGCAAATGAATTGGCGTGAAGTTGGAATTTATTATTCCCCCGCTCCCTTTGGATTTTCAGAATTAGCGAATGGATATATCGCCTACAATGAACCTTTATCTTTTGGTTCGCTTTCCATCGGCGGTATGAACTACGGTTTTGATCTTTACAAAGAAAATAAAATTGTAATCGGTTACTCATATAATTATTTAAATAAATTTTTTGTCGGCGCCGCGTTTAATTATCACACAGTTTCAATTCAAAATTACGGAAATGATGCAGCCATATATTTTAATTTAGGCGGGCTTATTTATTTAGATGAAAACTTTAGATGGGGCTTTGCATTTAATAATATAAATAGAGCCACTTTTGGAAATGAGCAAGATCAGATTCCAACAATTTTAACTTCCGGGTTAAGCTATGATTTGATTAATAATTTTTCATTAAATCTTGCCGTTGAAAAAGAACTTAAGTTTCAGCCTTCAGTTAGATTCGGAATTGAATATGACATTATAAAATATTTAACAATACGAACAGGTTTTTCCAACGAGCCTTCGCGTTATTCAGCGGGAATTGGAATCAATTATTCAAACGTTAGTTTAGATTATGCTTTTTATACCCATCAGGATTTAGGATTAACGCATCAGGCGGGAGTAATTTTTAGCTTTGGCGAAGATGGGAATAGAAAAGAAAAAATAAATCAATATTTAAACAGCTCGCATTAAACTCAATTAAATTATTTAAAATTTATTTTGAAATCAGTTTATACATTATCGCTCCCTATATTTTTTTTACTTTTCTTTATTTTATTTAATCAATTAATTTTTTCGCAAACAGATTCTTCGCTAATAAATTCAGAAGAAGCAATTGACGATATTCTTCAAGAATCAACTGAAGAAATTGAAAATGATGAGTTGTACGAAGTGTTTGAAAACTTAATTAGAAATCCCATCAACATTAATAAAGCTAATTTGGATCAGCTTCAGCGTGTTCCGTTTATTGATCTAGCCGCCGCGAAATCTATAATTAATTACAGGGAAAAGTTCGGAACTTTTTTTTCTGTGAATGAACTTTATTCAATTGAAGGATTTGATGATCAATTAGTAAAAAAAATACTCCCTTTTATTTTAGTAACAGACGAAATAAAAAATTTGCAATCGGAAAATGTTTCTGCAAATAAGATTATTCAAAACTCAAAAATATATTTTAGAAGCAGGATTGCGACCGATCTTCAAACTGAAAAAGGATTTTCTGAAAATAAATATTTGGGAACTCAACCTAAAATTTATAATAGACTTTTACTCAATTACAATAATCACTTTCAAGCGGGAATTTTAACCGATAAAGATGTAGGCGAAAAATCTTTATATGATTTTTATTCTTTTCATTTTGCCGTTAAAGATTATGGAATACTTGAAACATTTGTAGCGGGAGATTATTTGATTGAGTTCGGACAAGGCTTGGCTCTATGGAGTCCGTATGGTTTATCGAAAGGCGCAGAAGCCGTTTATCCTTTAAAAGAAAAGAGAACACAATATAAAAAATTATACCAGCAGTACGGAAAATAATTTTTTTAGAGGAGCCGCGGCGGCAATTAAATTAAATAATTTTAGGCTTACCGGTTTTTATTCAAATAATAAATTTGACGCAAATATTGATTCTGTTTCGGGTGAATTAATCTCTATTCCTATTGACGGCTATCATCGAACTGCAAATGAAATTTTAAAAAGAAAACAGCAAATGAAGTGATGTATGGTTCACGTCTTGATTATTCAATTGAAAATATTTTTCGAGCAGGCGTGGTTTATTATCAATCGAAATTCAGCGCGCCAATTGCCGGAGATGATGTTTACGATTTAACGGGAAGCAAATTTAATTTTACATCTTTCTATTACGATGTTTATTCAAATAATTTAAATTTTTTCGGCGAGGCGGCTTACGATGGGAATGTAGTTGCTTCCATAAATAATTTTCAGTTTTATATCTCAAAAGATTTTTCATTTATAACTTCAATTAGAAATTACCCCAAAAATTATAAAGCCATTCATGCATTTGGTTTTGGAGAAAAATCCGGAGTTACAAAAAATGAATTTGGAATTTACAATGGATTAAAATGGAAATCTCCGATTGGAATTTTTAATGCATATTATGATCAATTTAAGTTTCCTTACGCAACTTTTGATTTACCGCTGCCCGGCGAAGGAAGCGAACTGATGGTGGATCTAAGTTCAAAGCCAATAAAAAAAGTTGAAACACGATTAAGATATAAATACGAAAAGAAAGACGTCTCAGAAGACGTTCAAAATTCTAATAAAATTATAAAGAGATTAAAGCAAAGCGTAAGAGGCGAATTAATTTTCACCGCATCAAAATCGCTTAGGCTAAAAAACAGAATTGAGTACAATGATTTTAGAATTAATGAATCACATATAAATGAAAATGGTTTTTTAATTTTTCAGGATATAAGATTCATTCCAACGCAAACTTTAAATTTTTACGCGCGGATTATTTTATTCCAAACGGATTCTTTCAATTCTGCCGTTTATGAATTTGAAAATGATTTAACAGGTTTGCTTACAAATCTTGCTATGTACGAGGAAGGAACACGATGGTATTTTATTGCGCGGTATATTCCTTATCCGCTGTTTACAATTTCATTAAAATATGCTGAAACTTATAAACCGGATAAAAGATTTTTAGGTTCGGGGAATGCGCAAATAATTGGGGGACTGGAGAATAGGTTAAGTTTTCAAATCGATTTTAAATTGCAATAAATTAATTTATTCTAACGCATTCTTTATAATTTTTTTCAAAAGCCTCGCCCACCGCTTTTGAAATCATAAATTTATCAAAGGGTTTTCTAAGATACCCGGCAAAATTTAAACCTTTAATTTTATCTCTCATTTCGGAATCAGAATAGCCGGAAAGAAAAATGTATGGGATGTTGTAATTTTTATTTAAAATATCGGCGCATTCAATTCCATTAATTTTTCCGCTTAATGATATATCAAGCAAAATTAGACATGGTTTTTCGTTGGGAACTTTTAGTAATAATTCTTCACCCGAAGCTACAATTGAAGTTACTTTATAGCCTAAGCTTATTAGCGTGTTCTTAATATCTAAAGCGACTATTAACTCGTCTTCTGCAATCATAACTGTCTGCATTTTAACCTCCTTTCGAATTAGTCACTACGCTTTTTAGACAAAATGTATGCCTAACAATTGTGATAAAAATCACTCGAAATTTATTTATTAATTAGATTAATATTTTTTGGATAGGATTTTAATTCGCCTTCTACGAAAAATTTTCGTAGCAAATATTCAACACTAAATAGCAACTATTTTTTTTTGCACTCAATAAAATACATTTGTATTTCCATTCCATGCATTAAATTGATGAAGCCGTTTTCAATACAATTAAAATCATGTTTAATTAACTCATACGTAGCTTTAGTGATATTTATTTTTCCCGCTTTGCCATATTGCTCCATACGGCTGGCTATATTTACTGTGTCTCCCCAAACATCATAAGTAAACTTATTTTTGCCGATAACTCCGGCGACAACTCCGCCCGAATGAACGCCTGTTCTCATAATCCATTTATTTTTTGATTTAAGATTTCTTTCGGCAAGATATTCATTCATTGCTATGGCGGCTGAAATAGTATCAACCGCATGATTTTTATTTTCTTTGGGAAATCCGCTGCCTACCATGTAAGAATCGCCGATTGTTTTAAGTTTCTCTAAACCGAAATCTTCAAGAATATTATCAAAATTTTTAAAAATGTCATTTAATTCATTTACTAGATCACTTGCGCTCATCTGAGAAGAAATGGTGGAGAAGCCTTGAAAATCTGTAAAAAGGAGAGTTACTAAATTATATTCTCTAGGCTGAATATTTCCTTTCAATTTGTATTCGTCTATTATTTCAACGGGTAAAATATTATGAAGAAGGGCATCGGTTTTTCTTTTTTCTGCCTCAAGTTCTAATGTTCTCTGGCGAAGTTTCATATTGATGTCATGTTTATACAATGCCATTTCTATTGTGGAATGTAAGGTTCTTTCATCAAATGGCTTCAGCAGATATCCAAAGGGTTCAGTAATTTTAGCACGGTGAATAGTTTCTTCATCTGCAAGCGCAGTTAAGTAAATTATTGGAATTTCATGTTTTGCTTGAATTTGTTGAGCAGCTTCAATTCCCGAAATATCGCCGTCTAACATTATATCCATTAATATTAAATTTGGTAATAGTGTATCTACTTTATTCATTGCGTCTAAAGCCGATTTAGCGATCCCAACAACGTTGTAACCTAAACGTTTTAAAGTAACGCTAATGTCTTTTGCAATTATGCCTTCGTCTTCGGCAATTAATACATTCGATTTTTTTAACATAGATAGCAATGAAATGGAATAATTTTAAAGTAAAATAAAACTAATTATTTAATTAAAATTTACTTTTAAATCTTAACTTATCAAATAGAGTTAATATTTATTTTCATCGTCTTCGCCTTTAACAATAAGCCGAATGCCCCTTTTAAAAGTTGTATAAAGCCATATCCATTCCGCCATCACTCTAAATCTATTTCTAAATCCAATTAAAAATAAAATATGTATTAATGACCAGGCAGCCCACGCGAAAAATCCTGTTAGCTTAAAACCTTTTATTTCCGCCACAGCTTTTGCCCTGCCGATTGTAGCCATATTGCCTTTGTCTTTATATTTAAAAGTAGGTCTGTCGCTAAAATCTTTTTTACTTTTGATTATTTCAGCGGCAAATTTCCCTTGTTGAATTGCAACTTGCGCAACTCCCGGCAATGGCTTTCCATTTTCAATAAATGCCGCGGCATCGCCAATGACAAATATGTTTGAATTATTTTTTACGCTTAAATCTCTATTTACGATTGCGCGCCCCGATTTATCAACTTCAGTATTCAAACTTTTAATTAATTGGGAAGCCTTGTTGCCGGCAGCCCAAATTATGTTTTTTGTTTTTATTATTTCATCGCCCATCGAAAGAGTATCTTCCGTAACATTTGTAACCATTTTATTTAGGATGACATCAACTCCCATTGATTCTAAATCCTGCTTTGCTCTTTTAGATAATTCATCGGGGTAAGCGCTTAAAAGTTTTGACGTTCCTTCAATCAAATACACTTTTGTTTTTTTAGGATCGAATGTTCTAAAATCTTTAGTTAAGGTGTGATTAACAATTTCTGCGATAGCCCCGGCTAATTCAACGCCGGTAGGACCTCCACCAATTATTACAAAGTTTAAATATTTTTCTTTTTCTTTAGGGTCGTTTATTTTTTCAGCTTCCTCTAAAGCGGTGAGAATTTTCTCTCTTATAACAAGAGCGTCGTTTAATGATTTTAAACCGGGCGCAAATTTTTCCCATTCATCATGACCGAAGTAAGAATGCTTAGATCCCGGAGCAACTATTAAATAATTATAGCTTACCCTTAAATCTTTTAACTGAACAATTTTTTCTTCTTTATCAATCGATAAAGCTTCATCCATTATCACTTTTATATTTTTATTATTTCTGAATATGGCGCGAATTGGAACGGCAATATCGCCGGGCGATAATTCCGCAGTGGCAACTTGATAAAGCAACGGCTGAAAATTATGATAATTATTTTTATCAATGATGGTTACATTAAATTCAGAGTCAGCTAAAACTTTAGCGGCGTTCATTCCGCCAAATCCTCCGCCGATAATTACAACCTGTTTATTCTCCATTAATTTTTTCCGAATTATGTTCAAAATTATTAATTATACATAAGCTTGCTATGAGCTTGATAATTATAATAATTAAAATGATAGAATACCGATACAAATTAACTCACAATCCAAAAAAAAATTTTATAATTAGACGCAAAGAAATTTTTTAATTTACAAAGCTTGAAATATATTTTTTTATTTTAATTTCAAATAATTATATTTGCAATTGGTTACAATTAAGCGTAAATAAACACTACAACTAAACAGCAACTTTTAGGAACGTATGCAAATTTCTAAAATAGATTTCCTCAATCGATACAATGCACTGTTGAAATCTTCCATTAAATCCTCAGATGAATTTCCAAATCAATTAGCAGAATTTTTAGTCAGTGAATATGAACTGCAAGCGGTATTAATTTTTAAGTTAACCGATGATAATAAATTATTAGTCTTGGGTAAATCCAACGAAGCTAAAAAATCTTACGAAATAAATTCTATTGCAGAATGTAATCATTGCTCATCATTAAAATCTAATGGAAGCGATCCAATATTTAATACTCAAAGCGATTGTCAAATTCAAGCAAGCGAGTTCGTTGTTTATGAAGGAAGTTTATTAGTTCAATACTCCCCCACTGATTGTGCCGTTATAAAAATTGCAAAGCGCACGCCATTTTCAAAATCTGATAAAGAAAATATAGAGATAATCGCTAAAGCGATAAGTAATTTGTTAAATGTTTGGTCTAAATCATCCGGTAATTCCTCGGTTAGCAAAATAATTACCGACATTGCTCATGAGCTAAGAACTCCCACCAACAGCATAATGGGCTTTGCTTCGTTGCTGAATGAAGATAATTTAAGCTCTTCACAAAATGAATACGTAGTTACGCTTAAAGAAAACGCATATAATCTTTTGTCTCTGCTTAACGATTTAATTGATCTTTCAAAACTTGATTCCGGTATAAGCCGCGAGACCCCTTCTAATATTAATTTAAAAGATTTTATAGAAGATATCGTAAAACTTTTCTCTGAAAAGATTGATAAAAATGTTATCGAGTTTTTAATTGATATTGATAAAAGATTACCTGAAACGATAAAAATCGACACTCAAAAAATTAGATACACGCTTGTTAATATTATTACTAATTCTCTAAGAATGACTGAAAGAGGAAAGATTGCTATCTATGTTTCGCTTTCCGAAAACAACCAATTGAATATTAGAGTATCCGACACAAGCTCTGGAATTACCACTTCAAAATTAAAAGATGTTTTCAAACCTTTCTCACTTAATGAATTAAGCAAAACAAAAGCTGGCTCGTCCACGGGTCTTGGTTTAACGTTGTCTAAACGTTACGTGGAATTACTAAAAGGACGAATTGAAGTTTCAAGTTCAATCGGCAAAGGCACAACTTATAATTTATTTTTTGACGTTGAAACTCTTTCCCCAATTGAAACGCAGATTAATTCCCTCCCTAAGCCGGGCAAAAAAAATAAAGTTTTAGTTATTGAAGATGATTACGCAACCTCAAAATTGTTGAGCAATTATTTGAATAAATGGGGGTACGATCCCACGATTGTCAACTCTGGCGAGCAGGCTTTAAAATCGATTGATAATGAAATTTATTTGGCAGTGTTGATGGATATTGTTCTGCCCGACGCAAACGGTTTTGAGTTACTAAAAACTATTCGCGAACACAAGAATTCCAAAAACACTCCCGTTATTGTATGCTCTGTTGAAGCTGAACAGCAAAAAGCATTTTTAATGGGCGCAGTGGAATATTTTGTGAAGCCGATAAAATATAAATATCTTGTTGAAGTTTTGGGCAGCTATAAATTAAAAAAAGATTCAGTCATTCTTGCAGTTGATGATGATGCGCCGACTTTGAATTTAATAAGAGAAGCTATAAACCAGGCAGGTTACAATTGTATCGCAGAATCGAAACCGATGGATGTTTATGAAAAAATTGAAAACAAAAATATTGATCTTGCTATAATCGATCTTGATATGCCTGAATTAAACGGCTTTGATTTAATTAAAGTAATTAAGAGCAATCCGAAATTTAAAAATCTTCCTATTATAATTTATACTGGTAAAGAAAATTATCAGGACGATCTTGCTAAAATAGATGGATTGTTTTCTGATCTGCTTCACAAGAGCAGTTCTAATATTGAAGACCTGGCGGATACCATTAACGCTATGATTAACCGCTTTGACGAGCCTGCTAAACCGGAAGAAATTGAAAAGAAAAAAGATACCGTTAAAATATTACTTGTGGAAGATTATAAACATTCGCAAATAATTGTTACAAGATTATTAAAGAAAAATAATTTTGAATCAATTGTGGTAGTTGAAAACGGACAAGAAGCTTTAGAGCAGGCGAAGGAACATAAATACGATTTAATTTTAATGGATATGCAGATGCCGGTGATGAACGGATTTGAAGCCACTGAAAAAATTCGTCAATTGCCGCCGTATAAGGAAACTCCAATAATAGCTTTAACGGCATTCGCAATGAAAGGCGACAGGGAAAAATGTTTGGAAGCCGGAGCCACCGATTATATTCCTAAACCAATTGACAGTCAAGAATTTATAGAGAAGGTAAAATTCTACACCGAAAGTAAAGTTGGCGTTTAAGCATTGTCTTTTCCGCTGATTCTCTCCAATTAAATCTTTATTTTAACAAACAAATTTTTATTAATAATGTTACTATTTTTTTTATGATTAATGAAAATGTACGTGTCAGATTTGCGCCAAGCCCAACCGGATACCTTCATATAGGCGGCTTGCGCACTGCTTTATACAATTATTTATTTGCAAAAAGAAATGGCGGTGAATTTATACTTCGGATTGAAGATACTGACCGTAATAGGTTTGTTGAAGGCGCCGTTGATAATTTGATTGAAACTTTGAATTGGGTAGGATTAAATTACGATGAAGGTCCGGATAAAGAAGGCGCCTTTGGTCCTTATTTACAGTCGGAACGGTTGGACATTTATAAAAAATATTCTGAAGTATTAATAAGTAATAATAATGCTTACTATTGTTTTTGCAGCAGTGAAAGACTAACAGAAATAAGAGAGCAGCAGCAAAAAAATGGGATGCAGCCAAAATATGATAAACATTGCTTGCGTTTAAATGCTGAACAAATAAAAATAAATTTAGAACAGAAACACCCTTTCGTAGTAAGGCTAAATGTTAAGCCGGATAATAAAATTGTTATCAAAGACATTGTTCGCGGCAGCGTTGAGTTTGACAGCGGCACAGTTGACGATCAAATATTAATTAAGAGCGACGGCTACCCAACTTATCATTTAGCAAATGTAGTTGACGATCATTTAATGGAAATCACTCACGTTATTCGCGGTGAAGAATGGCTCTCGTCAACTCCAAAACATATTTTACTTTACGAATATTTTAATTGGGAAAAGCCAATCTTTGCTCACTTGCCTTTACTCTTAAATTCAGACCGATCAAAATTAAGTAAGAGGCAGGGCGACGTGGCGGTTGAAGATTATAAATCAAAAGGATATTTAAAAGAAGCGCTGATAAACTTTGTTGCCCTGCTTGGCTGGACTGCGGGCGACGACAAGGAGTTTTATTATTTAAATGAGTTGATTGAAAATTTTTCTCTCGAAAGAGTAAATAAATCCGGAGCTATTTTTAACGTTGAAAAACTTAACTGGCTTAACGCTGAACATCTCCGCAAAAAAACAAATGAAGAATTACTTGTTGTATTAAAAGATGAAATTAAAAATTCAAAGTATGAAATAAATATTTACTCTGATGAATACTTAATTAAAGTAATTGATGCAATGAAAGAAAGAGTTTCATTTGTAAAAGAGTATTTAGAAAAAAGTCCTTATTTTTTTCAATCTCCGGAAATATTCGAAGAAGACACTGTTAAGAAAAGATGGAAAGAAGACAGCGGGCAATTGCTAATAAAATTGTCCGAAGCGTTTTCAAAATTAACCAATCCAAATAAAGAAGATTATGAAGCGGCTTTAAAATCAACGGCGGAAGAATTAAATATTGGAAATGGAAAATTAATTCATCCTTTAAGATTGGCGGTATCGGGCATGGGCGCTGGTCCCGGTGTTTTTGATATTGTAAATATTATTGGTAAAGATGAAACTTTAGCTCGTATAAAATTAGTCGTTGAAACTTTAAATTAATATAAACATCGAACAAAAATAATTTTTAAGAAATTTTATGGAACCATTAAACATAAAAACACAAAATAATGATCATTCAAAAATAGATGAATCAAAAAATGACGCCTCATCCCCTTCCAATTTTATTCATGATATTATTGATGAACACAATAGAAATAATAAGTTCGATAAAAAAGTTCACACCCGCTTCCCACCTGAGCCAAATGGTTATTTGCACATCGGTCATGCAAAATCTATTTGCTTAAATTTTGGGTTAGCGGAACATTATAACGGCAAATGTAATTTAAGATTTGACGATACAAACCCGACAAAAGAAGATGTGGAATATGTTGACTCAATAATGGAGGATGTAAAATGGCTGGGCTTTGATTGGGAAAATAGATTGTTTTATGCTTCGGATTATTTTGATCAGCTTTATGATTTTGCTGTTACTCTCATCAAAAAAGGTAAGGCGTATGTTGATTCAGAAAATATCGATGAAATAAAAAATAACAGAGGCGCTCCTACCGAGCCGGGGAATCATAGTCCTTATAGAAATAGAAGCGTGGAAGAAAATCTTGATTTATTTGAACGAATGAAAAACGGCGAGTTCAAAGACGGCGAACATGTGCTGCGCGCAAAGATTGATATGGCTTCTCCAAATATGAATATGCGCGACCCTCTTATGTACCGCATTAGGCACGCGCCTCATCATCGCACCGGCAACAAATGGTGCATCTATCCAATGTATGATTGGGCGCATGGACAGTCAGATTCGATTGAAGGGATCACTCATTCAATTTGCACTTTGGAATTTGAAAATCATCGTCCTCTTTACGATTGGTTTTTAGATGAATTAGAAATTCATCATCCGCAGCAGATTGAATTTGCGCGCGGCAATCTTAGTTATACAGTAATGAGCAAAAGAAAATTACGAGAGCTTGTCGAAAATAATTATGTTAAGGGCTGGGATGATCCGAGAATGCCGACTATCTCAGGATTTAGAAGGCGCGGCTACACTCCCGAATCAATTCGAAATTTTTGGGGAGGAATAGGAGTTGCCAAGCGGGAAAATATGACTGATGTTGCGCTTCTCGAATACAGCATAAGAGAAGATTTAAATAAAAAAGCGCCGCGAGTAATGGCGGTTTTAAATCCTTTAAAAGTTACTATTACAAATTATCCCGATAACTTAGTTGAAGAGTTAGACGCGGTAAATAATCCTGAAGATAACTCAATGGGAATTAGAAAAATTCCATTTACAAATGAAATCTACATTGAGCGGGATGATTTTAAAGAAGATCCCCCTAAAAAGTTTTTTAGATTATCGCCCGGCAAAGAAGTCCGTTTAAGATACGCCTATATTATAAAATGTGAAGAAGTTATAAAAGATAAAAATGGTAATATTACTGAACTGAAATGCACTTACGATGCTGATACAAAAAGCGGTTCAGGCAAGAGCGATAAAAAAGTTAAGGGAACAATTCATTGGGTATCGGCAAAACATGCGGTTGACGCCGAAGTAAGATTATACGACAGATTGTTTACAGTTGAAAATCCCGACGCCGATAAAGAAAAAGATTTTAAGGAATTTTTAAATCCTTCTTCACTTGAAATTATAAATTCAAAAGTTGAACCAGGCTTATTGAACGCTAAAAATGGCGAACGATTTCAATTTGAAAGACAGGGCTATTTTTGTGTGGATTCAAAGGATTCTTCTAAAGAGAAATTAGTATTTAATAGAACTGTTACTTTACGAGATTCTTGGGCAAAGATTGAGAAGAAGAATAATTAATAATTTTATTGAATTATATTTTCTTGAAACTTAAAGCATTTTACCTTAATATTGCACTGCAAAAATTTGCCGAAGTGGCGGAATTGGTAGACGCGCTGGACTCAAAATCCAGTATGGCTTAAACCATGTGCCGGTTCGAGTCCGGCCTTCGGTACAATATATTTCTGCTCTTACAATTATATCATTTCGTACATCTGAAGAAATCTTTTCCTTATAACTCGAAAGATTTCTAAGTCGAAGACTCCTTCGAAATGACTTACGATTGAGTTTACTTAGATTACTAAGGTTAATACATAAAAAAGCCGTCTCATATTCTGAGACGGCTTTTTTGTGAGACCACTTCAATGAAAAGATATTTTATCTTCTGCTTTTAGTTCTGCTTTCCTGCTTATCATTTGTGCTTCTGCTGTTTTCGGATTTGGTTCTTCCGCTCTCAGATGAATTATTTCGTTGAACAGATGATTGGCGTGGTTGGGTTTTCTGTCTTTCAACGCTTCTATTTTCTGCCTCTCTTTTTGGCGCAGAGTAGCTATTTGATTTAGAATTATCCGAAGAATTAGATTTTCTTTGCTCATAATCTTTTTCATTTCTAGTCGGAGTACTTTGACTTCCAGAATTTTGCCTCTTATTAATTTTTGGAGTTTCAGGCTGCTTTACTTCTTTCATAGTTTCATTTCTCTTTTGAACTTTTACATCCGATCTTTTTTGAGCTTCTGTAGTTGAGTTAGTTTGTTTACGCACTTTTTGACTACTATTCGGAATATCTTTTCTTTTTGTTTCAGCATTTCTATTTATGATCGACTTATCTGCTTCAACTTGCCTTTCATTAATTTTTACATCATCAACTTTTTTTCGTTCAACTGTTCTATCAGTATTAACGCTCTTGAAATCTCCTTTATCGTCTCTCACTTTAATATTTTTATCATCTGTTCTTATTTTACTTCTATTGTCGCCAACAGCTATTCTATTTATTTCAAGAGAAGAATTTCTATCCGATTTTTTTATTTCAACATTTCTAATATTTTCAGACTTAACATCATCTCGCGAAACTTGATAAGTGCGTATAACATCTCTATCTTTTTCTTTGACCGCTGTATTTCTATTCAACCCATTGGGATCAGTTACAAAATTTATTTCGCGCTCTCGAATATTTCTTCCACCCATATTTCTAATATATTCAACATCAACTCCTCTGTTTCTTATTCTTCCGTTATTATAATCATAATTGGTTCTGTATTTTGTCTTATTATAAATACCATAATTATTGGAGGGAGCGGCAAAATATTTTCCAACATATGGGTCGCACATATATCGGTATTTAACAAAATGCCAATGATGATAAGGCGTATAATAATTTGTTGTGAAAATTATTCCAACATTTACATAAAACGCTGCGTAAGGTGGAAGCGGAGCCCAGCCAATATAATTATCATTATATCGCCATTCTACCCATGCAGGCGCCCACTCATTATCCGGAACCCATATCCATCCATAGTAATCGTCGTTATACCATCTGCCGTAATGGTAAGTAACATAACCGAACGGCTCATAAGAATCCCAATACCAGCCATCGCTTGTCCAAATCCATTCTCCATCCATATACGGCGACCAGGCGTTACGCATAATATTAGGACGCCAAACTATCATACCGCTGTTTAATTCGATCCACGAGCCGTATGGAGCAAGCTGAGAGTAAAATACATTGACTTCCATTGGATAAACCGGACTCTTTGCTTCTATCTTAAAAGAGTAGCTTAAAATTAATGCTAAAATGATTATTGATAATTTTTTCATGACAAACCTCGCTTAGGTTATTGAACTTAATTTATTATAACTAAGCCAATGTTTGTGCCAAATAAAGCAGTTCGAATACTTTGTTTTTTTTAGAGATTGAAATTTGAATTGTATACTTAAATAGACGCACGATAGAATTTAACATACAAATTCACATTTATCTTTTAATGTTTCTTCCCTTCCAATTGTAATTCCCAAATAAACCGCTAACGCTTGAAATGATGATGTAAGGAATGTGAAGGAGTTCTGCCAATAAAAAAGGTTTTAAAATTTCTCGTGTGTACAAAAGTTTTATTCCCTTTTGAAGAATTAAATATTCCAAAACTAATTTTATACTGAAAGAAATAATAAACCCAATTAAGAATATTGATGAAGTTATTAAGCCTAAAAATAGTTGGACTATAATGCCTAAATAAAAAAAGAAGATTAAAATTAATTTTAAAATCAATATTTTATTTTTATAAAATAATCCCTTGCTTGCCCATCGTTTTCTTTGCTCGAAAAATTGAGAAAATATTTTATTCGGATTTGTAGAAACCATAGCATTTTTATTTAAGCAGACTTTAATTTTATAATTAGTGTCGCTGTGAATTTTTTGCATTAAAATTTCATCGTCTCCGGAAGAGAGATTTAAATTATCTTCAAATCCATTTACTTGATGGTATGCTTTTTTTCTATAAGTTAAATTCGCGGCATTGCAAATTGCTGGGGTCTCATTTCCAATTAAACCTGCGCCAGTAATTATTAAACCGGCAAATTCAAGTCTTTGTAATTTTGAAAATAACTTACCATCATCAATAAAATCAACCGGACCAGAAACAAAGCCAGTATCAGTTTCAAAATAGCTTAGCAGGCTTTTCAGCCAATTGTTTTGGTGAATACAATCTGCGTCCGTTGTAACAATTATATCTCCCTTGGAAAGTCCAATTCCATATTTGATGGCATTTTTTTTTTGACCTGATAATAAATTTCCGCTTACAGTTTTTACCGATTTAATATTTTTTTTTGTTATAGCTGATTTTAATATTTCTTCAGAATTATCCGTTGAATTATCATTGACATAAATTACTTCAAATTTATTTTGCGGATATGATTGCGCTTCTATACTTTTCAAGCTATTCAAAATATTTTCAGCTTCATTTCTAAAAGGGATAATTATAGAAATGAATTCATCAATATCTCGAGCTTCATTTGATTTTAAATTATTAAGACCTGAGTAGATTGAAAATAAAAAAATAGAATAGTGAATCAGAAGAATCGTAGAAAGAATTAGAATAATTATTTCAAGCATTGCTTCTCTTGAAAATAAAAATCAATCCAATTAAAGAAGGAAGTAAAATATTAATTAAAAAAATAAATAATGCCGCGCTAAAAGCTATTTGGTTCGCCACTCCAATCTGCGATAGGAAATATATCGAGATTCCTTCGCGAACGCCTAATTCAGCGATTGATATTTGTCCTATAAATATTTTTACAAACAGAATTAGACTAACGGAATATAAATAAGGAATAAAATTAAAATGATTTGAAAAAGCAGCTATCAACAAAATAAATTGAAACACAAAGCAGCAATAAAATAATGCCGACACTGAAATCATTTGAAGTGAATAAAATCTATTAACTCCTTTTAAAGATTTAATCTGAAGAAATAATTTTTCTATAAAATGAAATTTCTTAAACCATAATAATTTTTCGTAAATATGTTTCCGATTCTTTTTAAATAGTAAAACTAAAATTATAGCGACGGCGGCGGTTCCGAATACTATTAGAGCAATATTCACAAAACCAATTTCATATTTTTGATTTGCGAAAATTGCAGAAGAAATTAATCCGAAAAAAATAATTACTAACAGAGGGAATAGTTTATCTAACGCAGTTGCAATAGTTACTTTGAAAATTGGTTTCTCTTTAAATGCTAATCCTCTTCCAAAATACTCCCCAATCCTTCCAGGCGTAAATGCGCCTGCGCTTAATCCATAAAATAGTGAGTTTAGTATTTTTGATTTTTTATTTTCATTCAGAATTTGAATGCATGTGAATTCCCATTTTAAATACTGCAAAAAAATATTTATAGGTAAAAGCAGAATTGCACACAAAATATAAAACGTATTTGCTGAACTAATTGAGTTTCCAATTTGCTGTAAATTTATTTTGCCGATAAGAAAAGCTAATAAGCCAAATGCTATCAAAATCTTAACTAAAAAAAGAATAATATTTTTCTTTTTATAGAATGAGGAATTTGTTCCTGGCGTTATTTCTAAACTGCTTATCAAAATCTTCTCTGCTCTTAGATAAATTCAAAAGAAAAACCGAAGCCAAACCGATGGATTCTATCTGTAAAATACTGATTAAACAAATCGCCTCCGCTGTAATATGAGGCGTAAATTAAAATACCTTTTCCGTTCCAATCTCCGAATTTAAAACCTGCCATATAATTTTGATCGCCGACGTATTTTGGAATTCCTTCAAAATTAATATGACCCGCAAAAAAAATATTTGTATCGTTATTAAAAACTTGTCCCATAATTTTTGCAGAAGAAATTTCTAAACCGCCGCCAAACATTGTCCGCTTTAAAGGTTTGCCTCCCGCGTTTTGATGAAAAGCAAAAGATGCGATTCCGTAATATCTAAATAAATATTTTTCAGCGGGATAAATATGTCCGACCGCTATTTCCGCGTAATCTCTGCCAAAGGCTGAAGGAATTTTACCGTTCTGCCATTCGTGGTTATACCAATCCCAATGCCCATCGGCAAGGTGCGAACTGTTATGTATAATTCTAAAACGTGAAAATAATTCTCCTGAAGAAATATTTTTTGTATAAGTTAAATTGCCTCCAAAAAATCCGTCAAGCTCATCAATCTGTAAACGAAATTCTTGATAAGAAGTAACGTAGGCGAAAGCCATAAATTCTGCGCCCAAAGTAAAAACGTTTTGCGAAAAATTAAATTTTAAAATATCTATTGAATTTCCGATATCAACTTTTAAATGCCAATTGGAAGGATATATTAACACTCCCATTTTTGCTTCATCGATATTTGCGCGCAGAGGAATGAAGTGTAATCCGCTTGGTAGAAATTCAAAAACAGTATTTTTATTTTGATCCGATTTTAACTCCGATCTTGCGGTAGTAACTGAAAATAATATCGCCAGTAGTATAATTATTTTTAGCATTGTGTAAGTATAAAATTTAAGTGATTCAATTTTCAATTTGAAAAATATTAATGTCTAATCCTTCAGTACAATTTGTGCACATATCAATATTCTTTCGGTTAAGTAAAATCTTTTGTCTAAAATCCTGATAAGATTCTGATTTCCAAATTTCAGAAAAGGACTGATTATTCAAATTTCCAATTTCATGTTCAGCGTCTTTGTCAAAGCAGCAAGGCGCTACTTTGCCGTCCCACGTTATAACTGAAGTTCTCCACAAAGCGAAGCAATGATTTTTTAATTTACTTTTTACATTCATATTTCCATTGATAATAGTGTATCTTCTAAAATTATTATTTAAAGGTAAATATTTTTCAGCGTTTTGGTTTGAGCTTACCTGCATTGACTTAAATACAACTTTATCAACTCCGACCTCTTCTCCGTATTCTATAACTTTGTTAAACTGATGTTCATTTTGTTTCATTAAAATAAATTGAAATTCCACAAACGGCTTTTTCATTTTCAATTCTTTTTTCTTTTGAATGACTAATCTTAATCCTTCATCAGCTTGTTTGAAAGCGCCGCCGACCCGGTAAATTTGATATGTTTTTTCATCAAGACCATCAATTGAAAAGATTAATTTATCGGGAGCTGAGTATAAGATTTTATCAATGTTTTTTACATTAATAAAATGCCCGTTCGTGCTAATCGAAACATAAACATTTTTTTCCTGCGCATATTTTATCATTTCAGGAAGCTCTTTATTTATGTAAGGTTCGCCTTGGAAAAAAAGCTGAATGTAAAATCCAGTATCGCTTATCTGGTCAATTATATTTTTAAAATTATTTATTCTAAGCAAGCCTAAAGGACGAGTAAGAACGCCAAGTCCAGAGGGACATTCGGGGCATTTTAAATTGCAATGATTTGTTGGTTCAATTGAATATGAAATTGGCATTCCCCAAACAATCGGCTTGCGTAATAACTTTGATAATAAAAAAGATATTATGATTTTTGCCGCGTTGCCTGCGCGCTTAAAAGTAATGTATTTTAAAATATTTATTTCCATCAGCCGATTTATTTTTGTTTATGAAAATAATTAAATATCAGCAGTATTAAAAAAGAAATGCTCCGCACACTTCATACGCCTTACTTTGTTAGGCAGGCTTAATTTTATTACTTTAATCATTAAAAATTATAAAATCTGGAGAGATAATGTCTATCAATTTCAGCGATATTCCCGGTCATCAAAATCTTTTTTTAGATTATTTATATGAGTTTGAAAATGTAAAATATTTTTATGAAAATGATTTTCGGAACAAAGATAAATATGAAACTAAGTTTAAAAGTATTTCTCAATCCGAAAGAAGTTTTAGAGCTGAACTGCCCGAAATTATTTTAAATTCCTACAAAGATTTACAGCCTTCGCAAAAAACTAAAAATAATATTTCAATCTTAAAAGAAGAAAATACTTTAACGGTTGTTACAGGTCAACAGCTTGGCATTTTAGGAGGACCGCTTTATACGTTTTACAAAATAATTACCGCCATAAAATTGGCGGCGAGGTTATCAGAAAAATACAAGGACTATAATTTTGTCCCTGTCTTCTGGTTGGAAGGTGATGACCACGATTTTGATGAAGTCAACCACATAAATTTAATAAATGATAATAACGAATTAATAAAAATTAATTATGGCGACAATCAAAAAGAAGAAGAAATAAAAATTAGCGTAGGCAATATTAAAATTGATAACTCTATCAATTCTTTTTTTGAAGAGCTAGAAAAAAACTTACGTCATACAGATTTTACAGACGACATTTTAAACAAACTAAAATCTATTTATAAAGAAGGCAAAACATATTCCGAGTCATTTCAACAATTAATATTTTGGCTTTTTGATGAATACGGTTTGGTATTGTTTAACCCTCAGAATAAAGAAATTAAAAATCTTCTCCGCCCAATATTTAAAAAGAGATTAATGGATTTAGATCTCATACGCAAAAGTTAGTTGATGTTTCGGCAAAGCTGGAAGAAGGCTACCACGCTCAGGTAAAAGTAAAACCGATTAATTTATTTTTTGGAAATGAAGAAGGCAGATATTTAATTGAACCGTTGGATGACGGCGATTTTCGTCTTAAAAGAAAAAAGAAAAAATTTACTCACGAAGAGTTAATTAATGAAATAGAAAATAATCCGCAAAATTTTAGCCCGAATGTTTTGCTGCGCCCAATTTGTCAAGATTATATTTTGCCAACTGCTTTTTATATCGGTGGACCGAGTGAAATTTCTTACTTTGCACAAGTTATGCGGTTATATAAATTATTTAATATAGAATCCCCTTTTATTTATCCGCGTTCTTCGGCGACAATATTAGAAAAAAATATAAACTCAATTTTAGAGAAATATGATTTGAATGTTAGCGATATTTTTATTGATGCAGAAAAACTTAAATTAAAAGTAGTAGAAGCAATTTCCGAAACAGCTATTGAACAAGTGTTTAATCAATCCAAAACAGATATTGATTTAACTCTTGATCAATTAAAAGAAAAGTTATTTGCGCTGGACAAAACAATTTCAGATTCCACAATTAAATACAAAGAAAAATTTTCTCATTATTTAAATGAGCTTAAAGATAAAGCAAAGGACTCTCAAAAACGGAAACATGAAATTACAGTAAGACAAATAGATAAGGCTGCGGCAATGCTTTTCCCAAATGGGAATCTTCAGGAAAGAGAATTAAATTTTATTTACTTCGCTAATAAATATGGAATGGATTTTTTAAAAAGATATTTGATGAATTGGAATTAGATAAATTTGAACATCAAATAATAAAAATGTAATTCAAACTTACAGCCGCGCAAAAAAACTATACAATGGTATTTTCATTTTCACCGTCAAAGAAGTGAAGTTTTTCTGTATCGAGATAAACTGTTCGCTGCGAGCCGGGCTGTGGTTTTTCTCTCGCAGGAATTCTTGCTATAAATTGATTCCCTTCAATTAAAAAATATAAAAATATTTCATTCCCCATTGGTTCTACAACTTCCAACCTTGCGTTATAGCTTGTATAGTTTGGCTTTAATGAAGCGGATTGAGAATCATAAATATCTTCAGGTCTAATTCCCACAAATATTTTTTTATTTTGAAATGGTTTTAATTTGTCGGAATATTTTCCATTTAAAGATAGGCTCAGTTCGCCATTATTAGTTTTAAAAGATGACCCGGTAATTGTTCCTTCTATAAAATTCATTGAAGGGCTGCCGATAAATCCGGCTACAAATTTATTTGCGGGATAGTTATACAAGTTTAACGGAGTATCAATTTGATTAATAAAACCGTCTTTCATAATTACAATTTTGTCTCCCATCGTCATTGCTTCTGTTTGATCGTGAGTAACGTAAATCATCGTGGCTTCGAGTTCGTGATGGAGTTTTGAAATTTCGGTGCGCATTTGCACGCGAAGTTTCGCGTCAAGATTACTTAGCGGCTCGTCAAATAAAAACACTTTTGGTTTTCTTACAATGGCTCTGCCGACTGCCACACGTTGTCTCTGTCCGCCTGAAAGCGCTTTAGGTTTGCGGTCTAAATATTCTTCCAATCCTAAAATTTTAGCGGCGTCAGTAACTCGTTTTTTAATTTCATCTTTGCTAAACTTTCTTAGCTTTAACCCGAAAGCCATATTTTCATAAACAGACATGTGCGGATACAATGCATAATTTTGAAATACCATCGCAATGTCTCTGTCCTTTGGAGAAACATCATTTACTTTTTTACCATCAATAAATAATTCACCCTCAGAAATTTCTTCAAGCCCGGCAATCATTCGCAGCGTAGTAGATTTTCCGCAGCCCGAAGGTCCCACTAAAACTACAAACTCTTTATCTTTCACTTCAATGTTTACATCTTTGACGGCAACGTTTCCGCCTTCATAAACTTTGGTTACGTTTTTAAGACTTACTTCCGCCATAATTTTTACCTTATGATTTGTTTTAGCTGAATTAGAAAATTTGGGTTAGAAATTTTAACACTGTTAAAGTTATTAACTTTGCTCCCATCTATCAACAACAAAGAAAGAATGCTGAACGCCATTGCAATCCGATGATCTTCATAACTTTCAAATGTATATAAATTATTTGTTAAAGCGCCATCAATGATGAAACCGTCTTCAAATTCTTCAACGGTTAAACCTAACTTTTTAAAGTTTGAACAAAGAGAATTAATTCGGTCAGATTCTTTGCCCCTCAACTCTTTCGCGTTTCTAATTTCAAATTTTCCTTCGGCAAAAATTCCCGCTACGGAAAGAATTGGAATTTCATCAATAATATTTGGGATAATTTCTTCTTCAATTTTAATATTTGAAAGCTCGCTGCTTTTAATTAAGACATCTCCGTAAGGTTCGCCTGCGGTAACTTTTTCATTTTCAAATTCAATTTGACCGCCCATCTGTTTTAATATATTTATAATACCAATACGCGATGGGTTAAGCGAAACATTTTTAATTCTTAAAAAAGAATTTTTTGATAGAAGAACAAGTACTATAAAAAATGATGCAGTTGAAATATCCGAAGGGACAAAATATTTTTTTGCTTCAGGATAATTTTGTTTGGAAGAATAAATAATTCTACCCTTCTCATTTTCTTCAATTCTTAACCCAAGCATTCTTTCAGTATGATCGCGCGAAGGAAATTTTTCAATTACAGAAGTTTCGTCTTCTAAATGAAGTCCCGCGAGAAGCACAGCGCTTTTAATTTGAGCGCTTGCAATGGGGAGTTCATACTTAATTGCCGTTAGATTTTCAGATGGAAATATTTTTAAAGGAAGAGTAAAATTTTCTGATGCGGATATTTTACCGCCCATTGCAGAGAGTGGCGTTATCACTCTTTTCATGGGACGTTTAGATAAAGATTCGTCGCCGATTATTTCACTTTTAAAATTTTGAGCGGCAAGAATTCCGGAAAGTAATCTTGTGGTTGTGCCGCTGTTCCCTGCGTCTAAAACTGTTTCCGTTTTTTTGAAACCTTTAAATCCAACGCCGTCAATTTCAATATAATTTTTTTTATTAATTATTATTGCGCCCAACTGCTCAAAGATATGCTGAGTTGTTTTTACATCTTCGCCGTTTGACAAATTAGAAATAGACGATTTCCCTTTTGCCATCGCCGCAAACATAACAGCGCGATGCGAAATCGATTTATCGCCGGGCAGTTCTAATTCGCCTTCAACTTTATTTATTTTATTAAATTCTTGGATCATCTACATATTTAAATTTTAGTTTTTCTATACTAAGGAAATTAAAAATGGTTCAAGGGGTCTAATTGCTTAATTGCTTTTTGAATTTAAGCATTAAACAATTTAACTTTTTATTTTCTAATCCATTTTTCCATCAACTCGTTCATTTCAATTTCATTCATTCCATTCGATTCATACATTCCATTTTTTTGGCGCTGCCTTAAAGCTTCATACAAAGTTACGGCGCAGGCAACTGAAACATTTAAACTCTGCACCATTCCGTACATCGGAATTAAAAATATCTCATCCGCTTTCTGTGCCGCTTCATCAGAAACGCCTCTATGCTCGTTGCCGAAAACTATCGCGCATTTTTTTGTTAGATCGATATCGTAAAGATTTTTTGAATGTTCCGTTATTGCAGAAGCATAAATTACAAAACCGTCGTTTCTAAGTTTTGAATAACAATCATCTACAGATTTATATTTTTCTTTTTCCACCCATTTGAACGCAGAAGCAGAAGATTTTTTCCCAATTTTAGGAAAAGATTCTTCCGTATAAATTAAAGAAACTTTTGGAACGCCCGCCGCATCGCAGGTTCTAAAAATTGCGCTGACGTTATGCGGGTCGTGAATATTTTCAATTACAACTTTTAAAGAATACTGCCTCGCGGAAACTACTGAGTTAATTTTGCTTGTTCGTTTTTCAGATTTATAACTTTTAGCCATCAACTTTTGTTAAAGTAAAGTTTGAATACAGATTTGTTTTTGTGAGATCGAGCTTTATCAATTTTGAATTTAGATTTATCCGTCTTTAAATAATACGAAGCCAGATCAAGGATTTTATCCATTGCGGCATCTTCATCATGCGCCCAGCTTTCGCATCCTTTTAAAGAAGGAATTTCAGCGGTAACGCCGTCGTCTGTTTTATGTAGAATAATATCTAAGATCATCTCAATTATTTTTACCTTCGTAGAGACGAGGCGATGACTCGTCCCTTTTGTTTCCGCTGCCTTTTTACATTTGAGATGAGACAACGCCCTGCCTCTTTGCCGAAACGCTTCGTGCAGGCAGGCTCATCTCCACATACACTTATATTGTTTACAAATCCCTCGTAGAGACGTTCTGAGAACGTCTAAATTTATTTAGAGACGTTGGCAAAACGTCTCTACAAAAGATACAAACCCAACTTCTTTTTTAAACTTTTTTCGTGAGATTGCTTCATAATAGAAATTGGGTTTGTCAATAACTTCCTTTTCCTTTTTCGCCGCTTACTATTGCCACACTTGCGCTTGCGCCAATTCTATCCGCTCCGCTGGCAATCATTTTTTCCGCGTCTTCTTTGGAGCGAATTCCTCCCGAAGCCTTAACTCCAATTCCGCTGCCGACAACATATTTCATCAAAGCAACGTCGCCCGCAGTTGCCCCTCCTTTACTAAATCCGGTAGAAGTTTTAACAAAATTGGCTCCAGCTTTTTTGCAGATTACACATGCTTTTACTTTTTCTCCATCATTTAATAATGCGGTTTCCAAAATTACTTTACAAATTGCATTATTCTTTTTAGCGACAGAAACAACCTCGCTTACATCATTAAAAACATAATCGTAATCGCCTTCTTTAAGTCTGCCCACATTAATGACCATATCAATTTCCTGTGCGCCGTTATATATTGCCTGCTCGGCTTCAAACTTTTTCACTTCGGTGGTTACAGCGCCAAGCGGAAATCCAATTACGGTGCATACTTTTACTTCTGTGCCTTTTAATAAACCCGCGCACAAAGTAACGAATGACGAGTTCACGCAAACTGACGCAAAGTTATATTTTTTTGCTTCTTCACATAACGAAGTTATTTCTTTCGTAGTCGCTTCAGGTTTTAAAATAGTGTGATCAATTTTTCTTGCAAGATTTTTATCATTTAACGAACCGCCAATTCCAAGTCCCGCGGCAATTCTTTCAGCGCCGTGGTCAACAATATTTTTTACCGTCTTTGGCTGCGTTACCACATTTGTTTCCCAGCCTTTGCATGAATCGTTTTCGCAATAAAAATCTTTTAAACTTTTTCAAGAAATTCTGGCGAGACGTCATTATCTGAAATATTATAATTCATTTTATTCACCTATAGTAAATCCTATTTTCTTTTTTGAAATTTCCGGCGGTGCAATTAGTTGATTAATTACATCGAATATTCCTTGTATTTGTTTATCATGTGAATCAATTTTCAATTCAAGCTCTTTTAATTTTTGGGCAAGTTCTGTATGAGTTGAAAGTATTACTCTTAGCTTTACAAAAGCTCTCATTATTTGAATATTAACTTTGACAGGTTTTTTACTATTTAAAACGATTGAAAGCATTACTACGCCCTGCTCTGTGAATGCAAAGGGTAAATATCTTCTTCCCCTTTTCCTTTTGAAGTCACAAAATGTGACCTCAAAGAATTAAACTCAATTTTGTCAATTGAAATATAAAATCATCTGGGAAACGATCTAAATTTCTTTTTGCTTGTTGATTTAATTGTTTAGTGGCAACGCCATAAAGTTCTGCTGAATCTTCATCCAAAATTACTTTTTGATTTCTTATCAGATAAATTTTTTTTTCAATTAATCCAATCGGAATAATATTTGAACTTTTCATTTATTTCTGAAATTAATTATTTTTTAATAACTAAACATTTGATAAGCTTTAAAAGTATTACTAAGCAGCATCGCTCGGGTCATTGGACCAACGCCGCCCGGCACGGGAGTAATATAAGAAGCTTTTTTTGAAACTTCATCAAAATCAACGTCGCCCCCAATTCGGTAGCCCTTTGGTTTGGACGCATCTTCAATTCTATTTATGCCAACGTCAATAACAACAACGCCGTCTTTTACCATATCGGCTTTAACAAAATTAGCGCTGCCGATTGCGGCAATTAATATATCCGCCTGCCTTGTAAATTGTTTAAGATCTTTTGCCGCCGAATGACAAATTGTTACAACAGAATTAGCATGTTCTTTTTTCTGAAGCATAATATTTGCAATGGGCTTGCCCACAATGTTGCTTCTGCCAAGCACTACAACATGCTTTCCTTTGGTTTCAATTTTATAGCGGATTAATAACTCTTGAATACCCGCCGGCGTGCATGAAACAAAAGTATCTTTACCAATTACTAAATTGCCAATGCTGACAGGGCTAAAACCATCAACGTCTTTTTTGGGAGATATTGCTTCGATAATTATATTTTCATCGATATGTTTTGGCAAAGGCAGTTGAACTAAAATACCGTGATAGTTTGAATCTTTATTATATTTTTCAATTAACTGCAACAAGTCTTTTTCAGAAATATCTGAAGGTTGATTTTCAGATTTTGTGCGCATACCAATTTCTTCGCAGTCTTTTATTTTACTGCGCACGTAAACTTGTGAAGCTGGGTCTTCGCCAACCAGAATTGTAACTAAACCGGGAACATTTTTTCCCGCTTTAATCCGTTCATCAATTTTAAGTTTTAATTCTGCGCGAATATTCTTCGCTGTTTTATTTCCATCAATTAAAATCATATTAAATTTTTTTCTAATTTCGTTTCGTCAAAATGAATGTTATAGTATTTCTTTAAATAGTTTTTAAGTTTTTTATCATTTAATATTTCTTCCGCAAAGGGATTAGAATTTTGCCAGCCTGTTTTATTGTGAAGTCTAAAATTTTCCAGTCGTCTAATGCTTATCTCACAAAAAATAGGATCAATATCAGCGGTGAAACATCTTCTATCTAAAATTTCTGAAGCAAGTAAAGTAGCGCCAGAATGTGAAAAAAAATCAAGCACAATATTATTTTTTGCGCTGCTGGCTTCAATAATTCTTTTAATAGATTTTAATGGTTTTTGAGCGTAGCATCCGTTTATGTTTTCTTCCATTCTATAAAAAACCTGCTGAACGTCAACCCAAACATTACCCGCTCTAATATTTGCTGATTTACTTCTCTCTAAGTTTTCAGTTTGTTCGCCGTTTACTTTTTTATAATAGCCTTTAAGTATTTTTGGAATTTCTGTGTATTCGGCTTCAACAAAATAATTTGGATTTCCTTTTACATAATATAAAAGTTCCTGCCTAACTGACATCCAATTTTTTTGGGTGCCGTAACCGCGCTGGTTGCGCATGGTAATAAAGCTGCGGGATTTGAATCCGCTTTCTTTCATCATCAAAATAAAATCAGCTAGCGGCTGAAAATTATTATTCTGATCTGCGCCAAGCCAAATATATATTGAAGATTTTTCAGACAGTGAGTTGTAGGAATTGTTAATCCATTGCTTTGACCAGGCAATAAAATTTTCAATATCTCGTTCTGAAATGCAACAAAGTTATAAGGCGGATCGTGAACTGCTAAAGCGGCGGTTTGTTTTCCGAGAAGCGTTTTTATTTGATTTTCATTTGCGGCGTCAATGCATCCGACTTTATGTTTTTTTTGGGGGTCTTGCCAAAACTCGCCTTCATTCAGCCGGCAATATTTTAATAACAAATCCCTTAATTTTTCATCGTTGTCAATTCTTGGCAAAGGAAAATTTAACATAGAATTAATCGACTTTTTTCACAAAACTCAGGAAAGGTAATTCTTTCAAGTTCCAATGTTTTGCCTGTTTCCGAATCAACTTTAAAAAACATTCCGCAAAGATGAACTTCGCCTTCGGCAGTTTCATAACGCTGCGGAGTTTGAAAAATAAATCTATTTAAAGCGGCGACCGTTTTCATTCCAATAACTGAATCATAGGGTCCGGTCATACCAACGTCGGTTATAAATGCTGTGCCTTTAGGGAAAATTCTTTCATCGGCTGTTTGAACGTGCGTATGAGTTCCGACTAACACGCTAATTTTCCCATCAAGATGATGAGCCATTGCCATTTTCTCCGCCGTAGCCTCGGCATGAAAATCCATAAAAATAACCTTGGTTTCATTTCGTAATTTTGAAACGACCCAATCAGCGGTTCTAAATGGGCAATCAATTGTCGCCATAAAAGTTCTGCCCTGCATATTTACAACTGCTACTTTTCCTTTTTTTGTATCGGCAACGTAGTAACCATTCCCATGCGTACCCTTGGGATAATTTAATGGACGCAAACTTCGGGGTTCAGCTTTTAAATAACCTCGAGATTGATATTTATCCCATGTATGGTTTCCGCCGGTTATAACGTGAATGCCCAAATCAAATAATATTTTGCCTTCCTTCTCGGTGCAGCCTTTACCGTCGGAAACATTTTCCCCGTTGGCAATTACTAAATCAGGTTTGTATTTTTGAATTAAACTCCGGCAGCCATGATTCCACTAAAGTTAACCCTGGCTTGCCAATAATATCACCAATAAAAAGTAGATTAATTGTCGACATAAGACTCGCTTTTTTTGTTTTGAAATATATTTATAAATGAAGTAAATAAAAAGAAAATGAATACTTATAACCGTTGTTCAGAAGCGGCGGCATCACAACAAATATTTTCCGCTTAGTCTT